>JAQDZZ010000003.1:0-272349 GCA_027671585.1 Coriobacteriaceae bacterium AM22-12AC-r | reverse complement strand
ATCTTTTTAGTGCCCTCGGATTGGGTCATAGTGTCTGTCGTTGCCAAGACATCGGCGCTTCCGTTGTTGTAGGTGGCAGTTAGGTGCACTCATTGGGGACAGACTTAAATGAGTGCCCACAGAATGAGAGTGGATAATCTTCCGTTTTTGGCCTGCTTGGGGGTTCAAAGTGGGAGATTATCCACTCTCATCATTTTGCGGCACTTGGGGACGTTCCTTTTGTGTCGGCACTTTGGGACACTCCTTGTCATTGGTACAAAGCAACCTGTCCCCATTGCGCCAAGCGGCGTGTGCCGTTAAGCGGAGGGGGTGTATTCCCGACCCATCGTTTGGGCATACAATGGCTATTGTCTTGCTGCGGTGAAGGCCTGTCCGCTCCGCAGCTGTTTTCTACGGTTAAAGGAGAATGTATGTCCGTTGAGGTCATGAGGTCTGTGATCGAGGCCGCCGAGGGCCGCGTGCCCGTCGACACGCTGTTTACCAATGCGCAGATCGTCGACGTGTATGGCCAGCGTGTGGCGCCCGGTAGCGTTGCCGTCAAGGACGGTGTGATCGTCGGCGTGCTCTACGATGGTCGCGACGATGCCGCTGGCACCTACGAGGCAACTGAAGTCGTCGACTGCCAGGGTCGCTATCTCGCTCCCGGTTTTATTGACGGGCATCTGCACATTGAGTCCTCGAACATCCGTCCCGCCGAGTATGCTCGCATGGCCGCGACGCGCGGTACTACCACCGCCATTGCCGACAGCCACGAGATTGCCAATGTTGCCGGTCTCGACGGCCTGCGCTTTATGATCGAGGATGGTCGTCGTGCGCCCATCTCCATCAAGTACATGATGCCTTCGTGCGTGCCCGCACTGCCCGACGAGCAAGCGGGCGCTGTGATTACCGCCGCTGACATGCAGGCGTTTTTTGCCGAGCATCCGGGCGATGTCTTTGGTTTGGGCGAAATGATGAACCTGCCGGGCGTCTTTATGGCCGACCCCGAGACCTGTGCCCGCATCGATGCTGCCAACCAGACGCCGTCCAAGCAGGTTGACGGCCACGCGCCGCTCGTTGCCGGTATGGACCTCAACGCCTATGCCGCAGCGGGCATTATCGCCGACCACGAGTCGACGATTCCCGAGGAGGCGCTCGACAAGCTGTCCCGCGGCATGTATGTGATGCTGCGTGAGGGCACGTGCAGCCACGACCTGGCCAATTTGTCTCCGATGCTGCTGGAGAACCCTGCCCGCGCCCGCCGCTGCTGCTTTGCGACCGACGACCGCGCTCCCTCCGATGCTCTTTCGACCGGCATGATCGACAATGCCTGCCGCGTGGCCATCGAGGCCGGCATCGACCCGGTGGTCGCCATCTCCATGGCGTCCCTTTCCACGGCTGAGGCATTTGGCCTGGACCACGGCTGTCGCGACCCGCATGAGCTCCGTGGCGCGATCGCCCCGGGCAAACGCGCCGACCTGCTGTTGCTCAATGACCTGACGTTTGCCAAGGCTCCGCATCGCGTATATGCCGCCGGTGCTCTGGTGGCGCAGGACGGCACCTTTGTGGGCGAGATCGCACCCGAGATGGCCGAGGTTGCGGCCCTTGCCGATGAGCTGCGCGCCTCCGTTAAGCTGCCGAAGCTTTCGCTCGACGTGTTTGACTATGCCTTTAAGCCGGGCGAGGCCGTGATTGACGTGGTGCCGGGTAAGGCCATCACGGGCATGGCTCGCCCCGAGAGCGCCGAGGGCCTGCGCCGCATTATGCTGATCGAGCGCCACGGCCGCGGCGTGTCACTGCAGGCCGAGGGCGCCGACGGTGATGGTCCTGCGGGCCTGGGTCTCGTTGGCAAGCACATTGGTCGCGGCTGGGTGCGCGGCTTTACCATCACGGGCGGTGCCATCGCCTCGACGATTGGCCACGATTCGCACAACGTGTGCGTGGTGGGCGACAACGCGGCCGACATGATGGCTGCCGTCGAGGCTGTTGGCCAGGGCGGCCACGTGCTGGTACGCGATGGTGAGGTCGTAGCGCGCATCCCGCTGGCGCTCGGTGGCCTGATGAGCGAGGGCACGGCCGAGGATGTCGCCGCGCAGCACGACGACTTTATGGTCAAGGCGCGCGCCATGGGCATCGAGCCGCCGCTCGACCCCATCATGGGCATCATCTTCCTGCCCCTGCCGGTGATCCCGACGCTCCGCATCCGCCCCGAGGGCATGTTCGACGTCACCACCTTCACCTACGCCGACTAGTCATCGGGGACGTTCTTAAACGACTAGTCGTTGGGGACACTCTTCCGTGTGTCGCCTGCCGCCGCGGTCGTGGGCTCTCTGGCACGCGTGAGCTATTTGCCAGGTCTATGTAACGTTTACGCCCGCGGAGTCTTATTTGAGCTCCCTTTGGGTACGTTGGAATCGGATACACGTTCGATTCCAACAAGCCCGAAGGGAGCTTTTCTATGTTTAAACTGATTGCATCCGATATGGACGGCACACTGCTTGACGAAAACGGCCAGGTGCCTCCCGAGACCTACGAACTGATTCTGGCGCTACACGAGCATGGCGTGCATTTCGCCGCATCGTCAGGTCGTCGCTACGATCGCCTGTGCGAGTTCTTTGCGCCCGTTCGCGACAAGATGGACTTTGTCGCCGCTAACGGCGCCCAAGTCTACGCCGACGGTAAGATGGTAGACCGTGAGGTGTATTCCCACCTGGCGATTCGAAGGCTCGCCCAAGCCGTCAGGACGTTTCCCAATCTGCATCTTGCGCTCTTTGACCGAACCAAGTCCTTCCTGCTCGATGACGAGTGCAAGTTCGTGCGTGAGGTCGATAAGGACCTTCCCAATGCCGAGCGTATTTGGGAGCTGCCCGATCCCAGCGTAAATATCATCAAAGCGAGTATCTTTTGCGACGACAGTGCGGTTATGGACAGTGCGTACGTGCTACAGCGCGAACTTGGTCAGCTCTTTACTTTTGCGCCTTCGGGCAACGCGTGGATCGATGCCATGCAGCCCGGTGTGTCGAAGGCCTCGGGTATCGCGCAGCTCGCGGAGCATTACGGCATTGGTCGCGACGAGGTCATGGCGTTTGGCGACTCGATGAACGACTACGAGATCATTCGCTTTGTCGGCACGGGCTGCGCGATGGAAAACGCGCGCCCCGCGCTTAAGGCGGTGGCCGATCGCGTGGTGGGTTGTAACCGCGACCACGCCGTCCAGCAGGAGCTCCGTCGCGTGCTGGAGAGTCTCTCCTAATCCGGCAGATGGGGACGTTCCTTTTCTGCCGACAGTGGGGGACAGTCCTTGCAGCTTTTTGCGAAGAGTGTCCCCAGTGACTAGTCGTTTAAGAACGTCCCCAATGACTGACCAATGACTAGGCGAGGGCGGCCATGATGGTGCGGGCGACGCCGTCGTGGTCGTTGTCGTATTCGGTGATGGCGTCGGCGGCCTCGCGATCTTCGGGCTCGGCGTTGATCATGGCCATGCCATGGCCCGCTGCCTGCAGCATGGGGATGTCGTTGATGTTGTCGCCGAACGCCCAGGCGTTGGCGAGACGCTCGCCCAGGTGCTCGCATAGCCACGTGAGGGCCGTACCCTTGGTGGCGCCTTCACCCATGACTTCGATATTCATGGCGTAAGAACGCGTGACCTCAATGCCTCCGAGCGTGTCGAGCACCGCCGCGATGGCATCGCGATCGGCCGGGTCGTGCCAGTACATGGCGATGCGTTCGAGCGTCTCGACCTCGTCGATCTTGCTGTCGATATTCATGTCGATCGGCGTTCGTGTGCGCTTGAGCGAAGCCGCGATGTGGGGGTCGCCGCCGCAGAATTCGTCCAGGCGCGTGTAGAGCGAGCGGGGGAGGAAGCACTGCCCATCCGCGAAGATATCGAAGGTCACATCGTGGCCGGCGGCAATGCGATGGATGCGGTGGGCAATGCCACGGTCGAGCGGACGGCTCAAGATGCGCGTGGCGCGCGAGGCGTCGGTGGGCGTATCCTCGTCGAGCTGCCAGACGCTGGCGCCGTTGGCACAGACCGCGTAATGCACGGCGGGATGGGCGAGAATGGGCTCAAAGATGCCCGACAGTGGACGTCCCGTGCAGGGAACAAACTCGATGCCACGACGTGCGAGCTCGTCGAGCATCGCCCAGGTGGCATCGCTCATTTGCTTATCGCTCGTCAGCAGCGTCCCATCCATATCGGAAAACACAATCATTTGATGCAGCCCTTTCTACTGGCATAAAAAGCGTGGCCGAGGGCTTGGGTCCCTGGCCACGCTCGAGTTCTATAACGGTCCGCGTCCTAGCGGTCGGCGAGCGGCTTGTACTCCAGCGGCTCGATCACCGGACGATAGGCCGGGCGAATAATACGGTGCGCGCAGAAGAGCTCTTCCATGCGGTGTGCCGACCAGCCGGCCATGCGGGCGACGGCGAATAGCGGCGTAAAAAGCGTCTCGGGCACGCCGAGCATCTTGTAGATAAAGCCCGTGTACAGGTCGATGTTGGCGCAGATGGGCTTGGTCATGCCGTGGTCGCGCATGACCTGGGGTGCCAGGCGCTCGATGCGCTCGATGAGCGCGAACTCATCGCCCAGGTCCTTCTTGGCGGCAAGCGTGCGCGCGTAACGGCGGCAGACCTCGGCGCGCGGGTCGCTGAGCGTATAGACGGCGTGGCCCATACCGTAGATGAGGCCCGTGCCGTCGAAGGCCTGCTTGTCGAGGATCTTGCCCAGGTAGGCTGCGACCTCGTCCTCGTCCTCCCAGTTGGAGACATGCGCGCGGATGTCCTCGTGCATGGACACGACCTTGGCGTTGGCACCGCCGTGGCGCGGGCCCTTGAGCGAGCCGATAGCCGCGGCGTAGGCGGAATACGGGTCGGTGGCCGAAGACGACAGCACGCGGCAAGCGAAGGTGGAGTTGTTGCCGCCGCCGTGCTCGGCATGCAGCATGAGCATCACGTCGAGCAGCATGGCTTCGTCGCGGGTGAACGCCATGCCACCGCGCAAGACCTGTAGGATGGTCTCGGCGGTGGAGAGACCGGGCGTGGGGTGCGGCACGTGAACCTCGGAGCCGCGAAGCTTGGCGACCGAGGCCATGTGTGCGAAGGCGGCGATGCGCGGGAGACGTGCGAGCATGGAAATGGCGACGTCGATTTCGTGCTCGGGCGTGATCACGTCTGGTTCGGCATCGAAGGCGTAGAGCAACAGTACGGCGCGCTGGAGCACGTTCATGATGCTCGACGACACCGTGGTCATAGGGAACTCTTTAACGTACTCGTCACTCAGGTGTCTAAAGGCGCCCAGGCGCTCGCAAAAGCCGTCGAGCTCTTCCTTGTTGGGCAGCGAACCCGTGATAAGCAGATAGGCGACTTCCTCGTAGCCGTAGCGATTCTCGGCCTGGGCATTGTTGACCAGATCCTCGATGCTGTAGCCGCGAAGCGTGAGCTTGCCCTGATCGGGCACGACCTTTCCGTCGACCTTGTTGTAGCCGTGCACATCCGAGATGCGAGTGAGGCCCGCGACCACGCCCGAGCCGTCGGCATTGCGCAGGCCGCGCTTGACATTGTGCTCAACAAACAGGCCCTCGTCATAAGGGTCGGTCGGCAGGCCGTGGTAGAGGTTTTCGCTCTCAGACGAAATCTGGCGGCTTGCTTCGTAATCCAAGACCAGACGGCTCAGGTGGTCGTCGAAGCGGTAGTAGATTTTCTTGGCGTCGTAGGCCATGTGCGCTCCTCTCCGGGCCATGTGGTGACGTTGCGCCTGGGCGCACGTTGGGCCGTCTCCACGCAGCCTGTTCGCTACAGGCGGTACATAAAGTTAAAGACGTCCTCGCGCTGGATGGACACGTTGACGCCCGAAAGCTCGCCGGCCTCGGCCAGGGCCTTCTGCAGCTCGGCAAAGTCGAGCTTGGACTCGGCGGTGTCGGCCAGCATGGTCATGGTGAAGATGTCCTCGATAATGGACTGCGTGATGTCGCGGATGTCGACGTTGGCCTCGCCCAGAACGCGGGTGACGCCGGCGACGATGCCGGGGCGGTTCTTGCCAAGGACGGTGATGACGATACGGGAGGACGAGATCTCGGCCATGGGAAACCCTTTCGCGTGATTGCGGCGCGCGCGGGGCGCTCCGCTACGGTACAGTGTTCATCATTGTACCTGTCTGGCGCAAAAAAGGCGCGCTCGCTGCGGCGTTACATGCCTGCAACATGAGCGTAAGGGGGAAGGCCGCACGGGGAAGAGCCGTCTGGCGCGTGTCCGGCTCGTGTTGGGTTGATTTCCGATCTCAGCCGAACACATTGAGCGGACAGGCCGTTCCCGCAGTCAGCCGAACGCCTCCGACGGCTGATTCCGAACTGGAAGCGGAGGGCATCCCCGCCCTTCGGTAGGGGATACCGCTCCGCGGCGCATGCCGCGGGCGGCGCCCCTATCGGACCACCGTGACCTCAGTTGGGATGGGCCCAGCACTGCCGCGTACTCGGTGAGCTAGAGCCAACTGTTCGTCTTCACGTCGCGTATGGCGATATTTCGGTCGTCCGGCTCGGTGATGCCGTAGCCGAACGCCTGGAGCGTCTCGATGGACTCCTGGATCCTCTGTTGGAACATGGGACCCGGATCGACCCTCGGCCCGAGGTGCCCGCGCCAAAGGCACGGCGTGGCGCGCAGCATGTTATGGATTTTGGAGATGGGCTCGATGTCGGCGTAGACGTTGAGCGTCGCCATGGCGTCCTTGTGGCCGAGGATCGATTGGAGCGCCTTGATATCGCCGCCTTGGCGGATCCACTGCGTTGCGAACGTGTGGCGAAGGCCGTGGAACGTGATCAGCTCGTCGTTGGTGCCCATGAGGCCGTTGGTCTCCGAGAACGTCTTGAACGCCCTGCGGATATAGCTTGTCGTCGCGAAGGTCGCGCCCGGCTCCGACAGGATGTAGCAGTCCCCGATCTCGACCGCACCGGTAAGGCCGCGCAAGCGCAGCTTTCCGCAGTCGATCTCGTGGGTCTCCTTCAGGAAGGGGAGTAGGCCGACCGGGTCGATGGGGATACCCCTGGCGTCATGGGTCTTGGTGTCCTTGGTGAACGAACCCATTCCCTTCGCGTACGCCACCGAGTGTCTGATCGAGATCAGGCCCGTCTCGAAATCCACATCGCACCACCGAAGGCCGCAGACCTCGCCGATTCGCATCCCCGTGTGCAGGGCGAGTACGACCGCCCTCTAATCCTCGGCGGACCAATCGAGTCCGAACTCCTTTCGGGCATCCTCTTCGCTCATGACTTCGAGAAGGTCTCCGGGTTGGCAACGAAGGGCGAGGCATAGCTGCTCGAGTGTGTTGAAGCGAATGCCGCGAATATGCCCTTTTTTAATACGGGACAGGTTCACGGGCGTGGTTCCAATCCTTTCGGCAAGTTCGTTCGAGGAAATCTTTCGCTCGGCCATGATCTTGTCGAGGCGAACAATTACGGGCATGGCGTTTCCTTACGCAATCTCGTCGGAGTCGAGGTACAGCTCTCGGGCGTACAAGAAGAGCTGGGAAAGCATGAACAGGACGATGCCGAGAACCAGAGAGGTCCAATCGAATGATGAAGCGATCTCTTGGGCGCCGACGGCCCCCTCGCCGCCAAACATCGAAACGGAGGTTTTGAGTGAGCCGGCGTAGAGGCTGGTGGCAGCTTGAACAACGAAGAGAATGCCGAGCACCTTCAAGCATGTCGCAGACCCTTTCTTGAAGGGGTCTCCGCTCTTGATCGTCCACACGAGAACGGCGCTGAGGATGGTCGTAGCGATACCGATGACGGCAGGGACCAATGTCGAGATCGCAAGGGCTGGATACGCGGGGGAGTCTGCAATTACAGGGTTGTCGAGCACTTCGATTGCTGGCTTTAAGGAGAACGCCACTTGTGCGATGGCGGTGGCGCAAAGGGTCGCAGAGGCTATCGCACATGCGATGCGGAAGGAATGAAGCCGGGGAGTGCGATTGTCGGAACTCATAATAACCTCCGAAGAATTTAAAAAACTCAGGTTACTTTTTAACAGTTTATGTTAAATTGACTTTGCCTGCAAGTAATCACAGCATGCTGCAACCGAAACCCCTCTAGATTGGAGAGGATTATGTTCAGTACTGTTAAGTCGTGTAAGCTCTTGGTTTTCCTCGGCCTCGCTCTTTGTCTGTTGCTGCCGGGAGCCCCCGCTTTTGCGGATACCCCGATGCCTCCTTCCCAGGAGAGCAGCCAGTGTGCCCTCGTTTAGCCCCTCGGGTATACGGACGACGTCGTCGATACCTACTGGAGCTACAGCTGTCCTCGCGGCGTAAGCGGGCACAGCATCTCGATGTTCAACATCTCTTACAAGACGATCTCCTACCGAAATGGCTATCGCCGATCCGCGCATCATAGGGAATCCCGCCTCGCTGCAATGTGCTCCTGTGGTGTTCTTGGCACAACTGATAAATGGCAATTTGTCTATAGCACCTACTAGATGCGAGGAAGGGCCGAGCATTTTGTTCGGCCCTTCTGTTCCGACTGGATGAGGTTAAGGTTGGCGATGAATATGCTCAAAATCTCGAAGGCGATCTTTAGGTCGCTTCTCTCCTCCAGGTCGCTCTGTGTTGTCGTTGTTGCGTTGATGGTTCTTTGTGCTCTGCCCGTCTTCAGGAGCGCGGCTGGCATCGACGGACGGGTCGAATACCTCGAGTCGGGAATAACCCGTGTTGAGCAGGAATTGTCAGCATCCTATGCGGATGCGCTTGTGAATGCGGGGGAGGACGGTGTCTATACCTCTTCATCGAGCATGCCCGCGCTTCTGTACCCTCTTGCCGCGGGACGTCTTATCTTGGCACCGCTCTCTCCCCTACTTCCGTTTCTGCAGATATCGGATGGAGAGTACACCTATTATGACGGATCGAAGGAGTACTTGCTATGGGTCGCAACGGCCGTTGCCGTCTCGTTCCTTGCCGCGCGTCTTAACAAACGTGAAAAGCTCATCATCCAGGCACCGATGGGCGAGCTGGGTAGACTTGTTGCATCGAGCGTATGGGCGAGTGTTTTTGCAATGCTTGCCGTCCTCGCCATCAATCTTCCAGGGATAATCGCCGCGCTTGTGAAGAATGGCCCGGGCTCGCCGTTCTATCCGATAGGCTACATTCAATATGCGACTCCGGTTATCAAACCGGCTTGGCTGGTGTTCGCGCAGACGGCCATCTTGCAATTCTTGGTGGCAGCGTTCATCTCGTTTGTCGTTCACCTTGCCGTGAAGATTGCCAGTAACCCTACGCTTGGAATCGTGTTCGTATGTGCCCTGATGGGGGTGACGATGGTTCCCGGGTATTACGGAAGATCCATCGCTTTACGTGAGTTCGCCCTGTTGAATCCCCTTACGTATGCGAACACTGAGTTGACCGTCGGCGCCTATAGCCCGTACCCGACAACGCAGATAGTGAATCTGCCTGGACTTTGCTTCGAGCGTGGCGCGATTGCCCTCGTATGCGCAATCGGGATCGAGGTGCTGGCAATTAGCCTGCTTTGCGTTGCTGGAAAGAGCGGCTGCGCGTGCCCGATATCCCCGATTTGTCTTGAGAGAGGTTCCTTCACTGCATCGAGAACGGCAACTCGTTCGAGCGCTTGTGCCTCCGCCGTTGCATACGTAAGAACGATGGGGAAACTGCTCCTGCGTTCTCCTACCCTCGCCGTATGCGCGATTGCAATGTCGACGACGATGCTGGCCCCGGCTCTGGTCGAGATGTTTCCTGACGCTGATAACGTTTCCGCTGTTCGGTATAGGGATGGGGAGCTCCGTTCAATAGATCGGTATTTAGAGCAGAACGCTGCGAATATGGACGTCGAGGGCAAAGCGGCCCTGGAAGACATGCGGGATGCTCTTTCGGGTTTCGTGTACGCGCCTATGCCTGCGGAGGGGTTTCGAAGCCTTGCGACGTACGAGCGCGCTCGAGGTGAGCTGGGCGCGGCAGATGCGACTCTCCTGCAATCGATCGGAATCGAGCCGGAGACTCCTTCTCGTGCGGAGGCGCGCGCCCTTCTGCTTGAGTCGATCGCGAGCTTGCCGGACCCCAAGGTTTACGAGTTAAGTACGAAGATGCCCCCATTAATCCTCCTTTCGTATCTCCAGGCAGCGCTTCCCTCCTTATTTTTGCTGTTGCCCGTGGTTGTCACATCGCTCGCGTGCACCCACCTGCAGTGTCGTTCCCTTCTGGTTCTCCAGATCCCCGCAACAGCGCATGTGCGTTTTCTGACGGCTGTTGCGCTGGCTCTCCTGCTTGGCTTGGTGCTGCTTTTGGTGTCGATGGTTCCCGCTGTCGTTGTGTCCGTGATTAAGAACGGTGCGGGTGGATCGGAGTATCCCGTCGCTCTCATTCGGGCGGGAGCTTCGACAACGTCCATGGTGGGGGAGGCGGTGTTGTGCAGTATTCCGTTGCTGGTCATGGCATACGGCGTGATTTCCGTCGTCGCTGCGTTGACAGCAGCGATTAGCCGCAACCCCGTTGTCACCGGAATGGTTTGCGCGGTTCTCTTGGTGTTGGGTTCGTTGAGCGCTCATGTTGAAAGCGTGGGCATGGGCGTCGCGCTGCTGGCTCCATTCGCCTCGTTTGATCCCGCTTCCCAGGTGGGGACGATTGGGTTCCTTGGGCGAGGGACGAACGCGATGCCTTTTGGAGAGGTCGTCGGCGCATCGGGCGCTCTGCTGGTGGTCTTGGGCGCCGTATCTCCGTTGATGGTGCGCCTGAGTGTTCCAAAGATCGAAAGGGGATGATCTCGATGATTGACCTTCAAACGCTGACGATCTCTTATGGAAAGAAGGTGCTCGTAGATTCGGTGAACGCTGAGTTTGCCCCGGGTACGGTCTACGGTCTCGTCGCTCCGAACGGGCATGGAAAGACGACGTTGCTGCGTGCGATGGCAGGTTTGCCGGGTCCTCGCGTGGACGGGAGCATCGTTCTGGATGAGGTGCAGGGTACGGGTGCGAGAGAGGTCCGTTCTATGATCTTCTATGCACCTGGTGAGGGGACGCTGCTGTATCCCGGATTGCGTGCGGAAGATCACCTCAAGATGGTTTGCGATATGTGGCCGCATGCTCGCGATATCGAAGAGATAGTGGAACAAACGCAGATAGGCGAGTTCGCGAAGATGAGGATCCGCACTCTGAGCCAGGGCATGAAGCAGCAGCTTACCCTGGCGATTGCGTATGCGACGGGCGCGCGGTACCTTCTATTAGATGAGCCCATGAACGCGCTCGACCCCAGCAGGGTGGACTTGCATTCCGAGATTCTCAGGAAGCTGGCCGATTCTGGTACGTGCATCATCATGTCATCCCACATCTTGGATTCGGTCGATAGGCTGTGCGATGAGATTCTGTTTTTGAAGGATGGGAGGCTCATTAGAAGCATTCCGCAAGATGATGCTGCGCCGAAGTCTCCTGGATCCCATTTCGCAAAGCCTGCCGGACGCGCCGAGGGTGCGCTAAGCACGTATCGGCGACTCTACGAAAAGGGCGGGTAGAAATGCAAGTTAAAAATCTATGTGGCCAATGTGATACCGTTGAACCCGCGTATCGATACCGCTCAGCCATTCGCCTCGCCCCCATCGCACGCATCTTCATTCGGTCTGTCATTATTAATCTAACAATTCTTTGAGGAACGTAGGTGCTTCTAAATGTACTGTCGACTTCTTCTCAAACTAATCCTAAGAGACAGGGCCGTATGGATTTGTACGCTCGTTCTCGCTGCAGCCTTTTCCGTCCCCATTGCGTTCAATTCACCCATCTACGGGCCCTTCTTTATGAAACAGGGCATGCAGAGCTTTGTCGACGCATTCAATACGCGCGCGCCCCAGGCCAGCGGCACAGACCTATCTCCAGAGCAGCAAAATGACGCGGAGCTTGCAAGATACGCGAACGCCGCCCTTGCCGCTCAAACCGACGCCGCCTTTCTCGATTCTGCCGAGAGCTACTACGCGCTCATGGACGAAGGCTTCCAATCCGGGTCCATCGTGGGAGACCGAGAGACCAATGACGCGGAGCTCGCATATTGCCGTGCCCTGAGCAGCTCCGGCATCACGGATATCCCGGCCTCCGCAAGCGACCTGCCATTCCTTTCCTTCCTGCCTTACGCCATTGCCACGGCGCCGTCTTTCCTTCCCTTCATCCCCTTCCTTCTCTCGTCGATACTCCTGCTCGGAGCCACAAGGCCCGGGACCCTGGCGGCGAAGGCGCCCGCGCCCAAATTCCGGCGCCTTATCCAGATCGTGTTTTCGATAATCGTCGCGGGGACCGCGATGCTCCTCGCCGGCCTCGCACCCGGGGGCATTTACGCCTTGGCCCTAAACGGCTTCGGGCAAATTGGGTACCCGATCGCCTTCTTCCATGACGGCGCGCTTACCACCACGACCGCGGGAAACGTCTTCACAGCCCTGCTTCTCGCGCTGCTTGCGGGCGGAACCTTGATATCCGTTTGCTCCGCCGTCCTATCGACCGCAACGAGGCGCGTCCTCGCGGGCCCCCTTACCTCCGCGCTGCTTGTCGCGGCCCCGGCATTCCCGTTATTGTCCGATTCGGCACTGGAGCATAATGCCGTGCTCGGGCTCCTGCCGCTGGCCGTATTCTCGCCTATCGAGGCAACGGGCTACGTAGGATGCTTCCCGACAGAATTCATTGGCTCCGGTTCAGGCAGCGCATCGATGCTTGCCGTGGCCCTGGCATACGTCGCGGTCCTTTTTGCGGTCGGCGCCGTTGCGGCACGTTCGCCCAAACAGTCTGGACCCGCGAAAAAGCGCCATGGGCTCGAGCTTCTGGACGCGAGCGTGGGATACGGGAGCACGACGATACTTTCAATCGGGTCGCTTTTCCTGAGCCCGGGAACGGCGGCGGGCCTCGTTGCTCCCAACGGCTCGGGGAAAACCACCCTTCTTGAAGCGCTGTCGGGCCAATTTCCCGCCCGCATCCGCTCGGGAAGCCTGGCGGCAGACGGAATCTGCCAACGTCGATCAGCCGAATTTGCAGAACTCGTCTACCTGAGCTCTTCGGGCGGCGCGGATCTCTATCCCACGCTATCGGCCATCGAGCACCTTGCTTTCGTTAGGGAGGCGTGGAAATCGGCCGCCGACATCGACTCGCTCTGCGACCCCCTCGGAATCTCCCCATATCTCGACAAGCCGACCCGTAAACTCTCGACAGGAATGAAGCAGCAGGTAAAGCTTGCCATGGCGATAGCGACCGGTTGCCCGTACCTCATCCTCGATGAACCGCTGAACGGCCTCGATCCGGGAAAGCGGAAAACCTCCTGCGACGCGATGCGCAGCGAGGTGGCGCGGGGACGCAGCGTGCTCATTTCAAGCCATCTGCTCGACGACCTGGCAGACCTCACCAACTCGTTCTACTTCATCGAGGCCGGCACGCTCGTGGAAAAGATCAAGTCGTCCTCGCAGACGCTCAAGCAGGAATACCTCGATACATACGAGAGATGAATGTGGGGGAGTGTTCGGATGAAGTTGATATTTAAGGTCCAGCTCGTGTTGTGCCGAAAAGACCGTGAACCTTTTGTGGGACACGCGGCGCCGTGGTACCATAGCCGAGTTTGTTGTCTTGGTCGGAAACCAAGACGCCTTATGCGCTGATCGGTAACCAGCGCCTGACCAATAAGGAGTCCTACCATGAAGCAGGGTATCCATCCCCAGTATGTCGAGTGCACGGTGACGTGCTCCTGCGGCAACATCTTCAAGACGCACGCTACCGTGTCCGAGATGAAGGTCGAGCTTTGCAACGAGTGCCACCCGTTCTACACCGGCCAGCAGAAGTTCGTCGACACCGGTGGACGCGTCCAGCGCTTCGCCGACAAGTTCGGTGGCGCCGCTGCCGCCCAGCTCAAGAAGGCTGAGGAGGCCAAGGCTGCCAAGGCCGCCAAGGCTGCTGAGGCCGAGGCCGCTCGCAAGGCCGCCGCTGAGGCTAAGGCTGCCGAGAAGGCTAAGCGTGCCGCTAAGTTCGCCGAGGAGGCTGCCAAGCAGGCCGCCGAGGCTCCCGTCGAGGAGGCCGCTGCCGAGGCCGAGACCACCGAGGCTGCTGAGTAAATAGCTCGCCGAGAGAATCGCTCGCATTCATGGCATGAGGGCCGTGCATCCATTTGGGTGCGCGGCCCTTTTTCTTTTTAAATTAGTGCAAACTAACCTTTCCCCATGACACCACATGGCAGAGAGGCGGCGTTTGCCCAGATAGACCTGCCAAAATTAACCTGTCCCATTGTGGCAGGTTGGTCGTAGTTATTACGTGGCGGTCGAGCTCGACCGTATAGGCCGCGCCTTGTTTGGCTAAAGTACAATCATCTGTGTTTAACTCGTCCGCAGCTGCACGGCGTGGGCGATGGCCAAAAAGGAAAACCACATGGGATTCATGTCAAAGCTGCTGTCCTTTGGATCCGATAAGGACCTTAAGCGCTACTACAAGATCGTCGACCAGATCAACGGTCTTGAGCCCCAGTTTGAGAAGATGACCGAGGAGGAACTCCGCGCCCAGACCGATAAGTTCCGCGAGCGTTACGCCAACGGCGAGTCGCTCGACGACATGCTTCCCGAGGCCTTTGCCACCGTGCGCGAGGCTTCCAAGCGCATCACGGGCATGCGCCACTTTGACGTACAGCTCATCGGCGCCATGGCGCTTCATGAGGGTCATATTGCCGAGATGAAGACCGGCGAGGGCAAGACGCTCGTCTCCACCTTGGCCGGCTACCTCAACGCTATCGCCGGCAAGGGCGTGCATGTCGTTACCGTCAACGATTACCTGGCAAAGCGCGACTCCGAGTGGATGGGCCGCATCTACAAGTACCTGGGCATGACCGTCGGTCTGCTCCAGAACAACATGCCGCTCGAGCTCAAGCGTCCGGCCTACCAGGCAGACGTCACCTACGGCACCAACTCCGAGTTCGGTTTCGACTACCTGCGCGACAACATGGTCACCCGTCCCGAGCAGCGCGTGCAGCGCGGTCACAACTACGCCATCGTCGACGAGGTCGACTCCATCCTGATCGACGAGGCCAGGACGCCGCTCATTATCTCGGGCGCCGGCACTAAGTCCGCCAGCACCTACAAGGACTTCGCGCGCGCCGTGCGTGGCCTTGAGCGCGGCGAGGACGTGTCGCACGACATGCTTACCGCCACCGAGGACGTTGAGCCCACGGGCGACTACGTCATGGACGAGGCCAAGCACACCATCGCCGCCACCGAGCGCGGTCTTAAGAAGATCGAGCGCCGTCTGGGCATCGAGGACATCTACGCCGACTTTTCGGGCCAGCTGGTCAACCACCTACAGCAGGCGTTGAAGGCCCAGTACATGTTCCATCGCGACAAGCAGTACGTGGTCACGAACGGCGAGGTCAAGATCGTCGACGAGTTCACCGGTCGCATCATGGAGGGCCGCCGCTATTCCGAGGGCTTGCACCAGGCCATCGAGGCCAAAGAGGGCGTGCTCGTGCGCGAGGAGAACCAGACGCTGGCCACCATCACCTTGCAGAACTACTTCCGTCTGTATGACAAGCTCTCCGGCATGACCGGTACGGCACTCACCGAGGATGCCGAGTTCCGCGAGATCTACAAGCTGCCCGTCGAGGTCATCCCCTCCAACAAGCCCGTCCAGCGTGTTGACCACGAGGACCTGGTGTACCGCACCATCCAGGCCAAGTACAACGCCGTTGCCGACGACGTTGAGCGGCGCCACGCTAAGGGCCAGCCGGTCCTGGTGGGTACCGTCTCCATCGAGAGCTCCGAGAAGCTGTCCGCCGCCCTCACGAAGCGCGGTATCGCGCACGAGGTCCTCAACGCCAAGCACCACGAGCGCGAGGCCCATATCGTTGCCCAGGCTGGTCGCTATGGCGCCGTGACCATCGCTACCAACATGGCCGGCCGCGGTACCGACATCTTGCTGGGCGGTAACCCCGACGAGCTGGTGCGTGAGCGCCTGGAGTACGAGGGTCTGACCATGGAGGACGTAACGCCCGAGCAGCTCGAGCAGTTTAACGCCGAGGCCAAGGAGACTTGCAAGGCCGAGCGAGAGCGCGTTCTTGCCGCCGGCGGCCTGACCGTCATCGGCACCGAGCGTCATGAATCCCGCCGTATCGACAATCAGCTGCGCGGCCGTTCCGGCCGTCAGGGCGATCCGGGCGAAACCCAGTTCTACCTGTCGCTCGAGGACGATCTGATGCGTCTGTTTGGCGGCGACAAGATGGACCGCGTCTCCAAGATGATGGTCACGGCTGACATGGGCGACGATATGCCCATCCAGCACAAGATCATCTCCAAGGCTGTCGAGAGCGCCCAGCACAAGGTCGAGAGCATCAACTTCTCCATGCGTAAGAGCGTTCTTGAGTACGACGACGTCATGAACAAGCAGCGCCAGGTCATCTACGCCGAGCGCAATAAGATTCTGGACGGCAAGGATCTGACCGACCACATCACCGAGGTCATGCACGATACCGTGTACCGCTGCGTGCAGGAGTTCTGCACCAAGGACAGTCACGATGGCGAGCGCGACCTGGAGGGCCTGCGCAAGTGGGTTGTGGAGCTCACCGGCCACATCGATACGCCGAAGTTCCCCGACGAGGATTATGAGGCCCTAGCTGCCGATGTCCTGGCTTACGTAGAGAAGTGCTACAACATGAAAGCCGAGCGCTTGGGCGAGGACCTGATGCGCGAGCTCAACACCCAGGTCATGCTGCGCGTCATCGATACCCGCTGGATGAACTACCTGCAGGAGATGGACTACCTCAAGACCGGCATCGGCCTGCGCGGCTTTGGCCAGCGCGACCCGCTGGTCGAGTACAAGACCGAGGCCTACGGCGCGTTCCAGATACTCGTCGACACCATGTACGAGGATTACCTGCGCACGGTTCTGCGCATCGAGATCAAGGCTGCCCCGCGTGTCGTGGAGCACAAGGAGGAGCCCGCGCTCGAGGGTGCGCACTTCTCCGGTCCTGCCGAGGTCGATGGTGACAATGGCGACTCGGTGCTGCGCAAGCAGGCGCAGGTGCAGGCCCGCACGGCTGTCCAAGGCGGACCGGCTGCCGTCAACAACGGTGGCAAGGTGACGACCTACCGCAAGTCCGAGAGCGACGATCCGTACGTCAACGTGGGCCGCAACGACCCGTGCCCTTGCGGTAGCGGTAAGAAGTTCAAGTACTGCCACGGCAGGAATCGTTAATGGCTGAGGCTTTAGAGGTAACGCCCGCCGAGCTGGACGCGTTTGCGGACCGGCTCGGCGAGGTCGAGTCGTACCTCCATTTGGACGAGAAGCGCACCCGCGTAACGGAGCTCGAGGCCAAAAGCGTCGCCCCGGGTTTTTGGGATGACGCCGACGCCGCTCGCGCCACGATGGAGGAGATTGCACGCGCTAAAGAGGATATCGCTGCCGTGGACACCGCGCGCGGCGAGCTTTCCGATGCCCGCGCCGCGCTGGAGCTTGCCGAGGAGATGGGGGATGACCCCGACGCCGTCGCATTGCGCGAGGAGGCTGCCGCTACGGCAGAACGCCTGGCCCGCGCCATCGACGAGCTTGAGCTTGCGAGCTGGTTTACCGGGGAGTTCGACCATGGCGACGCGATTGTAACCATCAAGCCCGGGCAGGGTGGTTTGGAGGCCCAGGACTGGACCTTCATGCTCTTTAAGATGTACATGAAGTACTGCCAGCGCCGCGGTTGGAAGGTCACCATCAACGATTGCCCCGCGGCCGAGGTCATTGGCATTGATCGCGCGACCTTTACCGTCGAAGGCAAGGATGCTTTTGGCATGCTTCGCGCCGAGGCCGGTGTCCACCGCCTGGTGCGCATTAGCCCCACCGACGACAAGAAGCGCCGCCAGACCACGTTTGCCGGCGTCGAGGTCATTCCGGTGCTGCCCGACGATATCGATATCGAGATCAACCCCGACGACATCCGCGTCGACGTGTACCACGCAAGTGGCCCGGGTGGCCAGGGCGTAAACACCACCGACTCCGCCGTGCGCGTGACGCATTTCCCCAGCGGCATTGTGGTTACCTGCCAAAACGAGCGCAGCCAGATCCAGAACAAGGCCGCGTGCATGCAGATCCTCAAGGCTCGCCTGTACGAGATTGAGCTCGAGAAGCGTGCCGAGGCTCTGGACGAGATTCGCGGACCCAAGACCACGATTGGTTTTGGCAACCAGATCCGCAGCTACGTGCTCTACCCGTACCAGATGGTTAAGGACCTGCGCACGGGCGTGGAGACCAGCAACGTCGAGGCCGTTCTTGACGATGGCGATCTGGATCCGTTTGTGATTGGCTATCACCGTTGGGCTACCGGCAACGCCGATGCGGAGGTTCCATCTGCCTAAACCGCTCGGTTTAGGAGAGGATGAATTAAAACCCTCCCAGCAGGGTGGTTTTGTATCCAGAGCAAACCCTGCGCAGGGGTGGTTTTTGTCCGGCGAATCGGTAGAATCGAATACAAGAAGAAGTTCAAAGCGCATCCGATGGGGTGCGCTTTTTTGAGGGAGGCAGCATGGCATATCGTCTGGACATCAAGCGCATTCTATCGATGAACTTCTTTCACGACCTGCCCCAGATTATGTTGGGATGCGCTCTGGCCGCCATCGCGACCGACCTGTTTTTGATTCCCAACGGCCTTGCTGCCGGTGGCGTTACGGGCCTTGCCACCATTATCCAGGCGGTCGGCGCATCGCGCGGCCTATCACTTCCCGTTGGTATTCAGACGATCGTGATGAACGCCTTGCTGTTGCTGGTCGTTATGCGCGAGGGCGGCATGTTCTACGTGGTGCAGACCGCGACGGGCTTTGTGCTGCTGGGCTTCTTTACCGATCTGTTCGCCCCGTTTGTAGCACCTCTGGCGGATGCGGACCTGATGCTCCCTGCCATGTGGGGCGGCATTATTACGGGCATCGGTTACGGCATGGTGTTGCGCGCCGGCGCCAACACCGGCGGCTCGGACACGATTGGCCAAATCATCTCGCGTAATACCTCACTGCCCGTGGGCTCGACCGTCATGGCGATCGATGTTGCCGTATGCGCGCTGTCGGCTCCGGTCTTTTCAATCGAAAACGCACTTTATGCAGGTCTTTCGATGGTCATTAGCGGTTATGTGATCGATGCCGTGGTCGATGGTGGCAACAAACGCCGTATGGTACTCATCATCTCGGACAAGTTCCCTGATATCGCTGCCGATATCATGTATGGCCTGGGTCGTGGTTGTACCAAGTTTAAGGCGACTGGCATGTATTCGGGTGCCGAGAAGCCGGTGATTATGGTCATCGTGAGCCGTCGAGAGCTCAATACCCTCAAGACGATCGTGCGTGAGCGTGATCCTCACGCCATTGTGACGGTTGCCGATGTTACGGAAACCTTTGGCGAGGGATTCAAGGACATTAACGCGTAGGGCAGGCTGCGTCCCATCCAAAAGACGTTCACATTGATAAACCGGTTCATCAGCGGTTCTGCCTGCTCAATTGTTCAAATAATGATAAAAACTCTGGTAAAGCCATCAGTTTCCAGCATAATGAATAACGTACGTGCATTGCGGCTGTGTTGGGATGACCTTCTGTGCCGTGCGCATTTTGTCTAATGAGGATGAAAGGAAGGCACAATGAGCGACGAAGAGCTCAAAAAGGTTGCCAACGAGGTAAGGAAGGGCATCGTCACCGGTGTGCACGCTGCCAAGTCCGGCCATCCGGGCGGTTCGCTCGGCGCTGCCGACATCATGACCTATCTGTACTTTGAGGAAATGAACGTCGACCCGGCCGATCCCCGCAAGGCCGATCGCGACCGCTTCGTGCTTTCCAAGGGCCATTGCGCGCCTGGTCTGTACGCCGTGCTCGCCGAGCGTGGGTTCTTCCCCAAGGAGGATCTCGAGACGCTGCGCCACATCGGTAGCCACCTGCAGGGTCATCCCAACATGAACGACACCCCGGGTGTCGATATGTCCACCGGTTCGCTCGGCCAGGGCATCTCCGCCGCCGTGGGCATGGCCGTTGCCGCCAAGCACTGGGGCGATACTTACCGCACGTACGCCCTGCTGGGTGATGGCGAGAGCGAGGAAGGCCAGGTCTGGGAGGCCGCCATGTTTGCCGGCAACCAGCAGCTCGATAACCTTTGCGTGATCGTCGACCACAATGGCCTGCAGATCGATGGTCCCGTCGAGGAGGTCAACGACCCCATGCCGCTCGCCGACAAGTTCCGCGCCTTTAAGTTCCACGTGGTGGAGCTTGCCGACGGCAACGATTTCGATCAGATCCGCGCCGCCTTTGCCGAGGCTCGCGCTGCCAAGGGTCAGCCGACCGCCATTATTGCCGAGACCACGAAGGGCAAGGGCGTCTCCTTCATGGAGAACCAGGTGGGCTGGCATGGTAAGGCCCCCAACGATGAACAGTTTGAGCAGGCCATGGCAGAGCTCACGGCCGCCGGAGAGGAGCTCTAGGATGGCAGACGTCAAGAAAATCGCCACGCGCGTAAGCTACGGCGAGGCCCTCGTCGAGCTCGCCAACGAGCACGATGACTTTGTGGTCCTCGACGCCGACCTGGCCGCCGCCACGCAGACCGGCAAGTTTAAGGCCGCTTGCCCCGATCGCTTCTTCGATGTGGGCATTGCCGAGAGCAACCTGATGGGTGTTGCCGCCGGTATCGCAACCACCGGTCGCGTTGCCTTTGCGAGCACCTTTGCCATGTTCGCCGCTGGTCGCGCCTTTGAGCAGGTCCGCAACTCCATCGGCTACCCGCACCTTAACGTCAAGATCGGTGCCACGCACGCCGGTATCTCGGTGGGCGAGGATGGCGCCACGCACCAGTGCTGCGAGGATATCGCCCTGATGCGCGTTATCCCCGGCATGACCGTTATCGTTCCCGCCGACGACATCGAGGCCCGTGCCGTGACGCGCGCCGCCTACGAGTGCGACGGCCCCGTGTACATGCGCTTCGCCCGTCTGGCCTCGCCGGTTATCAACGACCCCGAGACCTACAAGTTCGAGTTGGGCAAGGGCATTGTCATGCGCGAGGGCGCCGATGTGACCATCATCGCCTGCGGCCTGATGGTCGGCGAGGCTCTCGAGGCTGCCGAGCAGCTCGCTGCCGAGGGCATCGACGCCGAGGTCATCAACATGCACACCATCAAGCCCATCGATGCCGACCTGATCGTCAAGAGCGCCACCAAGACCGCCCACGTCGTGACCGTCGAGGAGCACTCTGTGATCGGTGGCCTGGGCAGCGCCGTTGCCGACGTCCTGTGCGAGCAGTGCCCGACGCCGCTCAAGAAGATCGGCGTCAACGACACCTTCGGTGAGTCTGGCCCGGGTGCCGAGCTCCTGCACAAGTACGGCCTGGACGCCGCCAACATCGTGGCAACCACCAAGGAGTTCTTGGCTTAGGACAAGGCGAGGCAAAGTATCGCTTCAGCAACCGTATGCAATCCATAACAGGGGCGTCCTCAAAGAGGACGCCCCTGTTTTTTGTCGGCAACAAACAAATTAGGCCCGCGCCAAGTAAGGGCTTCCTCCGGGAAACGGGCCCATCCCAACAAAGTGCAATTCAGCCCCCAAGCACGGCGCTGCTGCACCCAAGTAAAACGCAGCGACCCCTTAGTTATTGCAGGCCGGACACAGGGTTACTTTCCAAATCTTTCCGCAGGACGGAGGAGCCCCCGCCGCACGTAGTGCGCAGCGGAGGCTCCGACATGTCCGAGGACGATTTGGAGAGTAACCCTGCGCCCGGCCGGTGGGATCCCAAAGCCCGCCATGCTTCTTATGTGCAGCAAAGCTAATGCTGCTAAAATACAAGGCGCTCATGTAGTTTAAACGCACGACGATAAGGAGCACCAGTGGGTAACCACTTCCGTACCTCCGGTGCGGGCGATGATGCCCCCAAGACGCAGACAGGCGTCCAGGGCAGTCGTTTCGCCACTCCGGATTCAGAGGGCCAGCCTGTTGCTCAGGCCCCCGCTCAGCCGGCAGATCAGGCACAGCCGGCATCCGATCCCTTTGCCTACAATCCCACCAGCGATGCTGCGCTTTCCGGCACGGCGGGTTTTGAGCCCGTTCAGGCTGTGACCGCTCGCGTGGAGCAGCCTCAGGCTGGCGCCGCCGCGCCGCAGCCTAGCATGGCCGGCATTCCCGACCCCATGGCCCCTGCGACGCCGGTTCCTCAGCCTGCGCAGTCCGGTCTCTTTGCCGCTATTCCCGATCCCACGCAGCCTGCTGCCCCGGTGGTCGAGAGCGATCAGGCCGCCGAGGTCGCAAGCCTCGATAACGCGCTCAACAACCCCGATTTTACGTCGGTGTTTGCGCCCATCGATCCGCAAGCCAGCCGCAAGAAGATGGCCAAGCAGGCCGGTGTCGAGCCCGTCATCCTTATGGAGCATGTCACCAAGATCTATCCGGCACAGCCCAACAAGCCTGCACTCGACGACATCAACATCGAGATCTATCCGGGCGAGTTCGTCTTCCTGGTCGGTCATTCCGGCTCGGGTAAGACCACGCTGCTGTCGACGCTCAACCGCGACGTCAAGCCGACGAGCGGCCGCATCCTGGTTGCCGGTCAGGACCTCATGAAGATCAAGAATCGCAAGGTTCCGTTCCTGCGCCGTCAGATTGGCGCCGTGTTCCAGGACTTTAAGCTTCTGCCTCAAAAATCTGCCTACGAAAACGTGGCGTTTGCCCTGCAGTGCATCGGCAAGCCCAAGGGCGTTATTCGCAGCCAGGTTCCCGAGGTGCTGCGTCTGGTCGGCCTGGCTGATCAGATGGACTCGCTGCCCGATCAGCTTTCCGGTGGCGAGCAGCAGCGCGTTGCCGTTGCCCGCGCCATGGTCAACCGCCCGCCGCTTTTGATCTGTGACGAGCCCACGGGCAACCTCGACCCGGCGATTTCGCTGGGCATCATGAAGCTGCTCGAGCGTATTAACCGCACCGGCACCACCGTGATCGTCGCCACGCACGACCGCGAGATGGTCGACAGCATGCACCGTCGCGTGATCGCCCTCGAGGGCGGCCACGTTATCCGCGACCAGGAGAGGGGAGGTTACGGCAACTATGGCACCAACTAACGTGGGCTACTCCTTCAAAGAGGCAATCAGTCACTTCTTCCGTAACTGGACTACCTCGCTCGGCGCCGTCATCACGATCTTCCTTTCGCTGTTTATCATCGGCCTGTTCATCATGGGCTCCGCGATGCTGAACTCCGTGATCGGCACCGTCGAGGATCAGGTTGTCATCAACGCGTTCATTAGCGATGACGCCGATCAGGCCGATGTTCAGGCTTTTGAGGCCGAGCTTAAGACGTGGAATAACGTCAAGTCCGTGACCTATAAGGACAAGGACGACGCGCTGGCCGAGTATACGAGCAAGATGTCGGGCAACGCCGACGCCACCATGAGCGCGCTCGATGGCCAGAACCCGCTGCCGGCTTCGTTTGCAATTGAGATGGACGATCCGTCCAAGGTCGAGAGCACGGCCCAGAAGCTCAAGAAGAACGCCGACTTCCAGAAGATCGCGGATGACGGCGACGTCAACGCGAGCGTGCTGTACGGCCAAGAGGAAGTGAGCCGCCTGTTCCAGGTGACCAACTACATCCGCATCGCCGCCGTGGTGCTCGTTGGCCTTTTGACCTTTATCGCATTCATCTTCATCAACAACACGATTCGCCTGTCCATCACGGCGCGTCGTCGTGAGATTGCGATTATGCGTCTGGTCGGCGCCAGCAACGGCTTCATTCGCGGCCCGTTTATCACCGAGGGCGTACTGCAGGCCATTTTGGGCTCGCTGCTTTCCATCGGCGTTCTGGAGCTGCTGCGCAATCTGATGATTCCGCGTTTGCAGGAGAGCATCGGCTGGATGTCGTTTGCCCTGCCGATGCAGTACTACCTGGTGACCTATGCTGCGCTGATTCTGGTCGGTGTGATTATCGGTCTCTTTGGTTCTGCCATAGCCATGCGCCGCTACCTGCGCGTGTAGGCATGCCTGGAATTCATCCCTTCCAACGGGTCGTCTCTTATGGGGCGGCCCGTTTTTTGATCCCAAGGGAACGGCAGGAAAGCGAATCATTTGGGTAGACTCTTTGGAGTTCGTCATCGATAGCAAGGAGGCGCCATGGGGCGCAATAACAAGCATAAGCGTGGAGCTCGCAATAAGCGCGGGCCGGTGCGCAGCGAACGCCGTCCGAGCTTGACCGGGCGCGTGCAGCTCCATGAGCATGGCGCCTATGTCATAACCGAGAGCGGCGACTACAAGGTCATGGGCCGCGGTAAGCGCGAGATCATGGATGGCGATACCGTTGCCGTGAGCATTAAGAACAGCCCGCACGGTGAGCGGTGCGCCGTGATCGAAGGCGTGGTTGAGCGCGCAGCCATAAGCGTGGTGGGTACGTACCAGACCGCTGGTCCGCTCGGTGTGATCGAGCCGCTCGATTCGCGCCTGAAGGCTGACTTCTTCATTCTGCCCGAGGATACCTCGGCGGATCGTCTGGGCGTTCACCCGGGTGATGCCGTTGTCGCGCGCATTTTGACCTACCCGACGCGCCTGGAATCAGGCACCGTGACGATCGAACGCCGCATTGGCGGAGATGACGCGCCGGATTTGGGCGTTCAGTATGTGATGGCGCGTTACGGCTATACCGATAGCTATCCCGAGGCCGCGCTGGACGAGGCCGAGGGACTTTCGCTCGATGTGTCCGCGGCGCTTAAGGACCCGCTCCGCCGCGATCTGCGCGACCGCTTTGTCATCACGATCGACCCGGTCGACGCGCGCGACTTTGACGATGCCATTTCGCTTGAGCGCACGCCCGAGGGTGGCTACAAGCTGGGTGTGCATATCGCTGACGTTTCTCACTATGTGGCTTGGGACGGGCATATCGATCTTGAGGCTCGCCATCGTACGACATCGGTGTATCTGGCCGATCGCGTGCTTCCCATGCTGCCCGAACGCCTGTCCTGTGACCTGTGCTCGCTTCGCCCTGACGAGGACCGTCTTGCGTTTACCGTTGACATTGAGCTCGATGCGCAGGGTCGCGTGCGGCATTACGATCCGTACCCCAGCGTGATTCGCTCGCGTGTGCGTATGGACTATGACGGCGCCGAGGCGCTGCTGGTGCGCGCCGGCGCGGTGGAGTATGGGGTGCTGGAGGGTGCGGCCGAGGATGTTGCGGCTGCTGAGGCCTCGCGCGAGGAGGCGCTTGAGCGCGGTCTTGCGTGCGAGAAGGCCGCCCGCGGCTGCAACGTCGACCTCGGCAATTTCCTTGTCGCCGCCAACGAACTCGCCGAACTTCGCCGTCGTATTCGTCGCGTCCGCGGCTCAGTCGATTTTGACACGGCCGAGATTCGCGCTCTATTGGACGAGGACGGAGCGCCCGTGCAGATTGTGGCGCGTGAGCGTTCGTGTGCCACGTCGCTTATCGAGGAAGCCATGCTGCTCGCCAACGAGTGCGTTGCAGAGTGGCTGGCAGACCGTGATATCGAGGCTTGCTATCGCGTGCATGAGGATCCGAGCCCCGATAGCCTGCACGGTGCCGCCGTTGCGCTGGCGCAGCTGGGCATCATCGACGATCGCCGTGCTGCCGGTATTGCCCTGGGGAGTCCCGATGAGCTGCAGGCTGCAGTTGATGCTGCCGCCGGTACGGCCAACGCACCGCTCGTCAACACGCTGCTTCTGCGCAGCATGCAGCGCGCGCTGTACAAGCCGCGCAACGAGGGCCACTTTGCGCTCGCCGCGCCGTGCTACTGCCACTTTACGAGTCCCATCCGTCGCTACCCCGATCTGGTGGTGCACCGCGTGCTCAAACTGCAGTTGGCC
Organism: Coriobacteriaceae bacterium AM22-12AC-r; assembly: GCA_027671585.1. Taxonomy (GTDB): domain Bacteria; phylum Actinomycetota; class Coriobacteriia; order Coriobacteriales; family Coriobacteriaceae; genus Collinsella. Next base: position 246,595 of record JAQDZZ010000003.1, on the reverse strand, counting down.
TATGAGCAGCTCGGCGGCAAGGACGCCTTGGTCCGTACGCCGCGGCTGATCGGCAAGGGGCGCGAGTCGCTGCCGCGCATTCTGCCGCAGATTTGCCGTGCGTGCAGCGATGCGGAGCGTGCGGCCGATGCCGCCAGCCATGCGACGCAAAAGATCAAGATTGCCCAGTACTATGAGGATCGCCTGGGCGAGCGCTATGCCGGAACGGTCTCATGGGTCAGCAGCATGGGCCTCTTTGTGCGCTTGGACCTGACGCAGGTCGAAGGCTTGGTTTCGATCAAGAGTCTGGGCAACGAGTGGTTCGAGTTCGACGAGGATGCGCTTACGCTGACGGGCGCCGACACGGGGACTCGCTATGAACTGGGCCAGCGCGTGATTATCGAGGTCTCGCGCGTCAATACCACGCGTGGGCACTTGGACTTTAAGCTTATCCATTAGCCAAATCTCGACTCATGGCGGGAGAGCGGAGGGCGGTCTTTCGGGGCCGCCCTCCGCATTTGGATCATGGCTACCTTGCCGTCTGCTCGGCCGCCCGCTTACCTGCTATTCGAGAGGTAAAACCTACCAAAATAAACCTGTCCCTTTTTGGCAGGTTTACAAGAAAGCGGGGATGAGATGGCGACGGTGTATGGTTATGCGCGGGTGAGTTCGCGCGATCAGAATCTAAATCGGCAGCTGGATGCGCTGGGCGCCTATGGCGTGGGCTCGGCGAATATTTATGCCGACCATGCGAGCGGCAAGGACTTCGATCGCCCGCGGTATCGCGAGCTGCTGCACATCCTGGGAGACGGGGACGTGCTGGTGGTGCTTTCTATCGACCGACTTGGCCGTAATTACTCCGAGATTCTTGAGGAATGGCGACGCATTACCAAGGAGCTCGGGGTTGCCATTGTGGTGTTGGACATGCCATTGCTTGACACGCGCGCCAGGGCCAGCGGCGCGCCGGATGTGACCAATACCCTGATTGCCGATATTGTGCTACAACTGCTGAGCTACGTGGCGCAGGTGGAGCGCGAGAATAATCATCGGCGCCAAGCGGAGGGGATTGCAGCGGCGCGGGCGCGAGGGGTCCGTTTCGGTCGACCTCGCAAGCCGTGCCCTCCTCAGTTTGAGCTGGTACGCGATAGCTATGAGGCAGGCGATATTACCCGCAGCCAGGCAGCAAAGTGCCTGGGCGTGTGCGTGGGGACGTTCGATCGCTGGATGCGCGAGGCGGGGTAGGGGTTTGCGCCGCTTTGGCGCTTCCTGTTGCGATTCAAATTTTGATACGCTGACGATGTCATTTGGGGCTACACTCGCTGATATTCAAAAAAGGAGGTAGGCCCTTGGCGCGCGTAAAACAAATAATCGGATGGACCGCGATCGTTCTGTTTACTGCAACGCTGGCGGGCATCTGGGTGCTGACGGAGCAAAATGCGGTGGAGACGTCGTTGCTGAGCGAGTCAACCGCGCGTGTGGTGGAGGGTCAAGCTACGGGCGTACAGGCTGCCGATGTCGCGGGTGAAGCTCAGACCGAGAACGGGATGACCGGGGGCACCGATTCGGCTGCTTCGAATGTCCGGTCTGGCCGACTTGCTTCCATTCGCATGTGGGTGGGCACGAACGTCCGTCGCGTTGCCCATACCGTAGAGTTTTTCTTCGTCGGATTGTTCGCCTCGGTGGTCGTGGTTTGCTTTTCCAGGCGTCCGTGGAGCGTATGCTCCCGTTGCGTGCCCGTGTTGCTCTTTTGCGCCGTCTGCTCCGTTGGCGATCAGGTACATAAGATCTTTGTTCCCGGCAGGCATTTCGACGTTATCGATTTAGGATTCGATGCTGCGGGCTATGTTACCGCGATGCTGTTGGTATTGCTGGCAGCGGTGTTGGTGCGCCATGCGACTCGGCCGATCTGCGCCCATGCGAGGCGCTAGCCGGTAACAAGCCCGTTTTTGATAATGCGACCTTGTTGAATTATTTTGTGTCGCGCGTATTTCCGAGCGGTCGGATTTGAGGGGCGAGCGGTAGAACGCTCGCCCTTGTGCGCCACGATGCGGCACAATGTACCGTAAAAGCTGTTTATATCCGGTACGAATCGTTCGTTGGTCTTTAATTCTTCTCAAGGGAGGTGTTTGAGATGGCAAACGGATTGCTTTTGCGGCTTCGCGAGCGTGAGCTCAGCGCGAGCCCGGCGGAACGCAATGTCATCGCATATGTAAGCGCTCATCCGCACGAGGTGGTCGGGCTGTCCGTCCGCGGTCTTGCCGATGCCACGTTCTCCTCGCCCTCGAGCATTTTGCGCTTTTGCAAGCGCTTGGGTTTTGCGGGCTACAAGGAGTTCCAGCGCGAACTGATTGCCGAGCTGGCGCTCTTGGGTGACAAGAAAGACGTTGCCCTCGAGGACATCTCCATGGATGACAGCGTCGAACGTATCGTGGGGAAGGTGATGAAAAGCAACGTGCGCACGATCGAAGCGACGGCGCGAACGCTCGATTACACCGTCTTGGAGCGATGTGCGGCCTATCTTAAGCGGGCACGCGCGGTCAATCTGTTCGGTATCGGTGCCTCTCGTTTGGTCGCGCACGATCTGGCGCAAAAGCTCATGCGTGTCGACAAGGAGTGCCATCTGTACGACGACTGGCATGATCAGCTCTTGTGTGCCAAGAACATGCATGAGGGCGATATGGCAATCGCCTTTAGCTACTCGGGCTTGACGCAAGAGGTGCTGGACTGCACCGCCGAGGCTCAACGTCACAACTGTCCCGTTGTGGCCGTTACCAAAGTAGATGGATCATCCAAGCTTGCCACCGTGGCCGATGCCGTGCTCGGCGTCGCCGCGAGTGAACCCTTGGTCCGCAGCGGTGCCATGGCTTCGCGTATGGCCCAGCTTATGGTTGTCGATGCCCTGTACGCTGCTTACGTTGCCAGCGACTACGAACGGGCGACGCATGTCATTAAGCAAAACTACATCGAGAAACAGGAAAGATGAGGTGAATGAAATGCTCGATTTAACAAAATTCACGACCGAACAGCGTAATCAAAGTTCAATGGACCTCGATACGATGACATCGCTGCAAATCGTCACGACGATGAATGATGAGGATCTTCGTGCCGTCCAGTCGGTCACGAAGGTGTTGCCCCAGGTTGCCACAGCAATCGACTGGGCTGCTGAGGCACTCGAGCGCGGCGGACGCGTCTTTTACATGGGCGCAGGCACCAGCGGTCGTCTGGGCGTACTCGACGCTTCGGAGTGTCCGCCCACGTTTGGCGTGTCACCCGATCTGATTGTCGGGCTCATTGCCGGAGGCGAGACGGCGTTTATCAAGGCTGTCGAAGGTGCCGAAGACAGCGAGGAGCTTGGCGCGAGCGACCTGCGGGAGCGTGGACTCTCGGACAAGGATCTTGTCGTTGGCCTGGCGGCAAGCGGCCGTACTCCCTATGTGGTGGGCGGCCTTGTGAACGCCAGGGCAACTGGGTGCAAGACCATTGCAATTGCCTGCAACCAAGGGTCGAAGATCGGGGAGAGCGCAGATCTTGCCATTGAACCCGTGCCCGGTCCCGAGGTGCTGACCGGCTCAACGAGGCTCAAGGCGGGAACGGTTCAAAAGCTCATTCTCAACATGATTTCGACCGGTGCCATGGTCAAGATCGGCAAGGTATACCAAAACCTGATGGTCGATGTGCAGCAGACGAACGAGAAGTTGGTGGTGCGCGGCCAGAACATCGTGATGGAGGCGACCGGCTGCACGCGCGAGCGCGCTATTCAGGCGCTTGCAGATGCCGGCGGCCACGTAAAAACCGCTATTGTCTCGGTACTGCTGGACTGCGATGTCGAGCAGGCTGCGGTAGCTCTTGAGCGAGCGCGAGGCCATGTCCGTGCTGCGGTGAGTGGCCATGAGAAGAGCAATGCCGATGCCCAATAGGTGCGCGGCGTGAGCTGATATGACATCCAAACGAGATACCCAATACAAGGAGGAGTTATGACGAACAAAGAGCTGGCTCAAAAGCTGCTGGACCTTTTGGGCGGTAAAGACAACGTGCTCGCAAACGCGGCGTGCATGACGCGCCTGCGCGTGACCGTCAAAGACACGGGCAGCGTCGACACGGAGGGTATTAAGGCACTCGACGGCGTGATGGGCTTGGTCGAGGACGACACGATGCAGATCGTGCTGGGGCCGGGCAAGGTGAATAAGGTGCTCGAGGAGTTCTCCAAGCTCACCGGCCTTGCGAAAGGCGTTGCCGACGAGAGCGTGGTTGACGCTGCGGCCACAAACAAGGCCGCGCAGAAGGCAAAGTACGAGTCCAAGCCGGTTCAGGCCTTCCTCAAGAAGATTTCCAATGTCTTCGTCGCCCTGCTTCCCGGCATCATTGCGGCTGGCCTCATCAACGGTATCTGCAACGTCATTAACGTCTCGACGGCAGGCGCGCTTGCAGGCGAGTGGTGGTACCAGGGCATTCGTTCCATGGGCTGGGCCCTGTTTGCCTATCTGCCCATCTTGGTGGGCTATAACGCGGCACGTGAGTTTGGCGGCTCCGCTGCGCTGGGCGGCATCGCCGGCATGATGTGTATCGCCAACAGTGCCATGCCCCTGCTTGCGCCTGGCGCGGCTGATCCTGCCACTGCCATTCTGCTGCCGCTCACCAATGCGCAGTACAACCCCGCAGCGGGCGGCATGATCGCGGCTCTTATCGCTGGCGCATTTTTTGCCTGGATGGAGCGTCAGATTCGCAAGGTTATGCCCAACGCACTCGACACGTTTTTGTCCCCGCTGCTGGTGCTCATCATCGGTGCCTTTGCTCTGATGCTCGTCATCCAGCCGGTTGGCGCATGGCTGACGACTGCCATCTTTAGCGTTTTGACCTTTATTTTCGAGAAGCTGGGCGTCCTGGGCGGCTATATCCTGTCGGCAGGCTTCTTGCCGCTGGTTTCCGTCGGCCTGCATCAGGCGCTCACGCCGATCCACGCTATGCTCAACGATCCCGACGGCGCTACCAAGGGTATCAATTACCTGCTTCCCATCCTTATGATGGCTGGCGGCGGCCAGGTCGGTGCCGGTTTGGCGCTGTACTTTAAGACCAAGAACGCCAAGCTCAAGAAGTACGTTGCAGAGTCCATTCCCGTTGGAATCCTGGGTGTGGGCGAGCCTCTGATGTATGCCGTTACGCTGCCGCTCGTTCGTCCGTTTGTGACGGCCTGCCTGGGTGCCGGATTTGGCGGCGCGCTCGCGGCGCTGCTTCACATCGGCACGGTTTCTCAGGGCGTTTCCGGTCTGTTTGGCCTGCTGATCGTCGTTCCTGGTCAGCAGCTCGGCTACGTTGCCGCTATGCTGCTTGCCTATGCCGCTGGCTTTGTCCTGACGTGGTTCTTTGGCGTCGACGAGCAGAAGATCAACGAGTTCTTTGGCGAATAGTTTGATATCGCGAGCCGTGTTGCTCAGGGCTCGCGGCGCGCGGCAGATTTCTTGATGCTATGGTTGTGCCGGCGGGGCTAACTGCTCCGCCGGCCTTTTTTAAAGGAGCGTTGAAGCGTGAAAACGGGTATTTCGATTTATCTTTCCAGCCCTCTGCAGGATATTGAGCGGACGATTGAGCGTAGTGCCGCGGCGGGTGCGCGCTATGCGTTTACCTCACTGCATATTCCCGAGGACGGGGGAGCGGCGTATGCCGATAAGGTCCGCCAGGTGCTGTCGCTGCTTTCCGCCCGCGGCATTGCGCTCATTGCCGACGTGGGGCCGCGCACATGCGATTTGCTCGGGCTTGAGCGCATCGAGGATCTGCGTGACCTGGGGCTGGAATACCTTCGTTTGGACTATGGCTTTAGCGCCCAGCGGGTTGCGGAACTGTCCGGTGTATTTCGCATTGTGGTCAATGCATCGACGGTGAGTTCTGATGAAATCGCATCGTGGCGTGAGGCCGGTGCCGATGTGACTCGTTTTGCCGCCTGCCACAATTTTTACCCTAAGCCTTATACCGGTTTAGCTCTGGAGGACATTGCTCGGACGAATCTTCGTCTTGCGGCGCTTGGATTCGAAATCATGGCTTTTGTGCCGGGTGATGCCAACGTTCGCGGGCCGGTATTCGAGGGACTTCCGACGGTCGAGGCACATCGCGGTCGCGCGTCAAAGGTTGCCCTCAACATGCTTGAGCTCGCACATGGCGCCGATTGCGACATTGTGTTGGTCGGCGACCCCGATCTTTCCGATGCGGGCTGGGCGCAGTTTGCTCAAGTTTCCGCCGGATACGTGGACCTGCAATGCGAGCTTGAGTCCGGTTATGCCTATGTACGTGGGCAGATTCATCACGACCGGCCCGATTCGAGCGTCCTCATCTTTAGGTCTCAGGAGTCGCGCACGACGCTTAAGCCGGATTCCGTGCCGACGGATGCCGGTGCCGGCCTGCCGCGAAAGGCGGGGTCGATCGCTGTGAGTAATAGCGGCTATGGGCGCTACGAAGGCGAGCTTGAGATTGCACGGGTCGATCTTCCCGGTGACGAGCGCATGAACGTTGCGGGCCATGTCACGCCCGAGGCAATGGAGCTGCTGCCGTTCATCAAACGCGGATTCGGGGTACGGTTCGTTTAGCGTGTGACCCGTGGGCTACAATTGGCCCATCATACGAAGGCGCCTCGTGTGGCGTGTGCCTGCGTTGGCCGATCTATATTCGGAGGATTCCCATGACCGTACTGTTTGTTGAATATCCCAAGTGCTCGACCTGCAAGAAGGCCAAGGCATGGCTGGACGAACACGGGGTAGAGTATATCGACCGCGATATCGTTTTGGACAATCCCACGGCTGATGAGCTTGCGACCTGGATTGCTCGTTCGGGGCTGCCGGTGCGGCGCTTCTTTAATTCGTCGGGCATGAAATATCGAGAGCTGGGCCTGAAGGCGCGTCTAGATGCGGGCATGACGGATCGGGAGTGCTACGAGCTGCTGGCGACCGACGGCATGCTGGTCAAGCGTCCGCTGTTGGTGGGCGACGACTTTGCGATTCCCGGCTTTAGGGAATCGGCTTGGGTCGAGGCGTTGCTGTAGCGGCTGCGGAAAGTGCGACCCGTTTTGAGTGCTCAGGGCGGGACGTGTTTTCCATCGGCGGGCTCGCTCAGCTCAATCCTCGAGCTGTGCCCATTCGTGCGGATCGTAGACCTTTACGTGTTTGTTGGGCTTGCCGCTCCAGTACTCCTCGTCCATAAAGGGTAGGTATGCCTGAATGCCGGGGCAGATAAAGGGAATCCGCTGCTGTTGCAGTCGCTCGCGCTGGCGCTGCTCCAGGCGCGCCTCGGATATGACGGTCGGCATGCCGGACAGCTCGACGAGGCTTGCCTGGATTCGCTTAAGGTCGGGGAGTCCCGCGTGCCATGACATCCGCATGATCAAAAATGAGGCGCGGCGGTAGTTTGCCTGCATCACCGTGATGGCGGGGCGCAGTGTGGGATGGATCTTGTCCCGTTCGGGCCAAAGGTCAGCAGTGATCTCGAGGCCCAGGGTCTCCCATAGGTAATCAAGCTCTTCGTCCATGGCGCCTCGATATCTACGCGATCATTGATACTTCGATTGTGTTGCTTGGTGCTGTCGTTTTCGCGGTAGAATCTGCCAACGGTTGACGGCTACCGCTCGCGGCGTTTTGCCCTTCGTGTACAGCGATCGGCTTCACAGGTCCTTCACGGGTTGGACTAAATTAGGCCAATTTGGCTGAATTTTAAAAAAGTCAAAATTGGGGCTTGCGTCACGGCGGTACTTCCCGTATATTTCTTTCTTGCGCAAAGGCACAGCCGAGCGCAGCGATGCAGTCATTGGGATGTCGTCTAATGGCAGGACAGCGGATTCTGGTTCCGTCAATGGGGGTTCGACTCCCTCCATCCCAGCCATTGCATTTGCTACATATGGCCCGTTCGTCTAGCGGTTTAGGACGCCGCCCTCTCAAGGCGGAGATCACCAGTTCGAATCTGGTACGGGCTACCAAAATTGAACGCCCGGGCCTCGTAAGAGACCCGGGTTTTGTGTATTGACCGTATATACGGCGCCTGCCGTGTTTCGCTCAGATCGAGGAGTAGCCATGGATCTGCCCATCAGCTTGCAAGACATCACGTATGCCGAGAACTATCTGGCGCAGGGCGACCTGGCTACGGCGACGCCGCTGCTGGAGCGTCTGGTGGAGCTCGCCGAGGAGTATATCGACGCTGAGTGCAAGACGGAAGAGAACCGTCAGTACTTTAGCTTCGATAGCAAGTTTGAGCGTCTGGCCTACCGTCGCGTGGAAAAGGATCCGCGCGAGCTGGTGCAGGTCGAGGTGCCCTTTGATCGTCTGTATTCCGACATGGCGTTTGCCTACATTCGTCAGCAGGATTATGTGAGTGCTCGGAATGCCTTGATGCAGGCCGTGCGCTGGGATCCCATGAACTGCAACTATCGCTTGGACCTGGCCGAGCTGTTCCGCGCACTCGAGGACAAACAGGAGTGGGCATCGCTCTCGTTCTCGGTGCTGGAGCGCGCGAGCGACGGCAAGTGCGCCGCACGCGCCTATACCAACTTGGGTCAGTACTTCTTGGAGCCCGAGACCGAGAACATTTCGGCTGCCGTGGGCTGCGCGCGTCTGGCGCTGCGCCTGGCGCCCAATGATGCGCATACGACGCGCCTGCTCAACAAGATCCATACCGCCTATCCGGATGCCGCGGACGAGAGTGACGACCATGTGATGGGTGAGCTCGCCCTGCAGGGCGTGCCGACCTCGCCTTCGGCCGAGATTGCCATCTGCCTGATTATGTGCGCGACCGATGCTGCAAGTGACGGCGACAAGCAGGAGGCGACGCGCCTGACGGTACGTGCTCGCGACTTGGTGGGCGAGGAGGCCTGCGCGGCGATTATCAAACTGGTGCGCGAGAGCGACGCCGAGCTCAACGCCGAGCGCAAGGCTAAGCGCGAAGCTACGGGCAAGGGTTCCGATGGCGCCAAGGAGGCCGGCGATGCCCAGTAAGCGTGAACGCAAGCTCATTTCCAAGAATCGCTCGGCACATCACGAGTACTTTATCGATGAGACGTTTGAGTGCGGCATTGAACTGAGCGGCACCGAGGTCAAGTCGATTCGCGAGCGCGCCTGCCAGATCACCGATACCTTCGCGCTGATCCGCGGCGGTGAGTGCTGGCTCGTCGGCCTGCATATCCACCCTTATAGTCATGGTGGCGTGTGGAATCGCGATCCCGACCGTCGGCGCCGTCTGCTGCTGCACCGCAAGGAGATCGACTTTCTTGACGGCAAACTTCGCAACCGCGGCTATGCGCTGGTGCCGCTGGAGCTCTACTTTAATACCGACGGCCGCGTAAAGCTGCTGCTGGGCCTAGGCCGCGGCAAGAAGCTTTACGACAAGCGCGAGGATATGGCCAAGCGCGATGTCCAGCGCGAGATCGACCGCGCCCTCAAGGAGCGCAATCGCTAGGCGTTCTGTATAAGTTGCGGTGGAATACGGACTGTTTTGCCTGTTTGAGGGGGCTATTCAGTCCTTATTCCACCGCAACTGCGGGCGTCTCATCTTGCTTATACTGTTTTGACACATATGTCTCAAAGGTGGTGTCCGTTGTGGGCGCCGCCTTTTTTGTGGGTACATACATCCATGAGGTTCCAACCCGCGTTAGGGGAGTGATTGTTATGGACAAAACTGCGTTCTTTACCATGCCGAGCGGTCTGTACGTGGTGAGCGCCGCGGCAGACGGGCTGCGCGCCGGCTGCGTCATCAACACTGCGGTGCAGGTGACGTCCATGCCGCCGCGCATTTCGGTTGCCGTGAACAAGGACAACGTCACCTCGGGCGTCATCGCTTCGGCCAAAGCGTTCGCGCTGACCGTGATCGATCAGACCGCCGATATGCTCTACATCGGTAACTTTGGGTTCCGCACCAGCAGCGATTATGACAAGTTTGCCAAATACGAGACCCGCGAGACGGCTCTGGGCATGCCCTATGTGCCCGAGCATGCGGCGGCCCTGTTTAGCTGCCATTTGATCGACACTGTGGATGTTGGCACGCATCTACTGTTTATCGGCGAGGTCGAGGATGCCGAGCGCTTGAGTGACGAGACGCCGCTCACCTACGATTACTACCATAAGGTCCTGAAGGGCAAGACGCCTCCGAAGGCGTCCTCGTATCAAGGCTAGAAATGTTTTAAAAATACTTGCATTATATTATTAAGAATCTATACTGATAAATGAAGTACATCACCAGTCGCGTTTGAGAGGAGAACATCATGGCTGAGGAGAAGAAGACGTATAAGTTCGTGTGCGTCGTTTGCGGTTACGAGGTTGAGGTCGATACGCCCGAGCTGCCCGAGGATTATGTGTGCCCGGTGTGTGGCGTCGGTCCCGATCAGTTTGAGCTCGTCGAGGAGTAGCTCGCAGACACACGGCGAAAGCCGAACATAGCTCTGTCCAAGGGCCTCGGTCGAATTCTCGGCCGGGGCCCTTTTCCTCCGCCCCCCAAGGGATCACGGTTGCTGTTGGCCGATCCTGTCTGTTGTGAGTCCGGCCGACCTTTTGTCTCGATCTGTAACATCTAGACATCAAAAGCGGGTCTAGATGTTACAGATCGAGACATTTGCCTGGGTAGGTGCCCCGTCCCATTACATCCCTGTCAACAACACGACATCGAGAATCGTCACGATGGCACCAATCCCTACAAGCAGCGCGTTGAGTGGACGCGAGTTGGCGAATTTGCCCATGACGCGGGGTGAACTGGTGAGCCGTATGAGCACAAAGACCGTAATCGGCAGTTGAAGCGACAGCAGTGCCTGACTCCAGATGAGACCTTCAAAAGGATTTGGAACGACCAGGCACGCCGCCACTGCTCCGGCGAAACAGGCCGCCACCCCGACCGAGGAATGTCGGTCGTGGATGTCGTATTCCTCGTCGAACATGCCCGCAGTGATGGTTCCCGCCGCCATGCCCGCTGTCACGCTGCTCGATAATCCCGCGAACAGCAGCGCTACCGCAAAGATGGTCGAGCTCGCCGGGCCCAAGATGGGGGAGAGCGTGGCCGCTGCGACGGCGAGGTCGTCTACGACCATGCCGTGCGCAAAGAAGGTCGTTGCGGCCAGGATGACCATGGCCGAGTTGATTGCCCAGCCCACGCCCATCGAAAAGAGCGTGTCGAAGAGCTCGTAGCGCAGACGTTCTTCGATAACCTGCTCGCCTTGGCCTTCAAAGTGCATGGATTGGATGACCTCGGAGTGCAGAAAAAGGTTGTGTGGCATTACGACCGCACCCAGGACACTCACGATAATCGCAGCAGAGCCAGTGGGCATACTAGGCGTGATCCAGCTTGCGGCGGCTTGCGGCCAGTCGACCTTGACTAGTGCAAGCTCGGCCAAAAACGAGAGTCCTACCACGCCTACGAAGGCGATGATCCAGCGTTCGGCTCGCTTGTAGGAGTTCGTCATGAGCATCGCCATCGATACTGCCGCCACGATGACGCAGCCCGCGCGCACGGGCAGCCCAAAGAGCATTTGAAGGGCAATCGCGCCACCCAGGACTTCGGCCATGGCGGTGGCGACAGTCGCGAGATAGGCACTGGCGAGTACCGTGCGTCCAACGAAGCGGGGGAGGTAACGTGTCGTGGCCTCGGCAAGGCAGGCGCCCGTGGCGATACCCAGGTGCGCCGCGTTGTGCTGCAGCACAATGAGCATAATCGTGGACAGCGTGACGATCCACAGCAGCGCGTAGCCAAACTGCGAGCCCGCGGCCATATTGGAGGCCCAGTTGCCCGGGTCGATAAAGCCGACGGTCACGAGCAGCCCGGGGCCGATATGCTGCGCAATGTCTAGGCCTCCGTGACCGCCGGTGCGCCGGGAACCAAAGTGTTGTTTGAGATGGTTGAGCATGGTGCGCTCCTGTGTATGGGCGGCGTGACGTCGCATCTGGGCCGTGCGGCGCCACGCGTCGGTTTTGGGTTGGGGCTACTTGTGTGCTTTGCCCTGATTGGCCACGGCGTCGATCTTGGCGGCGATGGTCGCCGGGTCGCCGATGTAGCGCTTGTCGAGGACGTTGAAATCGGTGTCGAAGGTGTAGACGAGCGGCACGCCGGTGGGGATGTTGACCTTGAGGATCTCCTCGGGCGTGAGGTGCTCGAGCTTCATGACGAGTGAGCGCAGGGAGTTGCCGTGCGCGGCGATGAGTACGCGCTTGCCGGCGAGCATCTGGGGGCGAATCTCGTCTTCGAAATAGGGCCAGGCGCGGGCGATCGTGTCCTTGAGGCACTCGGTATAGGGCAGCTGATCGGGCGCGATGTCGCGGTATTGCTCCTGGGTGTGGGGGTCGCGCGCGTCGTCCGGCTCGAGTGCCGGCGGGCAGATATCGAAGGAGCGGCGCCAGATGAGCACCTGTTCGTCGCCGTGCTCCGCGGCGGCATCGGCCTTGTTGAGACCCTGCAACGCACCGTAGTGGCGCTCGTTGAGCTTCCAGGATTTGATGACGGGCAGCCACTCGCGATCCATTTGGCCGAGCACGATATCGAGGGTGTGAATTGCGCGCTTGAGACGCGAGGTGTAGCAGACGTCAAAGTCGAAACCGGCTTCTTTGAGGGCGCGACCGCCTGCTGCGGCTTCTTCGCGGCCCGTGTCGGTGAGCTCGACATCGGTCCAGCCGGTGAACAGGTTGAGTTTGTTCCACTCGGATTCTCCGTGACGGATAAGGACAAGTTGCATTGTCTGTCGGTCTGCTCGGTGCGCCATAGGGGCCTCCTTGATCTGGCACGGTGTGCGTGCCGTTTGCTTGACGCCGCAAAGGATACCCGTTTTAAGCTTAAAAGTTAACCAAGACTAACAAAATTGTTGTATTTGAATAGGGTGATGAAGGGGGGCTGCGAACTGTCTTGATCTGTAACAACTAGGGATGGAAATTGGGCCTAGGTGTTACGGATCGAGACAGGAAGAAATGGTCTTATGGAAAATCTCGATCTGTAACAGCTGACCGCCAAAGCCGGCCCTTCCTGTTACAGATTGAGATGTTTGAAGTGGTGAGCTAACAGGCCGAACTTGGGGCCTATGTTGTCGCCCTTGAGGTCGGCGGTGTCCACTCGTAGGGCGTGCGTTACGCGATTGTTTCGAAACGGGTGGGAAACACAACGGGCCGACGATGCTCCTACTATGCCTATTCAACTGACTGTCTAAATATCTAGGGGAGGATCGCGATGCAGGCAGATTCCGCTCAGCAGCAGGGCCTTTATCGCCCCGAATTCGACCACGATGCATGTGGCATCGGCGCGCTTGCCGATATCAACGGTGAGCGCCATCACCAGATTCTGGACGACGCACTGTCCATTCTGGTCAACTTGGAGCACCGCGGCGGCACGGGTCTCGAGAAGAACACCGGCGATGGCGCTGGCATCCTGTTCCAGGTTCCGCATCACTTTTTTCGTAAAGAGGCCCAAAAGTGCGGCCAGATTCTGCCGGCAGAGGGCGACTATGGCGTGGCCATGCTGTTCTTTCCGCAGGATGACAAGGGCGTAGAGGATGGCCGCCGCGTGTTTGAGGAGGGTTGCGCCGAGGCCGGCGTGCCGCTGCTCTTTTGGCGTGAGGTGCCCGTCGACCCGCACGACCTGGGCGAGACGGCCCGCGCCTGCATGCCTACTATCCTGCAGGCCTTCCTGGGCCGTCCCGACGATACGCCGGCGGGTGACGCCTTTGAGCGCCGCCTGTACGTGTGCCGCCGCACCATCGAGAAGAAGGCCGACGCCGAGTTCGCCCTGCGCGACAAGATCTTCTACGTGTGCTCCATGAGCTCGCGTACCATCGTGTACAAGGGCATGCTGGTCGCCACGCAGATGCGCCGCTTCTTTATCGATCTCAACGACGCCGCCGTCAAGACGGCCGTGGCGCTCGTCCACTCGCGCTACTCCACCAACACCACGCCCAGCTGGGAGCGTGCGCACCCCAACCGCTTTATCATCCATAACGGCGAGATCAACACCCTCAAGGGCAACGTCAACTGGATTCGCGCCCGCGAACCCAACCTGTACAGCCCCGTGCTGCAGCACGATCTTGAGCGCGTGATGCCCATCATCAACCGCGAGGGTTCCGACTCCGCGATTCTGGACAACGTGATCGAATTCTTGGTCATGAACGGTCGCCCGCTCACGCGTGCCGCGTCCATGTTGCTGCCCGAGCCGTGGGACCACAACGATAGCCTGAGTGAGGAGCGCCGCGCCTACGACGCTTACCAGTCCATGCTCATGGAGCCCTGGGACGGCCCGGCGGCCATCGCCTTTACCGACGGTCGCACGCTGGGCGCCGCCCTCGACCGCAACGGCTTGCGCCCCGCCCGCTACTACGTGACGCGCGATGGCCGCTTTATGCTGGCAAGCGAGGTGGGCACCATCGAGGTGAGCCCCGAGAACATCCTGACGAGCGGCTGCCTGGGACCGGGCCAGATGCTCGAGGTCGATTTTGCCCGCGGCCGCGTGATCTACAACGACGAGCTGCGCGCCCGCTATGCCAAGGAGAAGCCCTACCGCGACTGGATTGCCGAGGAGACACTGACCGTCGACGCGCTCGATGAGCCCGCCGCGCCCGCGCCCGCCGAGGATGCCGAGGTGCCCGCCGCCGTGCGCATGGCCAAGCTCGGCTATCACTGGGATGATGTTGACGAGGTCGTGCGCCCCATGGCCCAGCAGGGCAAGGCCCCGCTCGCCTCGATGGGTATCGATGCGCCGTTGGCCTGCCTGTCCAAGAAGACGCGTTCGTTCTTTGACTACTTCTATCAGCTGTTCGCTCAGGTCACGAATCCTCCGATCGATGCCCTGCGCGAGCACATGGTGACTTCGACCACGCTCTACCTGGGCAACCACGGCAACCTGCTCGAGGATTCCCGCACGGCCTGTCAGCTGGTGCGCTTGGAGCGCCCATTGCTCAACGAGGAAGAGTTCGACCGCATCTGCGCCATCGACCGCGTGGGCTTTAAGACCTGCCGTTTCCGTGCCGTCTACCGCCGCGATGCCGGCGAGGGCGCGCTGCAGGCTGCGCTCAAGCAGCTTGCAGAGGACGTTGAGGCTGCGGTCCGCGACGGCGTGAACATCGTGGTGCTGAGCGATCGTGCCGCTGCGGGCGAGGTGCCCGTGCCGTCGCTGCTCGCTGTGGGCTGCGTGCATAACCACCTGATCCGCGCCGGCGTGCGTACCTTTGCCGACATTGTGGTGGAGTGCGGCGACGCCGTGTCCCCGCACGACTTTGCGGCACTGGTGGGCTACTCCGCGAGCGGCATCTATCCGTACAACGCACATGCGTGCATCCGCGATCTGGCGGCACACGGCGACCTGGACGTGACGGCCGAGCAGGGCATCGCCAACTACAACAAGGCTGCGACCGCCGGCATCGTTTCCATCATGTCCAAGATGGGCATCTCCACGGTGCAGAGCTACCATTCGGCGCAGATCTTCGAGGCTGTGGGCTTTACGCCGGAGTTCGTCAACGCGTACTTCGTCGGCACGGTGAGCCGTGTGGGCGGCATAGGCGTCGAAGACGTCGAGCGCGAGCAGAATGAGCGCTATGACGCTGCGCTCGCCATTCTTAAGAGCCCGGCTCCCGATCAGTTGCCCACACTGGGCCTGACCAAGTGGCGCCCGTTCGGTGGTGAGGATCACCTGATCGACCCCCAGACCGTCTACCTGCTGCAGACCGCCTGCCGCGAGGACAGCTACGACACCTTTAAGGAGTACAGCGCCCGCCTGCACCGCACCGGCCGTGCCGTGCGCCTGCGCGACTTGCTCGACTTTGATGCCAGCGGCCGCACCCCGGTGGCACTCGACGAGGTGGAGCCCGCGCTCAACATCGTCCGCCGCTTTAACACCGGCGCCATGTCGTACGGCTCCATCAGCAAGGAAGCGCACGAGTGCATGGCCATCGCCATGAACCGCCTGCATGGACGCTCCAACTCGGGCGAGGGCGGCGAGGACCCGCGTCGCGAGACCCCGCTGGCCAACGGTGACTCCAAGAACTCCGCGATCAAGCAGGTGGCAAGTGCGCGCTTTGGCGTGACGAGCCGCTATCTTTGCAGCGCCTTTGAGATTCAGATCAAGATGGCCCAGGGCGCCAAGCCCGGCGAGGGCGGCCACCTGCCCGGCAAGAAGGTCTATCCCTGGATCGCCGAGGTCCGTCAGTCCACGCCCGGCATCGGCCTGATCTCGCCTCCGCCGCATCACGACATCTACTCCATCGAGGACCTGGCAGAGCTGATCTTCGATCTTAAGAACGCCAACCCCGGCGCGCGCGTGTCGGTCAAGCTGGTCAGCGAGGCCGGCGTCGGCACCATCGCCACCGGTGTGGCCAAGGGTGCTGCCGACAAGATCTTGATCAGCGGCCACAATGGCGGCTCGGGTGCCGCTGCACGTGATTCCATTTGGCACGCCGGCCTGCCGCTGGAGCTCGGCCTTGCCGAGGCCCAGCAGACGCTGCTGCAAAACGGCCTGCGCTCCCGCGTGGTGCTCGAGGCCGACGGCAAGCTCATGGACGGCACCGACGTCGCCGTCGCCTGCCTGCTGGGTGCCGAGGAGTTTGGCTTTGCGACCATGCCGCTCATCTCCATGGGTTGCCTCATGCAGCGCGACTGCCAGCAGGACACCTGCCCGGCCGGCATCGCCACGCAAAACTGCCGCCTGCGTCACGGCTTCCGCGGTAAGCCCGAGCACGTCGAGCACTTTATGCTCTTTGTTGCCGAGCAGCTGCGCGAGGTCATGGCGAGCCTGGGCTTCCGCACCGTCGACGAGATGGTCGGCCATCCCGAGTGCTTGCGTCAGATCGAGGTCCCGGGCAACCGTAAGGCCAACCTGCTCGATCTGTCGCCCGTGCTGGCGAGCGCGACCTGCGAGTTCGGTGCCCATATCCCGGGTGCCGACGGTCGCCACTTCCTGCCGCAGATGGCCGCGGACAGCGAGCTCGACAAGACGCTCGACTCCACGTTGTTTGTGCCCTATACGGCCGATGCCCGTGCGCACCTGCGTCCGATTCGCTTCCGCGCCGATATCGCCAACGTCAACCGTTGCGTGGGCACCATCCTGGGAAACGCGGTGACCAAGGCGCATCCCGAGGGTCTGCCCGCCGGCTCCATCACCATCGATTGCGATGGTTCGGCCGGTCAGAGCTTTGGCGCCTTCCTGCCGCGCGGCATTACGCTTAACGTGTGCGGCGACGCCAACGACTACTTTGGCAAGGGCCTTTCGGGCGGCGAGGTGTCGGTGCGCCCCAACCCGCATGCGACCTATAAGTTCGACGAAAACATCATCGTGGGCAACGTTGCGTTCTTTGGCGCCACGAGCGGCCGTGGCTTCATCAACGGCCTGGCCGGCCAGCGCTTTGGCGTACGCAACTCCGGTGCCACCGTGGTGGTCGAGGGTTGCGGCAACCACGGTTGCGAGTACATGACGGGTGGCCTGGCGCTCATCCTGGGCGAGGTCGGGCAGAACTTCGCTGCCGGCATGACGGGTGGCGTGGCTTATGTCTTTGACCAGTACGGCACGCTCGATGCCCGCGTGAACCACGAGAGCGTTGAGCTCAAGGCCCCGACTGCCGGCGAGCTGGCGCAGATTCGCGAGCTCATCCAGGAGCACGTGGACGCGACGCAGAGCCCGCGCGGCATTAAGTTGCTTTACAGCTTTGAGACGATGAGCAAGCACTTTGTGAAGGTCATTCCGACCGAGTACGAGCGCGTGCTGGCGATTGTCGCCGCGGGTGAAGCTGCCGGCAAGACGCATGCGCAGGCCGAGGAGTTGGCGTTTGACATCGTGACCGGTCGCGCGAGTGCCGCGGATGTCGCTCACTTTGATGCCGCGGGCGGTGCTGCGGGCGCTGCGTCCGTGGCTGCCAGCCCTGTTGCTTCGACCAAGAAGGAGGCGTAAGTGCCATGGGTAAGCCCGGTGCTTTTCTTGATATCGATCGCGTGACCCACGAGCTGCGCCCTGTGGAGGAGCGCAGCCATGATTTCGATCCGCTGTACGTGGAGCTCGACGACGATGCGCGCCGTGCCCAGGCGAGCCGCTGCATGATGTGCGGCGTGGCGTTTTGCCAGATGGGCGCGAGCTTTGGCAAGGCACGCCCGAGCGGATGCCCTTTGCATAACCTGATTCCCGAGTGGAATGAGCTGGTGTACCGCGGCCGCTGGGACGAGGCTGCCGAGCGCCTGTCGCTCACCTCGCCCATGCCTGAGTTTACGAGTCGCGTGTGTCCGGCGCTGTGCGAGGCCGCATGCAACCTGGGTTCGGTCGATGGCCAGCCCACGACGATCCATGACAACGAGCGTGCGATCAGCGACCACGAATGGGCAAACGGCGGCCCGCGTCGCTTTGAGCCGGCAGGGGAGGACGCACCCGCGGTTGCCGTGGTGGGCTCCGGCCCGGCTGGCCTGGTGGCTGCATGGGAACTTGCGCGTCGCGGTGCCCGCGTGACGGTGTTTGAGCGTGACGACCGCCCGGGCGGCCTGCTCATGTACGGCATTCCCAACATGAAGCTCGAGAAGTCCGTGGTCGAGCGTCGCGTGGCGCTCATGCGCGAGCTGGGCATTGTGTTTGAGCTGGGCGCCGATGTGACGGACCCTGCAGTGGCGGCCAAGCTCGATGGCTTTGACGCCGTCGTGGTGGCTGCTGGTGCCCGCGCTCCGCGTGGGCTTTCGGCTGCGAACGTGGATGCTCCCGGCGTGGTGTATGCCGTGGACTACCTGACGGCTTCGACCGTCTCGGTGCTCGACGGCGGCGAGCCCGCGGTGAACGCGCGCGGCTTGGACGTCGTGGTCATTGGCGGTGGCGATACGGGCAACGACTGCGTAGGTACCGCGGTGCGCCAGGGTGCGCGCAGCGTGCGCCAGTTTGAGTTCTTGCCGGCTGCGCCCGATAAGCGTGCGGCGAGCAACCCTTGGCCGCAGTGGCCCAATGTAAAGAAGACCGACTACGGCCAGCAGGAGGCCATTGCCGCCATGGGCGGCGAGATGCGTGCCTGGGGCGTGGATACCCTCGAGGTGCTGCTGGACAAGAAGGGCGCGGCTGCGGGTCTGCGCGTGGTCGATCTGGACTGGTCGGCCGGCAAGCCCGAACGCATTGCGGGCTCCGAGCACGAGGTGCCGGCGCAGCTGGTGCTCATCGCCTGCGGCTTTACGGGCCCGGAGCACGGTGTGTTCGACGCCGTTGGCGTGTCTGTTGCCACCGCTGGTCGTCCGCTGCCGGTGATGGCTGCCGAGGGCTCGCACCTCGCGCATCGCACGGAGGGTATCGCCGCGGATGCCGTGCCGGTGTATGTGGCGGGTGATGCCCGCAACGGCAGCTCGCTCGTTGTGAGTGCCATGGCCGATGCCCTGGCCTGCGCAGCCGAAGTCGCCGAGGCGCTGGAGCTGTAAAGTAGTCATTTAAGAACGTCCCCAATGACTAGTCATTTTTTGTCTAGTCGTTGGGGACACTCTTTGCGGGCGATTTGCTCGTTTGCCGACGTACGGGTGTTCATTTGTCGACTTCTTGGGCCGTGGTCACCTGTTGTTTCTGTGGTGGCTGCGGGTATCTGGCTCAAAAGGGCGGGTTGGCCGTCTATATTTACCTGCGGTTTTGTTGCGGTGCGCATTTTCGGTCAAGCTTTTCGTCAAGTGTTTGGTCAGCATCTGGTTTGCAGCCAGAGGCCTATTTTGCCCGCGCTGGTCGTGGCTGCCCACCCTCCTTGTAAGCTCAAATTGAGGTCCATCAGTTTGAGGAGGATGCCATGACTGACCACGCTTTAGACCGAGCGCAGCTGTCCGAAGCCGTCGGCAACGATATTGCCGACATGGCTCACTTTTGGATGCTGCGGAAGTTTCAATTTCTGGAGCCGGCGCGCGAGCAGTTCGAGATTATCGTCGATCCGTGGCTCAGCTATTGCGAGGAACCTTCTCAAAACGAAATCATGGCCTACAACATGGCATTTACCGATTGGCTGCTGTTTGAGCGCCCCTATCGCCATGGCAAGACGCTGCTCGAGCTATATGTGGATGAGCCGCCAGCGTCAATTTCTCCTGTCTCGCTTGGGCGACTTAAGCAGGTGCGCGACACGCAGTACTTCTCTCGCTTTGGCATTTTGGACAAGGATCCTGCGTCCGGCATGGTCGCGCTGAAGGACACGCGCACCGATCATCGCTTTGATGTCTACGACCCGCATATCGTGCAAAAGGAGCATTGGAATGACGGCGCGATTGCGGTGCGCCTCGCCTGCGTCGACGATGTCTGGCTTACGGCGGGACAGCTCTACCTGTATGACATCGCGCGCCTGAACAACACGGCGGTCGACGGGCCGGATGCGGTGCATCCCGAGGATCTGCAGGACGGCTTTGACACCTCGTGCATCAGCTTCTTCTTGCGTCTGGTCCGCGACATCATGGGCGCCCAGGGGCGGTACGTGAAGTCGCTCAACATCTACGAACAGGAATGGGAGTAGGGGATGGACCTGGCGTTGTCCTGCCTTGCCTTCTGTCTTTATGTCTCGATCTGTAACGTTTAGGGACAAAAACCGGTCTACCTGTTACAGATCGAGACGAACGCTTGGGCGCCGCTGGTTTGTCTAAATCTGTAACGTTTGGGGGGCTGGAGAACGTCTAACTGTTACAGAACGAGACGTTTGGCACCTGGTTGGGGGAATGTCTCAATCTGTAACATCTACAGGCCCAAATTCGACTTACCTGTTACAGATTGAGACGGAAGGTTGGCGGCTGCCGAAAGATCTTGTTCTGTAACAACTAGAGGCTCAAAGACTGTCTTCCTGTTACAGATCAAGACATTTGTCAGCGGAGGCAACGGTGGCGATGGTCCATTTGTCCGATGTGGTGGTGATGGAAGTGTCTAATACCGTTTTCAAACACAAGCATACGACTCGCAACACGTTGGCGCGGGACAGGATGCTCGCGCGGCTCACGGAGACGACCGAGCAAGGTGCACTGCTCGCAACGCATGACAATGCCGAACTCATGTGGCTGCGACGCCATGTTGGAACCGATGATATCGCGGAGCCCGAGTCGTATCTGTTCTGTTTTCAACATGATTGGGATACGTTGACACCGGCGGAGCGAGCGCTGCGTACCATCAAAGGGCTTGCAGAGTTTCATCCCGATTGGGCGTTTTGGGGTGATGGCGCGGCACTTTTGTGGGGTTTGGAGGTGCCGAATGATCTGCTTGGGCCACGATATCTTGTTAAGACAGGTTGCTCGGTGCCGCTGAGCGCAGGATGTCGGCTGTTGCGTCCGCAAGCGGCGGGCGCACTTGAACAAGTCGACGGCGTGCGGGTGACGTCGTTTTGGCGCACGGTGGAGGATTGCTTGCTGCGTGCGCCGTTCTCCTACGGGTTGGCGATTGCCGATTCTGCACTGAGGGCGAAAGGTGTATCACGTGGGGATTTGTGCGAGCGCCTCCGCGCCGATTGCGAGGGCAGGCGCGGGTATCGCAGAGCGCAGGTGATCGCGTCATATGCGGACGGGCTGTCCGAAAACGGCGGCGAGTCACGGTTCCGAGCGTTCTTTATTGCATACGGTTTTCCGGTTCCGGAGTTGCAGGTGGAGTTTCGTGACCCGCTTGATTCGAGCCAAGTGTTTCGCGTTGATTATTTCTGGAGGCTGGAGGACGGGACGTGCGTGATTGGCGAGCTCGATGGAAAGGGAAAGTATGCCTTGCAGAACGACGAGGGTCGGGAGTCGGTCGACCCATTCGTGGCAGAACGTCAGCGAGAGTCTCATCTGACGATGCTCGGACATAAGGTGCTGAGGTTTACGTTTGATGAGCTCAAGAATCCGGGGAAGCTGGCTGAAAAGATGAGGCTGGCGGGTATTTCGCAGCGGGCCGATTTGGCTGAGGGATGGAAGCGTCAGTGGTATGGGTGCTAAGGGGTGCAACTGACGCGAATGTGGTTGTTCCTGCCGAGTTTGTCTCGATCTGTAACAACAAGGGGCCGTTTGGCCTCGTAGCTGTTACAGATCGAGACAGAAGGTTGGCTGCCGCTAAAAGATCTCAATCTGTAACATCTAGAGGCCGAAAACCTGTCTAACTGTTACAGATTTAGACGTTTGACGACAGGGCTGGAGAATATCTTAATCTGTAACATCTAACGGCCAAAAACCGCTCTAACTGTTACAGATCGAGACAAAGGTTGGACGCGGTGCCGAAAGATCTCGATCTGTAACATCTGGCTGCTAAAACCCGGTCTACCTGTTACAGATCTAGACATTTCCCGGATGTCGCTGGGATGGGACTGCAATGCATTCCGTTCTCCGTGTCTCATCCTTTCTCCGTTAACCGATATGTCCGCAGCAACCCTGCCGCACTGGGTGATAATGGACAAATGTTCAAGTTAATCGTGAGGGAGGAGCTCGATATGGCATCTGCCGATCGTTCCACGTTGTTTATCAATGCGACCATTCTGGATGGTTCGGAGCATATGGAGCCGCAACCCGATATGGCCGTGACTGTTGAGCGCGGCGTCATCACCTGGATGGGGCCGAGTGCTGTGGCGCAGGCGCCCGCGGGTGCCGAGGTCATCGATCTGGCAGGGGCGTATCTCATGCCCGGTCTCATCAATATGCACGCGCACCTGTGCGGCTCGGGCAAGCCTGTCTCGGCCGGCGATGCGGGAGCGCTGATGAAGAAGCTCGATAATCCCGTGGGGCGTGCCATCGTCCGCCGCATCCTCAAGGGCAGTGCCCAGCAGCAGCTGGCAAGCGGCGTGACCACGGTGCGCGGCGCGGGCGACCCGCTGTTTGCCGACATTGCCGTGCGCGATGCTATCGATGCCGGAAAGTATCAGGGTCCTCGCCTGGTAGCGCCGGGAACGGGCGTCACGGTGCCGAGTGGCCATGGCGCGGGCTTGTTCGCCCAGGTGGCCAACAGTCCCGCCGAGGCGGCCGAACAGGTGCGCGACTTGTACGCGCGTGGTGCCGACGTCATCAAGCTGTTCGTGACGGGCGGCGTGTTCGACGCGACCGAAGTAGGCGAGCCAGGCGTGCTGCGTATGCCCGTGGAGGTTGCCGCAGCGGCGTGCAAGGCGGCACACGATATGGGTCTTCCGGTTATGGCCCATGTCGAGAGTACCGAAGGTGTGAAGGCCGCGCTTGAGGCCGGCGTTGACACGATTGAGCACGGCGCTCCGTTGACGCCCGAGATCCTGGAACTGTACCGCGGCGCCGCGGGCACGCAGCTTGAGGGGCGTGCGCCCAGCGTGACCTGCACCATCAGCCCGGCGCTGCCGTTTGTATTGCTCGACCCGGAAAAGACTCATTCGACTGACACGCAAAAGAAGAACGGCGACATCGTGTGCTCGGGCATTATCGAGAGCGCTCGTGCGGCGCTGGAAGCCGGTATCAAGGTAGGCCTGGGCACGGATTCGAGCTGTCCGTTCGTGACCCAGTACGACATGTGGCGCGAGGTGGCCTATTTTGCCAAGTACGTGGGTGTGAGCAACGCCTTCGCGCTGCATACGGCCACGCAGGTCAATGCCGAGCTGCTGGGGCTGGGCGGCGAGACCGGCACAATCGAGTGCGGTAAGGCCGCTGATATCCTGGTGACGCGCGAGAACCCGCTCGATGATCTGTGCGCTCTGCGTGAGCCGATGCACGTGATGTGTCGCGGTGATCTGGTGCGCAAGCTCAAGGTGAAGCGTATCCCCGAGGTTGATAACGAGCTCGACACGATTATGGACATGCCTGCCGAGGCGTTGGCCGAGGAGCTTGCCCGCGACGGCGTGGCGTAGGTGTGACAAAGGGGCGGCTCCGTTGCCGCATGCAAAAGCCGAGGTCTCAACACGAGGCCTCGGCTTTTTTATCGAACAAATACTTAGGATTTGGGACAAACAAACCTAATTAATTTGTCCCGCGTGCGGGCGCTACGAGCGCGTTTCCATCTTGGCGTGGCACTTGGGGCAGGTGACGCGGATCTTGCCCTTGCCCTTGGGGACGGACAGCATCTGGCCGCAGTTGGGGCACTTGAGGTATGCCGTGGTCTTGCGGCCCTTCCACATCTTCTTGGCCGTGCGCTTGGCACGCTCAAAGTCTTCCTTACTGGTGCCGGCCGCGCGTGAGGTGCTGGCCGCCGCAGCGCCGCCGCCCAAGCTGGCGACGAACTTGCCCAAGCCGGGGACGTTCGCGGTCGCGGCGACAAAGGTCGCGTTCTCCTTGCGACGCGCGTCGATGTTCTTGGACAGGCCGCGCAGCACGCCGATCACGATGACGGCGATGGCGATCCAGCTGAGCCACTGGATGCGTGCGAGCGATCCGATCATTGCGATGACGATGCCGGCGAAGCCCATTACGATGGTGAGCTCGTCGGCGCCGTTGCGGCCCTTCATAAAGTCATTCATGCGAATTGCCTTTCGTTCGATATACCGCACGCCTTTATACCCCTTTTGGTGCAAAGGGGACAGGTTAATCTGCACCAATGTGGCGTAGACGTACCCGTCCCTGATGCACCATGATGGTGTAATGCAACCTGTCCCCTTTGCACCAGTTACTTGGCGAGTTTATCGACGACGCGTTCGATCTCGGCGAGCTTGGCGGCTTTGAGGTCTTCGTCGCCCGATTCGATTGCCGAAGTCACGCAGCCCTCGATATGCGCCTTGAGCACGTCGGCGTTAATGCGCGCGAGGAGCGCCTGCGTGGCCATGAGCTGCGTGGAAATATCGACGCAATAGCGGTCCTCATCGACCATCCGCAAGATGCCGTCGATCTGGCCGCGTGCCGTCTTGAGCATGCGGGTCACCGATTTGTGGTCTGCCATCATAGCGGGTCCTCGTTTCTGGTCAATCCTTCAAATGCCTCACCCTCAGTTGCGGTGAAATAGTTCTTGATTGAGGGCTTGGAGCGCTAAAACAGGAACTATTTCACCGCAACTTCTGAAGGGCTGGTTGAGCGGTGGTTGCTGGGCGGCTATGTCGGCCGACAGCGGTGCCTGCTGGTGCGGTGGCAGCTAGGATGCGGTCACGGACAGGGCGTGGAACTTCTCGCCCGCGGCCTCGACAGCGGCGGCGAGCTGCTCGGCGGCCACGGTGTCGGCGCACTCCACCTGGACGGTCTGAGTCTCGTGATCGGCGTCGGCGTCGGTCACGCCGGCCACGTTGAGCAACGCCGTCTCGACGGTGGCGTCGCAGTGGCCGCACATAAGGCCGGAAGTCTTGATTGTGTATCGCATGGGTATTCCTCTCTGTTGTGTCGGCTTTCCCAGGCACCCGACCTTGACCTTCAAGCCGTCGCTCGCGTACCAAAGTACGCGTCGCTCCTCTTTCAGGTCAATCTCGGGCACCTGGAAAACCCGTTCTAAATGGATTTAATGGTGAGCCTATTTTGCCACTTTTGGTTTAAAGGATTTCAGGCGCAGAGCGTTGGACACGACGCACACGCTCGACAGGCTCATGGCCGCGGCGCCAAACATCGGCGAGAGCTGCCAGCCGGTGAGGGGGAAGAACACGCCTGCGGCGAGCGGAATGCCGATGCCGTTATAGAACAGCGCCCAGAACAGGTCCTGCTTGATGTTGCGGATCGTGGCGCGCGAAAGTTCGATGGCGCGGGCGACGTCCATGAGGTCGCTGCGCATGAGCACCACATCTGCCCCCTCCTTGGCGATGTCGGCTCCGGTGCCGATCGCAAGGCCCACGTCGGCGCGCGCTAGGGCGGGGGAGTCGTTGATGCCGTCGCCCACCATGGCGACCTTGTCGCCCGCATCCTGCAATTCGCGCACGTGGCGCTCCTTGTCGGCGGGCAGAACGTCGGCGATGACCTCCTTGCTGTTCAGTCCCACGCGGCGGGCGATGGCCTCGGCCGTCACGCGGTTGTCGCCGGTGAGCATGCGCACGTCGACGCCAAGCGAGCGCAGCGCGGCAATGGCGGCAGCACTCGTCTCCTTGACCTCGTCGGCCACGGCAATGGTGCCGACAAGCTCACCGTTCTTGGCAAAGAACAGCGGCGTCTTGCCCTCGGCAGCGAACTGCTTGACAAGTCCGGCGGGCACCTCCGCGCCCAGCTCGTTCATCAGACGCACGTTGCCGGCCGCGATGATATTCTGCCCCTCGCGTGCCGTAACGCCACGACCGGGCACGGCAGCAAAGTCCTCGACCATGCGCGCGACGATTCCGCGCGACTCGCACTCGGCCATAATCGCCTCGGCCAGCGGGTGCTCGCTCGAGCGCTCCAACGCGGCAGCGAGCTTCAGTAACGCCTTTTCGCTCATGGCGGACGAGCCGTCAGCGCGCGTGGCTACCACGATATCGGTCACGGCAGGCTTACCCCGGGTGACCGTGCCCGTCTTGTCGAGCACCACGGTGCCCACGCTGCGCAGGTTCTCTAGCGCCTCGGCGCTCTTAAACAGAATGCCCATCTCGGCGCCCTTGCCGGTGCCAACCATAATGGCGACGGGTGTGGCCAGGCCGAGTGCGCACGGGCAGCTGATCACCAACACGGCCACGGCGGAGGTGAGCGCCTCGTTTATGCTGCCGGTCAGTGCCATCCACACCGCAAAGGTCACGGCCGAGATCACGAACACCACGGGCACGAACACGCCGGCGACCTTGTCGGCCATGCGGGCGATGGGCGCCTTGGTGGCGTTGGCGTCCTCGACGAGCTGGATGATCTTGGCAAGCGACGTGTCGGCACCCACCCGCGTGGCGCGGAAGGTAAACGAACCGGTGCGGTTGACGGTGGCGGCGTTGACGGTGTCGCCGGCGGCCTTTTCCACGGGGATGGACTCGCCGGTGAGCGCACTCTCGTCCACGGCCGAGCTGCCTTCGAGCACCACGCCATCGACGGGGATGGACTCTCCGGGGCGCACGCGCAGGACCTGGCCGGGAAGGATGCTGTCGACGTCGACGGTGGTTTCGGTACCGTCGTCGGCAACGACGGTCGCGGTCTTGGGCGCCAAGTCGATCAGCGCCTCGATGGCGCCGCCGGTTTTGGACTTGCTGCGCGTCTCGAGATATTTGCCCACGGTGACGAGCGACAGAATCGTGCCCGCGCTCTCAAAGTACAGGTTGTCCATGCTCGTCATCATGGCCTCGTGCACCTGACCTGCGGCTAGCTGGTCGGCCATGATAAACATGGCGTAGAGCGACCAGGCAATGGAAGCGGTGGCACCGACGGCGATGAGGGCGTCCATGGTGGGCGCGCCGTGAACGAGCGATTTAAACCCGTTGATAAAGTACGCGTCGTTGACATAGACGATGGGGATGAGCAGGACAAGCTCGGTGAGGGCGAGCGTCATGCTGTGGATGTGGTCGGTGAAGATGCCGGGCAGCGGCCAGCCGAGCATGTGTCCCATGCCTATGTAGAACAGCGGAATGAGGAAGGCAATCGAGACGATGAGGCGGGTGCGCATGGCAGAGGCGGCGGCCTCCAGCTTTTTGGTCGGCGACTCCATATGGGCGGCGCCGGACCTGGCTTGCACGCTGCCGTTTGAGCCAGCGGCGCCGGTGCCCGCATCGACGGACGAGGCCGAGTAGCCCGCGCGGTCGACGGCGGTGCAGATATCGTCGGAGGTGACCTGCGCGGGGTCATAGTCGACCATCATGGAACCAGCGAGTAGGTTGACCGCGACGCTTTGGACGCCGTCGAGTTTGCTTACGGCGCGGTCCACGTGCGCCTGGCAAGCGGCGCATGTCATGCCGCCCACGTCGAACTTATCTTGAGCCATGGCTTCTCCTTTCTGTAGTTCTGTGTTGTAATTGTTAACCTGCCGATACTATACACCCATACCCCCTGGGGGTGTTTAGTGGAGATGAAAATGTATGACATTCTGTTATTGGTCGAGGTGACAGCCGGTTCGGCGGACCGTAGCCAGTCTAATGTCTCGATCTGTAACATCAAGAGAGGTTTTTGACCCCTTACTGTTACAGATTGAGATGTTGTCTCGCGGGGCTGGGGTTTGTCTCGTTCTGTAACATCTAGACCTGTATCTGCCGAGCTAATGTTACAGATCGAGACAATTGCCGGGGAGGGGTCCCGTCACGGCAAGACGCCCGCCGCCTAGATGCAGAATCCGGGAATCACGCAGGTCCGTTTATCGGGCTTGCTTGCAGACGTGGCGTAATTAAAGACATCGCCGTCGTCGCCCACGCGGTTCATATAGAGCGTGCCCTCGTTCTCCGACGTGTCGGGGCTCGCCGTACGCTCCCACCAACATACATCCTTGCCCTTCCACTGGCGAATCATCATGCTGTTCGTGGTAAAGGGGCTCACCTTAAGCTCGCGGAACAGCTGGTATTCCTTGCCCTCGCCGTTGTAGATGCCGGATAGGTAATGGCAGTCCTCGCTAAAGTCCTTGGGTGCCTGTCCGCCGCAGAGCTCGACCATGGCGGGCAGCCAAAGGGTCGCGGGCAGCTCGCTCAGGCACGAAGTGCTTTTGGTGGCGCCGACGTTGTTCGAGATCTTCTTGACCGGACTGATAACCGATTGCAGTTCCTTGGGAAGCAGCTTAATGCCGTCCTCATCGAGCCATGTACGCAGCTCGCAGTCTTCCCAGCCACCGTTGAGCGGGTGCTCTGAGGCATCGCGCTCGGCAATACCTGCGTCAAAGATAAATGACAGACCGGCCTTGCCGTTGGTATCCGCCAGGTCGTCGTGAAGAATGCCCACGAGTTGCGCCCCGACCTCCAGCCCGTTGGCGAGCGTAACGCGCTTGGTGCTCGGGTAGGGAATACGGCCGTCGTCGTCGAGCAGATGATAACGCTTGGCGATCTTGCGAGCTTCGGCGTTGCTCTTCGCCGCCTTAATCTTGAGCGAAATCTCTTGCAGCTGATCCCAGGTGTAGTCGTCAAGCGAACCGCGGATGCCGTCCAGGTAGTCGGGGATGCCAAAGCCATGGGTTGCCGCCCCGATAACGCCAAGCCCCGCAACGGCTGCGACAACGCCACCGATAATAAAGCGGCGACGGGTCATGGCATCGTGCCGGGCCTGCTCCAGGATCTCTCGCGCACGCTCGCCGGCGACGTCGACCTTAAGGTGCGTACCGGAGTCGATGTCAATTGCGGCGTCACTGCCCGCGCCCTCGCGGCCCTCGGATTCGGCATCGGTGAGGTATGCCGAGAGCACCTCGAGCATCTGCTGCTCGGTGGGACGATCACACTGCTCGACTGAGATGCCTTTCATGATGATTTGGACGAGCGCCTCGTCGTCACTGCATCGCGGCTCGAGCGGTGCCGGCTTGGTCTTGGTCTTTATGAGGTAGAACGAGCCAGTTGCCGCGGCACCCGTCGACTCGACATCGAACGGTTTGCGACCGCTGTAGAGCTGGTACAGAATGCTCGAAAGCGCGTAGACGTCGATTGCGGGCGAGCGGCGAAGGGCCGCAATGCCTTCGATATCCTGCGTGAGCATCTCGGGCGCGGCGTATGCGGGCGTGGCAAAGCGCCAGATGTCGGCGCGCCGGGTGATCGTGTCGTCGCCGAAGGCCATGGTCGCGGAGCCCATGTCGATGAGGCAGGGGTCAAAGGAGCAATCGGCAATCTGTTGCTCGAGCGTTCGACTGGTGGTGCGGAACATGATATTGGCGGGCGACAGGTCGCGATGGACGACCGGATTCACGAGGCTTTGGGTCATCAAGAGCGCGCGAAGCACGGCCTTTCCGACAGCGGCGACCATCTGGGTGGTCAGCCCGCCCAAGGCGTCGTGCGGAAGCAGGGGCAGCGCCTGCTTGAGTGAGGTGCCCTCGACCCACTCCATGAGGATGAGCGGGTCGTCCTCGCATGAACCGTAGCCATAGACACGCGGAAATCCGCGCAGGTGCGAGACGGTACACAGATGACGGTACTCCTCGAACAGCGCGGCAGTGTTGGCCAGGTGCGCTGCCGATTGCTCGGCAGAGCGATTGGGGCGGGGGGGGGGTAAGGATGGCGTTGTCCTTGAGTAGCTTGACGGCAAAGACCTCGCCGCTCGTGTTGGTCGCGCGCAGCACGTGCCCGATGTTGCCGTTGTTGCGGTGGGCCGTCTGGAGAATAAGCGTCATAAACCGACGCTTGGCGTCGTCCTTGGCGATGGGGTCGACCGCCACGGCGGTATCGAGCGTATCGAGACGGATGAGTCTGTCGCCATAGGCGCTATCGGTAGTATCCATGGCGTTCCTTTGTCTGGCATGGGTTGCCGCGCGTATACGTGGGTAGTGCGGATATCGGTAAAATACCATGATAGCCGCACTACCCACGTATGCCGTTGAGTATTGTCGTTTACGACGCGGAAGGTAGAAGACGAAAGACGGACGGCGACCGTCTTTCGATCGCCGTCCGCGCTAGTCCACAATGACAAGGAATGTCGTGTAGAGACCCAGATGGAGCCTGTCGCTGTTTTCGATTTCCGCCGGGGGATAGACTTTGCCGGGCTCTCGTTGGTCGCGGGGCGGCTCAATCACAATATCGCCGTCGCCCGCGCCCGATTCGAGCACTGTGCCGTTGGTCGACCCAAGGCCCTGGGCGTACCAGTGCTCACCCTCGAGCCAAATGCGGAGATGCTCACGCGATGCATCAGCGCCTACATCGGTGATGCTGGGCGAGGTTTTGGGCAAAGAACCAATTACCGTGCCGCGCGGGTCACGCGTAAGGGGGTGGATCTGCATGTCAACGCTGTTTCCGGCGTGCGTCCTAAGCAAGCCGAGGTTGGGGGCGACGGTGCGCGGCTGCTCCAGGCTGCCCATAAAGCCACGTCCGACGGTGGTCTCGGTGGTGCCAAAATGCCCGCCCGTCTTGCTGTCGCAAAAGCGCTCGACGGTGGCCACGCCTTGAACGGGATCGGCAAGTGCGCCCGTTGCCACAAAGAGCATGAGGTAAAGCGTGCTCTTCTCGCGCACGGTATTGCCATCAAAGTTGTCGATGTGATTGAGGGCATTTGCATATAGGCGGCTGTCCAGCTTGTAGCTGGCGAGAGCTGACATCATTTCGTTGGCTGCCGGACCACGATAGTGCTCGGCGATTGCCTGATAGGCGGACTCGCCGCCGCCGAGCTTGCTGCAGATTGCCGCGGAAAGGTTGAGCGTGGTGACGGTAAAGTCGCTGTAGATGGCGGGTGCGCACTGGTCGGGCTCGCGATGGACGATGTAACGGGTGAGATACGAGCGGTTGGAAGAGCATTTCTCGAGCAAGGTGCTGCCGAGATAGGAGTTTCCATTGATAAGCATTCGGGCGATTTCGAGATGCTTAAGACCGCCGAACGAGCGAATATCGTTATAGAGGACCGAGCAAGGCGTCTCTGTTGCCACGGATACCTCCTTTGATTGCTTCCTAGCCAATATGGCGATAGGAATTAATGCCCCCCGGTGGGCGACGTATTAAATGGCTGCGCAATATATAGGGTAACCAAAGCAACATTATAGGCCACATGTTCGAAATTGCAGGAAGACTGAGAGATTTGGTTTGGACTGGACGGTAATCCCTCTCTGTCTTGTTCTGTAACATTTGGGGCCGGT
The DNA here is from genome assembly GCA_027671585.1 of Coriobacteriaceae bacterium AM22-12AC-r. GTDB lineage: Bacteria > Actinomycetota > Coriobacteriia > Coriobacteriales > Coriobacteriaceae > Collinsella. The sequence continues at coordinate 215,230 of JAQDZZ010000003.1, read as the reverse complement.
TTTGCTCCGTAACTGTTACAGATTGAGACGTTTGTGGGCCGTGTCGACCGTTTGTCTCGATCTGTAGCACGTAGAGGAAGATTTGCCCTGTAGATGTTACAGATTGAGACAATCGGCCCAGACCCGCCTCATCCGCCTCGTCATCTGTGGTTTACGTGGGGGCATGCGAAGCACGGGTATACTAACCGGCGGCGAATCTGCTCCATCGCTTAGAGCTGCTGCGTCTGGACGGCGCGTGATAGGGCTGCCAAAGCGATCGCCAGCGTGCTGAGCAACGTCCTCTCTGTGCGCACCTGTTTTGTATGTATTAGCGCACTACCAAGCACGCCCCGCGCGGCTGCATGCCGTGCCCATAACGCGTGCAGATAAGGAACAACAACATATGCGTAATTCTGTATCTGACGTCACGGACGCCGAGATTCTGGACGAGACCCGCGAGGCCATGACCCAGGCTGCCTTCGATGCTGCCGACGAGGCCAATGCTGCCCAGGCCGTCGAGTCCGCGACCGAGAACCTGCCCGCCTTTGACGAGCTGGGACTTTCGGACGAGATGCTTCGTGCCATCGAGAACCTGGGCTACACGGCGCCCACGCCCGTGCAGGCCGGCTCGATCCCCGTGGTGCTCGAGGGCCGCGACCTGCTTGCCGCCGCTCAGACCGGCACCGGCAAGACGGCCGCCTTCTTGCTGCCGACCATGAACAATCTGGAGCACATTGCTCCGCCCAAGCCCGTGCGCGAGCGCGGCGGCCGCAACCGCCGTCGCGGCGCCAAGAAGCCCGAGGGCAACGGCCGCGGCCCCGTGATGCTCGTCATTACCCCCACGCGCGAGCTTGCCCAGCAGATCGACGAGGTCGCGAGCAAGATCGCCGACGTCACGGGCCACGTTGCCGTGACCGTCGTGGGCGGCGTGAGCTACAAGCCGCAGACCGCGGCACTCAAGTACGGCTGCGACATCCTGGTCGCAACGCCGGGCCGTCTGGTCGATCTGATCGAGCAGGACGCCTGTCACCTGAACGAGATCAAGGTGCTGGTGCTCGACGAGGCCGACCGCATGCTCGACATGGGCTTTTTGCCCGCCGTCCGCCGCATTGTGCGCGAGACGCCGGCCGAGCGCCAGACGCTGCTGTTCTCGGCGACCCTCGACGAGGAGGCCGTGGGCGAGATCACCGACCTGGTGAGCGATCCGGCCCGCGTGGAGATCGCGCCCGCCACGTCGACCGCCGACACCGTCGATCAGTTTGTGTTCCCGGTGTCCATCGAGGCCAAGAACAACCTGTTGCCCGAGTTCCTCAAGAAGGAGGGCCCGGAGCGCACTATCGTCTTTATGCGCACCAAGCACCGCGCCGACAGCTGCTGCCGTCGTCTGGAGCGCAAGGGCATCAAGGCCGCCGCGATTCACGGCAACCGCAGCCAGGCTCAGCGCGAGCGTGCCCTTTCGGCCTTCCGCGACGGCACCGTCGACGTGTTGGTGGCAACCGACGTGCTTGCCCGCGGCATCGACATCAGCGATGTGCGCTACGTCGTGAACTTTGACGTGCCGGCCGAGCCGACCGACTACATCCACCGTATTGGCCGTACGGGCCGCGCCGGTGAGCTGGGCTGGGCCATTACGTTTGTGACCGAGCAGGACGTGGACGAGTTCTACGAGATCGAGAAGCTCATGGACAAGACCGCCGACATCTACGAGGCCGGCGACCTGCATGTGGGTCCCAATCCGCCCGCGGTTGATCCCGAGCGCGACCCTGCGGCCTTTAAGGTGAAGAAGAAGACCAAGCGCGGCAAGTCCAAGAGCAAGAAGAAGCTTGAGCAGGCGCGTCGCGACGGCAAGCGCAACGGCGACGATTACGGCGATGTGGCCGGTCGTTCAAACCGCGGCCGCGACGAGCGCCGTGGCGACGGCGAGCGTCCGAGCCGTCCCAAGCGCGGCGGCAAGACCCGCGTGCGCGAGGGCGTTCAGGCTCGCGTGGACGAGGCTGTGGAGAGCGTGGCTCGCGAGGTGGCTGCCGAGGAGCGCGGCGGTGCTGCTGCCGTCGAGCAGGCCCCGCGTGGCAACCGTGCCGAGCGCCGTGCCAAGCAGTTCCAGGGCGAGGCGCACCGCCGTCGTCGTGAGGACGAGGACCGTGGCGGCCGTCGCCGTGTTGAGCGCGAGGACGAGGGCCGTGGTTCGCGCGGTGGCAAGCGTGGCGCGGGCGATCGCCGTCGTTCCGGTCGCGATGACGAGCGCGGTGGCCGTGATGGGCGTCGCGGCGGCGAAGGCCGTGGTTCGCGTGACGAGCGTGGTACCCGCGGCGGCGAGTCCCGCGGCGGCAAGCGCTTTGACGAGCGCGGAGGCCGCGAGGGCGGCCGCGGTGGTGAGCGTCGCGAGGGCGCTCGTGGCAACGGTGGCCGCAGCGGCGCCGGTCGTTCGAATGAGTCGCGCGATCGTCGCGACCCGCGTGCCAGCCGCGATCGTCGCGATGACTGGCGCAACTACGACGACACCCGCGATGAGCGTCGTGGCGGCTATCGTGGCGGGCGTGGCGGCAACCAGGCCGGCTCCCGCGGCGGCCGTGCCGGCGGTCGCGATAATCGTGGCAGCTATGGCAACAGCCGTGGCGGCAAGCGCGGTGGCAGCTCCCGTCGCCCCGGCGACGGCGGCGGCAAGCGCAAATAACATACGCATCGCCCGCTAGAGCGAGGTGAACCAAGGGCCCCGAGCAACTACGTTCGGGGCCCTTTTGTTTGCCGTATCCGATCGCTAGTTCAAATGTGATTTCCTCGGGAATGCATCTAGAGGATGCCGTGGGCTTGTTTCCTGCCATGCAGCAATGGGTCCTATGGGGTGCGCCGTGCATTTTTTGGAGTATTCTGCAGTTCGAGTTGTCTGCATATGATTCGACGTCGCCAACGGTGGCCTTCGGATATCCCTAGCGAGCGTTCCGAGTCAGATTTCGCCGTTTTCCGGAGCAGGGGGCGCGTCATTCTCGCCATGTCGGGACTTAGAATGATACGGCGCCCTACAGTTTTGCCCACCCGCGGCGGTGCTGGCGCGGTCACGTTGCAGAATACTCCGTTTTTTGCACGGGCCAGGATGGGGTACCTCAGGAGAACGCGGCGGTATCCCGTAAATATATACAATCTGTACCGTAATTTATACAAAACGAAGAGGCAGACAGCGTAGGGTGGGTGCATTGGGGTGCCTGGCGCACCGAAACGGGGAGCTCCCCCCATGCGCCGTATACTCTGTCTGAATGTGAAAACGGCTTGACGCGTTGCCAGGCGTAGGGAGAGGGTGCCTCGATGAGCGTATTCGAAATTGTGTTTAGTCCGACGGGTGGAACGCGGAAGGTGTCTGGCCTTGTGGCCGGGGCGCTGGACAATAATACCGTTACCGTCGATCTGACCGATAGCGGGCTAGATCTCAGCGCTGTCTCGATGACTGAGGACGACGTGGCCGTAATCTCTGTGCCGGCGTATGCCGGTAGAATTCCGGCTGTGGTGGCTGACCGGTTGGGCATGGTGCGCGGCAACGGGGCTCGGGCTGTTTTGGTTTGTGTATACGGAAACCGCGCGTTTGAGGACACGCTCGTAGAGCTGGAGGACGTTGCGAAGCGCGCCGGATTTAGGGTGGTTGCAGCTGTTTCTGCTATTGCAGAACATTCCGTTGCGCGACAGTTTGCTGCCGGTCGTCCGGATGCGCAGGACTCGGCGCAGCTTGCTGAGTTTGCTCAGCAAATTCAGCAAAAGCTGTTGGCTGAGGATACATCCGAGCCCTCTATTCCCGGCAATCGTCCTTATAAACAAGCCGGAGGTCACCGCATGGCACCCGAGGCAACAGAGGATTGCGTCTCCTGCGGTGCATGCGCCGCGGCGTGCCCCGTTTGTGCTATCGACAAGGGTGACCCCAAACGAGCAGCTGGCGAGGCGTGCATCTCCTGCATGCGCTGCATTGCCGTATGTCCGCGAGGCGCTCGTAAGCTTGATCCCAACAAGCTATCCACTGTTTCCCAGATGCTGAGCAAGGCTTGCGTCGTGCGGAAGGAATGCGAGCTCTTCATCTAACGCATGCGAAATTGCTGCAAGGAGTGTCCCTGGGTGCCGGCGGGAAAGGAACGTCCCTAAGTGCCGCCTAAATACCGTTTATCGGAGAATAAACACCGTTCACCGGTCATAATGATTGTTCTGGCTTTGGGCTTGTCTACAATAGCTCCCGTAAAAAGAAATGCGGAAGGTTACCGAGTCCCTCGGACGTGGGCCTAACCAAAGTCTTTGAACGGGTGTGTCTCTGTGGATGCATTCGCTTGATTTTGGTTGGGCTATATTTATGAAGGGACATGCCACCATGGGTTTCTTTTCTCGCCTGATGGGCGGTTCGGATGAGCAGAAGACTGCAACTTCCGAGTTCGAAATCCTCGCTCCTGTTTCCGGCGAGCTTGTTCACCTGGAAAAAACCAATGATCCCGCTTTTAGCAGCCGTGCCGTGGGCGATGGCGTTGCCGTGGTTCCCCAAGAGGGAACGGTGTGCGCTCCTGTCTCCGGCACCGTCGCGGCGCTGTTTCCGACTGAGCACGCGCTGGGCATCATGTCCGACGACAGCTCTGCTCAGGTGATGCTGCATATCGGAATCGACACTGTTAAACTTGAGGGCAAGGGCTTCCATGCGCTTGTTGCTCAGGGTGACCATGTCGACGCGGGCCAGCCCCTCGTCGAGGTCGATTTTGACGCGGTCCGCGCCGCCGGCTTCGATCCCACGGTCTTCGTTATCGTGTGCGAGCGTTCGGAGAACTCGACTCTTCGTGAGCACGCTTCCGGCCCTGTTACTGTTAAAGAGCCTGTCGTCTGGCTTTCCGAGTAAATTCTTGTGGTGGGTACCGTGGTTATCAAGCGAGTTTTCAACAATAACGTCGCAATGGTCACTTCGGACGATGGCTCCGAGCTCATTGTCATCGGTCGAGGCCTCTGCTTTGGCCGTCATGCCGGCGACGCTATCGATGACGCATCGGTCGAAAAGACCTATGCGCTGCAGGAGGGCACTTCTCGGGATTCGCGTACGATTGACCGCTTGGCACATCTTTTAGAGTCCATCCCCACCGTCAACCTCGTGATTGCCGAGGACATCGTTCAGATGCTTCGTCGAGAGCTCAATGTCGATATCAACGACAAGATTCTCATTGCTCTCGCAGACCATATCAGCCTCGCCCTCGAGCGCGAGCGCAAGGGCGTTCCCTGTGAGAATCCGTTGCTGCTCGAGATCCAGCAGTTCTATCGCAAGGAGTATGCGCTTGCGGGCCGTGCGCTGCAGATTATCAAGGAGTATATGGGCATCCAGATGAGCGAAGAAGAGCAGGGTTTTATTACGCTGCATATCGTCAACGCCACCATGCCGCAGCGCTCTGACCGTCTGATTGTTTCGGTCCAGCTTGTTCGCGACGTGCTCGCGATTGTTTCCGAGCACTATGCCACGACCCTTGACGTCACCTCGTTGCCGTACGAGCGTTTCGTTCGCCATCTGCAGTTTTTTGCGCAGCGAGCGCTCGATCCCGCGGCGGGGCAGGTCAATGGCGACGCGCTGTTCCGTATCGATGAAACGACGTATCCGAGGGCGTTCTCGTGTGCGGAGTCAATTGCCGCCCACTTAGCGTCTACCTATAACGTTGTCGTTACCGATGCCGAGAAGAGCTATCTCGCATATCACATTGTTAACCTGCTTGGAGAACCTGGTCTCTAGGCATAACGTGCCCATACATCGATTGATATAAGGCAAGGCTTGCGGTCTTGTCCAGGGCACAGCTATCTCAATTTGCGGAAAAGGAAGGGGAGTACCGCTATGACCGCAAAAAAGAAGTTCAATTTCAAAGCGCCGTTGGAGGTGTTCGCGAAGTCGATCGTTCAGCCGATGATGTATCTCTCGGTTGCCGGCATCCTGCTCATCGTGGGCATCATTCTGACCAACAAGACCATCTGCGCCGTGATCCCTGTGCTGGGCTCCGGTCCGTTCCAGCTTGTGGGCGCCGTTGTCTATCAGTCGCTGATGTTTATCATCAACAACCTCTCGATTCTGTTCTGCGTGGGCATCGCCGGCGCCATGGCAAAGAAGAACAAGGGCCATGCTTCGCTGATTGCCCTGATGTCGTTCTTCCTGTTCCTGCAGGCTAACAACATCGTGCTCAACGCCACCGGCTCTCTTGCCGAAGCGAGCGGCATGCTCGGTCTTACCGGAACCGGCCAGAGCACCGTTATGGGCATTCAGGTGCTCGATACCGGCGTGTTTGGCGGCATCATTCTTGGTTGCATCACCGGTGCCGTGTTCAACAAGTACTCGAACAAGCAGTTCCCCATTGCCCTTTCGATGTTCTCGGGCGTTCGTTTTCCGTTCCTGATCATGATCATCATTTCCTGGATCATGGGTGCTGGCTTCTGCATCGTTTGGCCTCCGGTTCAGGGCGCCATCTCCTCCGTTGCCGGCATCATTAAGGAGTCGGGCAACATCGGTCTGTTTATCTACGGCATGCTCAACAAGCTGCTCGTTCCCACCGGCCTGCACCACCTCATCTACACCCCGTTCCAGTTCTCCGATGTGGGCGGCACCCTTACGCTGGGTGATCAGGTTATCGCCGGCGCCTATCCCATCCGTGTTGCCGAGATGGCGATGACGGGCCAGCCCTTCTCCGATAGCACCTACTTCAACAGCTACACCTTCAACAACCTGTGGCCCTACATCGGTATCGGTCTCGCCTTTATCTTCACCGCTTACAAGGGGAACAAGGATAAGACCAAGGCCGTTATCATCCCGCTGATCATCACCGCCGTGCTCTCCTGCGTGACCGAGCCCATGGACTTCCTCTTTGTCTTTGCCGCTCCCGTGCTCTTTGTCGTTCACTCGATTCTTTCCGGCATCTTCCTGGTTCTGCTCAAGGTCCTCTCCGTGCCCGCTTCGACTGCAGGCGGCATCATCAACATCGTGGTTTCCAACCTGGTCCTCGGTGTCGACAAGACCAACTGGCCGGTTATGCTGGTGCTTGGAGTCGTCAACGCCGCTCTGTACTTCTTCCTCTTCACCTTCCTTATTAAGAAGCTCAACCTCCACACGCCTGGTCGCGAGGAAGAGTCCGAGCTTGCTGAGTCCGTTGCCGAGGGCGAGGCCGCCGCGTCTGTCGCGGTGAAGCAGGGCGCTGTTGCCGCGGCCCCCGCAGAGGGCGTCGATGCAGGTATTGCCGACCTGGTCGCAGGTCTTGGTGGCAAGGACAACATCGAGGAGCTCGAGAACTGCTTTACGCGTCTCCGCGTGAACGTTAAGAACCCGGACCTCATCAATGAGGACCTCATCAACCACGTGCCCAACAGCGGCATCAACCGCAACGGCAATAATATCCAGATCATCTTTGGCATGAAGGTCGCCGAGATGCGCGACAAGGTCGAAAACGCAATTGAGAAGGAGCAGTAAACAATGATCATTACTCTGTGTGGTGGCGGATCCACCTTTACCCCCGGCATCGTCAAGTCCATCGCTCTGCGCAAGGACGAGCTCGACGTTGACGAGATTCGTCTGTACGACATCAACGAGGAGCGCCAGCGCAAGATCGGCGTGCTCGTGGACTGGATTTTGCACGAGGACCTTGGCCTGGACATCAAGCTCACGGTGACCACCGACAAGGAGACTGCCTTTACGGACGCGAGCTTCGTGTTTGCCCAGATGCGCGTGGGCGGCTATGCCATGCGCGAGCAGGACGAGAAGATTCCGCTGCGTCACGGTTGCGTGGGTCAGGAGACCTGCGGTTGCGGCGGCCTTGCCTACGGCATGCGCACCATCTTCCCCATGGTCGAGCTGATTGACGACGTTGAGAAGTATGCCAAGAAGGACTACTGGATTCTTAACTACTCCAACCCTGCCGCCATCGTCTCCGAGGGCTGCCGCGTCCTGCGCCCCAACGCTCGCATCATCAACATCTGCGACATGCCGATCGCGATCATCGACGTGGTTTGCGCCGCGCTCGATATCGACAAGAAGGATGTCGAGTACGATTACTTTGGTCTCAACCACTTTGGTTGGTTCACCTCGATCCGCCACAAGGGCGAGGAGGTGCTCCCGCAGCTGCGCGAGTACATCAAGGAGCATGAGATTCTGCTGCCCGATTCGTACCTCAAGGGCATGAGCTCGCTGATGTCCAAGAAGCCCGAGGAGGCCACCGACGAGCACCCCGAGCAGAACCGCCACACCAAGGGCAGCTGGTACTACGTCTGGAAGGGCGAGTACGAGATCATGGAGTGCTTCCCGGAGTACCTGCCCAACACCTATCTGAACTACTACCTGCAGCAGAAGGAGTTCGTCGAGCATTCCAACCCCGAGCGCACCCGTGCTAACGAGGTCGAGGAGACGCGCGAGAAGAACCTCTTCGACGGCATCGACCACTACGAGAAGACCGGCGAGATCGACGAGAGCACGTTCTATGCGGGCAGCCACGGCGACTGGATTGCCGACCTGGCTATCGCTCTGAAGAACGACACCAAGCAGCGCTTCCTGGTCATTTGCGAGAACAAGGGCGCTATCCCCAACATGCCCTACGACGCTATGGTCGAGCTGCCTGCCTACATTGGCAAGAACGGCCCCGAGGTCATCAGCCGCGACAACATTCCGCTGTTCCAGCAGGGCCTCATGATGCAGCAGCTGAACTCCGAGAAGCTCGTGGTCGAGGCCACGATCGAGGGCTCGTACGAGAAGGCGCTCAAGGCCTTTACGCTCAACAAGACCGTGCCTTCGATGAAGGTTGCCAAGGAAGTTCTCGACGACATGATCGAGGCCAACAAGGACTTCTGGCCCGAGCTTAAGTAAAAGCAACAGGGTCGCTGACCGCATACCTGGAGCAATGCCCCGTTCACGTATTTGCGTGGACGGGGCATTGTCATTTGGTAACGCGTTTTATCAAATATGGCATTTATCTGCGGAAATGTTCGTTTTCACCGCTAAGGACGACGTTTCATACCGCCTGCCGAACCGTGTCGCTGCCAAACAATTTTATAGGTCAGTGTTGTGCGTGTAGCAACTTCGCCCGGCCTCGCCTCCGGGCTGCCATGTGAGAGGGGATCTTATGGCTCGACTGCACGTAATGGAACGCAGCCACGCTCAGGCCGTCATGGACGACCTGCACGATGCGCTCGGACGTCGTCTGGCGGTGAGTTCGCTCGCCCCGTGTCCCGTTGAGTTTACGGCAGCGCTCGTCAATCTGTGCTCCACCCAGAGCTGCGGCAAGTGCACGCCCTGCCGTGTGGGCCTGAGCGCGCTGAGCGACCTGCTCGCCGATGTGCTCGAAGGGCGCGCCGACGAGTCCACGCTCAACCTGATCGAGCGCACGGCCCACACCATTTACCTTTCGAGCGACTGCGCCATCGGCTACGAAGCCGGCGCCATGGCGCTTACGGCTATCCGCGGTTTCCGCGACGATTTTGAGCACCACATTCGCGAGCACTCCTGCGGCTTTGACCGCGAGGCGCGCGTCCCGTGCGTTTCGGGCTGCCCGGCGCACGTCGACATTCCCGGGTACATCTCGCTGGTCGAGGCTGGCCGCTATGCCGACGCCGTCAAGGTCATCCGCAAGAACAATCCGCTGCCGCTCGTCTGCGGCCTGGTGTGCGAGCATCCCTGCGAGATGCACTGCCGCCGCGGCATGGTCGACGATCCCATGAATATCCTGGCCCTCAAGCGTTTTGCCGTTGAGCACAGCGACCTCAACGATTACAAGCCCAGCGTGGCCGACAACACCGGCAAGCGCATCGCCGTGATTGGCGGCGGCCCGGCCGGTCTTTCCTGCGCCTACTACCTGGCCGTGATGGGCCATAAGGTGACCATCTTTGAGCAGCGCCACCACTTGGGCGGGATGCTGCGCTACGGCATTCCCAGCTACCGTCTGCCGCGCGAGCGCCTGCAGGCCGAGATCGACTGGATCTTGAGCGCCGGCATCGATGTGGAGCTCGACCACTCCGTCAACGGCGAGGAGCTTGCCCGTCTGCGCGACGAGTTCGATGCCGTCTACCTGGCCATTGGCGCCCACAGCGATAAGAAGCTCGGCCTTCCGGGCGAAGAGGCGCTCGGCGTGGAGTCGGCCGTCAAGATGCTGCGTGCCATCGGCGACGATGAGCTGCCCGACCTGAGCGGCCAGCGCGTGTGCGTCATCGGTGGCGGCAATGTGGCCATGGACGTGGCACGCTCTGCCGTGCGCTGCGGTGCCGAAAAAGTGAGCATCGTCTACCGCCGTCGCATCTGCGATATGACGGCCCAGGACGCCGAGATTGCCGGCGCCCAGGCCGAGGGCTGCGAGGTACTGGAGCTGACGGCACCGCTCGCTATCGAGACGGGTGAGGAGGGTCGCGCGAGTGGCCTGCGCGTGCAGCCGCAGATCATCGGCGAGCCCCGTCGTGGGCGTCCGGCCCCGCGTGCCGCCGCCACACCCGAGCGCGTCATTCCCTGCGAGCGCGTGTTCGTGGCCATTGGCCAGGACATCGATTACAAGCCGTTTGAGGAGATGGGCATTGCCTGCAAGTGGGGTCGCGTCGTCACCGATTCGGACGGCGCCGTGCCCAACTTTGATGGTCTCTTTAGCGGCGGCGACTGCCAGACCGGCCCCGCCACCGTCATCCGCGCCATCAACGCTGGCCGTGTGGCCTCGGCAAACATCGACCGCTACCTGGGCTTTGATCACAAGATCAAACTCGAGGTCGAACTGCCGACCGTCCAGTTTAAGGGTAAGCACGAGTGCGGCCGCTGCGAGCTGGGCGAGCGCGAGGCCGGCGAGCGCATCCACGATTGGAATCTGGTCGAGCAGGGCCTTACCGAGCAGGAGGCACGCCAGGAGGCAAGCCGCTGCCTGCGTTGCGACCACTTTGGCTTTGGCGCGTTCCGCGGAGGGAGGAACCTGGAATGGTAGAGCCCAACAAAACCACTGTCAGCGACAACACCGAAAACGGAGCGCACAACATGGTCAAGCTCACTATCGATAACTGCGAGGTCGTGGTGCCCGAGCACACCACGATCCTGGACGCAGCCAAGTCCGTCGGCATCCAGATTCCCACCCTGTGCTATCTGCGCGATCTAAACGAGATCGGCGGCTGCCGCGTGTGCGTGGTCGAGGTTGAGGGCTGCGACCAGCTGGTTGCCGCCTGCAACAACTACGTGCTCGACGGCATGGTGGTCCACACCAACAGCCCCAAGGCGCGCGAGGCCCGTCGCACCAACGTTCAGCTGCTCCTGTCGCAGCACGACGCGCAGTGCGCGAGCTGCGTGCGCAGCGGCAACTGCAACCTGCAGGCCATCGCCAACGACCTGGGCATTTTCTATCTGCCCTACCAGAAGCATCTGGCGGGTGAGGGATGGGACTTCGACTTTCCCATCATCCGCGACAACGACAAGTGCATTAAATGCATGCGCTGCATCAAGGTGTGCGAGAGCGTCCAGGGCTTGGGGATTTGGGACCTGACCAACCGCGCCACGCACACCGCCGTGGGCACCCGCGGGCGCGCGCCGATCGGCAAGACCGACTGCGTCGCATGCGGCCAGTGCATCACGCATTGCCCCACGGGCGCGCTGCGCGAGCGCGACGATACCGAGACCGTGTTCGATGCCCTCGCCGATCCCGATAAGATCGTGCTGGTGCAGATCGCGCCAGCCGTGCGCACCGCTTGGGGCGAGGAGCTCGGCATTCCGCGCGAGCAGGCCACCGTTGAGCGCCTGGCCTGCGCATTGCGCCGCGTGGGCTTTGAGTACGTGTTCGACACCGATTTCTCGGCCGACCTCACCATTATGGAGGAGGGCTCCGAGCTGCTCGAGCGCCTGAGTAAGGCCGCCAAGGGCGAGGGCGACAGCCGCGGCTGGCCCATGTTCACGAGCTGCTGCCCGGGCTGGGTGCGCTTTGTGAAGGCGCGCTATCCGGAGTTTGTTGACAGCCTGTCCACGTCCAAGTCGCCGCAGCAGATGTTTGGCGCTGTCGCCAAGACTTATTACGCCAAGGTTCTGGGCGTGGAGCCCGAGCGCCTGTTTGTGGTGTCCGTGATGCCGTGCACCGCCAAAAAGGCCGAGTGCGCGCTGCCGAGCATGGTGGGCGAGGACGGCGCGCCCGACGTGGACGTTGCGCTGACGGTGCGCGAGATGGTACGCATGATCCGCGCAAGCCACGTGAGCGTCGGCACGCTGGTCGAGGAGCCGCTCGATACGCCGCTGGGCTTTGGCACGGGCGCGGGTGTGATCTTTGGCGCCACGGGCGGCGTGATGGAGGCCGCCGTGCGCTCGGCATATTACCTGGTGACGGGCAAGAATCCCGATGCCGACTTCTTTACCGAGATGCGTGGGCTCGACGGTTGGAAGGAAGCCATGGCCGATATCGATGGCACCAAGGTGCGCGTCGCCGTGGCGCACGGGCTGGGCAACGCCGCCCGCCTGCTCGATGCGATTCGCGACGGCCGTGCGAGCTATGACTTCGTCGAGGTCATGGCGTGTCCGGGCGGCTGCGTCGGTGGCGGTGGCCAGCCCATCCATGACGGCTGCGAGCTGGCGGCAGAGCGTGGCCAGGTTCTTTGGGGCCTCGATGCGGCAGCGGACATTCGCTTCTCGCACGAGAATCCCGATGTTCAGGCATGCTATCGCGAGTTCTTGGGCGCGCCGCTCTCGCCGCTGGCCGAGGAGTTGCTGCACACTGACCACCACGCCTGGACGATGCCTAACGGAGGGATGTGCTAACGATGCGCGCGTTTGATTTTGAGATGTCGCGCCGGGGGTTTGCCTCGGCGCTCGCCGTGGGCGCCCTGTCGCTTGTGCTCGCGGGCTGTGGCGGCGGGGCTGCCGGTGCCGGGTCCACCGCGGGCTCGGCTGCCGCGGACGGCGCCGGTGCTGCTGCAGAGTCGGTCGAGGTGCACGTCGCCTCGCTCAAGGGACCGACCTCGATTGGCCTGGTGCAGTTTATGGACCAGGCCGCAAACGGCGAGACGGACAACGAGTTCGACTTTGCGATCAACACTGCCGCCGACGAGATTGTGCCCAAGGTCATTCAGGGTGATGTCGACATTGCCCTGGTGCCGGCCAACGTGGCGAGCGTGCTCTACAACAAGACCGAGGGCGCGGTGCAGGTCATCGACATCAACACGCTGGGCGTGCTGAACGTTGTGACGGGCGACGCGAGTGTGGCCTCGTTTGGCGATCTGGCGGGCCATACCGTCTACATGACGGGCAAGGGCACCACGCCGGAGTACGTCATGAACTACCTGCTGGAGCGCGCGGGCCTGACCGGCCAGGTGGCGCTTGAGTTTAAGAGCGAACCCACCGAGGTGCTGTCGGCCCTGCTTGCCGACCCGTCCGCCGTGGGCGTGCTGCCGGAGCCATTCAAGACCGCTGCCATCGCCAAGAGCGAGGGCAAGCTGTCGGCACCGGTGAGCCTGACCGATGTGTGGGACGAGCTCGCGGGTGACACGGGCTCCCGTTTGCTGACGGGCGCGACCGTGGTGCGCCGTGCCTTTGCCGAGGAGCATCCCGAGGCCGTTGCGGAGTTCTTGAGCTGCCATGCGGCGAGCGTTAAGGCTGTCAATGCGGCGCCGGCAGACTGGGCGCAGGCCGTGGTCGATGCCGGCATCGTGGACAACGCCAAGATCGCCGAGAAGGCGATTCCCGGGTGCATGCTTGTCTGCCAGACGGGCAAGGATATGAAGGCGGCGCTCTGTGGGTACCTGCAGGTGCTGGCCGATGCGGACGCGAGCGCCGTGGGCGGCAAGCTCCCGGCCGATGATTTCTACTACATGGAGTAGCCCGTGCGTGCGTTTGCTCGACAAATGGCAGAGCGTATGAAGGCGGTGTCGGCAGCAGGTGCCGTCGCCGCCTTTTGGCTTGCTGTGTGGGTGCTGGTGGCGGCGCTGGTGGCGCAGCCGCTGATTTTGCCGGGGCCGGGTGCTGTTGCCTTGGCGCTGCTGCGCCTGATATGCGATGCCGGCACGTGGGCGATTCTGGCGGGCTCGGGCGCGCGGATACTGGGCGGGCTGGCGCTTGCCGCGGTATGCGGCGGTTTGTTGGCCGGGATTTCTGTACGGTCGCGGGCGTTTGCCCGCTTGGTGGCGCCGGCGCTTTCGTTTGTTAAGGCGACGCCGGTTGCCTGCGTGGTGGTCCTGCTGCTTATTTGGTTGGGGTCGGCACGTGTGAGCATCGCGGCGGTCTTTTTGATGGCGCTGCCGGGCGTATATTTCTCACTGGTCGAAGGCTTGTCGCAGGTGGATAAGCCACTGGAGCAGATGTTCCGTCTGCATGGCGTGCGCGGCTGGCGACTGTTTTGCGCCCATACCTGGCGCGAAGTCCTGCCGTTTGTGCTTTCTTGTGCCCGAGCCGTGATTGGCATGAGCTGGAAGGCCGGCGTGGCAGCCGAGCTGATCGGCATGGCGGTGGGCACCGTGGGTGAGCGCATCTATCAGGCGAAGCTTTTGATTGAGACGGCTGATCTGCTGGCGTGGACCGTGCTGGTCGTTGCCGCCTCATGGGCGTGCGAGCGCGTGCTGGTGTGGCTGCTGCGGGTTTCGGGGCCCGTGGCGTGGGGTGCGGCCGTGCGGGCGCATGGGCATGGGCTGCGCAGGCGTGCGAGGGCTGCGGGCGATGGCGCTGCAGCGGAGCTTGCGCTTGCCGTGGGCGATCGCGCGCCCTGGGCGCCGGCGCTCGACGGACTGGTGCTCAACGTGCCCGCGGGTGGGCGTATCTGTGTGATGGGCGCCTCGGGCATGGGCAAGTCGACGCTGCTTTCGTTGGCAGCGGGGGAGTGCGCGCCGTGCTCGATGGTGTTTCAGGACGCGCGCTTGGTCGAGTCCGCCTCGGCGCTGGATAACGCGCTGGTGTGCGCCGATGCACGCGTGGACGCCTCGAGTGCTGCGGCCCTGTTGCGCTTGCTGGTGCCGGGGGTCGATGTGCATGCTCGCGTGGCCGAGCTTTCGGGCGGGCAGCGCCGTCGCGTCGAGATCGCTCGAGCCCTGCTGTGCCCGGGCGACGCGGTGATTCTGGACGAGCCCTTTACCGGTCTAGATACCGTTGCGCGCGACGCATGCGCCGAGGTCGTGCTCGACTTGCTCGACGGTCGCATGCTCCTGCTTGCCACGCACGATGCCGCCGACGCTCAGGCCCTCGATATCTCGGACATCATCACGCTCTAAATACTAATTCAGCAACAAAATGATCCGTTTTCCTCCGTCCCCATGGGGTCGGATGTGGTATTCTATCTGCGGGGTAATACTTAGGAATACCAAGAAATACCAAGTAATACCAACGCCGCAGAAACAAACTCCAGATGCGGGCCAATCGGGTTGCCTTCACAGCCCGTCGCCCAGCCGCGTGGCCCGCATCTATCCGCACTACCGTCGTTTCAAAAAGGAAGCGCCATGGCAGAACACATGACCCCCGTAGTCGCGAAGGTCTTGCCCGAGGAGAAGGCAGCCTTCGCGGCGGCAACTCAGCTCGTGGGCACCACGCCGTCCAACGCCATCCGCATGTTCATTGCCGCGTTCAATCGCTGTGGCACCTTCCCGTTCGACATCTCGCCGAACGGGGCTTTTGGCATTTCGCCCGATTCTCATCAACAATGACTGTCCCAAACTGCCGGCATTTGGGGACGTTCCTTTTCTGCCGGCAGTTAAGGAACGTCCCTAAGTGCCGGGTTTTGAGGAGGTTGGCATGCTCAATGCGATGATTTGGGCGCTTGCCTGTTTTGGCGTCGTCGCTGCCGATATCGCCCTGAGCGTGGTTTTGTTTTCTGTTCTGGGTGTCGCGTCGGTGTTCATGGGCTTTTCGATTGACGACCTCGATATTCAATTGCTTCAGGCCGTCGCGCAGACGGCATCGTTTTTAATGGCGCTGCTGTGGTGGCGTTATCTGTGGCCGCGTTCGTTTATGGCGCGCTGGCAGGGCGAGCGTCCGCTTGGCGGGGGAGCGCGTGGGGCGTGGAAGCGAATCGCCTGCGTTATCGTGATTGGCCTGGCCCTGCAGGTGGTCGTTGGCTACGTGACCGACGCCGTGCTGTCGCTGTTGCCCGAGGCCGCGGCCGACTACAGCGAGCTTGTCGAGGAAACAGGCATGGGCGACACCAGCTATCTCGCCGTCCTGACCACGGTGCTCGGCGCCCCATTTTGTGAAGAGCTGCTGGTACGCGGCATTATTTTTGAGTTTTCGCTCCGAGCGTTTAATCCGCAGTGCCGCCCACTTTGGAAGCGCCGGCGTCGTGCGGGTGCGCAGGACGCCGCCATGGTGCCCTGGGCGGCCCCGAGCACGTGGGGTATCACCGCGGCGATTGTGCTGCAGGCGGCAATCTTCGGTTTTATGCATATGAACTGGGTGCAGGGTTGCTACGCGGGCGCCGCCGGCCTCATCTTTGGTTGGGTGCTCGTGACCACCGGAAAGCTCCGCTACACGATTCTGCTGCACTTTGCTTTTAATGCCGGGTCGTATCTCATGACGTTGCTCTGGTTTGTGAACACGCCGTTCGACGTGGCAATTACGGTCGCCATCGCCGGCGTCATCCTCGTTGAGGCAATGCGGTCGCTGCGCCGCGCGTGTGGGATGGACGCAGCGAGCGCACCGCTGCCCTAGTTGCGACGTCCGCCGCCGTTGGCGCCCTGTCGTCCCTGGGCCGCGCGATTGCGCCCGGCAGTGTTCTGTGCGCGCGACATGCCGCCGTGCCCCTTGCTGCCCTTGGGCCCCTTGCCAGCGCCGCCACCATGCGGTTTGCCGCCCTTCTTGCCAGTGCCGTGTCCGCCGCTGGCCGATGTCTCGCCCGGGCGCGGGGGCACGGGGCGAATCAGGCAATGCTTGGTGTAGCCGATCAGATCGCGACGGCCAGCCTTTTCCAGTGCCTCGCGCACGAGCTTGTAGTTCTCGGGCTTGCGATATTGGATGAGCGCGCGCTGCATAGCCTTCTCGTGCGGGTCGCGTGCCACGTAGATCGGCTGCATGGTGCGTGGGTCCACGCCGGTGTAGTACATGCAGGTCGACATGGTGGACGGGGTGGGGTAGAAGTCCTGCACCTGCTCGGGCATGTAGCCCATGTCGCGCACGGCCTCGGCAAGGTCCACAGCTTCCTTCATGGTCGAGCCGGGGTGGCTCGAGATCAGATACGGCACCACGTACTGCTTGAGTCCGTATTTGCGGTTCAGGCGTTCAAATTTACGGCAGAACGCGTCGTAGACGGCGCGGCTCGGTTTGCCCATCACGGAGAGCACCGCGTCGCTCACATGCTCGGGCGCTACGCGCAGCTGGCCCGAGACATGGTGCTCCAGCAGCTCGCGCAAAAACTCGTCCGAGGCGTCGGCCATGGTGTAGTCAAAGCGGATGCCGCTGCGGACGAAGACCTTCTTGACGCCCGGCAGCTGGCGCAGATCGCGCAGCAACTGTGTGTAGCCGCTCTCGTCGACCACCATGTTCTTGCACACACTCGGCCACAGGCAGCGCTTGTTCTTGCACACGCCATGCTTGAGCTGTTTGTCGCAGGCAGGGCGGCTAAAGTTAGCCGTCGGTCCGCCCACGTCGTTGATGTAGCCCTTAAACTCGGGATCGCGCGTGAGCAGCTCGGCCTCGCGCATGATCGAATCGTGGCTGCGCATCTGCAGCACGCGGCCCTGGTGGAAGGTGAGCGCGCAAAACGAGCACTCGCCAAAGCACCCGCGGTTGGAGCTGATCGAAAACTTGATCTCGGCAAAGGCCGGTACGCCGCCCGCCGCGTCGTAGTCGGGATGCCAATCGCGGGCGTAGGGGAGCTCGGCGACCTCGTCCATCTCGTCGGTGGTGAGTGTTGCCGATGGCGGGTTCTGCACCACATAGACGCTGTTGGGATAGGGCTCTACCAGGCGATGACCGGTGATGGGGTCCATATTCTGCTGCTGCACGTTAAAGCTGCGCGCGTAGTTGAGCTTGTCGGCGGCAAGGTCGTCCCAGCTGGGCAGCAGGTCGTAGTCGTAGACCTCGTCGAGCGAGCTGGTGCGGTAGACGGTGCCGTTGATGTAGGTGATCTGATCGACGGGCAGTCCCGCGTCGAGCGCGTCGGCGATCTCGACAATCGCGTGCTCGCCCATGCCGTAGATGAGGATGTCGGC
This sequence comes from Coriobacteriaceae bacterium AM22-12AC-r, assembly GCA_027671585.1. Lineage (GTDB taxonomy): Bacteria > Actinomycetota > Coriobacteriia > Coriobacteriales > Coriobacteriaceae > Collinsella. The sequence goes on along the minus strand of JAQDZZ010000003.1, from coordinate 197,161 downwards.
GCCCGAGTCGAGCAGTACCGAGCGCTTGAGCTTGTCCTGCCAGTAGTCGTAGTGGGCCAGACGACGCAGGCTCGCCTCGATGCCGCCGATGATAATGGGGGCGTCCTTGAACGTTTGGCGGATGAGGTTGCCGTAGACCGTGACGGCGCGGTTGGGGCGGTGACCCTCCTCGCCACCAGGGGTATAGGCGTCGGTGTGGCGGCGATGCTTGGTCACCGAATAGTGGTTGACCATGGAGTCCATGTTGCCGGCGCTGACGAGAAAGCCCAGGCGTGGCTCGCCAAGCACCGTGATGCTGGCGGGGTCGGTCCAGTTGGGCTGACAGATAATGCCCACTTTGTAGCCGTGCGCGTCGAGGACGCGGCTGATGATGGCCATGCCAAAGCTAGGGTGGTCCACGTAGGCGTCGCCGCAGATGTAGACAAAGTCGCACTGGTCCCAGCCGCGCGCGTCCATATCGGCGCGGCTGACGGGGAGGAACTTGTCGCGGCCCGGACGCCAGGGGCGGACGGGTGTCGCCTTGACGGTTGTGGCCTGTGCCTTACCGCCGCGCTTTCGCTGCTGGCCCTGTTTGCCCTGCTGACTGCGCTGGTTGTTCTGAGCGTGCTGGGGCTTTTTTGCCACGATCCCTCCCGGTGTTTGTATGCTGCACGTAATTGTAACCAGTCTTTTTGGGACGGGGCTAAAAAGACTGGTGGAGTACACGAGGTCTCGGGTGTCGGTGCCGCGCCCGCCGTTTGTTTCCAGACTGTGTATCTGCGCGTTGGAGAACCCGTCTCGCGCACACGCCATGTTGTCAATGGGTTACAGTATGAACGGCGGCTATGTCTCCGCCAACGCACGAGAGGGTCGTCAACAAGGAGGATGCACGACGATGCAGCGTGCCAAACAGATATCGGAGTCTATTGAGCTGGGCATCATCTTAGCGCTCGCCGGTGGCTTTATGGATGTGTATTCGTACATTGGGCGCGACCATGTTTTCGCCAACGCGCAGACGGGCAACATCCTGCTGGTGGGCGTGAGCATCTCGGAGGGCAACTGGGCTCTGGCGGGACGCTATTTCTTTCCCGTGGTGTCGTTTGCCGTGGGCATTATGCTTGCCGACCTGGTTCACGAGCGGTTTGGCAGTGTGATTCACTGGCGCCAGGTGACGGTGTTCTTTGAAGCCGTCATCTTGCTGGGCGTGAGCTTTATCCCCGGTGGCGATTTCAACCTGCTCGCCAACTGCCTTACCTCGTTTGCTTGCGGTATGCAGGTCGAGAGCTTCCGCAAGATCCACGGTCACGGCATCGCTACGACCATGTGCATCGGCAACTTGCGCAACGCCCTGCAAAACGTGGACGACTATATCATCACCCACAAGCGCGGCTTTTTGGAAAACGGCGCACTGTACTTTGGCGTGATCTTCACCTTTGTGTTTGGCGCCGTGCTGGGCAACTGGTGCATCGAGCGCATGGGGCTGCACGCCATTGCGGTGGCGAGCATGCTGCTGTTTATCGCGTTTGCCATCATGTTTATCGATCGCGAACGCGACTTGCACAGGAAATGGGCCCGCATCGTAGCTGACTGGCAGACCACGAGTCTTAAGCGCTAAGGTGCATGTTCGTAACAACATTCAGGAGCCAGAAAAACTATCTAGCTCCTGAATGTTGTTACGAACTGCTTTTTGCGATTTATTCGAGATGCTCTTCAATCCGAGCCCTAAGAAGGGCAATGGCTGTGGGTATTCCAATTGCGGCGGCTAATTCGGCTTTATCCAAAACCTGTATGTTAAAGCACGATTGTTTATCACATTGAAGGACGATAACTGAAGATAGCTTCACTTCCCGTTGACTGAATATATCGTAATCTCCAAATAGGAAGTTACCTTTTATTGTGTAATTCGGTATGTTCGTTACGCACTTCATCTCAAGTCTGTTTAGGCCATAATCGAACACCGCAACTTCCTTGTGTTCGATGATGAGCGCAACCCTGGGCATGTTACTAAAACCACCGTCGACGACAGTAAAGAGCTTTTCATTTGCATCGTCATAAACGGTGTATTTAAGACTCAATAGCTGTCCTAGTGGACCCGTGAACCCATGTCTTTTGATGTTGAGGTTGTCTCCCGCTGGGTTGACGAGAGCCAGAGCATGCGGATAAGGGTTACCTTCAATTGAGATTCGATATTCGTTTGTAGCCGTCTTGCTCGATTTAGGACCAGTAGCCATCACGCGTCATCGCCTCGATCGAATTGGAACCGTCTTCTGCTTCGTGCGGAGAATTACGCTGTACGTTGCAGTACATGCAGCTGCAATAACCGCATGGGCAATTTCTAACAAAATGAATGACACTATTTGCTGCATGCATATTAATTACTATAAAGTATCCTTTTATAAACGTATTGTCAAACATATATTGCTAAAACAGAACAATTTATAGACTGAGTTGGTCGTATTCTTTGGGCAATTGCTCCTATAATCTAGCCTTCGCTGCAGTCGGGAGGGAAGGGCTGGGGCTCCGTTATTATGTTGAAACGCTTTAACACTTTTGATGTTCTCGCGTGTTTTTTGTTTCAAAAGCGTTAGGATGGGACTCATAGCGTGGGGCGTAATGGATGCCCCGCACACGATGGGAGGCTATCAATGGCTAATCGTTTCGTTCTCAACACCATTTCTTATCATGGTTCCGGCGCCATCAAGGAGATCCCCGGCGAGCTCCAGCGTCGCGGCTACAAGAAGATCTTCGTCTGCTCCGACCCCGATCTGGTCAAGTTTGGCGTTACCGCTAAGGTGACCGACGAGCTCGACGCCGCCGGCATCGCTTGGAGCCTCTACTCCGAGATCAAGCCCAACCCCACTATCCAGAACGTCAAGGACGGCGTCGAGGCCTTCAAGGCCGCCGAGGCTGACGCAATCGTGACCATCGGCGGCGGCTCCTCCATGGATACCGCTAAGGCCATCGGCATCATCATCAACAACCCCGAGTTTGCCGATGTCCGCAGCCTCGAGGGCGTTGCTCCGACTAAGAACCACGCCGTGTTCACCATCGCCGTGCCGACGACCGCCGGTACCGCTGCTGAGGTGACCATCAACTACGTCATCACCGACCCCGAGAAGGTCCGCAAGTTCGTGTGCGTCGACACCAACGACGCCCCCGAGGTCGCCGTCGTCGACCCCGACATGATGGCCTCCATGCCTGCCGGCCTGACCGCTTCCACCGGCATGGACGCTCTGACCCACGCCATCGAGGGCTACACCACCAAGGGTGCCTGGGAGCTCTCCGACATGTTCCACTTTGAGGCCATTAAGCTGATCAGCGAGAACCTACGCGACTCCGTTGCCGAGGCCAAGTCCGGTCAGCCCGGCTCCGGCCGCGAGGGCATGGCTCTTGGCCAGTATGTCGCCGGCATGGGCTTCTCCAATGTTGGCCTGGGCATCGACCACGCCATGGCTCACACCCTGTCCGCTCACTACGACACCCCGCACGGCGTCGCCTGCGCCATGCTGCTGCCGATTGCCATGGAGTTCAACAAGCCGGTTTGCGCTGAGCGCCTGGCCAAGGTTGCTGTCGCCATGGGCGTTGACACCACGGGCATGAGCACCGACGAGGCTGCTGACGCCGCTATCGCCGCCGTCAAGCAGCTTTCCGCCGACGTGAACATCCCGCACGTCTGCGAGGCCATGAAGGCTGACGAGATCGAGGTCCTGGCCAAGGACGCCATGGCCGACGCCTGCTTCCCGGGCAACCCGCGCGAGGCGACGCTCGACGACGTCATCGAGCTCTTCAAGAAGATCTGCCCGGCTGCTTAACCTGGTTCGGCGGGCCCCGCCCGTTAGCCCCAGAATCGTCCTCGGACATGTCGGAGGCCCCGCTGCACACTACGTGCGGCGGGGCCTCCTTCTGTCCTGCGGAAAGATTCTGGGGCTAACGGGCGGGGCCCGCCGGCTCGTTGTCGTGGCGGGCGCTGTTCGGAAGAGCTCGATGGGTCATCTCGCTGGGTAAAAAGATGGTTCGCGGTGGTATTGTTGCTGTGGGTTTAATTCGATATGAAAGGGTGACTTTGGTGTCCAAGATGGATTCTACGCTCTCCTATATTACTGACCAGTTGAAGGCGCTTACCTCGATTGCTTCGCCTACGGGGTTTACTCGTGCGGCTACTGATTATCTGATGGAGACCCTGCGCGATATGGGGTTTGGGCCTGAGCGTTCTAATAAGGGTAACGTGCTCGTTGAGCTTGGTGGCGAGGGTGAGCCGCTCGTGTTGGCGAGCCATGTCGATACCCTGGGCGCCATGGTGCGTTCCATTAAGGACAATGGTCGCCTGCGCCCCACGACGCTCGGCGGGCATCAGTGGTCTACGGCCGATGGCGAGAACTGCACCGTCTACACGCGTGACGGCAATGTGTACACGGGCGTGGTCCTCAATACCGAGCCTTCGGCGCATGTGGCCGACGAGCCGGTCAAGGCCATCGAGAAGAACATGGAAATCCTGCTCGACGAGAATGTCGACAGCAAGGACGACGTGCTTGAGCTGGGCATTCAAACTGGTGACATCATCGCCATGGATCCGCGTACCACGGTGACGGAGAGTGGCTACATTAAGAGCCGCTTCTTGGACGACAAGCTGTCGGCCTCCATTTTGCTGGGCTTGGCGCGTGCCGTCGCCACTGGCGAGGTGACGCTCTCGCGCAAGGTGTCACTGCTCTTTACCGTGTACGAGGAGGTCGGTCACGGCGGCGCCTTTGTGCCGGCTGACACGCGCGAGATGATCAGCGTGGACATGGGCTGTGTGGGTGACGACCTGGGCTGCACCGAGCGCATGGTTTCGATTTGCGCTAAGGATTCGGGTGGCCCCTACAACTACGACCTGGTAACCACGCTGTCCAACATCGCGCGCGAGCTCGAGCTCGATTACGCCATCGACGTGTACCCGCACTACGGTTCTGACGTCGAGGCCACGCTCTCGGCCGGCTACGACATTCGCCACGGTCTGATCGGCCCCGGCGTGTACGCGAGCCACAACTACGAGCGCAGCCACATCGACGGCGTGCGCAACACCTTTGAACTGGTTCGCGCCTACGTTCAGCGCTAACGATGCAGCGGCCTCGGCTGACACGGCAGTACCGACCGAGGCCGTCCTCTCTAACTTGCGGTGAAATAGGGACTGTTTGGCGGTTTTAAACGCTTAAACAGTCCCTATTTCACCGCAACTTATAAAGGGGATGGGGCTATTTGATGGCTGCCGTAACGGTGCCGCCGCCCAGGACGATGTCGCCGCGGTATATAACGACGGCCTGGCCGGGGGCGATGGCTCGTTGCGGCTCGTCAAAGGTCAGCAGCATTTGTCCGTCGGCGCCACGTGTAAGGGTCGCCGCCTGGTCCTTTTGACGGTAGCGGTACTTGGCTCCCACGCGAATGCCGCCGGCATCGAGCTCTGCCCCCATGCGGTCGGCAGGGGCGCTCCAAATCCAGTCGTTGGCCGTGAGCGCCGAGGCGGTCAGGTCCTCGGCCTCGCCCAGATGCACGGTGTTGTTGGCGGCGTCGACGCCCGTCACATACACGGGATGCGCCATCGCGACGCCCAGGCCCTTGCGCTGGCCGATGGTGTAGCGCAGCGCGCCGTTGTGGCGCCCGACCACGCTGCCGTCGCGCCACACAATGTCGCCCGGTGCAGCGGGATGTCCGCAACGGCGCTCGATATAGCCCGCGTAGTCACCGTCTGGAATAAAGCAGATGTCCTCGCTTTCTGCCTTCTTGGCGTTAACAAAGCCCTGCTCGGTGGCTATGCGGCGCACGTCGCGCTCTTTGTCCAAGCCTGCTAGCGGAAAAATCGTGCGCGCCAGACGCTCCTGCGTAAGCGAATACAAAAAGTAGCTCTGGTCCTTTTTGGGGTCCTCGCCGCGATGTAGCTGCCAGGTGCCGTCTGCCGCCTGGCTTGTTTTGGCGTAATGGCCCGTGGCGATGTAGTCGCAGCCCATGTCCAGCGCCGCATCGAGCAGCGCGCCAAACTTAATGTGGCGGTTGCAGATAATGCACGGGTTGGGCGTCAGCCCCTCCTGGTAGGCGTTCACAAAGCGCTCGATTACGTTACGGTCGAAGGTTTGCTGCAAGTCGAGCACGTGATGGGGTATCCCCAGGCGCTCGGCGACGGCCTTTGCATCGGCGATGTCGCGGTCGACCTTACTCATGCCCGTGGCGGGATCGGGCGCGGGGCAGGTGAGGCGCATGGTGGCACCGACACATTCGTAACCCTGACTTTTGAGCAGATACGCGGTCACGCTGGAATCGACGCCGCCGCTCATGGCGACGAGCACGCGCTTGTTGTGCATGGGGAGGTTCTCCTTGGTGGCATGTGGCCAAAAAAGAAAAGCGGCGCGGGAGGCTGGTTCCGCGCCGCAGACATTGTAGCAAGTTCGGGCGTCCTGTGGGACACCCTGTTGGGATGAGCTCAGGCTGCCAGAAGAGAGGGGAGACCGGCGTGCCTTGGACTCGTTCTAAGAACGAGAGCTCTAGTCCTGGAAGAGTGCCGTGGACAGGTAGCGCTCGCCGGTGTCGGCGAGCAGCGCCACGATGGTCTTGCCCTCGTTCTCGGGGCGCTTGGCCAGCTGCAGTGCGGCCCACACGGCGGCGCCGGACGAAATGCCCACGAGCACGCCCTCCTTGTGGCCCACGGCGCGGCCGGTGGCAAAAGCGTCGTCGTTCTCGACGGGGATGATCTCGTCATAGACCTGGGTATCGAGGACGTCGGGCACAAAGCCGGCGCCGATACCCTGGATCTTGTGCGGGCCGGCCTGGCCCTTGGAGAGCACCGGGGAGGTGGCGGGCTCGACGGCGACGACTTGAATCTGGGGGTTCTGCTCCTTGAGGAACTCGCCCACGCCGGTCACGGTGCCGCCGGTGCCAACACCGGCGACGAAGATGTCGACCTTGCCGTCGGTGTCATCCCAGATCTCGGGGCCGGTCGTGGCCTTGTGGATGGCGGGGTTGGCGGGGTTTACAAACTGGCCGGCGATGATGCTGTTGGGGGTCTCCTTCTGCAGCTCTTCGGCCTTGGCGATAGCGCCCTTCATGCCTTTGGAGCCGTCGGTGAGCACGAGCTGTGCGCCGTATGCCTGCATAAGCTTGCGGCGCTCGACGGACATGGTCTCGGGCATGGTGATGATCACCTTGTAGCCGCGGGCCGCCGCCACCGAAGCGATGCCGACGCCGGTGTTGCCGCTCGTGGGCTCGATGATGGTGTAGTCGCCGCCACGCACGAGCTTGCCGGCCTTCTCGGCCTCGTCAATCATGTTCTTGGCGACGCGGTCTTTAACGGACCCGGCGGGGTTGAAGTATTCCAGTTTGACGAGCACGCGGGCCTTGAGGTCCTCGTCGGCCTCAAAGTGGGTGAGCTCCAGAAGCGGGGTGTGGCCGATAAGCTGATCGATGGACGTGTAAACATTGCTCATGGTGAACCTCCAAAGTGTTCAAATGACTGGATACCGTGTGGTTTTACGGTGTGTGTAGCAGCTAAACCCACAAACCTTATAGGTTGTTCGTTTTGCTGTTGGGAAGCATACTAGACACTAAAGCCTAGTAATGCAATAGGAAATAGGAGTTTATTGCAAGTTGATTAACCATCTTGACCGGAACGGGTATTTTCAAAGCCAATTTTTCGGCTAGAATTTCAACGAACTAAAAGACCGAAAGGCAGCACTATATATGTTGGTTTCTACTAAGGGCAGATATGCCCTGCGCGTTATGGTCGATCTGGCCGAGCACCAAGCGGCTGGTCGCATCCCGCTTAAAGAGATTGCGGCACGTCAGGGTATTTCGGAGAAGTACCTCGAGAATATTCTGGCGACGCTCGTGCGCGCCAATATGCTCTCGGGCATGCGCGGCAAGGGCGGCGGCTATGTGCTCACACGCCCGCCCGAGCAGTACACGGTGGGCGAGATCTTGCGCCTGACCGAGGGCAGCCTGGCGCCGGTCGCCTGTCTGGATGGCGACTGCAAGGGTTGCTCGCGATCTGATGAGTGCCCCACGCTCGACGTGTGGAAGAATCTGGACAAGCTCATCAACGACTACCTCGACGGCGTGACGCTCGATGCGCTCGTCGCCCCCAACGAGGGCTACGACTACGTCATCTAACCCACGCCTGTCATGTGGGGACAGGGTGGAAATGGCAGATTCTCTCGCCCTTTGAGACTTGGCAAATAAGAAGGCCGCCCATTTCTTTGCGATGGGCGGCCTTCGTTTTGGGCTGTTGAGACGGGCGCGGCCGGAATGGCCGTTTTAGCCCTCGGCGATGCTGTCGAGGATGCTGCGCATGATGGATACCAGGATGCTGCCCATAAAGGCCGATCCAAAGCTGGCGATGGAGATGCCCGCGCCCAGCAGATTGACCGACAGGTAGCTGGCCAGCTCGAGCATAAAGCTGTTGACCACAAGTTGAAAAATACCCAGCGTAATGATCGTGAGCGGCAGCGAGATGACCGTCAGGAACGGCTTGACGAGCGAATCGACGATGTTCAGGAACAGTCCCACGAAGGCGAAACAGACCCAGGCCTCGGCAAAACCGAAGGGCTGGATGCCGGGAACGAGGAACGTGGCGATCGCGATGGCGATCGAGGTAAAGAGCCAGTTAAGCATAAAGCGCATGGTGTGAATCCTTTCTTGCGCATGGCGTGGTGAGGGAGCGTAAGGGGCACATGCCTTTGCAACTTGGATGGGTGCGGGGCACGGTCCTGTTTGGGCGCCCATTGTCTCAGATATTCGTGGAGCTTGCGTGCGCATTCGGTTTCAAAACGGCGTTCGTCCTAGAAAACGCGCCGCTGGCAGAGAGTTTTGCCGCTTTAGTTTGGTGGTGTGCTAAACTGCTACGGGCAAAAGCCACAGGCGTTGCCCTATTGCATAGAACGGGCGAACGATGCCCGATGTCAGTATCAACTTCGATGCCTTTTGGCGGGTTTGGCGGTGATCGATGAATATCGAGAACATGTTTGACAAGCCTGATGTCAAGCAGCTGGTCCACGCATTTAGTCTTTTGGATGACGAGAAGGATATCCAAGCGTTTTTGACCGATATCTGCACGCCGCGCGAGATCTGCGATCTTTCGCAACGTCTGCAGGTTGCGCGCTATCTGGATGAGGGCGAGCCTTATGTTGAGGTTCAGGCCCGCACCGGCGCTTCGTCCACTACGGTGAGCCGCGTTTCAAAGGCGCTGAACGGCGAGTACGGCGGCTATCGCAAGATCCTCATCAAGCTGGAGGATGGCGAGTAGGCCAGCGGCAACAAACGAATTGCGCAGAACCGTCCCTTCGGGGGCGGTTTTTTGATCCTTTGGGGACGGAGGAAAACGGATCACTGGGTTAGACTGACCTCCTCGGTGATCCATTTTCCTCTGTCTCCAAGGGGTCAAATCTGTTGGCGTGGGGCAAATCTGTCCGCGCGGGCGGGTAGGATGGAAGCATTGAATATTGCGAACGGTTTGAGTGGAGGACCATGCCTGTTCGAATCTATACCACCAATGCCGGCGCGGATTTGAGCGATGCCGAGGCGGCGCTGCTTGCCGACCTTATTGCCCGCCACGGGCGTGCCGTGCTGCTGGCGCCAACGTTTGCCGAGCTCGACCTGTGCCGTCATGATGCGGCGGAAGCCGGCGTTTCGCTGGGTATTGACTACAAGACGCCTACATCGTGGCTTCGCTCGCTTTGGGAGCTTTTGGGCGACGGGCGCGGTTTCGTCGACAACCTGCAGCGCCAGATGCTGTTTTCGGACATGGTAGCGCGCCTCGACGACGCCGACCTGCAGCCGCTTTCGCTCAACCAGTCGCTCGGCCGTATGCTCGCGCGTATGGCTCGCGATGTGCTGCCGGGTGTGGCAGGGACAGGCACCGAGCGTTGCTGCGACAACGTTTGCAAGCCCAAGCCCAAAAGCGACGCCGAGGCTCGCGTATTTGAACTTTTGTGCGCCTATGCGCGCGGTTTGGACCGTCGAGATATGGTCGAGCCCTGCGAGGCGGCTGACATTATGGCCGGCGCTTTGGCCGACAACCTGCCGGGGTGCGCCCGCGCCGTTTGCGTGCGCGGCGTCACGTCATTTACGTATAGCCTGCTCGAGCTGCTGTCCGCCGTGGCAAACAACGGGGGAGAGGTTGTCGTGCTGCTTGCCCGCGAGCAAGCGGCGATGCGCGAGGAGCTTGCCGCGGCATTTGATGTCCGCGGTGTGCTGTTTGAGATCGCGCCGCTGGACGAGGATGCCGGCGCTCCCGCGATTGCTCCAAAGTCCGTCGTACGTCCTGCCTTTGTGGAAGTCGCCGGGCCCCATGCCCGTGCCCGTGTCTATGCGGACGTCATCGATAAGATGGTGAAAGCGCGCAAGGAGTCCAAGGTCAACGATGCCGCCTCCGCACCCGTCGATCCCGTGCGCGTGCTCGTGGTTTCCGCCCGGGCACCCCAGCTGTTCGGCGAACTCGCTGCCCGTTTGGCGGCGCGCCACGTTGCTGCCGAGACGGCCGAGTTCACGGCGTTTTCCCAATCCATTGCGGGCAGGCAGTTCACGGCGCTCGCCAACCTGATCGAGCGTATGAAGGCCGCCGACGAAGGGGCAGCTTCTAAGACTGAGTGGTGGCCCGCTCCGGAGCTTACCGACTGGATTTACAGCCCGCTTTCGGGTGCCGACGCCGCCAGCGCGCGCACGTTCGACAAGAATATGCGACTGTCGCGCAGCAAGACCACTGCGGGCGTCAAGAGCCTGCTGCAGAGCGTGCAGGGCCAGGTGAGGGGCGCGCGTAAAGCGGCGAGCGACGAGAACTGGTTTAAGAGCGTGCCGTGCGTGGTCTCGGACGTGTTCCAGGCGCTGTGGCGCGACAAACCCGTGACGGCGCTCAAGGCCATGCTTGCCGTTGCCGAGGCACTGCCCGATCGCGCACTTGGCGGTCTCGACGGTCAGGCCCGTCGCCAGGCGGAGGTGGCCCTGCTGCGCCACGTCATCGACATCCTTATGAATGGCGCCCGTGCGCTCGACGTGTCGCAGGCCGCGACCGTGCCCGTGCTCGATGACATTCGCACCAAGGTGGACAAGCGTAGCGCCGCCTACGATTACGAGACCTACGAGGTTGACCGTGCGCCACGCGCCCAGGTTCGCTTTGCTTCGCTTGCCGATGCGGCGGCCCTGCGCCCCGGCAGCTACGATGCCGTGCTGTTTGCCGACGTCGACCTGGACAGTTATCCGCTCTCACATGAGGAGGGCCCGCTGGCAACGCTGACGGCAGAGTTAGATCGCAGCGGTGTGACGCTTGAGCCTGCGGCCTTGCTGCGCGCACGCTTTGGCCGCGCGATACAAGCGTCGCGTGGTCCGGTTACGCTCGCCCGTGTGACCCACGATCGTCAGGCGCGCGAGTGCTATCCGGCGGCCGTGTGGACCGAGTTGCGGGCGCATGCCGAGGCCGCTAACGATGCTAAGGCCGCTGACGCCGACAAGGCCGCTGACGACGCTAAGGCCGTTGGCGCCGACAAGGCGAAGTGCGTGGGTGAGGGCGATATCGTAAGGGACTTCGATCCCGCGGCAGGCGAAGGTCTTAGGCGCGAGCGCGTGACCTGCGAAGCTTCTCAGCATCTGAGCGATGAAGCTATTCCGTATTTGGTCCTGCGTCGTCGCGATGGCGAGGGCGAGGATGCGCCGCTGGTGCCGCGCCTGACGTCTGCCTCGCAGATCGAGGCCTATTCGACCTGCCCGCTATGCTGGTTCGTCTCGTACCGCGTGAAGCCCCAGTCGATCGACGCTGGCTTTGGCAATATGGAGAAGGGCAACTTTGTCCACGACGTGCTGGAACACTTGCATGCCCGTCTGCCCCAGGAGGGCATGGAGCGCGTGACACCCATGAATCTGCCACGCGCGAAGGAGCTGCTGCGCGAGGTCTTTGACGAGACCTTGGCCGAGCATGCGGGCAAGCGCGGTGCCGAGGGCCCGCTCGTGCCGCTCTCCCCGGTGGAGGAGCGCCAGGTGGCCGAGATTTTGCCGCAGCTGGAGGGCGTGCTTGCCTACGAGTCCGAGGCGCTCGCGCCCTTCGCGCCGCGCTACCTGGAGTTTGCGTTCAACGAGCTCCAGGTCGAGTATGCCGGTTGGCCGCTTGGCGGGCGCATCGACCGCGTTGATGTGGATGTCGAGAATCGCGCCGTGGTAATCGACTATAAGCATCGTTCGGGTGTCGAGGAGTTTAAGCTCGCCGACCCCACGGTGCGCGACGAGGAGTCGGGCGAGGCCCCCATCGACGACCCGCGCTGGCTGCCGCCCCATACCCAGACACTCATCTACGCGCAGGCCATGCGTCGGGCGCTGGATCTGGATACCCGCGCCGCGCTCTATTTTTCGACCAAGGGCGGCAAGCCCGCGCTGCGCGGTGCGGCGAGCGCCGAGTTGCTTGAGGAAGAGCGCGGCGACGGCCGCATCCCAGGCCTTAAGAAGGGCTTTCCCGGCGAGGGCGGCAACATGGACTTCGATGCGCTGCTCGATCGCGTGGAGACCGGCATTGCCGAGCGTCTGCGCGAGCTCGAGGCAGGCAACGTTGCCGCCGTCGACCCGACGTCGGCTCAGGCCGCGCATGCGCGCTGCTCGTATAACCACGAAGGAACGTTTGTAAGGAGGGACGTGTAGACCATGGATCTTTCGACTTTGATGCCGCAACAACTGCAAGTCGTCAAAACGCTCGACCGCCCGCTGTTTGTCTCGGCAGGTGCCGGCTCGGGCAAGACCTTTACCCTCACGCGCCGCATCGTCTATGCGCTCTCGCCCGAATCCGGTCCGTTTGTCGAGCATCTGGATCAGGTGCTCGCCATTACCTTTACCAAAGATGCCGCGGCCGAGATTCGCGACCGCGTGCGTCGCGCGCTTATCGAAGAGGGTATGGACGAGGAGGCCCTGACCGTCGACGACGCTTGGATCTCGACCATTCACGGCATGTGTTCGCGCATCCTGCGCGCGCATGCGTTGGAGCTGGGCATCGATCCCGAGTTCGCGGTGCTTACCGATACCGATGAGCTTATGGATCAGGCTGTTGAGCATGTGCTGGCCCGAGCGACGGCACCCGATGCCGCCCCCGAGCTCGCCGCTTCGCTTAAAAGCCTCTACGCCTGGTATCCCATGGCAGGCGAGGGCGGCCTCTTTGGCGCCGGCACCACCATCAAGGGCCTGGTGCGTGAGCTGCTGGAGCTCTCGAGCCAGCTGCCGGGCGGTATGGACGACGTGTGCGTGGCGCGCGGCCAGGCCGATACCTCGGCACTCGCCGATGCCTATCGTGCGGCGCTGGGCGCAAGCAAGGCCGCGACCGAGAAAGCGCAGGTGGCACTCGATGCCATCGACGCGTTTGAGGCGAGCGGCAAAACCATGGAGGATGTGGCGCGACTCATGATGTCGTGCAGCATGCCTCGGGCGAGCAAGGCGTTTCCTAAGGAGCAGGTGGAGCTGCTCAAGGCCGAGGCCGCCGATGCGTTTATCAATATCGTGCTGGCCTGCGGTGGTCCCGCGCTCGATGCGCTGGTGGGGCTTGCTCGTGCTGTGGAGGCGGAATACCGCGCGCTCAAGGCTGACCAGTCCGCGCTTGATAACAACGACCTGCTGCGCATGGCGTACGAGGCGCTGCGCGATTATCCCGCCATCCGAGCGGCCTATGAAGGTCGCTTTAAGATGGTCATGATCGATGAGTTCCAGGATACCGACCAGATGCAGGTCGATTTGATCCGTTACCTGACGGGCGCGGGGGAGCGCGCGCTGTGCACCGTAGGCGATGCGCAGCAGTCGATTTACCGCTTCCGTGGCGCCGAGGTCGAGGTCTTCCGCCGCCAGGAGCGCAAAGTGGGCTCCTCTGCTGCGCCCGAGACGGCTGTCGCATCCGATGCCCCCGCCGGCGAGCTCGTCAAGCTTGTACGCAACTTCCGCAGCCACGACGAGGTGCTGCGCTATGTGGCGCGCGTCTTTGACGGCGACACCGGTGGTTTGATGCAGGGGTTCTTGGATCTTGAACCGAGCGACGAACGCGAGGACAAGCTCAAGGCGAAGGCATCGCGCCGCCAGGCGATCTTCGTTGCCGGTGGCAGTACGCAGGAGCGAACGCAGGCGAAAGCTCGTGCGATTGCGGAGCGATTCCAAGCACTCGTTAAAGCGGGCCAGCCCCAGGGCAGCATGGTCCTGCTGCTGGGCCGCATGACCAACGCCGATGTCTATGCGCAGGCCTTCCGCGACCAGGGGCTCGACTGCGTCATCGCGGGCGGCTCGGTCTTTGCCCAGGCTGCCGAGGTCCAAACGGTGCGTGCCCTGGTGTGCGCGCTTGCTAACCCGGCCGATACGGCGCAGGGTCTTATGCCGCTGCTGGCCTCGCCGATGTTTGCGCTCGGCGCTCAGGAGTTCCTGGCGCTGGCGACCAAGCTGGACGACCAGACGGGGGAGACCTCGCGCCGCAACATCGACGTGGGCATCATGAGCGATTGCGATGTGCCGGGGCTGCGGAATCTGCCGCTGCTGACGCGCGCCCGCGAGGTGCTGCGCTATGCGCTTCGTCGCGTGGGGCGCGATTCGTTCGCCGCCATCGCGCGCGATACTGTCAACGCCTCCGGCTGGTTTGTGCGTCTGGCGCAGCGTGGTCCCGAGGGCAAGGCCATCGCCGCCAACGTGCTCAAGGCGCTCGACGCCGTGGCCGAGGCGGAGGCTGAGCTCGGCAATTCTCCGCGCTCCATCGCGCTCGCCTTCGACCGCTTCTTGGCGGGCAAGGAGGCCCCGGGCGCGCTCAACGAGGAGGGCGACGGCGCGGTGCGCATCATGACGGTGCATGCGTCCAAGGGTCTGGAGTATCCGGTCGTAGCGGTTGCCGAGTGTTTTGGCGTGCGCAAATCGTCCGGTGCGGCTCAGATGGGGCGTGTCGAGGGTGGAGCGCAGGTCGTGGCGCTGCCGGCACGCTTCGACGGCGTTAAACTCGCGGACGGCACGTTCGTAAAGGGCGATGACGTCAAAAAGCAGTTTGAGCATGCGTTTAAGGGTAAGGGCACGTCGCTATGGTTGCCGCTGGAGCTCATGGAGGATGTCTGCGCGACGGGTTCTCCCGCCGAGGCATTCGTTCGCCTGCGCAACGACGACCTGCAGCTTTCGCTCGAGGAGCGGGCTCGCTTGCTCTATGTCGCCATGACGCGAGCGCGCGAGCTGGTCATTCTGGCGATGGATGTCGGCGTGAGCCGCGGCAAGGTGACGGCGCCGACCTTCGATGTCGAGACGGATCTGACCTACGACGTGCTGCGCCGCATCCTGCCGACCGACAGCCTGGACATACCGCAGCTCGATAGCGACCGTTTGGTGTTCGACAACTCCAAGCCGGGCGACTACGAGCTCATCTCGCTGGCGGACTTTACGTTTGGCGAGCAGGCGTTTGAGGTCAACGCTTCGCTGGATGTCGAGGGCAGGCTTGTCCGCGGCGATGCGGAGCCGGAGGGTGCCGGTGCGGATGCCCACGCCGCTGTTCCCGGTCCAGCCGACCCCGAGCCCGATGCGTTTGAGCTCGTGTATCCCCAGGCGGTGGGCGTGCGCATGGGCACCTGCCCGTATCCGGCGCGCGATTCGTACAGCTACTCGTCAATTGCCGCGGCGCTGCATGCCGAGTCCGAGGACCGAGCCGCCGAGGCGCATGTGCCCATGGGCGAGGCTGGCGATGATGCGGAGTCGGATGGTTCCGAGATGACGGATGCAGACGTGGCCGCCGTTGAGCCCGCCGGCAACCCCATGGCGCTGGGCTCGGCGTTCCATGCCGCCTGCCAGTGGCTGATCGAGATGGGTGCCGATGCGCTGCCCGCCGAGCGTGCCGACGCCCTGGCTCGCCTGTGGCGCCTGACGCCGGAACAGCGCGAACGCTTCGACGTTGCCCTGGATCGCTGGCTCAAGTCGGCGGTCCGTGCCAAGCTGCTTGCCTGGCCGTGCGTTCGCGCCGAGGTGCCGTTCTTTTCGCTGGGCTGCGAGGATGAGGACATCGCTCGCTACGCTGCATATGCCGAGGGCGCCATCGATGCTTTGGCGACGAACCCGGCGGATTCGTCACGCGCGCTGGTCATCGACTACAAGACGGGCGGCACACCGGACGAGACGCCGGAACAGCTGCAGGAGAAGCACGCCCTGCAGGCGCGCGTTTACGCTGATGTTCTGCACAAGGCGGGCTTTGAGGCAGTGACCGTCAAGTTCGTCCGCGTGGAGCAAGTCGACCCCGCCAACCCGTGCGAGCCTCAGGTGGTCACCTACAGCCTCTAGCCCTCAATAACTTGCGGTGGAATACGGACTGTTTTGGCCAAAAAAGCCGCCAAACAGTCCGCATTTCACCGCAACGCATGGGAGAGCCTGGGGCGGTACAATGGCTCGAACGGTTCAAACGAATAAGGAGCCATCATGCAGCTCGCCAAAACGCTTAAGGTGACGCCGGAGGAGCTTTTTGACGCTCTGGCGGGGTCCATCATGCAGGATATCGAGAACGCCACGGGCAAGCGTCCCAGCCGCAACAAGCTCAACGGCTATAAGTACGAGAAGCGCCCATACCGCAAAAGGCAAGGTAGCTCTTCATCGGAAACTGTGAACACTTCAGGCTTCGAGTCAGTAGCGAGCGGCCCGACAAAATTAGTTGATGGAAGTGCCAAATGAATAAGAATGCCGCTACGCAACTGCACATCTATTCCGCCTTTTTCGTTCTCGCGGGATTTGTTTTAAATCGGGGAGTGTTTCTACTTTTCCTTGCGGAGAAAGGAATGTCTGTCACGGAAATCGCGCTTTATCAAGCCCTGTACAACATTGCAACGGTCGTCCTCGAGCTGCCAACAGGGCTGATAGGCGATTTCTTTGGAAAGAAGTTTTCGATTCAAGTGGGCGTGCTGCTGCTTTTCTTCCATACGGCTGGCATGCTGTTGCTCTCAGGCCCCTTTCTTGTCGTGCTTTCCCTTGTTGAGGCACTCGCCTACTCCCTTCAATCGGGATCCGAACAAGCACTTTTATATGAAATTGCCCGGAATGCCGGTCAAGGAGAGCGCTTCCTCACCATCAATGCTCGGCTGCTTGCCGCACAATCAATCGCTACGGGAATGGCAATTGTGCTCGGATCTTTCATTGCCCAAGTATCTTGGAGCGCCCTCTACGTATGTGTCTCCGTTTTCTATCTCCTGCAGCTTTTCCTTCTGTATCCCATTGAGAGGATGGAAACGACCCATTCCAAAAACTCTGGGGAGGAAAGGTTTGACGTAGCCAAGATCTTCAGACGCGAAACCTGGAGCATTGGAGAATCCGCTTTTGCGGTGTTGCTTCTTCTAATCGGCACAAGCATGCTCGATGGATTCTATGGGAGTTATTACAACTTGAATCAGTTGGTATTCGACGCATTTGATGCTCCCGTCTCCATAATAGGAATCTTTTTCGGTGCATCCTATGCAGTAAATGCGACGGCCTACATTGCAGCAGATTTCTTCTCATCGCGTTTCGGGAAAAGAAATACCATGCTCGGCTCGATGCTAATCGAGGCCGGTCTTTTCATGATTCTTCCGTGGTTCGCTTCAAATCCGCTGTGTTTGTTTGGCCTTAGCATGGTGCTTTGTTTTCTCCCAGAAGTGGTGTACATCACTTCGGAAAACTTAATCCAAGACGCGATAGCGGACGATCTCCGCGCGACGATCCTTTCCGTCGCGTCTCTGGTAAGGGCTCTCTTTTCTGCAATGTTTTTCTCCATATTTGGATATGTGTTGGGGTTATATCCCATTCAGATAGCGCTCGGTGTTATTGGCGCAATCGCGATAGCAATTACCGCCGTTGTTTCTTTAAATGCAGGCGCGCGTCTATTCGGGTGTTCTGCACAAGGCGGGCTTTAAGACGGTGACGGTCAAGTTCGTCCGCGTGGAGCAGTCCGATCCCTCCAACCCCGCCGAGTCCCAGGTGGTCACCTACAACCTCTAGCTCACCAGGGCCGTCCGCACGCCCAGTCTCCCCATAACTTGCGGTGAAATAGTTCCTGTTTTACGGCCCAGCTGGCTCCAGCAGGAACTATTTCACCGCAACTCAGAATCAGTCGGGGGTGCGGATTACGCGGATGAAGTTGCCAATCAAGGGTGCGGATTACGCAAATTTACACTTGACGTTCATCTCGGGTGGGCCTATAAATACATGTGATGGGTTGTTATCCCTTTGGGGAGCATGGCCATCCGGATTCCGTTCGTTATTCAATTGCACATATATTCGGGTGTCACTTTAGGGCATGACCGTAGGCAAGTAGGGTGCTGCTTTCTGCCGAGGTCATGCCCTTTTTGTTCAGCTCCGAATGAGTGCCCTATCATCAAGAGAGGAGGTACATCGATATGCTGGCGATCAGAAAGCTCAACAATAACGCCGTGATTTGTCGAGATAGTCGCGGTCGCGAGGTCGTGGCGCTCGGCAAGGGTGTCGGCTTCGGTGGTGACTTCCCCCGGGAGCTCGCGATGGACCATATCGAGCGCACGTTCTATAGCATCGATGCCGAGGGGCAGCGTATCATGCAGGATCTTCCTGCCGATGTGGTGCTGTTTACGGCAAAGATCATGGATATTGTAGAGAACGAGCTGCCTTACGAACTCAGTCCCAACGCCGTGCTCATCATGGCCGACCATATCGCCTTTGCGATTGCGCGGCAGAGGAAGGGCATTCGTTTTGATATGCCCCTTACCTATGATGTGCAGCAGCTTTATCCGCTGGAATACAAAATCGGCCGCTACATTACCGCGCGCGTGCGGCAGGAGTTGGGCGTCGAGCTGCCGCGCGAAGAGGTGGCAAGCATCGCCATGAATCTGGTCAATGCAAAGACTGGGGCAGAGGTTACTGTGGCAAGCGATCGCGCCCAATCGTTTGAGCGCCTGCTCAACGATGTCACTGATATCGTCGAGTACGATTTCCGTACCATCATCGATCGGGAGTCTTTTGAGTTCTCACGGTTTGCGACACACGTGCAGTATCTGTTCAAGCGTATCAAGGGTAACGATAGCCTCAGCAGCGCCAATTTGCCGCTTTATGCGAATTCGCGCGAGGAGTTTCCCGAGCTTGCGCAATGCATCGACCACATCTGTACCTATATGAAGCGGGAATGGCATACGGAGCTCACCGACGAGGAGAAGCTTTACTTCATGCTCCATGTCAACCGTATCTGTACGAAGGCGGAATCCGGCACAGCCGGACGCTGACAACCCAGGCCAGAAGGATTGTAACCTGTGTTAGGGCAGGGCATGACCTCCGAAAGTACGAGAACCATCTCGTGCCACGACGATTCGTGGCGTAAAAGGAGGAATGATGACTAACTATCAAAAACTCGCCCAAAGAATCATCGAAGAGGTGGGCGGCAAGGCGAATGTTTCAAGCGCGACGCATTGCATGACGCGTCTGCGCCTCGTTCTTAAGGACGAGGGGCTTGCAGATGACGCCAAGCTCAATGCGATTCCCGAAGTGATTAGCGTGGTGCACGCTGGCGGCCAGGTGCAGCTCGTAATCGGGCCGACCGTCGACAAGGTCTACGACGCGGTATGCAGGGAAGGCGGCTTTGAAGTCCAGACGGCGATTGATGAAGATCTGGACGCAGCAGAGAGGCTTCCCTGGAAGGAGCGGTTCGCTCCGAAGCGCATCGGCAATCTGATTCTCGATGCGGTGAGCGGCTCTATCGCTCCCATTCTGCCCGTGTTCTGCATCGCGGGTATCTTCCGCATGTTCACCATTTTGCTTGGTCCGGAAGGCGCGGGCCTTCTAGCCGCGGAGGGCAGCATGTACCGGCTCTTCTCCTTGGTGGGAGACGCGGCATATTACTTCCTGCCGATCTTCGGTGCCTATGCGGCGGCCAAGAAGTTCCAGACGAGTCCTGTGCTCGCGCTCATGACGGCTGCTATTATGATTCATCCGAGCATGCTCGCTATCGTCGAGGAGGGCGCTCCGTTCGACGTCTACGGCATCCCCATGACGCTGGTGAATTACACACAGTCGGTGCTTCCCATCATCCTCATCGTGTGGATTCAGTCCTACGTAGAGGGGCTTATCAAGAAGCATTGCCCTGACATGCTGCGCATCCTCGTGATTCCAGTGGGGACCATGCTCATCATGCTGCCGCTTGCACTCTGCGTCTTCGGCCCCGCCGTCTCCTTCATTATGGGCATCATCGCCGATATCATCATCTGGCTCGGCGCGAACGCCGGTCCGCTGTGCGGTCTGGTGGTCGGTGCGACGTGGAACCTCGTGATCGCTACCGGCATGCATGTGCCGATTCTCACCGCTATGATGCCCGGCTGGCTTGAGGTGGGCTATGACGCCGTGTGCACTCCGGGTACGACGGTGGTTGTTTACGTGACGCTTGCGGTCGCGCTCGCCTACGGCATCCGTGCAAAGGGCAAGGCTAACCGTCAGCTCGGTTGGACTACCTTCGCTACCTATGCGCTCGGCCGCGTATCCGAGCCCATCATTTACGGCATCCTCTTGCGCGATAAGAAGGCGCTCGCTTGGTCGATGATCGGCGGCGCGGCCGGCGGCCTTGCATGCGGTCTGCTCAACGCGCGCATCTTCGTCTTCTCGGGAGTCGGCTTCCCGTGGATGAACGTCATCAAGTTCAGCCAGGACATCATTCCGGGCGCCATCAGCTGCGCGATTGGCTTTGCGGTGACATTCGCCCTCTGCATGGTCTTTGGCTTCGACAATCGCGAATCGGGCGAGAAGGAAGCCGAGGAGGCCCTTGAGGCTTAAGCGCTGCATCTAGAAGGGTGCCTTAGCGCAACGAGTCTCTTCTCGGAACTGGGGCCCCATGAACCCGGACGGGCGCCGCTACATGGTGGTGCCCGTTCGCACTAAAAGCAAGATAAGGAGGACTCCCATGCCATTGCGTTCTGATTTTCTCTGGGGCGGCGCGCTTTCCGCCAACCAGTGTGAGGGTGCCTGGGACGAGGGCGGGCGGGGGCTCGCCAACGCGGATCTTCTGCCGTACGGGCGGGACCGTCTCGCCGTCATCAGGGGTGACGACGTTCCGCTCGAGCCGCTGTCCGACCATTACTACCCGGCCCAACAGGCCATCGATTTCTATCATCATTACCGCGAGGACATCGCGCTCTTCGGCGAGATGGGCTTCAAGGCTCTGCGCCTCTCCATCGCATGGAGCCGTATATTCCCCAACGGGGATGACTCCGAACCCAACGAGCAGGGCCTCGCGTTCTATGAGGATGTGTTTCGCACCTGCCTCGAACAGGGCATCGAGCCGGTGGTGACGCTCAGCCACTATGACGTGCCCATGCATCTTGTTACGGCATACGGCGGTTGGCGCAACCGCGCTCTCGTGGGCATGTTTGAGCGCTTCGCTCGCACTGTGTTCGCACGTTACCGCAATCAAGTGCGCTCTTGGCTCACGTTCAACGAGATCAACATCATGACCTCTGCGTGCTTCATGGCGGCAGGCATCGTGTTTGATGAGGGGGAGGACCGCTACGTCTCCGTTCATAACGCGGTGCATCACGTGCTCGTTGCGAGTGCTTGCGCGGTGCGCGCCTGCCATGAGATCATCCCTGGTGCGCAAATCGGCTGCATGCTCAATGCGGGTATTTTCTATCCTGCTACCTGCAACCCTGCCGACGTTAAAACGGCTCAGGGCGAGAATCGCAAGCACTATATGTTCACCGACGTGCAGGTGCGCGGCCACTATCCGTGCTACATGCTCACGGAGTATGAGCGTCAAGGGTTCGCGATTCCTTGGGCGGAGGGCGATGAGGAGGTCCTTGCGCAGAATCCGGTGGACTTCGTGGGCTTCTCTTACTACTCGACGCGCGTGGCGCAGGCAAACACCGAGGGGCAGTTCGACTCCAATCTACTCAAGAGTGCCCCCAACCCTTACCTCAAGATGGAGCCATGGGGCAGATTCATCGATCCCGCAGGGCTGCGCATCACCATGAACGACATATACGACCGGTACGAAAAGCCGCTCTTTATCGTGGAGAACGGTCTCGGAGCCCCGGATGAGCCGGATCAGAACGGCTTTGTGGATGATGGATACCGTATCGATTACCTGAGCGAGCACATCCAGGCTATGAAGGACGCCGTCGAAATCGACGGGGTGGACCTCCTGGGCTACACGTGCTGGGGACCGATCGATCTGGTTTCGGTCGCAACGGGCCAGATGCGCAAGCGCTACGGTTTCATTTATGTCGACCTCGATGACGAAGGACACGGCACACGTCGGCGCAGCAAGAAAAGATCGTTCGAGTGGTATCGCAAGGTAATTGCCTCAAACGGCGAGGACCTGAGCTGAGCTTTCCTCAGGGGCCGGACCGCGACATGGGGTCGCGGTCCGGCCCCTTTGCGACGAATGAAGCAATCAGGTCAAAGCAGCTAAAAAAGACACGTCCCAAAAAGACTGCCCGTGTTGGTTTGGCTAGGTTCGGGTGCTGTCCGTGCCGTGCGGTAAAATCGTTCAGTCAGAACACGAACCTGCATCGGAGCTCATCACATGGCATTCGTCCATCTGCACAATCACACTGTTTTCTCCATGCTCGACGGCGCAACCCGTATCCAGGATATGGTCAACCGTGCCGTTGAGCTTGGCATGCCCGCCGTGGCCATTACCGATCACGGCTACATGTATGGCGTGCCCGATCTGGCGCTGGCCTGCGATGCCGTCAACCACAACACACCCGAGTACAAAACCTGGAGCCACGATAAGGCCTTCTTGGAAAAGGACCGCCGCGACGAGCTGGTGGAGCCCGATCCCGAGGAAAACCCGCGCGAGCATGCCCAGTATGTGAAGGACATGGCCATGTGGGACGAGAAGGGCAACATCGACGAGCTCAAGCCGCCCCTGGTCATCAAACCCATCTTTGGGTGCGAGGTTTACTTTACGCCGGACGAGACGCTCGCCCGCGACCATAAGCCCGAGCTCTACCACATGATCCTTCTGGCCAAGGACCAGGAGGGCTACGTCAACCTGATGCAGACGGTCTCCGAGGCCGCCGTGCAGGGCTTTTACTACAAGCCGCGCGTGACGCTCGACAACCTACGCCGCCACGCCAAGGGCATGATCTGCACCAGCGCCTGCATCGCGGGCATCATCCCCAAATACATCGACCGCGGCGACATGGAGGGCGCCATCAAGTGGGCCGAGACCTTCCGCGATACCTTCGAACCCGGCGACTTTTACATCGAGATTCAGGAACACGGCATCACCACCGACAACGGCCTGACCGATGAGCAAATGGACCGCACGCTCATCGATATCGCCAAGCAGGTGGGTGTCAAGGTCATCGCCACCAACGACTTCCACTACCTGCGCCGCGAGGACGCGCCGGTGCAGGACGTCATCATGTGTATTGGCATGAACGCCAAGGTCGATGACCCCAACCGCATGCGCATGACCGGCTCGGAGTTTTACATGAAGACCGAGGAGGAGATGCGGGCGATGTTCCCGTATTGCCCCGAGGCCTGCGACAACACGCTCGAGATCGCCGACAAGTGCTACGTTGAGCTGGACTGGGACTCCATCATCCTGCCGCGCTTCCCGCTGCTCGATCCCGGCGAGACGCACGAGAGCCAGTTCCGCCGCGAGTGCGAGAAGGGCCTGCGCCAGCACTACGGCGACGACTGGGCCACGCGCGAGATTGGTGGCGTCAACATCAAAGAGCGCTTTGAGTACGAATACAAAGTCATCTGCGACAAGGGCTTTGCCGCCTACTTCTTGATCGTTGCCGAGTACGTGCAATGGGCCAAGGACAACGGCATCGGCGTCGGCCCCGGCCGTGGCTCGGCCGCCGGCGCTATCGTCGCCTACGCCATGAACATCACCGCGTTCGACCCGCTCGAGAACGGTCTGATGTTCGAGAGGTTCCTGTCCCCGCAGCGTACCGAGATGCCCGATATCGATATGGACTTCGACGATGAGCGGCGCCTCGAGGTCGTGGAGCACGTTCGCCAGCTCTACGGCCCCGAGAAGGTCACCCACGTCATCACCTACTCGACCATTAAGGCCAAGCAGGCCATCAACGACGCCGCTCGCGTCCTGGACTACCCGGTCTACATGGGCCAGCGTCTGTCCAAGATGGTCTCGAGCGACCCCAAGGTCAAGCTCAAGCAGGTGCTCGAAAAGCAACCCGGCAAAGAGGACCTGTTTAACCCCGATTTTGCCGAGGCATATAAAAAGGACGACGACGCCCGCCGCATCATCGACACGGCGCTCTCAATCGAGGGCCTCACCCGTGGCGAGGGCGTGCACGCGTGCGCCGTTCTGATCTGCCGCGACCCCGTCAACGAGCACGTGCCCACCAAGCTCGACACCAAGGGCGGCGTCGAGATTACCCAGTACGAGGGCCATACCGTTGCCGACATGGGCCTGCTCAAGATGGACTTCTTGGGCCTGCGCACGCTGACTGTTATCTCCAAGGCCAAGGCAAACATCAAAAAGAACTTCGGCATCGACATCAAAGAGGAAGAGATTCCCTTTGACGACCCCGAGATCTTTAAGCTCATGGGTTCCGGCCACACCGCCGGCGTCTTCCAGGTCGAGTCCGCCGGCATGACGGCCACGATCAAGAACATGAAGCCCACCGAGTACAAGCACGTCGTAGCATTGATCGCCCTGTACCGCCCGGGCCCGCTGGGCGCCGGCATGGTTTCGTCCTACATCAACCGTATGAACGGCAAGGAGCCGGCGGTCTCCTACGACGACCGCCTGGACGACATCCTGGGCGAAACCTACGGCACCATGGTCTACCAGGAGCAGGTTATGCTCATCTCCGTCGAGATGTGCGGCTTCTCCAAGGGCGAATCGGACTCGCGTATCCGTAAGCCCGTGGCTAAGAAGAAAATCAAGCTGCTCACGTCGACGGTGCTCCACTGGGAGGATGGCTCCGACGAGACCACCTACGACCACTGGATGAACGGCGCCATCAAGAACAACTACACGCGCGAGGTCGCCCAGAAGATTTGGGACGATGTTCTCGAGTTCGCGTCCTACGCCTTCAATAAGTCGCACTCCGCTGGCTACGCCATCCTGGTTATGCAGACGGCGTGGCTTAAGGCGCATTATCCGCACGAGTACATGGCGGCCGTTCTGACGTCCTACACGGGCAAGACCGACAAGATCGTGCACTACGTCTCGGCATGCCGTCACGACGGCATTCCCGTGCTGTCGCCAGATGTCAACGAGTCCGGTACCGAGTTCACGGCTACCAAGGAGGGCGTACGCTTTGGTCTGGCCGGCATCCGCGGCGTGGGCACCGGCGTGGCGCAGGCGATTATCGCCGAGCGCGAGGCGGGCGGCCCGTTTAAGACGCTGCACGACTTTGTCGAGCGCGTGGACTCGAGCCAGGCAAACCGCCGTGTGATCGAATCGCTGATCAAGGCGGGCGCCTTCGACTCCACGGGGTATCCGCGTCGTCAGATGATGCACTTTGTGGACAAGAACAACCCCGAGAACATCATCGACGCCGCGATAAAGCGCCAGAAGGACCGCGCGAGCGGCCAGACCTCGTTCTTCGACATGTTTGGCGACGTTGAGGGCTCGGGCTTTGAGGTGAGCGTGCCCGATCCGGACGGCCAGGAGTGGGACCGCCACCTTAAGCTGAGCCAGGAGAAGGAGGTTCTGGGCATCTATGTCTCGGACCACCCGCTGCGCCCGTTTGAGTATGCACTAGCCAAGGCGCGCGACTTCTCGTTCTCGCAGATCGATACCGGCTATGAAGTTCAGAATCCTACGGGCGGCACCATCAACCAGGAGATTCCCGAGGGCAAGGCGCTGTGGTGGGCCGGCATGGTCTCGAGCGTGTCCAAGCGCGTGACCAAAAACGGTGACCCCATGGGCATCGTGCAGCTCGAGGACATGGAAGGCGAGGCCACCGTCGTCGTGTTCCCCAAGACCTATAAAGAGGCCGAGGGGTACCTGTACGGCGAGGTCGATCCCGAGACCGGCGCGCAGCTGTCCGATGCCTTTGTGCGCATTAAGGGTAAGCTCGAGCGCTCGGACCGCGGCGACCAGATCATCGCGCAGGAGATCGTGCCGCTCGAGCTCAACGAGGAGAACAACAAGCCCAAGGTGTTTGAGGTCATGGTGCCTAACAGCCGCTTTAGCCAGGGCAATATGGCGCGCCTGGCCACGGTGCTCACCGCTAACCCGGGCGGCGACCGCGTGGAGATCTTTATCGAGCAGGTGGACGGGCGCGTGCTGCGTGCCGAGGTACCTGCCAAGGTCAACGCGCGTTCGATTCCGCTGCTGGCCGAGGCCAAGGCCATTGTGGGTAACCAGGGTCGCGTGACGGTAATCTAAGCTACCCCGGGTGAGATTGGAGGAAGTGATGGCGCAGGGGACGTTTGTGCAGGCGCTTCGCAAAGAGGCGGCGTTGAGCGGCACCTTTATGAAGGGGCGTTCGCTCATGCTCAACGGTGCCGTGCTGTCGATCGAGGACAGCGGCTCGCGCTTCTCCAAAAACGTGACGATTGAGGGGTCGGTGCGCGGCTCGCGCGGCGACCTGTACAAGACGCACGTGGCGCTCGACATGGACGAGCACGAGGTGATCGACTACGACTGCGACTGCCCCGCCGCCTATCGTTACCCCGGTATGTGCAAGCACGCTATTGCCACGGCTCTGGCGTATTTGGATGCCAGCGGCGCCGAGCCCGTCGAAGGTTTGCGCACGCCGGTCCGCACGTTTACGGCGCAGCCGAAACAGCCCGCGCGCACCGCGTCCGCCGCGCCGGCCGTCAACCCCAACTTTCCCTTCCCGGCGCCCGTCCCCACGAGCCCGAGCCTTGTGGCGGCGCTTTCCGATCTTTCGGACGCGCGCATGGATGAGCTGGCGAGCATGCGCCGCAAGCTTGCCGGTGCCGTTGATCCCGACGCCCCCAAAGCGGCGTTGGAGCCCTCGTTGGTGCCGTACTACAATCCGCTGTTCGCTGACCGCTTTAGCTGGGCGCTCGAGTTCCGCATTCGCTGTGGATCGGTCTCCTACGTGGTCAAGGACATCGACGGCATGGCCGATGCCTACGTGCGCGGCGGCACGTTCTCCTATGGCAAGAAGCTCACGTTTGTCCATTCACCTGAGGCCTTTGACGAAACATCGGCAAAGCTGCTCAATCTTGTTGCGACGACAGTTGCCTATCTCGATGACATCACAAGCTCGCGTTCGGCGTCGTACGACTTTGTCCGCAGCGGTTTTGTTGCCGAGCGTCAGTTGCCGCTGTCCGAGCATAGCATCGTATATGTGCTGGACCTGCTGCGCGGCCAGACCATCTCCTTTGAGCCCGCCTGGTCGCGGGGGATGACGACGCATCGCACCTACGACGTGGCGGTTGAGCTGTCTCCGCAAGGGGAGGACGGGGCATCCGCTAAGCGTCCACCGCTGCTTGCCGCCAAAATCGCGCCGGCGGCTGGTGGTAGCTATGACCTGCGCCTGCCCGCCGATATGTACTGCTTTGCGTCGGGCGATGCCGCCTACTTGGTTGACACGCGCCGCGCGCGCCGTACCGACGCTGCATTTGCTCAGCATGCCGCACCTTTTTTGTCGCGCTTGCTGCCGTGCCGCACGCCCGCCCATATTGCCGCCGAGCAGGTGGGGGAGTTCTGCCGTATGGCGCTGCCCATTTTGCGCGACTATACCGACCTTACCGCGCCCGCTGCGCTCGATACCGTGGCGCCCGAGCCGAGCTTTGCCATGGCAATCGGCGTCGACGATGGGCTCGTGACCTGCAAGATTACGGTTACCTACGGTGACTGGTCGGCGGATCTCTTTGGCCTGGGCGCTCCGGGCAGCCCCTTCGAAGAGCAGCGCCCCGGTGTGCCACCCCGCGACGAGGTGGCGGAGTTTCGCGTTATGGATACGGCGGCCCTGTACTTCGATTTCTACGAGGGCGGTCTGGCGTTTGAGGAGCGCGATGACGCCCGCTTGTTCTGCCTGCTGACCGAGGGCCTGTCCGCCCTGTCCGAGCTGGGTGAGGTCATGCTTAGCGACCGTCTGCGCCAGATCTCGGTCCGCCCCGCGCCCAAGCTCTCGGTTCGTGCGACCGTTAAGAGCAATCTGCTCGATGTCGAGCTGGGCGCGAGCGGGCTTTCGGCCGCGGACCTTGCCGTCTATCTCGATTCGTACAAGCGCCATCAAACGTTTGCGCGCCTTACGTCCGGCGACATCATTCGCCTGGACGAGGG
The DNA here is from genome assembly GCA_027671585.1 of Coriobacteriaceae bacterium AM22-12AC-r. GTDB lineage: Bacteria > Actinomycetota > Coriobacteriia > Coriobacteriales > Coriobacteriaceae > Collinsella. The sequence continues at coordinate 169,020 of JAQDZZ010000003.1, read as the reverse complement.
GGCGCGCGCCGCGTTTGGCCTTGCCGAGGACCTGGGTGTCGATGCCGTCGACCTGCTCGACGGCGTGTCGCTTCCCGCGTCGAGTACCCTGTTCGTCGACAGCATGCTCGCACGCACGCCGGCGCTCGAGGCCGATCGCGACGCTGCGTTCCGCCGTACCGTCGAGCGCCTGGATACGCTCGGCAAGATGGACTTTACGGTGCCGGCATCGCTCAAGGCAACGATGCGCGGCTACCAGGTCGACGGATACCAGTGGCTCGGCTCGCTCGAACACCTGGGCCTTGGCGGCATCTTGGCCGACGACATGGGCCTGGGCAAAACGCTCCAGATGATTGCGCATATTCTGGCGCGCGTGGAGGCGGGGGACACCAAGCCCACGCTCGTGGTATGCCCGGCCTCACTCGTGTACAACTGGACTGCCGAGCTGGAGCGCTTTGCCCCGTCGCTCGATGTGTGCGCCATTGTGGGCGCCAAGGCTCAACGCCGCGTGCAGATCGCCGGCGTGGCCGAGCATAGCGTGGTCGTGACGTCGTATGACCTTATGCGGCGCGATATCGACGAGTACGTCGAGCAGGATTTTGCCCGCGTGGTGCTCGATGAGGCCCAGTACATTAAAAATCCGCTCACGCAGGTGGCGCGCGCCGCCAAGCGCCTGCCTGCCGGCGTGCGCTTTGCCCTGACGGGCACGCCCATCGAAAACCGCCTGTCCGAGCTCTGGAGCATCTTCGACTTTTTGATGCCGGGCCTTTTGGGGACGCGCGAGTCGTTTGCCAAGCGCTTTGAGAGCCCCGTCGAGCATGCCGAGGGCGATAGCGCCGCTCGCCTGCAGGCGCTCGTGTCGCCGTTTGTGCTGCGTCGCGTTAAGGAAGACGTGGTGGCCGACCTGCCCGAAAAGATCGAAGACACGGTGATGGCACAGCTTACCGGCGAGCAACGCAAGCTCTACCTGGCCAACCAGGACCGCATCGCCCAGCAGGTGCAGCACCGCGAGGCTGGGGAGTTTAAGAAGGACAAGCTCAAGGTGCTCGCCGAGCTCACCAAGCTGCGCCAGATCTGCTGCGACCCGCGTCTACACTACGAGGATTACAAGGCGGGGAGCGCCAAGCTCGATACGTGTATGGAGCTCGTGCACGGCGCACTCGACGGCGGGCATCGCATCCTGTTGTTCAGCCAGTTTACGGGTATGCTCGATATCATCGGTAAGCGCTTGGCCAAGGAGGACATCGCCTTCCTTAAGCTCACGGGCGCTTCGTCTAAGGAGAGCCGCGCCAAGATGGTCGCGCAGTTCCAAGCGGGCGAGGTTCCGGTCTTTTTGATTTCGCTCAAGGCGGGCGGCGTGGGCCTTAACCTGACGGCGGCCGACGTGGTCATCCACTACGACCCGTGGTGGAACGTGGCAGCGCAGGACCAGGCGACCGACCGCGCGCACCGTATTGGCCAGCAACATACCGTGACCGTGTACAAGCTCATCGCCAAGGACACGATCGAGGAGCGCATTATGCAGATGCAGGAGTCCAAGCGCGACCTGGTCAACAGCGTGCTCGGCGGCGACGGCATCTCGTCGGCGCTGTTTACCCGCGAAGATGTTCTGGCGCTGCTGGGCGGCGACGGGCGCTAACCCGCTCGGGTGGGGCCGCCAGGGCGGATAGCGCACGCTGCCCCATCGTCCCCGCCCGTTATGTGTTCATTTGCAATGCCGTGGATGGTTTGTCTGCCTTTGGGCATAAGAACCATCAAGAACATTGGCACGTCAGCAAAGGAGAACATCATGGCGAAATTCTTTAAGGACCCCGACGGTAAGCTCATTGCCGCCCTTGGCAACGACGTTGCAACCCCTGCCGGTTGCACGGAACTGACCGCAAACACTGAGGACGCGGCGCACGAGAAGCACGTGCCTGTTGTCGAGACCGAGCGCGACGGTCACGTGATTCGCGCACGCGTTGGCTCGGTCGGGCACCCCAGCCTGCCCGAGCACTATATTGAGTGGATCGCCCTTGAGGCCGAGGGCCGCTTAGAGGTCCATTACCTTGAGCCCGGCATGAAGCCCGCGACGTTTTTTGCCGGCGGTTCCAAGACCGGTACCGTCTATGCCTACTGCAACCTGCACGGGCTGTGGTCCGCGACGTTCTAGGAGCGCGCCCCCGCTCGGGGTATCATAGCTAGCATATGCACATGCGAGCGCCGACTGCATCATGCGGCCGGCGCTTTTACTACGATTTCGATGGTTTACGACGGAAAGGGCTGAGCCATGAAGCTCGCGCTTGCACAGATCGATATGCGCCTGGGTGATATTGAGGGCATTTGCGGCCGCATCGAGGACCAGGCTCGTCTGGCCCACGAGCGCGGGGCGCGCGTGCTGTGCGTTCCGGCTCCGCTCTTTATGGGCGCCATGCCCGGTGGCCTGGTGGGCGCTGCCGACTTTGAGCACGACGTGCTTGCCGGCTTGACTGGTGTCGCCGAGCGCATCCAGGAGCTTGACATGATCTGCATCGTGCCCGCGGCGGTTTCGTTTGAGGGTCAGCCGCTGCTCGACTACATGATGCTCAAGGACGGTCATGTGGTGCCGGCGCGTTCGAGCATTGCCCTGCAGCGTGGCGAGAACAACGACACGCGTTGGGCGCCGCCGGTGTTCGACGTGGACGGCGTGCGCATCGCCGTGATTTTTGACTTGGACCGCGAACTCGAGATGTTGCCGACCGGTGTTGACCTCATTGCGTATTTCCAATTCAATGCGTTTGACATGACCGACCGCGAGACTGCCGCCATTGCCGCCGTTCGCAGCGGCGCCTACCGCAAGATCGCATCCAAGCGCAGCGTGTGGTTTGCCTGTATGGCGCCGGTCGGTGCCTATGACGAGTCGGTGTATACCGGCGGTTCGTTTGTGCTCGACGACTGCGGTCGCGTGGTGGCCCAAGCGCCGTGTTTTGAGGAGAGCCTGCTGGTTCAGGAGATTCAGCGCGGCGTGATGCTCGATGCCCTGGAAGATCACGAACTGACCGAGTTCCGTTCCGAGGAGTGGCTGTGGCAGGCACTGGTGCTCGCCGTGCGCGACAACGCCCGGGCCCACGGTGCGTCGCGCGCCGTGGTGGCACTCGAGGGCGACTTGCCGTCGTCCCTGCTGGCGGCGCTGGCCGTCGACGCTCTGGGCCCGCGTAATGTGATTGGCCTGGTGCTGGGGCGCAACCGTATCTTTACGCCGGCGCAGGAAGAGGCCGAGGCTGCCCGCTGTGCCGCCGTCCGCGCCATCGCCGAGCGTCTGCACATTCGCACCGTCGAGCGCGATGCACCGGATGCGGCGCGTGTGCTCGATCGCGACGTGTCGGCGGGCGATGCAGAGCGCCTGCGCTCGCGCACGCTGGGCCTCATGCTGGAGGACACGGCGCTCGAGCTGGGTGCGATGGCGCTGAGCCCGCTGTCCAAAACCGAGTACGCGCTGGCGGCGCCGGCGCTTTGCGGCGGCTACCAGGGCGATTACGCGCCCTTTGGCGATGTGTACCTGTCGACGCTTGAGTTTGTGGCGCGTGTGCGCAATCGCACGTCTGCCGTGGTACCCCAAGAGCTCGTGACGCTCAACGCGGTGGAAGATTGTATGGAGCGAGTGCTGGCGCAGGCGCTCTCGACGCTCGACGGTCCGGTCGATATGCTCGACCGCGCGGCACAGCTGCTCGGCGGGCTCGAGCCGGGTGAGATCGATGGCGCGCTTGAGGCGCACGTGGACCGCAATCGATCTTTCGACGACATCCCGATGGCCGCTGGCAAGCCTGAGGCCTGCTCGCTGCTGCTGATGCTCGTTCGACAGGGTGAGGCTGCCCGCCGCATGTTGCCGACGGCGCCGATCGTTTCGTCCCGTTCGTTTGCCGAGCGCTCCTGGCCGTACATGCTCGCGTGGTCCGACCTGGGGCTTAACGGCAAGGAGCGTATGACGGTCGATTCGCTGGCGCGCGCCGAGGTGCGCCGTTTTGCTGACGAGGATACGAGCGAGCGCGTGCGAAACGAGATGATGGGCGTGCTGGGCGAGCTACTGGGTATTTCGCCCGAACAAATGGAGGAGTTGCGCTCTGAAGACGGTCAGCGTCGTTTACACGAGGGAATGAAAAAGTTCGAGGGCGAGGTTCAGGACGCCATCGATAAGATGATGGGCGGCCAGGGCGGACCGCAAGGTGGTCCTCAGGGTGGCCCGATGCCGCATCCGCCGGTTAATCCCCGACAGTTCCCATTCTTCTCGCAGAACTAAACTGGGGATGGGGCCAAGGTTACGCGGTTTTGCCAAACCGCGTAACGAGTCGACGCTGCGCGAGCCCCTGTCGGGCAATCTGCCGCTCAAACCGTCGCTTGCGTACAGAAGTACGCGGCGCTCCTCTTTCGCGACACCTTGCCACGGCAGGGACTCGCTCGCTGACTTATGCTCAACCTATGGTTCAACCTTGCTTGTTAGATACGGTCGCTGTTGTGTTATTCTAGAACAGACGTTCGTGAGTAGTGCGCGGGGCCTTGCCTTGCGCTTGGTAAAAGACGAGGGGAGGTTGGCTTGGTTATTTTGGGCATCGACCCCGGTTTGGCTCATACGGGTTGGGGGATTATCGAGGAGCGGCGTGGCGAGGTTCGCTGCCGTGCCTATGGCTGCATCGAGACCAGCGCAGGCAGTCCGCTCGCGGTGCGCCTGTCGCATATCGCCCGCGACCTCAAGGGTGTCGTGGAGCGTTATCGACCCGATACCGCTGCCATCGAGAGCATCTACTTTGGCGCTAATGTCCGCTCGGCAATCCCCACGGCACATGCCCGCGGTGCCGCGCTCGTGGCGCTTTCGGAGTGCGCGCTCGAGATCGGCGAGTACACGCCTATGCAGATCAAGCAGGCTGTGGTGGGTACCGGTGCCGCAGATAAGCGGCAGGTCGCCTACATGGTGCGCACGCTCACGCAGCTCGATCACGACCCGCATCCCGACCATGCCGCCGATGCCCTGGCCTGCGCCATCTGCCACGTTAACCTCAGCCGTACCCGGGCGCTTACCGGCGGCGAGTTCTATCAACAGAGAGGAACCGGATACTGATGATCTCCCAGCTCCACGGAACGCTTGTCGAGGCCACGATGAGCTCTGCTGTCGTCGATGTGTCGGGCGTTGGCTTTGAGCTCGGCATCTCGGGCAGCACTGCGGCCACGTTGCCGACGCCCGGCGGCGAGGTCCGCCTCTACACGCGTATGCAGGTGCGCGAGGACGCCATGACACTTTTCGGTTTTTCCTCTAAGGATGAGCGCACGATGTTCGATCGGCTCGTGTCTGTCTCGGGCGTTGGCCCGCGCTTGGCGCTCGCCGTGCTTTCCACCTATACCGTGGGGCAGCTGTATTCGCTGGTGATGGCCGAGGACGACAAGGGCATGGCCAAGGTGCCCGGTGTGGGCAAAAAGACAGCTCAGCGTCTGATCCTGGAGCTCAAGAGCACCTTTGCCAAGGACAAGGGCTTTGTGCCGGTCGACGTGATTCCCGGCCAGGTTGCGATGCCCGTGCCCGCTGCCGCTCCCTCGGCCATCGATGACGCCCGTGCGGCGCTCCTTTCCATGGGCTTTAGCCCGCAGGAGACCGATGTTGCCCTGAGCGGGTATGATGGGCAGAATATGCGTGTCGAGGATCTGCTCGGCGCGGCGCTTAAGCGACTCGGAATGGATGCGTGATGTGGGAAGCCGATGACTCTCAGGACCTGTGGGCGACGCCCGGCAACTCGCCGGCGGCATCCATGGCGCACGGCGAGCGCATGGTGGGCTCGGAGCTGACGGCCGAGGACCTCGATGTCGACCGCACTTTGCGCCCCCAGCGCCTGGACGACTACTGTGGCCAGGAGCATATCAAGCAGAGCCTGCGCGTGTTGATCGAAGCGGCGCAGAGCCGTGGCGAGACGCTCGACCACGTGATTTTCTCGGGTCCTCCGGGCCTGGGCAAGACCACGCTGGCCACCGTTATCGCCAACGAGCTGGGCGCTCAGATCAAGACGACGAGCGGCCCCGCTATTGCGCGTACCGGCGACCTGGCGGCCATCCTGACTAACCTGCAGCCGGGTGATGTGCTGTTTATTGACGAGATCCACCGCCTCAACCGTTCGGTCGAGGAGGTCCTGTACCCCGCGATGGAGGACTTTGCCCTCGATATCGTGATCGGTAAAGGCCCGGCCGCACGATCGATTCGCCTGGATATCCCCAAGTTTACGCTGGTGGCGGCAACGACCCGCTCGGGTATGTTGACTGGCCCGCTGCGCGACCGCTTTGGCATTTCATATCGCCTGGATTACTACACGGTCGAAGAACTCGCGCAGATTGTGACGCGCTCGGCGTCCATCCTGGGCGTGACGATCGACCACCCCAGTGCGCTCGAGATCGGCTCGCGTTCGCGCGGCACGCCACGTCTTGCCAACCGCCTGCTCAAGCGCGTGCGCGATTATGCACAGGTGCGCGGCAACGGCCCTATCGAGCTCGATATCTGCCGCCAGGCGCTCGAGTTCTTCGAGATCGATGAGCTTGGTCTGGACTGGATGGATATTCGCATTTTGGAGACACTCGCTAAGACGTTCTCCGGACGTGCCGTGGGCCTGACAACGCTTGCCAGCGCGGTGGGCGAGGACCCGGGAACGCTCGAGGATGTCTATGAGCCCTATCTGCTGCAGTGCGGCTTGATGATTCGCACGCCCCAGGGCCGCCAGGCAACGCTTCGCACCTTTGAGCACTTGGGGATTGAACCTACCATTTAGGGCGCTTTGTTTTGGCGGGCTGTTAAGCTATCGCTGAGCATTGGATAAACATATCGCCATTCATCGGTTACGGGTGTTTTACTATTGCGCGCCCGTGCTATGCTGAATTGGTCTTTTTCTCATTCGGTAACGAAAGGACCGCCTATGCCTACTGACATCGAAATCGCACGTTCTGTCACGCCGCTGCCTATTACCGAGGTGGCCAAGAACGCCGGCGTCGACGTTAAGCACCTTATTCCGTACGGCTTCGACAAGGCTAAGGTCGACTATTCGCTGCTCAACGAGCCGACCGATCACCAGGCCAAGCTCGTCCTCGTGACCGCTATCAACCCAACGCCTGCGGGCGAGGGCAAGACCACCACGACCATCGGTCTGGCCGATGGCCTGCGTCGTCGCGGCGTCAAGAGTGCCGTGGCCCTGCGCGAGCCTTCGCTCGGCCCCGTCTTTGGTGTTAAGGGCGGTGCTGCCGGCGGCGGCTGGGCTCAGGTGATCCCCATGGAGGATATCAACCTGCACTTTACCGGCGACTTCCATGCCATCGGTGCTGCCAACAACCTGCTGGCCGCCATGCTTGATAACCACATCCAGCAGGGCAACCAGCTTGGCATCGACGTTAAACGCATCACTTGGAAGCGCGTCGTCGATATGAACGACCGTCAGCTGCGCCACGTCATCGACGGTATTGGCGGTAAGGCCCAGGGCGTGCCGCGCGAGGACGGCTTCGATATCACCGTCGCCTCCGAGGTCATGGCAATCCTGTGCCTGTCTACGAGTATCAGCGACCTCAAGGAGCGCCTGGGCGAGATCGTCGTCGGCTACAGCTTTGCCGGCGAGCCCGTCCGTGCCCGCGACCTTAAGGCCCAGGGTGCCATGGCCGCGTTGCTTAAGGACGCGCTCAAGCCCAACCTGGTGCAAACGCTCGAGGGCACGCCCGCGTTTGTCCACGGCGGCCCCTTCGCCAACATCGCCCACGGCTGCAACTCTATCATGGCCACGCGTATGGCGATGCGCTTTGGCGATGTTGCCATTACCGAGGCCGGCTTCGGTGCCGATCTGGGTGCCGAGAAGTTCCTCGACATCAAGTGCCGTATGACGGGCGTTCGCCCCAGCGCCGTCGTGGTCGTCGCGACCGCTCGTGCGCTGAAGTACAACGGTGGCGTCGCCAAGGCCGACCTCAACGAGGAGAACCTCGAGGCACTCAAGGCCGGCATGCCCAACCTGCTGCGTCACGTCGACAACATCCAGAACGTTTATGGTCTGCCCTGCGTAGTCGCCATCAACCGCTTCCCGACGGACACCGAGGCCGAGCTTGCGCTCATCGAGTCCGAGTGTCAGAAGCTCGGCGTCAACGTTAAGCTTTCCGAGGTCTGGGCCAAGGGCGGCGAGGGCGCGCTCGAGCTTGCCGATGAGGTCATGCGTCTGATTGAGCAGCCGAGCGAGCTCAAGTTTGCCTATGAGGACGGCGCCGATGTGGCCGACGCTCTTGAGGCCATTGCCACCAAGGTCTACCGCGCCGACGGCGTCGACTTTACGCCGGCCGCCAAGCGCCAGCTCGCCGAGCTGCGCGAGAACGGCTTTGGCAACCTGCCGGTGTGCGTGGCCAAGACGCAGTACAGCTTTAGCGACAACGCCAAGGCCCTGGGCGCTCCCGAGAACTTCCGCATCACGGTGCGCGAGCTCAAGGTTTCCGCCGGTGCCCACTTTGTGGTCGCACTGACTGGCAGTGTTCTGACCATGCCGGGCCTGCCCAAGGTTCCCGCGGCCGAGAACATCGACGTCGACAACGACGGCAACATCACCGGCCTGTTCTAAGCCTGTTGCCCATAGCTGCTTGCCCGCCCCGCCGTGCCCACAAGGCCCGGCGGGGCTTTTTTATCCTTAGGCCCGCGCATGTCTTGTAGATACCGACGGGCTCTGCCCATCATAGGCTTTTGCGCGGGTAGAATGCATGGATAACTTGAGGCTCACGCGCGACGGAAAGGAATCGTTGCATGGATCAGGACAAGACAACCGTGATGGGCGGCTACGGTTCCGCGCAGGCTGGCGATAGCGCCGATGCGACCCGCGTTGTTCCCAACCCCGGTTATACCGACCCCGCCGCGACGCAGCCTTCTGCCGAGCCCACCCGGGTTATGGGCTATGGCGACACGGCGCAGGATTCTTATGCTGCATCTTCGCAAGGCCCCTATGGCAACGCAGCTCCGGACCCGTTTGATTATGCGCCGCAGGATTCTTATGCCGCCTCGACACCGAATCCCTATGATGACCTGCCGCAGAATCCTATTCCGCAGCCTCAGCAGACGACGTATATGCCTCGCACGGCGCAGCCTCGCTACGAGTCGCGCGAGCCGTATCGCGAGTACCCCAAGTCGATTCCGCAATATGGCGAGGACGAGGAGAAGAAGCCGTCGCGTTCGTCGAGCGTGATCAAGAAGATCCTCATCGTGCTGGCGATCTTCTTTGCGCTGTCGGTTGTGTTTGCCATTGTGTCGGGCATGCTCAACAAGCGAGGGAGTTCAACGGCCGATACCGCTGCCGAGCAAACCGAGTCCGCCTCGTCTAGCACCGTCGATCTGAGCGATATCCCGGGGCAGTACTGGTCCAACGCCAAGAAGCTCCTTAAGTCGCGCGGCGCCGATCTTTCGAATGCCGTGGTCCTGACTGATGATGGCTCAACGCCCGTCGTCGATGCCAACTGGATCGTTACTTCTGCTTACTATAACGACAGCGGCAACCTCGAAATTCAGCTCACGCACAAGAACAGCTCGGGCAACTCGTCCGACGGCCAAAGCGGTACCGACGGCTCGAGCTCCAATACGCTGGAGGACTTGAGCAACAAGGCACAGGAGCTTGGGGATAAGGCCCAAGAGCTGGGTGATACGGCTCAGAACCTGGGCGACACCGCTCAGAACTTGGGCGATATGGCAACGAATGCCTGGAACGCCCTACAAAACGGCATCTCGGGCGCGCAGGGAAACTAGCTGTTAAGCGGGCTACAGCTGCTCGGCCGGACGCTCGGGCGAGCTGAAGCCCGAATCAAATGTGACGACGCACGAGACGTTGGGCCGGCGCTCGTGCACGATGCGCGTGACGAGCTCCAGCAGCTCCTCGTCGGATATATCAAAGCCGTCGGGACGCACCAGGTCAAACGAAACGAACCCGTCGTGCTCGTGCAGGTCGTGGATGGAGAGTGCGGGGTCGATCTGCATGATGCCGCGCTTGACCCAGCCGCGCAAATCATCGCCGGTTGTCGCGATGGGGTCGCAGTGCAGCGTGATGTCAATGCCCATCTGGCGCTTGATGTCGTGCTCGATGGTGTCCAGGATCTCGTGATGTTCAAACGCGTCGCCCTCGCCGGGCATCTCCACGTGGGCGCTGGCAAACTGACGACCGGGGCCGTAGTCGTGCACCATCAGGTCGTGTGTGCCCAAGACCTGCGGATAGGACATGATCTTGTCGCGGATTGCCTGGACGAGCTTGGGGTCGGGCGCTTGCCCCAGCAACGGGCTGATGGCGTCGCGCACCAGGCCCATGCCACTGATGCAGATGAAGACGCCCACGCCCAGGCCCGCCCAGCCGTCGAGGTCAAAGCCGGTCGTCTGCGAAATAAGCGCTGCGGCCAGGACCGATCCCGAGGTGATGACGTCGTTTTTGGAGTCCTGTGCTGTGGCGATGAGTGTTTCGGAATCGATACGGTTGCCCAGCGCACGGTTGAATGCGGCCATCCAGAATTTGACGAGCATGGACAAGACGAGAGCGGCTAGGGAGACCAGCGTGTAGGCGGTGGGGGAGGGCTTGATGATCTTAGTGACCGACTCGAGGATCAGGTTGATGCCGACGGCGCAAACCAGGACGGCGACAAACAAGCCGGCTAGGTACTCGTAGCGGCCGTGGCCATAGGGGTGGCCTTCGTCTGCAGGGCGGCTGGCAAGGCGGAACCCGAGCAGGCTCACGATGTTGCTCGAGGCATCGGAGAGGTTGTTGAAAGCGTCGGCGATGAGGGAGACGGAGCCGGCGAGCAGGCCTGCGATGCCCTTGGCCAGGCACAGGGTGATGTTGAGGCCAACGCAGATGAGGCTTGCGGCGAAGCCCGCGTTGGTGCGGCAGGAGGCATCGACCGGCTCGCCCTCGCTGCCGGGAACAAGCGTATGTACCAGCCGATTTACAAATAGCATAGCGGTCGTCCTCACAATCATGTTTAAGGGGATAGTGTAGCTCGCGCGGGGGCGCCGTGCACCGATGCTCAGAAAATGCAGCAATAGTCTGCCGGTGCTAACGAGCGAGCCTTCTCGTCTGCCTGGGTGGTCCATTTTGGGCCACATGGGTATGGGCATGTGCCTGCCTGCCCGACATACTTAATGTCGACAACCCCTGCGTAAAGGAGGACGTTTCCATGGACGAGATGTTTGCCATTAAATGCCAAAACTGCGGCGGCCCTATGTACTCGCACCAGGCTAAACGCAGCTTTGAGTGCGCCTATTGCGGCACGGTCGTTCCGTGGCAGGTCGATGTGGGGGAGCCCAAGAGTGCCCTGGGCATTCGTCATACGCCGTTGACAGTGGTGGATGGGCTACTTAAGCTCACCCATGTGTCGCAGCTCGAGCGCCCGGTAGACCCGGACTGGTATTTCTTCAATGCGCACTGGCGCAATCAGTCGGTTCTGGAGCATCTGCTGTGGGAGGACCGTGGCACGGCGCAGGAGTTCCAAGAGGCTACGCATGTGAGCATTCCCTGCCCCTTCTGCGGTGCGTCCTTTGAGGGGCCATCGACCCAGCGCGTGTTTGAGTGCCCGTCCTGCGGCAATAAGATCGGCGTTGCCGACCTGCTCAAGCCCGGTACTTTTAGCAAACGCCTGACCATGGGCGTTGGTGCGGAGTATGTACCCGAGCAGGGCATTCCCTGCGAGATCACTCCGCAGCAGGCGCGTGCCAATGCACTGCAGCTGGTGCGCCAGTACCCCGACGCCTTTGCCGGGCACGACGTGGAAGACGCGATTCAAAATGACATGATGCTCTTCTACTTCCCCATGGCGCTCGCGGACTTGCGTATGATGGCGTCCTTCCCGGGCAAGGGCCTGAGCAAGGAGATTTTGGTGTACTACGAGGTGCTCGATTGGGCGTATCCGCGGGCAAACTACCTGGACGTTCGTCTTATGGGCATTTTGGAGCCGTGGGACTTTGGCAAGGTGGGACCGTTCGACCCTGCCATGCAGGAGGGCGACTTCCGCGTTGTCTCCGTCGATGCGTCCACCAAGGACCAGGTGGTTATTGATAAGCTGGCGCTCGACATTGCAGGCAACGATGCCGAGGCGGTGCTGGGGCTCAATAAAAAGAGCATCCGCGCCTGGGCGCGCAAGGCCCGCAAGCATAAAGACGGTCTGGTGATGGTGCCGGTCTACTTTGTCGATCGTCCGGCGACTGACAGCCGCGATGGCGAGCAGGTGCGCATTGCCGTAAACGGCCAGACGGGTCGTGCGGCAGCGGTAGCGTTTAGCGACAAGCGTGAGACGCATGTGGTGGCGTCGCTCAATCCGAGCCTGCATCTGTCCGGCGAGAGCACCGTGCATGCCACGCCCGTCGAGGTCAAATACGTTAAATCGCCGTTCCTATACCAGATCGTGCGCCGTGGAGGCGGCGAGCAACCGCGCCAGGTTGCAGCGGTTGCCGAGGGTTCCTACCGAGAAGAAAAGCCCAAACGCAGGGGCTTGTTCGCTGAAATTTTTGGTAAGTAGGGGAGTGGTGCCGGGGCATCGAGCTGCATCGCAAGGTCATGAGACGAATTTAAGACTGCTGGGAACGTGCTACCATTGCCGATAGCCTTAATCTTGTAAGAAGCGGAGGCCAGATTATGGGTTTTGCGGATCAGCAGCTTCAGCTTCAAGTACCGTATTCTCCTGACGACACGTTTAATGCCTTGAAGGCAGCTATGGAAAAGCTGCCTAAAGTAAAAGTTGATAGTGCATCGCCCTCAACAAGAACAGTTGCAGCCGAGATTGGTATGAGCCTTTGGTCTTGGGGCGAAAATATCAGTATTTCGGTTGTTCCAGTTGAAGGCGGATCTGGCGTTACTGTCAAGTCGTCATCTAAGGTCAGGGCAAACGTATTAAACGGGGGCAAAAATGCAAAGAATATTGCCGAGATAGTCGATGCCCTATCGAAGGAGCTCGAGCGGTATCCGCAGGTTTCACAGACTATTGAGACGCTGGCGGATAGTGGTTGATGTAGTTGCAAGGCTTGAGAGGCTTGCAGCACTGCGTGAGAGTGGAGTACTTACCGAGGAAGAGTTTGCTGCAGAAAAGGCAAAAATCCTTTCGTAATCAGACATGATGGTTGGATTTGCATTCTATTATTGAACTTGTTTATACCAGGCTGAAAACATCGTGTGTAATAAAGGCGCGTAGTAGTCTCGTCTTAATTGGCAGATGTAAATAAACGGTGGAACGGCTGTAAAAGAGTCTTGCCACTGGGTAAAATCAGGATGTGCCGCGGAACCCGCTCCTCAGTCGGTCAACTTTGGAAGCGCGGGCAACGCAGGTACTATCGTCTAAAGGGCCGGGTGCGACCGGCCCTTTGCATGACTCCCTTCGCTATCCGTTACTGCTTATATTCCCGCCAGATCGAGTAGAGGTTCCGGACGATGCCGGTTACATACATCGAGAGGCGCAGGATTTCAAGAAACAAGTTCATAGGCTTCACCCCAATCGGAGATCGGAGCGTTGCCCGCAGGCGGATTCCGCGGCAGTCGTAATTCTACCTCACAGGCCGCGGCGGGAGACATCCTACCCGCCCCATGGCTTGGAGCAGTGTCGATCTAACGGGCAATCAAGCCTCTAGTTCTCTTTGAATTGAGCAAGCATCTGCCCGAAGAAGCTTAGTTCGGATGGCTCATAAATGATCGAACCGCCGTCCGCGGTCCTGTAGACCCCGCAGGGGAGGTAACGCCCGTCGGGGAGGACGTAAAGGTTTTCTTCCTCCCTCAGTCCCGTTGGGAGTATCGGGGTCTCGTTTTCGTCCATTTGGAACTCATCGATATTCGCGATCTTCCTATCCATGATGCCTCCTACCTTATTTCTTGAATGGCGCCCTAAAACAAGCAGTTCTCAATCAGCTCTTTTCCGCGTAGGGCGTCGACCCACTCCTGCGGAATTGCGCCGATACCGTAGGCCGTGCCGGCGAGGGCACCTGCGACGGCTGCGGTGGTGTCGGTGTCGTCGCCTAGGTTGACGGCGGCAAGCACGCAATCTTCGTAGCTGTTGGTGTTGACGAAGCACCAGGCGGCTGCCTTAAGGGTGTGGCGCACGAAGCCACCTGACTTGATCTCCTGCTCAGGCACGCCTTTCAGATGGAGTGCCCACGAGGGGAACGCGTCGTTCATCACATCCCTCATCAGCTCGACAAATATGATGCATGCATCGGTTGACGTTCTGTGGGCGTGCGTAATCGCGGAGACCTCGCTGATCTCTTCGTCTGTCGCATCGGTGAACGCCAGGGGCGCGATGCGCATGAGCGAGCCGTTGCCGTTGTCGCGCTCGCCGGAGCCTCATTTGCCGGTGCGCAGGGCGCGAGCGGTCGTACCGCTGTAATCGAAAACGCCGTCGACCGTATACTCGCCACGGGCAATCCAGCCTACGAACTTGTTGCGCATGTCCGCGGTGTCGATGTGCCCAAGCTTCCTAATCGAATCGCAAGTGGCAAGCGTCATGGATGTGTCGTCGCTCCAGGTGCCGGCGGGCTGCCCATGCGTGCCGTAGCCGATCATGTCCGCGCATTCGAACGTGCCGCGGGGCCTGAACTCGTAAGGAACGCCCAGTGCGTCGCCGACGGCGAGCCCATAGATGCAGTCGCGCAGTGTTGTTTTCGGTCCGTCTGTCATGGAGCGCTCCTCTTATGTCGGGGGATATGAAACGCCGTGGGGGGGGTATCGGTCGCAACGTGCTGCTATCCTTGCACTTCGCCATTAGTCGCTTCGTTGATGGCGCGGTACTCGGCACTCAGCTCGCGTGCCAGCTCTTCCTTGCTTGGAAGATACGGCAGGTATTTGGCGGCAAACACTTGGTCGTTGTCTTCGGGCAGCGTGTACTCGACGATCGAATCGCTTTTGTCCGCGCAGAGCACGATGCCTATGGGCGGATTGTCGCCTTCGTTCATGAGCTCGCGCGTGTAGTAGTTCACATACATTTGCATCTGGCCCAGGTCCTGGTGCGTAAGATCGTCCGTCTTAAGGTCGATGAGCACGAAGCAGCGCATCAGATAGTTGTAAAACACAAGGTCAATATAGAAATGGCGCCCATCAAAGGTGATGCGCCTTTGGCGCGCCTCGAAAGCGAAACCACGGCCAAGCTCCAGCAGGAACTTCTGAAGATGCGTGATGAGCGCCTGCTCTAGATCGCTCTCGCGAAACGCAGTATCGTCCGAGAAACCTAAAAACTCCAGTACATATGGGTCGCGGATGATATCCTCGGGGCGACGAGCCGGGGCGCTCTTTTGGATTTCCTGGGTGACGGCCTCCTTGTCCTTGCTGGCAAGCAGGCGCTCGCGGAACATGGTGTTGATCTGGCGCTCGAGCTGACGCGTGCTCCAGCGAGAATCGGCACATTCGTTCATGTACCATGTTCGAGCATCAGGGTCGGTTATACGCGATAACCTGCGGTAATGTGTCCAATTCAATTCGGAACGCAGCGCGTTCCGAATTGGGAACGCAAGATAAAACTGACGCATGTATCTTAAGCTTCTGGCGTTGAAGCTTCTGCCAAAATCCTTAGTCAATCTAACGGCAAGTTCGTCGATCAGTGCATCGCCATACTTGGCGCGCTCCTCTCCGCCCTGTTCATCAACAATACTCTTGCCGATCTCCCAATATGCCTCAACCATCGCAAAGTTAACGGCGGTATAGGCCTTGTCGCGAGCGGCGTTGAGAATCGAGGAAACCTGCTTGTAAAAAACTTCTGGCACGATTGCCGATTCCCCGCGGTTTGCCAGTTCACTCATCAATATCGCCCGACTTTCCTCTTGAGGACGCATCTTTATTGCATTTAGTTTAAAGACTCGTACGGACACGAATCGCTGCGCTGTCTGGCAACTTCGCATGGAGGCCTTGCGGTGACTAAAATTTGGCAATAGAGACAGTTTTCACGAACCCCATGGGAGTGACATGCATGGACAACAACACCTTGCTGTTTCAGGACAAGGGCTCGGGTAGGTTTAAAGACGTCAAGATCTACCCCAACCGTATCGAGGTGCTCAGGAAGGGCACTTTCGGCGGCAAGCACACCGAGATTGTCTATCTTAAGGACATCACGGGCGTCAATAGAATCAAAGGCCGTGATGTTTTTCTGCGTAACAGGCTGTTGACCGCTTGCGTCTTTAGCCTGAGTAGCCGTGCGAAGGCCCAGGAATTTGTGAACGCGCTGAACATGGTGATGTAGCCGATAACGGCGTTCGGTCCAAGGTAAAAATCGGGGCGCAGAACGGTATTCTGCGCCCCGATTGAGTTGATGCGCCCAAAAAACTGGCTTGCCTATTCGTTAACGTCCTCGGTATTGTCGTGGTCACTGGCAAGCATTGCTGCGCCGGCGACTGTCGTCGCCACGGCGGCGGCAGCGAGCCCGGCGGCAACGCCAGAACCGTCGCCCGTGTTGGCGAGCTTTCCGCCCGAGCTCTTGCCCTGGTCTCTCTTGTTGCCCTTGCCGTTCTTGTCGGCGCTGCCTGCGTTGGAACCCGTGCCGCTGCCGTTGCCGCCCGCACTGCCCGAGGCCGCTACGGTAAAGCTTGCGGCTCCGTCGCTGGCGAGCGTGTAGTTCTGCGCCGCGTCGCCCAAGAGACCGTTCACGCGCACCCAGTACGTTCCTGCGGCAAATGTTTCGCCCTCGGCCATTGCCGTGCCCGGAGCGCCGTCCGCGTCGTGCACAAACTCGAGCTGGGCCGTGCAGGCATCGGTTTCGAGCTTGCCCTCGAGTGATGCCGCAATCTTGGCGCGCACGTCCTCGCCGGCCTTAAGGCCTTCGAGCCCCTCAAAGTGGGGTGTCAGCGCGCGTGGATCGATATCGATGGGCACGGAGCCCCGCAGCTCCGTAACGGTCTCGTTGCCCAAGGCGTCGACATCCACGTATTCAATGGCAAACGCATGGCCCGAAGCCGTCACGTTGAGTACGTTGCTGCTGTCGACAAGGCGGAAATGGCCCTCGCCAACGGTCTTGCCATCCTGGAGCGAGGCATCGCTCAGCGAGTCGCCGTACGTCATGCGCATGCGGCTCGGGAGGTAGTACGAAGCTGTCTGCTTGTGCTGTGTATCGTAATCGTAATTGCGCTGGTAGATGCTCCGGGCCAGCGCCGCATCAACAAAGTCGGATGCGATGATGCCAATGTGCTTGAGGTAATCTGACTTTGTTTCCTCGTTGTCGCTGGGGTTGATGTACGGGCTCTTGTACAGATGCTCGTTGACTACTCGCGCTGCGGTAAATGGGTTGCTTCCTTGCTTGTGATTCGTGCAGCTGGTGTAGTTGATAGACCAGCAGCGCTCCAGGACTTGCTCCTTGGCCCCGTTATCGTCCTCGACATCTACCTCGTTGCGGGTGAGCTTAGCCGTCTCCTGCAGGGCCATATCGACCCAGCTGATCTTGTCGGTTCCGGTGCATTCGTAATGGTCCTGGGCATATACCTTGGTGCAATAGGCTTTTTTGTCGCCTGTTTCCCCTGCGGCTTCAAAGCCTTGCGCGTTTTGGACGAGACACATAGAGGAGCTGCTGGGGTGTGCTGCGATTTTGTTGTCCCATTCGGTTAGGTCGAGGCCCCACGTGTGGCCGCTTACGCTGTCGCCGGCGAGTCCAAATCGGCGCAGCAGGACGATCTTTCCGCGCACCTCGTTCAGTGTGGGAACGCGGCTCGACGTATAGAACAGTTTGGGGTTGTCGTCCAAAACCTTGGCGAAAGCCGTCGTAAGGCTCTCGTCAGTAGCCTCGTTGTTGCCTCGGGATACAAGCATGATGAGCGCTTCTGACGGATTTTCGTTCAAAAACTTTTTGAAGTAGCCAACGACATCGGAGAGATGCATGAAGTGCCCGTCTTTTTTGAGCAGGTAGCAACTTCCATGGTCGATGCCGGGGTCGTTGCCTTTTCCGAGTCGGATATCAAAATAGCGAATGCCTTCGAGCAACTGCGTGGGGATGTAGTCCTGCTGGCACTTTGCTTGCGAGGATTGGGGTTCGGTGTCGTTGTCCACGCTGCAAGTTCCCGAATCGTGCGTGCCCGGGATGCTCAGCTCGTCGAGGTACTTGTTGCCTTCGACGTGGCTCATCCAACATGGTCCGTCGACGTAGCTGCTATACGTGGTCCAGTCGATGCTGCTAACTGTGGCATTGGTCTTGTCCATGCTGTAGCCGACAAGCTCGAGCTCCCACGGAATGGAATATTTCTTTTGGCAAATCTTGTTGTTGTCTTGGTCTTTGCCTTTCGATTCTATGGCCAGGTAGTTAATACCGTTTTTCGTGTATATGCGGTCTCGAATAATATAAGTTCCGTCGAACTGGCGGTCGAACGTATAGGCGCGGCTGTCCTTATGGTCGTACTCGCCACTCCATACGTGGATGACCTTTCCATCTTTGTCCGAGTCGCCATCGACCGACCAAATGCTGTAGCCCGTCTTCTTGTGCTCTTCGAAATTGAGCAGGGTGCGGATGGCATACCAGTTTGTGCCGTCCGCATCGGTCCCTACGTGCTCAAGGATGAGCTTGCTGGACGTGCCGTCATTAAACAGGTGGCAGACGTTGCCGATGACGTTGCCGTCTTCGTTGACGCTCGCGGTGCGAAAATAGCCCGCGGGGCGAAGGCGAATGACGAAATTGTCGAGGGTGGCCGCTGACTCGGCCGTGCCGTCCGCAAAGGCTGTCCGCGGGCTAATGCCCAGCGTGGCGGTTTCGGGCAGGCTTGCAAGTGGCGACAACGCCGCGAGTCCAAGGCCCAGCGTAAACGCTCGGCGACTGATGGCATGATGTTCGGTCATAACTCCTCCATTCGCAGGGTGCGGTTATGCACTTATTTTGGTCACTTTACTGCCCGGATGTTTAAAGGTGTCGGCTCAATTGTCTGCGCGGCGCTATAAATCGGCGAGCGGACGTGCTGGGGTGCTTGTTCATGTTGTGCCGTTACCGCGCTGGGGGGGCGGTTTTGCCGCCCGGCATCTTCGCGTTCGTCGGCTGCCGGCATAAGAAAGGGAGGGTCGGTTTACCGGCCCTCCCTTAGTACGAAGCGCTGGGGTACCGTCGCTTGTTTGCGCTGCGCTCGTGTTTCCCGCTGCGCTCGCCAGTCGCTTAGCGCTTGATCTCGATATCCTCGAGCTTGACGTCCATGGCCTCGGTCTTGGCCTTGGCGATATCATCGGCAAATTCCAGGGACTTCATCATGGTCTCGACGGCGTCCTTGTGCTCCTCGACGTTGTCGATGCGCACGTAAACGCTGCCGCCTTCAACGTCGGTAAAGCACTCGGTCGTTACGCCGCCCGAGTGCGTAAAGTAAGCACTGCGCCAGGTCTTGCCGTTGAATTTAACGGGGTCGCTCTCGGTCCATCCGGAGTTGGCCTTCCACTTTGCCTCGTAGTCGAACAGTTCGTCGGCGTTCTTATCGGGGTCGAAGATGGGTATGAAGCGGTCGCTCGCATGCTCGCTCTCGGTGAACTTAAACTGGGCCCTGTCGGCGGTGTCGCCGGCAACGTCGGTGATCTCGACGCCCTCGGGAACCTCGACCTTAAACCAAATGAAGTCGGTCCTCATATCCACGGCTGGCTTTTCTGCTCCGCCGCCACCGCCACTGCCGGTAGCGCCACCGCTGCCACCGCAGCCCACCAGGGCAACTGCGGCAAAGAGACTGATGCAGAGGGTGAGAATCGCAAAGGCCTTCTTTTTCATGGTCGTGTCCTCCTCGATCTGTAACCGCCCATGGATTACCTGTCTTTACTGTACGCGTGGACGGCTCGCTAGGGTGGGCCATGTGTCCCATTCTGAGGGCTGGAATTGCGCCGACAAGTGGCAATATGCGCGGGTCCAAAAGAGGGGAGGGCCGATGCTGTCGGCCCTCCCCGGGGCTGGGTGCCCGTTGCTTTAATGGGGCGCATATGCGCAGGTGCGCGTAGGCGCGTGCGGGTGTTCCGTTACTTGAGCTCGATGCTCGAAATCTCGACTTCGCGCGCCTCGGAAACTGCCTCTGCCATGTCATCGGGGAATTCGATGGAGTTGAGGAGCGCCTCGGCTTCTTTCTTGTGCTGGTCGAAGTTCGAGATGAGGACGTAGGCGCTTCCCGGCTCAACGTCGGTAAAAAGCATGGTTGAGATGCCGCTGTTGTCCTCGTATGTTCCGACGAGCCACGTCCTGCCGTTATACTCGACGGACCCGCCATCCTTCCACTGGAACGTATCCCCCTTCTTTTCCGCCTGGTCGGCGTGGGATTCCTCGGCCGTCAGCGCTTTTTTCCAAACGGGGATAAAGCGATCGGCCGAGGCGTTCTCGTCTTCGGGGAAGGTGAGCTGAACCCTGTCGGCATTCTTGCCGGCGGAGTCGCTTACGCCGACGCCCTCGGGCATCTCGACCTTAAACCAGATAAAGTCGGTCTTCTTGGCGACGGGGACCTTTTCCTTGCTCTCGCTCTTGGAGGCGCTGCCGCCGCCCGATGCGCTCCCGCCGCAGCCGACAAGGGCAAACACGGCAAAGAGGGCGATGCAAAGGGAAAGGATCGATAGGGTCTTTTTCTTCATGGTGGCGTCCTCCTTGTCTGCCAGGGACATCGTGTGCCGCGGATCGCTGGGGCGGCGGTTACGCATGCACATGATGCCTTTGTTTGCTGTGCGGTTATTCCTCCATTCGTCGTCCGGTGTCGTGGCGAGCGTTGCCCCTACATAGGGCTCCTTACCTATATGTATGCCCCAGTTGCCGCTGCCCGGGAGTCTCGAAACGTGGGCCATGTGTCCCATGTTTGTGTCGCTGCCGCCTATCGTGTGCCATAGAAATCCGCGATGGCCAGGTGCGCTGACGCCCATGTGCTTATGGGCTAGACTTAGCACCATTATGTGATCGATGCGGTCGGTCGGCGGTTGCCGCTCGACCGATGTATATGACTTGAAGGTGCATGTGTATGAGCCAAGAGATGATGGACAAGACCTGCCGCGGGTTTGCCGAGGCGCTTGCCGCGCGCGAGCCGGTGCCCGGCGGCGGCAGCGCGAGCGCCTTTGTGGGTGCGCTGGGCGCCTCGCTGTGCGGGATGGTCGCGCGCTACGGCGCGACCAACCCCACGCTTGCCGATCGCGCGGATGACCTGACGCGCGCGTTTGCCCAGGCTGATGAGCTGGCCCAGGAGCTTGTCGAGTTGGTTGCCGAGGACGTTCGTGCCTATGGGCAGGTGTCCGCGGCGTACGGTATTCCGCGTGACGATCCGGCTCGAGCGACCGCGATTCAGGATGCGCTGCATGTGGCCGCTATGCCGCCGTATCGCATTATGGATGCCTGCGGGCGTGCACTGGCGCTGCTCGAGGACATGGCCGACAAGGGTTCGCGTCAGCTGCTGTCCGATGTGGCGTGCGGCGCCGTGTTCTGCCGTTCTGCTATGCAGGGCGCGAGCTTGACGCTCTTTGCGAACACCACGTCTATGAAGGATCGCGCTCGTGCTGAGGAGCTCGAGACGGCGTGTGATGAGTTGCTCGACATGTGGTTGCCGCGCGCCGATGCGCTGGCGCGCCGCGCCGCCGACGCCGCAAGGAAGAGGGGATAGCCATGGCTGAGCTACTGAAGGGTGCTCCCGTCGCCCGCGCGTTGACTGAGGAACTTGCTGCTCGCTGCGCAGCCCTGCGCGAGCGGGGCGTTGTTCCGACGTCGGCTATCGTGCGTGTGGGTGAACGCGAGGACGACCTATCCTACGAGCGCGGTGCGCTCAAGCGCTGCGAGAAGGTTGGCATTGAAGCTCGCCGCGTTTTGCTTCCCGCCGATGTTTCGCAGGACGAGCTGTTGGCGGCCATCGAGGACATCAATACCGATTCGTCTGTTCATGGCTGCCTGATGTTCCGCCCGCTGCCCGCCGGCCTTGACGAGGACGCGGTTGCCGCGGCACTCGATCCTGCCAAAGACGTTGACTCCATGACGCCGGCTTCGCTGCTCACCACGCTTTCGGGGCGCGGCGAGGGTTTTGCCCCCTGCACAGCCGAAGCCGTGCTTGCTTTGCTGGATCATTACGGCGTTGAGCTGGATGGAGCTAAGGTTGCTGTGGTCGGGCGCTCGCTGGTGATCGGGCGTCCTGTTGCCGCCATGCTTACGGCGCGCAATGCGACCGTGACGACGTGCCATACGCATACGCGCGACCTTGCTGCCGAGTGCCGTGCTGCCGACATTGTGGTTGCCGCCGTTGGACGCGCGCACACGATTGGCGTGGATGCCATTCGCGAGGACCAGACGATCATCGATGTTGGCATTAATTGGGACGAGGCCGCTGGCAAGCTGGTCGGGGACGTCGATTTTGATGCTGCGGAGCCGGTTGTTAACGCCATCACGCCCGTGCCGGGCGGCGTGGGCGCTGTGACGACGGCGATCCTCGCCAAACACGTGATCGAGGCGGCCGAGCGCGCATCGAAATAGGTTTTTGACCACAGGGGTTGCCAGCGCCGTGGTTTCGCCCTTTCTGCGCCGAAGCGATACACTGTTATCGTTTGATTTCTTCGCTCAAGGAGGATGCGCATGCCGTGCACAACGATTTTGGTTGGTAAGAACGCGAGCTACGACGGTTCGACGTTGGTTGCCCGCAACGAGGACTCGTCCAACGGGGTGTTTGAGCCCAAGCGCATGCGCGTGGTGCATCCCGACGAGCAGCCACGTGTCTACACGAGTGTCCTGAGCCACCTGACCGTTGAGCTGCCCGACAATCCCATGCGCTACACGAGCGTCCCCGATGTTGTTCCGGGCCACGGCATCTGGGCCGAGGCCGGCTTCAACGAGCTCAATGTGGGCATGTCTGCAACCGAGACGCTCACCACCAACGAGCGCGTTCGCGGCGCCGACCCGCTCGTCGACTACGTGCCCGCCAAGGGCAACGAGGACGAGGACGGCTATGTTCCGGCGCAGCCCGGCGGTCTGGGCGAGGAGGACATGGTGACCCTGGTGCTGCCATATGCCAAATCCGCCCGCGACGGCGTACGCATTCTGGGTGACCTGCTCGAGCGCTATGGCACCTACGAGAACAACGGCATCGCCTTTAGCGACGTGGACGAGATCTGGTGGCTCGAGACCATCGGCGGCCACCACTGGATCGCCAAGCGCGTGCCCGACGACGCCTATGTGACCATGCCCAACCAGCTGGGTATCGATAGCTTTGACCTGGATGACGCCGAGGGCGCCCAGGCCGATCACATGTGCTCCGCCGACCTGCGCGCTTGGATGGCCGAGTGGCATCTGGACTTGACGCTGGGCGTTGAGGGCGACGGTCCGGCGACGGTCTTCAACCCGCGCGAGGCCTTTGGCTCGCACAGCGACAGCGACCATGTCTACAACACGCCGCGCGCGTGGTACATGCAGCGCTGCCTTAACCCCAGCGATGTGTGGGACGGTCCCGAGGCCGACTACACGCCCGAGAGCGATGACATCCCCTGGAGCCGCGTGCCCGAGCGCAAGGTGACCATCGAGGACATTAAGTACGTGCTTTCGAGCCACTACCAGGGCACGGAGTACGACTGCTACGGCAGCAAGGGCACGCCCGCCACACGCGGCGCCTATCGTCCCATCGGCATCAACCGCAACAGCCAACTCGCCGTACTGCAGCTGCGTCCCTATGCGCAGCCGGCCTACTGCGCCGTGCAGTGGATGGCCTTTGGCTCCAACTCGTTTAACGCGCTCGTGCCGCTGTACGCCAATGTCGAGACCATGCCCGAGTACTATGCCGACACGCAGGCTCGCGTGACGTCCGAGAACTTCTACTGGGCCAACCGCCTGATCGGCGCCTTGGCCGATGTTCGCTTCCACGAGTGCGGTCGCGCGGTCGAGGACTACCAGGAGAAAGTCGGCGGCATGGGCCACAAGCAGATTCACGATGTTGACGCTGTCGTAGCCGTTCTGCCCGAGGCCGAGGTGCCTGCCGAGCTTGCACGCGCCAACGAGGCCTTTGCCGAGCTTGTTCGCGTGGAGACCGATGCTCTACTGGGCAAGGTGCTCTACACCACGAGTTGCGCCATGAAGAATTCCTTCGCGATGAACGACAACGTGAGATAGGGATTTCCCGTCGATCGAATAGCGCTTAAACGCTTTGTCGCTTTCACTCAATCTTGGGTACAAGAACGCCAATGCAGTTGTTTGTGATTGGAGACAACCATGGTTATGAAACTCGATCAGCTTGTTAACGGTGCCATTAACGTGGGCTTCGGCGCCGCCGCCGTTGCCGTCGAGGGCGGCAAGAAGGTTCTCGACGACCTTAATACCAAGGGCGAGCAGGTACGCAAGGACGCCGGCGCCCCCGATATCGCCCGCAGTGTGTCCGACATGTTCGAGCAGGCCGGTGGCACCATCTCCGACCTGACCGAGCGTCTGGGTATGCAGGGCGAGACCGCGGCCCAGCGCGTGCTTGACGAGCTCATCCTTGCCCGCGTCCGCGTTATGACCGCCCCCGAGCGCACGGCCTTCCTGGCCCATGTGCGCGACATCGTCGATTCGGTCGAGGACAACGTGACCTCGGTGCCCGTCGAGTCCGTTGAGCCCGACGATGCGAAGGATACCGAAGAGGCCGAGTAGCAGCGCAGATGGCAGATTCCACCACCGATTACAACAATCTAGATCCCTTGGGTGACGAGGCGGCGGTTGTCGATGAGGTCGACGCCGCCGTCTCGGGCGCTCGCAAGAAGCCGCGCGCTGTCGATATGGTGCCAGAGGAGCCCGACGCGATGGCGCCGGACGAGGAATACCAGCTCACGCCGGCGGGTCGCCGCGAGCGCATCGGGCAGATTGTTCGCCTGGTCAAAAAGTACCGCGTGTGGGACAACCTCACGCCGGTTCGTTTGCGCCGCCTGCTCGAGGAACTCGGCCCCATGTTCGTTAAGATGGGGCAGATTCTGGCCAACCGGTCCGAGATTCTGCCGCAACGCTTTTGCGACGAGCTGCGTCGTCTGCGCTCCGACGTGGAGCCGGTGCCGTACGAGGTCGTACTCAGTTGTCTGGAAGAAGAATACGGCCTGCGCCTGGGGGAGATGTTCGATGCGATCGACCCCAATCCGCTCGGTAGCGCATCGCTCGCGCAGGTGCACCGCGCTCGTTTGGTGACGGGCGAGGACGTGGCCGTCAAGGTGCAGCGCCCCGGTGCGCAGCAGGTTATGGCACAGGACATCGATATCATCCGCTCGGTGGTGCGTATCGTTTCCAAGTTCGTCAACACCGATCAATTCGTTGACCTGCACGGCGTAGTCGAGGAGCTGTGGACCTCGTTTCGCGAGGAGACCAACTTTTTGGCCGAGGCCAAAAACCTCAACGACTTCTACGAGTTCCATAGGAGCGTTCATGGCGTGACGTGTCCTAAATCCTATCTGGACCTGTGCACCGAGCACGTGGTGGTCATGGACTACGTCGACGGCATTTCGATCGCCGATCCTGAACGCTTGGTGGCCGAGGGCTATGACTTGGAAAAGATCGGTGCCGCAATCGTCGAGGATTACTCGACGCAGGTGCTCGATGACGGCTTTTTCCATGCCGACCCGCATGCGGGAAACATTATTCTCAAGGACGGCATCGTTTACTTTATCGACTTGGGCATGGTCGGACGCATGTCGAGCCACGATCGCGGTATCGTAAAGGACATGATTTTCGCCGTGGCCGAGGGCGACGTGCCAAAGCTCAAGGATTCGCTCATGCGCTTCGCCGTGACGCGTGGCGACTCGGCTGAGCTCGATCATTCGGCCTTTTTGTCCGATCTTGACTTCATCGTGGCTGACTTTGCAGGCCTTGACCTGAAGGATCTTGATATCGGCGAGTTTTTGACCTCGCTGTTAAACCTCGCGCGTAAGAATGATGTTGAGCTGCCGAGCGTGGTAACGATGTTTGCCCGCGGCATGGTGACGCTCGAGGGTTTGCTGACCGAGTACATGCCCAACGTCAACATGATCCAGATCATCCAAACCCATATTAAAAACGAGAAAAGCACCTATGCGCGTTTGCGTGATATGGGACGCGATCTTGCCGCGAGCAGCTATCGCGCGGCAAAAGGCTCGCTCGAGGCGGCCGAGTATCTTGGCCTGGCTTCGCGCATGCTCACGCGCGGTCAGCTTAAGGTGAACACGCAGATTATGAGCAGCGATAAGGCGCTGCGACAGCTGGGCGGAATTATCGACCGCATGTCGATGGCAATTGTGATCGCCGGCCTGTTTATCGGTTCGTCGGTGGTGTACTACGCACGCATCGAGCCGGTTGTGTTTGGTATCCCGGTCATTGGCTTTATGGGCTACGTGAGCGCGCTGGTGCTGGCGCTTATGCTGGGTCGCAATATCTGGCTCAACAGCCACGGCGGCAAGCACTAGAGGCTGCGGCCGTCACCGCATTCTCCTATCGCAAACAATAGCTTTTACCTTGGGCTTCGCCTGCGTGCGAGGCCCTTTTGCGTGATACCATACTGACGGTAATAATCGATGGCCTAGATGGTGGTGCGGAGACGCACGAATGCGCGGTTTTCCTGCGCGTTTGGGAGAATCGGGGTGCAAGTCCCCGGCTGTACCAGTAACCGTAATTCCTCTTGGCTCGGGATGTTCGCGTCGCAGATCGGACGGCGCGCCTGAGCCGTTAAGGTTAAGTCGGATCGCCTCCCATCTTGCATGCGGCTGCGGCGTATGCTGCCGGTGTGCATAGGGCTCTGGAGGGAAGAGAGATCCCGATGGGGGAACTCGAGCGCAACATGCGCGATGACGCGGGGCAGCCTCAAGGCAACGCTCCAAGTACAGACAATGGGAGGCAAATGGATATGTTTGTGGACGAGCGCCAGCGCGTCTCGCATCGCCGAGGCGCAATTGCGCGCGGCGTAGCCAAGCGCGGCCTGGTGGCATTCCTGGCCTTCGCGATGGCCTTTGGCACCACGCCGGCTCAGCTGTGGGCCGAGGGCGCCGAGGGCATTGCCGAGGCCGTGGCTGCTGCGACGCCGGGTGAGGGCGCAGAGTCCGCGGATGGCGCTGTAGATAGCACCGCGCCTGCTGCCGGCACAAACGATTCGGCCGCCGACAAATCCTCCGAAGCTGGAGATATGAGTTCGGATGCGCCTGACAACGCGGGCAATGATGCGCCGGGCGACCCTGCCGCGCCAGACTCCGGCTCGGCTACTCCGGCGAACGAGGCGTCCGATACCAGCGCTGAGGCCGGCGACGCGGCTGCGGTTGACAGCGAGGCCAATGCAGTCGAGGCCGCTCCTCGCGCCGCTGCCACGTTTTCCTCCAAAAATGGCGTCAGTGTCGGAACGAGCAGGTCGCCTGGTCGTTGGGCTGGGTCTAACTACTCCGCCTTTATTCAGAATGCGACCACGCTTTATGCGAATGTCTGGACTTCGTCCAGCAAGCGCGCCAGTGTTTCGGGCTGCACTTATCAGTGGCTTGCTGCCGATATCAGTAACAGGAACGATGCGGACAACTCTGCGTTTGTTGCTGTCGAGGGCCAGACGAGCGCATCGATCGTCTTGGACGATGCCCTGCGCACTCAACTTAACGGCAAGTGCCTGCGCGTACGCATTACCGATGCAAGTGGTAACGTCGTCTACGGTCCGACTAAGAGCTGCAACAACCAAAAGCTAACGGCGACGAACACTATCAAGGCGCCCGTTCCTACCAAGACGGCCCTGGATGCAAAGTCTTATGTCCTAATTCAGTCTTCGGCAGACGATTCGAGCTCGTATTCGTCTGTTAAGGCCGAGATGCTGAACCCTGGCACTACGCTTTGGGCGAATGCCTACGACGGCGAAGCAGTCCCCAATAAGCGTATTGCGGCACAGGCTGTCTGGACCTATCAGTGGCTTGCATCTGATTCGCGCGATGCCGAGGATTCTGCCTACCAGGCGATTCCCGAACAGACCGCCCAGTCGCTAACGATCACGGACGAACTCGCTTCGCAACTTGCAGGCAAGTACATTCGCGTTAAGGTTGTCGGCGACGGTCAGGAGCTGTACGGTCCGAGTGGCTCTTTTAACACGCCCTCGTCTGTTAGCTACAATACGCCGGGTCCTGTTGCCGCGAGCGACCAGATTGCGTTGGGTCATATTGTTCTCGCCTATAACGGTGCCGAATTTGGCGACGATTACGAGAGCATCCCCAACGCTAACGTCGGTGACACGATTAAAGCTGCTGCCTACTATCTCAACTACGACACGCCGACTGACCTCTATGGTTCCGACAAGGTCGATTTTTCGTGGTGGGTGGCCGATTCTGCTGACGGCTCGTTCGAGCAGGTTGCAACTGGTGACACCTACACGGTTGCCAAGGAGTGCGCGAACCGTTACCTCAAGGTGGTTGCCAAAGCCAAGAAGGGTATCCCCGGCTCCGATGGCTGTGAAACCAAGGCGGGCCGCATCCTGCCCAAGGGCGCGACAACGCTAGACTCGGTTGTATTTACCAATGCGAGCAAGGGCGCTAAGGACACTGGTTCTACGATTGAGGCGTGTGCCTACAAGGCGGCTGATTACTCGACTGAGCCGGTTACCGAGGGCGTTGCCTATACGTGGCGTTGGTCGTTCGTCGACCCATCCTCCTCTGCCTTTGATGCGAAGAACGACTGGCATGTGGTCGAGGGCAAGACCGACGGCAGCTTTACGATTCCCGATGACTACGCCAAGCGCTGGGTGAGTGTGTCGGCCACTGCGGGTGATAACACCGTAGAGGCGACTACTGCCGTGGCTGTTAAGGCCGCGGGTTCGCATGAGCTGTTCCTGACGTATCTCAAGAAGGTCGTCGGCGATCAGAGCGATGGCGCTCGCTTTGTCTATAAGAGCGGCGAGAAGATCGGCGTTATCGCATTCGAGAAGACGGCTGCGGGAACAAAGGGCGCCGAGCTTGCATCCGATCAGCTGACTTATACGTGGCAGATTGCCGATAACGCTCAGGGCCCGTTCACGACGCTGACGGATGAGAACGCGCACAGGCCGTCGTTCGTTATTTCGAAAAAATACGTCGGCAAGTACCTCAAGTGCATCGTCGACGGTGGCTACAACACCGACTATGCCTCTACGCGTAATGCCATTGTTAAGGGCGAAGATGCCAAGGCATATACCCTGACGTCGGTTAATGTCGCCTCGAGCGGCAACCTCGCACAGGTCGGGGGAACGCTTACCCCTACCGCCAATTACATGGCAACGGGCGACTGGGGCGATTATGAGACGGCGCTCCCCGAGGGCTCTCTCGTCGATTACCGCTGGTATCTCGCCGATGACGCTGAGGGTACAAACGCCCACGAGCTGTTTGGCGCCGACGAAACGACTGGCGTAGTCACGCTTCCTCCCTCGGCTGAGGGCAAATATGCCTATGTCGTGGCAAACGCCGGCAACAACGATGTCAAGAGCGCTGCTTGGCTCGTTAACTCTTCCGATGAAAAGTCTCTTTCCGTTAACGTCAGTGTTGTAGGCGTAAGCAAGCACGATGTCGGTCAGTCCTATGATTTTGTGG
Source organism: Coriobacteriaceae bacterium AM22-12AC-r (assembly GCA_027671585.1). Lineage (GTDB taxonomy): Bacteria > Actinomycetota > Coriobacteriia > Coriobacteriales > Coriobacteriaceae > Collinsella. The sequence continues at coordinate 139,651 of JAQDZZ010000003.1, read as the reverse complement.
ACTGGGTGCCGTCGACTTCGTTTAACTGGTCGAGTATCCAAAAAATGTCTGCCTGGGACATCTTTGCCAAGGTGCTTGACGATGCCGGCTATAGCTATAGCACGGACGGTGGCGTTCCCTATTCGGTTACGAACCCCGATAAGTCCCAGACGCTCGCGATGGAAAGCACGGCGTATGGCTATAAGTACTGGCGTTTTGACATTAATGGTCAGGCTGCCAACTCTTATGCCACGGGCTACTATCCGAACGATGGAGACACGCTCGAGCTCGTGTACGAGGATCCCACGGGCACGCCTTCGAGCCAGGTAACGGTCACGATGGAGATTATTGGCAAAAAGGCCGAGATGGCTCAGCGTTGGACGAGCCCTTCGACCCAGGTGTTTGCTAAGGGCACGTCGATTAAGGATGCCTCTGCTGCTTACTTCGATGCCCTTGGCATAAAGTCAAAAATGTACGACCAATTTGGCTATTGGGGCGTCTATAGTCTCGTATCTCCGCTTGATGGCACCGAGCTGTCGGGTGCATGGTCGTTCTTTGTCAACGGCGTTCCTGGGTCTCAGCTCGATAGCGATTACGTGCTCAAGTCTGGCGACAAAATCGTCTGGGCTTTTGCTCCCGGCGATACTGTGCCCGGCGTCGACAGTGTTGTTGTTGACCCGGGTGCCGCACGTCCTAACTGGGATAGCGATTGGCCTGGTTATACGAGCGCCGACAAAGTAACCGACGCTCCTGTGCCCACGAAGGACGCTGAGGCAAAATGGGTGAGCGAGCTCAAGGGCTCGGACGAATGGAACAAGGGTATTTCCGACCCGTTGCTGGTCGGTGACTACCTCTATGTGGCCGTTGGTTCCAAGTTGCTCAAGAAGAATGCCGACACGGGTGAGACCGTTGCCGAATCGCCTTTGGCGGCAAAGATCGATACGACCTCGCGTATGGTATACACCGACGGCGTGATACTCGTGCCGCTTTCGAGCGGTCGCCTTCAGGCGCTGACAGTTGATGCTCTGGCGACGGTTTGGGTTACCGATGAGTTGCCGGCCGGTCCCGATGGCACCCAGCAGTCTCTTGCTTCCGTTACGGTTCGTGACGGCTATGCTTATTTTGGTACCGCTTCGGCCAGCTGGACTGATTCGAGCGATGGCTATCTGCTCTGCGTGCGCATTTCTGACGGCGAGGTTATGTGGCAGCATAAGAACGAGAACAGCAAGGGCTACTATTGGGCCGGCTTGACGTTCTCGGGCAATTATGGCGTCATCGCAGATGATTCCGGTACGGTGAGCACGGTCGACCCCGAAACTGGAAAGACTGTTGCGTCGCTCAAGATTGCCGAGCGCGTGCGCGCGACCGTGCTGGTCGATGGGTCGATCGCCTATGTCGTGAGTGCTGATGGCGTTTTGCATAAGCTTTCGGTTGGAGCGGACGGAGCGCTTTCCGAGCTTGGCAAGGTGACGTTTGGTAGCAGCTCGACCTCGACGCCGGTGCTGGTCAACGGCAAGATTGTGGTCGGAGGCGCATCGACCGAGTCCTTTATGGGCGGTTATCAGAACAAGTACACGTATCACTACGGTCAGCTTGCAGTGATCGATGCCGAGACGCTTGTTGTGGACTATTCCATTTACAAGGCAGACGGTAGCTACATTCGCCAGGGAACTTCGGGAGGCGGTGACGTAAAGTCTCAGCCGGTTGTTTCTGTCCAGAATGGCGAGACGTACATCTACTTTACGTCCAACAACAACCCGGGCGGCATCTATCGCTACCGTATTGGTGACGACGAGGCCGAGCTGCTCTATACGCCGGCGGCCGGAGACCAGCAGTACTGCATGGCTTCTATTTCGGTCGGATCCGATGGCTCGCTCTACTATGTCAATGACTCGGGCAAGCTGTTTGCTGTCAAGGGCAATGGTCAAAGGGCCAAACGCTATACCGTGACGTTTGACGCTAACGGTAAGGATACAGCGATGCCCGATTCTCAACGCGTGAAGGAAGGCAAGGCGGCGACGGAGCCCTCGACTAAGCCGCAGTGCAAGGGCTACACCTTTGCCGGTTGGTACACCGATGCTGCCTGCACCAAGGTGTATGACTTTAGCGTTGCGGTGACGGCTGATATGACGCTGTATGCCAAGTGGGTCAAGAATGCTGTTAACCCTGGCGGTAACGGTGGCTCTGGCTCCAATGGCGGCTCCAACGGCAATGGCGGCGCTGGTTCTGGCTCCGGCAACGGCACAAACGGCCAGCAGGCTGGCGGTGCTGTTTCGCCTGGGCAGAAGCCGGTGTCGTCGACCACGACCGAGACCAAGGACGGCAAGGATTCCAAGAAGGATTCCGACAAGTCCGACAAGAAGGACAGCAAGAAGTCTGATAAGAAGTCCAGCAAGTCCAGCTCCAAGTCCGATACAGGCTCGGCTGCCGCGACTACCGCTAAGAAGTCCGCTGAGGCTCCTGTGCAGCAGTCTGGCTTCAATCCGCTTGCCATCGTTGGTGTTGCGGCTGGCGTGATCGGGCTTGCTGTTATCGGCGTGTTCGTGTTTACCAAGCGTCGGTAGGTGAGGGCTGTGTCCAATAAGCCTCAGGACGCCGACTCCAAGCAACCCGACTCGTCGTTCATTCAGCTTGACGATGCAAAGCAAAAGGGCGCCGCTTCGGCGGCGTCCGCCCCCCGTCGCAAGGCGCTTGTTGGCGTCCTGACAGCCGCCAGTATTGCACTCATTGTCGTTTCGTTGGGTTTTGTCCACCCCTCTGTCAGCGGTGCATGGTCCATCGACTGGATTGCGCGGGCTGTGACAGGGGAAAGCGTCGTCGCCAAGGATGCGTCGGTTTCCGGCTCGACTACCGCTTCGAGCAAGGCTGCGTCCAAGGACTCCAAATCTTCGGACAATGCGAAGGACGGGTCGAAGGATTCGGATGAATCTGATTCCAAGGACAAGTCTGAATCTTCGGACAAGAAATCTGACAAGGATTCGAAGGAGAAGAAGTCCGGAGGCAAGGGCGGCAAGAAGTCCAACAACACGTCTGCCGGACAGGGCTCCGAATCCGCTGGCGGATCGAACGCTTCTAACGGTTCGTCTTCGGGCGGTGGCTCGGCGACCGGCGGTGGGTCTGCATCCAACAGTGGCAACGCCTCTGCGGGCAATCAGGGCGGCTCGCAGGAGTCCGGCTACGTTACGGTGACGGTTTCGGTCACATCGAGCGCTGTGGGCAATCCTGTGTCCTCTGGTGGCACCTTTACCTTTAATGAAGGCGCTACCGTCTACGATGCCCTGTGCGCGCTGGGCCTTTCTGTCAACGCACATGGCTCGTCGTACGGCACGTATGTCGCCGCTATCGGCGGCCTGGCCGAGAAACAGTATGGCGGCACGAGCGGCTGGATGTACTCCGTCAACGGCACAACGCCTATGACGGCCTGCAGCAACTACGTTCTCTCAAACGGCGACAACGTAGTCTGGTATTACGTTACAGGCTAGAGGCTTCGACATAACGCGCCAAACGGGCGGTTCGGACAAACATCCGGGCCGCCCGTTTTTCATGCGAATGGGACTGGTTCGCTGGGTCTCTCGGCAAATAAAAAGCCGGTTGGAACGTGAATTCCAACCGGCTGCGAAGCGAGATTATATTGAGTCGTCTACGACTGTGCGCCTTCGAGGAAGAAGCGGCGGCTAAAGTAGTTGTACCAGGTGACCAGGAACGTGGCGATGGCCTTCATGGCTTGGTAGCCGATGCTCAAAAACGTGACGCCCACAAACATGTATAGGTCGTTGAGGCCCAGGCCGATCACCGACAGGATGGTGAAGATCGTGAACTCGCGCTTGCGGCTCATGCCCTCGCGGTGGTCGAACACGTACTTCATGCTGAGCCAGTAGTTGACCACAACGGAGGTGGTAAACGAGACCGTGGTGCTCATCAAAAAGTCGAGGTGAAACAGCTCGACGAGCGCAATGAGCATACCCCAGTCGATGCCAAAGGAGATAAGACCCACGACAGCGAACTTGAGGAACTGCTTGGTATGAGGTTGTGCCAGTGCCTTGCGCACGTAATCACATCCAATGCGTTGATGAATCGAGCAGAGGATACTTTAGAGCTTTTGCAAGGGAAACGTAAGGTCCTTGCCAAGAACTATACGAACTCGCCAAATTTTCAAGAGCTAATCCGCAAACGTTGAAAATTTGCCCGTAAACGAGCAATGCCCACGAACAACACAGCGCTCGACGCGCGTCATCCGTGGGCATTGTAAAGCTGTAAGGTTGCGAGTTACTTGGTCTCGTCGCCTTCCAGGAAGATCTTTCGGGTCACAAAGTTGTAGACCATGACAAGCGCGGTGGCGCAAATCTTGGCGATATTGGCCTCGAGCCCCAGGCCGGCGTTGAGCGCCAGCACGATGCCGTCGTTGAGTCCCAAACCGATCACAGACAGCACGACAAAGATAATGAACTCGCGGCGGCGGCTCATGCCCTCCTTGTGCGCAAACACGTACTTCATGCTGGCGAGGTAGTTAAAGATGAGTGAGATGATAAAGCCGCTGGTGTTGGCGATCAGGATGTTGAGGTCCAGACCGTAGTGGAGCAGATTCATAATGCCAAAGTCGATGACCGTGGCAATGACGCCGACGACGCCAAACTTCATGATCTGCGCAAGGAGCTTTTGCATGGTACCTGCCTTATGGTGGCGCCGGGGCGCCGCGGGGATGACAAACTCAGCAAGTTTAGCCAATCCCCACGGGTGGTGCTAGGCACGCTCCTCGATAGCACCGTTTCTATATGCATCGAGCAGCTGGCGCAGGTCCTGGATCTGGCTGCGGATCTTGGCTCCGGAATCGGTGTCGCTCACCATGCGGCGACGGTCGGCCTCGTCAAAGCGGTTGGTCTCGCTTTCGATATCGACGTTGCGGGTGAGTGCCTCGGCAACCGTCGTAAAGGCCCGGTGCGACTTGAGGCGGCAGCCGCGCGAGCTCGAGATGAGCGTATAGCCGGCGATACCCGTCTTGGGATGGTAAGCGCGGCAGAAGCCGCCATCGATGACCAGCAGCTTGCCCTCGGCGCGGATGGGCTGCTCGCCCTTGGTGGTTTTAACGGGCGTGTGGCCGTTGATGATGTGGCCGGTCGGTGAACATGCCATGGGCGCGACACCAAACTCGCGCATGATGTCGTCGCAGACCGAGGGCGACTTGGTAAGCGTAAAGTACGGGTCCATCGGCTCGACCCAGGTGCTCTTATCGGCGATATAGGCGCGCTCAAAGGTACGCACCAGGCGTCCGCTGGCGGGTGAGTTAAAGCCAATCCACAGGTACCACATCCAGTCGAGAGCGTCGCGGTCGCCCACGCGCCAGGCGCGGCGGGCGATGTGGTCGCAAAAATCGAGATAATCGCGGCCAGCGTGCCAGGTGCCCAGGCAGTTCATGCTGCTAAAGGTGCCGTCTTCGTTGAGTGGCACGCAGCCGTGGAACAGCAGGTTGCCGTTGGCGACCTTGTACATCGAGCCGTGGGAATAGAGGAAATCGATATGGCGATGCAGGTGGTCGGCGGTGACAAACTCGGACACGAGCTTGTCGATGATGTGCTGCTCCTGAGACGTGAGCGTATAGGGGTCCGTCGGGTCGACGGTGGGGAAGTCGTTGGTCGTGAGCGGCCACACGCTGCCGTCGGCGAGCGTGACCGTGCCGGTGTCGTGGTCGATCTTGTCGAGTAGCAGGCGGTCGGTCATATCGAACTCGGGGTGGCGCTGGATAATCTGGCCCTCGAGCTTAAAGAGCAGCACGTTGATGGCCTTGATCAGCGGGGTGATGGGCTCACCGGCGGTGTAGGTGGCATCGGCAAAGGCAACAAGCTCGCGCAGCGAGATGCCGTAGTCGTTCTCGAGGATCTCGTAATTGTCGTAGCGTAGGTTGTTGCGCAGCACCGTGGCGATGCAGGCGGGCTCACCGGCCGCAGCGCCCATCCACAGCAGGTCGTGGTTGCCCCACTGGATGTCGAGCGAATGGTAGGTGAGCAGGCGGTCCATAATCTTGGCCGCGCCGCCGCCGCGGTCGAAGATGTCGCCCACCAGGTGCAGGTGGTCGACGGCCAGCCGCTTGATGAGCGAGGCGAGCGACTCGATAAAGTCGTCGGCGCTGGCGGTCTCCAGGATGGACTCCACGATGCGCTCATGATAGCGCACGCGATAGTTGTTCTCGTCCGGGTGCGTGTGCAACAACTCGTCGATGATATAGGCGTAATCGCGCGGGATGGCCTTACGCACTTTGGAGCGCGTGTAGCGGCTTGAAAGCGAACGAGCGACCATGATGAGCTGGTCAAGCATCGTCTTGTACCAGGTGGGCGAGTCCTCGCGCTGGCTGCGGACCAGGTCGATCTTCTCGCGCGGGTAGTAGATGAGCGTGCACAGCTCGCCCTTCTCGTCAAAGGAGAGCGTATCGCCAAAGATCTCGTCGACATGCTCGCGCACGACGCCCGAGCAGTTGTTGAGGATGTGCATAAAGGCTTCGTACTCGCCATGCACGTCGCTCATAAAATGCTCGGTGCCTTTGGGCAGGTTGAGGATGGCCGAGAGGTTGATAATTTCGGTAAATGCGGATTGTTCGGTGGGGAACTGTCTCGACAGCAGGCGCAGATACTTGAAGTCTTGCGGATTGCGATCGAATGCGACCATGAAACACCTTCCGATAGGGCTGGTAAAACTGATAAACAGCGTCAAACGTTTATCAGTATGCGCCGCTTTTGTTTCGATTGGGTATGGGCGGCCGAATTGTTGGCCGAACGGTTTGGTAAATCGATTTAGTTGAGGTAGATATGGCGGTTGGGTGGAGACGACAGAGGGTGTTTTCTCAGATATTTATGCGTGGGGTCGGTGGAGACGATGGTGGTAAAGATGTTCGCTATTATTGGTTCGATTTGGTAAATAGTGGACATATGTACCGTATGTAGGCTCACTGTGCGATAATTTGCGCAGCAATGAGTAAGGAGCCTCATATGAGTGATTTTGTCCTGACCTGTGAATCCGCCGCCGACCGAACCCGTGAGTTCTTTGCGTCGCGCAATATCCCTGTCGTGTGTTTTCATTACGAGATCGACGATGTTGTCTATACGGACGATCTGTATCAGTCGATTGCGCCGGACGAGTTTTTTGCCCAGATTGCCGCAGGCGCCATGCCTAAGACGTCTCAGGTGAGCGTGGGTGAGTACGAGGAGTTTTGGGAGCCGCTTGTTGTCGAGGGTAAAGACGTGCTGCACCTGACGTTGTCGTCGGGTATTTCGGGTACGTATGGCTCGGCTTGCGTTGCGGCGCAGATGCTCGTGGATCGCTATCCCCAGGGCGGCAAGGTGCGCGTCATCGATTCGCTGGCGGCGTCTTCGGGCTTTGGCCTGCTGGCGGAATGTGCCGCCGACGTGCGCGATAGCGGGGCTTCACTCGACGAGACGGCTGCCTGGATCGAGGAGCACAAGCTCAACCTGCACCACTGGTTCTTCTCGACCGATCTGTCGAGCTACCTGCGCGGCGGTCGCATTTCGGCTGCGAGCGCGATCATCGGCACGGCGCTTAAGATTTGCCCGCTTATGACGGTCGATTGCGACGGCAAGCTGTCGCCACGTGAGAAGATTCGCACTAAGAAGCGCGCGATTTCCGAGATGGCTAAGACCATGATGGCACACGTGCAGGACGGTGCGGATTATTCGGGTAAGTGCGTCATGTCGCACTCGGCGTGCCGCGAGGATGCCGAGGCAGTTGCGGCACTGATCGAGGAACAGATTCCGCAGCTTAAAGGCAAGATTGAGATCAATAACATCGGTACTCTGATTGGCTCGCATACCGGACCTGGTACGGTGGCGCTCTTCTTTATGGGCGACAAGCGCGTGGATTAGTTTGCCCCATCACATCGCTGCATGATTGCTCAAACGAAAACGGCCCGCCTCACGTTTGTGGGGCGGGCCTTGCTGTTGGGGGTTAGCGTTTCTTTCCGCGGAAGAAGAAACCGTGCAGTGACGGCTTGAGGCCGCGGTTGGCGCGACGCTCCTCGACGCGCTCGTGGATCGAAGCGACGCGCTCGATGACCTCGTCGGGAATCGGCACGTCGGGATTCATGTTCTCGACCTGGCTGACCTCGGCGGCGGCGACCTGGTCGATAATGGGCACATCGTCGTGCGAGATGACAGGTGTGGCGTCTTCCTTCATCTTGCGGTAGCGCTGCATCATGTCGGTCTGCAGCTGCTGGGCCGAAGGCGGCGTCCAGATGATGGCGTTGGCGCCGGCGGCGATGGTCTCGCGGATGCTCTCGGGCGTCTTGCCGCCCGGCGCGATGAGCGGCAGGTTGGGATAGTGCTCGCGCAGTTCACGCAGGACCTGCGGCGTGTTTTTGCCAGCGGCGATGTTAAGAATCTTGGCGCCGGCGCGCACCTTTGCGTGAGCATCGTCGTCGCAGCGAACGACCGTGGCGATGACGGGGATGTCGGCGATGTTGGTGATGTGCTCGACCATCTCGGCGGTGGCGGGGGAGTTGACCACACAGCCCGCCGCGCCCTGCATCTCGGAGACGGCTGCCATCTGAACGGAGCGCTTGCCGGTGGTGGTGCCACCGCCCACGCCTACGAAGACCGGGCACTCGGCGACGGTCAGCAGCGCCTGCGTAATGGCGGGCTGCGGCGTGAAGGGGTAAACGGCAAAGACGGCATCGGCGTTGGAGTTGCGGATGACCGCGACGTCGGTGGTGTAGATGAGCGATTTGATACGACGGCCGAAGAGCGTAAAGCCGCTGGCTTCCTCGATCTCGTCGGGCATTCGGAGGGCCGCCTTTCGCAGACGCCCGTCGATGGGCAGCGGCTCCATGGGGAGCAGTCCGTTGGGGGTCACGGCTACCTGGGGCTCGGTGAACTCGTCTGCGAGCTCGACCTCGGAAAAATCGACCGACGCGACGATGTCCTCGTGAACCTCGGCGGGAACATCGATGGGGGCTTGGTCGTTTGCCGTGACCGGCGTGTCGAAGGAGCTGGTGCCGACAAAGGCGTCGACGCGCTCGTTTAGGTCGTTGAGGGTATCCATGGACGCTCGATTCTATGCGATGGTGGTCGGCAGGGTGCCGGCAGCGTTGTGCTTGCTAAATCGTTTGACGAGTTGATTTTTCCCCGCCGCGCCATCCGTTAGACCGAAGGGCCGGCGAACGTGAAGGAGCTGTGGTGGCGGGTATTGAGGTGCTATCTTGAATGTCCCGTTTAAAAGAGAGGTGACGCGGAATGGAATTCACAGCAATGTTGGTCTCGATTGGCCTGTGTGTGGGCGCAATCGTTGCCGCCGCGGTCATCTACTTGGTGGTCACGGCCATTAAGGGCAAAAGAGCCGAGCGCAAGGAACGCGAGGCACTTAAGCAGCACCGTGACCAGCAGGACAAGCGCGCACAGAGATAGCTTGTTGAGTTTTGAATCCGTGCGCTAGCTGCGTTTTCGGATCAAGGCGATGTAGAAGCCCTCAAAGTCGCGGCTGGGCGGAATGGTCAGCGTGCCGGGCATACCGTTGGTGACGGACGAGACGTGGCCGGCGGCGATGGCCACGGTAAGGGCGTTGCTCTCGACGCGTGGCTCTTCGCCAGCTTCCTGGGCGCGGCGCTTTTCACTTTCGCTCGGCGTGCCATCGAGGGGGATAAGCTCGCAGTCCATGTGCTTGTCGAGGGCCTCTTGCAAGGCGTCCTCGTTTTCCTGCGGCATAATCGAACAAGTGGAATAGACGAGCGTGCCGCCCGGTTTGAGGGCACCCATGGCGCGGTCCAGAAGTGCTCGCTGCGAGCGGGCGCACTTGCAAAGCAGCTGCTCGGTCAGGCCACGCAGGCTCTTCTCGTTGCCGCTGATGACGGTGCCCGTGCCGGTGCAGGGAGCGTCGAGCAGGATACGGTCAAAGCGGAAGAACTCGTCGAGCTCGCGTGCGTCAATACGCATGACGGGCACGTTTTTTGCGCCTTGGCGGTGGAGGTTGGCTTCGAGCTTTTCGGCGCGGGGAATACTCATCTCGCAGGCGGTAAGGTGCGCCTGGCCCTGCGTGAGGGCGGCGATCTGCGTCGTCTTGCCACCGGGGGCTGCGCACATGTCCAGGATGTCCTCGCCGGCCTGGGCGCCCAGGACCAACGGCGGCATCATGGACGACAGGCTTTGCAAGTAGATCTTGCCGTCGCGGTAGATGTCGAGGTCCCACAGATCGGTCACCTGGGCCTCGGGCAGGATGAAGGCGTCCGGATACCAGGTAACGGTTTGGTGCGCGATGCCGGCCTCGTCGAGTGCGGCGGCGATGTCCTCGGCGGTCTCCTTGAGCGTGTTGGCGCGTAGTGTGACTGAGCGTGTGGCCGCGGCGCCAAAGCCTTCGATCATGAGCTGAGCATCAGTGGGGGCATAGGCGCCGGCGACCGTGTCGACCATAAAGCGCGGCAGGTCGGCGGCGGAGGGTTGGGCGGCAAGCTGGTCGGAAAGCTCGGTGGCGGCAAACTGCCTGAGCTTGAGCTCGGCCTTGGCCTGCTTTTTCTGCTTACGACGACGCGGCTTGGACATCCGTCTTTCCTTCCTGTTCCACCTAGGCCCTGCCGGTTGCCTAGTACTGGCTCTCGTGCTTGCTGAAGAAGTCGAAGCGCGGGGGCAGCGGCTTCACGCGGTGCTCGCCGGGCTTCTCGCCCAGGCTCTCCACAAACTCGTCCGTGGAGGCAAAGATGTTATCCCAGCTAAAGAAGGCGACCGGGTCAACGTCGAAGTACTCGCAGATGAGCTCGCAGCCGGCCGGGACGATGCCGTGCATGAGCACGGTCGCCACACGCAGCTCGGTAAAGGCGTCGACGAGGGCCTGCGTCATTGCGGCGTTGGCCGGCTCGCCCTCGAGCTTGTTGGCGGCCTTGGAAGCGTCGCTCCAGCGCTTGTTGGCGGCGCGCAGGTAGTCGTCGCACACGGCAAGCGCGCGGTGCGTCTCGAACTTGTACATGGCCTGCTCAAAGGCGAGGGCTGCCTGCTCGGCGGCCTCGACCACGGTGTCAGAAGCTGCACCGGCGGGGATGCAGCCGTTGCGGTAGGGGCTCTCGTCGCCATCCTTGACGGCGACGCCGTAGAAGCAGCTGCGGGCCAGACGGTTGAACACGCCGGTCAAAAGGGCGCTCTCCTTAAGAGCCGGATCGATGACGCGCTTGTCGTCGCAGGCGCGCACCTCGTTGCCGTCCTTGTCCTTGCCAGTCACACGCGTGTCGTATGCCTTAGGGCTAAAGCTTACCGGCTTCTCGGACAGGCCGAGCGACAGCCAGTGCGCGCGCATTTGCTCGCAGGTGTAGTGGTTGAGCAGGTCGTCTGCCGGCGGGGGAGGCGTCTGCGAGGACGAGCTGGCCTTTTTGCCCATGTAGAGCAGGTGGTAGCAGGCGCTGACGGTGCTCTGCGTAAGGTCCCAACCCAGGGCCTCCCACATGGCGGTCTGCGCGATGCAGTAGAAGTAGATGTTGTCCTGGCCGATGAACTGGTAGATCTGAGCGTCGTCAGAGCACCACCAGTCGCGCCAGTCGAGCGAGCTGTGCTGGTAGGCGGGCGCGGGGACCTGCGTGGAATCGGCGGCGGGCTCGCCCATGAGGGCGGCATCCTGGGCGGCGACACCCTCGGTCACGCCGGCGGCCTTGGCGTCGCGGGCGAGCACGGTACGGGTGTAGCTGATGGGCGCCCACAGGCTCTCGGGCCAGCACCAGCAGGTGACGTCGTTCACGCCGTCGACCTCGGGCACCGGAACGCCCCAGTCGATGTTGCCGGTGATGCGGAAGGGCACGAGCGCTTTGCCGCTACGGAAGCGCACGCCGCCGTTGGCGAGCACCGCGTGGGCGTCGTCGCGCTCCTTCCAGCTGGGGAAGGTGACGGTAAAGCTGCTCTTGTTGCCCTCGGGCTCCAGCACGGTGTGCTCGGGCAGCTGTTCCTCGACGGCGTCGAAGGCCTCGCGGAACTTGTTCTGAATATAGAGCTGTGCCGGCAGCAGCCACTCCTCCATGGTCTTGGAGACCACGGAACGAACCTGCGGGTTCTGGGCGAGCTTGGCGGTGTAGGTCTTCATAAAGTCGAGGTAGGCCGGCAGGTCGAAGTAGAGGTTGTCGACCGGGCGCAGCTCGGGCACCTCGCCGGTGAGCTGGCTCTTGGGCGCGATGAGCTCCTCGGGCTCAAACTGGTGACCCAGGTCGCACTCGTCGGCATAGGCCTTCTCGGACTTGCAGCCCTGGATGGGGCAGCGGCCGATCACTTGGCGGCCGTTGAGGAACGTGCCGGCCGTGGCGTCGTAGAACTGCAGCGTGGAGCGCTTGGAGATGGTGCCCTGCTCGTGCAGGCGCTCGATAATCTCGGCGGTCACCTCGTTGTGAATCTGCGCAGCCGGCTCAAGGCCCGAGCCGCCGTAGATGTCGCAGCTGATGTTGTAGTTGTTGAGGGTCGCGGCCTGGCGGGAGTGATTGGACTCGACGTACTCGCTAATGGACTTGTCGTAGCCTTCGTTCTCCTTGAGCTTGCGGTAGCTCTCCATGATGGGCGAGCCGTAGCAGTCGGTGCCCGAGGTGAAGATGACGTTCTCGCGGCCCAGACGGTCGCGCAGGAAACGGGCGAAGAAGTCGGCCGGGACAAAGACGCCACCAACGTGGCCAAAGTGAAGGCCCTTGTTGCCGTAGGGCTCGCCGGCGGTAACGATGGCGCGGCGAGGCCAGCTGGGACGGTCGTTCATGGAGTATTTGGATGCCATGGGACTCCTTCGCATATGGTGAGAGCGTGGCCGGGCGCAAGGCCTGGCCACGCGGTGGTCAATTCGTGCATATCGCTCGACATTATCGCACATGCGGACGGGTACGTGGCAGGGGCGCTATCCTAAGATGCTATGAATGAGATTTCCAACATACATGCGTTTGAGGACGAGGATTTTCTGCACACCTGCTTTGTGTGGGGGATGGCAGTGCTTGGCGCATTTGCCGTGTGCCTGGTGCCGGTGTTTATGCTGCTGGGTGGGCCCGCGGACTTGGATGCGGCTGACGCTGGCGGTTGGACGGCGGTCTTAGGCTGGATAGTCGGGTTGGCTGCGGTTTCGGCGGCGTCATTTGCCGTGCATGAGCTGGTGCACGGTGTGTTCTTTAAGCTGCTGGCGCCTGCGGGCGCGAAGGTGACCTTTGGAGCGAATCGCGAGACGGCGATGATCTATGCCTGCGCCGAGGGCGTGGTGTATTCGCGCCGGCGGTACGTGGCGGTTTGCCTGGCGCCGACGGTTGTTGTGACGGTGGCGTTTGCCCTGGGGGTTTGCGTTCTCGGGCTATCCGCTGCTGTGCTACCTGGCGGCTGGTTTGCATTTGTCGGGCTGTGTGGGCGACTGGTATTACGTGCGGACCATTTTGCGCGACCGCCGCATTGTCGTCTGCGAGGACACGTCCTTTGGCGTGCGCTTTTTCGCAAGGTAGTCTTTTTGGGATGATTTTTCTGGGACGGGGATGTTGATGAGGCCGTTGTTGTTGCACGCCTGCTGTGCGCCGTGCTCGCTTGAGCCGGTCCGCCTGCTGCGCGAGGAGGGGTTTGAGCCCACGATTTGTTGGACCAACCCCAATATTCAGCCTCGCGATGAATGGCGGCGGCGCTTGGACGAGCTGCGCCGGTGGTGTGCCGATGGCGATATCGAGCTTATCGAGGCAGGGGAGGACCGCGAGCGCTGGGAGACCGGCGTGGCCCCGCTGGGCGCCGATCGACCTCGTCGCTGTCGCGCGTGCTATGCCCTGCGTCTGGCCGAGGCGTGCCGCGTGGCCCAGGAGCGCGGGTTCGAATATGTGGGTACGACGCTCGCCGTCTCGCCGTATCAGTTGTTCGAAACCTGCAATGACGTGCTTGGGCGCTTGGCGGCGGCACATGGGCTCACCCCGGTCATTCGCGATTTTCGTCCGTATTATCCCGAGGCGACACGCCGTTCGCGCGAGCTTGGCATGTATCGGCAGAACTACTGTGGTTGCCGCTTCTCGGCCGTCGAGGCGGCCATGGACCGCGCCCGCATCCGCGACGAGCGCAAAGCGTCCAAAAAGTAGTTCTTTTAGGCTGTCAGCCTGCTAGGATGTAGAGCGGACTTTAGCTATATAAGGAGAATCCGACGTGTCTATGCGTACCGATGATTTTGACTATAACCTTCCTGAGGAACTGATTGCCCAGGCTCCTGCCGAGCCGCGTGACTCCTGCCGCCTGCTGGTGGTGGATCGCAAAGGCTCCCAGGCAGGAACGCCGCTGGAGCATGGTGGCACCGTCGAGCACCGCATCTTCCGCGACATCATCGACTATATCGAGCCGGGCGATGTGCTCGTCATCAACAAGACGCGCGTGATGCCGGCCCGCCTGATCGGTCGCAAGGCAGGCTCGGGCGGCGTGGTCGAGACGCTGCTGCTCAAGCGTCGCGAGGATGTTGATCCGCTGGGCCATGTTTGGGAGTGCCTGGTCAAGCCGGGCAAGCGCCTGAAGCCCGGTGCCCAGATTGAGTATCGCGCCGGTGGCGCCCATGCGCCCGAGGGGGCTCCCGTGGTGCTGACGGCCGAGGTCATCGACTTTGTCACCGATAGCCGTGGTGGCCGTCTGGTGCGCTTTGAGCCGGCCGGTTGCAATGCCGCCGGCGACCCGCGCACGCTCGACGAGGCCATCCATGCGGCCGGCCACGTGCCGCTGCCGCCCTACATTACCGATTACGAGGGCGACCCCGAGAAGTACCAGACCGTCTACGCCATGAAGGAGGAGCACTCGGCTGCCGCTCCTACGGCGGGTCTGCACTTTACTCCCGAGCTCATGGCCGCTATCGAAGCCAAGGGCGCGAAGTTTGCCGCCGTCGAGCTCGAGGTGGGCATCGATACCTTCCGCTTGGTGGAGGAGGACGACCCTACGCAGCACGTCATGCACACCGAGCGCTACCACGTGTCGCAGGAGGTTGTCGACGCCGTGCATAAGGCGAAGGCCGAGGGTCATCGTGTGATCGCCGTCGGCACCACCGCGGTGCGCTCGCTCGAGAGTGCGTTTGACGCGGACGCGCCGGTGTCCGATCCGGCTGTGACGGCGCGCTATTTTGAAGGCCGCGAGGACGGTGCCGACACGCTCGGCCGCGGCGACATCGTGGCGCGCGAGAACGCCACGACGCAGCTCTACCTCATGCCCGGATCGACCTATCACGTGGTCGACGCGCTGATCACAAACTTCCACGTGCCGCGCTCCACGCTCATGATGCTCGTGAGCGCGCTTGCCACCCGCGACCAGATCATGGATGCCTACGCCGCCGCCATCGAGGAGCGCTACCGCTTCTTCAGCTTTGGCGACGCCATGCTCATTTGTTAGTTACGCGGTTCTACGAACCGCGTAACCAGTTGACGCTGCAAACGCCCCTAAGCGGCAATCTGACGTTCAATCGTCGGGCATGACCAGAAGGTCAATGCCCTCCTCTTTCACGTCACCTTGCTCGCTTAGGGGCGTTTTCGCTGACTTTGCCAAAGCATCGGCAGGTACTCATTGGGGACGTACTTAAATGAGTGCCTGCAGAATGAGAGTGGATAATCTCCCGTTTTTGGCCTGCTTGGGGGCTCAAAGTGGGAGATTATCCACTCTCGTCATTGGGCTAGTCGTTGGGGACGTTCTTGTTTGACTAGTCGTTTAAGAACGTCCCCAATGACTACTTGCTTGCGAACAGCCAGACTAGGATGATCACCAGGATTGCGGCGACGATGCAGACGATGGCGCCGGTGAATTTGATGCGTGAGTCGCGGGTGCGCTCTCGTACGTCGTCTTCGGCGGCCTCGAGCTGGTCGACTTCTTGCTCGGTCTCGGCGTGTTCGGCTTTGTCTCGGGCCAAGGATCCTGCAAGCGACTCAGTGATTTCTGGGTGGTCGTGCACCTCGGTCGCCTGTTCGATGATCGACTGTGCATGTGCGGCATCTGCTTGGGCGTTGGCGATGGTCTGCTCCTGCTCGCGGCGTGCCTTGTCCTCCGCGGCGATCTTCTCGCGCAGTTCGCGCTGACGAGTCGCGGCGGCGGTCTTCGCCGTCTGCAGCTCGTCGCGCGCGGCATCGGCTTCGGTCGTCACGGCTTGGTGCGCGCGTTTGGCTTCGGCAATGGGGGCTTGAGCCTGCTCGACGGCCTGCTCGGCTGCGGCAAGCGAGTGCTCAAGGTCGGCGGTGATGCGCGGGACATCTTCTTCGGCTTTACGCAGGGCATCTGCCGTGTCGGAGATCTGCATCGAGAGCTCGCTGGTGCGCACCGTATAGTTGGCGGGATTTGCCGAGGGATTGCGTTGCAGCTCGGCATACTCATGACGCAGCGTCTCGAGCTGGGCGCGCGTGGCGTCGACGGTTTGTTGTGCGGCGGCAATGCCGGCGTCTCGCTCTGCCTTCACCTTGTCGCGGATGCGCTTGGAATCCTCAAGACGTCGAACGAGGCGGTTGCCGGTCTCGCGTGAGCTCGCCTCGCGGGCCTCCACGGCGTCGAGCGCGGCCTTCAGACGGAGCTCAGTCGCGTCATCCTCTGTCTTCATTTGTTCGAGCTGACCCTTGAGCTCTGTCGCTTTGGAGGCGTGGGCATCACGATCAATCTCGGCGGCCGCTGCAGTCTTTTGGGCCGTGGCAATCGCCTGGCGCTGGTCGGCGACGATCTGGTCGTAGCGGCCTGCGATATCCTGGCGCGTCTCGAGTTCCTCGGCCTGATCGGCAATGCGCTGCTCAAGTTCGGCCAGGTGGGCGCGGGCATCGGCAAGTGCCTTTTTCGCGGCGTTCATCTCGCGCATGGCCGAGGCACCCTGGGCGATAAAGGTGCCCACGGCGTTCGCAGTGTTCGAGACAGCGGTCCCCAGATCGCGGCTCGCGGCGGAGGAGTGCGGGGCGGTCGGGCGAGCGGTGTCGGCAGCGTCCGCATCGGCAGTCTGCGGCACGGCGATATTGCCGGTACCGCCTTCGATCACAGAAAAGCCTGCTGCGTGCGGGTCGACCGCATCGGTGCCAATCGTGGGATGCTCGAGCTGCAGAAACGAGGGCATGGTGCTGCCCTGGTCGGCAACCGGAGTCTCGCCGGGTACGAAGGTCGAGGCTGCCTCGGCGGCCTCCTCTTCCTCGGCGTCAACGTCAGCGTCGGCCACGGCGTCTTTCATCGCTTTGACGGCATCCATCATGGAGTCCATGACGGCGTCGAGCTCTTCTTCCGAAGAAACCTCGATAGGGCCCGCAGCTTGCGGAGCAGCATCCTGTACGGGGCGGTCGTCCTGAGCGGGCGCATCGTCGTTTTGCTCGTCTGCATCTTCGGCGCCAGGGGTTTCCGCCGTAGCGCTTTCGTCCAAGAATGGGCCGTCGAGGTCAATATCATCGCAGGTCACAGCGTCGGCATCTGCAGTGACGTCTGCGGAATCATCAATATGCTGTTGAGTCTGGGGGTCCAGCTCGTCTGTCATAGGCATGTGCTCCTCATCGTTGTTTGTCACCCTATGATAAAGTCTCGCGCCGACATCCCGCGCGCTGCAGCAAAGTTTCAAAACGTGTTCGATGGCTCGCGTCGATAGCAAAAACTCGGCCACTTTATCCAGTTTGTACTTGACATTCCCTTCGCCGAAAGACGTTGCGCCGTTCGCCTGCCATGGGCTTTATTTTTCACTTGAACCCGCTAAAGTTGCATTTCAGCTTTTGGCGCGTGAAGTTGGATGCGCGCAGTCGACGGGCAGGCCCGTCGCGATTTGAAAGGACTTTATATGGGACTTTTCACTGGTAAGACCGTGATCGTCACCGGCGGCGGCAAGGCCACGCTCAAGGACGGCTCCGCTGGCTCCATCGGCTACGGTATCGATATCGCTTTTGCCAAGGAGGGCGCAAACCTCGTCATTACCGGCCGCAACGTTGCCAAGCTCGAGGCTGCCAAGGAATCCCTCGAGGCCGAGTACGGCGTCAAGGTTCTGCCTGTTCAGGCCGATGTCTCGGCTGGTCAGGACAACGAGGCCGTCGTCCAGAACGTCATCGACAAGGCCATTGAGGAGTTCGGCCGCATCGACGCCGTCGTCAACAATGCTCAGGCCAGCGCTTCGGGCGTGACGATCGCCGATCACACCATGGACCAGTTCAACCTCGCCATTTACTCCGGTCTGTATGCCACCTACCTGTACATGCAGAAGGCCTACCCGCACCTGAAGGAGACCAAGGGCTCCGTGGTCAACTTTGCTTCGGGCGCCGGCCTGTTTGGCAACTATGGCCAGTGCAGCTACGCCGCTGCCAAGGAGGGCATCCGCGGTCTGACCCGCGTCGCTGCCAACGAGTGGGGCAAGGACGGCATCAACGTCAATATCGTTTGCCCGCTTGCTTGGACCGCCGCGCTCGAGAACTTCCAGGATGCCTATCCCGAGGCGTTCAAGGCCAACGTCCACATGCCGCCGGCGGGTCACTACGGCGACGTCGAGAAGGAAATCGGCCGCGTTGTCGTTCAGCTCTGCGGTCCCGACTTTAAGTATATGAACGGCGAGACCGTCACCCTCGAGGGTGGCATGGGCCAGCGTCCTTAGGGGTTCCGCCGTTCTACCGAACGGCGGACCGGCCGACGCTGCGCGGGCCGCATTTGGACAATCTGCCGTTCAATTTCAAGGGCGCGACCAGAAGGTCAGCGCCCTTTCATTTCACGGCACCTTGTCTCAAATGCGACCCGCTCGCTGACGTTGCCAAAATATCGGCGTTGCCGTGGCTGGTAAATAGCTCCACTCATCGGGGACGTACTTAAATGAGTGCCCGCAGAATGAAAGTGGATAATCTCCCGTTTTTGGGCTGTGCTTTGGGCAAAAGTGGGAGATTATCCACGCTCATCCGGTAAGCGTCCAAAAATCCACGCTCATTTGCCGTGTCCCTGCCGTATCCTCCTCGCGCCAGTTTCTGTCGAGTCGGTGCTTCTTGCGGGTTGCCCGTATAATGGTTTGCGTATGAACCGCAACCAAGGAGTTCCAGTTTATGGACCAGAACCTTTTTAAATTCGACCTGATCGCCGAGGACCCGACGACGCACGCGCGTGCCGGCGTGCTGCACACCCCGCACGGCGACATCGAGACGCCGATTTTTATGCCCGTGGGCACCAAGGCAAACGTCAAGGGCATTCCTACCGAGACTGTCAAGAAGCTCGGCGCCCAGATCGTGCTCGCCAATACCTATCATCTGTCCATGCGTCCCGGCGAGGATACCATCGCCGAGCTGGGCGGCCTGCACAAGTTCATGAACTGGCACGGCCCCATCCTCACCGACTCGGGCGGTTTCCAGGTCTTCAGCCACAACGATGCCGTCAAGCTCACCGATGAGGGCGTGCGCTTTATCGTCAACGATTACGACGGCCGCCACGTGTTTTGGACGCCCGAGGACAACATGGAAATCGCCATGAAACTCGGCTCCGATATCTGCATGCAGCTCGACCAGTGCCCGGGCTATCCCGCCACGCGCGCCTACGTTGAGCGCGCCGTTGAGCTGTCGAGCATGTGGGCCGAGCGCTGCTATAAGGCGCATACCCGCGATGACCAGGCGCTCTTTGGCATCGTTCAGGGCGGCATGCACCTGGATCTGCGCCTGCGTTCGCTGCGCCATCTGGAGGAGTGCGGCGACTTCCCGGGCTATGGTATCGGTGGCTATTCGGTGGGCGAGGATCACGAGACCATGTTCGAGACCCTGGCGCCGCTCGTGAGCGAGTACATGCCCAAGCATAAGCCGCGCTACCTGATGGGTGTCGGCAACCCGACCACGCTCGTGCGCGGCGTTGGCGTGGGCATCGACATGTTTGACTGCGTGCTGCCGACGCGCACCGGCCGTATGGGCACGGCATTCTCCAGCGAGGGTCGCCTCAACTTCCGCAACGCTCGCTTTGCGCACGACGACGGTCCCATCGATCCCACCTGCACCTGCCCGGTGTGCACGGGCGGTTACAGCCGTGCGCTCATCCGTCACATGGTCACGCAGAAGGAGATGCTCGGCGGCATTCTGCTTTCGATGCACAACATCTACTACCTGCTCAACCTTATGCAGCGGGCCCGCCAGGCCATTATCGAGGGCCGCTACGGCGCGTTCGTGAGCGACTGGATGAACAGCCCTGCGGCGGTGGATTACTAAGAGCAGCACGGGCGCTTGCAGAGCGCGGGCAACGGCAAGGGGCGAGCGCCGGCCGGTCATCACGTTTGCTAACACCGCTTGCGCGACCGATGACCGATAGCTTGCAAGCACTTGATGCATCGTGGGTACCATACCGAATAGTTGATGTTCGGGCGGGTGTTTGGCGCACAGCGTCGACCCCGCCCGTTTTTCTTTTTCTCGATAGGAGTACCCATGATTAAGAATGAGAACGTCGAGGGCGAGCCTGTCTACGACGAGACGTACCGCCGCGGCCCCGTGGTCATGCGCGGCCCCATGATTCCTAAGGACAACACCTACGCCAACCTGCTGGCGCCCGAGGACTCGACCGACTGGCTGCATGCCGACCCGTGGCGCGTGCTGCGCATTCAGGCAGAGTTTGTCGATGGTTTTGGCGCGCTTGCCGAGCTTGGACCTGCGGTGACCATCTTCGGTAGCGCCCGCACGCCCAAGACCGATCCGCTCTACAAGGCGGCGCGTACCGTCGGGCGCAAGATCGCGCAACGTGGCGTGGCGGTCATCACCGGTGGCGGCCCCGGCATCATGGAAGCGGCCAACAGGGGAGCGGCGAGTGTCAACGGCAAGTCAGTTGGCCTAGGCATTGAATTGCCGCACGAGCAGGGGCTCAATAAATACGTGAACCTCGGCATGGACTTCCGCTACTTCTTTGTGCGCAAAACCATGTTCGTTAAGTACAGCTCGGGCGCCATCGTATTTCCCGGCGGCTTTGGCACGCTCGACGAGATGTTCGAGGTTCTCACGCTGGTGCAGACGCACAAGGTCAAGCGCATGCCGCTCGTGCTGGTGGGCACCGAGTACTGGCAGGGCCTATTCGACTGGCTCAACGGCCCGGTGATGAGCACCGGTATGATTAGCCCGCTCGATCCGGATCTGGTACACATTACCGACGACCTCAACGAGGCCGTTGACATTGCCCTGAGCGGGCTGATGTAGAGTAGCTAAAATGGGACGGGGCTAAAAAGACCGGTGCGTAACGTTACATGCCAGTCTTTTTAGCCCCGTCCCAAATGAACTGCTTCCAAGTTGCGGTGGAATAGGGATTGATTGACGGCTAATAAGCCAAAAACAGCCCCTATTTCACCGCAACTGATGTGGGCGTCCCTAGCGAGTTGGCTGGTAGCGGGGGCAGTAGCTGATGGCGATGGCGTCTACGCCTACGTGGGTGGCGATGGTGCAGCCGATGGGGCCAGTGCCGGCGTCCACGTAGTCCTGGCCTGCTAGCGCTTGGTTGACGAGCTCTTGCTCCTCGGCGGCGCCGGTCGTGAGCACGCGCACGCTTGAGCCCGGGTGCTCGTCCAAAAACGCGAGGCAATCTGCCATGGTGTTGGCGACGATGCGCTTGGCGCCGCGGCCCTTTTTGATTGCCTTGATCTCGCCCGATTTCCACTCCGGCGAAACGGCCAGGCGAATGTTGAGCATCTGCGTCAGCTGGCCGGCGAGCTTGGGGGCGCGGCCGTTTTTGACCAGGTTCTCGAGCGTGCGGGGAATCAGCAGCAGGTGGGCGTCGGGCAGCGTCGCGCGGATCTGCGCCTCGGTCTCGTCCAAGCTGCGGCCGTCCTCGCGCATGGCAAGTGCGTACTCCACCAGCAGGCCCTCGGCGCCCGAGCCGGTGCGCGAATCGATGCAGCGCACGTCGAGCTCGTGGGTCTCGGCGACCAGACATGCGTTGGAATAGCAGGCGGACCACTCGCTGCACAGCGAGATAAAGATCGCGCTGTCGTGGCCATCGGCGCGTACGCGGTCAAACAGCGCCTTGAACTCGCCGGCGCTCGGCTGCGAGGTGTGCGGCAGCTGCTCGGAGCCGGCCATGCGGGCGACGTACTCCTCGGCGGTAATCTGCACCTGGTCGAGCAGGTCCTCGCCCTCGATAATCACATGCAGCGGAATCACGTAAATGCCGAGCTCTTGGGCGCGGGCGGGGGAGATGTCCGACGTGGAGTCGGTTATGATGGCAAAAGACATAATTGCACCTTTCGTTGGGGCGCGGCAGCGCCGCCTTCTGAAAGCAAAGTGCGACAAGTATAGTGGAGTTGCTCTACATTGCTAGGTTCAATTGTTGAATAGTCAACAGTTTGAAGCGGTGGTGTGGAAATCATCAACTGGGGAAGAAGGGTGCCGATGGCGGCATTGCAACTTTGCGAGCGGCCGGTTGTGCTGTTCGATTTTGACGGCACGGTGGCCGATACGGGTCGGGCAGTGATGACCTCGACGCGCAAGACGCTGGCTGCGCGCGGGTTTTCGGAGACGCAGATGGGTGATCTGCGCCGCATGATCGGGCCGCCCCTGTGGAAGAGCTTTCACGACTTTTACGGCTTTTCCCGCGAGGAGTCGCTTGTGGTGGCCGATGAGTACCGCGCCTTTTTTGATGAACTGGGACCGGAGGAGTATCCCGTGTTCAATGGGGTCCCCGAGCTGC
Source organism: Coriobacteriaceae bacterium AM22-12AC-r (assembly GCA_027671585.1). Taxonomy (GTDB): domain Bacteria; phylum Actinomycetota; class Coriobacteriia; order Coriobacteriales; family Coriobacteriaceae; genus Collinsella. Next base: position 117,131 of record JAQDZZ010000003.1, on the reverse strand, counting down.
TGGATGGGTTGGTCGCCCAAGGCAAACGTATGGCCGTGGCGACGTCGCGCATGGAGGCCAAGTGCATCGACATGGTGCATGAGCTCGGGCTCTCTCAGTTTGAGGCGGTGATTGGCATGAATCCGCCGCAGGGACGCGAGACCAAGGCCGATTCGGTCCGCGATGCCCTGGCGGCGCTCGGCGCGACGGCCGACGATGCCGTGATGATCGGCGATCGCTTTAACGATGTGGAGGGCGCGCACGCAATGGGCGTGCCGTGCATCGGCATCTATTCGGGCGCGGCGGCGCCGGGTGAGCATGAGGCGGCGGGTGCCGATGCAGTGGTGCACTCGGTGGCCGAGCTTGCTAAACTTTTCTCTATCTAGGAACTAAATGTGAGGGGCGGGTACGCTTGCCGCTCATTGGTAAGGAGGCAGTCTATGAATCAGGTGGAGCAGAGCGTCGCTGAGTATGTCGACGAGGTCTGGGAAGATGTCGTCGCCGATATCGAGCAGCTGGTGAGCTATCCGTCCGTGGCAGTTTCTGCCGATGCAGAGCCCGGCGCGCCGTTTGGCCGCCCGGTCCGTGACGCGCTCGACTGTGCGCTCGGCATCGCGCAGAAGCTTGGCTATCAGACGAGCGACGACGAGGGCTATGTGGGCATTGCCGATATCCCTGGCCGCGGCGACAAGCAGCTCGCGACCATCTGCCACGTGGACGTGGTGCCCGCCGGCCCGGGCTGGAACACCGACCCGTTTGCGCTGGAGCGTCGCGAGGGCTGGCTGCTCGGCCGCGGCGTTATCGACGACAAGGGTCCGGCGGTGCTGTCACTCTACGCCGGCGCCTATCTGCTCAAGCACGGCATTACCCCGCGCTATACTTTCCGCGCGCTGCTGGGCTGCGATGAGGAAGTGGGCATGTCCGACGTTCACCATTATCTGGAGAACCACGCAGACCCCGACTTTTTGTTTACGCCCGATGCCGAGTTTCCGGTCTGCAATGCCGAGAAGGGCCAGTTTGGGGCGACGTTCGTGAGTCCCAAGATCGACGGCGGGCGCATCGTGTCGTGGAGCGGCTCCGAGGCGAGCAATGCCATTCCGTCGCAGTCCATCTGCGAGCTCGCGATTGCCGCCGATGAACTGCCGGCGCCCGTTGAGAACGCCGACCGCCTGGAGATCACGGCGCTTGATAACGGGCATGCGCAGATTTTCGCCCACGGTATTGGCGGCCACGCTTCGATGCCTGAGGGCACCATCAACGCCGTCGGCCTGATCGTGTCGTATCTGCGCGAGGCCGAAGACGCGTTTGGTGCACGCGACGAGCGCCTGCTGACGCCTGCCGAGCACGAGTTCGTCAAGTTCCTGGCCTTTGTGCATGCGGATGCCTATGGCCGCGGCCTAGGTATCGATGCGACGAGTCCGGCGTTTGGCCCGCTTACCTGCAACGCTGGCGTCATCCGCGTGGCGGATGGCCATATTGAGCAGGTCATCGACGTGCGCTTCCCCGACAGCACGAGTGCCGATACCATCCGCGAGCAGCTCGATCCGCTCGTGGGCCGTTTTGGCGTGACGTGCCGTGTGGGTCGTGCGAAGGTGCCGTTCTCGGTCTCTGCCGACGATCCGGCCGTGAAGGCGCTTATTGATACCTATAACGAGTTTACGGGCAAGCATGCTGAGCCCTTTGCCATGGGCGGCGGCACGTACGCACGCAACTTTGCCCGCGCCGTCTCGTTTGGCCCCGAGGAGACCGGCCTGGAGCTGCCCGCATGGGGCGGCCAGATGCACGGCCCCAATGAGTGCGCCAACGAGGAACAGCTCAAGCAGGCGCTCAAGATTTATATCGTGGCGATCTTACGTTTGAACGAGCTTGAGCTTTAAGGCTGCGGCGTTTTAACAACTTAGCACCCCTTTCGTCCGGGCTTTTTAAGTTGCGGTGGAATAGTTCCTAGAATGGGCCATTTGATGGCCAAGCAGGAACTATTTCACCGCAACTTTGTTTTTATTGGTGTAAAAGGCGGGTCATGCTTGGTGGCGGGTTTGTTATCCGTTTGTAAAGGCTGGGCAGAGCTTGCGGTAAGGGTCTATCAAATGTCCGTAAGAAACCGCAGATAAGGCGGTCGTCGCCCGATCGAGACCGTATCTTTCCAAACAGCAAAGCGGGCAGGGTGCCCGCGAGTCGCATGTATGAAAGGAAGATCATGCTCGATCAGGCTTATTCTCGTCGTCAGTTCCTCGGCCTTGCTGGTGGTCTTGCCGGCATCGTCGGTCTCGGTCTCGTTGGTTGCGGCGGCTCCAACGCCGCCAACACCGCTGCTGAGGGCAGCGCCGCTGCTGCCGAGTCCGTCTCGGGCGAGGTGACCTACGACGGCGCTTCCTCGTTCCAGGCTCTCGTCGAGGCTGCTGCCGAGAAGTTCATGGATGCCAACCCGGACGTCTCCGTCTCTGGCTCGGGTAACGGTTCGGGCAAGGGCCTGACCGCTGTCGCCGCCGGCACCGTCACTATCGGTAACTCCGACGTCTTCGCCGAGACCAAGCTCGAGACCGACCAGGTCAAGAACCTCGTCGACCACGAGGTCGCCGTCGTGGGCATGGGCCCCGTCGTCTCCAAGAACGTCAAGGTCGACGACCTGTCCCTCGAGCAGCTCAAGGGTATCTTCTCCGGCCAGATCACCAACTGGAAGGAGGTCGGCGGCGACGACGCCAAGATCGTCGTTCTCAACCGCAAGGCCGGCTCCGGCACCCGCGCCACCTTCGAGGCCGCCGTCTTTGGCGACGAGGCCGTCGACTTTAAGGGCGACGCCGAGCTCGACAAGTCCGGCGATGTCCAGACTCAGATGGGCAGCACCGACAACGCCATCTCCTACCTCGACTTCTCGCACTTCGATGACTCCAAGTTCAACGCCATCATGGTCGAGGGCGTCGAGCCCAAGAGCACAAACGTCACCGACGACTCCTTCAAGATCTGGGCGACCGAGCACATGTACTGTGCTAAGGACGCCGACGAGGCCACCACGGCCTTCCTGAAGTTCATGCTTTCCGACGACGTCCAAGGCAAACTCGTCGAGGAGCAGGGCTTTATCCCCGTCTCTGCCATGAAGGTCGTCAAGGACGCCAGCGGCAAGGTCTCCACTAAATAGGTAATCGCCCCGGAAAGGTTTGCAATGGCAAAACAGCTGCGAAAGCGCGACCTTGAGAACGTGGGCCTGGGCGTCACGGGCGCGTGCGTAGCGCTCGTGACGCTTGTTGTTGCCGCGCTCATCTTTATGGTCGCCCAAAAGGGTCTCTCGGCTTTTCTCAAGGACGGCGTCTCGGTCGTCGAGTTCTTTACCGGCACCAAATGGGACCTGGCCAACACGGCCGAAAACGGCCTGCCCTACACCGGCGCCCTGCCCCTGATCGTCACCTCGTTTGCGGTCATGGCGCTCTCCACGCTCATTGCGCTGCCCATCGCCATCGGCTCTGCCATCTTTGCGGTCGAGATCCAGCCTAAGTTTGGGTCCAAGGTCTTTCAGCCGCTTATTGAGCTTTTGACCGGTATTCCCTCGGTCGTTTTTGGCCTAATCGGCTTTCACGTGGTCGTCGGCCTTATGAAGAGCGTTTTCCACGCGAGCACGGGCCTGGGTATCTTGCCCGGCGCCATCGTGCTAGCCGTCATGATCTTGCCGACGATGACCACGCTTTCGGTCGATGGCCTGCGCGCCGTGCCCAGCAGCTATCGCCAGGGTTCGCTTGCGCTGGGCTACACCCGCTGGCAGACCATCTGGCACGTGGTACTTAAGTCCGCCATGCCGTCGCTCATGACCGCAGTCATCCTTGGTATGACCCGCGCCTTTGGCGAGACGCTTGCCGTGCGCATGGTCATCGGCGGTATTGAGGCCATGCCGACGTCGCTGCTGTCGCCGGCGTCGACCATCACCACCACGCTCACCACGTCCATGGCGGTCTATGCCGAGGGTTCGGCCCAGGACGACGTCCTGTGGGCACTCGGTCTGCTGCTGATGGGTATGAGCCTCATCTTTATCCTGATCATCCATCTCATTGGCCGCAAGGGGGCGAAGGCTCGTGGCTAGCACGCGCATCCACATCGACGAGGCGAGACTCGGGCTTGTCCAAAAGCAGGACCGCATCGCCACGGGCGTGCTGACGGCGATTGTCGCCATCGTCATGCTTATCGTCGTCTCCATGGTGGCCTACATCCTGTTCGAGGGTATCTCGACGCTGTTCCAGCCGGGCTTTCTCACGCAGCCCGCACGCGCCAACGGAACGCAGGGCGGCGTGCTCTACCAGCTGTTCGACTCGTTCTATCTGCTGCTGATCACCCTGATCATCTCGGTGCCCATCAGCCTGGGCGGCGCGGTCTTTTTGGTTGAGTACGCGCCCGATGGGCCTATTCGCGACATCGCCTCGACCGCCATCGAGACGCTGTCCTCGCTGCCCTCCATTGTCGTCGGCATGTTCGGCTTTCTGGTGTTCTCGGTGCAGCTGGGCTGGAAGTACTCCATCATCTCCGGCGCCGTCGCGCTCACCATGTTCAACATCCCCATCCTGGTGCGCGTGATTCAGCAGGCGCTCGAGGACGTGCCGCAGGCCCAGCGCGATGCGTGCCTGGCCATGGGCCTCACTCGCTGGGAGGCCACACTGCACATCCTGATTCCCGAGGCCATGCCCGCCATCGTGACCGGCATCGTGCTTTCGGCCGGCCGCGTGTTTGGCGAGGCCGCGGCGCTGCTCTTTACCTCGGGCATGAGCTCGCCGGTTCGCCTGAACTTCTTGAGTTTTAACCTGTCGAGCCCCACCTGCGCCTGGAACGTGTTCCGTCCCGGCGAGTCGCTGGCCGTGCACATCTACAAGATCTATGGCGAGGGCAGCCCCGAGGCCCAGCAGATCGTCTGGGGCATCGCGGCACTGCTGATGATTTGCGTGCTGCTGTTTAACGTAGTCGCCCGTATCGTGGGCAAGCAACTGGCAAGGAAGATGACGGCCGAATGAGCGAGATGAACACAACGCCCGCAACCGAGGCGGCATCGTCCGACACCCAGGACTTTTTGTCGAGCGTGGGGGAGAGCGAGAAACGTGTTCGCGTGAGCGGCAAGGCCGTGAGCGACGAGGTCGTGGTCTCCACCAAGGACGTCAACGTGTACTATGGCGACCACCATGCGCTGCACGATGCGTCGCTCGACTTTCACAAGGACGAGATCACGGCGCTCATCGGGCCTTCGGGCTGCGGCAAGTCGACCTTTTTGCGCAGCCTCAACCTTATGAATCGCGAGATTCGCGGCTGTCGCGTGGAGGGCGAGATCAACTACCGCGGCCGCAACGTGAACACCAAGACCGAGAACACCTACGAGCTGCGTCGGTCCATTGGCATGGTGTTCCAGCAGCCAAACCCGTTCCGCAAGTCCATTCGCGACAACATTACGTTTGCGCCCAAGCGCCACGGCATCACCGACCGCGACGAGCTCGACCGCATGGTCGAGGAAAGCCTGCGCGGTGCGGCGTTGTGGGACGAGGTCAAGGACAAGCTCGACAAGAGCGCCTACGCGCTTTCGGGCGGCCAGCAGCAGCGTCTGTGCATTGCGCGCACGCTGGCGCTCAACCCCGACGTGATCCTGTTTGACGAGCCCTGTTCGGCGCTCGACCCCATCTCGACGCTGGCGATCGAGGATTTGATGTCGTCGATCGTGGCCGACCGCGCCATCGTCATCGTGACGCACAACATGGAGCAGGCGTCGCGCGTGTCCAACCGCACGGCGTTTTTCTACATGGGCGATATGGTCGAGTACGACGAAACCGACGAGATTTTCCAACGGCCCAAGGATAAGCGGCTGAATGATTACCTCACCGGCATGTTCTCCTAGTCCGGGACATGCTTGAGGCCCGCGGCGGCCATGGTTGCCGCGGGACTGATTGGAGAGGCGGGTCATCTCTTGCGGGAGATGGCCCGCCTTTTTGTGTCGTGTGCTGGTGCGCTTGCCCAAAACCACCACGAAGGCGCCCGTCCCCTTTGTGGTGGTTTTCGCTATCATGGAGAACGTTGAATTTCTACGAAGGAGCAGGGCATATGGCGATTCTTTTTGGATGCGATTCCGTCAGCCTAGAGTTTCCCACCAAGCATATTTTCGATAGCGTGACGCTCGGCGTGGACGAGGGCGACCGTATTGGTATTGTCGGCAAAAACGGCGACGGCAAGTCGACGCTGCTGAGCGTGCTCGCCGGCGCGCTGGAGCCCGACGACGGCCGCGTGACGCACCGCCGCGACACCACGATCGGATTGCTCGGCCAAAAGGACAACCTGGTCGATACCGACACCGTGCATCATGCCGTCGTGGGCGACACGCCCGAGTATGAGTGGGCGTCGAGCCCCCGTACGCGCCAGATCCTCGCCGGCCTCATTAGCGATGTGCCCTGGGAGGGCATGGTAGGCGAGCTCTCGGGCGGTCAGCGCCGCCGCGTGGACCTCGCGCGCCTGCTGATCGGCGACTATGACGTGCTCATGCTCGATGAGCCCACCAACCATCTGGACATGCGCACCATCAACTGGCTTGCGCGTCACTTAAAGGCCCGCTGGCAGCGCGGTCAGGGCGCGATGCTCGTGGTCACGCACGATCGCTGGTTCTTGGACGAGGTCTGCACCAGCATGTGGGAGGTTCACGACGGCCAGGTCGATCCCTTCGAGGGCGGCTATTCGGCATATATCCTGCAGCGCGTGGAACGCGACCGCATGGCCGCGGTTACCGAGGAACGCCGTCGCAACATGGCACGTAAGGAGCTCGCGTGGCTGAGCCGCGGTGCCCAGGCGCGCTCCACCAAGCCCAAGTTTCGCGTGGATGCCGCTCGCGAGCTGATCGCCGACGTGCCGCCCGTGCGTGACGAGCTGGAGCTCAAGCGCCTGGCCGTGAGCCGCCTGGGCAAGCAGGTTATCGATGTGGTCGACGTGGACGCCGGCTATGCGGATACCGATGGCGCGCCCAAGCAGGTGCTCAACGACGTGACCTGGCTCATTGGTGCGGGCGACCGCTATGGTCTTTTGGGCGAGAACGGCGCCGGCAAGTCGACTTTGCTCGACGTGATCCAGGGCAAGATCGCGCCCCTGCGCGGCCGCGTGAAGATCGGCCAGACGGTGCGCTTTGGCGTGCTGTCGCAGCAGCTCGAGGAGCTCGAACCCTACATGGGAGACACGATCTGCGAGGTGCTCAGCCACTATAAGAAGTACTACGTCATTGACGGCAAGGAGACTTCACCCGAGAAGCTCTGCGAGCGTCTGGGCTTTACGACGCAGCAGCTCTGGAGCCGCATCGGCGATCTTTCGGGCGGCCAGCGCCGTCGCCTGTCGCTGCTGCTGACGATCCTGGACGAGCCCAACGTGCTCATCCTGGACGAGCCCGGCAACGACCTGGATACCGACATGCTGGCGATTGTCGAGGACTTGCTGGACGGCTGGCCCGGCACGCTGATTCTGGTGACGCACGACCGCTTTTTGATGGAGCGCGTGACCGACCAGCAGTGGGCGCTGCTCGACGGCCACCTGACGCATATGCCCGGCGGCGTCGACCAGTACCTGCGCCTGTGCAACGCCACCGCCGAGGGCGAGCCCGTGGGTGCACCGAGCGCCAAGACCGGTACGTTCGACACCGGTGCCGCGGCGGCTGCGGCCGAAAAGCCCAAGTCGAGCGGTCAGCCCAACGGCCTTTCCAATGCCGAGCGCCAAAAGCTCCGTCGTGAGGTGAGCTCGCTCGAGCGCAAGATGGAAACGCAGCGCGCTCGCGTGGAGGAGGCCGAGGCCGCCATGGCCCAGGTCGATCCCACCAACTACACGGCGCTGGGCGAGCAGCAGGCAAAGATCGACGAGGCCCACGCCGCCATGGACGAGCTGGAGATGGCGTGGCTCGAGGCGAGCGAGAAGCTCGAGGGCGAGGAGTAGGCGAGGATGATCAAGGCCGCGTTTTTTGATATCGACGGCACGCTGCTGAGCTTTGAGACGCACCGGATTCCGGCGTCGGCGCAGCAGGTGCTCGACAGCTTTCACGAGCAGGGGATTGCGTGCGTCATTGCCACGGGTCGCCCGACCTACCAGATGCCCGATTGGCTGTTCGATCTTGGTTGGGATGCGTACATTACGCTTTCGGGCCAGCACTGTTTTGATGCCGAGGGCGTTTACCGTAGCTGCCCGATCGATCCGGACGACGTTGCGGTGATTGTGGACCAGGTGGCCGAGGGGCGCTACGACTCGCTGTGCATGCAGGGCGAGAACTCGTTTGTGAACCGCCTGTCCGAGCGCGTGGTGACGGCCGGCAGCAACGCGGGAATTGTCTACCACGAGGAGCCGTTTGAGCACGCCTTTGACGCGCCGGTCTACCAGTTTTGCGCCTTTGTGGATCCGGCCGACGAGCATATCGTGACCGACGCCGTGTCGCATTCGCTCACCACGCGCTGGTGCGACCTGTTCTGCGACATTATTCCCGCTAACGGCGGCAAGGACCTGGGTGTGGCAGCGACGCTGGAGCGCCTGGGTGTCGACGCGAGCGAGGCGATCGCCTTTGGCGACGGCGAGAACGACCTATCGATGTTCTCGGCCGTGGGCACAAGTGTGGCCATGGGCAACGCGCAGGATACCGTGAAGGCCGCAGCGACCTACGTGACGACCGCCGTAGACGACGACGGCATCTACAACGCCGCCGAGCACTTTGGCCTGCTATAGCTACGGATTCGGCACTTGGGGACGTTCCTTTTGCGCCGGCAGTCGGGGGCACTCCTTGCGGGGCGTGTCCCCGCTTTGTTTTCGTCCCGTGCGTTTTGTGAAACACGGTTAACTTTTTAGACAACGTAGTAAGACATAGGCAACTTTTGCGGTAAAGTAAATCAAGCAAAAGTATCCAAAGGCTAACTAGAAGCCATCGCGAAAGGCGGCCCATGGCCCTGCGTGAATCCGGAGAAGACTATCTCGAATCGATCTACGTTCTGTCGGAACGTCAGGGCACCGTGCGCTCGATCGACGTTGCGGAGTACCTCGGCGTAACCAAGGCGAGCGTTTCCAAGGCCATGGCGACGCTGGAAAGCAACGGCTATGTCGAAATGGGCAAACGCGACGTGCATCTGACGGAACGCGGTCTTGAGGTTGCCCGTCAAATGTGGGAGCGCCACTGCTTTTTTGTAGGTCTGCTAGAGGACGCAGGCGTAACGCCCGAGGTTGCCTCGCAAGAGGGCTGTCACATGGAGCACTGCCTGAGCGAGGAGAGTTTCGAGAAGCTAAGGTCGATGCTGAGGCGGGAAGATGTAGCGGGTCCAAAAACAGAAGCCTAACTGACCCACAGTAGCGCGGAGTTCACGCAAAGCGCGAACCAGCGACCGGGACCAGCGGCCCTTTCGGCCAAGTCCATTTCAGCAAAGGAACCCCGCCAGCAAGCGATGCCCAAGAACCGCCAGCTGTGTCAATGCAGGCCGGGGCCGGGCTTGGTTTTGAAAACACTCCGCAGCGCGAGGCCCGCCTTTCCGTTGCTCCGCAGGAGCAGGAAAGACGGGCCTCATGCGCGAGGACGTTTTAAAAACCAAGCCCGGCCCCGGCCGGAGGGACCACGAGCGCTACAGGTTCTTGACACCCATCGCGCGCATGGCGTTCAGGATGGCGATGATCGCCACGCCCACGTCGCCAAAGACGGCAAGCCACATATTGGCGATGCCCAGCGCTGCCAGCACAAGGATCAGCAGCTTAATGCCCAGCGTAAAGATGATGTTCTGCCAAACAATCGACATGGTCTTGCGCGCCACGCGAATAGCGCGGGAAATGTCGGACGGCTTGTCGTCCATCAGCACCACGTCGGCGGCCTCGATCGCGGCGTCGGAACCCATGGCGCCCATGGCAATGCCCACATCAGCGCGCGTAAGCACAGGCGCGTCGTTGATACCGTCGCCGACAAAGGCGAGCTTGCCCTTGCCACTTTCGGCCGCGAGCAGCGCTTCAACACGCTCGACCTTGTCGCCCGGCAGCAGCTGCGCGTGGAACTCGTCGAGGCCGAGCTGCTTGGCCACAGACGCCGCAACCTCCTCGCGGTCGCCCGTGAGCATGACGGTGCGCTTGACGCCGGCGGCGTGCAGGTCGAGAATCGTTTGCTCCGCATCGACCTTGATGGTGTCGGCAATTACGATGTGGCCGGCATAGGTGCCGTCGACGAGCACGTGGAGGATCGTACCGACGACCTCGCAATTGGGAGCGTCGATACCGGCCGCAGCAAGCATCTTGGCGTTGCCGACGACGACATGTTTGCTGTCGATAGTCGCCGTCACGCCATGGCCCGCGTCGTTGGTGGAGTCGCTTACGCGCTTGGGATCGAGCTCGCCCTGGAAGGCGGTGCGCACCGACTGCGCGATGGGATGGTCGGAGAACGACTCGGCGAGGGCTGCGACCTCGAGTAGCGACTGCTCGGTATAGCCTGCCTCGGGGTGCACCGCGACGACCGAGAACGTGCCGTTGGTGAGGGTGCCCGTCTTGTCAAAGACGACGGTGTCCACATCGGCGAGCGTCTCGAGGTAGTTGGAACCCTTGATGAGAACGCCCAGCTTGGACGCGCCGCCGATGCCGCCAAAGAAACTGAGCGGCACGCTGATCACGAGCGCACACGGGCAGCTGACGACCAGGAAGGTCAGGCCGCGCAGGATCCAGTCGGACCAGGCGCCGGTGACCAAACCGCCGCCGAGCGCGAGTACCGCGGCCGCGCCGGTGACGGCGGGCGTGTAGACGCGGGCGAAGCGCGTGATGAAGTTCTCGGTGCGCGCCTTCTTTTCGCTGGCATTCTCCACGAGTTCCAGGACGCGCGCGACGGTGGACTCGCCAAAGGGCTTGGTGGTGCGCACGTGGATGAGGCCCGTCATGTTGATGCAACCGCTGATGATATCGTCTCCGGTTTTGGCCGGACGGGGGACTGACTCGCCAGTAAGGGCGGCGGTATCGAGCTGTGTCTCGCCTTCGACGATGATGCCGTCGATGGGCACGCGCTCGCCAGGCTTGACGACGATGACGGTGCCGACGGCGATGTCATCGGGGAAGACTTGCTCGAGCGTGCCGTCGGGCTGCTCGACGTTAGCGTAGTCGGGCGCGATGTCCATCATGGCACTGATCGACTTGCGGCTCTTGCCCACAGCGTATGCCTGGAACAGCTCGCCGACCTGGTAGAACAGCATGACGGCGGCGCCTTCGGCCATGTGCGGGTCGGTATCGGGGAAGAGCACCATGGCAAACGCGCCGATGGTCGCGACTGCCATAAGGAAACTCTCGTCGAAGGCCTTGCCGCGGCGGATGTTATTGAATGCCTTTTGCAGTACGTCGTATCCGGCAATCAAAAACGGCACGAGGAACAGCGCGAAGCTGGCGTAGATGTTGCCAGGCTCCCCAAATGCGATAGTGAGGGCGCCGAGCTCGTCGAGGGCATAAACAACGGCAAAAATGCCCAGTGCTACCAGGATGCGGTTGCGCTTGTGCTCAAGGGACTCTTTCTTCTTGCGCTTCTTCTTTTTCTTTTTGGGATCGGCGGCTGCCATGATTCAAACCTCCCATTTGAGTGTATGAACACTTGCTCATATAATTTCGCGAGCAAAGGCCGCGGCAAGCGCGGCCTTACAGGTCAACGTATGCGCGGGTTAGAGAATGATTTCGCAGTCCGGCTCGGCGTCGGCGGTGAACTCAACGACGCGGTCCAGGACCTCGTCGAACTCGGCGTCGTCAGCCTCGAGCGTCAGCTTCTGGGTCATAAAGTTGACCGAAACGGACTTGACGCCATCGAGCTTAGCCAGCTCGTCCTGAAGTTCACGCGCGCAGTTGGCGCAATCGATCTCGTCGAGCTTGAACTGCTTTTTCATGGTGGGTTCCTTTCCCTGTGTTAGCGGTCTGGGTGCCGGCCGCGCTGATACCGTGGTTGATTGCTATTCGCAGATATGGCTCATGCCCTGGTTAAGCATGGTGTAGACGTGATCGTCGGCGAGCGAGTAGAGAATGTTGCGGCCGTCGCGGCGGAACTTGACCAGGTGCGACTGCTTAAGCGTGCGCAGCTGGTGCGATACTGCCGACTGCGAGGTTGCGGTCGCTTCGGCGATGTCAGCCACGCAGAGCTCGCGGCCCATGAGGGCATAGAGGATCTTGATGCGTGTGGTGTCGCTGAAGACCTTGAACAGGTCGGCCAGGTCGTACAACAGCTCCTCGTCGGGAAGGTCCTCGGGCGAGCAGGTGGTGGGGACGATCGGCTCGGTGGCCTCGATGCCAGTCTTTGTTTCATCAGCGTGGCTGCTCATTGCAACATCCTTTCATATGAACATGCGCTCATATAACTTACTTCCGATTATATGAGCGCATGTTCATATGTCAATACTATTTACGTTAATTTCGATGACTGCTTGCCGCCTCTGCGATTTTCTGCGGGTTGGGAGACATCGACGCAATGCTCGCCAACATATTTCGAGATGTTCGGCCAGCATGCTAAGAAAGCCACCTTGAGAAGCATTAGAACTGTTCATATTTGTACTTTATCGTGTTAAATACCGCGAGAATCAGTTCTTCCTCTACGGGAGTTCCTGCAGAATCAGTTTTATCTAAAGTTATATTGAGCATTGCTGCAGCCAATCTGGCACATCGGTGGCCGAATAAGTCGAAAAATGTAGGTGGACATCCGCAGAGATCGCCTTTAGAAGAGCGAATTCTCAATTAGATCAATAATCGTGTCGTCTTCCGTGCGGTTTTCATCGATTTTTGCGAACATGTCGCATTCCCAAGGCCCATTGATTTCCTCAGCAAGGGCCCCGACGTGTTGCATGTCGTCGGGTTCTGGCACATCGTTGATGCTCGGGTCATCAGCTTGCGGATATTGGCTTGCAATTTCGCGCTTGGCGGCCTCTTCTTCTTTGAGTGTCTCCAGGACGCGGCGACCGTATTCGAAGTAGCGCCGCAAGACAAATTGACGAAGAGTTTCTTGCAGGATGGCGAAGTTATCCGGGAGTCGACCGGGCCATATCTTCTCGCGAATGCGAATCGCTTCCATGACCCGCCTAAAAGCGGACTGCTTGAAAAACGAATGACGACTAACTGTGATAACGGCATATCCCATGTTTCGCAGCGTGTTTCGGCGTTCCTCGTCAATTGATTGCTGTTCGGGCTCATCGTGGTAAAAGCCGTTGTATTCGATATCGGTCATCGAATTTTCGAGCAGCGCGTCGAGGTAGAAAACCGTCCGTCGCGTTAGGGCGGCGTATCTTTTGGGGACTGGGATCGGATAGTCCGTTTTGATAGCGCGTATGGCTAAGCCACCCATTGACTTGGGCATTGTCAGCATCATGACAAACGCCGTTTCGAGTGGGGAGCGACAGCCTTCGCGTACATAAGAAAGTGCCTTAAGTGCTTTATTAGATCCACGATACCCCGATGCCTCTGAAAAGAAGGCTCTGAGCTCTTCAACGCTGGTTAGGGCTGGGCGCTCGCGATATTGAGTTTCGTCGGACGTTCCAAGCGCGTAGGAGCCGCAGATTTCAAAGTAATACTCAACGAGCTCCGAAAGGTTGAGGTCGGCTGTTGCTTCTAACGCGCACAGCTTGATGTCGACGATGTAGACGTTCGGCTCGAGTTCTAGGTAGCTTTCTGCATCAAACGTATAGCGCGTGCAGTGGCAGATGCAGCCCTTGCGGTGCCTTTTGGCATTATTGGAAAACGTCAGCACATGGATGCTTTCAGAATCGACATTCTTTCTGTTGAGCCATGCTCGCGCCGCTTCCAGGTTGGACGTGGTCGGCGCAGACACCTTGATCTTTTCCATAGATATGGGATCGGTCGCGTGGCTTGCGAGCGAGTTGACTGTTTGGTATACAGTGCGTGCCGTGGTATGTGACAGAACGATTCCCATACGCGCATGATGGCATAGCGGACGCCATATACGCTCGAAACTTCGGGCAACGGTATTGGGGCGCGGCTTATCTTCTGCGAACGGTGGGTTTTTGAGCTGTCGTATTGAGGGGGGGGGCAGCTTCGGCTGGGGAGGTTTCTGTCGGCTGCCCCATTTTGGTGAACTTTAGTTGCGGATTCGTAGCTTCTAAGCGTTTTTGCCGACCGCTCAGATGCCTCACCAACATAATTTGAGTTATTCGGCCTTATCCTATACGAATGGTGTGATCGCAACGTCTTATTCGAATTGATTCAGGTAGATTTATAGGGCTTGGTTGCGAAATTGGGGCGACTATAGCGCTCGATTGCGGTTCAAGGGGCCTCGACTAGTGGTTCAGCTGGCCGAACAACTCGAAAAAAGTAGGTGGGCCAATCTGCCGACTATGTGAAGCATGCGTATTTGCTCGTTTTGATTAAAACTAGGGTGCAGCCATAAGACTGCGCCCTAGTTTACTGCGTGCCGGTGCGTCCAGACGGATTGCACTGTGCCTGGCAGGCGCTCCCGCAGATGGATCGGTTATTTCGCAAACAGGTTCTTGAGGTTGAACTCGGCCTGTACCGTGCGGAGCATGAGGTCGGTGTCGTCCAGACCCAGATGCTGCTCGTTGGCGTCGGGCGCGAGGGTGCCGCGACGGCGTGCCCAGTTCTCGAGCGCGGCGGGGGCGGACTCGCGGGGGAGCGAGCGCACGTCGGCGTCCAGGCTGCGGCAGATCTGGCGCGAGTCGATGACGATGATCTTACCCGCGCGGCGTGCCTCGGCGTAACCGTCCAGGTGAATCTTGAACCAGCTGTCCTCAAAGGCGGCGTTATGCGCCATGTACGGGTACTTCTTCATAAGCTTGAGCAGCTGCTTTTGCAGCTCCTTGTTCTCGCGGAAGGGCGTTTTGCCGTCGATGTCGTCCCAGGTAATGTGGTGGATATTCGACAGCGGCACATCTTCGCCGCGGTAGATGTCGGGCAGGCCGCAGTAGTGTGCCTCGGCGTCATGCGGGACGGCGTCGCTGGTGAGCTCCATGATCTCCCAGCCCACGTTGATGATATAGCCGCGCTCGGGTGCACGGCCGGTGGTCTCGATGTCGATACCGAGCACGGTGCCCTGGATGGGCTTGCGGGCGTAGGCCACGCCGAGCGCGTCGCGGTCGCCGCGGATTTCGCGCATAACGGACGCGGCGGTGCGCTTTTGCATCTTGCCGATGGCGGCGCAGGTGTCGGCATCGGACAGGCCGCGCGAGAGCGTCGCGGGCGTCACGTTGCGCAGACGCGCCTCGCCAATCTGGTCGCACAGGTCGCGGTTGCGGTCGGCCAGGTCGCACACGGTGGCAAAGTCGAAGCCGGGGTCGCCCTCGGCGGTAAAGTACTCGGTCTCGAGCACCTTGAGGGCCTCCTCGCCCTTCTGGCGCTCGGACTCCATGGCGCCGTGGTCGCCGTAGATAAACATGGGGATAAACGGCTGGCGCTCGTATTCGAGTGCTTGCGATACGTTCATATGCTACTCCTTGGACGGGCCGCGTTGTGCGGCTCGAGGTTACTGAGTTATGGCGAGATGATAGTTTACCATAGGCAACTATTGGCACCGCGCCCGGGACAACTACAATACCCTAGTTGACCGCTAGGACTTTTACAATGCTGCCGAAAGACACGAAAGGTTCCATCCGTCATGGATTTACTGATTGATATTCTGCTCGACGCCGGCAAGGACACGCTGTCGCTGGTGCCGTTTTTGTTGGTGACGTATCTTGCTCTCGAGACACTTGAGCACGTTGCGGGCGACCGCGTCAACGGCGCTATCAAGCGCGCCGGCGCTGCGGGTCCCGTGGTTGGCTCGCTGCTGGGCATGGTGCCGCAGTGCGGATTTTCGGCCATGGCAGCAACGCTGTACGCCGGCCGTGTCGTGACCTTGGGCACGTTGGTGGCGGTGTTCCTTTCGACCTCCGATGAGATGCTGCCGCTGTTGCTTGCCGAGCAGGTTCCCGTGCAGACTATGGCGATGCTTTTGGCTTCGAAAGCGCTGATCGCACTGGTCACGGGTTTTATCGTGGACGCTGCCATTCGCGGCCTGCGCCGTAACGCCCGCGCGCACGCGGCGATTCGCCGTACCGTGCTGGGAACCGCGGCCAACCCGGCCCACGTGAACTGCGCGCACGACGACCACAGCGGCGGTGACATCATCGACGAGGTGGCCGAGGCAGGCGTGAGCGCCGACCACATCCACGAGCTGTGCGAGCGCGACCATTGCGGTTGTGATGAAGACGAGGACGAGCACGAACACGGACATGGCCACGATCACGGTCATGAGGGCGAACATGAACACCATGATGGTCACGGTCACTCTCACTCCCACGAAGGGACGCCTGTCCTGTCGATCATCCGCAGTGCGATCTCGCACACCGTGCAGGTCTCGGTATTCATTTTTCTGGTGACGCTGATTCTGGTCGCCGTGCTCGAGACGTTCGGCGAGTCCGCGATCGAGCAGTTCCTGCGCGGCAACGAGACACTCGCTGTCCTGGGTTCGGCGCTTGTCGGGCTGATTCCCAATTGCTCGGCGAGCGTGGTCATTACACAGCTGTATCTGGAAGGCGCGCTGCAACTGGCGCCGATGCTCGCCGGCACGCTCATTTCCGCCGGCGTGGGTTATCTGGTGCTGTTCCGCACCAACCGCAGCGCCCGCGAAAATGCCGTGTTCCTGATCATGATGTACGTCATCGGCGCTGGCTGGGGCCTCATCCTCTCCGCCGTTGGCCTCTAAGTGGGCCTAAAAAATGGGCTTCAAATAGCCATGCTCAGCGCCTGCGCAATGCGGCGACGCATGGCATTTTGAAGCCCGTTTTTTGTTGAGCCATGGATTCCGAGCGCTCACACCGCTCAAAACAAAAAGGTAGATTTTAGGCATGTCTCAAAAATCTACCTTGGTTAGTGCAGCAACTCGGTGAGGTTGCGTTTAAAGCGGGCGCGGTCTTCGCTGGTAAATGCTGCCGGACCGCGAGTGCGTCCGCCGGCGCGGCGTACCTTCTTTTCCTCGTGGCGAATAAACAGCTGCATGTCGATAGTCGCCTTGTCGTACACGCGCCCGCGCACACCGATGGCGGCGGCATCGCGCCCGAGCACCATGCTCGCCAAGCCAATGTCCTGCGTCACGACCACGTCGCCCGCCTGCAGGCGTTCGACAATGGCAAAGTCGGCGCTGTCGGCGCCCACGCTCACGTCGAGCGTCGTGACCCAAAAGCCGCGTCGCGCGTGCTCGGCATCGCGCGGGTCGTCGCGGCGAATGTGTCGTTCCAGGTTTTGCGTGCTATTGCCGGCGATAACAACGGCGACGCCCGCCCGCCGCGCGCAGTCAATCGACTCGCGCGTGACCGGGCAGGCGTCGGCATCAATAAAGAGCGTTCGCGGCATCTAGTGCACCAGTTTGCCAAATTGAATGGCGCGAACAATGAGCGTTACGCCAAACACCAGCAGCGCGGCGCCACTAAAGATGACAAGCATCTTGGCCGACCACAGCGGATAGATAAACACGAACATGCCGGCGATGATGGAGAGTGCACCGCTCAGGATGGCAAGGGCGCGGTTGGACGAAAGCTCGGACTCCAGAATGGACATGACACCTTCGACAATCCAGCCAAAGCCGGCCACGATAACCACCATCGTGGTGAGTGTCGCGGTCGAGAAGGCCTGGTTGCGCAGGATTATGACGCCGCCCAAGATAATGAGTAGGTTGGAGATGATGCTCGTCACGCGCCAGCCGGTGGGCAGCAGCGGCTCAAAAATGGCAGTGAATAGTCTGATGGCAGCGGTGATTACAAAGTAAAAACCCAGGACGGTCGTCAAAAAGACGAGGGACTTGGCAGGTGCAAAAAGCAGCGCGATACCAGCAATGAGTGCTAAGACGCCCGTGATGGCGTAGATCCAGCGTACGGCCTTGACGGCTTTGCCCGCCATGCTTTTCTCGTCAAATCCAAACTGGCTCGATTTTTGGTCATCGTTCTTAAAGATGCCCATAAGTCTCCTTTCCGTGCGGCGTAAGCCTTGATCGTTACAACCAGTATCCCCTAAGGGCGCTGACGTATGGGTCGGGGAGGGCGAAACGTAACCCAAAGGCCCCGAATTGTTTCCGTTGTTCCCCACGTCGCGATTTTCTATTCAACAGGTGTAGAACATTGCAACCCTGTTCGTTATTGCCTACGTTTTAGGTTAGATTTTCCTAAGGACAATTGGCTTGTATTGGGGGTCCCTATGAACGAAGCAGTTCCCGAGGCACCGTCGAGTGTCGAATCGATGGCAAAGCAAGGTTGCGAAAAGCTCGGTCTGGAAGCGTTTGATGCGCTGGTCCGTCGTGCCCGTACGTGCCGTCGCTTTGACGAGTCTATGCGCGTGCCGCGCGAGTTTTTGCTCGAGTTGGCGGAACTGGCGCACCTGGCTCCCTGCGGCGCCAATGCTCAGCGTCTGCGCTTTCACGTGGTGAGCGGTGCAGAGGACTGCGCGCGTGTATTTGACGAGCTTGCATGGGCCGGTGCGCTCAAGGATTGGCCGGGTCCCGATGAGGGCGAGCGCCCGACCGGCTACATCGCGATTCTTGCTGAGCGCGCCGTTCCGGGCAAGCCCGCCGCTCCCATTACCGATGTCGACACGGGCATTGCCGCGCAGACGATGATGCTCGCCGCCCGCAGCGCCACGCCCGAGGTGGCAGCCTGCATGTTCAAGGCCTTTACGCCCCACGCGATCGATGCCATGGGGCTCGATAACGACAAGTATGAGCTCAAGCTGATCATGGCGTTTGGCATTCCGGCCGAGACACAGGTGATCGATGCGATCGATTCCAACCCCGACGGCTCCATCAATTATTGGCGCGACGAGGCGCGGGTGCACCACGTACCCAAGCGTCCGCTTGCCGACGTGCTGCTGTAGTTGTGCGTCGTTGCGGTGCAATCCGGCGGCAAAATCACCACAAAGGCTCCTGTCCCCTTTGTGGTGGTACGAGGGGAGGGTGTGTGGCAGATCTGTATTTGGTGCGGCATGGGCAGACTGAGCTCAATGTGCAGAGCATTTTGCAGGGCTGGCACGATTCGCCGCTTACGGCGCGCGGGCGCGAGCAGGCGCTGACGGCGCGTACGGCGTTTGCGGCGCGTGGCGTGGCCTTTGATCATGTGTATTCCTCGCCGTTGGGCCGGGCGCGGCATACGGCCGAGCTTATCGTTGGCGAGGGCCGTTCCATTGAGCTGGTCGATGACCTGCGTGAGTGGCATTTTGGCTCGCTGGAGGGCACATCAAATCGCGAGATGCCGCCGCAGCCCTGGGGCGATTATCCGGTGGCCTTTGGCGGCGAGTCGGAAGTGCAGCTTCAGTCGCGCATGGTCGCGGCGCTGTCCCGCATCATGGCCAGGCCGCAGCACGACTGCGTGCTGGCGGTTTCCCACGGCTCAGCCTGCCAGGAGTTTCTTGAGTATGTGACTGGCGGGGGAGAGCTGCCCGACAACGGTGCCGTGCTTCATTTTGGCTATTGCGATGGGGCGTTTTCGCTCTTGGGTTGGTAACGAACGAAAGGACCCCTATGAATAAAGATCTGTATCTGGTCCGTCATGGACAGACGATATTCAACCTTAAGCGTATCATTCAGGGGTGGAGTGACTCGCCGCTCACACAGCTGGGCTGCGATCAGGCGGCGCGTGCCGGCATGTTCTTGCGTGCGCGCGGCATTGAGCCCGACCACGCCTACACCTCTACGCTGCACCGCACCGAACAGACCATCGCCAACCTGTGGTCGGGCATGACGTACGAGCGCCTGGACGGTCTGCGCGAGTGGTTCTTTGGCGACTTTGAGGCCGAGCGCGTGATGCTTATGCCCGAGCGCCCGTGGCGCGATTTCTATCGCCAGTTTGGCGGTGAGGGCCAGATGCAGGTGCGCGAGCGCATGGTGACGACGCTGACCGATCTTATGCGACGCCCGGACCATTCGTGCGTGCTCGCGGTGAGCCACGGGTCGGCCATCAAGGAGTTTTTGGATTACGTGAAGGGCACGGAGGCCGACGAGCGCGAGCGCGTGCCGGGCAACTGCTCGGTGCTGCATTTCGTGTTTGACGATACGACCGATACGTTTGAACTGGTTGAGATCTTTACGCAGGAAGACTACGCGCGCGAGCTGGGGCTTGAGCCGCTCGTGGCTGCCGCGGGTCCGCAGCGCGGGTAGTTTGGGCGTGGCGGTGCGGGTCGCCGACTTACTTCTCGACGCAAAAGGGGCGGAGATGCATGTACCTGCTGCATCTCCGCCCCCTGTTTGTTGAGCTGCCGATTTTTGTGCTGGGCGGTCTGGTCTTGCTAGAACCGCGCGACCTGGTGCGTGAGCAGACCTGTCGGAACTTGCGGCGCGGCGCCGCTGACCTGCGCGGCGGGGAAGAGCACGGCAACGGTAAAGTTGAACGGCTCCTTGCCGGTGTACGTTCCGGCGGCACGGGCCTCATCGGCCAGCAGCTGCGACGCCCCGGTCAGAGCGGCGGCGTAGGCGGGGTCGTCGGTCAGTGCCGGCTCCGGTGCTTGGTCGAGCATAGCGCGGATGGCCCCGACGGCGTCCTCGCGCTTGACCTCCCACGCGCGGTGCGTAATGCCCGCGGGGTCGGTGACGGCGTAGAGCGACGCGCCCTCTTTGGCGGCGCCCAGGATGATATCCATGACGGGCGAGGCCTCGTAGGCGAGCGACACGGGGCGCGGCTGCACCTTGAGCTCGGCGATCGCGCGCGCGGCGGCGGCCACGTCGGCGCTGCCATCGCCCTTGCCGTCCGCAAGTACACTCGTCGGGCAGATCGCCACGACACCCGTCACGCGTCCCGGCTCGCCCGAGCATTCGTACACGTAATACGCCGCACCCGGGTCCTTGAGCATCAGGCCATCGGCAAGGGCTCCGCGCAGAGCATCGTTGCCGCTCAGGATGCTGCCCATTGCAGGCAGCGCCTCGAGTACGCGGTCCTGAGCCGGGCGGATGCAGGGAAACGGAAGTGCTTTCATGGGCGGTCCTAACGCACGAGTCGGTTTGTTCGCGGCTTATTATGCCCCAACTTGGCCGCTCGCGTCCCAGAGCACGTTATCGGCGAGCGCGATTAGCACCTGCTGACAACGAACGATATCGGCATGGGGCACATATTCGTTGGGCTTGTGTGCGAGCGCGAGCGACCCGGGACCGTAGCTCATGCAATTGCGGTTGCCTGTCTTGCCGGCAATGACGGCGGTGTCGGTGTAGCCGGTAAAGAAGCCGACGGTCGTGTCCGCGTCCGTCACGTCATCGGCGGCACGCTTGAGCGCTGCTAGAAGGGGAGAGTTCGGGTCGCTCTCGATGGCGGGGCGGTCGCCCGTCACGGTGTAGCTGCCATGGCAACCGGGAACGGCGGCTTCGGCGACGGCGATGGCCTGCTCTACCATGCGCGTCGCGGCGGCCGTATCGGTCGGCGGGGTCAGACGCATGTCGACCCAGACTTTGGCGCGGTCGGGCACGACATAGGGGCGATATCCGCCCTCGATTTGGCCAAACGTGATGGTCGAAGACCCCAGTTCATCGTGCGCGGGCAGCGCCACAAACACGCGACGGAGCGAACACACGACCTCGGCCATGGCGGCGACGGCATCCGCGCCCTTCCACGGCTGGCTCGCATGCGCCGTTACGCCAGCCATTTCAATCTCGAACCACGTGCGCCCCTTGTGCGCCACCTGAATCTGTCCGTCGGTGGGTTCGGTGTCCAGCACCCATTCACGCGAGCCGACCCAGCCGGCATCGATCGCGGCCTCTGAGCCGCGCATAAAGTCTTCCTCGTCGACCGAGCAGATGAGCGAAAAGCCGCGGCGGGGCAACGCGCCATCCGCCGCCACGCGCTCGAGCGTATGGATCAGTGCGGCAATAGCGCAGGCCAGGCCACCCTTCATATCGCAGGCACCGCGGCCATAGAGTTTATCGTCGCGCACAACCGCCCCAAGCGGTGCGATGTCTGCGTCCCAGCCATCGCCCAAGGTGACGGTATCCATGTGGCAGATATAGATCAGCCGCGGCTCGTCGCTTTGGCCCGGCACGGTGACTTTAAGGTTGCGGCGCCCGGGCAGCACTTCGAGCTCCTCAATCTGCACGGCATCGAGCGCAGAACTATCAAGTTGTGCCAGCTGCTGCTCAATGAGCCTCTTAATGAAGCGCTCAATTTCATCCTCATACGCGCCCGGGTCTGAGCTGTCGATCCGCACAAGCTCCTGCGCAAGCCGCCAGGCAAAGTCCTCATCAACCATATGCAACCTCACAATCAGTTTGCTTTCCAAACCGATTGTAAGCCTCCTGAGAGATCCGCGACGTGGGCGTGGCAGTATTTACCGTTCGCAGGCCGAGCCAGCGCGTTTGCCGTCCGAGCGGGTTTACAAGCGACGCAGCGGGTACGTACCCTTCATGGACGACATGCTGTGCGACATATCTGCCTTTCGGTATCACCGGATACCTCCACAGGTCTTGGCAATAATGCCGGACCTGCCCGATTCTGCGGACGATCCGCGCAGGGAGCACCTATGTGAGCATCCGCTCGTCACGCATTTCCTGGGCACCCCGTTACACGTGTTGGCGCAGGGCAGCTGCGGACGTAAGGGCGATCGCATTGTCAGGCATGTTTGGAACGGGGAGAGGCCGTTTGATTCCGTGCGGCAGACGGAGTTTGGCCTCGATGTTGCGTCCCCACTCTTTACCCTGCTGACTCTGGCTTCCTCGGTCTCAAACGAGCGTCTAATCATGTGCATGTATGAGATGTGCGGCACCTTTGCCGTGTGCAAGATTGCGCCTCAGGTAAAGTCGGCACTTGAGCAGGCATATGGGAGCCGATGGAGTGACGCACGGTCGGGCTGGGAAAACGTAAAGGATGTCTCGGGGAATCCAACGGACTTGTGGAAACGACCTCCCTTGATCGAGCTCTCTGAGCTTACAGAGTTCGTCGATAAGGTCCGGGGGCTCCGCGGCGCTAAAACGTTCATACGAGCCGCGAAATGCATTACGGGGGTGGCAGCATCGCCGCTCGAGGTCCAGGCTTCGATGCTGTTTGGCCTTACGAGGTTGCGCGGCGGCGAAGGGCTGAGCCTTACCAATAACGTTGAGATTCGTATGACGCGCAGCGCCCGCCTGATTTCGGGGCTTGATAGGCGCTATGCCGATATCCTGCTGGCAAATAAGGACGGCAGTCGAGAGTGTCTGGTTGAATGCCAAGGTAAAGCCATTCACGGATCCATTGAATCCAAGATCTCGGACTCCGATCGAACGACGGCCTTGCAAGCCATGGGATATCCCGTCGTTCTGATGACCTATGGTCAGCTGGCCGACTTCGATGCCTTCCGCGTGGTGATGGAGCTCATCATGTCCTATCTCGATGTGCCGCTGAAAGACAAGACGCCGCGACAGCAGGAGCTCGAACGGCGGCTTCGTGAGGAGATTTTTATCGATTGGGCGGGAATGTAGTCGCGCGGTGGGTAAACGGTAGCGCGAGCTAGAGTTCTGGTCGCAAAAAGGCTTCAATTTTGCCTTGGAGGGACCCTAAAAATGCTATCTAGAATAAGTTGTTTCGGAAAATAGACAGTCAACTTACATTCGGCACATAGAGACCGATTTTTACCTACTAAAGTCCCTGATAAAGCTGTTTATCAAAGCGGGCGTGCTTAGCGACTGGAGCCTCACTATCGATTATCTGAAAAAACTTGTTCTGGGTATCATTTTAAAGACGTCCGGAGCAACAAAATCGCCCCCCGTTTCGTGAAAACGGGAGGGGGCGAATGGGCTTCGTGGTCTGTCTGGCAGGCTTGGCACCGGCGCTATTTAATCACGCGCACGCGATACATCGACGGAATCTGCTTGAGCGCCTCGATCGTGCTGCCGTCCAGGTGCTCATCGGTGTCGAACATGGTGTAGGCGTTCTCGCCAGCGGACTCGTTGGTCATGCGCTGCACATTGGCGTTGTCCTTGGCGAGAATGGCCGTGATCTGGCCGATCATGTTGGGCACGTTGGCATGCAGGCAGGCAATGCGGCTTGCGGCGCGCGCCTTGCCCATGCTGCAGGCGGGGGAGTTGACGCTGTGCGCGATGTTGCCGTTTTCCAGGTAATCCTTGAGCTCGCTGATGGCCATGTCGGCGCAGTTGGCCTCGGCCTCGCCGGTGCCGGCGCCCGAATGCGTGGTGATAAACGTATTGGGCATCTTGACGGTCTTGGGCGTGGCAAAGTCGCAGCTAAACCAGCTGAGCTTGCCCTCGCGCAGGGCGGCGTCGACGGCGTCCTCGTCAATGATGGTCTCGCGCGCGTAGTTGATGAGCACGGCGTCGGGCGCCAGCAGGTTAATCTGCTCGGTGCTGATCATGCCGATGGTGTCTGCCTTGCTGGGCACGTGCACGGTGAGGTAGTCGCAGCCGCGGCACAGATCCTCGAGCGTGCCCACGCGCTGCACCTCGCGGCTCAGCACCCACGCGTGCTCGACGGAAATGAACGGATCATAGCCGTAGACGTCCATGCCCAGGTCGACGCAGGCGTTGGCGACCTTGGAGCCTACGTTGCCCAGGCCGATGACGCCGATGCGCTTGCCCTTGAGCTCGCGGCCCACAAAGGCCTTTTTGGCCTTCTCGGCGTCGACCTGGATCTCGGGGTCGTCGGCGTTGTCGCGCACCCAGTTCATCGACTGCACGACGCCGCGGCTCGAAAGCACCAGCATGCCCAGGACGAGCTCCTTGACGGCGTTGCTGTTGGCACCGGGGGAGTTAAAGACGACGACGCCCTTCTTGGCGTACTCCTCGACGGGGATGTTGTTGACGCCGGCGCCGCAGCGGGCGATGGCGCGGATGCCCTCGGGCAGCTCGTGGCCGTGCAGGTCGGTGGAGCGCATCAGAATAGCGTCGGCCTCCTCGGCGGTGCCCACAAACTCGTAGCCCTCGCCAAATTCGACTTTGCCGTCCTTGGTAATGTCGTCGATGGTTTTAATCTTGCGCATGAAAAACTCCTTAGCGGATTTGTTTATAACAAGTGGTTTGAAGTGGCTGGTCGGCCCGCTCGTTGCGGGCTAGTTAGATCGCGGACTCAAACTATGCTGCGCTTCGAAGTCCTTCATATACGAGGCCAGTGCCTGCACGTCTTCCATGGTGACGGCGTTGTACACGCTGGCGCGCATGCCGCCGACGAGGCGATGGCCCTTGACGTTTTGAATCTGGTGCTCGGCCGCGCCTGCGACAAAGGCGGCGTCGAGGTCGGCATCGCCGGTACGGAACGTGACGTTGGCGATGGAGCGACTGTCTGTCTGTGCGGTGCCGTGGAATAGTTTGCTGTTCTCGAGCAGGTCGTAGAGCAGGTTGGCCTTGGCCCAGTTGCGCTCGGCCATGGCGGCAAGTCCGCCGGTCTGTTCAACCCAATGGAACACCTTGCCGCACACGTAGATGCCAAAGGTGTTGGGCGTGTTGAGCATGGAGCCCTTGGCGGCCTGGGTCTTAAGGTCCATGTACTGCGGCGTCTGCGCAAAGGCTGGACCGTCGGCGATCAGGTCGTCGCGCACGATAACCACGGTGACGCCCGCGGCGCCGGCGTTTTTCTGAGCGCCGGCGTAGATGAGTCCGTAGCGCTCGACGTCGAGCGGCTGCGACAAAAAGCAGCTCGAGACATCGGCGACCAGCGGTACGTCGCCGAAGTTAGGCAGCTCGTGGTACATGGTGCCAAAGATGGTGTTGTTCTGGCAGATGTAGACGTAGTCGAGCCCGCCGCCCGCGGCCTCGGCGGCAATGCGCGCGTTGATGTCGGCCATGGCGGGAATGCGGTCGAAATTGGCGTCCTCGGAGCTCGCGAGCAGCACGGCCTCGCCGTACTTGGCGGCTTCCTTGTACGCCTTGTTGGCGAAGTTGCCGGTCACGACGTAGCCGGCGCGGCCGCGGCGCATGAGGTTCATCGGGATGCCCGCAAACTGCAGCGTGGCGCCGCCCTGCAAAAACAGAACACGGTAGTTATCGGGGATGCTCAGCAGGCGGCGCAGGGTTGCCTCGGCGTCGTCGATGATCTGCTGGTACATGCTAGATCGATGGCTCATCTCGAGCACGGACATGCCGCAACTGCGGTAGTCCATCATCTCGTCGGCGATCTCGGCGAGCACGCTTGTAGGCAGTGCGGCCGGGCCAGCTGAGAAGTTGTGCACACGTGCCATCTTCTAGTTCCCCTCGTAGTCGTTTGAACGTTCGGGATACTTTAGCACAGTGGAGCGTCAGGCGCGACCGCATCACGGTAAAACTCGAGTGCGCCGCTATGATTTACAGGATGGTTACATGGGGGAGGGGTGCCTCGAGGCTCACATGCGATCCGCCTCGGCCTTCATTCTATGTTGAGTGTAGCGGAGGGCGGGGACAGATTCACAAGCGCGGTTGTCTGGCAAGTGTGATTTGGGGCAACCTCGTCAAAGCTTCTGAGCTGCGAAAATAACCGTTAACCGGATTTAATTTTGTTGCTCAACATTTGACACTCTGGGCGTGGTAACTTTTTTACCAACAGGTATGATTATTGTCATGTGCGCCGCGCCTGCCTGCCGGGTTGCGGCGCGCTTGTGACAGCCTTTGACACCCTTGGAGCGTGTACTGTGGATGTAACCACAAAAAGCGTTCGGGGGGGGGGTGCTCACCCGCGAGCAATTCCTCCCGCATGAGATGCGCATCGTCGCTGCCCTGCGTATGCAGGGCACAAGCGACGAGCAAGTCATTGTACGCGTAAAGAGCGAGAACCTCTTTCAATATCCCACGGAGCGCATGGTCGCCAACCGCGCAACCGTGTGCCTTCGCCGCCTCGACGCCATGGTGCCCACGGACGCCGTATGCGCCGCGCGCGGCATCGACCCCAAAACCGCCGTCGAGGCTGCGTCATCCCTAACCAGGCTCATGGCATCCGGCACTCCCACGCAGGCGGACCAGGCCATCTTCTACAGCATGATCTGCCGCTACGATATTGTGCGCGAGCTCGTGCTCGTCGAGGTAGGGGAGCGCCTACAAAACTTCGATTATGCCTTTACGGCGGTTGACCTCAACGCCTTTATGACGCGTTTTACCACGGAGTATCCGGACGCGGCTTGCTGGACCGAGGCCACGGTCAAGCGCATTAAGGGCTCGCTCCGCCAGACGCTCCGCCATGCCGGCCTTATCGGCGAGGGCCAGGGCCCGGAGTCCGAGCGCCTGTCACCACTCTTCCTCGATTCCGATGTCGAGCGAGCCTTGGTTCAGCTGGGTGAGCAGTCGCTTATCGCGGCCCTTACCGGCAGGGCGGTGATGTAGCGTGGCTCCCATCAAAAGCGCCGTCGACCCTGTTATCACCCCGGCGACCGATCTCGCCACCAATATCGGCATCCATTCCCGCAAGAGCGTCGTGGCGGCGCATGTCCGCTCCGAGCACGCCTGTCAGGAATTTGAGCGCCGTGCGCAGCTTCTGCGCGAGTGCCTGTGCAGCGAGGACTTTTTGGCCAACAAGGGCATAGGCAATGAGATCGGCTTCCACACCTTTTGCTATGACCCCGCGCTGGAGTTTGAGGCGCGTGCATTATTTGACACCCTTTCACGCGATGCCGAGGCCGACAAACTTCCGTGCACGCTCAAGGTCGTGAACCTCTACGACGCCGTGCTGGCAATTCTCGAAAAGCGCCGTGTCCTCAAGGCTATCCCGCACCAAGAGGAGCGCCGCGGTACCCAGCGCGTGCTCGAGGACGTGGCCAAGTTCGCCTCGCCCGAGAAAGTCGCCGCGTACATCCTTGAGCAGACCAAGCCGTACGCGCCTGGAGACGTCGTTCTCCTCACCGGCGCGGGCGAGGTCTTCCCATTCTTTCGCATGCACACGCTTCTCCATTGCATGCTTGCGGATTTTGATGAGGTGCCTGTGGTCGCTGCCTATCCGGGCAGTTTCAACG
This sequence comes from Coriobacteriaceae bacterium AM22-12AC-r, assembly GCA_027671585.1. Taxonomy (GTDB): domain Bacteria; phylum Actinomycetota; class Coriobacteriia; order Coriobacteriales; family Coriobacteriaceae; genus Collinsella. Next base: position 89,336 of record JAQDZZ010000003.1, on the reverse strand, counting down.
GCTCTTCTTTCCAGCTCTTTAACCGTCTGCCGGCCGATAACTACTACCGCGCCATCGATATCTCGTAAGCACGGCTCCCCGCAGGCAAGTCCCTGTCGCCGGTAACAACCCTTTGCCATAACGTTCCCAAACCCAAAGGAGCACCCATGGACAACACGATCATTCGCGACCTCTTTGCAAAAGACATCAACCGCTCCATCAACGGCGTGGTCAAGGTCCAGGATTCAAAAGATGGGTCCATCCGCCAGGAGCTTGACGAGTACGTGGTGACGCGCGAGTTGCAGAGGCACTTTGCCACGTTCTTCAAGGCCTACGGCGATGCCATCGATGCACGCACCGACAAGATCGGCGTGTGGATCAGTGGTTTCTTCGGTTCCGGTAAATCGCACTTCCTCAAGATGCTGAGCTACCTGCTCGAGAATCGCCAGATCGGCGGCAAGAGCGCCATCCGCTACTTTGACGGCAAAATCGTCGACCCCATGGTCGCGGCTGCCATGGAGCGCGCCTGCTCGGTGCCCACGCAGGCCATCCTCTTTAACATCGATAGCAAGGCGGGCCAGTGGAAGCAGGGCGATACGGCTCCCACGGCGCTGCTTCGCGGCTTTGAGCGCATGTTCTACGAGGCGCGCGGCTTCTACGGCGAGGACCTCAAGCTTGCAAAGCTCGAGGACTACATCGATTCCCTGGGCAAGACCCAGGAGTTCCGCGAGGCCTTTGAGCGCGTCAACGGCGAGTCCTGGCTCCAGGCCCGCGACACCTACAGCTACTTTGAGGACGACGTCGTCGAGGTGCTGCAGAGCGTGCTCGGCATGAGCGAAAAGGCCGCATGGAACTGGCTCGAGGGTTCTGAGGACGAGGTTTTGGCCCCCGATGTCTTTGCCAAAAAGGTCAAGGATTACGTGGACGCTCAGGCAGCGGCCCACGGTGGCAACTTCCGTTTGCTCTTTATGGTCGACGAGGTGGGTCAGTTTATTACAAACGACCAGGACCCAAGCCTTATGCTGAGCCTTCAGACCATCGTCGAGGAGCTGGGTGCCGCCTGCGGTGGCCGCGTGTGGGTGATGGTCACGAGCCAGGAGGCCATCGACAACCTGAGCCTGCCCGTGGGCAACGACTTTTCAAAGATCCAGGGCCGTTTCAATACCCGCCTTTCGCTCTCCAGTTCCAGCGTGGACGAGGTCATCCAACGCCGTGTGCTCGAGAAGACCGCGCCGGCGGCCGATACGCTTGCACAGGTCTACGAGCAAGACGCCGCCGTCCTCAAAAACAACTTTACCTTTGAGGGGGGCTCGCGCTCCGACCTTGCCGGCTTCGCCAACTTCAAGGATTTTGTGGCCAGCTACCCGTTTGTGGGCTACCAGTTTAAGCTTCTGCCCGACGTGATGACCGAGGTACGCAAGCATGGTGTTAAGGCCAAGCACATGTCCACGGGCGAGCGCTCCATGCTGAGCGCGTTTCAGGAGAGCGCTCAGGCCATCCAGCATGACCAGACTGGTGCACTCGTGCCGTTCTGGCGCTTCTTCGACACAATCTCCAAGGATTTGGAGCACGGCATCATTCAGGTCGTCGTCTGTGCGGAGCGCGCGGCTGAAAACGCAGAGGGTCTTGAGAGCTACGATGTCCAGGTGCTTAAGCTCCTGTACTTGATCCGCTACATCGGCTACGTCAAGGCCACGGTCGAGAACATCTCCATCCTTATGATCGATAGCCTGGACGTGGACAAGCGCGCCCTTAAGGACCGCGTCAAGGAGTCCCTCGCCCGCTTGGAGCGCGAGAACAAAGTGGCGCGACAGGGCGATACCTACAGCTTCCTCACCGACGAGGAGCAGGAAATTGCACAGGAGATTGCGCGGACCCCGATCGACAACGCGAAGGTGATCGAGTACATCAAAAAGCGCCTGTTCGACAGCATTTACAATGCGTACAAGTTCCATCGCGATCCTAATGACTTCCCCTTTGACCGCTACGTGGATGGCTCGATTCATGGATCCAGCAAGGGTGGTATGGAACTCTCCGTGGTGACCATGGCCGGCGACTTGGCACGTGCGGACGATGCCGAGCTAGCATTGAAATCCGTGGATAAGGCCATCGTGGCCTTGGGCGACGAGGTGGATTATTGGGCCCCACTCGTCAACGCCGCTAAGATTCGCATGTACGCCCAGACGCGTAATCTGCAGGAGCTACCGCCGAGTACCCGCCAGATTGTCGAGGCAAAAATGCGCGAGGCAGCCTATAACGAAAAAGAGGCCGATGCCCTTTTGAGCGAGGCCGTGCTCCATGCACGTTGCGCGGTCAACGGCCGTATGGTCGAAGTTCGCGCTACCAAACCCGCCCAGGTTTTTGAGCAGGTGCTCGCGCAACTGTGTGACGTTGTTTTTGAAAAGGCTGGCTACATCGGCGCGCCGGTTGAGGACGATTCCGATATTCGCTCCACGCTGGCGGGTAACGTCCAGGCGGGGCTCGATGGCATGGATGCGGGCAACACGCGTGCGCTCAGGGAGGTCGAGGACTACCTCAAAGTGCAGCATCAGCGCCATCTGGATACCGCTATGGGCGATATCCAACGCCAGTACCAGCAAAGGCCCTTTGGCTGGCGTGAGGTCGACATCGCCAATGTGGTGGCGCAGCTCGTGGTGGAGCAGCGCGCGCAGGTGTTGTTTGGCGGCCAGACGGTCCAGGCCAACGACAACCGTATGGTGGCACTCCTGCGCAAGGATGCCGATAAGGCCCAGGTGCGCTTGCGCGTGCGTATGAGCGACCGGTTGCTGCGTGCCACGGGTGAGCTCATGCGCGACCTGTTTGATCTCAAGACCGTGCCCTCCAACGAGGATAAGCTCGTGGCCGAGCTCAAAGAGCGCCTTGAGGGCTTGCGCGAGGCGTGCCTCGCCATAGCACGCGACTACTACACGGGCATCAAGCCGGCCTACCCGTATCCCGGTGAGGACGAGTGCGAGAAGATGCGCTCGGAGGTGGCCGACGTCCTTAAGGACCAGAACGAGGCCGAGGCGTTCTTGACCACGTTCACCAAGCATGAGGAGCGCTTGCTCGATGCCAAGGAAGACTTTGATAAGGTGGTTGAGTTCTTCGAGTCCAACCAGCGAACAGCGTTTGATCACGCCAAGGATTTCTTGAGCCGCACCGAGGGTATCGAGTATGCCTCCGATGACATTCCCAGCGCGGTTGAGAATGTGGCAAAGGTGCGTGAGGTTCTCAAAGATCCCAAGCCCTACGGCCGCATTAAAGACCTGCAGCCACTTATGGATCCCGTCGAGGACGACATGAAAAAGCTGCTGGGCATCCGCCGCAATGAGTTTTTGTGCCGAATCGAGAGCGATCTGCAAGACCTGCAGGCACAGGCTGAGAGTCAAAAGGGCTTTGTCAATCAAGCCAAGGATGCCATAGCAGGCGCCGGCGCCAAATGCGAGTCGTTCAAAAACCGTGCCCACAGTGCTCAAAGCCTCAACGAGCTGAGTGTTGCCGCGACTAACTGGGCCAACTGGCTCAGCGCAGCAACCAACGGGATGTACGACGCTGTGGATGCTGCCCGCATGCGTATGGACAACGAGCGTCGCACCACCGAGGTCATGAGTACGGGTGAGGTGGTCAAGAAGGTCTCCAACAAGGGCGCCGCATCGTCTGCTCCCGTGCCCGCGCCCAAGCCCCAGCGCAAGATCAAGACTGTGCGCCGCGCCGATCTGGCCAAGCCGAGTCGTCTCTTGTCCGCAGGGGACGTGGAGCGCTACGTGGACGACCTGCGCTCCCGCCTTATGCAGGCGCTCGCTGCAAACGACGAGATCCGTATCAACTAACCCGCGGAGCCACCGGTGCCAAAGCGCGCACCGGTGGCTTATGGCGTTTAGAAAGGCTCATCAACCATGAACGATTCTGCTCTTAAGAGCTTCTGCACCTGGGCCCGTACGGAGCTCATCAAAGGCGTGGAGGCGCAGATGGTGCGCTACGGCATCACCGAACCTGCACCCGCGCCCGTTGGGTCCGAGACCATCAACGGCCTGCCCCTAAGTCCGGCTGAGATTGAGCAACGCGACGAACTGCTGCGCATGCAGGCAGAGGTGGGTCACGAGGCGCTGCGCGACCGTGCGGCCTACACCTGGTTCAACCGCATCGTGGCCATTCGCTTCATGGATGCACGCGGATGGCTTCCCAGCCGCATGCGCATGCTAAGTCGTGCGGACGGCAGCCATGGCAGCGAGGCCGTGGAGAACGCACTGGACGTGGCGATGGCGACGGCCGATACCGATCGCATAGCCGAGCTCAAGATGGCGGGCTTGGATGAACCGCTGTGGCGCTACCTGTTTGTTGCTCAGTGCGAGGAGCTTGCCGATTGCCTACCGGGCGTCTTTGAACGCGTGGGCGGAGCCATGGAGCTGCTGTTGCCCCAGGGTCTCATGATGTCCGACGGCGTGGTGGGCAAGCTCAATGCCGTCCTCACTGACGAACGCTGGCGCAAGGGCGTGACCGTTCTGGGCTGGATGTATCAGTACTACAACGCTGACGTTAAAGACGAGTTCTTCAAGTCCAAGCGCAAGGCAGCGGCGGCGGACATCGCGCCCGCCACGCAGCTCTTCACCCCCGAGTGGATCGTGCGTTACATGGTCGAGAACTCGCTCGGCCGTCTGTGGATGCTCAATAACCCGGGGAGTTCGCTGCGCGAGCGCATGGAATATTACATCGAGCCCGATGCTGAGCACGAGGACTTCATCCGCATCTCGAGCCCCGAGGAGATAACCCTCTGTGACCCCGCATGCGGCTCGGGCCATATCCTGGTCTATGCGTTCGAATTGCTCTTCCATATGTACGAGGAGCGCGGCTATCGTGAGCGCGAAATTCCCGAGCTCATTCTTACTAAAAACCTCGCTGGCATGGAGATCGATCCCCGTGCAGCGCAGATCGCGGAACTGGCGCTTGCCATGTGCGCCCGCGAGCACGATCGTCGCTTTTTCAAGCGCGCCGTGCGCGCCGACGTTACCGTGCTCTCGAGCATCCCGCTGGGAGAGGACGAACTCCCGGGCAACAAGAAGCTCGCCGAGGAGCTGAGCCATTTGGGCGAGATCGGTTCGCTGCTCAATCCTTCAGAGGACGAGATCGACGAGCTCAAGGCTGCCGCCGCGAGTTGTTCCGATGACCTTTTTGCCGCTACGGCCAAAACTAAGCTCGAAAGCGCTGCCGCCATCTGCGAGAAACTGTCCCGTCGTTTTACCTGCGTCGTGGCGAATCCTCCGTATATGGGCAGTAGCAGCTTTAACCCCTTCATGAGCAAGTGGGTCAAGAAGAACTACCCCGACGTGAAGAGCGACCTGTTCTCTTCGTTCATCGTGCGTATTATGGACTTTGCCGGCGAGCACGGCGAAATCGGAATGATGACTCCGTTTGTTTGGATGTTTATCGGTAGCTACGAGAAGCTTCGAAATAGGCTTATCGATGACAAGACCCTAACCACGCTCATTCAGCTCGAGTATTCTGGCTTTGCAGGGGCAACCGTGCCTATCTGCACATTTACCTATCACAATTCGCATATCGATGGCTATAAGGGCGGATACGTTCGTCTTGCCGATTTTACTGGCCCCACGGTTCAGGCTCCCAAGGCGCTGGAGGCCATCCAAAACTCCGACTGTGGTTGGTTCTACCGTCGCGACGCCGAGACCTTCAAACAAATCCCCGGCACCCCCATCGCCTACTGGGCCAGCGACGGGCTGATGGATTCTTTTGTTCTTATGAAGGCTCTTGCGACTTATGGGAGGGCTTCGAAAGGAATCATTACTGGCGACAATGACTATTCGTTGCGCTTGTGGTGGGAATGTGCTGATTCTAAGATCGATTTTAAATCGTCGTCCTTGTCTGATGCGATGACGGGAGGTAAGGAGTGGTTTCCTTGCAACAAGGGCGGGACTTTCCGAAAGTGGTACGGAAATCATGACTACGTTATCAATTGGATTAATAACGGTTTAAATGTTTTCCAACACGCCAAAGACACGGGACACCATTCTCAGGATTACGACGATGCATTGAAATTTAAACCCAATATCACTTGGTCAATCATAGGCTCAGGAGCCCCGTCTTTCCGGTACAGAGAAAAAGAATTGTCTGAACAAAGTGGCACATCTTTTTACCCGAGCAGTGCGTCTGGCTTATTTGTTTTGGCTTGCCTGAACTCTTCTTCTGCGCTTGGTTTTCTTAATCTGCTGTGCCCGACCATGAACATGACTATCGGGGATGTCCTAAAAGTTCCCATTGCAAATTCTGACAATATTGATGTTCAGGAGACTGAGCATGTCTCCGATGTATGCGTTAAGTGTTCAAGACGCGACTGGGACTCGTTTGAAACCTCCTGGGATTTCAAGCGCCATCCGCTGCTGTAGGTGAACATTGTGGCCAAATCCTACAAACTCGTCGAAGGGACGAAACGAACTACATCGGAGTGCGCTGAAAAGTGGAACGCCGATAAACGAGATGTTTCTGCCTGGTGTAGAGCTGATTTGATTTCAGGTGCGGTAAAAGAAACCTCCTTCCCATTCAGATGGATCATCCCCTGCGATGCGAAGCGTCCTATAGATGCATGCATCATTAGGGAGCTGCTGTGGCAGATTATCGAGCTTGAAAATGGGCGTATTTCTCAAATCGACGTTTCTGCTTGGGGTATTCCGGCAGTCGATGTTGCTGGGTGCATTCAGTCGTTGAAAGATGCCGATTATTTGGCGTTTTCACAAGAAGGTGTTGGCTTGCAAGTAACGAAAAGGGGCCTTGCTTTGATTGGCCGCGGTCAGCATGGCGATGCTTTAAAAGAAACGCCTACGGCACTGAAGTGGACGGCCGATGTCGTGGGCATTATTGCTGGAAGTGCAATAGATAGAATTATTTAAAGATAAGCTGCTTCCGCAAGGACACTGTAGTTTTGAAAGGTAATAACCATGTCTGATTGTTGTATTTATGAACCGCAAAATTACGACCGACAGGCGGTCGATCGTTTTCTGCGTGGTGAGACTAGAGAAATATGCATTGAGCTGAAGTGCGTTGATCAGGAAAAGTCGGAGGACTTTGCGATTATGGATGCGATTTTGCAGCTCGATTTAATAAAGTGTAGGGAGCCACACATGTGTGACGTTCCCGCTCATGGTACCCCCTATTTTGATCCATCTGGTTTGGCGACGCTTTCATTTTTGATTACCGAGAATACAGTCGGTTCGCAAGATTACCATGCGATTTGTCGCTGTGGGGCCGCTCACCATCTGTTGGGGGGCTCTCGATTGCTCCTTGTTATTTCGGAAGGGAGCGAATCTCGAGAATGCGCATTTGAGTTTAGTCCAGCATCGGGAGTGTTTGGCAAATACGTGTGGCATGAAGTCGATTTGCAAGCTTCCATTGGATAGGCGAGCGATTTCATATCGCGCAACTAAGACGAATCAGCTGCTTTCGAGCGAGAGATGCACCGGCATCGCGCGGTGCATGGGGCTGAGCTTCGAGCCTGATTCCTTCACGGCGAACGATTAATTGAAAGACCATGGGAAACGGAAGGCGGCACAATGACAACGCTTTTGGCCGATAAATACGAGGCCCGCAAGGCTGAGGTCAACGAGCGGTTTGAGCAGCTTCGCGCTAACGAGGAAGAGCTCAACCGAATCTTTGCCAAGATCTACAACATGGAGGGGGAGGTGCCCATCGAGGTCGAGGATAAGTACGTCTCGGTGGCGTGCATCTTCGACACTGCTGACGAGATTCCCGAGAGCTATAAGGGCAACAAATACGTGCGCACCAAGCGCGACGAGATTACCTCGCTCATAAGCTATGCCGTGGGTTGCATGTTTGGCCGCTACTCGCTGGACGTGGATGGCTTGGTCCTGGCCGATCAGGGTGCCACGGTCGACGACTATCGGGCCAAGATGCCCGATCCCGCGCATGTGACCTTTATGCCCGATGCCGACAACGTGCTGCCCATTACCGACGACGAGTACTTTGACGACGACATCGTGCGCTACTTTATCGACTTTGTGCGCACCGTGTACGGCGAGGAGACGCTCGAGCAGAACCTGGCCTTTATTGCCGAGGCGCTCGGCGGCAAGGGCACCTCGCGCGAGGTCATCCGCACCTACTTTTTGAAGGACTTCTTTAAGGACCACTGCCAGACCTATAAGAAGCGCCCCATCTACTGGCTGTTCGACAGCGGCAAAAAGAACGGCTTCAAGTGCCTTGTTTACATGCATCGCTATCAGCCCGACCTGTTGGCTCGCATCCGCACCGACTATGTGCATGAGCAGCAGGAGCGCTATCGCTCGCAGATCGGCTATGCCAACGATGCCCTTGCCAGTGCCGAGCGCGGCGAGCGCGTGCGCTTGGATAAGCGCGTCAAAAAGCTCAACGACCAGCTCAAAGAGACCATTGGCTACGAGGAGAAGCTGCATCACTTGGCAGACCAGATGATTAAGATCGACCTGGATGACGGCGTCAAGGTCAACTACGCCAAGTTTCAGGATGTGCTGGCAAAGATTAAGTAACTGCAATTACGGTAAGGATATTCATGCCCAAGATCGATGTAGAAGAACAGCTCAAGCTGCGTTTTTTGCAGCCGTTGCCCGCATGTATGCTGCGCCGTGTGGTGATTTGGCACGATGCGGACGGCGAGTTTGCCCATGAGTTTGAGCGATTGGCTGCCGAGGGTTTCGACGGCGCGGGGGCCGATGATGGCGTTATGCCCGCCCACGGTGACTTTGAGCGTCCGGTGCGGTTTGTTGAGGCCTGCGAGGGCCGCATGTTTGCCGTTAAGAAGCTTATCAACCGCGATGACCTTGCGAACGATATCTTGTTGTATCGCCGTTGTCCGCGCGGCAGGCTTGAGGGTGATTGGCTTGCCGATGTTGAGCTGTATGCCGATCAGTTCCAGGCTGACTATCTTTCACTTTTGGCCGATCAGCTGGGTATCGAGAATATTGACGCCGTGCGCGAGAGTCTGCGCGAGCACAAGACGTTCTTTGATGCCAAGACCCGCTGCGCTAAGTTTGCCGCGTGTGTTCCGCATGCCTCGGGCGCATCCGATATCGAACTCGGCATCCTTACGGTGATTTTTGGCGGTAAAGAGCCTGGCGACGCGCGGCCCGCGTTTGTGCTGCGCGGTTGCATGACCACGCTGCTGCATGAGGGCCCCGATGCACTGGCCGAGTTAGCGGACAATTACTGCGTGCGCGATGTCCTCTCTGCCTTCATTTTGCGTTGCTATGGGTTTGAGGGGCCGCTGTATGAGCGTGATTCGCTGCTTGCGCTGGCATCCCATGTGCTCATCACGGCGGCATCCACCGCGCTTCCCGAGGGGGCGCTCAAGGGACTCGAAAGCTATGTGGTTCCCGCATACGGCCCCTATTGCCTTGAGGCGGTGCGTGCGTGGGACCAGACTGCCGATGCTCAGGCGTCGAGCGAGGATTTATTTGAGATTTGCCGTTTGGTGGAGGATGCCCGCGGGCTCTTTACACGGTTTGAGGCCCTGTCGATCGATGTGCTGACCTCGCTTGATGTGTTCCCGTGCGTCAATGAGGCCGTGCTCTCGCAGCTGTTCTGCTCGTTTGCTCAGGGCGCGGACCGTGTTGCAGATGCGCGCGCCTTTGCGGCGCGTCGCTGCGACCTAAGCTGGTACCGCCGTGTCGAGAGCTACTTTGACCTGCTTGTCGCTGTGGCCGATATGTGCGCGTTTAGGCAGGCGCACGCGGGCGGGTTCCATCTGGCGCAGCCCCAGCAGGTGTGGGATGCCTACGCGTCCGATTGGTATGCCATGGACGCTGCCTATCGCCATATGTGCGCCGCGTATTTGCGGGCACGCTCCATCGAGTGCGATGTGCTCGAGGAGCCTGCCCGAGCCGTAGTGGACTGGGCGGAGAATCTCTACAGTAACTGGTTCTTGGCCGATGCCAATGCATGCTGGGCATCCGCTGCGCAAGGGGAGTGGGCCGATTGCGGCTATATCGAGGGTCCCGAACGACAGGATGAGTTCTACTGGCACGTGCTGCCCACCTTTGTGGGTTCTGCCAAAACGACGGTCGTTATCGTGAGCGATGCGCTGCGCTATGAGGTGGCCCGCGACGTCGCGGCGCTGCTCGAGCGCGAGCGCGGCGGCAACGTCAGGGTTTCTAGCATGCAGGCGGTCTTTCCCTCCATTACCGAGGTGGGCATGCCCGCGCTGCTGCCACACCAAGCGCTTAAGCTTGCGGAGGATGGCTCGTTTGTGCTGGCTGACGGCATGCCCACTGCGACGACTCCGCAGCGCGAGGCCGTGCTTACCCACGTTGAGTCTACGAGCCGCGCTTTGCGCTCAAGCGCATACCTCAACATGGCGGGAACCGAGCGCAAGGCGTTGCTCAAAGACTCCAAGCTCGTTTATCTCTACCACAACAAGATCGATGCCACGGGCGAGAAGGCCGCTACGCAGGATGATGTTTTCGATGCCTGCGCGGACACCGTGGAGGAACTTGCCACGTTGGCGCGTCGTGTGTGCACCGACGCCCCGGGCGCGCGTGTTGTTATAACGGCGGATCACGGCTTTATCTACACGCGTCGGGAACTCAACGAGTGCCAGATGCTCGGCAAGCCAGACCTTCCCTTCCTTGACGCTCCCGTCATGCACGGCAAGCGTCATCTGGTGGTGCCCAACGAGGCCGTGGCCAAGCTTTCGGACGAGGCACGCAGGGTGTTTGTTAATGTTGACATGGGGCGTTTGGGTGCCGGCTTTGAGGGATTTGCCCCGCGCGAGAACGTGCACTTTAAGCGTCCCGGCGGGACTAACAACTACGTCCACGGCGGCATGAGCCTGCAGGAGCTTTGCGTGCCCGTTATCGGATTTTGGCGTGCGCGCTCGGGTTCCAAGGACTTTGTCGATACGCGCGCGGCGACGCTGCGCGTACTAAGTGAGGGACGTCGAGTGACCAACTCGCTCTTCTCGGTCAACTTGATCCAGGAAGAACCCGCCCAAGGCAAGGTACTGCCGTGCGAGTACGAGCTGGTGTTTACCGATACAAGCGGCAACGAGGTGAGCGATACGGTTAAGGCGCATGCCAACAAGACTTCTGTTAACTCGCAGGAGCGCGTTGTGCATGCCAAGTTTGCGTTGCGTGCGGCGGATGGATTCTCGGCCAAGGGTCCGTACTATCTGGTCTGCCGTGAGCGCGAGACGGGCAAGATCGTTTGGCGCGAGACGTACACCATCGCTGTCTCGTTTGCCCCTGTTGCTGACTTTGGTTTTTAGGAGTGTGCCCTATGTTTGATAGCCATGACGACGATCTGTGGGAAGTTCCCTCGATTGATGTGAGTGCGCCGGCGGAGGCTGTGCCTGCGGTGGAGACTGTGCCTGCGGTGGAGACTGTGCCCGCGGTGGAGAATGTGCCTGCGGTGGAGCCGGCGGAGACCGCTGCGCCCGCCGATGCCGTGGCGCCCGCCGAGGACGAGCCCTCGACCGATGACTATGCCCAGGCCGTGGCCGAGGCTCCCGAGGACGACGGCTACGACATGGATGGACTGGACGGCAAGCTGCTCGAGCACTTTGGCGGCAAGATCGTGCGTAAGGACCTGACGGCCCTTATGAAGCGCGGCGCCAACGTGCCTACCTTTGTGCTGGAGTACTTGCTGGGCATGTACTGCTCGACAGACGACGAGGATGCCGTGGCGGAGGGCCTGGAGCGCATCCGCAAGATTCTCACCGATAACTATGTGCGCCCCGACGAGTCCGAGCGCATCAAGTCCAAGATTCGCGAGCTGGGGCGCTTTACCATCATCGATAAGGTGACGGCCAAGCTCGACGAGTACAAAGACATCTACGTGGCGTCGTTTGCCAATCTGACCATTGAGCCGTTTGTGATGCCGGCCGAGTACGTGCGCGACTACTCCAAGATTCTGCAGGGCGGCATTTGGTGCATCATGAGCATCGAGTATCGTCATCCCATGGATGAGGAAGACGAGTTTGGCATGGAGGTCTTTGGCGATGATGCGCCGCGCCGCTCCAAGGCCAAGCGCAAAAAGCGCGGGCCCGAGGACTCTCCGTTTAGCGTGGCCTCGCTCACGCCCATCCAGATGCCCAACCTGGACCTGGACGCCATGATCGAGGAGCGTCAGTATTTCTCGCGCGACGAGTGGCTCAATATGCTGCTGCGCTCTGCCGGCTATGAGCCCAGCGAGCTTTCGGAGAAGGAGCGCCTGCACTTTATCGAGCGCATGGTGCCGCTGATCGAGCGCAACTACAATCTGTGCGAGCTTGGTCCCCGTGGCACCGGCAAGAGCCATATCTACAAAGAGGTTTCGCCCTACGCCATTTTGCTTTCGGGCGGGCAGACCACCACGGCCAACCTGTTCGGCCGTATGAACTCCATGCGCGCCGATCGCGTGGGCTTGGTGGGTCACTGGGACTGCGTGACGTTCGACGAGGTCGCCGGCATGCGCTTTAAGGACACCAACGCCGTACAGATCATGAAGGACTATATGGCGAGTGGCAGCTACGCGCGCGGCCGCGACCAGATTAACGCCGATGCCTCCATGGTTTTTGAGGGCAACATCAACGACACCGTGCAAAACGTCCTTAAGACCACGCACCTGTTTGATCCGTTCCCGCCGGAGTTTAACAACGATTCGGCCTTTTTCGACCGTATCCACTATTACCTGCCGGGCTGGGAGATTCCCAAGATGCGCTCGAGCCTGCTGACCGGGCACTACGGCTTAATCACCGACTGCCTGTCGGAGTTTTGCAAGGAGATGCGCCGCAAGGACTTTACGCATCATATCGACCGCTACTTCCGCTTTAACAGCGACTTTAACAAGCGTGACGAGATCGCCGTGCGCAAGTCCTTTAGCGGCCTGGCCAAGCTGCTGTTCCCTGACGAGGCTATGGACAAGGATGACGTTCGTTGGCTGCTGGACTACGCCATCGAGGGCCGTCGCCGCGTAAAGGAGCAGCTTAAGATTATGGCGGGCGTCGAGTTTATCGACGTCAACCTGGGCTATATGGATGCCGACAATCCGCAGGACGTGCACGTGGTGCGCGTGCCCGAGCAGTCCGAGGATACGTTGATTCCCGATGGCCCGCTGCTGTCCGGTCACGTGTTTGGCGTGGGTCGGTCGCAGGGCGGCGAGGTTGCCGTGTACAAGCTGGAGAACAAGGCTGTCGCCGGCGAGTGCAAGTTTAAGCACGAGGGCGTTGCCTTTAACAAGCCGGTGCGCGATACGCTGGAGGCCGCGTTCGACAACTTTGTGAACCTGGCGAACCGTGTGGCGCCGGGCATGCACATTGGCTCCAAGGACTATCTGCTGTTCTATAACGACCTGCAGAGCAAGGGCCTGTCCGAAGAAGTCTCGCTTGCCGAGTTCGTGGGCCTGTGCTCCGCGGCGTGCAACCGCCCGGTGATGTCCGCGCTGGCGGTTCCGGGAATCTTGCGCATGTCGGGCTCTATGGATGAGATCCGCGGGCTCGAGGACATTATGCGCGTGGCCAAAAACGCCGGCGCCAAGCGCGTGATATTGCCGCTGAGCGGCATCGCGGGCCTGCAGAGCGTTTCCTCCGAGATTATCTCGGGGTTGAGCCCGGTGTTCTACATGGATGGTGACCCGGTCGATGCTGCGAAGAAGGCGTTGGATCTATAGGGATGCGAGCGTGCGGGGCGTCCGGTGCTCGGGCGTTCCGCGAACATGTTGGTGCGTAGTGCGTGAGGAGGCCTTGCCATGGCGGACGAGCGTTCTGTTGGTGAGCTGCTCGACGAGCTGTTTGGCTTTGAGTCGGTGGCCAAGCGTCAGACGGCGCTTGAGCAGTACGATCGCGGGGAGCTGGTGCGCAAGGCGCGCTCCCGCGAGCTGCTGGGCGTGCTTAGGGGCGTCGAGGCTGCCGAGCACGCCGCGCGCGACTCTGCCGTGCGGGCTATTGACGGGTATGTTCGCCGTGTTGAGGGCGCCGCGCTTGCACGCGCTCGCAAGCGGGCGGGCATTGTTGGTCCGCTGCGGATGGAGCGCCGCTATGCTGCCTTTTTGCGCATGGAGGACAAGGCCGAGTTGCTGACGCGCCTGGAACAGACGCTTTCGTTTATCGAGGTAAAGCTGCGTGCGAATACAGCGGAAAAGGTGCGCGCGGCGTACGATGCTGCGGGGGCTATGGTGCTGCAGGACGTGGCACGCCTGAGTGACTTGCGCGTTGTGGATGCCGTGCCTTTGGATGCCGACCTGCTGTGCACGCAGCTGGAGCAGCTGCGTTGTGCCGCCGACGCAACGGACCTTGCCGGCATGATCGCGGCGACGTTTGAGTCCGAGCTGAGTGCGACCGGCCCGCAGGGTGTTGACGCGTTTGCGAGCGATGTGGCTGGCGATGTGGCGCTGGAGCGCGAGCTTACTAATGTGCGCGGTGCTGCGCAGCGAGCGCGCTTGGCAGCCCAAGCGTATCGGGCCGAACGCGCTGCCCGCGTTGCAGGGAGCACGGTGGAGCCGGTATCGTTGCCGGGGCTTGTTTGCATTACGTGCGAGACGGGGTGCGATGCCGGGGAGCTTGCCGAGTTGCTCGCTCAGGTTAAGAAGTCGTTTGAGACCTATAGGCGCGTTGTTACCGACGGCGGGTTGTTCTGTGCCTTTGGTGCCGGTTCGCCGCATGGGATTTGCTGCGGCAGTAGCTTTTTCGACTACGATGATCGGTTTGACGAAGACGTGTTGGTGGGCGAGTATGACGGTGCTACCAGGCACAATGTTCGGCGCGAAGTTGCGATTCCCGAGCTTGTGGACGAGGCTTCGGCCGACGGCGGCGACTCGCTCGAGGTTGCCGTGGCGCGCATGCGTGAGTTTAACGGACGGCGCTACGATGGTGTGCTGGACGAGGATCCTGCGCGCCATGTGAATACGTTTTGGTATGGACTCAAAAAGCTCAGCCAGTATTGCGAGGCCGCTGTGCGTGTGGATGAGCGTGCCTGGGATTGCTTTATCGATAAAGTACAGTTTGCCTACGATGAGCCCGTGGGCCGTTTGGCCATGCAGATGGACGACAAGCAGGTTGCAGCTTTTGTTGCAGCCGTGAATGTGCTCGGCGCTGCTGAGTAGGGGCCTGTTCCGGTAAGGGGTTCACCATGAAGATCGATGTTGATGCTGACCAGCTGCGCGAGAGTTTACTCGACCGTGCGGGGAGTGCAGCCGGCGTGGGCTTTCCAGTCGCTATGCTCGACGTAATGGATATCGAGGACGAGTCGCCCCAAGAGCTCCTAGCCCGAGCCGAACGCGAAGGCCTCGACCTCCGCGATTTTGCCGTTGACGATGACTAGGAATGTGACAAGGGTAGCTAATTTGGGACGGGCGTCTGCACCCACAGCTGCTCAAAATGCACGATAAGCCGTCGCAATGGAGTCTAATGAGTTCGCGACAGTTCTATTTTGACTGCACGCTGGCTAAGTGAGTAGGCTTTATTGCAAATCCTGAGCACACGACAAATTCGCTTCAACAAACCCGCAGGTCACAGAGTTGTGCTTTGGTGACGTGGTCGGCGATTCGGCAAAAGTCTACTCACTTAGTTTTGCGAGACGCAAATTGCCCGCAATGTAGCTAATTTGGGACGGGGGTCTTTTAGCTACCTGTACCTCCCCTAGAGGCTAGGTAGGAATTGCGGCAACGTTACGCATAAAAAATGCCGGGGGGATCCCCCGGCCCTTGACTGCCCTCCATAAAGGAACGCAATCCATTTATACCATGGTTGCGATAAGAACGGCTGGCTCACTCGATTCTCTTTTTCCTCAGCTTCTTGACGAAGTTCTTTTTGAATGGGGCAATCGAGCCGAAGAATTCCGTGTCTGTTTTGGTCGCTGTCCCATTCTGGAATTTAAGGAGCGTGAGCTCAATTCCGCAAATATAGTCGGCGACCTGGGAGAGTCGGTATGTCTTGGGCGAAGCGTCGCGATATACCGTGGCCTTTTGGGAAATGGCCTTCTCGATGGCACCATGAAGTGCTCGCGTTACAACGCTTTGGCCTCCGTCGTAGTAGATCTTAACGTGGTCAAAGCTCTGTATATACGCCAAGTGATCTCTGAGAAATATTGTTACGTCGCGCTCGATCTTTGCGGAGAGCTTTTGCGGTTCGTAAAGGCCCTGTTTCTTATCGTAGATGAAGGGCTGATAGGTGATGGGGGAGCGGTCTACAAACTGGCGGAATAGGCTGAGCTGTTTCTTTCTGTTGCGAATGTTGACCCATTGATAATCATCGTGACCAGTGAGAAGAGGCCCAAAATGAAATGGCATAATATCGAGCTCGCAGTCTTTAACGTTGCGCTCGTATGCGGCGATATTTGCATTTAGCTCTATTGCCTGCTCATGAAAAACAAGGGTAACGATGTAGTAGCGAGATACGGGACCCGCGTCACCAGATTCGTCGATAAAGATCGACAGTTCCGTCATGAGGTGACCTCCAATTACGCAAAAAAAATGCCGGGGGGAAGCCCCCGGCTCTTGGAGGTCCCTCTATTCGAGGGTACCAACCCTTTTATACCACGAGACGAGGAGTCTATTCAAGTAGAAATTATAATGACCAAACACATGTTCGTCAATCTACCTGCGGGTATGGGAATATGAAAAAGGGGCTGCCCTTTGCCATATTACTGCCTCTGGCCCCTATGACGCCAGGGTGGCGATGACGGCTTCATCGCCGGCGTATATGAGGGTGTTGCCGTCGGGGATGATCGTTTGGCCTTCGCGCTTGAGCATCACGACGATGAACGGGTGCTTGCCCTGCGGCACGTCGCGCAGGCGCTGACCGGCCAGGCGACCGTGGGGCGTCACGGTGACCTCGCGCAGCGTAACCTCGGCACGCTCTTCGAACGTTGGGGCTGCCATCACCAGAAGGTCGCCTTCCTCGATGACGGTATCGCCGTTGGGCAGTACCGGGTGCGCCCCGTCGCGCAGCACCAAGACCACGAGCATGTCCGTCGCGCTGCCAATATCGGCGAGCGAGCGCCCGGCAAACGGATGGCCAGCGCCCACCTTGAGCTTTACAAACGACATGCCGTCCTCGTCGCGGTAGTCGTTAAAGGTGCGGCGCACGTCGCCGGCCGCATCGATCATATCGAGTTTCTTCGCCACCGCCGGCAGTAGCGAACCCTGCACCACAATGCTCGATACGGCAATCACAAACACCAGGTCAAATAGGTCGTGTCCGCCGGGAACGCCGGCCACCACAGCAAAGAGGCTAAAGACGACCGAAGCCGCGCCGCGCAAGCCCGCCCAGCTTACGAGCGCAACCTGGCGAGGGCTCGTCTTAAAGGGCGCCAGCAGCAGACCGACGGCGATGGGGCGGCTCGCAAAGAGCATAAACGCCATGAGCGCCAGGCCGGGTAGCAGCATTTGCGGCAGGCGCGCGGGCGTGACGAGCAGGCCGAGCAAGAAGAAGATCGTCATCTCGGCCATCTCGGTAAGGGTGTCAAAGAAGTGCGCCATCTCGACCTTGCCGGTGATGTCGCTCGCGCCCAGCACAATGCCTGCCAGGTATACGGCCAAAAAGCCGTTGCCGCCCAGGTAGCTCGGCAGTGCGTAGGCGACGATCGCCACGGCGAACAAAAAGATAGTCTGCGCGCCCTCGGCTGTTGCGCGTGCGCGTTCAATCAGGTGGCCCGCCGCCCAGCCGATGGCAAGGCCCAGGCCCACGCCCAGGATAATCTGCTTGGCCAGCAGTGTGGGAATGTTGATGTCGCCGCCGGCTGCGAGTGTGGCGAGCACGGCGGTGAGCATGTAGGCGACGGGGTCGTTGGAGCCCGATTCGACCTCGAGCAGCGAGTCGGTGCCGCCCCTCAGCGAAAGGCTGTGCTCGCGCAGAACGCTAAAGACGCTGGCCGCGTCGGTGGACGCCACAACTGATCCCAGCAGCAAGCCGCCGATCCAGTCGAAGCCCAGTACAAAGTGCGCGAACACGCCGGTAATGCCGGCAGTGATGACGACGCCGAGCGTGCTCAGCAGCACCGCAGGCGCGGCGACGGGCTTGGCACGGTCGATGTTGGTGTTAAAACCGCCGTAGAACATGATGAACAGCAGCGCCGTGCTGCAGACGGTTTCGGTGAGCGCGTAGTCGCTAAAGTCGATGTGAGCCGGCCCGTTGACGCCCAACAGCATGCCGAGCGCGATAAAGATGAGCAGGGTGGGGAAGGGGAGTTTTTTGCCGACGGGCTTGATGGTCAGGCACAGAATAATAACGAGGCCGATAAAGAGAAGGATCTGGTTCATGGATGGTGTCCGCTCCTGGGTGGTTGGCGTGGCACGGTCAGTTGTCTGCGGTTATTTGTACCCAAAGATGGTGGGTTTATGGGGTTAGATTGCGGGCGTGCGCGATATCGTCATAGACGGCTGCCGTCTTTGCCTCTGCTCGGAAACCCTTTCCAGCTTTATTGCAACGGAGTACAATGGGTAACGTTTAAGTTCAACTTGAAGTTTTAGTTGCGGCACCGGGCTTCGGCCGCAATGCAAGGAGAGGCGTACCATGGCGATCTATGTGACATCTGATGCTCACGGGCACGTGCGTGCGCTTGACGAGGCCCTGTCTAAGATCTCGTTGACGTCCGACGACACGCTGTACGTGCTGGGCGACATGATTGATCGCGGGCCCGATCCGGTCGGCGTTATTAAGCTCGTGCGCTCGCTGCCTAACGCCCGCGTTCTCAAGGGCAATCACGAGCAGATCATGCTCGATGCCATCATTGGCCAGGATCCGCTCGATGCCGAGACCTGGGATATCAACGGTGGCTGGACGACGCGCGAGCAGCTCAACGACATGGAATTTGAGGCATACGAGGAGCTCGTGCGATGGATGGCCGCGCTGCCGCTCTACGCGGTGGTCGAGACCGAGGAGCGCCCGTATCTGCTGGTACATGCTGGAATCGAGATGAAGGCGGCGCGCGCGTTTTTACTTGAGCATGGCGTCGATTGTGCCGATGGCGTCGGAGCGGTGGGTGCCGATCGCGAGCTGCTGCAGCAGATGCTCGCGGTGCAGTCGTCCGATGACCTGCTGTGGATTCGTCACGGCTATTGGGATGCGCCGACGGGACTGCTTTCTGCCGAGGGCGAGGGCCCGGTCGTGGTGAGCGGCCACACGCCCACGGTGTCGCTTGGGCGCTATTGCGAGGTTGGCGGCCTGGCGGGGCTCGATGAGGAGTCGGGCCGCGGGCAGATTGTGCGCCTGGGTGGCGAGGATACCGCCGGCGTGCCCGATCGCATCGATATCGACTGCGCCGCCGCCACCGGCTCCGAGTTCGGCCGCGTCGGTATCCTGCGCCTTGATGACGGCGCCGAGTTCTATGCGAACATCAACCCAGGCGAATAATCGGTGCAAAGGGTAGCTAATTTGGGACGGAGCTTTTTTGACTACTTTCGGAGAATAGCGCCTTCTTGCTCGGTAAGCGCGAGAAATGAGGAGCGTCTGCGTCCTCGGCAGTGCGAAAATGCTCGAAAAACCATCGCAACGGAGTCAAACGACGTTGCGACGGTTCTTTTTTGGCTGCCCGCTGGCTAAGTGAGTAGACTTTTTTGGAAATGCCGAGCAGCCGGCAAATTTGCCTCAACAAAACCGCAGGTCACTGACTTGTGTTTTGCCGGTGTGGTCAGGGATTCGGCAAAAGTCTACTCACTTAGTTTTGCGTGTCACAAATCGTCCGCAACGAGACCCCCCATTGCGCCAATTAGGCGCCGTACGGGTTGCGGTCGCGCTCGATGCGTTGGCGGATGTGGGCGTATTCGATAATCAGCAGCACCAGGAGTAGGGCCATGATGGCTAGGTAGCTCACCACGGCGCCCATCAGACCCAGCAGGTTGATCAGGATCACCGGCAGCACTACGCTTACGGCGAAGCAGATCAGGTAGATTTTGGTGACGTCGCCGGCATGGCGCAGCACCGTGATGATGGCGTAGATAAAGTCGATGGCCGCGGTGACGCCGCCGGCGACAACCATCAGCAGTGCCAGCGTGCGGTAGCGCTCAAAATTGAGGCCGTACATGAAGCTCATGAGGGGAATACCGGGACCTGCCATAAATGCGGCGCACACGCTGGTGATGACCACGATCAGTGCCATAACGGCAACAATAATCAGGTCAAAGCGGCGACGCTTGCGCGGATTCGTCCAAATGCTCGACAGACGCAGAAGCTGCGGTTTATAGACAAATCCGATGCTCAACAAAATGGCCTGCGCTGGAAAGAACAGGGCATTAAAGTACAGCTGATATTTGTATGCCAGCGTGCCTTCCATCACAAACTTGGGCATGCTCTCAATAAGGTTGAACAGGAACAGTGCACCAAAGAGCGGGGCGCACTGGATAAACAGGTGGCCGACCTCGCGCAGGCTCACGTGGCGCGATTTTTCGGTCTCGAGCAGGGCAAGCGGCGCGGTGACCAGCACGAGCGAGGCGATGGCGGTGACACCCATGGCCATGGCCGCGATGGGCATACTGCGCGTGAGGAACAGCGCCACGCTAAAGACCGCGATGACGCCGACGGAGCGTAGCGTTTGGCTCATGCCGGCCAGGTAGAGTTTGTCGGCCTGCTGCAGGCGGCCCTCGTACACGTCGGCAATGCCGTCGATCACCTTATACAGGTAGACGCCCAGGCCGATTGTGGCCATCTGCGCATCGTAGCCGCGGGCGCTGCTGTATACCAGGCCGCATGCCAGCGCGAGCGCTCCGCAGATCAAGCGGTTGAGCTGGTAAGAGGCAAAGGACGTCTTTTCGTCGATATCCGAGACCTGGAAATTGCGCACGCCGTAGTTGCACGCGATCATGATGAGCGTGCCGGTGACAAAGGCGATGGAGAATTTGCCAGCCTCCTCGGCGCCCACGAGTTGTGTGGACACGATGGTGAGCAACGGAAACGCCATGCCCCACACGGCGGTGCCCAGGGTATTCCAAAGGTAGTCGCGACGGGTGGCGTGATCTTCGTACTCGGCTTCTTGCGTGGAGAAGCCGCCGCCGTAGACGGCTCCGAGCAGGCGGTTCCACCAGGCATTGACCATGCGGTGGATGGGGCCGGGCTGGCGATCGCGCTCGCGGCGACGGCGTGTGGCCTGGCTGCTGTCGGGACCGCCGGCGTTACGCTGGCTTAGCTCTTGGATTCGTGCGAGCTCCTCGGCGGTGTGCGATGCGGGGAACAGGCCGTTCTCGATGCGTCCGCCCTGCCCGTGCGCCCCGTCCGATACGGTGGGGTCGGCGACGCCATTGCGGCGGGCGATGGCGCGGCGAATGCTATCGATGGGCGTGATGCTCAAAGCGGAGTCCTTTCTATTGCTGCGCTCTAGTATAGACGCGACGGTGTTCGTTCGTGTTTTTGAACAGGTTGTTCGATAATTTCGGCGGCGCCATTCAGTAGACGGCACTTAGGGACGCTCTTTTTGTGCCGGCACTTTGGGAACGTCCCTAAGTGCCGGCATCCGGGGACGCTCCTTGGTTGTTGCCTGTTCAAGAGTGTCCCCAACGATTAGTCGTTTAAAAACGTCCCCAATGACTAGGCCGCTTGCGTGCGATTTTTGACCGTTGGGCGGGCGCTTCGCCGTTGCCGCAAAAACGTTTTTGCATATCGGGTACAACGGGCTTTACGTGAGTAAAGTGCGCGCCTCGTCCACGTGTCGCGCTTTTAAAGGAGGCCCCATGCCAGGTATTACCCCTGCAGAAGTTCTGTCCAACTTTGGCATTACGCTGGTCGAAGATCCTGCCGAGAACCAGCCCCGCCTGCTGGTCGACCTGCCGGCAGCCGAGCTCGTCGAGCACGCCATCCGTCGCAACGAAGGTCGTATGGCCTCCAACGGCGCGCTGGTGATCGAGACGGGGGAGCGCACTGGCCGCTCGCCTAATGACCGCTTTATCGTTGACACCCCCGATGTTCACGACAAGATTGCCTGGGGTGCCGTCAACCGCCCGCTGTCTGTCGAGAGCTACGAGGCCATCAAGGCCGGCATCGTCGACTATCTCAACGAGCGCGACGTGTTCGTCACTCGCGGTATGGCCGGTGCCGACCGCAACCATACGCGTCGTCTGCTTGTCGCCTGCGAGCGTGCCAGCCAGGCGCTCTTTATTAAGCAGATGCTCGCCCGCCCGCTTGCCCGTGAAATCGCACGCACCGGCGAGCCGGACTTCTGTGTGCTCGCCGCGCCGGGCTACCAGTGCGATCCCGCCATCAAGGGCCTCAACTCCAGCGCCGCCGTGGTCATTAACTTCCAGGAGCGCGTGATTCTGGTCGCCGGCACCGGCTACTCCGGCGAGATCAAAAAGTCCATTTTCAGCGTCATGAATTACCTGCTGCCCGTCGAGGACGACGTGCTGCCCATGCACTGCTCGGCCAGTATGGATCCCGTCACGCACGAGACCGCCGTGTTCTTTGGCCTGTCCGGCACCGGCAAGACCACGCTTTCGGCCAATCCCACGCGCCTGCTGATCGGCGACGACGAGCACGGCTGGTCTGACATGGGCATCTTTAACATCGAGGGTGGCTGCTACGCCAAATGCGAGGGCCTGGACGCCTTCCACGAGCCCGAGATCTTCAACGCTGTCCGCTTTGGCGCGATCTGCGAAAACGTGGTGCTCGACGAGAACCGCAAGCCCAACTACGACGACATCTCGATCACGCACAACACGCGCGTGGCATACCCTGTGGAGCACATTCCCAACGCGTGGACCAAGGGCATGGGCACCACTCCAAGCGTCGTGCTGTTCCTGACCTGCGATGCCTTTGGCGTGCTGCCGCCCATCTCACGCCTGACGGCCGATGCCGCCATGTACCACTTCGTGACGGGCTTTACGGCCAAGATCCCCGGCACCGAGGTCGGCGTCACCGAGCCCACGCCCACGTTCTCTTCGCTGTTTGGCGAGCCGTTTATGCCGCTCGACCCCATGGTCTATGCCAAGATGCTCGGTGAGCGCATCGCCGACGGCCGCACGCGTGTGTACCTGGTCAACACCGGCTGGATCGGCGGCGGCTACGGCGTGGGCCATCGCATCGAGCTTGCCTACACGCGCGCCCTGGTGGCCCGCGCCCTCGACGGTACCATCGAGGACAGCGAATTCGTGCATGACGATATCTTTAACGTCGACATTCCCACCACGTGCCACGGCGTGCCCGACGGCATCCTGGTGCCGCGCCAGTACTGGCAGAGCACCGCGCGCTACGACGAGGCGGCGCACAACTTGGCCGTGATGTTCGAGGAGAACTTCGAGAAGAAGTACTCGCACCTGCCCGAGTCCGTAAAGGCCGCCGGTCCGCACGCTCAGGTGCACGCCGACGCCCGTCATCGCGGCCGCGGCCTGCTGGGACTCCGACACTAGCGTTGCTTCAGACCCAAAACCACCATAAAGGGGACAGGCACCTTTGTGGTGGTTTTACTCGCGCGGATGACTCGGGTTACAATACGCCTGACATATTGCCCCCTTCTCCGGATGGGGGCAGCGTAAGCGCTCTTGTGGCGGCACCGTAGGACTTTGAAGGTGGCCGTCGTAAGGGCGCTTTTTGTTTAGGCGCCCTCGCTCGGGCGCGCACGATGAAGGGAGAGCGCATGAAGAGCTTTATTGCCGAGGATTCGTTTTGGGAGCTATTTCCGCAGGCGGCTGTCGGTGTTGTGGTCGTAAAGGGCATGAAGCCCGCGGCTCAGATTCCTCAAGAGGACGTGGATGCGATTGCGGCGTTGCTCGACCGCGCCAATATCGACGCGGAGCGTCATCTGACCAGCGATACTATCAGCGAGAACGCACCGGTCAAGGCATGGCGCGAGGCTTATCGGCTGTTCAAGACCAAAAAGGGCGCGCGTTGCTCAATTGAGAACCTGCTCAAGCGCGTGCTCAAGGGCAAACCGGTGGGCCACATTACGCCCGCGGTGGACATCTACAACACGGTGTCGCTGACCTACGCGCTGCCCGTTGGCGGCGAGGACCTGCATACGATTGAGGGGGATCTTCGCTTGAAGGTGACTGACGGCGGCGATGCGTTCCTGCCACTTGGCGAGGAAACGGATGACCCGACGCTGCCCGGCGAGCTCGCCTACATCGATGATGCGGGCGCCGTATGCCGCTGCTGGAACTGGCGCGATGGCGTTCGCACGGCGCTGTCCGACGATTCGGCCGATGCATTCCTGGCGATTGAGTGCGTGGAGCCCGAGCGGATGGGGGATTGCCAGGCTGCCGTTGATCGTCTCGCCGAGTTGCTCGAGCGCTATCTGGGAGCGACGGTTGTCGTTAAGACGCTTGTGACCCGCGACAATCCCTGCGTGGAACTGTAACGACGCCTGCGGATCATGTTCGCCGGTCAAAACCACCACAAAGGTGCCTGTCCCCTTTGTGGTGGTTTTTATGTTGATGGGTTAACAAATGGGATATTTGGGTATGGGTGTTGCCTCGTGCGGCTAAGATGTTTACCCGTTAGCATCATGTAAGCGAAAGGCGGTCGTCTCCCATGCAGCAGAACGACGAGACACGTTTCGAGGACTTTGTCGGACTGATCAGCGGGCTCTACAAGGAGATCCAGCGCATTAAGACATCCGAGGGCGCAAGGCTGGGCCTCAAGGGCTCCGACGTTATGTGCCTGTACTATCTTGAGCGCAGCAAGGACGGCCTGACTGGCGCTGACCTGGCTCGCATGGCAGGCGTGACCCGTGCCGCCGTCTCGCGCACGCTCGCGCATCTGGAGGAGGGCGGCTACGTCGAGGTCGATGATTCGGGCGACGCCGCCGTTAAGTATCGTGCTCCGGTGCGCCTGACCGCTCTGGGCGGCGAGAGCATGAGCGAGGCGGACCGCATCATTCGCGAGGTGCTCGACACCACCGGTAAGGCTATGGGTGTGGAGCAGCGCGAGCAGATGTATGCGTCGCTGCGTACGATTCTCAACACCCTGCGTGAGATCTAAGGCCGCCAAGGCATTTGCTTCCCATTAAAAACTGCATAGTCCCGTTTGAGCGCGTATGCCGTGCCGGGGCATTGCTGTCAAAATTCCCCGCGCGGGACCTGCGCAAGAAAGGATTCGTTATGTCCGTCCGCATTATTACCGATTCCGCAAGCGATATGTCGCCGGCGGAGCACCCCGCTCTGCGCGTTCTGCCGCTGTCCGTCACCTTTGGCACCGATGTGTATATGGATGGCGTCGACATCGATCACCAGCGCTTTTACGAGATGCTTGTGGAGCGCGATGAGCTGCCCAAGACCGGCCAGGTCAACCCGTACGCGTTTTCGCAGGCGATTGCCGAGGCGCGTGAGGCCGGCGATGAGGCTGTGATTATTACCGTGGGCGCTAAGCTTTCGGGCACCAATCAGAGTGCCCGCACCGCACTTGCCGAGGCGCCGGGCGGCGACATGTTCGTCGTGGACAGCAATAACGTGACCTTGGGCGAGCGCGTGCTGGTCGAGTATGCGCTGCGCCTGGTGGACGAGGGCCAGGGCGCGGCTCAGGTTGCGGCGGCTGTCGAGGCCGTGCGCGACCGCGTGGTCGTCATCGGCCTGCTCGAGACGTTGGAGTACCTGGTGCGCGGCGGTCGCCTGTCTGCTGCGGCCGGTGCCGTGGGTACGCTGCTCAACGTAAAGCCCGTGGTGGCTGCCGAGGACGGTCTGATCGTGCAGCTGGGCAAGGCGCGCGGTTCCAAGAACGGCCGTAACCTGCTCAACCAGAAGGTCGAAAAGGCGGGCGGCATCGACTTTTCCATGCCGCTGGCGCTCGGCTATACGGGCCTTTCGGATGCGGTGCTCAAGAAGTATATCGAGGACAGCGCGGCACTGTGGGCTGGCCACACCGAGGGCGAACTGCCCGTTCACACCATCGGCGCCACCATCGGCACCCATGTAGGCCCCGGCGCCGTAGCCGTAGCCTTCTTCCAGCCCGTTAACTAGCCCACCTGCCAAAACCACCACAAAGGGCGGGCACCTTTGTGGTGGTTTATGCTATTCCGGGTGGAAGGGAGCGAGCAATGGCGTCTGAGGGCTTTTTTGATCGGGTGTACGAGGTGGTCGAGCAGATTCCCGAGGGGATGGTCGCCACCTACGGTCAGGTGGCGCTGCTTGCCGGTCGTCCACGAAGTGCGCGGTACGTGGGGTATGCCCTGCATGGCAATCCGCGCCCCGGCGAGATTCCCTGTCACCGCGTGGTGTTTGCCGATGGCCGCATATGCGATGGTTTTGCTTTTGGCGGTCCCGATGCTCAACGTGAGCTTTTGCTAGGGGAGGGTGTGGCGTTTAAGGACGACATGCACGTCGACTTGGTCGCCTGTCGCTGGCCTGCAGGGCTCTAGCGGCTCTGCCGTGGTTAAAACCACCACAAAGGTGCCTGTCCCCTTTGTGGTGGTTCTAGTTTACCTGAGCTAACTTATGGAGAAGCTATGGGGGAACATATTGACGCTACAAAGTAAACCACGGTGAACTATATTGTTTTCAGCAACAGAGCAGGCAATAGGCGATGAAAAAGCCTGCCCTGTTGAGTTTGATTCGCATTCCTCCCCTCTGTGCGATTCAACGGTGTACTTCGGGAACAGGCCCGCTGGCAACTATCTGCCAGCGGGCCTGTTCCTGTTTCGGTGAGGATTCAGCCTCACCGTCTATGTTGTGCGAAGGCGCTTTGCCTAGTACACCATGCCCATGGCGTCCTGAACCTCGGCCAGGGTCTGCTCGGCAATCTCGTTGGCGCGACGGTTGCCCTCGTGCAGCACGTCCTTCACATAGTCCAGATCGTTCTCATAGCGCTGACGACGCTCGCGGATCGGCGCGAAGTACTCGTTGACGGCCTCGGTCACGTACTTCTTGAGCTGGCCGGAGCCGCCCATGCCAATCTCCTCGGCAATCTCGACCTCGGAACGGCCGGTGCAGATGGCGGCGGTTGAAAGCAGGCCGGACACGCCGGGGCGATTCTCGGGATCGAACGTGATCATGCGCTCGGAGTCGGTCTGGCTCTTCTTGATGCGCTTGGCCGTCTCCTCGGCGGTCATCGAGATGTTAATGGCGTTGCCGTAGCTCTTGCTCATCTTGCGCCCGTCCAGGCCGGGCAGCAGCGGGGTCTCGGACAGCAGCGCGTCGACCTCGGGGAACACCTTGCCGTAACGGTTGTTAAAGCGGCGGGCGATGGTGCGGGTGAGCTCGATGTGCGGCAGCTGGTCGCGACCGACGGGCACCACATTGCCCTTGCAGAACAGGATGTCGCAGGCCTGGTGCACCGGGTAGGTGAGCAGAAGGCCGGTGAGCTCGTGGCCCGAGGCCTCCATCTCGGCCTTGACCGTGGGGTTGCGCGCCAGCTCGGCCTCGGAGACCAGCGACAGGAACGGCAGCATGAGCTGGTTTGCGGCGGGTACGGCGGAGTGCGCGTAGATCATGGTCTTGTCGGGGTCGATGCCGCAGGCAAGGTAGTCCATGACCATGTTGTACACGTTGTCCTGGATGTGCTCGGTCGTATCGCGGTCAGTGATGACTTGGTAGTCGGCGATGAGCACGTTGGTCTTGGCGCCCATGTTCTGCAGCTCAACACGGCCCTTGAGGGTGCCGAAGTAGTGACCCAGGTGCAGACGGCCGGTGGGGCGGTCGCCGGTGAGCATGGTGAACTTCTCGGGCGTTTTGGCCAGGCCCTCGCGAATGGCGTTGCTCTTTTGCAGCGCGACTTCGTAGCTGTTCTCGTTTGGCATGATTGCTCCTAACGTATGTTCATGGGTCAAGATGATAACGCGTTTATTGGAGGGTCGGGGCGTAAGTACGCGAGGGGCGGGAGAGCGGCGGCATGTGCGATGGGCGCGGCGTGGCTGCGCGTTTGGCCGGCGGCGCCTGGGCGCATCCTCGGCAGCTTACCCTAGCGCCTGTGGTGGCGCTCCTCCCTGCGTTCTTCTGCCGCCTGCTCCTCCTGCTTAAAGGCGGGATCGTCGGGGGTGACGAGCTCGTCCTCGTGCGTGCGCTTGTTGTAATGGTGGCGCAGCACGGGCTCAAACAGGTGCAGGTGCTTGGCAAAGGCCGCCGAGCCAATGGCGAGTACGGTAAAGATGAGCACGCGCATGGGCACCTCGACCTGGTTAATCGCGGCGGCGCCGGCCGAAAGCATGATGCACCAGGCGTAGATGAGCAGCACTGCCTGCTTTTGGTTGTAGCCCTCTTGGATCAGGCGGTGGTGGATGTGGCCCTTGTCGGCCTGCCCGATGCTAATGTGGGCGCGCTTGCGGCGCACGATGGCGCTAAACGTGTCGATGATGGGCACGCCGGCAACGATGAGCGGGATGATAAGCGAGGTGAGCGCGGCGGTGCGGCTCACGTTGAGCAGCGAGATGGAGCCCAGTGCAAAGCCCAGAAGCAACGACCCCGAGTCGCCCAAGAAGATGCTTGCGGGGTTGAAGTTGTAGCGCAAAAAGGCCAGGCAAGCGCCAAAGAGCGCAATGGAGAGCGCGGCGGCGTCGATGCGGCCCGAGAGAACGGCCATCGAAAACATGGTGAACGACGCGATGCCGCAGATGCCCGTGGCCAAGCCGTCGAGGCCGTCGATGAGGTTAATGATGTTGGTGAATGCCACCAGATAGATCACGGTGATGGGGTAGGCGAGCCATCCGAGCATGATCTCGCCGGGGGCAAACGGGTTGACGATGACGCCGATCCGCAGGCCGCCGATACAGGCGATAAGCGCGGCGAGGACCTGTCCGGCTAGCTTTTGCTTGGGCTTGAGCTGGAAGACGTCGTCGATAGCGCCGGTCGCAAAGATGACGGTAAAGGAGAGCGCCAGCATGGGATAGCTAATGTGAAGGCGCGGGTGCGGCACCAGGACGGGCGGCCAGCCTAGGTGCCAGGTGCCTAGGATTTGCACAATACAGGCAACGACCAGGCCCAAAAACACCGCCGTTCCGCCCAAACGCGGGATGGGCTTGGTGTTGATGCGGCGCTTAGAAGGATAGTCGACGGCGTCGAGCTTAATTGCCAAGCGCTTGACCAGGGGCACCGTGAGGAAGGTCGTGATAAAGGCCGCCGCTGCCACGCATAGATACGGTATGTAGCTCGGGGATGAAGCCATGAATCTAAAAACCGCCAAGCGTCGAAGGAAAAGGTCAAAGGTTGCTAAGCGCAAAGGGCATAGCCGAACCATGATACTCGACCAAGGGGGGTGCATGGAATTGCACGCAGCGATAATCACGCGCTTACCAGATATTGGGATGTTGTCGATGGATTGTCGGGATACCGGCGGGGATCCATATGGGCTGTAATGGTGGTTTTCGGCAAATAAAAACCACCCCCCACGTTACGAAAATGAACCCACCTAAAACAGGTGGGTGCCCTCATCGACTGTTCCAGCGTCCTTAACAACGAAGGATACCTGTACTAGGTACGACTGTGTGGGCTCCCTAAATAAACGCGACGGTTCACCCAGTTGCTCCGCGGGGGGCGGAATACCTACATCATAAAGCGGCACTTTATCGATTCCAGTCTTGACATTACAAAAATCGTGTCGGACGATTACGGCGCCTTGGGCTCGAGCCGTCTGTGCGGTTGGTCCCTTAACGTTTGAGCTGCTGAATCGTTGTTTTGGAGCATGTTTTTATGCCGACGCCGTTGACCGAACTTTTTTCGCCCGCCTGCCATTTGTGTCCGCGCCGTTGCGGTGCGGTGCGCGACGAGGGTGCGCACGGCGTATGCGGTGCCGATGACACGCTCAAGGTGGCCCGCGCAGCGCTTCATATGTGGGAGGAGCCGCCTATCTCGGGCGAGGCCGGTTCGGGCACGATCTTCTTTAGCGGCTGCTCGCTCAAATGTATCTATTGCCAGAACCACGAGATCTCGACGGGCAATTTTGGGCTTGAGATTTCGCCCGAGCGCCTGGTCGAGATTATGCTGGAGCTGCAGGACCAAGGTGCCAATAACATCAATCTGGTGACGGCGACGCATTATGCTCACCTGCTGCCGGCCGCGATTGCCGCAGCTCGGGAGCGCGGACTGGTCATTCCAATCGTCTACAACACGAGCGGTTATGAGCGTGCGAGTGCCGTGGCGGCGCTCGGCGATTTGGTCGACGTGTGGCTTACCGACTTTAAGTATGCCAATGCGGCGCTTGCGCAGTCACTCTCTCATATTAAGGACTACCCGCGCGTGGCTGTGTCGGGTCTGGCCCAGATGGCGCGCGAAATTGAGCGCCGCGGGGGAGAGCTGGTAGACGGGGACGGGCTCATGAAGCGCGGCATAATCGTGCGTCATCTGGTGCTGCCGGGGCATGCGGACGATTCGTGCCGCGTGTTGGACCTGGTGTGGCAGACGGTGGGCGACGTGCCGATCTCGGTCATGAACCAGTACACGCCCAATGCCCTCATGCGCGAACAAGGCGGCGACCTGGCGCGCGCCGTGACGCGCGAGGAGTACGAGCAGGTGCTCGACCATGCCGACGACCTGGGCTTTACGACGATGTTTTGGCAAGAAGGCGGAGCAGTAGACGAGAGCTTCACCCCGGCGTTCGACACCACCGGCGTCCTCACCAGCGCAAAGTAGTGCGCTCGCCGATGATTTTTCTGGGACGGGGATTAAAAAATCATCGAGAGGATCGCCTGCTCGAAAAGTTGTCAAAATAGCCGCGTCCCAAAAAGACTGGGTATTGGGCGTTGACAGTTGGCGAGCCGTAGGTAAAATATCAACTTGTCTTGGGGACGTAGCTCAGTTGGGAGAGCGCTGCCGTCGCATGGCAGAGGCCGAGGGTTCGACTCCCTTCGTCTCCACCCTTGGATTTGATAAGCCGCTGACATTGTGTCGGCGGCTTTTTTTAAAAGAAAGGGCTGTACCATGGCCAAGCTTGAGTCCCAACCACTGTCTGCCGAGGAACGCGCCGAGTTGGAAGAGCTCCGCGCCGAGAAAGCTCGTCGCGAGGCCCAGGAAGAGGCACGCCGCGAGCGTGAGGAGCTGGCCGCCCTGCGTGCCGAGCGTGCGAAGGCCGAGGAGGCCGCCGCGAACGTCGCCCCCGCGCCCAAGCCCGCCGCCGCGAAGCCCGCGCCCACCGCACCTAAACCTCAGCCTAAAAAGGTCGCTCGTTCCAAGTCCGTCGAGCCCAAGCCGAGCCGTGACGAGATGACCTTTGCCCAGCGCATGGTTACCTCCAAGGAGCCTACGGGCGAGAACGAGATCCCTGGCATGGCGCCGGCTCAAAAAATCATCATTGTCCTTGCCCTCATCGCGTTTGTCATCTTTATGGGCTACACGATCCTGACCAGCATGGGCCTGCTC
Source organism: Coriobacteriaceae bacterium AM22-12AC-r (assembly GCA_027671585.1). Lineage (GTDB taxonomy): Bacteria > Actinomycetota > Coriobacteriia > Coriobacteriales > Coriobacteriaceae > Collinsella. The sequence continues at coordinate 58,187 of JAQDZZ010000003.1, read as the reverse complement.
TAGCCCATTCGCGCTGGGTGCCATGCCAGAACACTCTGCCCTTTTCCAACCCTCAACCTCTGCACAACGCATCCGAAAGGTCGCCCCATGGCTTTGACCGACATCTCGCATCCCACCGACATTGCAATGCTCACCGATCTGTACGAGCTCACTATGGCCCAGGGCCTGTGGGAGAGCGGCAAGGCCAATGAGCAGGGTTGTTTTACCGCGTTTTACCGCGACCATCCTTTTGGCAGCGCCTATGCCGTCATGTGCGGCACCGCCGAACTGCCCGAGCTGGTCGAGAATCTGCGCTTTACGCCCGAGGACATCGACTACCTCGCCTCGCTCCAGGCCCCGGCCGGCGGCGCGATGTTCAAGCCTGGATTCCTCGACTACCTGCGCGATTTTCGTGCGCATGTAAACATCGACGCCGTGCCCGAGGGCGAGCTCGTCTTTCCGCGCGAGCCCATGGTTCGCGTCACCGGCCCCGCGCTGGAGTGCCAGCTGCTTGAGACGGCGCTGCTCAACATCGTTGGGTTCCAGACGCTTGTCGCCACCAAGACGGCGCGCGTGGTGCTGGCGGCGGACGGCCGTCCCGTTGCCGAGTTTGGCCTGCGCCGCGCTCAGGGTCCCGATGGCGGCTTGGCCGTCGCGCGCGCGAGCTACGTTGCCGGCTGCTCCTCTACGTCCAATGTGCTCGCCGGCCGCCGCTACGGTATTCCCGTCTTTGGCACGCATGCGCACAGCTGGGTGATGAGCTTCGATTCCGAGCTCGAGGCCTTCCGCGCCTTTGCCAAGTCGAGCCCCAAGAACTGTACGCTGCTCATCGACACCTACGACGTACGCGAGGGTTGCGAGCATGCCATTACGGTTGCCAAGGAGATGGAGGCGGTGGGCGAGCGTCTGTCGGCTATTCGCATTGACTCGGGCGACCTCGCCAAGCTCTCCAAGTATGTTCGTGGCCGTTTTGATGCCGAGGGCCTGCCCTATGTGGGGATCTCGGTTTCTAACGATCTGGATGAGTACACGATTCAGTCACTGCTCGACCAGGGCGCGCCCATCGATAGCTTTGGCGTGGGTACCAAGCTTGCGACCTGCTATGACCAGCCGGCGCTGGGCGGCGTGTACAAGCTTTCCGCCCGCCGTGCGAGCGAGGCAGATCCATGGACGCCGGTGGTCAAGCTCTCTGAGCAGCCATACAAGCGCACGATCCCGGGTGTGCAACGCGTGCGCCGTTATTACGACGGCTTTGGCGGCCCGGTCTGCGACATGATCTACGACGAGGACCATCTGGCGGGGGAGGGCGCCGCGCGCGGCAATACCCTTGTGGCCGTGAACGATGCCGCCCTGGTGACCGACGTGTCCGAACTCGAGTATCGCGAGCTGCTGGTGCCGATCGTGCGCGATGGCAGTGCGGTGGCTCCGCGTGAGAGCATCCAGGACGCGCGCGAGCGCTGTGCTTGGGCGCTCGACCATCTGGACGCAGCTTTCAAGCGCTTCCTGTACCCGCAGACCTATGTGGTGGGTATGGAGCAGGGCCTGGCTCAGGTGCGCGACGAGCTCGTGCGTAAGAACATGGCCGCGGCCTCTGCCTTTCCCTGGGCTCACTAATTCCTTGGGCGGTAGGGGCGAGTCACGCTTCCCTGGCCGCCGGCTCGGCCGTTCGCTGAACAGTTGATTGGTTTGACGTATGACGACTTCTTATAAAACGATGGTGGTAAAGATCGGTTCGTCTACGGTGGTGGGCGCCGACGGCAAGGTCAACCGCGCCTTTATCGGCGGGCTTGCCGATCAGGCCGCAGCGCTGCGCGAGCTTGGCTGGCGCCTGGTCGTGGTGAGCTCGGGCGCCATTGCCTGCGGCTATCCCGTGCTGGGCTTCGACCGTAAGCCGGTCGGTGACCTGCCGAGCCTGCAGGCCTGCGCCTCGGCTGGTCAGTGCATCATCTCGTCGGCCTATGACGAGGAGTTCCATGCGCGCGACCTGCTCACCTCGCTCGTGCTGCTCACGCGCCACGACACGGCGCGCCGCACGTCCTACCTGCACGCGCGCGACGCCCTGCTGCGCCTTGTGGAGCTGGGTGTGGTGCCGGTCGTCAACGAGAACGATACCGTCACCGTCGATGAGATCAAGTTTGGCGACAACGACACGCTGGCGGCGCTTGTGAGCTGTCTGGTTTCCGCCGATCTGTGCGTGACGCTCTCGGACATTGATGGCCTCTATACCGCCAATCCGCACGAGGACCCCACGGCCGAGTTCGTCCCGGTCGTGCATAAGATCGACGCCAAGATCATCGCCTCGGCGGGCGATTCTTCCACATCGGTGGGCACGGGCGGCATGATCACCAAGATCCGTGCAAGCCGCATTCTGATGACCGCGGGCATTCAGAGCGTGATTTGCTCGGGCGAGGAGCCCGATGCGCTCGTGCGTTTGGCCCGCGGCGAGAGCGTGGGCACGCTGTTCGATCCGCCGGCGGAGCGCCTGGACATTGCACCCCGCAAGCTGTGGATTGCACTGGGCGACAAGGCGCACGGCTCGGTGACGGTTGATGACGGCGCCGCGAAGGCGCTGGTCAGCCGCGGATCGTCGCTGCTCGCGGTGGGTATTCGCGAGGTCGATGGCCAGTTTGCCGAGGGCGATGTGCTCGACGTGTGCGACCCGAGCGGTATGGTCGTCGCCCGCGGTATCGCCGAGGCCGATTCGGACGTGCTGGAGCTTGCCGCCGGCCGCCGCCAGGACCAGATCGCCAGCAACCGCCTGCTCGCAGACCTGGCCGAGAAGCCCGCGATACACAGGGATAACTTGATCGTATTTGCATAAAGAAAGACAGCGCTGCGGATCGTTTCCCGCAGCGCTGTCTTTTTCGTGCCGGCACTTGGGGACGTTCCTTTTGTGCCGGCAGGCGGGGACACTCCTTTGCTAGAAGATCCGGCGCAGGTCTCCTCGGTTGAGGGCTTCGTCGAAGAGGCATTTGAACACCACGCTGCCGTGCAGGCCGTCGTGCTCGAACTCGTTGGTCACCCAGGCATGCGAGTTGCCCACGCGGCTGAGCGTATCGAGCTGCAGGCCCGAATCGACGTACATGTCGTCGAAATACACCGCGGCCTGGAGCGGCACCTCGTTGCAGGCCAGGCGTTGCGGGTCGTAGATCTTGTCCCAGCTGGTGTCTTCCATCAGCAGGTCCATGGCGGGTTTAAACGGCTTAAGCTCGGGCATCTGCTCAAACATCCACGGGAACATGGCCTCGCCGGTAAACATGAGCGGGCGCGCGAGGGTGTCGAACTCGGCACGGTGTGCCTTCTCCTCTGCCGCGGCCCAGCGAATGGGCATGGTATCGCCGTCGGCGTAGATGAACTCCTGAAGCGTCCAGTACAGCGGATTCGTGCGCGTGTTGGTGCGCTCGAAGGCACGCATCAAAAAGCTGTCAGATATCGAGACGCCGCAGGTCAGCGTACCGTCGCCTGTAACAAACGCGTGATCGATAATCCAATGCATGCGCTCAAAGCTCGGCTTCATGCCAAAGTCGCTGCCCATGAGTTGTAGGCGCTCGACCGTCATTGGCGAGCCGTCGGGCAGCACGGGCTTCTGAGCCTCGAGCGCATCGGCCAGGGCTGCCACGCGCTCGACATCGGCGGGGTAACGGTCGTAATACTGCTGCGTCTTGGCGGCCATGCGCGGGAAGGTGTGCGCGTAGACCTCGCTGGCGCTCGCCGGCACGTGCGGAATGCCGCCGCAGGTAAAGCTTGCCGCCACGCCCTCGGGGAAGAGCGACAGATAGCTCAACGTCAAAAAGCCGCCGTAGCTCTGCCCCAGTGTGACCCAGGGCTTGCCGCCAAAGCCCACCAGGCGCAGGTACTCAAAATCGCGCACGATGGAGCTGGCGAGGTGACGCTTGAGGAAGTCCGCCTGCGAGCGGGCCGCATCGGAGCCTGCCGCCTCGGCGCGCTCGCCCAGTGCGGCAATCGTGCGCCCGTCTACACAGCTACTGCGTCCGGTGCCGCGCTGGTCGGGCAGCACGACGCGGAAATGCTTGACGGCCTCTTCGATCCAGCCATCGCTTGTGGGCGACAGCGGACGCGGGCTCTCGCCACCGGGGCCACCCTGCAAAAAGAGAAGGAGCGGCAGGTCGTCGTTGATGCGGTCGGGTGCGCAAACCACGCGGTAGAAGAGCTTGATGCTCTCGGGCGCACCGGCGATGGGTGTCGGTATAGCGCCGCGGCGCATGGTGCTGCCGACGGCCAGGAGCATCGGCTCCAGGCCGCGCCAGTCGAGGGGGACGTCGATGCTGTGGTCCTCGACATACAGGCCGGGGACGTGGTACGAAGTGATGAGGGCCATGTGAGTCTTCCGTTCGTTGCGGTGTTTCGGGTTGACCAATTCTACCGCCGCGGGCGAGGCCATGCGCAAATCGGCTACCATGGTTGCAAACTTCTAGGAGAAAGGGCCGCCCATGTCGGTCGATATAGCCACGTATGTCCACGATCTTGCCGTTGCCGCCAAGGCAGCGTCGGCCTCGCTTGCCACGGCGAGCGATGAACAGCGCCAGGAGGCCGTGCGCGCCATGGCCGCGGCGCTGCGCGACGGCGTCGACTCCATCGTCGCCGCCAACGAGCTCGATATGTCCGCTGCGCGCGATGCGGGTACCTCGGCCGGACTGCTCGATCGTCTGCTGCTGACGCCCGAGCGCGTCGAGGGCATGGCCGCCGGCCTGGAAAAGCTCGCCGAGCTGCCCGATCCCGTGGGCCGCGTGCTCGACCACCGCGTGCTTGCAAGCGGCGTGGACCTGACCCGTGTGAGTGTGCCGCTGGGCCTGGTCGCCATGGTTTACGAGGCGCGTCCCAACGTGACGGCCGACGCCGCGGGCATCTGCATCCGTACCGGCAACGCCTGCATTCTGCGCGGCGGCTCGCTGGCCTATCACTCGTGTGCCATGATTTCTGAGCTGCTGGCCGATGCGCTCGAGGCCAAGGGCTTCCCGCGTGAGGCCGTCTCGATGATTGAGTCTACCGACCGCGAGGCAACCGGCGAGCTCATGAAGCTTCGCGGCATCGTCGATGTGCTCATTCCGCGTGGCGGTGCAGGCCTGATCCAGCGCTGCGTGCGTGAATCGCTTGTGCCGGTGATCGAGACGGGCACGGGCAATTGCCATATCTACGTGCATGAATCCGCCGACTTTGATAAGGCACTCAACATTATCGTTAATGCCAAGACCCAGCGCGTAGGCGTGTGCAATGCCGCCGAGTCGCTGCTGGTCGACCGTGCTGTGGCCGATGCGTTTTTGCCTGCGGTCGTGGCCGTGCTGCATGATCACGGCGTGTTCATTCACGGCGACGAGGCAACCTGCGCCGCATGCGCCGATGCCGGGCTTGCCGAGGGTGATGACTACGTCGCCGCGACTGAGGAGGACTGGGGCCGCGAGTATCTGGCGCTCGAGATGAGCGTGAAGGTCGTGGCAAACGAGGACGAGGCCATCGCGCACATCAACCGCTACGGCACGATGCACTCCGAGGCCATCGTTGCCGAGGACACGGATGCTTGCGAGCGCTTCCTGGACGCGGTCGATGCCTCGGCCGTGTACGCCAACGCCAGCACGCGCTTTACCGACGGCGGCGAGTTTGGCCTGGGCGCCGAGATCGGCATCTCGACCCAAAAGCTCCACGCCCGTGGCCCCTTTGCCGCCGAGGCCCTCACCACCTACAAATACAAGCTCCGCGGCACCGGCCAGGTCCGCCCCTAAACCCCTCGTAAACGAAAACCGCCACAAAGGTGCCTGTCCCCTTTGTGGCGGTTTTAGGTGGCGTGGGCGGTTAGGCCTGGAAGGTATCGCGGTCGGGGGCGAAGGACTGCATGGCCGCTATGGTGCGGTCAAAGAGCTCGGGGAGCTCCCAGCCCAACATCTCGGCGCCCTGCGAAATCACGTCGCGCGAGCAGCCGGCGGCAAAGCGCTTGTCCTTGAACTTCTTCTTGAGCGACTTGGTCGTAAAGTCCATGACGCTCTTGCTCGGGCGCATGATGACTGCAGCGCCGATCAGGCCGGTGAGCTCATCGCAGGCAAACAGGATCTTTTCCATCTGCAGCTCGGGTTTGGGCAGCGAGGTGTTGAAGTCCGACGTGTGCGTCTGGATGGCGCGAATGAGCTCGGGAGACGCACCTTCGCCCTCAAGAATCTCGGCAGCATAGATGGTGTGGTTCATGGGGTCGTCCTCATGCTCCTCCCAATCCAGGTCGTGCAGCAGACCGACGATGCCCCAAAACTCCTCGTTCTCGGGGTCGAACTCGCGCGCAAAGTAGCGCATAGTGCCCTCGACCGTCTCGCCATGGGTGATGTGGAACGGGTCCTTGTTGTGTTCGTTGAGCAGTTCGAACGCGCGGTCGCGGGTGATTCCGGCGGTAAGCGGCTCTGCCATAAGAGACTCCTTGTGCTCGTGGGTATCGATAAGAATGAATACTACTAGAACGACTAGAACGAAAAAACCACCACAAAGGTGCCTGTCCCCTTTGTGGTGGTTTTTGGCTCGGATGGGTTAGTTGAGGGCGGCTTGGGCTAGGCGGGCTTCGGCGGCCTCCTCGGTGACGCCCAATGCCACGGCGAACTCCTCGATGGAGCGGCGCTTGGCTTCCTTGAGTACACGCATATAGTAAGAGCTGGGCTTTTTATCGGCTTCCTCGGCCTGGCGAATGCGGTGCATCATGGTCTTTGCCACGCGGACCGTCTCGGGCGCGCCCAGCTTGAGCTGCTGCTTAAAGTGTGTCTCTTCAAGCGAGCTGTTGCGCTCGGTAAAGGTGTCGCACTCCAGCTCGTCATAGTGGCTCAGCAGATGCTCGGCATCTTGCTGAGAGATGGCGGCATGCAGACGGTCGGCCTGCGCCACGGGGTACATAAGGATCGTCTGCGCATGCCCCTGCTTGGCCTCGAGCAACAACATGGGCTGCGGCGTGTCGTCCCTAAAACCGACGACGGTGCAGACTCCCTGACCCGGATGAATGACGTGTTGACCGATTGAGAACATGCTACCTCCAACTTATACGAATTTACGTATGTCTAGAATAACACGCTGACGTGCGCAAATCCTCGCTTTATGCAGGAAAAGCACACAACTCTGATAGGTAAGAGTATTCGATAAAAGACACAGCTCATTCACACCTTTATGCATTTTCAACGCGTGCATAATCTGCAGGCAGACCGGCATCTTTGAGTGACTCCATACAAGCTGTAGTCAATTTTGTGCATATGCAATTTCGATTGGCTTTACCCTGCGACAGTGCCCCTCGCTTGTGATAGAGTGCTACAAACTCTGGCTTTTGCCCTACGAGTGACCAAGAGCTCGGGGGCTTTAACACAAGGAGGATCTATGCCCGAGAAGATTGAAGAGCTGGTACGCGCTGCGCTTGCTGCGGCCCAGGAGGCCGGCGACCTTTCCGCATTTGAACTTGACGATTGCGCTATCGAGCGACCGGCTGACACTTCTCATGGCGAGTGGACCTCTACCATGGCCCTGAAGTCCGCCAAGCTGGCCCACTGCGCCCCGCGCAAGATCGCCGAGGCCATCGTTGCCCATATGCCCGAGGATCCCGCGATCGAGAAGGTTGAGATCGCAGGCCCCGGTTTCATCAACTTCTACCTCTCCGTTGCCGTCAAGAATGCCATCTTTGGCGAGGCTCGCGAGAAGGGCATGGACTTCGCTAAGTCCAACGTCGGTGGTGGCCTGAAGACCCAGGTCGAGTTCGTTTCCGCCAACCCCGTCGGCCCCATGCACATCGGCCACGGCCGCTGGGCCGCGCTGGGCGACTCGCTCTGCCGTGTTATGGACCACGCCGGTTACGACATCCAGCGTGAGTTCTACATCAACGACCACGGCTCTCAGATGAACACCTTCGGCAACTCCATCAGCACGCGCTATATGCAGCTTGCCGACATCATCGCCAAGCAGGGCGTGGATATTGACGAGGCTCACAAGCTGCTGATCGCCGACCGCGACGCCTTTGTTGCCGACGAGAACGACGAGCACCCCGAGACCCATCCGTATCAGGACAACTTTGCCGAGACCTTGGGCAAGGACTCTTACGGCGGCGACTACATCATCGACGAGGCCGCCGAGTTCTGGCGCACCGACGGCGATAAGTGGGTCAACGCCAATCCTCAGGAGCGCATGGAGAGCTTCCGCGAGCGCGGCTATGTAAAGATGGTCGACAACATGCGCGACCTCTGCCACGCCGTCAACTGCGACTTTGATCGTTGGTACTCCGAGCGCTCGCTGTACGTGAAGGACACCGAGGGCGAGACCGCCGGCACCTCTGCCGTCGACCGCGCTTTTGAGAAGCTCGACAAGATGGGCTACCTCTACACCAAGGACGGCGCCCTGTGGTTCCGTTCCACCGACCTGGGCGACGACAAGGACCGCGTCCTGATCAAGTCCGACGGCGAGTACACCTACTTCGCCTCCGACGTCGCCTATCACTGGGATAAGTTCCAGCGCGTCGATCACGTCATCGACATCTGGGGCGCCGACCACCACGGTTACATCGAGCGCGTCCGCTGCGTCTGCGACGCTCTGGGTTACCCCGGCAAGTTCGAGGTTCTACTGGGCCAGCTCGTCAACCTGCTGCGTAACGGCAAGCCCGTCCGTATGTCCAAGCGCAAGGGCACCATGGTGACCCTGCAGGAGCTCGTCGACGAGGTCGGCTCCGATGCCGCTCGCTACACGCTCATCTCCAAGAGCTCCAACCAGATGGTCGACTTCGACATTGAGGCCGTTAAGAAGCGCGACAACTCCAACCCGGTCTATTACGTGCAGTACGCTCACGCTCGCGTCTGCTCCATCCTGCGCCGTGCCGCTGACGTAACGCCTGAGCAGGCCGACGAGATGGGCATGAAGGCCGTTGCCGCCAAGGCCATCGGTGAGAACGTCGATTACTCGCTGCTGACCGACCCGACCGAGCTCGCCCTTTCGCGCAAGCTCAATGAGCTTACCGACCTGATCGCCAGCTGCGCTCGCGATCGCGCCCCGTTCCGTCTGACGCACTTTGCCGAGGAGCTCGCCGGTGACTTCCACAGCTTCTACGCTGCCTGCCAGGTTCTGCCGAGCGAGGGCCGTCCCGTCGACCCCGAACTTTCGCGTGCCCGTCTGGCCGCTTGCGATGCCGTCCGCGTGACGCTCGCCCTGGTGCTCACCCTCGTTGGCGTTTCCGCGCCCGAGCAGATGTAACCTGCGGGTCATTTGACCGTGTAGGTTTGGTTTAACTGAGCCCTATAAGCCCGATCTCCCACGGAGGTCGGGCTTTTTTCGCAAACGCCGACGTATTGACGAATTTGGAGCTGCTAGAAATACGAAACTATGCCGGTTTACTACGATGAATTGAGGAATTCTAACCACGCCGGCTTTTTGCTAAAAAGTGCAAGGTATCTACCTGCGGTTTTAGTTCAACAAGTTTCGGAGTGGTCGCGGTTGAGCGATTCATCGTAGTAAACCGCCATAGTTTTGGCGGAGGCAGTCAGATTTGTGGGTGGCAAACAAAGAGTGTCCCTTTTGACTAATCGTTTAAGAACGTTCCCCCAATGACTAAGTTGCAGGTGGCGGCGGTTGTGTTACACTAACGCTGCGTAGTTGACGCAATCATCTCGATACAGATCAATGATGTCCGTCGTTTTGAACGGAACTAGACTGTTTAGCCGCCCTGAAGGTTTATGCAGGGAGCATGTGATCACAGGGCTTGAAAAGAAAGTTGAGCAAACACTGTGTCTGATCAACAGCAAGAAAACGAAATAACGACGACGCAGGCCGCTCCCGCTGTACCGGTTGCGTCGGACCAGGTCGCGGCGCCCGCGCAAGCCTCGGCTCCTGAGACGCCTAAGGCTGCTTCGACGCCTATGCCTGTAGCGGCTGAGAAGGCCGTGCCTGCAACTGGTGAGGAGGCTGCTCCGGCAAAGCCCAAGCGCATGCGCCGCACGGCCAAGCCTGCCGCTGACGGCGAGGAGGTCACCAAGCCAAAGCGCCGTACCACGCGCACGACGCGCGCCAAGCTCACCGTTGCAGCTGACTCCTCGGCGCCGATTTCCGATGCGGTCGCGCAGGCACGTGCGTTGGCGCAGATTAGCGAGGCTCAGGTGGTGCGCGCCCGCCGTCGTGCTGCCGAGCGCGAGGCCGCGGCTCTGACCGAGCTTGCAGCTCCGTCTGTGCCCGAGACGCCTGCCGCCATCGAGACCCCTGCCGCCGACCTGCCGACCGAGAAGCCGGCACCGCGCACACGCCGCCGCACGGCTGCTAAGGCCGAGCAAGTTGCGGAACAGGTAGCCCCCGAGCTCACTGAGGCTTCGGTCCGTTCCGCGGCAGGGGAGGGCACATTGCCTGTTGAGCCTGCTGCGCCTGTCGAGGCCAACGAAGTTCCCGTTGTCGATCCGGCTTTGCGCCCGCACCGTCGCGGTCGCAAGCCCAAGGCCTTTGTTGAGGCAGAGAAGGCCGCAGCAGCAGCCGCCGCCGCTCGGGATGCTGCGGCGACCGCCGAGTCTGCAACCGCTGCCGATGCACCCGTCCAGGATGCTACGACTTCCGAGGCCGCTCCCGCCGATGCCGAGCCCGCCGACGTCCGTCCCGGTCGCAGCCGTCGTACTGCTGCTAAGCGCACGTCCAAGGCCAAGGCTGCCAAGAAGGGTGCGTCCGAGGATTCTGCCGAGACGACCGCCGATGCGTCGACTGATGTCGCCAAGGCCCAGGACGTCGAACAGCCTGCGTCCGAGAAGCCCAAGCGCGGTCGTAAGAAGTCCGTTAAGGCCAAGGCGTCCGAGCAGCAGGATGTCGAAGCGCAGGTTGATTCTGGCGCCGAGGCCAATGACGCCGCTGCGGCCAATGTTGGCACCGCCGCAACCGATGGTGCCGCCCCCGCTGAGGGCGAAGACGGCACTCGTCCCAACCGTCGCCAGCACAAGCGCAACGACGAGCGCAACGAGCGTAAGGACGACCGCAACAACGACCGTCGCAACCGCCAGCGCGATCGCAAACAGCGCAACAAGGAGCGTAATGCCGCTCCCACCGAGCCCACGCTTTCGCGCGAGGAACTCGCGGCCATGAAGGTCGCTGAGCTGCGCGAGAAGGCTAAGGAGTTCGAGATCGAGACGACCGGCAAGAAGAAGGCCGAGCTCGTCGAGGAAATCTACGTCACCGCTGCGAAGGCCGAGGGCTTCCGCGACATCAAGGGCATTCTGCAGATTCGCCCGGACAGCTCCGGCATCATCCACGCCCATGGCTACATGAAGTCCAACGACGACGCCTTCGTGCCCGCCTACCTCATCCGCTCCGCGCGCCTGCGCACGGGCGACGTCATCGAGGGCTCGCTGCGTCCTTCGCGCGGCGGCGACAAGCGCGCCGGCCTCGCCAAAATCACGACCGTCAACGGTCTGGACCCCGAGCAGATTCGCAACCGTCCCAAGTTCGGCGACCTCACCCCGGTCTATCCCAACGAGCCGTTGCGCATGGAGCACGGCAAGGACTCTATTACCGGCCGCGCCATCGACATCGTGTCACCGATCGGCAAGGGCCAGCGCGGCCTGATCGTGTCCCCGCCCAAGGCCGGCAAGACCACGATCCTCAAGAAGATCTGCCAGTCTATCTCGATTAACAACCCCGAGGTGCACCTCATCTGCCTGCTCGTCGACGAGCGCCCCGAAGAGGTCACCGATATGCAGCGTTCCATCAAGGGTGAGGTTGTGGCGTCGACCTTCGATATGCCTGCCGACAACCACACCCGCGTGGCAGAGCTCGTCATTGAGCGCGCCAAGCGCATCGTGGAGCTGGGTGGCGATGTTGTGGTGGTGCTCGACTCCATCACGCGTCTTGCCCGTGCCTACAACTTGGCGGCGCCCGCCTCAGGCCGCATCCTTTCGGGCGGCGTCGATTCGGCGGCCCTGTATCCGCCCAAGCGCTTCCTAGGCGCAGCCCGCAATATCGAGAACGGTGGCTCGCTCACCATCCTGGCCTCTGCCCTCATCGACACCGGTTCCAAGATGGACGAGGTCATCTTTGAGGAGTTCAAGGGCACCGGCAACATGGAGCTTAAGCTCGACCGCGACCTGGCCGACCGCCGCATCTTCCCGGCTATCGACCCCGTTGCCTCCGGTACGCGTAACGAGGATCTGTTGGTCGACGAGCAGATGCGTCCGTTTGTCTTTGGTCTGCGTCGCATTCTTGCCGGCATGAACAACACCGAGCGCGCGGCCGCATCGTTTATTAAGGGTCTTAAGGGCACCAACACGAACCAGGAGTTCCTGGTGCGTTCGGCCAAAAAACACAGCGACTACGAGCAGACGTTCTAGGTTGTCATCCACACGCAACGATAGTCATCAATGCGATAGAGGGTCGGGGCTTTGAGCCTCGGCCCTTTTCCATAGCGCCGCTCCGCGCTTATTTTTGACCGTAAGACCGACGAGCAGCAGGTTTCCCGTTTCAATCCGACATCGTCGCTTGCAATCGGCAGGGCGGTTTCGCATAATAGCTTTTAAGCTTCGCGACGGAAAACGCAGATGAAACGAACCATATACCGTTGCTTTGGGGCATAGCCCCGCTTCATCTTCTCTCGCGCAGCCAACTGAATGATGCGATTTGGGTGCTGGAAGATGGGGAGAGCTCATGGCTTCTTCTGATGCAACACAACGAGCAGTCCTTGCCGGACTTTCGTGTGGGATCGGCCTTGCCGCTCCCGTGGTTATGTATGCCGCGACGCTGCCGTTTTCGTCGGTGAACGAGACGGTCGTGGCGGGTGCAGTTCCCTTCGCCGTGGGCGCGGTGGCGGGCGTGGGTATCTATGCCGCCTCGCTGGGTATCTCCGAGTATCGTGCGCAGCGTGAAGAGCGTCTGTTCCAGCCCGATGCCATGGGCGGTGCCGCCAATCTCAATCAGCATCAAAGCGAGTTCAAGACCGCCTCGATTCCAGCTCAGCAGCAGGATGCGACTCCTTACGCTGCGACTTCTGCTTCTCAGGCTCAGTCGGAGCAGTCTAACTCGGCATTCCTTTCCGGCCTGACTGGTGCGTTCCAGCGCCGTCATGCCGACGATGGTGTTCCTACCATTGCTCGTGCCGCAGATGCTATGGACGAGGCCGAGGCTTGGTCCATGATCGACAGCATGCTCGACGACGATTCGCCGGTGAGCTGCGACCCTGCGCGCTCGCGCGACGTCTATCAAGTCGCCATCGACGAGCTCACCAACGGCGGGCAGACCGGCTCCTTCAATCGCGACGACATCGCCGCCGCGGCGCGTGCCGTGTCGGGCTCCCAGGCCGCCCCTGCGGGCAGCACGGCGGCTTTTGTGGCACTCGTTGCCAACGCGGCAGCCAATAACGCCTACAGCGCTACCTCGGCGGACGCGAACGTTTCTGCCGATAATTCGTACGTTGATGAAGCCATGACCGCGGACGAGGAGGCCGTTGCCGCCCGCCGTGCCGCCGAAAGCTCGCTTTGGGGCGCTCCTGCCCAGCAGCAGGCGGCTGAGGCTGCGCCGTACAACGCAAACCTCGCCAGCATGCCTATCATTTCCGGTGCCGCGGACATCGATCTCGATGACCTCGATGAGCCTGCAGCCATCACCGCATCGATTGATGCCCAAGATCGCATCGACACCGGCGACCTTCCGGACGCCTCGCTCGAGGTTGATGTCCCCATGGCCGATTACTCGGGCCACGAGGACATGTGGGCCGCCGCCACCGCGATTCTGGATGAGATTGACGAGCCTGCTCCTGTTGCAGCCCCCGCTCCCGTCGCTGCCCCTCAGCCTGCTGCCCCCGCCTATGTCGGCCGTCACAGCGCTGTGTTCCCCGAGGATACTGCCCGTATCTCGCGCGAGAGCATCGAGCGGGCCGAGGCTATTGCCGCCGGCATTATGGAAAACCGTCGTCACGAGCGCGTCAATCAGATCCTCGAGGAAGAGATCGAGCGCCTGCAGTCCTCTACCGCCAAGCGTACGGGCCGTGCCTATCTGAGCGTTATCGAGGGCGGTACCGCCAGCTTCGCGCCGCTCCGCGCGGAGGCATAACTTCTGCATGGTTAAGATCAATCGAAAATGGGCGGTCGTGACCTGCCTGATGGCGCTCTTGATCTGGGGCAATTCGCTGGTTCCCGGCTCGGGGTCGGGCTCGCTGAGCCTAACGGTCATGGAAGCTATCCGCGGTTTCCTGCACAGCGTGGGACTTCCATATGAATGGGTGACCAACTTTGTTGTTCGCAAATGCGCGCATTTTACCGAGTATATGGTGCTCGGCATCTTGGCAACGCACGCCTTTGATTTTGAGGGCCGACGCACCTTTGACGTGCTGCTGCCCACGGCAGTGTTCCTGCTGCTGATTCCCTCGATCGACGAGACGATTCAGCTCTTTGTGCCGGGACGCGCCGGCATGATCACTGATGTGATGATCGACTGCTGTGGAGCGGCAACGGGCGTTGAGCTCCGATATCTCTTACGGTCGCTGATGTGCGCCAAAAAGGCCGCCTAAGGACGCATTGTTTGGTCCTAGGCGGCCTTTTTTATTGGAGGGCTTATATGAGGTGTGGCGGCGTCGTTCCATAGGTCGGATTTGCCGGGTGCGCCACGCCCTGTGGGTGCGTCTGTTACTGAAGCGCCTGTGCGCCTAGGGCCAGGCAGCCCATGATGCCCTGCTTGCCCTCGAGGCTGTTGTTGACGATGTAGGTATCGATGTCGTTGACCTCGGGCATGACGATATAGCCGTTGAGCATCTCGGCGCACTTCTTGCGCGCGAGCGGCACGATGGGGGTGTGGTCGGCCACGCCGCCGCCGATGACGATCTTCTGCGGCGCATAGCACAGGATGAAGGTCATGAGCGCCTGCGCCAGATAGCCGGCGAGCAGATCCATGGCCTCCGGGTCATCGGCCATGTCTCCGGCGCTCTTGCCATCCCAGCGCCTTTTAACGCCGGGGCCGGCGATGAGGCCCTCGAGGCAGTTGTCGTGGAAGGGGCAGGCGCTGTGCTCGCCAATGGTGTCGCGCGGGTCGCGCGTGACCAGGATGTGACCGGCCTCGGGATGCATCATGCCGTGCACGAGCTTACCGCCCGAGAGCACGCCAGCGCCCACGCCGGTACCGATGGTCAGATACACCACGTCCGTGAGGCCCTGGGCGCAACCAAAGGTGACCTCGCCCAGGCAGGCGACGTTGACGTCGGTGTCGTAGCCGCAGGGAATATTGAGCTCGTTTTGGATGGTGCCCAGCAGGTCAAAGTAGCGCCATGCCGTTTTGGGCGTCTCCAGGATCTTGCCGTATTGGGGCGAGGCGGGGTTGACTGCGGTGGGGCCAAAGGCGCCGATGCCCAGCGCGGCGATGCCCTTGTTCGCAAACCATGCGTTGACGGCCTCGACGGTCTCCTGCGGGGTCGTGGTCGCGATCTGCTCGCACTCCAGGACCATACCGTCTGCATAGCCCGTGGCGCAGACCATCTTGGTGCCGCCGGCCTCGAGCGCTCCGATAAGCTGCTCTGCCATAGTATTCCTCTCTGGGACGAGTTGCTCCGTGACTAAAGTATAGCGCTCAAAAAAATAAATGAGGTCGCTATAAAAAGAAACCTCGTGGCCCAACGGGTTCACGAGGTTTCTTTAGTGCCTTTAGTTACTGACCGTCCTTACCCGCGCGGTTCGATTTTATCACGCAGAGACTTGAGGTTCTCCAGTGCCGCGTTAAGCGTCTCGTCTCGTTTGGCAAAGTGGAAACGAATCAGATGGTTGACGGGCTCGCGGAAGAAGCTCGAGCCGGGCACGGCGCCCACGCCCACCTTGGAGGCCAAATCCTCGCAGAAGTCGAGGTCGCTGTTATAGCCAAACTCCGAGATATCCATCATCACGTAGTAGGCGCCCTGCGGCACGTTGTGCGTGAGTCCGATGCTGTCGAGTCCCTGACAGAATAGGTCGCGCTTGGCGGTGTAGAGGTCGAGGACCTCCTGGTAATAGCTGTCGTCGAATTTGAGGGCGGTGACGACAGCTTCCTGCAGGGGAGCGGCAGCACCCACGGTGAGGAAGTCGTGGACCTTTTTAATGCGCTCGGTGATCTGGGCCGGGGCGATGGTGTAGCCCAGACGCCAGCCGGTGATGGAGTACGTCTTAGACAGCGAACTGCAGCTGATGGTTCGATCGAACATGCCGGGCAGCGTGGCCATATAGACGTGCTCGTGGGGCGCGTAGACGATGTGCTCGTATACCTCGTCGGTAATGCAGTAGGCGTCGTACTTTTTGCAGAGGTCGGCGATTAAGGTGAGCTCCTCGCGCGTAAAGACCTTGCCGCAGGGGTTGGAAGGGTTGCACAGGACGATGGCCTTGGGATCGTTGTCGCGGAAGGCCGCCTCGAGTGTCTCGCGGTCAAAGTCGAACGCAGGTGGGTTAAGCGGCACGTAGATGGGCTCGGCACCCGAGAGGATCGTGTCGGCGCCGTAGTTCTCGTAGAATGGCGAGAAGATGACGACCTTGTCGCCGGGGTTTGTGACCGTCATCATGGCGGCCATCATGGCCTCGGTGGAGCCGCAGGTGACCACGATGTTCTCGTTGGGGTTGATCGGCATGCCCATAAAGTGCTCCTGCTTGGCGGCAAGCGCCTCACGCATGGCCTGGGAGCCCCAGGTGATGGAGTACTGGTGATAGAGCGGCTTGGGGTCGCTGGCGATGGCGCTCAGGCTGTTGAGCAGCTGCGCCGGGGGATCGAAGTCGGGGAAGCCCTGCGACAGGTTGACGGCGCCATACTTATTGGAGATGCGCGTCATGCGGCGGATGACCGAATCGGTAAACGTTGCCGTACGGTTGGAGAGTTCTTTCATGCTTGTCCTTTCGAGCATTTGCAGTGGGGCAAGTTTACTCCTATGAAACCGGTGGGAATTGCTCGAAATGGTCTCGAAAAACTCTTTTCAAAATTCTTGAAAATTGGGGCTTGCATCGCGTGGCGTTCCTTGCAATAATAGTCGAGCGCGAAGCGCACAG
Organism: Coriobacteriaceae bacterium AM22-12AC-r; assembly: GCA_027671585.1. Classification (GTDB taxonomy): domain Bacteria; phylum Actinomycetota; class Coriobacteriia; order Coriobacteriales; family Coriobacteriaceae; genus Collinsella. The sequence continues at coordinate 41,247 of JAQDZZ010000003.1, read as the reverse complement.
GACACGGTGGGTGTAGCTCAGTTGGCTAGAGCGACGGGTTGTGGTCCCGTAGGTCGAGGGTTCGAGTCCCTTTACCCACCCCAGTTCTTGCTTCGTGTTGATATCGGGTCGTTAGCTCAGTTGGTAGAGCAGGGGACTCTTAATCCCAAGGTCCAGGGTTCGACCCCCTGACGGCCCACCACACGATATCTCATCTAAAGTCCGCCACAACGGACTTTAGCTTTGGGTCGTTAGCTCAGTTGGTAGAGCAGGGGACTCTTAATCCCAAGGTCCAGGGTTCGACCCCCTGACGGCCCACCCAAAGTATGTTAAAGCGACTGGCTTAGGCTGGTCGCTTTTTTGTTGACCTCGCATGGGGTCGAACCCGTCGGGGCGCGAAGCTGAGGAAATGCGTAAGCATTTACCAGCGCAGCGCGCAAGGCGCAAAGCGCCGAAGCGGCCGCCTGCAAAGCAGGCTGACCCCCTGACGGCCCACCAAAGATTGTTAAGACGGTCAACTTCGGTTGGCCGTCTTTTTTATTAACCTCGCATGGGGCCGAACCCGTAAGGGCACAGACGCTTTACAAGTCGAGCCTGCCCTGGGGGTCGGTGAATCCGTCTGTACCCTCCTTGAGCTTTTTCTCGTCTGCTTTCACGCGACGTTCGAGCTTCTTTGTATCTTCGGCAGGCGGTAGGTTCTCGGGTACAATTCCGCGGTCGATGAGGCTGCCACGCACGCTTGTGTTGTTCTCGACGTGCTCTTGCTTGATCTGGTCCAGACCGTACAGGTCGTGTTCCTCGGCGTTGAAGGCCGTCATCGAGTTCGTAAGGTCCTTTGCTTTGATGAGAACATCGGCTAGCCTGTCCGCCAATGCCGAGCTCTTGGATACGCCGAGCTGTTGCTTCATTTCCGCCGTGCTTCTGCCGCCGAATAACGCTTCATCGCCCTTCGACTTGATGATCGCGAATCCTTTGGAGTCCACGCCGCGTTTGAACGCAATACCCGAGAGCTGTTTCTCTGAATCGGATAGCGAGTGGCGCGCCTGCAAGCGCTGAATCTCTGCGAAGCGCCGCTCTATGAGCTCTTGGCGGCGCGTCTGCACGGCGAAGTACGCCTGTGCGAGCGCGATTTCTTGCTTGTTTGAATCTCCGTTCTGGGCGATTAAATAGCATGCATAGCGCGTAAGTTTGTAGTCTTTAACCGCGCGAGCGGCGACACCGGCAGTTACCATTTTCGTGGTGTCACGAAAATGGGAATCAACTGGAGTTTTGTTTGTTTCGCACGAGACTTTTGCCCTCTTAACAACTTCGGCAAAGTTCTCCCATCGAGTGTACCCCATAGGTTCCATTAAATCGCGTGCGAGCCAATACTCAACGCCGTCTTCCACATTGGCGTAGCTATCAAGTTTGACACGCCACTTCTCGATATCTCTACTGTCCATATCTCCTCCTCGCTGGCCTATTGTCTATGCGGGCTTTGCCCGCTCTGTATTCAGAATTAGGATACGCTGCCGTGCGGACACGAATGGGCCCCGTGCCACTTCGATTTCACGGGGCCCATAGATATCGATTAGTTGTGTTTTGCTTTAGATGGGTGTCCAGTTTAATTCGCTCGATAGTGCGATCCGAGGCTTTCGGTTCGCTTGCGCATGGCTTTGACCATTTTCTGTGCTAGCTGAATCTGCGATTGCAGGCGGGCGAGCGCAGCGATTTCGCTGTCGTTGGCATGCGGCTTATTTAGAGCTGTGGCATCATCTTGAATGTTTTCAAGCTCGTGCAGTGCCTCGGATAGGCCTGTTTCGGTCCTGTTGATCATGCAATAGGTGCTCATCGTGTGCCTTAGGCTGTGTGTCAGGCGTTCAGCATCTGTTGCGGCTATGCCGTACTGGGGGAGGGCGATATCCGCCTTCAGGGCTGTCTCGGGCTCTTTCTGTGCTGCTTGGGCTGCCGATGCGCCTGCGATGCGCCCGAACACGATGCCGTTGGCGCTTGACAAGCCACCAATGCGGTCGGCGCCGTGCATGCCGCCTGTCGCCTCGCCGCAAGCGTAGAGGCCCTCAACGCCCGTTTGCGCGGTCTTATCGATCTTGATGCCGCCGTTAGCGGCGTGGGCATACATCGCAACGCGCATCTCGTCAGTCGGGGCGATGCCGTGCTCGTCTTGCAGCCAGGTGGCAAAGGTCTGCACAAACTCTGGGACATCCTCGCGGGGAAAGTCGTAGTGGAGTGCCAGGCCTTCGACACCTGCCTGATCGATGACGAGATCGATAGCGCGGGAGGCCAAGCGTGACGTGAAGGGACCATATCCAGAGCGCTGCTCGAGCAGGTCGTCCAGCTTGTCGTCGGCAATATCTACCGGCTGGTCTACATGTACGTAGCGCCAGGTTTTCTCGTTGAAGACCAGGTTGCGCTTGGGCTCGATGAAACCGGGCATCATCTGCATGAACTCTATATTAGTAAGTGTTGCGCCGTGCGCCAGCGCGATGGCCTGCGAGGAGCTGAGCACATCAGCCGACGTAAGGCTGCGCTCGAACAGGCCGCCTGTGCCACCGGTTGCGATGATCGTGGCCTTGGCAGCAAAGGGCACGATTCGATTTTCGGTGAGGTCGTAGAGCACGGTTCCGGTTATTCTACCGTTCGTGTCCTCAACAAGGTCGATAAGCTCATAGCGGGGGAGCAGGCGAATGCCGAGTGACTCGATTCGGGTCGTCAGAGCGTCCTCAAGGGGCTTGCGGGTGAGGCCGCGCCACATGCGCGTCTTGTGGTCAAAGCAGGGGATAAATTGCTTTTGCTGGGCGCTCTCAGCGCTTTGCGGACGCTGGAGCTCAACGCCTAGGTCTTGCTCGAGCCATTCAATTGCCTGGGGAATGCCGTGGACAAACGTCTGGACAAGCTCGGGGTCGGCGACGCCGCCACCAACGGTCTGAATGGTGTCGATGAGGTCCTGCTCATCGTCTTCGTCGACGGGTCCGATAAGCCCCAGGCCCCAGGTTCCGGGGAAGAAGCTCGATCCACTCATAGTCTTTCCGGCGCTTGCCACAGTGACGGTTGCACCCGTGCGTGCCGCTTCGATGGCGGCGCAAAGGCCCGCAATGCCAGATCCAATTACCAGTACATCAGTCGATTCCATCGGATTCCTTTCTCGTCCGGCGCATTGTCGCATGGGTGATCGGCAATGGGGCCGCAAAGACTCGGCAAATCGGTAAAGGGCAAATATGGCAGGTGGGCGTCATGGACGTTCTGACGCTCCGTCTCATCACATCTCGTATTTCGCCCCAACTGATATATCGGCATTAGCTGCCCTGCGACAACGTAAACAAAAAGAGCCGCTACCCCGAAAGGTAGCGGCTCCAAAGCTCAACTATGTGAGCATCGCGCGGGCGCGACTAGGCCTTGAGGGCCTCCTCGACGGCGACAGCGCAGGCGACGGTGGCACCGACCATGGGGTTATTGCCCATGCCGATGAGACCCATCATGTCGACGTGCGCAGGCACGGAGGAAGAACCGGCGAACTGGGCGTCGGAGTGCATGCGGCCCATGGTGTCGGTCATGCCGTAAGAGGCAGGGCCGGCGCCCATGTTGTCCGGGTGCAGCGTACGGCCAGTGCCGCCACCAGAAGCGACGGAGAAGTACTTCTTGCCAGCCTCGAGGCGCTCCTTCTTGTAGGTGCCAGCGACGGGGTGCTGGAAGCGCGTGGGGTTGGTGGAGTTACCGGTGATCGAGATGTCAACGTTCTCGTGCCACATGATGGCAACGCCCTCGCGGACGTCGTCGGAACCGTAGCAGTTAACGGCAGCGCGGGGACCATCGGAGTAGGGGATGGTCTCGACGACCTTGAGCTCGCCCGTGTAGTAGTCGAACTGGGTCTTCACGTAGGTGAAGCCGTTGATGCGGGCGATGATCTGAGCGGCGTCCTTGCCCAGACCGTTGAGGATAACGCGCAGCGGCTTCTTGCGAGCCTTGTTGGCGTTCAGAGCCAGGCCGATAGCGCCCTCAGCGGCAGCGAAGGACTCGTGGCCAGCCAGGAAGGCGAAACACTCGGTGTCGTCGGAGAGCAGCATAGCGCCCAGGTTGCCGTGGCCCAGACCGACCTTGCGGTCCTCGGCGACGGAGCCGGGAACGGTGAAGGCCTGGATGCCCTCGCCGATGATGGCGGCAGCCTCAGAAGCGGTCTTGGCGCCACGCTTGACAGCGAGAGCGCAACCGAGGGTGTAGGCCCACTCGGCGTTCTGGAAGGCGATGGACTGGGTGTTGTTGACGATCTCACGCGGGTTGAAGCCCTTGTCGGTGCAGATCTGCAGAGCTTCCTCGAGGGAGGCGATGCCGTTGTCGGCGAGGCACTTGTTGATCTTGTCAGCGCGGCGCTCGTAACCTTCGAACGTAACAGTCATAGTTATTTCCCTCCCTTTCTACTCGTGAACCGGGAACACGCTGGCGACGGAGTGAGTCTCCTCGTCGGTGCGCGGGTCGATGTACTTGGCAGCGTTCTCCCACTGACCATAGTGGCCCATAGCGCCAGCGATGGCCTCCTCGGGGGTCTTGCCGGCCTTGACGGCGTCGGTGAACTTGCCGAGGTTCAGGAACTCGAATGCGATGATCTCGTTCTTGTCGTTGAGAGCCATGCGGGTGACGTAGCCCTGAGCGAGCTCAAGGTAACGAGCGCCCTTGGCCTTGGTGCCGAACATGGTGCCGACCTGAGAGCGAAGGCCCTTGCCGAGGTCGTCGAGGGAGGCGCCCACGGGCAGGCCGCCCTCGGAGAACGCGGTCTGGCTGCGGCCGTAAACGATCTGCAGGAAGATCTCGCGCATAGCAACGTTGATGGCGTCGCAGACGAGGTCGGTGTTGAGGGCCTCGAGGATGGTCTTACCGGGAAGGATCTCGGAAGCCATGGCGGCAGAGTGGGTCATGCCCGAGCAGCCGATGGTCTCAACGAGGGCCTCCTCGATGATGCCGTCCTTGACGTTCAGCGTGAGCTTGCAGGCGCCCTGCTGAGGTGCGCACCAACCCACACCGTGCGTAAGACCGGAGATGTCGGAAATCTCCTTAGCCTGGACCCACTTGCCCTCCTCGGGGATGGGTGCGGGGCCGTGGTATGCACCCTTGGCAACGGGGCACATGTTCTCCACTTCCTGTGAGTACTGCATGCCTCTCCTCTCTATCGTGTTGGCGTCCCGTCTGGGGGTCGTGGCTGGCGATTGCCGGGCGACCCTTCGAAAGGGACATGACATGCAGCCCCTATAATACCGCGAAATGCACGGAATATTCGGCGAACGGCTCAGTTTTCGTAGCGAAAAGTCCGGAAGTTTTAATTGAAACGGTTTAACTATATGTTCTGTGGTCGCGAACTTCCGTAGAGGGGGTTCGTCTTGGGCAAGCTTTTGGTCAGCTCTTGTATGCGTTGCGGGGTCTGACCTGTTGCAACGGTGCCGTTCGCCGCCCGTTTACTGCCTTTGGCCGCGCGAGTGTATTGTTTTGCGTGAATGTTTTGATGGCACGCTTCAATCGTGCTGTATTGGATGGCAATCAGATCCCGGCGAAGGGAGCGCCATGCAGCGCGTTTGGAGAACGGTTACCGGCTTTTACCATGTCTGTGCCCGCGGTGTGGGCAAGCAGCTCATCTTTGAGGGCGATGAAGACCGGTGGGAGTTTTTGGAGCTGATGCGCGAGTGCTGCCGCGAGGCGGGCGTGACGGTTATCGCCTGGTGCCTTATGGGCAATCACGTGCATCTGGTGCTTGCAGATTACGAGGACGCGATGAGCGCGGCGATGCACCGGCTGCTTTTGACGTACGCGCGGCGGTTCAATAAACGCACGGGGCGCACGGGCCATCTGTTCCAGAACCGTTTTGACCGGCGCTCGCTCGATACCGACCGTTATCTGATGGCTGCCATTCGCTATGTTCACGCTAATCCGCAGGAGGCGGGTATCGCCCTGATCGAGCGTTATCCCTGGAGCAGCTTTGCCGAGTATCTGAGAGCGTATGACAACGATACGACGAGGGGATTTTCGGACCCTTCTTGTGTGCTTGAGCTCTTTGAGTCTGCCAAGGGGTTTCTGGATTATTCTCTGTCGATGCCCGATGGTTCCGATCCAGTGATTCACGATATGGATGAGACAGAGTGGGAGCGGCGTGCGTTTGCCGACAAGATGGCGAAGCGCCTGGGCGTGCCGCTCAACGAACTCAAGACCGTAGCGCCCTCGCGGCGAGATGGAATCATTTTCGCCCTGCACAATGTCGGCTACACGGTGCGCGAGATCGAACGGTATACGGGAATCAGCAAGAGTACCGTCTCTCGTATCGTGCGCGCTTATGCGCGGGTGAATGCTCAGGCTGAGGGCTCGGAATAGAAAATGGCCGAACCACTCTTGTCAAGCGATTCGGCCAACAAAATTCTTAAGATTTGGGACAAATACTACTGATTATTTTGTCCCGTGAGCATGCCGTCGAGGGTGCGCCAGGCGAGCTCGGCGCACTTGACGCGGGCGGGCATGTGCGAGATGTCCTGAAGCTGGGCGGCCTCGTCCAGATCTTCCAGGTCCTCCTCGGAGAGCTCCTCGCCGCGGATCATGGCGAGGAAAAGCCCTGCCAGACGACGAGCCTCCTCGACCGTCTCGCCGGTGATGAGGTCGGCCATGATGTCGGCGCTGGCCTGGCTGATGGCGCAACCGTGACCGGTAAAGGATGCCTCCTCGATCACGCCGTTCTCGACGCGCAGCTGCAGAGTGAGCTCATCGCCGCAGCTGGGGTTGATGCCGTCGTGCTCGTGCGTGGGGGCGTCCATCTCGTACTTGTAGTCGGGGTGCGAGTTGTGCTCCATAAACGTGGTGGAGGTGTACAGATTACCCATTGAACGTGCTCCAAACGTGATGCAGTCCGGCGATGAACTTGTCGATATCGGCCTTGTCGTTGTAGAAGGCCACGCTGGCGCGGCAGCAGGCGAGGTTCTCGACGCCCAGCCAGGTAAGCAGCGGCTGTGCGCAATGGTGACCGGCGCGGATACAGACGCCGTCCATGTCCATAATGCTCGCGACATCGTGCGGGTGGATGCCCTTGACGTTAAAGCTCACGACGCCGTGATGGTTATCCCAGTAGATGGAGCCGATGATCTGGACAAAGTCGAGCTGCATGAGCTCGCCCATCAGGTAGTGGACGAGTGCCTGCTCACGGGCCTGGATGTTTTCGTAGCCCACCGTGTTAACGAGGTAGTCGAGGGCAGCGCCTGTGGCGAAGATTCCGGCTGCGTCCTGCGTACCTGCCTCGAACTTCTCGGGGACGGGCGCCCAGACGGCGTCCTGCTCGGTGACCGAATCGATCATCTCGCCGCCGGTGAGCATGGGCGGCATGGCGTTGAGCAGGTCCATCTTGCCCCACAGCAAGCCGATACCCATGGGGCCCATGGCCTTGTGCGCGCTAAAGGCAAAGAAGTCGGCGCCCAGATCGGCCACATCGACCGGCATGTGCGGCAGCGACTGCGCGCCGTCGACGACCAGGTAGCCGCCGTACTTGTGTACGAGCTTGCCGAGGTTCTTGACCGGGTTCTCGACGCCCAGCACGTTAGAGACCTGACCCACGGCCAGAATCTTGGTTTTGGGGCCAACCTTGGCAAGCACTTCTTCGGTGGTGAGCTGGCCGGTCTTGGTGGGGTAGAGGTAGACGGGCTTGGCGCCGGTCTCGCGGCAGACCTGCTGCCACGGAATCAGGTTGGAGTGGTGCTCCATGATGGTGATGACGACCTCGTCGCCCGGTTCGAGCACTGTGGGCGCAAAGCTCTTAGCGACCAGGTTGAGCGACTCGCTCGTGTTGCGGGTGAAGACGACCTCGTTGGCCTGTGAGGCGCCGATGAGGTCGGCGATCTGCTGGCGGACCTTCGCGATGGCGTCGGTGGCCTCGACGGACAGCGAGTACAGGCCGCGCAGGGGGTTGGCATTCATGCGCTGGTAGAAGTCGCGTTCGGCGTCGAGCACACAGGCAGGGCGCTGCGCGGTGGCGGCGCTATCGAGGAAAGCGATCTCGGGGTGCTGCTGGAACAGCGGGAACTGGCCCTTGTAGGGGTTGGTCTCGATGTCCACGGTGGGCCAGCAGCGCGAAGCCTCGTCGCTGGCGTCGAGCTCCATGGGCTCGGGGGCAGTACAGGTGTCGCATTTAACGTGCTCGGTGTCGATCATGCGAGCTCCTCTTCAAAGTTGTCGATCAGGTTGTTGCCTAGGCGGACGACGGCGGCGCGGGTGCGCTCGTCGGTGGCGGAAAGCGCGGCGTCCTCCAGTTTGGCGCGGATGAACAGGTCCTCGGCAGCGTTTTGGTCAAGGCCACGGCAGGCGAGGTAGAACAGCTGCTCGTCGCGGACGTGACCGATGGTGGCGCCGTGGTTGCCGGCGACGTCGTCCTCGTCACAGAGAATGACGGGAACGGTCTTGTTGTCGACGCCCTTGTTGGCCAAAAGCACCGTCTCGCGTTCGGTGCCGGTTGCACCCTTGCAGCCGTGCACGAGGTCGATGGTGCCACGGTAGACCTTCTTGGACGTGCCGGTCAGCACGCCGTTGGCGTCGATCTCGCACTCGGTCTTGCGACCGCGGTGGCGCAGCTCGTAGTTAAAGTCGCGCACCTGCTCGCGGGCGCCCAGGTAATCGGTATCGATGGTCACCTTGGCGGTGTCGCCCAGCAGGTCGCCGGCAAGGCCGGTGGCGCTGGCGCCGGCACCCAGGACGGTGTGCTGCACGTTGACGCGCGCGCCCTCGTCCAGGAACAGGCCGGTGTCGTCGAGTGCGATCCAGCTGTCGTCGAGTGTCTGCGTGCAGGTCACGTTGACGGTGGCGTACTCGTGGGCGCACACGCGTAGCACGGAGCCCACGACACCCTCGCCGGTAACAGGAGAGTCTAGGGCAATATGCAGGTCGAGCGTTGCCTGCGGGCGAGCGACGATGTCGATGGCGGCGATGGCCGCGGCGGCATCGACACCGCTCACACGCACGGTAACCGTGGCGTGCTGGTATGCGGGCACATCGATGACGATGCGCTTGGTAGCGTGCTCGGCCAAGTAGGCGTAGGCAGCCTCGCCCATGCCGGTTTCGAAGGCTTCAGCAGGGGAGAGCTCCTCCTCGAGCTTAATGGCACCGGCCTGGTAGACGGAGGTGGCGGGGACATCGAGCTCGGTCTCGGGCGTGATGCGGGCGCGGTCGGCGGCATCACCGGGGGCGGAGGCACGGCGCTCGGGGAAGCGCTCGGCCATGGCGTCCATGGCGGTGTCGAAGGCGTCGGCCGCGCCGGAGAACTGCTCGTCCAAGCCCTCGACCTCAACGGCCTCGGCGGGAGTGGCGGCAAGCTCGTCAGAGAGCTCGAGCTTGGTCTGGTTCATTTTCAACCAGCCCCAGGTTGCTGCGGGCATCGCGTTGACCTGCTCGAGCGTGGTAGCAGCGGCGTTGGTTTCCTGTTTCATTATCCGATCGCTCCTTCCATCTCGAGCTTGATCAGGTTGTTCATTTCGACGGCGTACTCCAGCGGCAGCTCCTTGGAGACCGGGTTAGCAAAGCCGTTGACGATCATGGTGCGGGCCTCTTCCTCCGAGATGCCGCGGCTCATCAGGTAGAACACCTTGTCGTCGCCGATGCGGCCGATGGTGGCCTCGTGGCCGATGTCGACGTTCTTGGCGCGGATGTCCATGGCGGGGATGGTGTCGGAGCGGCTCTGGTCATCGAGCATGAGCGACTGGCAGCTCACGGTTGCCTTGGAACCCTCTGCCTTGGGCGTGGCCACGATAGAGCTGCGGAAGGTCTGAATGCCGCCGCTCTTGGAGATACCTTTGGTCTCGACGGTTGCCGAGGTATCGGGCGCGTTGAGCACGACCTTGCAGCCGGTATCCAGGTTCTGGCCGGCGCCGGCAAAGGTGATGCCGGTAAAGCTCGAGCGGGCGCGGCGGCCGTTGAGCACGCTCATGGGGTAGAGGTAGCCTACGTGGCTGCCGAAGGAACCGCTGATCCACTCGATATCGCCGTCCTCGTCCACGCGCGCACGCTTGGTGTTGAGGTTGTACATATTCTTGGACCAGTTCTCGATGGTCGAGTAGCGCAGATGTGCACGCTTGCCCACAAAGAGCTCGACGGCGCCGGCGTGGAGGTTGGCCACGTTGTACTTGGGCGCTGAGCAACCCTCAATGAAGTGCAGGTCGGCATCGTCCTCGACGATGATGAGCGTATGCTCAAACTGGCCGGCGCCCTTGGCGTTAAGGCGGAAGTAGCTCTGCAGCGGGAAGTCCAACTTGGTGCCCTTGGGCACGTAGACAAACGAGCCGCCCGACCATACGGCGCCGTGCAAGGCCGCAAACTTGTGGTCGGTGGGCGGGATGAGCGTCATAAACTTCTCGTGGATGAGCGGTTCCCACTGTGGATCGTGCAGGGCTTCTTCAATACCGGAGTAGACGATGCCCATCTTGGACGCCGTGTCCTGCATGTTGTGGTAGACCAGCTCGGAGTCGTACTGCGCGCCGACGCCTGCCAGGTAGCTGCGCTCGGCGTCGGGGATGCCCAAGCGCTCAAAGGTGTTCTTGATGTCGTCGGGCACCGACTCCCAGTCGTGCTTTTGGTCGGTGTTGGGCTTGACGTAGGTGACGATGTTGTCCATGTCCAGGCCCTCGATGGAGGGGCCCCACGTCGGATCGGGGAAGCGGTTGAAGATCTCGAGGGACTTGAGGCGCAGGTCGAGCATCCACTGCGGTTCGTCCTTCTTGGCGCTGATCTCGCGCACGATGTCGGGCGTGATGCCGGCGTCGAGGCGCTCGAATCCCTCCTCGCCATAGGTGAAGTCGTAGAGGCTGCGGTCGATGTCCGCGACCTCGGTGCGGTTCTTGGTCATTACGTCGCCCCTTTACGCCTGCTGCTCGGCAGCGGCGGCCTCGGCCTGGGCGCGCTGCTCGGCGGCCTCGCGCTCGAAGGTCTCAAAGCCGTTCTTGTCGATCCAGGGGATGAGCGAGGCGTCGTCCTCGCGCACGATGTGACCCTTGACCATAACGTGGACGCGGTCGACATCCAAGTGCTCCAGGATGCGCGTGTTGTGCGTGATGATGAGCATGGAGCCGTCGCAGCTCTTGCGGTAGGCGTCCATGCCGTGGCTGACGGTGGAAAGCGCGTCGACGTCCAGGCCGGAGTCGGTCTCGTCTAGGATGGCGAGCTTGGGCTGCAGCAGCAGAAGCTGGAGCATCTCGACCTTCTTTTTCTCGCCGCCCGAGAAGCCCACGCCCAGCTCACGGTTGAGGTAGGAGGTATCCATGTTGAGCTCGGCCGCGAGCTCCTTGACGCGACGTCGGAACTCCTTGCCCTTCATCTCCAGGCCGGGGCGGCCGGCGATACTGGCGCGCAAAAAGCTCGACAGTGGCACGCCGGGGATCTCGACAGGGGCCTGGAAGCTCAGGAACAGGCCGGCGCGCGAGCGCTTGTCGGTGGTGAGCTCGGTGATGTCCTGGCCGTCAAAGACGATGCGGCCGTCGTTGACCGTGTAGACGGGGTCGCCCATGACCAGGTGGCCAAGGGTGGACTTGCCGGCGCCGTTGGGTCCCATCAACACGTGGGTCTCGCCGGCGGCGACGTTAAGGTTGACGTTGTGGAGGATGGTCTTCTCGTCCACGGAGGCGGTCAGACCTTCGATGGAAAGCAGCGGATTTGCGCTCATGCTGTCCCTCTCTGTATATGGTGTACTCATGGGTGTACGAAACCCTAGGAATCTTCTCGGAATAAAGTTACTATGGGTTCGGCGTTAGTCAAGGGAAAACCCGACTAATCCACTCGACTTTTCTAGATGTGGGACAAAATAACCTGTTGTGTTTGTCCCACTTACTTAAGATTTGGGACAAACAAACCTGGTTATGTTGTCCAAGATGCGATGGGAGGGTAGGTATGCTCATTTCTTCTAAGGGCCGCTATGCCCTCCGACTGATGATCTATATCGCAGCGCTGGGCGACGCCGAGGGCAAGATCGCTCTGCGCGAGGTCGCCGACCGCGAGCGTATCTCGCAAAAGTATCTGGAGCAGCTGGTTCGTCCGCTCATGAAGGCGGGCCTACTTAAGAGCGTGCGCGGCAAGGGCGGCGGCTACATGATGGCCAAGGACCCGGCCGAGGTGCGTGCCGGCGACATCCTGCGCGCCGTCGAAGGCAGCACGGCTCCGGTGGCGTGCGATGGCATCGACAACAGCTGCGCCCGCAGCGATCTTTGCTCGACCGTCAAATTCTGGCGCGGTCTGGACGACGTGATCGAAAAGTACGTCGACGGCGTGACGTTGGCCGACCTTGCTGCCGTCCCCGAGATCAACTTCGACATTAAGCTGTAGGGCTGCAGATGGTATCTCTCGACAAGGTGTACAAGCAAATTGAGATTTTTGCTCGGGAATGTGACGCCGAGAGGGTTGTGCTGTTTGGTTCTCGTGCCCGCGGTGACAACTTGCCTAAGAGCGATATTGATATTGCTGTAGCAGGTTGCCGGGATTTCGACCGTTTCTCATATCTGATAGAGGAGCGTCTTGATACTCTTTTAGATATAGACGTCGTCAATCTGGATGAGTCCTTATCGCAGCAATTGCTCGATGAAATTGCCAGGGATGGTGTGATTCTGTATGAAAAAATATGAGAACTTTGCCAGCGCCTTGGCGAATCTTGAGGATGCACCCAATCAGGATCTTAGCAATGATTTTGTTCAGAGTGGATTGATTAATAAGTTCAACCTTCAGTTTGAACTGAGCTGGAAGCTCCTTAAACGTCTGCTCGAGTATGAGGGCGCCACGCTTGCTGCATCGGGGTCTCCTCGTGCCATCTTGAAGGAAGCCTACCGATTCTACGACTTTATTGATGAGGCGGCATGGCTAGATATGCTCAGAGACCGCAATACGAACGTCCATATCTATGACAACAAGCTCGCTCAAGATTTGATTCAGCGTATCTTAAACGTCTATATCCCCGCTTTCTGTCAGTTGAGAGACGGGCTGATGGGACGCTACGGCGATCTTCTTCTGGTGCCCGACGACCAGTTTGTTTAATTCCTTTAGATTTCGCGGATTTCGCGGAGGGTTGTTGCTGTTTACCGAGGGGTTGTTGTGCAACAACGGGCGAGCTGCAATACTTACTCTTATCTTTGCAAACTGCACTTTAACTACACCAATGCAGGGAGGATCTTATGCAGCCCAAGCATTCTGCTATTGTCGCGGGCCTGACGCTGGCGCTTTCGTTTGGCGTCGTTTCCGCGCCGGCACCCGCCGCTGCCGAGGAGCCCACGCCGGGCGTTGCCTCGGATGCGACCGATATCGATAAGGGTCTCTACACCCAGCAGTCCTTCTCGGGCGTGCTGAGGTCGGTCCAGGGCGTTTCGTTTGTTAACGTGACCCCCGAGATGAAGTACTTTACCAAGTACGAGAGCCATGGCAACTATAACCAGGGCTTTTCGTATGGCGACGGCTATAACGCGCTGGGTTATTACCAGTTCGACCGTCGTTGGTCGCTCATCCCGTTTATGAAGCAGGCCTACAACTATAACCCCGAAAAATACAGCATGCTCAAGGACGCGATTGATCGCGGCAGCGAGATTTCCAACGCGAACAATGCCATGTACGAGAACGGTCAGCTCACTGAGCTGGGCCGTATTGCGCAGGAGGCCTTCCAGGGCGCTTATAACACCGACCCTGCTGAGTTTTCGGCTCTGCAGGATGCGTATGCGTACAACTCGTACTATGCGGTGACCGAGGCGTGGCTCAAGAGCGGCTTGGGTATTGATATTTCGGGCCGTGCCGATTGCGTCAAGGGCATGGTGTGGAGCATCACTAACATGTGCGGCACCGGTGGCTGCAGGGACTTCTTCCGTTGGGCGAATCTCTCCAACGATATGTCCGACCGCGAGTTTGTGACGGCGCTTTCCAACAGCGTGGTCAATAACGTGGCGATCAAATATGCGAGCCAGCCTCAGTATCATGAGGGCTGGAAGAACCGCTACCGCAACGAGCTGAAGGACTGCTTGGTTTATATCGCCGAGGACGAGGCCGCTGCGACGCCCGTGCAGCCCGAGCCCACGCCGGAACCTTCGCCGACGCCTGATTCGAATGACGACTCGCGTGACGATGCTAACGATGACAGGATGGATGCGCCCTCGACCGGTGCTGACGGTGATGGCTCTGCTGGTGGCACTACCAACAACGGCTCTACCTCGAACGGTTCCGATTCAAACGGCTCTGCTGCGGGCGATTCGTCTTCAAGCTCTTCCGGCAATACGGACAGCGACGCTTCTGGTTCGACCGGCGCTGGCACCTCTAACTCATCCACCGGCTCGAGCGATTCGTCCGTTGGCACCGGCTCTAACAACGGCTCCGGCTCTGACGCAACCCCTGGTTCCGATGCTTCCAAGGATGACTCGAATAAGGCGCCGGACGTTCCCGTTGCTTCGCCGGACAAGAAGCCTTCTTTCTCCGAGCAGCTTGGTTCTACGCTGGGCTCTTCGCTGATGGCTGGCGTCAATAACGGCTCGACCCAGAACAAGGGCAACTCTGATCAGGTTTCCACGGAAAAGATCGAAGCCGCAAAGGGCGACTCCAAGGACAAGGCTTCCGAGAAGACCGAATCCGATAAGGGTTCTAGCTCTGAGGAGAAGAGCGACAAGTCCGAACAGAAGAAGGACGAGGATAAGAAGTCTGAATCTGAGGAGAAGGACAAGAGCAAGGCCGAGGGCGAAAAGAAACAGTCCGAAGACGACGACAAGAGCGGTGCTGACAACCAGGTCCAAGAGCAAAATGACTCCAAAACGGTGACCACCACGACCACGACGACTACAACTACCAAGTCCTCGGGCGGCAACATGCCCAAGACGGGCGATCTGATTGTGATGGCGAGCCTTGCCAGTGTAAGCTTGGCCACACTGGGCGCTACGTCTATCGTAAGTGGTAAGCATAAGCTCGATCAGCAGAAGAAGGCTTCTGGGGAGGACGGCTTGGAGGAGTAATCTTCCAGATCGTTTTCTATAAGAGTTTGGGACGGGGTCCGGTGCGGCGGCATCGGCCCCCCCCCTTTTTTGTTGTGCAACGATTTGTTATGCCCCCTCGGGGGTCTGTTGCTACCGCTGCCCGAAGCGTTTGCATGTCGATATTGTTGCGCTCTACCCGCTCGCTACAATGGGCATCGTGCTGCGTTAGAAGGAGAGTTTACGGTGTCTGAACAGGTGAATTGTGGTTTTACTCATGCGTTTGGTGCACGGTTGCTCAATCATGCGGATAGCGCAGCTCTTCCGGTTGATGCACGCGACTTTTCCGATGCAATCAATCGGTGTTTACTCGTCGATAAGACTATGTTTATTGCCGATATATTGGACAGTGAAGCACCTGTTGCGCTTTGCTGTCGGCCCAAGGGTTTTGGCAAGAGCATGAATTTATCGATGCTCAAGTGCTATTTGGAACGACCTGATCGCCGGCTGCCGGATCGAAGCCTGTTCGCTGGTACCCAGATTTGGCAGGCGGGCGGCGGTCGCTATCGTGATGAGTACGCGAGTTATCCGGTCATCATGCTCGACTTTACAGCTGCCGCTTCGAGGCATGGCGCTGGTGCTGCGGCAGCAATTCGCGGGGCTGTCGTGCGCGAGTGCGCCCGATTACTGCCGCTGCTTGCCGCGCCTGATCTGTCAAGACGTGAGGTTCGTCTTATCGAGAGGGCGGCGCGTGGGGTGGCCAGCGATAAGGAGATCGATGCGGCGCTTGGCGTGCTTATTAAACTGCTCCAGGCAGCTTTCGATGAGCAGGTTGTTCTTCTGATAGACGACTACGACGCGGTATGTCCAAAGCGTTTGGACGCTAAGGACGACGGTAGCGTGGATTCCCTAGAGTCGCTCAGCCGAATGTTGTTCGACACCATTGCCGATGCCGGCGACTCGTTGCGATTGACGTGTCTGATGTGCGAACGCCCCGGTCATGCCGAGTTTGCGTTGTCCCAACGTGGGGTTTCCTATCGGTCGGCGACAGCGTTGTCGAGTTGGTGTGATCGATGGTTCGGTTTTTCGGACGACGAAGTCCAAGTGCTGTTGGATTGCATCGGTCGCAACGGCTGTCTGGATGACGCGCGTGAGTGGCTCGAGGGCTATCTGCTTGGTGGTTTTTATTGCTCGAGCCCGGAGCGCGTGGTGGACTACGCACATCGCGGTTGCGTCGCGCCCGTTCGGGCAGATCTGTATGGTTACGCCGACCGTCTGAGCGCATGCGTCGGCGACTGGAATCTCATGCGCCTGTCCGCATTGTTCGATTTACTTGAGGCGCATGGGTTTATTGAGGTGCCAGTGCATGTGCATGCCGAGGAGGCCGATGCCGCCAAGCCCGAAGATATCTGGACAGCGCTGTATCTGTCTGGATTTCTTACGACGGACATGACGGGGCATTCGGAAAACGGCGCGTGCCTTCGTTCCCTGCGTCTGCCTAACAACGAAGTGCGTCAGGCGCTCCGTCTTGTAATTCTGGAATGGTTTGAGTGCGCCGTTGAGGACGTTGGAGTTATCGACTCGTTCCATGACGGGCTGTGTCGAGGAGACGAGGACGCTGTAAAGCAAGCTTTGAGCTGTGCTATCGGCGATCTGGGCATCGATGTGGGCCAATCAGATATGCCGACAGCCTATCATCTGGTGCTTCAGGGGCTCTGCTTTGGACTGCCTGGCTATTGCAATCCCAGCTCCAAGCGAAGTGGCGTCTCGGATCGCTGGGATATCCAGGTGATTCCCACCGGTCGGGTGTTTGACGTGGCTGACACGTTCGGCATGCTCGATGAGCGACCGCTCATTACGATCAACATGATGTACGACCCTGGCGTCGATGCCCTGGGCCTGGAACTGTTGGCGGTTCAGGCGCTGCTCGAAATCGAGCGCGACGGCATCGATGATATCCGCGTGCCGCGCCCCGCCGTCGGGCGCATGCGTTGGGGCTTTGGTTTTGACGGTCAGCGTGTGTCCGTGGTGTGTCAACGACTGTAGCGGCGGGCGAAAGCCCTTTACTACTCGGCGTCCTTCAGGGGCGGCATGGGCTTCCAGTTGGGGTCCTTAACGATCTTGCGGGCGTCCTTCATGCCACGGCGCAGCGCCGGAATACCGGTCTTAAAGCATTTGTCGACTGCTGCCAGACGAATGAACTCCTTGCAGAAGGTCGCGGCATTGCCCAGACGGAACAGCACGGGGTGGTAGTCGCCGTAGATCTGCATGTAGCGTGCCAGATAACCGCGGTTGCGCATGATGTAGTAGCGGTTGGTGTCGCTCGTGGAGTTGAGCTGTCGTTTGCCGGCGATGTCCCAGTTGGAGACGGCGCGGGCGCGCTTGAGCACCACGTCGGCGACCACGGCGGCGGGGAAGTGCTGGCTGGCCACGTAGCCGTAGCAGGCATCGTCGCCGTAGATAAAGAAGCGTGCGTCGGGCAGGCCAATCTTGTCAACCACGCGGCGCGAGAACATGCCGCCCTCAAAGCACAGTTGGTTCATGGTGCGGTAGCCCTCGGGACCCAGATCCCACTTGGCGATGGGGTTAGGGATGCCGAGCGAAAGGATGAGCTGGTACTGCCAAAAGAAGGCGCCGCCGTCAAAGTCCAGGCGCGAACCCTGGATAACATCGTAGCGGTCGGTCCACTTGGCCAAGCGCTCGATGCCTTCGGGGATGACGAGCACGTCGTCGTCCATGACCCAGAACCACTGGGCCCCTAGATCGTAGGCGCATTTGGTTCCAGCGGAGAAGCCGCCCGCACCGCCGCCGTTTTCGAGCTGCGGGGCGTAGATGACACGGTCGGTGCCGCCCTGCGCGTCGGGCTGCTCGGTGTCGATGCCCCACAGGTTGGCCAGGCGCTCGTTGAATGCAGTGCACATGGTCTCGGTCTCGCGCGAATTCTCGTTATCGACAATCACGATGCGCCAGGGCGTTGCCGTGAGATCGGTCATGGAGTCGAACAAGTTGGCCAGGAGTTCCTGGCGCTTGTACGTAACGACGACGATGGCGAGCTTATCGATGGGGGCGAGGAGGGTTGAAGGCATGGGGCAATATATCCTTTCACGCGCGGCGCGCATGCGCTGCACGGAAGCTATCGAATACGTCCTTGGGACTGTCCTATTGTAAAGGCTCGGCGCACCTTGACGGCAAGCTTTGAATAAAACGCAGGAACCTGTCATGGGCCCGCCGCATGATTTGGGGCTACTTTGCCCGCGAGAGGCTCCATAGATTATATAAACGCCCGCTGGCGCGCTAACCCTTTGATACCATGAAACGACAGGTATTTCCTAAGGAGCACATTTGTCTACTAACGCCTCTGGCAGCCCTGTTCTGTCGCTGCTTATTCCCATTTACAATGTTCAGCGCTACCTGCGCGAGTGCCTCGATTCCGCCCTGGCGCAGACGCTCAAGGATATTGAGATCATCTGCATTAACGACGGGTCGACCGACAACTCGCCGGCGATTATCCGCGAGTATATGGAGCGCGATGAGCGCGTCAAGATGATCGACAAGGCCAACAGCGGCTACGGCGACTCGATGAACCACGGTCTGGAGATGGCGCGTGGCAAGTATGTTGGCATCTTGGAGTCCGATGACTTTATGGCGCCCGACGCACTCGAAAAGCTTGTCTCGGCCGTCGATACCAATAATGCCGACTTTGCGAAGGCGAACTTTGATTTCTACTGGTCTAAGCCCGAGGAGCGCCGTTCGCTGCACGAGATGTTTAGACCTCAGGATTGCGGCAAGCCGGTGCACCCGAGCGATACGACGCGGTTCTTTAAGCAAAAGCCATCGATTTGGTCGGCCGTGTACCGTCGCGATTTTCTTGAGCGTAACCGCATTACGTTCCTGCCGACTCCGGGGGCATCCTTTCAGGACACGTCATTTGCCTTTAAGGTGATCGCGTGCGCCGATAAGGCTGTTTACCTGCATGATGCCGTGTTGTCGTATCGCCAGGACAACGAGAATTCCTCGGTCAATTCTTCGGCTAAGGTCTTTTGCGTCAATACCGAGTATGCCGAGATTGAGCGTTGGATTCGAGAGGATTATGCCCGCGACCACGCAAGTGATGACGTCGCGCGCATGCTCAAGTTCAATCAACTCATTAAGTACGATTCGTACATGTGGAACTATGTGCGCCTAGCGCCTAAGTTCTATAAGGAGTTCCTGGTGCAGATGGCTAAGGAATTTCAGGCGGCCTTGGACGTGGGGGAGTTTTCGCTTGACGACCTCAAGCCGTGGAAGCGCGCGAATCTCGCTGCCATTCTCAAAGATCCTGAGGGCTGGGTTGACGAGCATCCGAGTTTTGCGACGGATGGTGCCTTGGGGCGCGCTAAGTATTACGCCTCGGTTGGAGGCCCTGGCGTGGTCGCCGCCTTCCTCATCGAATCGCTGAGGGGGTAGGTCGGCATGGGAGAGGTCTCGTGTCCTAAAGCTACCATTGTCGTCCCCGTTTATAACTCTGTGCGTTCCATTCAGCGATGCCTCGATTCGCTGTTGGCCCAGTCCGAGCGCTCGATTCAGGTTGTCTGCGTCAACGACGGTTCGACTGATGATTCGTCGAACGTGTTGCGCCAGATCGCGCAGACCGACGATCGCGTACTGGTGATTGACCAGGAAAACGCGGGTGTCTCGTGTGCTCGAAATGCCGGTATCGATGCCGCCGAGGGTGAGACCGTCTTTTTTGTGGACGCCGACGATTACATCGATGCCCAGACGGTCGAGCGTGTGCTGCATGCCATGGAGTCTGCAGATGCCGAGGCCGCCGTTTTTGGCGGCGTCTGTGAACCAGCCGATGCTGCCCCCAAACGCGTCCAGCAACTCATGAGCCCCAAAGCCGGTACCTTCGGCGCCCGTGATCCCCAACTGCTGTTCCATTCGAATGCGCAGCCCTATGCCTGCCGTGCGGCTTTTTCGCGCGAGCTGCTCAATCGCGAAGGCATTCGCTTCGCCCCCGGTTTGGCTTTGGGCGAGGACGTCGTCTTCCAATTCGCGGCTTATGCGCTTGCCCGCAAGACCGTCGTCATGCCGGACAAGTTCTACCACTACGTGATGGAGAGCGAATCGGCGACGCACGAGTTCAACAGTGCCGAGGCTCGCGCCAAAAAGCTTGACGCCCACATGAGGATGCTTGAGGAGGTCTTGGAGGACTGGTCGGCCTACGGTCTTTTGGACCTGTGTTTCGGCGAGCTGATAACTTGGTTTTTGGACCTCATTGTGTTCGACCTGGCGCGCTTGGATGCCGATGACTTCCATCGCGTGGCGGCTCGCGTCAACATGGATCTCACGACGTTTTTGGGAACGGAGTGGGCGGATATGCCTGCTAAGGGCGCCGTTCGCCGTGTTGCCCACAAGCTCGTTGCGGCGACCTCGAGCGTTTCGATGGCAGACGCCACGCTGTTCTATCTTTCGACTCGCGGTCTCAAAGCCTGCCTGGAGCGCTTTCTCTAATTCCAAGCGCTGCCGCTCGCCGCAACTCGGCTGCTAAAATAACCCTGTTACACGCTATTCAACAGGAGGTTCTCTTGCAGAACTCTGATACCCCTAAAGTTTCGCTGCTTGTTCCCATCTGCAATGTTGAGCGCTATCTGCGCGAGTGCCTCGATTCCGCCGTGGCGCAGACGCTCAAGGACATCGAGATCATCTGTATCAACGACGGCTCCACCGATAGCTCGCCAGACATCATCCGCGAGTACATGGAGCGAGACCCCCGTGTGAAGATGATCGATAAAGCCAACAGCGGCTACGGCGACTCGATGAACCGCGGCCTGGAGATGGTGCGCGGCGAGTACGTGGGCATCCTTGAGTCCGACGACTTTATGTTTGAGGATTCGCTCCAAAAGCTGGTCGCCAAGGCCGATGCTGAGCATGCCGATGTGGTAAAGGGCGACTTTTACCTGTATTGGTCCACGCCCAGCGAGCGCCGTGAGCTGTTTGGGATCATCGACGAGCATATGACGGGCGCCGCGTATCGCCCCGTCGATCGCCCGGGCATCTTCTACCGCAAACCTTCCATTTGGTCGGCTATCTATCGGTGCGAGTTTCTCAACGACAATCAGATTCGGTTCCTTCCCACGCCGGGCGCCTCATATCAGGACGCAGGCTTTAACTTTAAGGTTTGGGCTTGCGCCGAGCGTGCCGCGTTTATTACGGACCCCATTTTGTGCTATCGCCAGGATAACGAGAAGAGCTCCGTTAATTCGCCCAACAAGGTGTTTTGCGTGTGCGACGAATATGCCGAGATGCAACGTTTTTTGGACGAGCGTCCCGAGCTCAAGGCTCAACTCCAGGGCATTTTAATGCGCATGAAGGTCGATACGTACCGTTGGAATGATGAGCGTCTGGTCGATGAACTGCGTGATCAGTTTTGGAAAAAGGCCTCTCCCGAGCTCAAGTCCGATTGGGATGCCGGTCGCTTTGACCTGTCGCTGTTCGATCCGCGTGGCGAGACCGACTTGCGCCTGATGGTCAAGTCGCCCCGCGCCTATATCGATTCGCGCTTTGGCTTTAAGAAGCCGGGCAAGATCAATACGTTTAAGCACTACTTCAAGATTGGCGGGCTGCCGCTGGTCTGGCGCGTGCTGACGTATCAGCGCACCTACGGTGATAATCCGCACCCCGATGACGTTCCGGTCGCACAGTAGGAGCACTTGACTATGGCTACCCCCAAGATTTCCGTTGTCGTTCCCATCTATAACGTGGAGGAGTGCCTGGCCTGGTGCCTGGACTCCCTGCTTGCGCAGGACATGCCCGATTGGGAAGGCGTGCTGGTCAACGACGGCTCGCCGGACGGCTCGCGCGATATTGCGGCTACCTATTGCGAAAAGGACGCGCGCTTTACGCTGGTCGATAAGGAGAACGGCGGCCTGTCGAGTGCGCGTAATGCAGGCATCGCCGCGTCCACGGCGTCTATCGTTGCGTTCTTGGATTCCGATGACCGGTTTACGCCCGATGCATGCCGCGTGATCGTCGATGCCTTTGAGCGCGAGGACTGCGTTGTTTTGACCTTTGGTGCGAATCCGTATCCGCTGGAGGCGGGGTATCCGTGGCTTAACTATGTGCTGAGCCCGCGCGATGTGTCGTTTGAAGGCTATAGCTCTGACCTGCTGTTTAAGGAAGCGTCTCGCCCCTTTGCATGGCGCACCGCCTGCAAGCGTGAGTTTTTGCTGGGTAACGGGATCGTGTTCGACGAAACCGTCAAGTATGGCGAGGACCAGGTCTTCGATTTTGCCGTGTACGGTCGTTCGCGTAAGACCGCGCTTATCTCGAACAAGCTGTATGACTACCGTGTCGCGCGCAAGGGCTCGCTTATGGACACTATGCGCTATGACGACGAGACGCGACTGCTGGAGCACGTGAAGATTTACTCCGCGGTGATGGCTGACTGGCAGCGCGACGGTCTCGATGTACAGCATGCCGAGGACCTGGCGTACTTCCTCTGCGGTCTGGTGCTGTACGATGCGCTCAGGTTGCTGGGTTCGGACTGCGGCAAGGTGTTTGCCGCCGTTGCCACGGCGCTTGCCGGTTCTGCCGTGGGCAGCGATGCTGCGCTCGCACAATGCGCTCCTTCTGTTGCCGCTATGGTGCGTGCGGCGCTTACCAGCAAGGCCCCCAATGCCCGTGGGTGCAAGAAGCTCATGTTCGATTACGACGTCTTGAGGTTTGGGCGCCTGGGTGCCTGCAAACGCATGGCAGCGAACGCCCTGGGAAAGCGAGAAGTATAGATGAGTATCAAGCGTTTGGCACTTTGCCGCAGTCAGGGCCGTCTGTTTGTGTTGCTTCGTTTTGCCGGTCAGGATGTCGCCGCGCTTATTGAGTGGGAGGGTTCTCAAGCGTTTGCCCATGCGACGACGAGCGGTTCTTGCGTGCCGTCGCTGGTGCTCCCGGTCGATCATGGCCGCGTGCTGGCGCTTTGCCCTTCCGTTTCCGATTACGGGCGCGAGCTCGCCGTCTTGGTGCTTCCGTTTTTGGATGGCTCGTCGATGGATGTCGTTTTTGCATCCGGTGGCCAAAGGTTGGGCTCCATTCGCCTCGATAGCCGCGTGGCCAAGCTGGAATCCAAGATTAACTACAAAGCAAAGTCTGCGCTGTGTGCGCTTATCCGCGATGCGCAGCGTGGCGAACACTGCGGCCGCTACGAGATCGATGCCATTCGCTATTTGCCGGCAGACGCCGGCGCGGTGTGGCGCTATGAGGTTACGTGGGTGGGGGACTCCAAGTGCACCCCTGAGCTCCAGATTTTCGATGCGCATATGAATGCCATCGATGTCACCGTGCATGTGTTTGAATCGCAGATCGATGTGCCGCAGCAGAACGGATGCCGCGTCAATAAAACGTATTTGAGCGTTGAGATGCCCCAGGATATACGTGATTTTGTCGCGATTGCGGCTGATCCCACGGGCCTAATCCAGAGCGGTTTTTGCGCCATGGATGGTCGCCTGTACAACGGCATGGTCGACGACAGCTGGAACCGCATGAAGGACGCGCGTGCAGACGACGCAGCTTATCGACGTTGGTTTGAACAGCATCGCGCAAAGCCGGCCGATTTGGCGTGCCAGCGTGTCGCTTCGGCGGCCTTTGCCTATAGACCGCTCGTGAGCATTGTGGTGCCGTGCTACAAGACTGATCGGGTCTACCTGCGCGAGCTGCTGGAATCGGTGCTAGCCCAGAGCTATGACAACTGGGAACTGCTGCTCATGGACGCCTCACCCGAATGGGATGCGGTGGCCAATCTTGCGGCGGATGCCAATGACGAGCGCATCCGTCGCATCGGTCTTCCCGGCAACGGCGGCATTGTGGTCAACACCAACGCTGGTATTGAGCATGCGACGGGCGACTACATCGCGTTCTTGGACCATGACGACATTCTGGAACCGGACGCGTTATTCCACTATGTTGCCGTGCTGAACAAGGCTGCCGAGGACGAGCGTCCCCAGGTCCTGTTCTGCGATGAGGACATGTTCCAGAAAACGGGGGAGTGGGGCCAGCCGGTCTTTAAGACCAAGCTCAACGTCGACCTGCTCTATAGCCATAACTGCGTGACGCATTTCCTGATGGTGGAGAAGACGCTCATCGATTACATTGGCACGTCCCCAGAAGACGTTGCGGGTGCCCAGGACTACGACCTGACGCTCCGCTGCCTTGCAGCCGGCGCGCGGTTTGAGCACGTTGCGCATGTGCTGTATCACTGGCGCGTGCATCCGGGATCGACCGCCGATGGCTCTGCCGATAGCAAGCCGTATGCTATCGAAGCCGGGCGCCTTGCGCTTCAGTGTCACTTTGACGCGCTGGGCATTTGCGGAACGGTCGAGGAGACCGAGACGCCGTTTGTCTACCGCATGCGCTATGCGCTGCCGGAGCCTGCGCCGCTGGTGAGCATTGTGATTCCGACCAAGGATCACATTGAGACGCTCGACGCCTGTGTGATGTCGATCGCCCAGAAGGCAACGTATACCAACTACGAGATCGTTTTGGTGGAGAACAACAGCGAAGCCCCGGAGACGTTTGCGTATTACGAAACCCTGCCAGAACGTGTGGCTGCAGCATCCGAAGGCAAGGGCATCGCGCGCGTTATGTACTGGCCGGGCGAGTTCAATTACTCCAAAATCATTAACTTTGGTGTGGAGCACGCCAAGGGCGACTACCTGCTGCTGCTCAACAACGATACCGAGGTCATAAGCCCGGACTTCATCGAAGAGATGATGGGGTATCTGCAGCGTCCCGATGCAGGCGTGGTGGGCGCCAAACTCTACTTTGCCGATCATCTGGTGCAACATGCCGGCATTTTAGTTGGCGTGCGTGGCGCACTTGCCCATGCCAACCAGGACTTCTCGGCAAAGCGCGAGGGCTATCTTGCCCGTGCTGTGCGCCCGGGCAACTTTAGCGCCGTAACGGGCGCCTGTCAGATGGTCCGACGCGACGTATTTGAGCAGGTCGGAGGCTATAACGAGGAATTCGCCGTCGGTTTTAACGACGCGGACTTTTGCCTGCGCGTGTGGGAGGCGGGCTACCGCACCATCTTTACGCCCTATGTCGAGCTGTACCACTACGAGTTCACCTCGCGCGGCAGGGAAGAGGCAAACGAAGAAAAGCTGCGCCGCTGGAAGCGCGAACAGGCACTGTTCATGCAGCGCTGGCCGGAGTTCTTCTTGACGGGCGATCCATGGTTGGGGCCGAACTTATCCGCTGAGAGCGAGTATTTCTCGCTTTAAAAAATGGATATTTGGAAGCCCTCAACTTACTTTCGATATGAGCTGAGAAGATAGCAACGTCTAGGCGATTTGCTGCAATACATCACGATAGCTCGATACTTCCGCGATACGTTTATACAGACTTATACAACAGGATAGAATCCGATATAGTCTACGATAAACTTATAAAGCTAAGATTGACCAAAAATCGATTCCCCGGAAAGGCAAACAAGTGAGCGCCACAGCATTCCATAATCCGTTTCGTCCCACTGCCGGCGCTGAGCCTCCGCGCATAATTGGTCGTGATGATATTGCCCTTGAGTTTACCGAGAGTTTGAATGCGGGAATTGGTGCACCTGCGAGGCTCATGCGCATTGCCGGGCCAAGAGGCTCCGGAAAAACTGTTTTGCTCTGCGATCTTAGGGATCGTGCGCGAGAACTTGGATGGAAGACTGCTATTGTTTCTGCTGGCCCTAACCTATTGCTGGACTTGAGGGATCAGGTTGCTGATGCTTCCCTTGCGACTAATGCTTCGGTCGGCGTAAACGCCGGCTTTGTTTCCGCGAAAGTCGACGTTGCGCCCAAAGAGTCGAGCCTTAGAAAGTTGCTGAGTTCGGCAGCGAAGTCATCCAAGGGCCTTTTTATTGCCATCGATGAAGTTCAGGACGCCCCGATTGACGATATGCGTGCCATTGCGTCTACGGTTCAGCTTTTGATAGGGGAAAAAGTAGATATCGCACTTGCCTTTGCTGGTTTACCCGCCGGTGTTATGGATCTTATTAACGGCAAGGCGCTTACGTTCTTGCGTCGTGCCCTCCCCGAAGATCTGGCGCCTATCAACCAGGTGGAGGTAGCGCTCTCTATGGGCGACAGCTTTATCGCGACTGGCTTGACCATAGAGGACGATCTTCTGTCGAGAGCCGCTAAGGCCACTAAGGGCTATGCTTATCTGGTGCAACTGGTCGGTTATTCCATTTGGCAGCGCGCCAACTTGCATCGTGCCAAAAGTGCCATTGTGAGCGAGCGCGACGTCACCGAAGGCATTGCGCTGGCAGAGGCTCGTTTTCACGATGTTGTTCACGAGCCAGCGATTTCCGGACTGGGGCCTAACGATATCAAATACCTTTTGGCGATGTGCGAGGACAAACAACAGTCCAAATCATCCGAGATTGCTAGGCGCATGGGTAAAAAGACCAATGAGGTCAGCTCCATTAGGGCAAAATTGCTACAAAGAGAGGTTATTCAGGCGCCACAGAGAGGCTATGTGCAGTTTGCCGTGCCGGACCTAGATATCTATCTGCGAGAGAATGCCGAGGAGATTCTCGAACGGTTCTAAATCGAGAGAGGGCGACGTCATATTCTTTAAGACTGTTCCTAACGTCGATTGTCATATCGGGTTTTTCTGGGGCGACAATCCCCGTGATAATAAGATGCAGCATTCATCGTTGCCCGCCAATCAGATTTCGTCTATCTAAAGTATTGCGTGTTTAATTCGCAGCAACAAAGATACCATTCGCAAAGCGCGAGGGCTATCGCTGTCACGAGCTCAAGGCGAGATAGGCGGCGGCGTGCCATGACGTATTTGCATGAGCGTCCGGCTGCTTAATAGGTATTTACAGTTAGGATAAAATTAGATCTGTTATTTCATCAAATACGCTGGAGAGCGCAATGAATAGTCCTATTCGTCAACAAGATATGTGCGATCAAAAGCCTTGGCTTACTCCTTGGGAACAAGTCTCCCATCTTAAGAGCAAGGGTGTCCGTTTCCGCTATATGAGCGAGGCAGAGGCGGTCGAGTATCTGACGAAGAACAACAATTACTTTCGCTTGCGCTCGTACCGCACCGGATTTCCAAAGGTTTCTGATGGAAAACGCAAGGGTGAATATGTCAACTTAGATTTCAAGATGCTTGTTGACCTTTCGATTATTGATATGTTGCTTCGAAACGAGATGATTTCGCTCACTCTTGATATTGAGCACTTCTGCAAAGTTGACTTGCTGGGCAGGATAGAGCAGCATGCCGAGGACGGTTACGAAATCGTTCAAGACTATTTAAGCGAGCAGGATACATTTGATAGCAAGGGGAATGTGACTAACTGGGTCAAAAAAGAGATTTCACGTTGTGAGTCGAGTGCCTATTCTGCAGGCATTCTTGCAAAATACAGTGGTTTTAATATGCCTGTCTGGGCCTTTCTGGAAGTTATTACCTTTGGCGCCTTTAATTCATTCATTTTGTTTTGCGCCAAACGGTTTGACGATGATGAGCTTCGCGATAGGTTTTATTTGCTTCGCGCGGCAAAAGATCTCCGCAACGCGTGTGCTCACAATAGTTGCATTCTTAATGGTCTTGCTTCGGGTGAGAATGCCCGAAGGGCAAATAACGGTGTTATGAAGGCATTGAGCAAAATAGATGGGGTTGGCTCTTATCAGCGTAAGGCAAGGATGAGCAATGAGAGAATACGCCAGATTGTCACAACGCTATATCTGCACAAAGAGGTGTCGTCTAAAGGCGTTATTAAGCACAAAGCACAATCGCTTTCCAAGTTTATTTCTAGGGCAAATCGCAACATCAACTACTATAAAGGTGCGGAGGTCATAACTTCCTCCTTCTCGTTTTTGTCGAAAGTGATCGGCGCATGGTATTTGTGTGGCGCTGAAGATATGCCTTCTTGCGATTCCTAGGCATCTGGTGCAAAATATTTCCCACTTCGAAAAGCGGTCCGGCCGTTTTGCAAGGGGGCTTCTCTTTATGGGACGCCCTCTATTTTTTTATGCCGCGCCAATCGGAAGATATTACGTTTTCGGCTACTGCATTTTTTCAATCCCCAACGGTTGTAGATCAATACCTACCGCTCGCACTTGTTGCTTAACAAATGGCGAGGTTGGTGGACTAAGTTAGTGACAGCGTTTTGTTGGAGGAGGGCAAATGCCCTATGCCGAGCTGTGCCACTACGAGTTCACCTCGCGCGGCAGGGAAGAGGCCGACGAGGAAAAGCTGCGCCGCTGGAAGCGCGAGCAGGCCCTGTTCATGCAGCGCTGGCCGGAGTTCTTTTTGGATGGCGATTCCTGGCTCGGACCGAACTTATCCTCCGACAGTGAGTACTTCTCGCTTTAGAGCGAAGTAATTCCAAGATCCGGCAAAGTATCCTCAAGAGCTGCAAGAGCGGTGGGGTTCAGGTACTCCTCGTTCAAGCGGCTCTTCTCATATCGAAAACGTGCGTCAGGAGTTCTCCCTTAGGCATTTTGCGGCTATAGGAACAAGGTCGAACATCGTGTGAACGACATCACCCGTGTTTGCAACGGTTGCCGTGAACTTGCCGTTTCCAAAATCCATCAGATGGTAGAGGTTGATCGTCAGATCATGCTGTGCGGCGATTCTCAGAATCCAGTAAGCGCAATTGTCGCCACAGGTTGTGGCGTTGTATATGTTCTGAGGCATGAAGTGCATGAGCAACAGCGTCTTGGTGCCTCCCGACAGCCTTTCAGGAGGGATGATGCCTAAGATCTTGGTGTTTATTGCGCCGGGTCCAACCACGCCGCCCTTATCAATGGATTTAATAATTCTCTGCGCAAAAGCATCTTGAAACCATTCGGGCGAATAGACGTTATCGAAGTAAACCGACGTATTATAGATAACGTTTTCCATATCACCATAGTGAATTGTTAGCACGTTGGCCCCTTCGACTTACTGGTTTAGCATTTGGTGAGATTGATTGTATCGCAGTGTATGAGACGGGCGATATTTGCTGGTAACGCATGTGATTGATGACTATTGATAAACAAGTTTTGTATTCAGTGCCTGTTTTGTTTGTCCGCGCTTGAACTCAAGTTGCTTTGAAGGTCTATATTTTAGAAAATAGTCCACGAGCTAAGCTCCGTGTGGCGGCACGTAAAAGCTGTACTGTGCTTGGGCAGGTTATAGTCCAAGACGATTAGATATCCGAGAGGATATCGAGCCCGCACCGGGGAGATAAGGTGAGTCCGCGCCGGGGACTATAATTCCGGCGACAACTAGGTTTCCGTGAGGATGCCGCGGCTGACAGCCAGCAGAAAACCGCGTCTTTGATTATCAGCCAGGGTTATCTCGGCTTTTTTGATTGGGGCGGTTGTTATGTTGCTGAATCTTTAAGGGATGAAGACTGTTTTTCAAAGGCTCACGATGTGCATCTGGTCACTCATGTCTTTTCGAGACAGAACGATAAGAAACTATATGATTCTCTCTTGTTTAAAGATGGTGAGTTCGATGATTCCCAGATTCCAAGAACTATTAGGTCTCTCCTAGATTCCTCTCTTCTTGCTCATTAGAAGATTCAAAGACACGTGCGAGCGTCGTTTACTAGTGTTTGATTCATGAAGGCCGAACACTGCTTTTCTTAAATGCAGCGACCCGGTTACTCTGTCAATGAAGCCCCAGACGCCTCTGATGCAAGCGAAACATCGGGGCATTTTTTTGGCGATTTTTCGGTAAATGCGTTTGATATTGTCATGATAAGTTAGTGAAACTGCCTTACCGACTTTCTCCAGCCATTTTGATTGCTGGTCTTTTGGCTTGTAAATATGCGCTCTTGCGGTGCTGTATGGGCTGACATTATTGATAGGCTGAGCTGGAGCATTTTGATGTCTTCTGCCGGCGCTCATACACCCTCTCCGCTTGCCGCATACTTAAGCGATTTACGTCGGCTTTTCCCGCTGTTGCAGGGATTCGATCTGTTATGAGTCTGAGCTAGGATTTGATCTCGATACACCGATGAGTACTGCCACCAGGCATTTCCCAATCCTAATTATTGGCTTGCCGTGTAGATCGGCGTACTCATGCCTGTTGTCTTGTCGGACCATCATCGCCGTTGCATCCTGCTTGTTGCTCTGGCCTACCTTTGTGTTTTGTTGCACGGGCCTTCTTATGCTGTGAGTGCGGAAAGCCTGTTTATAGAGAGACAAGGTCACGTACTACGAGTCGGGCGTCTCAGAGGCTGCTGAGCCTGGACCGATGCCGGCCATCTGGAATTGGACAGCTTCGCGGTCGAGGCATTTGGCGCCAGGGGGGGGGAGGCGGGCTACCGCACCATCTTTACGCCCTATGCAGAGCTGTACCACTACGAGTTCACCTCGCGCGGCAGGGAAGAGGGCAACGAAGAAAAGCTGCGCCGCTGGAAGTGCGAGCAGGCTCTCTTTATGCAACGCTGGCCCGAGTACTTTGTTGGCAAGGATCCATGGCTTAACTCAAACCTCAGCTCAGAAAGCGAGTACTTTGCGCTTTAGATTGCTGAAATGTCCTTCGGGAGTTGACTGTCTGTTGATATGAAAGACATTGAGAAATAGGGGGGGCTAACGAGCCTGTAACGGTGACGAGTCGTTAGCCCTTTGGGCTAGTCTTTTACAATAATTAATGGATCTACTAGGTTAACAAAGTATTTTTCAAATTGCGTCTTATCATTTTGCGAGGAATAGTAGTCTTCAACGCTATCAAGTAACTCAGTGATTAGGTCACAAATGGGTAATTCGATAATTGGATTGTCAGCGTCTATATTAATCGCTAAAGGCCTTCCGTCTCCAAAGTCTGAATTGATTAGCTGGAAGTTGACTTCGTGCCCAGATTTCAAATTTAGATCCAAATTTCCGCTGTGAACAATTGAGCAACGTATTTTATAGATGAACTTTCCGAAATCATTTCCGTTTAGCATACTTTGGTCATGAATAAAAGCTGAAGTGTCAACAAATTGGTTGATCCAACGGCTGTACCGAACTTTTACTGTTTTTTCGTTTGGATACTCGACTTGAGCGCAGACGTCTGGCAGCGTGAGAGAAAAACATAGAGCTGAATAATAAGCTTTAGCATTTAGCGCTCTGCGTGCATCTTCAATGTACTCCAGCATAACGAACTCCTATAATTGCCACAACTATTATTTTGATTCAATTATAACGAATACTTGTCTACTATTTGGTATAGACGCATATAGCATCTCGTACGGCTATTAGCGGCCCGCTTCCCAGACTCAGCCGAACGGCCCTCGCGCGCGCTATCCGGTTTTCCGAAGCGCTAGGCCAGCGGGGCATCGCCCCTCTCGGCCCTCTGTCGTAGGACGGCGGTCAGGCCCGCAACGAGTGCCCTGAAGGGGTTCGCTCTTCCCATATGGATCTGTCCCTTCCGCCCGAACGCCCACCCGGAGGGATTGTCGCCAAACAAAGATCCGGGTGGGCGCTCGGGTTAATTCTCTGTTTTGCTGGGAAGAGCATAGCATTCGGGGACCTTCCGGTTCCCGAATTAGCACCTGTTATCTAAACTGTTAGAAAGCGGAATTAAGCTGATGTGGGTGATCAATCTACTATGAGTCTGAAGTGGGGCTTTTTCTTCATACATGGATTTGCACTGCCACCAGTCATTTCCCGATTCGGTCTGTTGGCTCGCCTTGTAGATCGGAGCTGTCACGTCTGTCGTCTTGTAAGCCTGTCGTTTTTGATTGAGTTTTAAACCCCAACTGACATTGCATCTGGTGCTTATGCCATAGCCGCAAAAGTGAATTTACGACATGATCGAGTTATTGGCTTGGAGTATTGGCGTTATTTCGATTTTACAATGCCTGAAACCGTCTGTGACAAAAAGCATCCATTGGTCCGAAATAATACATATCGAATCTCGTATTTCCGATACCATCTAATTAGACTGTTACTCATGGAGGGTCGTATATGAAGCGTATTTCATGTCTGCTATCTCTTGCCGCTGCTATTTTCTTTCTTGTATGTACTCCGGCGATTGCTGAAAACTCGACAACAGGAATAGTGAGGCGTGCTGAATCTGTTTCTTATGCTGCATCCTCCGACCCGTCGGCGCCCGCCCCCAGGGCGGAGGCGACCGGCGACGGCGAGGTCACCCTGACCTGGGAGCCCGTCGAGGGCGCCGAGCGCTACGCCGTTGCGGAGGCCTTCTCCAACGGCACCTACGCCACCTTCACCAAGTCCCTCACCGGGACGTCCTACACCGCCACCGACCTGCCCAACGGCTACGACCACGACTTTCTCGTCCAGGCCTACGTGAACGGCCGCTGGTCCTCCTTCGGCCCCGCGAGCCTCGTCCGCTGCAGGCCCGAGGGGACCGTGAAGCCCGCGCCCGCGGCGACGGCCGGCGACGGCCGCGTCGAGCTGTCGTGGGGCCGCGTGCCCGGCGCCACGAAGTACGCCGTGGCCTATCGTACCGGTTCCGGCTACCGCACGCTGACGACCTCCTGCGCTGGCGAGTCCTTCACGGCCGCCGGCCTGTCCAACGGGACGGGCTATCGGTTCCTGGTGCAGGCATGCGTTTACGGCAGGTGGACCTCCTTCTCCGACTCCGATCTGGTCTCCGCGACGCCCTCCGACCCGTCGGCGCCCGCCCCCAGGGCGGAGGCGACCGGCGACGGCGAGGTCACCCTGACCTGGGAGCCCGTCGAGGGCGCCGAGCGCTACGCCGTTGCGGAGGCCTTCTCCAACGGCACCTACGCCACCTTCACCAAGTCCCTCACCGGGACGTCCTACACCGCCACCGACCTGCCCAACGGCTACGACCACGACTTTCTCGTCCAGGCCTACGTGAACGGCCGCTGGTCCTCCTTCGGCCCCGCCAGCCTCGTGCGCTGCAGGCCCGAGGGGACCGTCAAGCCCGCGCCCGCGGCGACCGCCGGCGACGGCAGCGTCGAGCTGTCGTGGGGCCGCGTGCCCGGCGCGAATCAATATGTAGTTTCGTGTTCGAACGGTAAGTCGTATAGATTGAAATCCCATCAAACTAGCGTTGAAATCAAGGGTTTGAAAAACGGTGAAGAATATACGTTCTATGTTAGGGCAAAGATTTACGACCGTTTGACCGCTCTTGAGGATACTGACTACATCACCTGTATGCCGTACTCTCTTGTTTCTCCTAAGGTTAGCGTTTCTGCTGTTGGCGATGGGACGGTGGACCTTAAGTGGAATCCAGTTGCCGGTGCATTACGATATGCGATTGCATATAAAACAAATAAAGGATACAAGACTGTCACCTATGACTGTCTTAATACCGAATTCACCATTAATGGACTTACCAATGGTCAGAAGTATTCATTTATTGTTCAAGCTAATATTGATGGCCGCTGGTCTCCTTTTGGGAGCAAGGACCTTGTTACCGCTATTCCCGAAGATCCTAATGCTCCGAAGCCTCATTTAGAGAAAGCCACGGCGACCTCCTGCGTTGTTTCGTGGAATCAGATTCCTGGAGCAGAGAGGTACGCGGTTGCTCTTAAGACTGGAAATAGCTACAAGACGTATTCTCTTGATGTTAAAGAGCCCTCGTATCTGGTTTCTGGCTTGAATCCTGGTAGTACTTATCGTTTCCTTGTGCAAGCATTTGTAAATGGAAGATGGAGCTCTTCCTCGGACGCATATTTATGTGAAGCCGTTCTTGAGGACGTTCGTTCCCCTCAAAATGTTAAGGCCACTTGTCCTGGCGATGGAAAAATACAGCTTACTTGGGACTTTGTTCCCAATGCAACGCGATACGCGATTGCAGAGTATAAGAATGGCTCATATGTAACGTTCACGACTAATTGTTTGAGCACTAGCTATACGGTTTCCGGCCTTACGAATGGACGCAATCACAGGTTTCTTGTGCAATCTTACGTAGATGGAGCCTGGTCTGCTTACGGTGATGCGCTGCTCGTGGACGCAGTTCCACATGGTGTAATTACTCCTCGTGTAACTGGTAAAGCTGGGAATCTTTGCGCAAATCTATCATGGAGCAAGGTGTCAGGCGCCACGCGTTATGCTATCGCGGTAAAGACGAATAGTGGCTATAAAACTTATACATACAACTGTACTGGCAATTCGTATAGAGTTGAAGGGCTAAACGGTGGACAGACCTATCAGTTTGTCGTTCAGGCTTATCTCGATGGCGTATGGTCGCCTTTTGATGAAGACGACCTGGTTAGTGTAAAGCCGACGGGCACGAATGACACTGTATTTGGCATTCCGCGCATAACCGTTGTTAATTGGCTGACGAGCCATCAATACAATGGCTATTATCTTGGTACTCGATATTCAAGTGGCTTTTCATATCAGACTTGCTTGTATCCTAATGGCGCTCCAGGGCCCGGGGGCTACACCGGTATGAACTGCACTGGTTTTGTTGCCCATGTATTTAAATCTCTCGGCGTAAACGTTGATGCAGTCGCAGCCAACAACAACCATACTCCGTGGGGCGCGGGGCCCGGCGGCGGCGGCTATATCAATGCGTGGCGCTGGTATGGTTATGCAATTGACTCTGGCTGTAAGGTTTATCACTTCAATACAGTTGCCGATATGTTGAATAGCGGATTGGCTAAGAAGGGCGATGTAATTTTCTTTAAAACAGATGGTTCTATCGATTGCCATATTGGATTTTTCTGGGGAGATAACTCCCATGACAATAAGATGTGGCACCAAATTCTGCCTGGCAACCTGATTGGCCCTTGTTTTAATAACGCTAATAAAAGCGAAGTTCGTCAGCAGTGCGTGCTCATCAAATAGGCCCGGCGTTCGTTTGATGATTGCCTTCACTATGATTTGACGGTTCGCTTAATCGAATGCATCATGAGTAAGTTATTAAACTCAATCTAAGGCTAGTTATGGATTTCTCTGTTGTAATTCCAGTTTATGGTTGTAAAGAGGCGCTGCCCGAACTGCATAAGCGAATCGTTGATGTTTTTGAAAAGATGGAGGCGTCTTTCGAGCTCGTTCTTGTTGACGACCACGATCCATATGATTCGTGGTCTGTTGTGCAGTCGATATGCGACGCTGATGAACGTGTGTATGGAATCAAGCTTGCTCGTAATTTTGGCCAAATTCGTGCAATCACTGCGGGTCTTGACTGTTGCCATGGTGATTGGGTTGTCGTAATGGATTGCGACCTTCAGGATAGGCCGGAGGCCATTCCCCAGCTCTATAATAAAGCTCTGGAGGGCTTCGATGTCGTCTTTGCAAAAAGGGTAGAGCGAAAAGATAGCGCTTTGACCATGGCGCTGTCTCGAGCTTTTTATAAAGTGTATGAGTATTTTACTGACGGTAGTTATGATCCTTCACTTTGCAACTTCAGTATTGCTCGTCGCGCGGTAATTTCTCAGTATTGTTCAATGCGTGAACATAACCGTGGATACACGATGTTTATTAAGTGGCTTGGGTTTAGGCAAACTGCGATAGAGATAGTTGGCGATGAACGCTTTGCAGGTGAGTCTTCCTATAGTTTTAGGAAAAAGCTTAATATGGCGTTTGAGCTTATTACCGCCCAGTCTAATAAGCCTTTGAAATTTGCGGTTAACGTTGGCTTTGCAATGTCCTTCGTTGCCTTGCTCGTTCTAATTGCAGCGATAGTTCAGAAAATCTGTGTTCCGGGAATTCAAGTTGGATGGACTAGCCTTCTTTGTTCCATCTTTTTTATGGGCGGGCTCATTTTGTCCGCAATTGGAATCGTTGGACTGTACGTTGGCAATATTTTTACTGAGGTTAAAAATAGACCTCTGTATGTGATTGAAAAAGAGTGTAATGGAAAGGATGAGTAAGCTATGGTAATTGTTATTGGAGCAACCAGTTTTATCGGTATGTATACCGTTGACGAGCTTGTCAAATCAGGCAAACAAGTTATTGCTACCGGTAGGAATGAACGACTTCGTCCTTTCCTTGAAGACATGGGTGCCGAGTTTATTAGTCTCGATATTACTAAGCCTGAAGATTTTTCAAAACTCCCTGCTGATAACGTCGAGGGCGTAATTCTTCTAGCTGGTTTGCTTCCTGCCAATGCAACTGCTGATTTGGTTAACGAAGAGAATGCCATCGATTACGTTAGAGTGAACACTATGGGCACTGTGAACGTGCTCGAGTATTGCAGGACGAATGGTATCAAGAAGATAATTTCTGCCACTACATATGGTGATGTCTCTGGGGCATGGAGAAAGGACTATGCCATTACTGAGGATGAGCCCAGGAATTTCTCCTTTACTGGTGACCACGCTGTCTATACCATCACGAAGAATGCTGCCAACGATTTGATTGAGTATTATTCGCAGCAACATGGTCTTCAGGGGGCAGTGTTCCGTTTTCCTCCGGTTTACGGCGTTGGACCTCACGGCACAATCTTAGTTGATGGTAAGCCGTACAAGTCTGCTATCCAAGTCTGGATCGAAAAGGCCGCGTCCGGACAGAACCTTGAGATATGGGGAGACCCTCATATCTCAAGAGACATTATCTATGTGAAGGATGTTGCTCGGGCATATCGAATGGCTTTGGAAAGCGATTCAACGCATGGGCTTTATAACATGACAAGCGGGGTTCCTTTGGAGCTTGAAGATCAGGCTCGTGCAGTTATCGAGGTATTTGGCGACAGCTCTAAATCGAAAATCGTTTACAGGCCGGAGCTCAAGAACAACACCCCTTCATTTTTGTTCGATATGAGTAAGGCTGAGCGTGATTTCGGCTTTGTTCCAGCTTATAGAGACTATTATTCGATGATGCTCGATTATAAGGCTGAGATGGAAAGCGGCCGCTGGAATGATTTCGAAAAGAACTCTTCGGCCAATTGGGAGAAGTAAAGATGTCGAAAAAGCTCGCTATTATCGGTGCGTCTGATTTTCAAAATCCATTGATTCTTAAGGCCAAACAACTTGGCTTCGAAACGCATGTCTTCGCATGGGAGTGCGGCGATATTGGCGAGCGCACTGCTGATTTTTTCTATCCTATTAGTATTACTGAAATCGATCAAATTGCTGAGAAGTGTAACTCTATCGGTATTGATGGCATTTGTTCTATCGGTACGGATCTCGGCAACATTACTGTTTCTAAGGTTGCCGACAAACTCGGTCTGTGTGCCAATTCAGTTGACTGCATCGACGCATCCACAAATAAGCACTTAATGCGTGAGGCCTTTTTCAAAAATGGAGACCCTTCTCCTAAAAGCTACCAGGTAACCGACCTTACAGATATTGATGGTTTAGATCTCACTTACCCAATAATCGTAAAGCCTGTTGACAGGTCTGGTAGCCGTTGCATCACTAAGCTTCAGTCTTCAGAAGGACTTGAGGATGCCGTCCGCGCTGCAATCAATGTTTCCTTTTCTAAGGCATGTGTCGTTGAAGAGTTTTTTACTGGCATTGAATTTAGTGTTGAATTTGTTTCTTGGAAAGGCGAGCATCACTTTCTTGCACTGACGAGGAAATACACAACTGGAGCTCCGCATTTCATTGAAACTGGTCACTTACAGCCTGCACCCGTTTCAGATTCCTTACGTTCCAAAATCATTGAAGTTGTTTCTCACGCCCTAGATTCTTTGGGAGTTGAATTCGGCGCTTCTCATTCAGAGATTTTGGTTAATGAGAATGAGGATATTCGTATTGTCGAAATTGGTAGCCGCATGGGTGGCGACTGTATCGGCAGCGATCTCGTGGAACTCTCAACGGGAGTTGATTTCTTGGGTGCAGTAATTTCTGTTGCTACTGGGCGTGAGCCCGACCTGAGTGTCTCTGAGCATCCTGAATGCGCCATGATTCGATTTATTTTTGATGCTGAAGATTTAGCGATGCTTCGACAAGCAGAATGCGATAGGCATGTGAGGGTCGAGCGAAGTTCTGTGGACAATGACATGGAGCATGAAATTGTCGATAGCGGCAGCAGATACGGCTTCTATATCCTGACTTCAGATTTGATTGATAATTTGGAAAAGTACTTGCCGAAGCGAGGCGTATAGAAATTGAAAAATGGACGCGTTTTCTTAGCGCTTCATCTGCTATTGGTTTTGTATTCCTGTAGCGGTATCTTAAGTAAGCTTGCGGCAGGCTATCCTTTTCTATCTTTTGGTTTTTGTGTCTGCTATGCCGGAATTATCATGCTGCTTGGCATTTATGCTATTTGCTGGCAACAAATTATTAAACGACTGCCATTAACGACAGCCTATGCCAATCGCGCCGTTACAGTTGTATGGGGCATGGTATGGGGTGTAATTGTCTTTAAGGAGCAGCTTGGCTTTCTTCAGGTTGCCGGAGGCATTATTGTATTAATTGGCGTGGCTTTGTTTGCCTCTTCAGATTCCGATGCTGCTTAGGAGGGAAGTGCTGTGGATTTTCGATATGCCCTACTCCTTCTTCTCGGTGTTTTTATTAGTGCAATATCTCAAGTAATGCTTAAGAAGGCTGCTCTTAAGACGTATGACAGCAGGGTTCGAGAGTATCTGAACCCTCTAGTGATTTGCGCTTACTTCCTTTTCGTTTGTACAACCTTTCTTTCGATTTTTGCTTATAAAGGGATTCCCCTTTCCATGGGTCCGTTGTTGGAAGCCACCAGCTACATATATGTGACAATATTCGGTATTACGATTTTTCATGAGAAAATGTCTCGACGGAAGTGGATTTCACTGCTTCTTATTTTGCTTGGTATCGGACTATATTCATTTGGGGCTGCTATATGATCAATTTTAATCTCCCGCCTTATGTGGGCACGGAAATGGAATATGTTCGAGAGGCCTGCGCTGTCAATCGTAAGATTTGCGGTGATGGTCCTTTTACCAAAAAATGTAGCGAATGGCTCGAGAACCGTTTTAATTCCAATAAGATCCTGCTAACGACTAGTGGTACGAGCGCGCTTGAGCTTGCAGCAATCTTATGCGACCTACATCCTGGTGATGAGGTGATTCTGCCTAGCTTCACTTTCTCTTCTACTGCTACGGCATTTCAAATGGTCGGCGCCACTTTGGTGTTTGTTGACGTGTGCCCTGACACAATGAATATTGATCCCGATGCCATTGAGAGGGCGATAACTGATAAAACCAAGGTTGTCGTTCCTGTGCATTATGCTGGCGTTGCATGTGATATGGATCGAATCATGGACATCGCTACACGCAACAACTTGTTGGTCGTTGAAGATGCGGCACAGGGTGTTTTGAGTTCTTATAAGGGTGAGGCTCTCGGCACTATTGGTCATTTTGGTTGCTATAGCTTTCATGAAACTAAGAACTATTCGATGGGCGAAGGTGGCGCGCTTTCTATTAACGACTCGCGTTACTGCGATCGTGCTGAAATTATTCGCGAAAAAGGGACTAATCGTCAGCGCTTTTTTAGGGGTCAAGTAGACAAGTACACTTGGGTTGATCGTGGGTCGAGCTACCTGCCTTCTGACATGAATGCGGCTTATCTTTGGGCGCAGCTGGAGCATGCTGATGAAATTAATGAGAATCGACTCTCAACTTGGCATTTTTATCAGGAGTCTTTAAAGCCGCTTGCAGATGCCGGCAAGATTGAGCTTCCCTATATTCCTGAAGGCTGCGAACATAACGCGCATATGTTTTACATCAAGTGTAAAGATCTTAAGGAACGCGGTGATTTTATCTCTTACCTTAAGGATCATGGTGTCCAAGCTGTTTTCCATTACATTCCTTTGCATGATGCGCCTGCAGGAAAGATGTTTGGTCGTTTTGACGGGGAAGACAGGTTTACTACCTCTGAAAGCAATAGGCTTGTCAGGTTGCCTATGTACTATGGTCTAAGCGATGCCGATAGGCATCATGTTGCTGACGCTGTTCTTTCTTTTTACGCCACTCGATAGATATTAAAAGGCGGCTTCTGGCCGCCTTTTTCTTTTAAGGACTGTATATGCAAAAGAGTATCCAGCGCTATTTGTTGACCGCAATCTTTGCTATGTCACTTCTTTCTCTTTTTCTTGGTCATCCCGTTAACGCT
Source organism: Coriobacteriaceae bacterium AM22-12AC-r (assembly GCA_027671585.1). Lineage (GTDB taxonomy): Bacteria > Actinomycetota > Coriobacteriia > Coriobacteriales > Coriobacteriaceae > Collinsella. The sequence goes on along the minus strand of JAQDZZ010000003.1, from coordinate 1,419 downwards.
TTTGCCGATAGCTCAGATGTAGATAACCTTTCGTTTATTTATATCGAGAAGAGTCACGTTGACCTCGGAGATGCGCAAAGAGTTGCTTTGGGCTTTGACGGGACGCCGTCGGATGAGCCTGTGGCACTGTATTGTGCAAATACTGCGTCTGAAGCCCTTATCCGATTCGATGTCACTTCCAGTGCTGACAACACATATCTTTTCTCTTCGAGCGTCTCTACCGCTGGCGTTTATTCCTTGCTTAAGGTGGAGTATGCCTCTGGAGCAACTCGTATTTTTCCTGATGAAATTTCTGATCAGATGTTTAGCGCCGGTGAAGTGGCTGCACCGTATCGATTGCTGTCTGATGGCGACTCGGATGATCAGCTTGAGTCCGTGTTTACTGACGACACAGGTGCTTCGTTTGATTCGTTGGAATCCGCCGTTGATGTCATTTCGGAGAACTCTGCACGGGCGCGTAGCTGGGTCTTTGTTTTAGATGCTGGTCATGGCGGTTGGGATTCCGGCGCCATCGGCAATGGTCTTCGTGAGAAGGATCTTACGTTGCAAATTGCACGTTATTGCCGCGATGAACTCCAGAAGTACGCTGGCGTTCGAGTTATTATGACACGTGATTCTGACACTTCCGTTACTGGCGTTGCCAACACTACAAACGAACTTATTGCTCGCGCCCAAATTGCAAGAGACAACAACGCATCTTTGTTCATGAGTTTTCACATCAATTCAGGCGGTGGCACCGGAGCGGAAATTTGGATTCCGAGGCAAGCTAGTTGGTTTTCTTCATTTAATGAACTCGGAGAGTCTCTGGGCCAAGATGTTCTAAACAGGCTTGTATCTGTTGGCCTCGTTAACCGTGGTACAAAAAATGATTATTACGATTTAAACGGTACGCAGCTCTATTATCCTGACGGCAGCAACGCCGATAGTCTTTCTGTCATAAGAAATTGTCGCCAATATGGCATTCCTGCAGTTTTGGTCGAACATGGTTTTATCGACAACAGTTATGATGCCGGACTTTTGGCCAATTCGCTATACCTTCAAAAAATGGGCCAGGCAGATGCTCTGGCTATTGCTAACCAGTTTGGCCTTTCGAAGGAAGCTAAACCTGATCCGGTGGTTTCCGAGATGCATGACGGTAAAATCAAGTTGAGCTGGGATTCAGTCCCCAATGCATCTAAGTATGCAATTGCTCTGCGCAAGAGCGATGGTGGGTTTAATACCTATACGTATGATTGCACAGGAACTTCCTATGAAATCGATGGGCTTGAAAACGGGAAGACATATACATTCCTTGTTCAGGCTTATGCCAACGGTCGTTGGAATAACTTTACGTCTGACGATTATTTAACTTGTAAATTGGTTCCTTCCCCGGAGGCCGCTGCCGAGGCGACCGGCGACGGAGAGGTGACGGTGTCGTGG
>JAQDZZ010000029.1:0-541 GCA_027671585.1 Coriobacteriaceae bacterium AM22-12AC-r | reverse complement strand
GGGGCGCCGGGGGCGGGAATCGCGCACTCCATATTTTGTTCACAAATTAATTAACTGGGCTCCGAGTTGCTCAGAGTCGCACATATGGTCATAAACCTCGGACAGACCGTATGACCTCGGGAATCTTGCTGTCCACTGTAGACATATCATCTTTATACCCTCGTCGGTCTCCGCTAGTTAGCCCATCATAAATTGAAGGACAACGTTAACAAACCTATAAAACGCCAGCGGGGGCTCTATCACTAATTAGATAGAGCCCCCGCTGGCGGAGTGTATTTGATTGAAACAACGCCCCTTAATTGATTTACTGGAAATAAGGAGCAAAAGATCCGTCCGGATATACGTGGCGACAGAACCCTGGAGCCGGCTGATCGCCACCAGAACGCGACATAAACAAAAAGATCGGCTCTACCTCACCGCAAGCGACAACGATGCCCTCGACTAAAGTCAATCCGAGCACTCCTAAAACAGAAAGGGCAAATGTTAGCTTCTAGAACGCAAAAAAGGGGGAGGCCGCGAGGCCTCCCCCTTCTTCAAGTCA
>JAQDZZ010000028.1:0-604 GCA_027671585.1 Coriobacteriaceae bacterium AM22-12AC-r | reverse complement strand
ACTCGAGCAGGTCGGCGAGGGGGTATTGCCCTGAAAGCCCGCTCACGACCGCGGCCTTTTCGCCGTTCGAGAGCGTTTCTCCGCCTTCAGGGCGATCGATTTTTTTAGGTAGGCGTTCTCCGCCTCGAGCCTCTTGATCCTGCGCTCGAGCTCTTGCTCGCGCGTCGTCTCCCCGGACGGGGAGCCGGACCCCCTCGGCCTCCCCCTGGGCTTTGGCCCGAGCGCCTCCGGGCCCTCCTCCCTGTAGGCCTTCAGCCATTTCTTGAAAGGGCTTGGCGAGGCTATCCCGAACTTCTCCATGGCCTCGGGCTTCGTCATGCCCTCGTCGACGACCGCCCTGACGGCGGCCAGCTTCGTCTCGAACGAATAGGCGGTGTGTTTCTTTCCCATCATGGCCAGAACCTCGATACCAGCAGACCTGTAGGTGCACAGCCATTCTCTCACGGTTTCCTCCGGCATCCCGAGAAGGGCCGCGATCGCCGCGCGGCCGTGCCCCTCGTCGTGCAGCTCTGCCGCTCGCAGCCTCATCCCGACGTCGTACAAAGCGTTTCCAGCCATAAAAAAGCCTCCCATTTCTTGTGTCCAAGAAATGGGAGGCAGTTCA
>JAQDZZ010000027.1:0-767 GCA_027671585.1 Coriobacteriaceae bacterium AM22-12AC-r | reverse complement strand
TTTAAAGGCTTTAGCCTGTGCGGGGCGCGCAGCGCGCCGCATCAGAAACCACCCGCTATGCGGGTGGGGACAACCGGCTTTACAAAGCCGCCCCCTCGCCGGACACTTGCGATTGTTCAGGCCGCAAGGAATCCGAGTCGAGAGGGCGGTGGTGGCGTATGGCCCAGAAGGCCTACAGCCTGTCGCACACGAAGTGGATGTGCAAGTACCACGTCGTGTTCACGCCGAAGTATAGGCGCAAAGTCATCTACAACCAAATAAGGTCCGACCTTGGGGAGATCTTCAGGAAGCTCTGCCAGTACAAGGGGATAGAGATCATCGAGGGGCACCTGATGCCCGACCACGTCCACATGCTGCTGGCGATACCGCCGAAGTACAGCGTGTCGAGCGTGATGGGCTACCTGAAGGGGAAGAGCTCGCTGATGGTATTCGACAGGCACGCGAACATGAAGTACAAGTTCGGCAACAGGAAGTTCTGGGCCGAGGGCTACTACGTTTCCACCGTCGGCCTGAACGAGGCGACGATCGCGAAGTACATCCGGGAGCAGGAGAAGGCCGACATCGCGCTCGACCGGCTGAGCGTCAAGGAGTACGAGGACCCCTTCGATAGGGGGCCGGGGCGCAAATAGCGCCGGTTTGACCGGCCCGTCACGGGTCAACCTGCAGTGCGGCCCGAACCCCGTGAGGGCCGGCGCCTTTAGACGCGTGCCGGAAATCCAAGGGTTATACCCTAAGAGCAAACCACCCCTTTTAGGGGTGGTTTTGAT
>JAQDZZ010000026.1:0-849 GCA_027671585.1 Coriobacteriaceae bacterium AM22-12AC-r | reverse complement strand
GAGTGCGCCGGCCTGGCGAGGTCGAGCTACTACTACGCGCTGTCGCACCCGAAGGCTCCCACCAGGCCCGAGCTCTGGGAGGCCGCCGCCGAGATATTCTCGCGCACCGCCAACGGGTGCGGCCACAGGCAGATCGCCATGTGCCTGCGCGCCGAGCAGGGCGTGCGCATAGCCGACAAGACGACGCTGAAGATGATGCGCGAGATGGGCATCAGCTGCGGGATCCGCCGCGAGACCGACTACCACAGGTACAACTCGTACAGGGGCAAGGTCGGAAAGACCTTCGAGAACGTCATCGGCAGGGACTTCGCCGCCGACGGGCCGTGGGAGAAGATGGGCACCGACGTCACCGAGTTCAAGCAGCCCTGGGGCAAGGCCTACTTCGCGCCGGTCTACGATTTCGGCAGCAAGGAGATCGTCGCCTGGTCCACGTCGCTGCATCCCAACATGGCCCAGCAGCACGAGCTGCTCGACCAGCTCGTGTCCAAGATGCCCGAGGGCTCCAGGCCGGTCCTGCACTCGGACATGGGCTGGCAGTACCAGCAGGCCGGGTGGTGCAAGCGGCTGGAGGAGGCCGGCGTGGTGCAGAGCATGTCCCGGAAGGGCAACTGCATCGACAACGGCGCGACGGAGCAGGTGTTCGGCCATATGAAGGACGAGTTCTTTCGCGGAAGAAAATGGCCTTGCTTCGAAGACTTCAAGAGAGACCTGGACGAATACATCATCCATTGGAACACGAGAAGGAGGCAGGTTAAACTGAAGGGACTGACCCCGGAGGAATTCCGGAATCAGTCCCTATGTGCGGCGTAGGCCGCTTATTAGCCCGTCCAAGAATTGGGGCGCAGTTCA
>JAQDZZ010000025.1:0-966 GCA_027671585.1 Coriobacteriaceae bacterium AM22-12AC-r | reverse complement strand
CAGAAAGGAGAAGCAAATGAAGGAAACCGAGAAGATCGAGATCATGCATTTCGACCAGGAGGGCTACCTCGAGGACGGCAAGGCGCTCTACGAGACCGGCAAGAAGATGACCGCGCTCGCCGACAAGGTCGCCGACGAGGGCTACGACGCCGTGTTCCTGATGGGCGTCGGCGGCACCTGGGACGAGCTCATGCAGCTCGAGTACCTCATGAACAAGTTCGGCGACCGCGACCTCGAGGTCTACCTGATCCACGCCGCCGAGTGGAACGTCATGGGCCACAAGCGCATGACCGAGAAGTCCGTCGTGCTCACCGCCTCCGAGTCCGGCACCACCCCCGAGGTCCTCGAGGCCGTCAAGAAGATGAAGGAGATGGGCGTACGCGTCTACGCCATGACCAAGCCCGAGGGCCCCATCGGCCAGGCTGTGGGTGCCGAGAACTGCGTCGCCATGGCTTCTGACCATGGTTCGGGCGGCTGCGAGAAGGGCTACTACCTCGCCGACTGCTTCGGCCTGCGCCTGCTCAACCGCCGCGGCTGCTTCCCCAAGTTCGACCTGTTTATCGAGCAGACCAAGGACATCTGGAAGGACATGCTCGATATCCGCAAGCGCTTCGAGCCGCGCGCCGAGGAGCTCGCCAAGAAGTACGCCCTGGCCCCCTACACCATGTTCATCGGCTCCGGCGCCCTGTGGGGCGAGACGATCCTGTTCTCGATGTGCATCCTCGAGGAGATGCAGTGGAAGCGCACCCGCTACATCACCTCGGCCGACTTCTTCCACGGCACCCTCGAGCTCGTGGAGCCGGGCGTCCCCGTCTTCCTGTTCATGGGCGAGGACGAGAACCGCAAGCTCGACGAGCGCGTCCGCGCGTTCCTGACCCGCGGCGTGACCGGCGACACCGACATCAACATCATCGACACCGCCGAGTTCGCGATCCCCGGCCTTGACGACGAGTTCCGCGTCATCGT
>JAQDZZ010000024.1:0-1064 GCA_027671585.1 Coriobacteriaceae bacterium AM22-12AC-r | reverse complement strand
GCCGGGCCCTTACGCCAGCACGCCGAAGAACGCGCCGACGATGCCCACGACCATGGTGGCCACGATCAGCACCATGGGGTTGATCTTCTTGGACAGCAGCCAGTAGTACAGCCAGAAGGCGAGCATGCCGAGCATGCCGGGCATGATGCCGTCCAGGATGTCCTGGAGGGTCTGGGCATCCTCGCCCGAGCCGATGGCCACCGGGATGCTGGCCCAGAACATGTCCTTGCACATGGCGCCCACGACCATGACGCCCACGATTCCCACGCAGGTCATGATCTTCTGCATGAGGCCGGTCCTCTGGGCCTCGTCCAGGAAGCCCACGCCCAGCTCGTAGCCCTTGACGGCGCCCCAGACGCGCAGCGCGAAGCCGGGGACGTTGTAGATCAGCAGGAAGGCGATGGGGCCGAAGGGGTTGCCGGCCTGGCACAGGCTGATGCCCACCGCGGCGGCGACCACGCGCAGCGTCGACAGGAAGATGGAGTCGCCGATGCCGGACAGCGGGCCCATGAGGGCGGCTTTGACGTCGTTGACGCTCTCGGGCTCGATCTCGCCGCGGGCGACCTTCTCCTCCATGGCCATCGCGATGCCGCCGACGAACGGGGCGAACTGGACGGTGATGTTGAAGAACGCGCAGTGGCGGTGCAGGGCCTCGGCGTAGTCGTCGGGGCGGCCGGCGTAGATCTTCTTGAGCATGTTGGCGACCATCAGGCAGAAGGCGATGTTCATCTGCTTGTAGTAGGTCCAGGAGAACTCCATGCCCAGGGCGCCGACGTTGACGGCGCTCTTGACGAGGTCGGAGCGCGTGATCTTGTTCTCGGGACTAGAAGTCATCGTCCTCATCCCCTTCCGCGGAGAGCTGGGGCTGGGCTCCGCCCAGGCCGAGCAGGTCGAACTTGTCGATGCCGATGATGATGGCGATCAGGGCGACGCCCAGGACGGGCACGTTGGCGTAGGAGCACAGCAGGAAGCCCAGGAAGTAGAAGGGCACGAGCTGCTTGGTGAGCACCAGGCGGCCGAGCATGGCGAAGCCCATGGCCGGCAGGATGTTGGCGGCAACGCCG
>JAQDZZ010000023.1:0-1342 GCA_027671585.1 Coriobacteriaceae bacterium AM22-12AC-r | reverse complement strand
GAAAACCTTAGAGGTCCTCGCGCCAGAAGGGCATGCTCATGCAGCGCGGGCCGCCGCGGCCGCGGGAGAGCTCGGCGGAGGGCACGACGAGAAGGTCCAGGCCCTCCTTGTACAGCACGTCGTTGGTGACGGTGTTGCGGGCGTAGACGCAGATCTTGCCGGGCTCGACGCACAGGGTGTTGGAGCCGTCGTTCCACTGCTCGCGGGAGGCCGCGATCGGGTCGCCGCCGCCGCAGGGGATCAGCTTGACCTGGTCGACGCCGGTGGCGTCCTCCAGGACGTGCTCGAGGGTGTCCTCGATCAGGCGGATGTTCACGTCGCCCGGGTTCTTGCCGGCGGTCAGCTCGTAGACGCGCAGGGTGCCCATGATGGCGGGGTGGATCGTGAACTTATCGACGTCGATCTGGGTGAAGACCGTGTCGAGGTGCATGAAGGCGCGCGAGACGGGGATGTCGAAGGCCAGGATGCGCTCGACCTTGGAGTCGGAGTTCCAGAAGATGTTCTGGGCCATGACGTCGATGGCGGCCGCCTGGGTGCGCTGGGAGATGCCGACGGCGAGGGTCTTCTCGTTGATGTTCAGCACGTCGCCGCCCTCGGTGTGGAACTGGCAGTCGCGGCGGAAGTACAGGGAGACGTCCTTGTAGTCGGGGTGGTACTTGAAGACGTACTTGCCGTACAGGGTCTCGCGGTTGCGGGTGACCGAGTACATGCGGTTGAGGTTGACGCCCTCGCCGACGACCGCGAACGGGTCGCGGGTGAAGTAGAGGTTGGGCATCGGGTCGATGATCAGGTCGGACTCGGACTCGGAGTTGACCAGGGAGTCGAGGGTCGTGGACGCCGTGAGGGGCATGTCGATCTCGGCCTTGGTCATGCCGGCCATGGTCTTCTTGACGAACTCGAGGTTGTCCTCGATGGAGTCCAGCTTCTCGCGGACGATCTGCGGCATGTGCTGGCCGCGGATGCCCGCCTCGGCGATGTACTGGTCGGTGAACTCGGCGCGGGCGCCGGGGACCTGGTCGAACACCTCTGCGACGAGGTTCTCGAGGTAGAGCACCTCCACGCCCTGGTCCCTCAGGATCTGGGCGAAGGTGTCGTGCTCCTGCTGCGCGACCTCAAGGAACGGGACGTCGTCGAACAGGAGTCGCTCGAGCTCGTCGGGCGGCAGGTTGAGGAGCTCGTCGCCGGGACGGTGCAGGCAGACCTTCCTGAGCTTGCCGATCTCGGAAGGCACGTGCAGACCTTTCGTCATGGCCTCCTACCTTTCTTTCGGGCCTTTCGGCCGAATCTATCAGCGCCCTTCCGTAACGGGCGCTGCTTGCTGACAGCTCTAGTTATATCCAAA
>JAQDZZ010000022.1:0-1546 GCA_027671585.1 Coriobacteriaceae bacterium AM22-12AC-r | reverse complement strand
GCATGATCTCGATCTTCTCGGTTTCCTTCATTTGCTTCTCCTTTCTGTCCTGTACGCGAATCTATACATCGCGTTTCTTTTCGATACCAATTATAGACATACACCTAACGTGTTTTTAATACCACTTATCAATCTATTCCAATCCTCGGTGAACGGTCGAAATTCTCTGGTGAGTGGTATTAAATTAGAATTGAATGTATAGCTAACACCGCCGACGCCTCCCTTGTGCGACAAAGAACAGCGTTCCCACCAGCGCAATAATGGTCGATGCCCCAAACAGCACCGCCTGGACGCCCAAAGCCTCCGCCAAAAACGGAGCCGCCAGCAGCGGCAGCACGCCGGCGCTCATCAGGCCAAAACGCACAAAGCCGGTAATGCGCCCCAGGTATTTGATGTCGGCGCGCTCCTGAATCAAGATCATCTGTAGCGGTTCCAGGAATCCCCAGGCCATACCGTTAATCGCCTGACCGATAATCGCGACCCCCAGCATATCGGTGCCCACGTACACCATGGACCCAATGCCCACGGCCATGAGCGCGCCGAGCAGCAATCGCAGGTTGACATGGCGAGCAGAAAGCTTGGTCAGGATGAACGCACCCACCGAGGAAGTAAGGCCCACGACCGAGGACAGCCAGCCCAGCCAGACGATATCCACGTTGAGCACATCACGGTAGAACAACGACTCCAGCGAATCGAACGCGCCAAACGCAAAGAAACCCAAAAAGCCCGAGATAAAGATGAGGCGCAGGTCGTGATCGCGAAACGTAAGTCGCGCACCCTCGGCCATGCCGCCCAGAATACCGCCCTTCGGCTTCCCCCCTTTTGCGGGAACAACGCACTCGTGACAGCCCAAGGAGAGCACAGCCGCCACACCCATCATGCCCGCCATGAGCAGATAGACCGATTGCGTGGCAAAACAACTCACGATGGCACCACCGAGCAGCGGGCCAGCGGTATAGGCGATATTGCTGTAGAACACCATGAGACCGTTCACGCGGGTACGGCCCTCGGTGGTCGACTCCAGGTATCCCGGAAACGCATGCGTGCAGGTGTTGATAAAGCCGCCCGCAAGTCCCAAGACGCACGCGGCAAACACAAGCCCGGGGACAGACAACGGCGCTAACCCCACGCCAAGCGATAGCACTGCCGTAATCACGCACGTCACAAACGACGTCCGACGCGGTCCAAAGCGATCGATGACCGAGCCCGACACCATATTGCCCGCCGACGTCATAAGATTGCGCACGAGCGTAATGGCAGCAACCAAAAAGGCCGTGCCGGCCAGATCATACGTGGCCGCACCGATAAGCCCCAAAAAGTAGACCGCGTTGTTGGCGCACCACTGCAGGGACTCAATAAGAATCAGCCTGACCTCTGCCGGCGTCAGGCGCATTGCTTCGCGATCCTTCGCGAACATACGAACTCCTTCTATACAAAAAGGGGATGGAGGGCATAGGCCTGCTCCATCCCCCTTCCAGGTTGCAACGAAAATCTATGCAGCCGGGCCCTTACGCCAGCACGCCGAAGAACGCGCCGACGATGCCCA
>JAQDZZ010000021.1:0-1589 GCA_027671585.1 Coriobacteriaceae bacterium AM22-12AC-r | reverse complement strand
AAGGTCAATGCCGCCTCGTTTCAAGGCACCTTGCTCGCTCTGGCGGGTTTTCGCTCATATGACCCAATCCGCTGTCAAGAGCCACAATGGCCCCGCCGACCGCTTGCAATCGGTCGGCGGGGCCTGCCGTTAACCCGTCCCGGTCCGCCCCCGGCATGTCATCGACGCCTTCGGCTCAGTCTCATATCCGCGGATACCGTTCTGTCGGCCCGCACTCCATTCCTTCGGCGGGGTTCCCCAAGTCTGTCGAGGCGCATGCGGAGGGCTCCGCGCGCACAGCGAAATAGGGGGTATCCCCGAAGGCCGCCCGGCTCGCCGGGGCGGGGGCTATGTCTATTCCGCGCCCTCCCGGCACATCATGCCGAGGGCCCAGAGCCACCTCACGAGCTCGGCCGCGGTGGCCGCGTTAGCCTTCGCCTGGGGCATGCCGCGGGCGAGCATCTCCTCGCGCCGCCGCAGGAGCCGCTCGGATCCCTTCCTCCCGTGCATCCTTATCTCGAGGGGCACGCCCGTGTCCCTCGGCATGAGCTTCGGCTGGTGCCGCGCCGCGGCGTAGCACCATGAACCCTCAACGGCCAGCTTCCTCACGAGCGCGTTGCCCGCACCGCTGATGCCTCCGAGCCGCACGGAGTCGCCGCTCGACCTCTGACTCGGCGCGAGGCCGAAATAGGCCGTGACCTGCCTTCCGGAACGGAACCTCGTGAAGTCGCCGACCTCGGCCGAGAAGGCTGCGGCCAGCGCGAAGGCGCAGCCCTTGATCGACTGGAGGGCGGCCACCTCCGCGGCGATCGGGCTGGCATCCACGGCCGCCCTGTACTCGGAGAGCAGATCCGCCCGGGCCTCCGCCGCGGCCTCGACCTCGCTCCTCAGAGCGGCGAGCGTCCGAACCCCGCCATCGTCCTCCGGCCTGACCTTGTCGAGCCACCTCAGGAAGTCGTAGGTCCAGTACTTCCTCGGGTTGCCGGCGGGCGTGGTGCCGCCGTAGGCGAACCCTCGCTTTGCGAGGAAGGCGAGCAGCCGCTGCTTGGCGGTCGCCAGGCGCGCGGTCGCCCCGTCGTAGGCGCCGGCGAGGTCCCTGATGCCCTCGACCTCGGGGGAGGGGACCCATACGGGGGAGATGTCGTGGGCGAGTATCGCCTTGGCCATCCTGGCGGCGTCGTTCCTGTCGTTCTTGGAGGCCGAGTCGGCGGCCGACCTGGGGATCTTCGAGACCGCGGCGACGACACACTCGACGCCGAGCCCGGCGAGCTCCCTCTGCGGGGCGAAGCCGGGGTAGCCGCTCTCGTAGGCCGCGAGCGACGGCCCGGGGAACCCACCCATCCACCCGGCGATCTCGCCCCAGGGGTTGCCGGGGAACCTCCTCGTCACGGCCTCGCCGGTGTCCGCGTCGAGGGCGCAGACGGTGGTCGACCTCAGGTGGACGTCCATCCCGAACGCGGTAGAATACTTTGGCATGGGAGCCTCCCAACCTCGTTGCGGCGCGGCTGCGCCTATGGCACTTCAACATCATTGTCGCAGCCCCGACCCGCGGTCACGAGCGGGGGCTCCTATCTTTTTAGTGCCCTCGGATTGGGTCATAGTGTCTGTCG
>JAQDZZ010000020.1:0-1803 GCA_027671585.1 Coriobacteriaceae bacterium AM22-12AC-r | reverse complement strand
GCCGAGTTCGCGATCCCCGGCCTTGACGACGAGTTCCGCGTCATCGTCTCCCCGTGGATTCTGACGGTGCTCGTGACCGACCGCCTGGCTCGCTACTACGAGACGGTCACCAAGCACAACCTCAAGTATCGTCGCTACTATCACCAGTTCGACTACTAAAGAAAACGGGTGCGGGAACGTGCCGGGCTATTGAGAGGAACACAGAATGAGACAGTACATCATCGCCAGCCATGCGCACTTCGCTACCGGCATCAAGGAGAGCGTCGAGCTGCTCTCGGGCGCGCGCGACAACGTCCACGATCTTTCGATGTTCGTCGATGACCGCATGGACGTGGCCGAGGAGGCCCAAAAACTGCTGGCGGGCATGTCTGCCGACGATGATGTCGTTGTCTGCACCGATCTCTTTGGCGGCAGCGTCAACAACGAGTTCACCAAGGTCGTCCAGGCGCGTCCCCGCACGTACCTCGTTACCAACATGAACCTTCCTCTGCTCATCCAGCTGCTGTTCTCTGACGAGTCGGCGCCGGTTGAGGAGACGATTCGCGCCATCGTCGCTGCGGACGATACGCGCGTGAAGTTTGTCAACGACCTGCTGGTCGATGACGACGAGGAAGAAGAGTTCTAATCCGCAGCACCTATTGACATGCCGTAAGACGGCGCAAGACCTTTGGGGGGTCACATTATGATTCAGCTACTTCGCGTTGACCATCGCCTGCTTCATGGCCAGGTCGCAGTTTCCTGGGTTCAGGGCCTCGGCTCCAACTGCATTTTCTGCGTGGGCGATAAGGTCGCCAACGACCCGGTGTGGAAGACGACGCTCAAGATGGGCAAGCCTGCCGGCTGCAAGCTCGTCATCAAAGATATGGAGCATGCCATCGAAGCTATCAACTCGGGCGTGACAGACAAGTACAAGATGATCATCTGTGTCGCCACTATCGCTGAGGCAAAGCAGCTTGTTGAGGGCTGCCCGCAGATCAAGTCGGTCAACCTGGGCAACACCAAGCCCAAGGACGAGAAGCGTCCCGATGCTCGTCAGGTCTCTCGTCAGATCTTCCTGACCGCGGCCGAGGAAGCCGATGTGCGCGAGATGCTGGATCGTGGCGTTGAGGTCGAGATTCGACCCCTGGCCGATGACCCCAAGGTTGACTGCGCCAGCGTGCTCTAGGCGTTTGAATTCGAAGAGTCTGAGCTCTTCGTAGTGTCCTATATGGAAAGGGGGATGTATGCTTACCCAAGCAATCCTCATCGGACTTATCGCCGCATTTGGTAAGTTCGACTACCAGCTCGGTACGCTCTATGCGTTCCGCCCCATCGTCCTGTGCCCGCTCGTGGGCCTGGTCCTGGGGGACCTGCAGTCTGGTCTCGCGATCGGTGCGAGCCTGGAGCTGCTGTTCATGGGCTCGATCTCCATCGGCGCCTACGTGCCGCCTGATGAGACGATTGGCGGCGTGCTCGCCTGCGCCTTCGCTATCCAGCTCGGCCAGAGCACCGAGGCTGCCATTGCGCTTGCCATGCCCATCGCAACGCTGTGTCTCGCCATGAAGAACATCCTCAACGCCGCCCTTCCGATTCTGGTTGACCGCGCCGATGTCTTCTCCGGCCAGGGCAACCTTAAGGGCGTCTATGCGATGCACTTCCTGATCGGTTCCACCGGTTGCATCATGGCGTTCCTGCTGTGCTCGCTGTCGTTCTATCTGGGTGCTGACGCTATCCAGGGTATGCTCGACTTTATCCCTGACTTTGTCCTTGCCGGCTTCGGCGTTGCCGCCAACATCCTGCCGGCCATGGGCTTCGCCATGCTCG
>JAQDZZ010000002.1:0-276385 GCA_027671585.1 Coriobacteriaceae bacterium AM22-12AC-r | reverse complement strand
AACTGGTGTGTCCATCCTCGCAGTATCCGGTTCTCAAGGTGCACGCCCCGCGGCTGATCCGGTCCGACCGGCCCGCGCGGCAAGGAGATATATTGCCAGACCGCGAAGCCTTGTGGGACGTCAATTCCACTCTTCACAAGTCCTACACAACATATTGCTTTCTATAGCTAATAGAAAGACTGGTACGGATCTTCCGCACGTATCAGATGATGACCCTTTGGTTCAGGAATATATAGAGATCGGTCACCTGTAAGTGTCTATCTACCCGCGCTTTTAGCAATGTAAACCGCGCTTCAGATAAAAAGAGGGAGCGCCGCGTACAACGCGACACTCCCCTAGCGATTCAAGAGAATCTATTAGGCCTCGAGAGCCTTCTTGGCGATGGTAGCCAGCTCGTTGAAGGACTCGATGTCCTCGTAAGCCATCTGAGCCAGGACCTTGCGGTCGAGCTCGATGCCGGCAACCTTCAGGCCGTGCATGAACTGAGAGTAAGAAATATCATTCAGGCGAGCAGCAGCGTTGATACGAGTGATCCAGAGAGAACGAATCTCGCGCTTCTTGTTGCGGCGATCACGATACTGATACTGCAGGGAGTGCTGGACCTGCTCTTTAGCATGCTTGTAAGTACGTGAAGCGGCACCGTAGTAACCCTTCGCACGGTGCATAACGGTACGGCGCTTCTTCTTGGCGGCAACAGCGCGCTTAATACGTGCCATGTTCTATCAACTCCTAGATGGTAAAACGAAAACGGGAACGCGAACTTAGGCGAGACGCGACTTGATGACCTTGCGGTCGGCAGCGGCGATCTCGGTCTCCTGACGGAAGCCACGCTTACGCTTGGTGGACTTCTTGCTCAGGATGTGGCTCTTGAAAGCCTTGGCGCGCATAAGCTTGCCGGTACCAGTCTTGCGGAAACGCTTCTTGGTGCCGCTGTGGGACTTCATCTTAGGCATGAAATACTCCTTAATCGGTTACAGAACACTAGTTACTTGCTATCGCTTGCCGCTTTATCCTCATCGAAGGCGCCCTTAATCGGGGCGAGCAGCATAAGCATGTTACGGCCTTCCATCTTAGGCTTGGACTCGACCGTAGCGTAAGGCTTGAGATCCTCGGCGAGACGCTCGAGAACGTTAAGGCCCTGCTCCGGGTGAGCCATCTCACGGCCGCGGAACATGATGGTGATCTTAACGCGTGCGCCCTTCTTGAGGAAACGCAGAACGTGGCCCTTCTTGGTCTCGTAGTCGCCAACGTCGATCTTGGGTCGGAACTTCATTTCCTTGACCTCGACCTTGGACTGGTTCTTACGAGCAGCCTTGGCCTTCATGGCCTGCTGGTACTTGAACTTACCGTAGTCCATGACCTTGCAGACCGGCGGCTCCGCGTTGGGAGCGATCTCGACCAGGTCGAGACCCTGATCGTCGGCGACGCGCTGGGCATCGCGGATGGCGAACAGGCCGAGCTGAGAGCCATCGACGCCAATCAAACGACACGAAGATGCAGTGATCTCGTCGTTGATGCGGGTGTCATCAGACTTAGCTATTTTCCCTACCTCCATTCATAAAAAAATAACCCGGCGCTTCTCAGCAACCAGGTCGTACACATAGACTTCCTCGATTTGAGGAAGGGAATCTAAGTTGTATGACCAGTCAGCTGCTCATTGGCGCCAAAAGGTGGGAACCCTCAGGTTCCTCTTTAGGGCATTGCGGGAACAACGCCTTGCGAATAATAACACGTACAGCGCGTTATCACATTACGTACACGAAAAAGGGACCTTGACCCCCTTGAACACTCGCTTGCATGAATGGTGCCCGAGGCGAGACTCGAACTCGCACGTTGTTGCCAACGGTGGATTTTGAGTCCACTGCGTCTGCCAATTCCGCCACTCGGGCACACAATGCGTGAGTTAGTTTATCACAGCTTTCTACCGATTAGTCCGAAAATGGAACTTCGAGCATTTCGATGAGTTCGACCGTGCGGAGCATCTCGCGCCGACGGCATCCGCGACCGTCGACCGAAGCCTCACCCATCTGGTTATCGTAAGGGTCCTCGCGTATGCCGTCGAAAGAGGGCTCAAACTCTGCCTGGAATCGATTGTTGGCCACCATACGCCACGGGTCGAGATTGCCAAAGTAGTGACGGCGGCGCCACTCCTCCCCCATCCTGCGAGCAGAAGATCCAAATGACACGTCGGCGTTGAGCCAACCGGTCTGCGGCGTATAGAACTCTGCCCAGTCGTGCGACCCCACCGAATCGGGCGCAACATACAGGCCGCTCTGCCAACGGGCAGGCACGCCCGCGATACGGCACATGGTGATAAACGTGAGCGCCATAACGCCGCAATCGCCGCGGAGCGAATGCGCGCAGTCATCGGCAATAGATCCCAAAAGCAAGTACGGCGGCTGATAGCGATAGTCAATATACTGCGTCAGGTAATCATAGATAGCACGGGCGCGATCGAGCGGATCCTCGAGCCCGTCAATGACACGGGCTGTCAGCTGCTGTAGATACGGCGTGAATGCAATGTGCGGACGGTCCTCGGAGGTGTCCACGGGCAGTGGCGCGTCCATGCAAGGATGCACCGGAAGCGCACCCCCATAGACATCACGATAAGCGGCATCAATTTGATAGCGATAGGTCACCGAGAATGAGCGCTCACTCGAAGAAGACCACGAGGCGGTACGCGCCGAAGCATTCGCGGGGGCAACAGCACCCTCCGGCGTCATATCGAGAACCTCGATATGAGACTGTTGACGACAGGCGGCGGCAACGGGTAGCCACGCGCGAACAGTCTCTCCATCTAGAGCACCGGGGACAGACACGGACGCTTTAAGCGTAATGACGCGAGCCAATCCGTTTTGTGACTCCATCTCCTTGAGCATCTCGTTGCGCAGTGCTATTCCGTCCGTAGAATCGGGCCGCATGCCGGGAACCTCTTTGGGATATACGCGAAGCGAATCGAGGAAGTTGTCGAGAACGAACAGCTCACCATCGATAAAGCGCCAGTCAATACGCTTACGATTAATCAGGTCATCAAACTGCTCTTCGGTAAACTCTGGCCACTCCTCGCGAATCATCGCAATAGCCTGATCGCGCGGCACCGAAAAATGAAGCGGCGTCTCGAGCATGCGATACCGCTCGGCACGAACACAAGCAGCCAGCGAAGGCTCGGGGTTCTGCTCCAAAAGGCGATCGCAGGCAGCAACAGCCTGCGTCAAATACCCGGCATCCTTAAGACGAAGAATCTCGGGCGGCAGTCCAACATCGAGATGACGAAAGTCATCACAGCAAACATCAACAGAGCAACCAACAGGACCCTCGTCAATAACCTTCCCATCCGAAGGCAGTACATTAATAACAGCCATACCAAAACTCCAAGTCACTAGAACGCTTGAAGCCCATTGTAGCGAGATAAAAAGAAAGCCCCAACAAGGGAGCCATCAACACCGCTGAACGGTAGTCAAATAAATAATTCAGCCTCGTAACCCTGCGGCGTTAAACGAAGGAAGCCCCGTCCCCCGGAACTGCTTCCTTGGCGCGACTTCTGGCAAAGCCAGTAGCCATCTTAATTCAGCCCAGTAACCCTGTAGCGAGTTAACGAAGGAGGCCCCGTTTCCCCGGAGCTGATTCCGTCGCGCGACTTCTGGCGAAGCCAGGTGAGCGCGAGGGAAACAGCGTAGGGGAAACGGGGCCTCCGGCGGGAAGTTAAACCGCTACTTACGCCTTGTTGACGGAGCCAAACTCCTCCATGAGCTCCTTGGTGCGGGCAACGATGTTGTCACGACCAGGCTTGAGGAGCTTGCGGGGGTCAAAGCCCTTGCCCTGCTGATCCTTGCCAGCCTCGATGTACTCGCGGACGCCCTTGGCGAAGACGAGCTGCAGGTCGGTGTTGACGTTGATCTTGGAGATGCCCAGGGAGATGGCCTTCTTGATCTGATCCTCTGGGATGCCGGTGCCACCGTGCAGGACGAGGGGCAGGTCGCCGGTCTGGGCCTTGATCTCGCCCAGACGCTCGAAGGAAAGACCAGCCCAGTCGGCGGGGTACACGCCGTGGATGTTGCCGATGCCGCAGGCGAGGAAGTCGACACCCAGGTCAGCGATCTGCTTGCACTCAGCAGGATCAGCGAGCTCGCCGCTGGAGGTCACGCCGTCCTCGGTGCCGCCGATGCCGCCGACCTCGGCCTCGATGGACATGCCCTTGGAGTGGGCAAGCTCAACGAGCTCCTTGGTGCGGTCGAGGTTAAGCTGGAAGGTCTCCTCGTGAGAGCCGTCATACATGATGGACGTGAAGCCGGCCTCGATGCACTTGAAGCAGTCCTCGTAAGAACCGTGATCGAGGTGAAGGGCGACGGGAACGGTAACGCCCGTGGCCTCGACGGCAGCCTTGACCATGTCGGCGCAGACCTTGAAACCGCCCATCCACTTAGCGGCACCAGCGGTGCACTGAAGGATCAGCGGAGACTTGGCCTCCTCGGCGGCCTGGAGAATAGCCAGGGTCCACTCGAGGTTGTTGGTGTTGAAGGCACCAAGACCGTACTTGCCGGCCTCGGCCTTCTTGAGCATGTCTGCTGCGTTGACGAGCATAAAAGAAACCTCCTGTAAGGTTGCTCCGATAACGCCTGAGATTTTACCACGGCGCACCCGAGCATAAACGTTCGTTTGTTCACGAATATCGTCCAAACAGACTTTTTTGACCGTTTGCCCTACGAAATCGACCCGTTGGGGAAAAATAGCTTGACGTTTGGACGCTTCTCGTGCTTCAAAAGCCGACTATTAAGCTAAATCTGCATGAAAGGGTTCTGCATGAGCTCGCGTGCCATGGTGGTCGAATCGCCATGACCGGTTAGGCAAACGGTATCGGGCGGGAGAAGCCGGGCGAGCTTGGAGAGCGAGCGCAGAATCGCCGCCTCGTCTCCTCCAGAAAGATCGGTGCGGCCGTGCCCACCCGGAAACAGGGTGTCGCCCACAAAGGCAATGTTCCCCTGCTCGGTGGCAGCAAACAAGACGATCCCGCCCGGCGTATGCCCTGGCGTCTCGATCACCTGCAGGTAGATATCGCCCACCTCGATAGCATCTCCCTCGGCGAGCAGGTGCGTCGGCTCCCCGGGGTCAGGCGTCTCAATGCCCCACATAGCTCGCTGTTCCTCGATGTTCGCATGCGGCACCGCCACATCCTTAGCACACAGCTCATACTGGCAGCCCTCGCCAACGGTGGTTCGCACGCCTGCAACACCACCAACATGATCGGCATGGCCATGAGTGCATACGGCGCCAAACACGCGTACGCCGGGATGCTCGGCTCGAATATGCTCCACCAGGCGTTCGCCTTCCCATGCGGGATCGATAATCACGCACTCATTGTCCGAAATAACAGCATAGCTATTGGTCTGAATGGGACCGTTTACGAGCGTCTCGATCTCGACCGTTCCCTTGGGAGTTAAATCCAAGGACACAGCACTCATGTCCCTCTCCTCTCTATAGAACTCGAGGCATCAAACGATGCCTCGAGTGTAGCGAATATCGATAATGTGACACGTCCGTCGCGACTAAACGCGGCGCTTAAGCTGGGCTCCACCCTCACCGGGCATCAGGCGGCGCGCGTCGTAGACCGAGTCAACGCTGCTGATGGAGGCCAGCAGCGGATCCAGACCACTCGCGTCCGAGATCTCGACCATAAAGCGCAGGGTCGCAATGCCCTCGCGGTTGGTCGACGTGGCGGCAGAAAGGATATTGCCGCCCGCATCGCCAATGGCAATGGTGACATCCTTGAGCAGGCCCATGCGGTCCAGGCACTCGACCACGATCTCGACCTGGAAAAGCGTATCGGCAGCACCATCCCACTCTACGTCAATCATGCGCTCGGGATGCTCCATAAGACCCTTGACGTTGGGACAGTTGGCGCGATGCACCGAAACGCCACGACCGCGCGTGATGAAGCCGACGATGTCGTCGCCCGTCACGGGGTTGCAGCAATGAGCCAGACGGACCAGTAGGCCGCTGTTGCTCTCGCCCTTGACGATAATGCCGTTACTGGCGCTCTTGCCGCGCTTTTGCGGCTTGCGGTTGGAGCCGCGAGCAGGCTGCTTCACGACCTCGGCGATAGCCTCGGCCTTGGTGAGCTGTTCCTCGGGCTTGGGGTCCAAGATTTGCTCGACCTTATTGCCCACAGCGCGCGGGGCAACCTTGCCGGCGCCGACGGCGGCAAACAGGTCCTCGAGCTGCTTGAAGTTAAACTGCTCCGCCACGGCGTTGAGCGCACGCGTCGAACGCGGCGTAGAAATGCCATAGCCACGCTTACGCAGGTCCTTAGCCAGCATATCGCGACCAGCAGCAGCGTCGTCGTCCTTGGTCGCAGCGGCAAAATAGCGGCGGATCTTTGACTTGGCGGAAGGTGTCTTAACGATCTTGAGCCAATCACGCGACGGCTTGGAACTCTTGTTAGTCAGAATCTCGACACGGTCACCCGTCTTAATCTCGTGCGTGAGCGGGGCCACCGCACCGTTGATTTTGGCGCCGACGCAATGGTTTCCCACCTCGGTGTGAACGGCGTAGGCAAAGTCGAGCGGCGTGGAGCCGGCACGAAGCGCCATGACCTCGCCCTTGGGCGTAAAGACAAAAATCTCCTGATCGAAGAGGTCGACCTTCAGCGAATGCAGGTATTCCTTGGCATCGGTGATCTCGTCGGAAGCCGCCCAATCGAGCGAATGCTTGAGCCAGTTGATCTGGTCGTCCAAACGTTGAGCGTCATTGGTCTTGGAAGCAGACGATCCGCCCGACTTCTTATAGAGCCAGTGGGCGGCAATGCCGTACTCGGCCTGCTCATGCATCTCATAGGTTCGAATCTGAATCTCGAGCGGGCGGGCCGTGGGGCCGATAACCGTCGTATGGAGCGACTGGTAGTTATTGACCTTGGGCATGGCGATATAGTCTTTAAAGCGGCCGGGCATGGGGTGCCACAGCGTGTGCACCGCGCCGAGCGTGGAGTAGCAATCGCGCACCGAATGCGTGATGACGCGCAGTGCCACCAGGTCGTAGATCTCGGAGAATTCCTTGCCCTTGCGCTTCATCTTTTGGTAGATGGACCAATAGTGCTTGGAACGGCCGTTGATCTGGAAGTCTTCCAGGCCAATGCGGTTGAGCTCGTCGGTGAGCGTCTTGATGGTCTCGGCCAGATAGCGCTCACGGACCTCGCGCGACTCCGCCACCATGCGTGCGATGCGCTGGTAGGCATCGGGCTCCAGGTAGAAGAAGGACAGGTCCTCGAGCTCCCATTTAATGGAGCTCATGCCCAGACGGTCGGCCAGGGGCGCATACACGTCCATGGTCTCGCGAGCCTTAAACAGGCGACGGTCCTCACGCAGGGCTGCAAGGGTGCGCATGTTGTGCAGACGGTCGGCAAGCTTAACGATGATGACGCGGATGTCCTTGGACATGGCGAGGAACATCTTTCGCAGCGTGAGCGCCTGTTTCTCGTCCATGCTGTCGACTTCGATGTTGGTGAGCTTGGTCACGCCATCGACGAGCTCGGCCACCGTATCGCCAAACAGGCCGGAAACATCGGCAAGCGAGGTCTCGGTATCCTCGACGGTATCGTGCAGCAGCGCGGCGCACACCACATCGCAGTCCATCTTGAGATCGGCCAAAATGATGGCCACCTCGACGGGATGGTTGATGTACATCTCACCCGAGCGGCGCTTTTGGTTGCAGTGCTTCTCGGCAGCAAAGCAATAGGCCTGCTCCACCTTAGAAAAGTCGTCCACATTCATATATTTGAGGCACAGGCGCTCCAGTTTGTCGTAGCTGTCCGCCATAATCTCGGGCGGCAGCTCATCGGCATGCTTATAGTGCTCCATCTCCGAGAACGGCTGGAGGGTGGAATCATGGGCGGTACGGGCTGCGGCATCCATCGAGGTCCCCTTCCCCTAGGCCCGCGGTACGATCGGGCGGTTAACTTTGGCTAGCATATCAGAAGCGCACGAATCGAGCGCCCAACTCCGGAAAGCCGAGAACTCCATGCGCGAGCGCAAGCCCTCCAAATAGCGAATTGACCTGCTCAATTGCACACGGCCGGGGTTTTCGGCCATCGCGATGCGACGGGTGTCGTCAAACCCCGAAACGCGACAGAAACCAAGCTCTTCGAAGATTCCCAGGCCACTTTCCACCGAGCGCTCGTCGACCGGCGTGCGAGCATCGATGGCAAGGCACATCTGCGCGATGTCGATATCGCTCGCGCTAAAGGAATCGTCCCCGGTCTTGCCGCGGTTGGAGCGCCACATGGTTTGCAGCGCGCGATAGAGCGTGACGAGCTCGTCGCGCTCGGGCGCATAGCAGTCGAGTAGGCGCTCGTTAATGCGGGCGTCGCGCGACGAATAGAGCAGGTGAATCACGGCGGGCTGTCCATCGCGACCGGCGCGGCCACTCATCTGGTTAAACTCAATCGCGCCAAACGGCATGTGATAGAGCACGACATGGCGAATATCGGGAAGGTTGACGCCCTCGCCAAAGGCCGAAGTCGAGACGATGCAACTGAGGCTGCCGTCTCGGAATGCTTCCTCCACGCGGCGGCGATCGGGGCGCGCAAGACCCGCGTTATAGAACGCGATATGGGTTGCGCAATCGGGCACACGCTTGCGCAACGTCTTGGCGAGCGCCACGGACTGGTCGCGCGAATTAACGTAGATGACGGTCTTCTCCCCCGTCGCCACGATCGACACCAAACGGTTCTCGCGGCTCGCAAGGTCGCGGTCGTCCTCGAGCTGCAGGTTCTCGCGCACCGTCTCGTCGACCACCGTGCGAGTGATCGGCAGCATGCGGGCAAGCTCGGCCACGACCGGAGCCGTCGCGGTGGCCGTCGTGGCCAGAACGACCGGGTCGCCCAGGGCTTTGAGGATATCGGGCATGTCGAGATAGGCGCTGCGGTCGCCGCCCTTGGCAAGGCCGGCGTGGTGCGCCTCATCGATAACGACAAAGCCGATACGGCCCGAACGCGCGAAGCGGTCGCGGTGAATAGACAGGAACTCGGGCGTCGTGAGCACGATGCCGGTGCGGCCCGAAGCCAGGCCGGCGAACACGTCATCGCGTGCGGCTTCCACGGTCTCGCCGGTCAGCACGCCAACGCCAATGCCAAGCGCTGCCATCGTCGACGAGAGATGATAGGCCTGGTCGGCAACGAGCGCGCGCAGCGGATAGACAAAGATGCTCGCACGTCCGCGAAGGACAGCCTCGCGCGCAGCATGTACATGGAAGATGAGAGACTTGCCGCGGCCCGTTCCCATAACGGCCAAGACGCTCTGGTGGTCAGCCAAGGCATCGAGTGCCTCAACCTGTGCGCGGTGCGGCTGGTTCGATCCGATAAAGCTATGGATAAGCGAGCGCGTGAGCTCGGTATAGGAAAGCTGGGCGAGCGTCTCGCGCTTACGCGACTCCAGGCGCAGGCCGGAATCCGCCGGCTGCACGCCACGACGAAGCTCGCATGCCGGATCGTCGACGCTGGGCAGCGTGGTATCGCGGACCAGAACATCCTTGATCATGAGCTTGGGCTTCACACGCCCCTGCCAATGCTCGGCAACGGCCTCGAACACCAAGTCGACAGCGCTATCGCAGTTGATGAGCTTATCGATTTGCGGCACGCGGAACATAATGGCCGGCACACTCGCGGCGCCATCGGTCGCCACAAAGCGCATGTGCTCGCCGGTTTTGCCCACCACGGCGCGGTCGCACATCGTTACGCCCTCGGCAGCCAGCAGCGGCACCTTGTTGCCCTGGCCAAACGGCTCAAGACGGGAGATCTGCTCGATGGTCTCAATATTCAGCTCGGAAAGGTCGACGGTGGCGGCGACCTCGTCGGTGTCTTCAAAGTCCTCGGCGGGAAGCTCCGATAGCACGGCGGAAAGGCGGCGGCGGAACTCATCGAGCTTGGATGCCTCGATGGTTACACCCACCGCACCGGCATGCCCGCCGCGGCGAATCAGCAGGTCGGAGCAACGCTCGACGGCATCGAACAGGTTGACCTTGCCCACCGAGCGACCCGATCCGCGTGCAACGCCGTCCTCGATCGAGAACAGCAGCGCCGGCACGTGATAACGGTTGGTTAGACGGCTCGCTACGATGCCCTTGACGCCCTCGTGCCAGCCCTCGCCGCCCACGACGATTGCGCGCCCGCCGTCATAAGTCTCCTCGACCTTCGCCATGGCATCGCGCGTAAGCTCGGCCTCGATCTCGCGGCGTTGGCGATTGATTTCCTCGAGCTCGGCTGCCAGTGCACTTGCCTCGATAGGATCGCGGGCAAGCAGCAGGTCGAGCGCCAGCTTGGGATCAGCCATGCGACCGGCAGCATTCAGACGAGGGATGAGCGAAAACGACAGGCCGTCGGCCGTAATGGTAGAAAGGTCGGCCTTGGCAAGTGCGGCAAGCGCGATATAGCCGGGACGGGCCGTCACGCGCATCTGCTGGATGCCCTCGGCGACCAGTGCGCGATTCTCGGGCGTGAGCGGCATCATGTCGGACACGGTGCCCAGCGCCGCGACCTCGATCAGCGAACGCCAATACGACGGCTTGCCCAAACGCTCGCCCAGGACCTGCACCAGCTTGAGTGCCACGCCGGCACCGGCAAGCTCGCGCGAGGGGCCCTCGTCCTCGAGCTTGGGGTCGGTCAGGGGCACGCCCTGCGGCACCTGGTCGGAGGGCTCGTGATGGTCCGTGACCACCAAATCGATCCCCAGGCTCTCCAGATAGGAGACTTCTTCCTTGGCAGCAATACCGTTATCGACGGTCACGATCAGGTTGGGTTGGGCGAGCTCGTTGACGCGGTCGAGCGCCGCACGCGACAGGCCGTAGCCCTCGTCAAAGCGATGCGGGATAAACGGCGTGACGTTGGCGCCAAACGAACGTAGCGCCTCGGTCAACAGACAAGTCGACGTAATGCCGTCGACGTCAAAATCGCCAAAGACGGCGATGCGCTCGTGGCTGCGAATAGCACGCTCAACACGGTCGGCGACGACCGCCATGCCCGGAATAACGAGCGGATCCGCCCAGTCGCGATCGAGCGAAGGCGTCAAAAACAGTTGGCCTTCCTCGATGGATGTAATGCCGTGCGCAACCATAATGCGTGCCACCAGCCCGGGTATGCCCAGGCCAGCCGAAAGCTCCTTTTCGAGCCCGGGGTTTTGCCGAGCGACCGCCCAGCGATGCGTCGTCTTAAGCGATGACATAGGCGCCCACCCCCGATAGGGGCAGGTCGCCGCGATACCTCTCACGGTTCATAGCGATGAGTCCTCTGTGTATGCCCGCTTCGGCAGGCAGATCTGTTGAACGGATTTATTATACCGTGCAGAGCAGACGCAAATCGCCGCAGCACGCCGCGGTTTCGGTAAACGATGCCGGTAATAGCCTCGAAATATTCGAGCGTTTCTGACGCACGGACGCATGCGAGCGTCTAGCATATCCATTCAAAACGGATTCACGGGCAAAGGGAGTCACAAGCGCATATGAAGCAATGGGTTGGACTGGGCAAGTTTCTCGCGGGGCACATGCAGGTCATCGTTCCGATTTGCGTGGCGCTCGGCGTGCTCTTTCCCCAACAGATTGGCGTACTCAAGCCCATCGTTCCCACCCTGTTTGCCTTTATGACGTTTCAGGGTGCGCTCAGCAACACCTTTCACCAGGTAACCGAGGTGTTCCGCCGTCCGCTGCACCTGGTCTTGGCGTTACTCGTCTCGGCGGTGCTTATCCCTATCGCAGCCTATGCCATGGGATCGTTATTCTTTGGCTCCAACCCCAACCTTGTCTGCGGCATCGTGCTCGAATACAGCGTGCCCGTGGCCGTCACCGCTTTTATGTGGATCAGCATGTTCGGCGGCAACGGCCCGCTCGCGCTCACCATCATCCTGACGTCCTCGGTCATCTCACCTGTGACGATTCCGCTTACGCTCAAGCTCCTGCTGGGCGCCACCGTCTCGATCGACGTGCCGAGCATGATGCAGAACATGGCCTTTATGATCGCCATCCCCGCTGTGCTCGGTATTGTCATCAATGAACTCACGCGCGGCTGGGGCCACGAGAAACTCTCTCCCGCGCTCTCGCCCGCCTGCAAGTTCATGATGATGGGCGTCATCGCGTCCAACTCCACCGCTATGAGCGAGTACGTGCTACACATGAATGTTGAGCGCTTGGAAGTCGCGCTCTTTATCCTGGTGTTCGCCATCAGCGGCTTTATCACCGGCGTCCTGATCGCCCGTGCCCTGCACCTGCCGTATAGCGAGACGACCACCATGTGCTTTACCTGCGGCATGCGCAACATCTCTTCGGGTGCCGTCATCGCCACGCAGTATTTTCCCGGCGAAGTGGTATTCCCCGTCATGTGCGGCACGCTGTTTCAGCAGGTGTTGGCCTCAATTATCGGACACCTCTTTGAGCGCCTGACCGGCGAGGAGCGCGCCGCCCAGCGCAAGCGAGTCGAGGCTGGCCGCGATGCCATGGCGCGCTAGGCTGTCCGCATTACGTGGGTGTTAGTCTTGCTATACGAGCGTTTCCAGATGCGCACGCAGACGCTCAGCATCGATATCGAGCGTCGTCTCGGCATTGACTTGGGCCAAACGATAGCCGACAAAGTAGGGCGAAACCACCCAACGCGGAAGCGCCTTGGCAATGGTCCGGCCGTCCATGTGGTAGAAGAACAAGTTGTACGACTCCGCGCGGCCGCCGTGGTGCTCGTGCAGGATATAGCGCAGGGCCACCTGAATCGCATCGGCAAACAGGTCCGCTTCGGCTTGGTCGCGGGCGTCGTCGCTGGCGGCGATTCCCTGTGGAGCCGAGACGTTGACCTCAAAGAATCCCATAATCGGTTCGGTTGAGATGTTGACCGAGATTCTCCCCTGCTGCCAGACAGCGATGCCTTCAAAGTTGGCTAAGGTCAGCGCCGCATAGCCGTCCTCCTGTTCCAAGCCCACAATCTGCATGTGTGGATGGACGAGGCTGCCGCCCGAAAGCGGACCTTTGTTCTTATACATGAGTACACTGCGGTACTGCTGGGAATCGATCATCTGCTGCCAACAGCCCAGAGCAAACCGCATCACATGGTGGAGTTCATCCGGCTCATAGGTCACCAAGTCGGCATCGTGATCTGCCGATTCAATCAACACGGTTTGACGGGTGGCGCGCAAGGTCTTGAACCTATTCTCGAGTCAGATGCAGTCACCATCGCGCTGGATGATGTTGGCGAGCCCCTCCGTGTCACAAAAGGGGCACGCGGTGCCAGGGCGACGATTATCGTCGGGCTTACCGCTCGCCTGCTGGACGTCAAATACCAGCGCCACGGGTTATACCTCCAGCGGCACGATCTTGGTGCCATGGAGTTCGGAGACGCCCAGTGCCGCCGCCACGGTATCGCGATTGGCCGTGGAAATGCCGCCACCGGGAAGAATGGTCAGGCGGTCGCCCGCATACTCGACAAGACGCGACAGGTGCTCCAGGTTGTCCTCGATCGGCGTTCCGGCAGCACCACCATGCGTCAGGATGCGCGTGATGCCGCAGTCGGCGAGTGTGTCAATGGCATCGAGCTGAGCCTCGAGCGAGAGCTGGTCAAAGGCCATGTGGAAGGTGATATCGATGGCCCCGCGCTTGCACTCCTCGGTCGCGCAGCCCGTAGCCATCACGAGGGCGCCGAGGGTGAGCTCGTCGAGCGCCCAGCCGCCGGCACAGGGCTTGCAGCAGCCAAAGACCAGGCCGTCAACGCCGGCGCTCACGGCAAGACCCAAGTCCATCTCCATCATGCGCAGCTCGTCCTGGTTGTAGTGAAAGTCACCGCCACGCGGGCGAATCATGCACATCACTCGCGCGTCATGCTCGTGAGCATAGCTGACCGTAGTGCTGATAACGCCGGCCGAGGGCGTGGTACCACCGACGGCAAGGTTGTCGCACAACTCGATGCGCTTAGCACCGGCATCGATAGCCGCCGGCACACGCTCAAAGCTCTCGGCACAAAACTCGTACAGCATAGATAGCCCCCAGGAGACATTTCGATTTCCACACGGCATTGTCGCACGTTAAATAGCAACCCGCACGATGGAACAAAACCTTGACAAGGAGTGTCCCAAAGTGCCGGCACATAAGGAACGTCCCCAGGTGCCACCTTGAGCGATGGGTACTCATTTAAGTACGTCCCCAATGAGTACCCGCAGGGGACAGACAGACCGGACTCCCTATACGACAACTGTTGACATCATATACTATGTGTCATATAGTAGGTGTTACACAGTATACTACGAAAGGAGGTGTGCGGATGGAGGCACAGATGAAGCGCGGCTTCCTCGAGGCCTGCGTGCTCGCGGCCGTCTCGGGCGAGGAATCCTACGGCTATCAGATCGTGAAGGACGTGCCCGCGAGTATGGGGCTCACGGAATCCACGCTCTATCCGTTGCTCAAGCGCCTGGAGAAGGCGGGCTGCATCACCGCGCGCTCCGCCGAGCACAACGGGCGGCTGCGGAGGTACTACCGCATCACGGACGCCGGGCGCGAGCGTATCGCCGAGTTCCTCGCCGAATGGCCATCCGTGCAGGAGATCTACCGTTACGTGGAGGGGGCGCACCATGACGCGCGATGAGTTCTTGAACCGGCTGGGCGAGCTTCTGGCCTGCCTGCCGGCAGATCAGGTAAAGGAAACGCAGGAGTTCTACGCGGAGGCCATCGCCGACCGTATGGAGGACGGCATGACGGAGGCCGAGGCTGTGGCCGCCATGGGCACGCCCGGTGAGGTCGCCGAGGCAACGCTCGACGAACTTCCCGCCGTGCCGCGCGCGATCGCGAGGACCAAGCGCAAGAGCACGGCACTTCTATGGGCGCTCGCCATCGTGGGCTCTCCGGTATGGATTCCGCTGCTGCTCGCGTTCGTCGCCGTTGCCGCTGCAGTCTACATCTGTATTTGGGTTCTTGCGCTCTGCGTGTGGATCGTGGCCGCGGCATTCGGGGGCGCGGGCCTGGTAGGGCTCCTGTTCGCCGTGGACGGCATCATTATCGGGCATGTTCCGTACGTTTTGGCCTCGATGGGAATGGGATTCGCTTCCATCGGTGTGGCGCTCCTCACGGGAGCCGGCGCCTGGACGGCGTCCAAGCAGATCGCGCGCCTCTCTGCCCTTTGGGCGAAGAAAGCCGTTTCGCCCTTCTGGAAAGATCGAGGCAATAAGAGCCGCATGGGCGCCGAAGCGGCGCCGCTCACGGCATAGGAAGGAGTGCAAACATGTCCAGCGTAAAAAGGATTTACCTTGCCGTAGCGGGTGGGCTTGTTGCCACGGGGCTCGTCCTGGCTGCTATCGGATTTGTGGCCTCCGGCTTTAACCTCGCTGTGCTCAACACGCAGATCGACCTGCGCGATGACACCATCATTCTGGGTGGTGTTGAAATAGACGACCCGACAGGGCTTCCACTCATCGAGCAGCTTGCCGAGGTCGGCGAGATCCATATTGGATCTGCAACGACTGGTTCGTCTTCTCCTCGCAAATGATCGAGCTCGTAGCAGCCGTCCCCCCCTTCGGGCGCACCACGACGGGCATGAGCACGCCGCGCTCGGAGCCTTTTTGCGAGACCTTCCGTCACGCTCTTCCTGCGTGGTGAACCGGTCATCGACCGACGAGAGGCTGATGGGAATCTCTCGACTTCGGGCCAATCCCGCTCACCGATCTGGTCTTCCTTCGTGATGCGCACATAAGCGAGCAGACACCGCGCAGTGCTTCAGCGCGGCCGCACTTCCACGTCTATGACGGAGGTGCCCGGCGGCGTCTTGGCAATCCCCTTGTTTGCAGGCGTTAGCGCGTGGGGATCGCCCACTCGGGGGTCGAGGCCGCCGAGGACGGCGGCGAACCTCGCGGTGTCATTCGACATCGCGAGGTTCCCGGACCATGACCACCTGGCCTCGTACCGCGGCATAGCCCCAAGGGTGAGGAGCTTCGGCACGTCGATCAGGGCGCCCGCGCAGCGTCGGCCGGTCCGCCGTTCGGCAGAACGGCGGAAGTCCCTAGCCGCCCAGGTAAGCCTTGCGGACGTTGTCGTCGTGCAGGAGCTCTTGACCGGTGCCGGTCATGGTGATCTTGCCGGTCTCGAGCACGTAACCGCGTGTGGCGATGGAAAGTGCCATCTGCGCGTTCTGCTCGACCAGGAGCACCGTGGTGCCGGCCTTGTGCAGGTCCTCGACAATCTGGAAGATCTGCTCAATCAGAATCGGCGCCAGGCCCATGGAAGGCTCGTCGAGCATGAGCAGCTTGGGGTTGCTCATAAGGGCGCGGCCCATAACGAGCATCTGCTGCTCGCCGCCCGAAAGGGTGCCGGCGACTTGGCGACGGCGCTCCTTCAGGCGCGGGAACTGCTCGTAGACGCGCTCAAGGCCCGGAGCAACCGTGGACTTGGGCTGCGTGTAGGCGCCCATCTCCAGGTTCTCCTCGACCGTCATCTGCAAAAAGGCGCGACGGCCCTCGGGCACCTGGGCCAGGCCCTTACCAACCAGCTTATCGGCGGGCGTATGAGTAATGTCCTCGCCCATAAACTTGATGGAGCCGGTCTTGGAGCGCAGCAGGCCCGAGACGGTCTTGAGCGTTGTGGACTTGCCGGCACCGTTCGCACCGATCAGAGCCACGATCTCGCCCTCGTTGACGTTAAAGGAGATGTCCTTGATGGCGTGGATGGCGCCGTACCAGACGTTGATGTTGTAGACGGAAAGCATCGGCTCTGCCATTTAGTTCTCCCCCTTATCCTGCTTGCCCAGATATGCCTCGATAACGGCGTCGTTGTTCTGGATTTCCTCTGCCGTGCCCTTGGCGATGACCTTACCAAAGTTGAGTACGCAGATACCCTCGCAAATATTCATGACGAGCGACATGTCGTGCTCGATAAGCATGATGGCGATGCCAAAGGTGTCGCGAATCTTAACGATGTTCTCCATGAGCTCCGCGGTCTCGGACGGGTTCATGCCGGCGGCAGGCTCGTCGAGCAGCAGCAGCTTGGGGTTGGTGGCAAGCGCGCGGACGATCTCCAGGCGGCGCTGAGCGCCGTAAGGCAGCGAGCCGGCCTGTTCGTTTGCCAGATGCTCCATATCAAAGATGGAGAGCAGCTCCATGGCACGCTCATGGGCGGCCTTCTCGTGCTTCCAGTACGTCGGCAGGCGCAGCACGCCCTCAAAACCGGAATAGCGCTCCTGGTTGTGCAGACCGACCTTGACGTTGTCCTCCACCGTCATGGTGTTGAACAGGCGGATGTTCTGGAACGTACGGGCAATGCCCATGCGGTTGACCTGGTAGACCGACTTGCCCGAGGTGTCCTCACCGTCGAGCAGGATGGTGCCGTGCGTGGGCTGATACACCTTGGTGAGCAGGTTGAAGACCGTGGTCTTTCCGGCACCGTTGGGGCCGATCAGACCGGCGATCTCGGTCTTGCCGATAGTCAGGCTAAAGTCGTCGACTGCCTTAAGGCCACCGAACTCAATGCCCAGGTGGATGCACTCGAGTGCCGGGCGCTGGCCCAGATCGCGATCGGGAACGATGGCGCCAGAAGGATACGGGACCATCTTACCCTTGTTGAACTCAAATTTACTGGGCATCGGCTGCCACCTCCTTCTTGGAAGCAAAGCGGTCCTTAATGCGTGCGAAGAACGCCTTGAGCTGCGGGTTGTTGGTAAAGATCATGACCAGGATCAACACGATGGCGTAGATGAGCATGCGGTAGTCCGAGAACTGACGGAGCAGCTCGGGAAGCACCGTGAGCAACGCCGCCGCGATGACGGAACCGCGCATGTTGCCCAGGCCGCCCAGGACCACGAACACCAGAATGAGGATCGACGTGTTGAAGTCGAACTTGGTGGCGGAGAGCTGCGAGAAGTTACCGCCGAAGAGAGCTCCGGCAGCACCGGCGAGGGCAGCGGAAACCACGAAGGCGATCATGCGGTACTCGGTGACGGAGATGCCTACGGACTCGGCTGCAATCTTGTTATCGCGCACGGCCATGATGGCACGGCCGGTACGGCTGCGAACCAGGTTGAGTACAATCACGAGCGCGACCATAACCAGGATGGCGCCGGCAAGGAAGGTCGAATAGGTCGACACGCCCGATGCGCCCTGGGCACCCTTGATGATGGCGGTGCCGTCCTCAAGCAGGTGCAGGTCGTCGATCGTAGAGTTGCCCGTGATGTTAAAGATCACGTGCAGACCGCGGGAATCGACGCCCACAATGAGGCAGGTGACGATCTCTTTGATGATCTCGCCAAAGGCCAGCGTCACGATAGCCAGGTAATCGCCGCTCAGGCGAAGGACCGGGATGCCGATCAAGAAGCCCAGGATGGCGGCAGCGATAGCGCCGACCACAATGCTGATGATCAGGCGCATCGGATCGGACGGAACGGCGCTCTCCAGCGCGACGGCGGTAACGATGCCCGTATAGGCGCCGACACTCATAAAGCCCGCGTGGCCCAGCGACAAGTCGCCCGCAATACCGACGACGAGGTTGAGCGAGATGGCCATAACGATGTAGGCCGTGATGGGAACCAGCTGACCGGCGATCATGCGCGGGATCATATGGTTGGACTGCATAAAGAACACGATGGCGAATGCCACGATGCACATGGCGTACGTGACAAAGTCGTGACGCGTCTGCTTGTCTTTAAGGAACTTCATAACGCTCACCTACACCTTCTCGGGGACGTACTTGCCCAAGAGGCCGGCAGGCTTGACGAGCAGGACGATAATCAAAACACCAAAGACGATGGAGTTGGCAAGGCTCGTGGAAATGTAAGCCTGAGCCATCGCCTCGATGATGCCGATGAGAATACCGCCGACAAAGGCACCGGGGATGGAGCCGATGCCGCCGAAAACGGCAGCGTCGAAGGCCTTGATGCCAGGCATGGCGCCCGTGGTGGGCTGCAACACCGGCGAGTAGGAGCACAGGAGCACGCCGGCGATGGCGGCAAGGGCAGAGCCGATGGCAAACGTCATCGAGATGGTGCGGTTGACGTTGATGCCCATGAGCTGAGCGGCGGCCTTGTCCTCGGACACGGCGCGCATGGCCTTGCCCATCTTGGTCTTACCTGTAAAGAACATCAGGCCGGCCATGATAACCAGGCAGGCGACGATGGTGACGAGCGAGACGGCGCTTACGTTAAACTTGGCCAAGAACTCCGGCACCTGGAAGGTGACGAGCGAAGTAAAGTTCTTGGGCGTGGCGCCCCACAGGAGCTGCGCGGCGTTCTGCAGGAAGTAGGACACGCCGATGGCCGTGATCAGAACGGCCAGCGGGCCCGCCTGACGCAGCGGCTTGTATGCCAGACCCTCGATGAGAACACCGAGAACCGTGCAGACCACACAAGAGAGAATTACAGATGCCCAGCCCGGGAGGCCGAGATACGACGTGGCGCAGAACGAGACATAGGCACCGACCATGATGACGTCGCCGTGAGCGAAGTTGAGCATCTTGGCGATACCGTAGACCATGGTGTAGCCCAACGCGATGATGGCGTAGACGCTGCCCATGGACAGGCCGTTGACCAGGTATTGGATAAAGACCGTCATGTTCCACATCCCCCTTTCGAATAGGTTTCCAGTTGATGTATGAAACAGGGACGTTACATCGTCCCTAGATACCAAGCAAGCAGGGAAGGCCAAAACCTCCCCTGCTTGGGATCAAAACCGCTCTATGTAAGGCGGCCTATTAGGCCTGTACGTACTTGCCGTCGGTAATGACGTACGCCGTCGGGTCCTTCTGGACCTGACCCTTGTCGTTCCAGGAGAGCTTGCCAGTCAGGCCGTCAACAGTAATCTTGAGCATAGCCTCGGGAAGCTTCTCGGCAACCTCGGTGGGGTCGGCGTCGACGCCCAGGCCGGCCTCCTTAAGAGCCTCGACCACAGCATGCACGCCGTCGTAGGCGTCGGCGGCAAACTGGTCGGGGGTATCGCCGTACTTATCCTTGTAAGCGTTGACGAAGTCGGCATTCTTCTCGTCGTCGGCGGAGAACGGGGTCATGAGCAGCAGACCCTCGGCAAGAGAGGTGTCGAAGCCCTCAACGCCCAGGATGCCGTCCATGCCGTCGCAGCCCATCATCTTGACGTCGTAGCCCATGTCCTTGGCGTTCTTGAGCAGGACGGACGCCGGCGTGTAGTAGATCGGCGCAAAGATCATGGTGGCGCCTGCCTGCTTGGCCTTGGTCAGCTGGTTGGTAAAGCTCGTGGCGGAGTCGTCCTTAAAGGTCTCCTCGTCGACAATCTCAAGCTTAGACTTAGCGGCCTGGGCCTTAAAGGAATCTGCGATGCCCGAAGAATAGGCGTCGCCGGAGTTATAGAACAGCACGAACTTCTCGTTCGCATACTTCTCTGCCAGGAACTTGGCAGCGTTGACACCTTGGTTGGGGTCGGTAAAGCAAACCTGGAAGACGCAATCCTTGCCCTTGGTAACGTCCTCGGAGGACGCGGACGGGGTGATCATGAACGTCTCGGGGTCGTTGCCGCACTCGGCGGCAACGGCGACCGACGCACCCGTGGTGGTCGGACCGACGAGGGCCTGCATGCCCCAGTCGAGCAGGGTGTTGAAGGCGTTGACGGCCTTCTCGCCGTCCGCCTGGTCGTCCTCGGCCTTGCTGACAAGCGGCAGCTCCTTAGTCGAGAAATCCTTGCAGCCAAGCTCGACAGCCTGTGTAACGGACTTGCCGTAGGACGCGTTGGCGCCGGTCAGCGGGCCGATGGTGCCGATCTTAAACGAAGCGTCGCCCGACGCGGAACCGCTGTCGCCGCCGTTGGAGGAGCAGCCAGCTAGAATGGACATCGCCCCCAGACCTGCTGCGCTCGCGATAACGCTCCTGCGATTCATAACAGGGTTCAATGACTTACCGGTGAGGCTCGACATGCGGCTCTCCTCTCAAATCTCGTCGGGTTTCGGTTACCCGACAGGCCATCCTTCGCCGTGTTCGGCGTTCGCAAAATACTAGACGCTTTAGTTAAGGAAAGTGGCGATTATTTCAACTTTTCTTTGGATTTGTTCGTTTATCCATAATTCTGCGTATTTCTATTACTTTATGCAGTAATGCCACTTTATTGTGTGAAAGTAATGTTTCCGTTCTGTTACAAGCGTTCCCGCTCTTAATAAACATGGTGT
Source organism: Coriobacteriaceae bacterium AM22-12AC-r (assembly GCA_027671585.1). Taxonomy (GTDB): domain Bacteria; phylum Actinomycetota; class Coriobacteriia; order Coriobacteriales; family Coriobacteriaceae; genus Collinsella. The sequence continues at coordinate 255,271 of JAQDZZ010000002.1, read as the reverse complement.
CCCCCTTTTCGCTAGCCGCGATGCGGCCGTCTTGCGGTACAGGGCAAACCTTATGGTGCAAACGTTGACAGTTTGTTACGGAGTTCCGTTTGTAGCGAGCATGTTTCCAATGTTTCCGCAGCGTTTCGGGGGTGCCGTTTTGTGCGACTCCTGTTGCCTGGCGAGCACGCGCCCTCTGTTCACGCTAGAATGCACTCAACCTTTAAGCGGTTAATCCATCCATGAGATGCACGAAGGAGCTATCTATGAGCGAACCCCTGCGCACCGTGAACGTCGGTCTGATCGGCCTGGGAACCGTCGGCGGCGGCGTGGCCCGTCTGATCAAGAGCCACCACGATGAGTACCTGGCAGCCTACGGCATCGACCTTAAGCTGACCCGCGCCTGCGCGCTTGCCTGGGAGCAGGCCGAGGCGGCAGGCATTGAGCGCGAGGCCTTCACGAGTGACTGGCACGACGTCGTCACCGACCCCGCCGTCGACATCGTCGTCGAGCTGATCGGCGGCGAGCATCCCGCAACCGAGATCTTCACCACCGCCTTCGAGAACGGCAAGCACGTCGTCTCTGCCAACAAGGCCCTGCTGGGCCGTCACGTCGAGACGCTCGCCGAAAAGGCGCGCGCGTGCGGCGTGCAGATTAAGTGCGAGGCCAGCTGCGGCGGTGGCATCCCCATTGTCAGCACGCTCGAGCACGACCTAGTGGGCAACAAGATCCTGACCATCGCCGGCATTCTCAACGGTACCACCAACTATATCCTGTCGCGCATGGACGCCGAGGGCGCCGATTACGCCGACGTGCTTGCCGACGCGCAGGCCAAGGGCTATGCCGAGGCCGACCCGTCCGCAGACGTCGACGGCTTCGACGCCGCCAGCAAGACGGCCATCCTTGCCTCCATCGGCTTTGGCACCCGCGTGACCACCGACGATGTGTACCAGCAGGGTATCCGCACCATCGGCGCCGAGGACATCACTCAGGCCCGCGAGCTCGGCTACACCATTAAGCTGCTGGGCATCGCCCGCAACACCGACGCCGGCGTCGACGTCCGCGTGCATCCCACGCTGATCCCCGCCGACCACATGCTTGCCAAGGTCAACGGCGCCATGAACGCTGTCTACGTGGTAGGCGACGCCGTGGGCGAGACCATGTTCTACGGTGCCGGCGCAGGCTCCTTCCCCACCGCGAGCGCCGTCGTGGGCGATATCCTGTCGCTCTCCGAGCAGATCAGCCGCGGCGTGGCTCCGCTGCCCGAGATTGAGCCCTATGGCCACAACCTCGCCTTTAAGCCCATGGACGAGCTCCAGACCAAGTACTATGTGCGCCTGAAGGTCGCCGACCGCGTGGGCGCCCTGTCCGAGACGGTCGACATCTTTGCCAAGCACAACATCTCGATCTCGCTCATCAACCAGGTCGAGGACGGCAAGTCGGGCGTCAGCGATGCCTGCTCGGTCATCTTCCTGACGCACCGCGCGCTCGAGAAGGACGTCCAGGCTGCCGCCGCCGAGCTTGCCAGCGTCGACTGCGTGGCCGAGGTCGCCAACGTCCTGCGTATCGAGGACGTCGAGGCCTGGACCGAAGGCGTTATGGCCAACTAGTCCAACACCCGCTTAACAATACGCGCCTCGGGGGGCTCCCGTCCTATGTGGGACGGGAGCCCTTTTCTATCCGGCTTCTAAGCACAGCGGCAAAGCGGCATTTGCACGAGCCGTTCATCGGTAACGCGGGCTACCGTTCACCGATATGCAAACGCGGCCGATTCCGGCTACCGCTACGCTGTGCTGCGAATGTCCGCCCGCGATGAGAGGAAGCACTATGTTGCTCGAGGGCAAGAAAGCAATCATCACCGGAGGCACGCGCGGTATCGGCTATGCCATCGCCTGCCGTTTTATCGAGGAGGGCGCCGCCGTCACCGTCTTTGGCTCGCGCCAGGAAACTGCCGACGCAGCCGTTGAGAAGCTGGCGGCCGCCTATCCCGAGGCCAAGGTCTGGGGCCGCTCCTGCGACCTCACCTCGCTCGAGGCCGTAACCGAGGCCTTTACCCAAGCTGCCACCGATATGGGCGGCCTGGACACGGTCGTCAACAATGCCGGCATCTCCCAGCGCTCGCCCCTTTTGGACTACACGGCCGAGGAGTTTGCAAAGGTCATGGACCTCAACGTCGTCGCCGTCTTTAATGGCCACCAGGCTGCCGCCAAGATCATGACCGAGGCCGGCCACGGCGGCACCATCACCACCACGAGCTCGATGGTCGCCAAGTACGGTCAGCCCTCCGGCGTCGGCTATCCCACGTCCAAGTTCGCCGTCAACGGCATGGTCCAGTCGCTCTCGCGCGAGCTCGCCCCCATGGGCATTCGCGTCAACGCCGTCGCACCTGGCGTAACCAAGACCGATATGGTCGCCAACCTGCCCGAAGAGGTCATCAAGCCCATCATCGCCACCATTCCGCTGGGTCGCATGGGCGAGCCCGAGGATGTCGCCAACGCCTTTGTTTTCTTGGCGAGCGACATGTCCTCCTATGTTACGGGTGCCGTGCTCCCCGTCGACGGAGCCGCCCGCTCCTAAGAGGCCACAAGCTTTGGCCCCTGGCCCCAACATAGCTCAACCAAAAAAGGCGCGCTGCCCGCATCAACTGCGGGCAGCGCGTCTTCTTCTGTTTGAAGGGAAACTGCGTCCCGTTTCGCGTCCGTCCTCAAACGGGAATGTCACCTCCGCACCAGCGTCGGCTATTTGCCGTCGTCCTCGTCGGCTTCTTCATGCGCATAAAGCTCCAGCATGCGACGGCGATACTCATGCACGGCGAGCTTGGCGCGCTCCAGGCGGCGACGCTCGCGCGGAGTCAGCTCGGACGGGTCAACCTCATCACCATAGGTCTTATCGGCAAGAAGATGCGCCGCGTCCACGATGCGGGCATCGATGTGGCCGCTCGCTGCCTCGGCGGAAAGACGCTCGGCAATCGTATCGAGCGTAGGCAGGCCCTCGAATACGCGACCATGGCCATGCGATGTCAGCAGCTCGTGCTCGCGTGCGAGCAGGCTCGCTAGGTCGTGGTGGGCGCGCAGGATGTCGAGCGCATCGGATGGATGCTCGGCAACCTCTGCCACGGCGGCAACCGGCGCGGCATCGACCACGCGGTAGAAGAGCTGCGCGAGCAGTGGCATCAGGAACACCGTGATGGCGCCGGCCGCCACCATAACCGAAGCGACGCCCTGTGATAATGCGCCGGCGTTGACAGCGACGCTCGTCACGGCGACGATAATCGGCAGCGCCGTGGTGCAGTACAGGGCCACGGTAATGCGGCCATACGCCGACACATCGCGCGTCGCAGGACAAATGCTCATGGAAATAAGAATGGGCACGGCGCGGATAACCAGCAACGCCACGATAAAGCCCACGAGCAAGCCGGGGCGCGATGCTACAGCAGTCAGGTCGATCTTGGCACCCGACACGGTAAAGAACACCGGGATCAAAAAGCCATAGGCAAGGCCATCGAGTTTAAGCTCGAGCGTATGGTTGCCCTCGGGGATGATATAGCGCAGGACAAAGCCCGCGGCAAAAGCGCCCAACACGATATCGAGGCTAAAAATGGCGGAAAACGCCACGAGCGTGACCAGGATGAGCACTGTGAGGCGCACGAACGTCTGAGAAGTCGTATCGGCGCGCTCCTGAATAAAGGCAAAGAAGCGGCTGCCAATACGCTTGGAGCGACTGGGGACCACGGCAAGCAGCACGCACACCACGGCGAACAGCCCCAAGATCAACAGCGTCTCGACACCCGTACGGGCAGACAGCAGCACCGACATGGCGAGCACGGGCCCGAGCTCGCCCCACGTACCATAGGCAAGAATCGAATCGCCGACGCGCGTCCCAGCAAGCGACCGCTCGCGCAAGATGGGCATGAGCGCCCCAAGCGCCGTCGAGGTCAACGCCAGCGTCACGGCGATGCCATCAAAATGACTGACCGAAAACCACGGGGTAAAGCGCACGGCAAGCCAGGCGATGCCAAACGTAACGACCCACGTCGCCATGCCGTAACGCCCCTCGATGCCCGTGATGTTCTTGGGATCGATCTCAAAGCCGGCAAGCAGGAACAAAAAGGCCAGGCCGAGCTCGGACACGAGCGAGACCTCGGCATCCACATGGATAATGCCGAGCATATGAGGTCCCAGCACCGCGCCAAACACGAGCAAAAAGACCGTCTCGGGAACGGGTTTTCCGGGAATCGCCGAGGCGATGAAGGGGCTTGCAAAGGCCACGAGTGCGATGATGGCGAGCGAAACAAATGCCATGTGATGCCTTTCTCTTGTTTGCGCTCCACTGTAGCACCCTCGCCGTCCTCAACGCGCCACGAGCTGTCGTATCATAGTGAGGTTTAAAAGTATGTGGCTCAAGGCGACCGCGAGGCTTGCCCCGCAAACCGACCGCTGCCGCATACCGCACCGTACGCCCAACCGATCAGGAAGGCAGGAACCAATGGTCTCTCGTATCTACGTGGAGAAGAAACCCGGGTTCGACGTCGAGGCTCAGCAGCTCAAGGGCGAGCTGACCGAGATTCTCGGCATCAAGGGCATCGAGGCCCTGAGGATCATCAACCGCTACGACGTCGAGGGCATCGATGAGGAGCTGTTCCGCTCCTGCGTGCCGACCGTCTTTAGCGAGCCCCAGGTCGATGTGACCTACGACGAGCTCCCCGCAAGCGATGGCGTCGTCTTTGCCGTCGAATTCCTGCCTGGCCAGTTTGACCAGCGCGCCGACTCCGCCAGCGAGTGCGTGCAGCTCATCAGCCAGGGCGAGCGCCCCGCCGTGCGCTCCGCCAAGGTCTATATGATCTCGGGCGCCCTGGACGAGGCCGCCATCGATGCCATCAAGCACTACGTGGTGAACCCCGTCGAGGCGCGCATCGCCTCGCTCGACCTACCCGAGACGCTGCACATGGAGACCCCAGAGCCTGCGCCTGTCGAGGTGCTTGACGGCTTCCGCGAGCTCGACGAGGCCGGCCTTGCCGCCTTTATCTCCGAGCGCGGTCTTGCCATGGACGAGGCGGACATCGCCTTCTGCCAGCAGTACTTCCGCGATGAAGATCGCGACCCCACCATCACCGAGATCCGCGTAATCGACACCTATTGGTCCGACCACTGCCGCCACACCACCTTCGGCACCGTCCTGGATGATGTGACGATCGATGACGCCGTGGTGCAGCAGGCCTTCGACCGCTACATGGAGATGCGCCACGAACTCGGTCGCGACGCCAAGCCCGTCTGCCTCATGGACATGGGCACCATCGGCGCCAAGTACCTTAAGAAGACCGGCGTCATGACCGATGTCGATGAGTCCGAGGAGATCAACGCCTGTACCGTCAAGGTGAAGGTCGATGTCGATGGCGAGGACCAGGACTGGCTGTTCCTCTTTAAGAACGAGACCCACAACCACCCGACCGAGATCGAGCCCTTCGGCGGTGCCGCCACCTGCGTGGGCGGCGCTATCCGCGACCCGCTCTCGGGCCGCAGCTATGTGTATCAGGCCATGCGCGTCACCGGTGCCGGCGACCCCACCGTCCCCGTGTCCGAGACGCTCGAGGGCAAGCTGCCGCAGCGCAAGCTCGTGACCACCGCCGCTGCCGGCTACTCCAGCTACGGCAACCAGATCGGCCTTGCCACCGGTCAAGTCAACGAGCTCTATCACCCCGGTTACGTGGCCAAGCGCATGGAGGTTGGCGCGGTCGTGGGCGCTACCCCGGCAAACCACGTGCGCCGCGAGTGCCCCGCCCCCACCGACAAGATCATTCTGCTGGGCGGCCGCACCGGCCGTGACGGCATCGGCGGCGCCACCGGCTCCTCCAAGACCCAGAACACCGAGTCCATCGAGACCTCGGGCGCCGAGGTCCAGAAGGGCAATGCCCCGGTCGAGCGCAAGCTGCAGCGCCTCTTCCGCCGCGGCGACGCCTGCCGCCTGATCAAGCGCTGCAATGACTTTGGCGCCGGCGGCGTCTCGGTCGCCGTGGGCGAGCTTGCCGACGGCCTGTACGTGGACCTGGACACCGTGACCAAGAAGTACGACGGCCTAGACGGCACCGAGCTCGCCATCTCCGAGTCCCAGGAGCGTATGGCCTGCGCCGTCGCCGACGGTGACGTCGAGGAGTTCATGGGCTACGCCGCCGAGGAGAACCTCGAGGCGACCGTTATCGCCGAGGTTACCGCCGAGCCGCGCATGCGCATGGCCTGGAACGGTGTCGCCATCGTCGATCTGTCCCGCGAGTTCCTCAACTCCAACGGCGTGCCCAAACATCAGACTGCTCACGTCTGTGCCCGCAGCGTGTGGCAGCCCAGCTGGGCCGGCACCACGCTTGCCGAGCGCATGACCTCGCTTGTCACTGACCTCAACGTCGCCTCCAACAAGGGCCTGTCCGAGCGCTTCGACTCCACCATCGGTGCCGCAACCGTGCTCATGCCCTTTGGCGGCAAGACGCAGCTCACCCCGAGCTCGGCCATGGTTGCCAAGTTCCCCGTGGACGGCGAGACCACCACGGCGAGCGCTATGGCATGGGGCTTCAACCCCTACCTGATGGAGGCCGACCAGTTTGCGGGCGCCTACCTGTCCGTGGTTGAGTCCATCGCCAAGCTCGTGGCTGCCGGCTTTGAGCACAAGCGTGCCTATCTCTCCTTCCAGGAGTACTTCGAACGTCTGCGCACCGAGGCCGAGCGCTGGGGCAAGCCCATGGCAGCCGTCCTGGGCGCCCTTATGGCCCAGGTCGATCTGGGTGCCGGTGCCATCGGCGGCAAGGACTCTATGAGCGGCTCGTTTGAGGACGAGGCCGGTGAGCTCAACGTTCCGCCGACCCTGATCAGCTTCGCTGTGGCCGTGGGCAAGGCCGCCCGTGCCGTCTCGCCCGAGTTCAAGGGTCTGACGCATCGCGTCGTGCGCATCGCCCCCGCCACCTATGGTGAGGACTACCGCCCCGACGCTCAGCAGCTGCTCGCCGCGTTTGACGCCGTCGAGGCGCTCACCGCCAACGGCGACGCCCTGGCCGTCTCCACGCCCGGCTACGGCTGCGGCGTCGAGAGCCTCTTTAAGATGTGCGTCGGCAACCAGATCGGCATCGAGCTTGCCGAGGACGTGGACGTGGAGAGCCTCTTCACCCCGCTCTACGGCAGCTTTATCGTCGAGCTCGCCGAGGACGCCGAGCTGCCCGAGGTCGCCGACGGCGTTGTCGTCGAGCCCCTGGGTACCACCGTCGAGGGCTATGTCATCGACACCGGCTCCGAAGTCATCGAGCTCGCTGAGCTCCAGGAGGCCTGGGAGAGCGGCATCGAGGGCGTCTTCGCCTACCGCAGCACCGGCGAGACCGCCGAGGTCGAGACCATCGACTTCCGCGCCAAGGATATCCACGTGTACGGCGGCGCCAAGATCGCCCGCCCGCGCGTAATCATCCCCGTGTTCCCCGGCAACAACTGCGAGTACGACAGCGCCCGCGCCTTCCGTGCCGCCGGTGCCGAGGCCGACACCTTCGTGATCAACAACCTCACGCCCGAGGCCGTCGCCGAGAGCACCCACGAGCTCGCCCGCCGCATCCGTGCAAGCCAGATCGTCATGATCCCCGGTGGCTTCTCGGGCGGTGACGAGCCCGATGGCTCCGCCAAGTTCATCACGGCGTTCTTCCGCGCTCCCGAGGTCACCGAGGCAGTCCGCGACCTGCTCAAGGCCCGCGACGGCCTGATGCTGGGCATCTGCAACGGCTTCCAGGCTCTGGTCAAGCTCGGCCTGGTACCCTACGGCGACATCGTCGACGCCACGCCCGATGCGCCCACGCTGACGTTCAACACCATCGGTCGCCATCAGAGCCGCCTGGTGCGCACCCGCATCTCGTCCAACCTGTCCCCGTGGCTGTCGCAGTGCAGCCTCGACGACCCCTACACCGTCGCCATCAGCCACGGCGAGGGCCGCTTTGTCGCCAACGACGAGGTGCTCGCCCAGCTGATCGCCAACGGCCAGGTCGCCACGCAGTACGTGGGCGAGGACGGCAAGCCGAGCATGGACCTTTCCATCAACCCCAACGGCTCCGCACTTGCCATCGAGGGCATCACGAGCCCCGACGGCCGCGTCCTGGGCAAGATGGGCCATGCCGAGCGTCGCGGCGACAACCTGTACCGCAACGTGCCCGAGCATGTCCCCGGCGACAAGTTCATGCCGATCTTTGAGAGCGGCGTAGCCTACTTCGCCTAAGCCTTTCCCATCGGGTACAATCCCCTCGGGTAACAACACCCGCCACCGACACATCCGGTGGCGGGTTCTTTTTTGCTTCGCGCATGTAGGAAGGACATCATGGAAAGCCGCAAGCCGTATCTCGCCACCCTGCCCGGACTCATCCTGGGCTGTCTTGTTTGCTGTGCACTCTGGGGATCGGCCTTTCCCTGCATCAAGATCGGCTACGCACTCTTTGGGATCCCGGCGCACGATAGCGCCTCGCAGCTACTCTTTGCAGGTTTGCGCTTCACGCTTGCCGGCATCCTGGTTATCGTCGGTATGAGCACAGCTCAGCGCCGCCCGCTCGTCCCACAGGTACGCGATATCAAGCCCATCTGCATCCTGTCACTCTTCCAGACTATCGGGCAGTACTTCTTTTTCTACCTGGGACTCTCGCGCGCCAGTGCCATGTCGAGCTCCATCATCGAGGCCAGCGCCAACTTCCTCGCAATCCTCTTTGCCGCCCTGGCGTTTCGCACCGAAAAGCTCGATGCGGCCAAGGTGCTCGGCTGTGTACTGGGCTTTGCCGGCGTCGCGCTCGTCAACCTTTCGGGCGCGGACGGCACCTTTGGCTTTACGCTCGACGGCGAGGGCTTTATCCTGGCCTCCACCGTCGCGGGTGCCCTGTCGACCTGTCTGATCGGCATCTTCTCGCGCGAGCACGACGGTGTCTTGCTTGCCGGGTGGCAGTTCTTGGTCGGCGGCCTGGTCCTCACCGCCATCGGGTTTTTGATGGGCGGCGCGCTCTCCCCCACCGCGATCATCCCCGCCATCGCGCTCATTATCTATATGGCACTCATCTCCGCCATCGCGTACTCGCTATGGTCGCGCCTGCTTGCCGTCAACCCCGTCAGCCGCGTCTCGGTCTTTGGGTTTATGAACCCCGTCTTTGGTGTGCTGTTGAGTGCGCTGCTGCTCGGCGAGGGCGCCGGCACGAGCCCCGTTACCGTTATAGTTGCCCTGCTGTTGGTCTGCGGCGGCATCATCATCGTCAACAGGCCTAAAAAGGCCTAGCGAACTGCCCTTATTTAGCAGAGGGGATTCACATACTTTAGTTTAATGGAATACATCGGAGAGCCGAGGGCCACCATGCACGCAAGCGTGCGCCCCTATTTCTAGCGTATCTGGACGCCAGCTTTCTTCTTCTCGTACTTTACGCGGTAGAGCTCCGCGTCGGCGGCGCGAAGCAAATCTTGCCAGGTATCGACACCATCACCGACCCGTGCATAGCCGATGGACATCCGCAACAGATACGGCACCTCGGCGCGTGCGAGTTCATCGTTGATTGCCGCGCACAGACGCATGATGTCCTGTTCCGCCGCTGCCTTTTGGAGCACCACGAACTCATCACCACCATAACGTGCGATAAAACCACCAGCCGGCGAACAGACATCCTTGAGCGCCGTCGCAACAACCTGAAGAGCATGGTCGCCCTCCACATGTCCATAGCGATCGTTAATCTGCTTAAAGCCATCAGCGTCCATCATAAGCAGATATACATCTTCGGCCTGATCCACATTTGAGAAGAGCGACAGCATATAGGTCTCAAAACGGTTGCGATTGTTAAGTCCAGTCAACGGGTCGGTCGAGATGAGCTGCTCCTGGTAGATGATGTAGAGCAGCAACATGCTAATCATTATGCCGACACAAAGGCCGGGCACCGAGTATACGACCTGAAAGGTACCGCCCACCAGGGCCGGAATGGCGAAAAATGCCAAGGTTCGATAGATGGCCTTCGTCTGCAGGCTCTCGACCCTGCGAGATTGCACAAACGCATGTAGGGACGTATGTATAACGTAACAGTAGCTGACGATGGGCTGGATCATATAGGCAAAGCCGCGACGATACACGCCCTGCGAATCGATATAGAACAGGGCGTGCGTCCAGTAACTGGTAAACGCCAGCACGACCACCAGAGCCGTAGGCAACGCTACAAGCACCACCTTATAGCGCGAGGTCAAAAGGCGAGAACCCTGCACCGTCTCGGAATAGATAAACCAAATGAGACACGCGATAGCAAAGAGCGAAAACGAAACCGCGTTGGAAATCCAGTTGGCAGCAATGCCCAACGTGCCGTCCATACCGTCCGAAAGCGTCCAGATCATATCGAATAATATGTACGCAGCAGACGTGTAGCCCAGCATGCTAAACAAAAGCTGCTGGGTGCTCGAGAACAGGGAGCGACGGCTTCGTACGGCAAGCCCGATAAGAACAATCATGCATAGCACGAATATCTCAATCTTGAGTGCCTTAACCACTAGCGCCATCCCTTCAATATCCAAGTGGTCAGAATCGCCCAATTCGAATCAGGGCAATAAACACCCCTTTACTCCGCAGGGGTAAAGGGGATAATAGCAGAGCGCCCGAACATCACTGCAAAACAGTTTCTGTTCGGGCGCCCATACGGCGCGAATTGCACACGCCGGCATCATTGATGGGTATCGATTGCTACTCGCCATCGATGTCAGTCGCGACAGCCTCCTCGATGGCCTCGACACCGACAGGCGACAGATCCTCCTTGCCTTGGCAGAACTTCTTGTCGACCCAGCCAGTCAGAATCGGAGCCATGATCGCCGTGATGATAACGGCGGTGGCGATCTGAGCGTACGCGGTGGGCGCAAGCTCGGCGTAGCGCGGTGCGACCTCGGCGAGGGCAACCGGTGTGGTCATAGCCGTGCCGGCAATGGTGGAGCAAGCCACAGCGGCCTTGCCATTGCCGCCGCACAGACGCTCAAACGCAAAGGTGATGGGACCGACGACAAACAGCGTGACAAGGCCCAGCAAGATGCCGGAAATACCGCCGGTGATAAAGCTCGATAGGCTCATGGACGCACCGAGCTGAAAACCGATGACAGCGATCGCGGGATTGGCGCCGGGGACCAGCAGGTTCTTGATAAACGGGAACAGGTTGCCCAGAACCATGCCAATAACGAGTGGCAAGATGGAGCCGATAATGGTGCCAATGGGAATGTTGGCGAGGCCGGAAACACCGAGGATGATCATCGTGACGGCAGGGCCGGCCGTAAAGAACAGGATACCGACGGCGCCCTGCTCGGACTCATCGCCAAACTCGCCCATGATGCCCGTATAGAGCGCCATGTTGCAAAACGTGATGCCGCCGATGATAGACACGGAACTCAGACCCAGGAAGTTGTCGTTAAAGAAATATGCCACGCCCAGGCCGAGAGCCGCTGCGACGACCAGCTTGGGGATCAGCACGACGATGCCGGTCTTGATGGCACCCGGCGTGGACTTAAAGCTGATGCCGGCGCCCACAAACAGCAGGATCGCGGCGACGATGGTATTGGAGCCACCGCGGCAGGCAGCCGTAAAGAAGCCGCCGATCTCAAAAACCTGCGGGCAGAAGGTGTTGAGCAAAAGACCGACGATCATCGGATAGATCATGATGTCGCCCGGGATGCGCGGGACCTTGAATTTCTTTTGCTCGTTGGCGTTCGCTTCCTGTGCCATGAAACCCCCATTTCCGCTGACGGGGTACAAAAGCCCACGTCACGCTTTGCTACAGTAAAGTTTGACCATGGTACCAGAAGAAATAGACCAGCTCGGTGAAAAATTCGACAAGTTGGGATGGAACGAGATTCGGCGCCCGCGACGCCACCCCTATATAAGGCTCAAGACGATATAGAGTACGATGCCCGAGACGCAGCACCACAGCATCGATTTTGTCTTGACCGCCACGACCACGACGCCGGCGGCCGCAATCCAGGGAACCAAGGCAGGCCAGAGCCCCGCGTCGAACGCGCCGGGACTCACCAAGTCGTTGGCGACCAGCGCGGCAAAGGCGGCGGGCGGGATATAGCCCAGGGCCTCGGTAATGCGGGGCGACAGGGTCCGCCCGCGCAAGGCGAACGCCGGCGCGATGCGAAAGAACGCGATAGCAGCCCACGACGACAGCCACAGAACCAAGAACTCGTTAACGGGCATCGCGGGCACCTCTTCCGTCAAATACAGCATCGCACGCCAGCGCAATGGTAATGCCGACCACGACGCTTGCCGGCACGGCAATATTCACGAGGCCCAAGAACTTGCATACGGCGACGGACACCGCGCCCGAAACCGCCGCGACAACGTTGCCGCGCGACAGCCGCTGCGAAAAGAGCAGGCAGATAAAGAGCGAGGTGCAGACGAAACTCGCAATAGCGGTGGGAACATCGGCAACGGCACCGGCGATGGCACCCATCGTGCACGAAGCGCCCCATGTCGCGATGAGGATCACGTTGAGCACGAAGGATTCGCGCGGGCCCCAATCCTCCCCCTCAACCAGCTTGGCAAGCGAGATGCCGTATGCCTCCTCGGTGAGCGTCGCGGCAACAGCCAGCGTCTGACGCTTCGAGGCGCCCGCCAGATGGGGTGCGATCGATGCCGAATAAAGTGCAAAGCGCGATGAGATGGCGGCGACGCTCGCGATAATCGAAGGTGCCGGTACGCCCGCCAGCCAAAGATTGCAGATCATAAACTGGCCGCTGCCCGTCACAAACGTGCTGCTCAGAGCAAAGACCATCCAGGGCTCCATTCCCGTCTGCCCCATGATCATTCCGCACGGCGCGCCTATCGCAACATAGGTAAGCATCACCGGCCAGACGGTTCTAACGATTTTGAGCACCATACGCTTCTCATCCTGACAAGGTCTCCGAGCCGCATGTAGCGACACGGCAGAATCATCATCCGACAGCAACCGAGTTCACCTACAATTGCCACCGGATCGAAAGACACAACTTTTTAGGAAGTCATTATGACAGCTATCGATCGAGACCGGGCGCGCGCGGCCTTCAAAAGCTACACCGATGCCTACGACGCCACCAATCCACGCATCGCGCTCAAAATCGAGCATACGTACCACGTGGCCGAGGCATGCGATGCCGTAGCGCGCGAGCAGGGCTGGTCGTCAGAAGATATTGACCTGGCATGGCTTTGCGGCCTGCTACACGATATGGGCCGCTTTGAGCAGCTGCGGCGCTGGGACACCTTTAAGGACGCCGAGAGCATGAGCCATGCGGCGCTGGGCATCGAGGTCCTCTTTGGCGAGAATCCCGCCGATGCACCCGCCGTAACGAGCATCCGCGACTTTATCGATGACCCGGCAGAAGATGAGCTCATCCGAGCGAGCATTGCCTATCACAGCGATTTCCGTCTACCCTCGCAGCTCGACGAGCGCACGCGGAGCTTCTGCGATATCGTGCGCGATGGTGACAAGATCGACATTATGCGCACCATCGCCGACAGCACCGTCGACACCATCCTCAAGGTGGATGAGGACACGTTTCTCGCCAGCCACTTCTCGACACCGGCGCTTACCGCCTTTGACGAGCATCGCTGCGTCGCGCGTGACGAGCGCAACGAGCCGGCGGACTACCTGGTGGGGCTCATCTGCTTTATGTTTGAGCTCGTCCATCCGGCAAGCCGTGCACTGGCGCGCGAGCAAGGCGATATCTATCGCCTGCTCGACGCGCCCTTTTGGCATTACGCGACCCTTTACCGACCCCGCCGCGCAGGCAACCTGGAGCCGCCTTAAGGACGAGCTGCGCCGCTGGCTGGCAAGCGCTTAGCACTCGAGCTGAGCCAGCAGTTCCTCAACGATCTCAACGGCATCGCCGACGACCTTGTACTGGGCGGCACCGAAGATGGGGGCATCCGGGTCCTCATTGATGGCGACAATGCACTCCGCCCCACCGATGCCGGCGAGATGCTGGATAGCGCCCGAGACACCGATGCTCACGAGGAGCTTGGGCGAGACCGATACACCCGTCTGGCCAATTTGGTGGCGATACTCCAGCCAGCCGGCCTCCACCACGGGGCGCGTGCAGCCAAGCTCGGCACCCAGAGCCTCGGCAAGCTTTCGCATCAGCGGTAGGTTTTTCTTGGAGCCGATGCCGCGGCCCACCACGACTAGACGCTCGGCATCGGCAATTGAGGCCTGCTGTCCCCACTCCTCGGCGGGAATCGAGATCTCGACACGGGCCTTAACGTCATCCGCTAGCACTACCTGGGCAATCGTGCCGGAGCGGCTATAGTCAAACTCGGGCGCCTTAATGATGCCGGGGCGCACCGTTGCCATCTGAGGACGGTGGTTGGGGCAGATAATGGTGGCCATCAGGTTGCCGCCAAACGCCGGGCGCGTCTGCTGCAGCAGACCCGTCTCCGTATCCATCGAAAGCACCGTGCAATCGGCCGTAAGGCCCGTCTGCAAGCGCACGGCCACACCGGGCGCCAGCTCGCGACCAAAGGCGGTCGCGCCGTACAGAATGGCCTCGGGCTTGCGCTCGGCTACCAAATCGCAGATCAAGCGGGCGTAGACCTCCGCGTCGTTCTGACGCAGGCGCTCGTCACGACAGACCAGAACTTCGTCCGCACCGGCGCAAATCAGATGCTCCAGGTCCCCGAGTGAGCCCTCGGGGCTCATGCCGACCAGTGCCACCAGACGGCAGCCGCGGACATCGGCAAGCTCGCGCCCCTTGCCCATGAGCTCGAAGGCCACGGATGCAACGGCATCGTGCTCGTCAGTCTGCACGAAGATCCAGATGTCTCGATATGCGTCAAGGTCTGCCGCGCCGGCGGCCTCGTCGCGCTCAATCGAGATGGCGTTGACGGGGCAGGCGTCGACGCACCCACCGCACAGGATACAGCCGTCGGTTACGCGGGCACAGCGATTGGGGCGCTCACCCTCCACCACAATGCCGCCCGAGGCGCAGGCGCGAACGCAGCGACCGCAGCCGATACAGGCTTCGCCATCGATAATCAGCCCGCTCATCTATGCCATCCCCTCGATAATCTTGGCAAGTTTTACCGCCTGCTCGGACGCCGTTCCCTCAACGGCCTCGCACGTTTGGTCACGGTCGGGCACAAACGAGCGCACGACCTGCGTCGGTGATCCGGCAAGGCCGCAACGCGAGGGATCGGCGTTTACGTCGGCAGCGCTGGCCACGCGCACGTCTGCATCCTCGGCCGCGCGAATACCGGCAATACTCGGCATGCGCAGCTGGCCAATCTCCTTGGCGGTCGTCATCGCACACGGCATCTCCAGGTACACCGTCTCCTCGCCGGCATCGCAGCCGTGGACGAGCGCCAGCGAGCCACACGTCGTAAATCCCGCGCTCTGCACACAGCTCACGTCGGTCACGCAGGGGACCCCAAAGGCGCCGGCCAGCTCGGGGCCGATCTGGGCCGTATCGCCGTCCACTGCCATCTTGCCGCAGATGAGCAGGTCAAAGTCCTCATCGAGTGCCTCGATGCCGCATTTGAGGGCATAGGTGGTGGCTAGGGTATCGGCGCCCGCAAAGGCTCGGTCGGTCAGCAGCAGCGCGTCGTCGGCACCGCGGGCGATGCAGTCGCGCAGCAGCGATTCGGTCGCGGGAATGCCCATCGACACCACCGTCACACGCACGTCCATGCCAAAGCCGATAAAGTCGTCCTTCAGCGCTAGCGCACATTCGAGAGCACTTGCATCGAAGGGATTAATGACCGCCTGCTTGCCATCACGCACGATAGTATTGGTCTTGGGGTCCATCTTGACCTCGGTGCTTCCGGGCACCGCCTTGACGCACACCACCATATGGAAATCACTCATCTTCACGCGCCCCCTTTCTGGACGAGTTCATCCAAGAGCTTCTCCGTAAACAGGTTGCCGCGACCCAGCTGGCCGGCAGGATCGAGCTGGAGTTTGAGGCGCGCCGACTCGACCATAGCCTCGTGGCCGTACATCGTCTCCAAGAAGCCCGCCTTGATCTTGCCGACGCCGTGTTCGGCAGAAACGGCACCGCCCATGGCCGTGACCTCGGAAGCCCACTGGGCAAAGAGCTCTCCACCACGACGGTAGTCTTGCGCATCGCGCGGCAGGATGTTCACATGCAGATGGTTGTTCCCGATGTGTCCCCAGGCAGCAGACTCAAGCCCGCTTTCGGCCAGCGTGCGGCGATAGAGGGCCACGACATCGGCAAGGCGTGCATTGGGCACCGACATATCCGATCCCAGCTTGGTAATGGTGGGGTCGGTGCGGCGACGCTCGTCGATGAGCATGTTGACGCTCTCGGGCACCGCGTGGCGGAAGAACCGCTGGCACTCGCGATCGACTTCGGTGCGGGCGACCCATGTCGCATCGTCGCGGCCGCCCGCAAGCTCCAGCACCCATCCCAAGTGGTACAGCTCCTCGGTCGCCTGCGCCTCGTCATCGCAATCGAGCTCCACGTAGACACATACCTTGGCCTCTTTGTCGAGCGCCGGCAGCGAGGCAAACGCCGTCGACTGCTCGCGCTGGCGACGTAGAATATCCAGGGCGCCAGCATCGAAGTACTCGATGGCAGCCGCATGGGACAGGACAGGGCGCACGGAATCGGTGAAGGACACGGCCTTGTCTTCGCTGTCAAAGAAACAGCTCACGCCCCAAACGACCGCAGGCGCCGCCTGCAGGGCAATCTCGAGCTCGGTTATGACGCCGATTGTGCCACACGCGCCGATAAACAGATCGATGGCATCCATATCTTCAGCAACGAAATAGCCCGAAGCATTTTTGGTCTTGGGCATGGTGTAGTCGGGAAGATCGAGCTCGAGTGCACGGCCTGCTGCCGTCACGAGCGACAGGTGGCGGCCCTGGGCAAAAGCCTCGCCGCGCTGGAGCTCAAGCAAATCGCCATCAGCCAGCGCGACGTGGAGTCCCGTGATATGCGGGCGCATGGGGCCGTAGGCGTAGCTGCGGGCACCGGAGGCGTTACATGCCGCCATGCCGCCCAGACAGGCAGACGCCTCGGTGGGATCGGTGGGAAAGAACTGCTCGGGGGCCTCTTGAAACTCATCGTAGGCCTTAAGCGATGCCTGGTCCCAACCAGCGGTCGGCAGCATCTTCTTGCTCAGCTGCTTGCGCAGCTCCGAGAGCACAACGCCCGGCTCCACGCGCAGCAAAAATTGGCCTTGTTCATCGCGGCGAAGGCCCAAGTAGCGATTCATACGGGAAGTATTGAGGATATGCCCGCCGTGGGGCACGGCACCGGCGGCAAGGCCGGTTCGGGCGCCCTGAACCGTTACCGGGACACGCTCGGCATGGAGCTTTTCCAAAATGGCACGGACCTCGTTTTCCGTTGTCGGAAACGAGATGCTCGATGCTTCGCCCGATGCGCGAGATTCATCGCGGCCATACTCTTCGAACTCGTCGGTGAAGGGTTTGATGGTTGCAGACACGCGAACTCCCCCTTTAGCTAACTACAGTGTTTGCAGGGAGATGTTACCGCATCGTTTCGTCGACGTGTTCGAGACCGTCTCCATAATTGGCGATTTTTACGTTCGTGCAATTCGGCGAGCGGCTGGATTTCCTCGGCAGACGATGCTTTTGACACATATCGCCCCGCCGTCGCCGACCGCTCGATTGTCGCTCGAAAAAAGTTGAAGTAATTTTTTCCACCTTTTACCTGCGGAGATGTCAATCCGTCAAGCATTTGGTCAGAAATTGGTCAAGTAGCGGCTGATACGGTCGGCGTCGACAGCCAAAACCGATAGAAGTTTTGGCCCCAGAAGCAGGGAGGTTCCCATGGCATATTACTGGCCCCAGTACGGCGTCGCCATCGAGGTCGACGACGATCCCTATCTCCTGCCTTTCGACGAAGAGGCGTTCCCCGATACGGCGGTCTACCACGTCACCACCGATGTTATCTGCGACCCCGAGTCGTTCTCGGCGCTCGCCCACCACATCGCGCGTATCCACGACATCGAGCTCCCTCACGACTTTGACGAGCTCATCTACTCGCGCCGCCTGATGCTTCACATGCTCTTTGGAGCGGACCCGTCCACGTTCGCACGTGTCTACACCACCAAGGACGCCGCATGAGTGCGAAGAAGCCGCCCCGCCTCGCAGGACTGGGGCGTCGCAAGAAACTCGTCGTTGTCTGCCTGGCTATCGTCTGCGCCCTCATCGCCGTAGGGCTATACGCCTGGCAGTCGCAGCCCGTGCCCGAAGCGGGCGCCTCAGTCACGACGGCAGAGGGCAAATCGCGACAAGAAATCCAAGATGAGCTCGATGCCATCGTCCGCGACAACATGATGACGATTTCGGTCGCGCCGGTCGCTCAGCTACAGGAGGACGGCAAGCTGCGCGTCAACGTGCAAAACGTCCAAGACAATAAATTTCCCCAGCGATTCCGCATCATCCAAAACGACGAGACCATGTACGAATCCGGTGTGGTCGAGACCGGCAAGACAATCGAGACGTGCCCCGCCGGCGACATCAAAGAAGGCGAGGCATACATCGAGATTCAGGCACTCGATGCCAAGACCCTCGACAGCCACGGCAATCCGACACGTGTCAAGGTACGGGTTGAGCAAACCGAGAACTAGCTTTTTCAGCCGACGCGGCACCGCGCGCAATTCATCAGCATTCGTCCAATCATCGCGGGGACGGCCCGCGGCGAATAGAAAGGAACGACCATGGACATCACCAGGAACATGAACGGAGCCAGAGCGCTCGTCGTGGGCGCAGGGCTCGCGCTCGCGCTCGCAATGGGCGCCGCCCCGACGCCAGCTATGGCAGCCGGGCGCGCTGGAACAACGAAAGTAATGGTCAGGACCGAGATCGACAACGTAGAGTTCAAAGTTCCGACGGTTATTCCCTTCGTCGCCAAGGCCGACGGCACGCTTCAGGGCCCCTCAGAAGACGCGACCACCATCGACAATCATTCGGCCTACGGCATCCATGTCACCAACATGAAGATCGACGCCATGAACACCTGGACCATTGCCGCCGACGCCAAGGCCGGAACCGCGCAGAATTCCATCGACTTTAAGGTCGGCCCCGACGGCGCACTCCAGAACGCCAGCGCCGCAATGCAGGAAACGGGCCTCGATCTTTCCAAGAATGCAGCCTTCGACATGGGCTACCAGGGCATTGCCGGCGGCACGGACAAAATTAAGCTCAAGACAAGCGGAAACGTCGCCCGCGTCACGCGCGACATCTTCCGCGTAACCGGCGAAGGCGATCAAGTTGCAACGATCACCTGGACGGTCGAGCCCGGTGCGCACACGGCATAAGGCCGTCGCCCTGGCCACCGCCGTCAGTATCCTAGCGTTTGGGCCAGCCATGGCCTTTGCCCAGCAAGAACAGGCGCAGGCCGCCACGCAGGTGACGGTCGACCTCTCGGAGCTCGACCGCGGCAACTGCAAGGAACCGTTGGCACAGACAGACGACAGACGATGGCTCTTGGCAGCAGGCGCCACGACAGCAGGCGCGGGAACCGCCGGCCTCGGTCTGCACATCAAACGCAGCCAGAAACGAAACACGGACAGGCCGCACTAAATTAGCTAAGGAGACCCCATGGCATCGAAGAACCTTTTGCCCCTCGTCGCACTCTGCGGCGCGCTCGCAACCGGAACGCCTGTCGCCGCTTGGGCGACTCCCGTCATGGCAGACTCCTTACCAGCAGCCCTAAGCTCCGCACCAAATCCGTCGAGCGCCATTGCGTGCAAGCGTTTTTCGTTCGCACAGGCCGCAATCTCAACCTCGGGATGCCTTCGTCGTAATACGGACGGCTCGATAGTCGTGGATATCAATCGTTCGAACAAGGCAAACGGCTCCCAGGCGGGGTGCGCCGTCTGCACGTGGCGCTCGATTGTGCTCGATGCAGATGGCGATCCGTGCGATTTGGGGTTGCGCATCGATATCGCTTCGGTCGATGACTCGGCGAACGGAGCGAAGGTCGCCTTCGACGGTGCGTTTTTCGAGAAAGGAGGCGGTATATGTCTGGGCTGCGCCGCCGCGAATGCAGACGATGTGCAGCCCACCCTCTCATTCACGGCATCGCTGCGGCTGACCAAGGCGGGCGCCGATGCCATCGCGGCGGGAGAAGCATCCCTGCTGTTCTACGCCGCCAGCACCGAAGACACAGACATTCATTTCGAGAAGCCGGCCGGATCGCTCAGCCTTACGCGCGGGACGGAGGCAGGCCCTATTGCGATCGATACCCACACGCTAGGCAGGCAACGCATTCTTGCCGACCCGGCGCTTCTCGAGATGGAGTGGAACGGATCCGGAGCCGTCGGGATTGTCCCCTCCGCGCTTGACGCCAAGACGCTCCCCTCAAACGACGAACCCATCAACGCAACCATACAAGAAGAGAGCACGGACAAAGAAGCAGGTGCGGGCGACACGCCGTCGCCGACAAACAGCGTCCCAGCTTCTTTCGAAGCACCGAATGAGCCCGCTACCGGTCCAAACGATCCCGAGCTCGCGGACAGTCTGGGGCTTGCTGATCCTCAGGAGATCGATGAAGGTAACTGCTGCGTGCTTGCCGCCCTCGACCACACAGAGGTCATCGATGCTGCAAACATCGAAGTTGCCGCCGCCAATCAGCCCGTCCGCAAGTCGGCCATCATCGCATTTCCCGAATCCATCGAAGTCGTCTTTTTGCCATCGGGCGAGGTCGTGGCCCCAACACTGCTCACCTTGTTGGGCGCCAAGAATACTCGAAACGAAATTAAAAAGGTCACGGTTGTCGACCCTGCAACCACCGCTAAACTGCGTCTATACGCCGTTGCCCCAGACGGAGGCAAGACCTTGGAATTCGATGGCGACACACTTCTAGCCTGGCGCCGTCTGGACATTATGCAAGACGTCTCGTATCAGATCGAACTCGAAGGGTTTGATCGTGCCCGCGATGCCAATATCATCGCCGCGGCTGTTGAATCCCCACAGCGGCTTATGACACTGCGCTTTGACTACTATCCCTATGTCCCGACAACCACCTGAGGCTTAAATGCTGCGCATCATTCCTAATACCACTTATATAACGTATTAGATGAGTCGCGATGTGCCTCGCATTTCGTTCTGCTACGATTGCCACGTTGGCATCAATACAGGAGGGCTCATGCCGGGCTTGGGAACAATCATCAACGTTGCGCTTTTAGTTGCGGGCGGTCTTTTGGGATTAGCGGGCGGCCGCTTCATTACACCGCGCATCCAAGACACGCTCATGAAAGCATCGGGGCTGTGCGTCCTGTTTATCGGCCTGGGCGGCACCATGCAAAAGATGCTCATCATCGATGGAAAGGCGCTAGCGACCACCGGTACCACCATGCTCATCGTCTCATTTGCGCTCGGTTCGCTCATCGGCGAGGCCATCAACTTGGAGGCCGCCATCGAGAACCTTGGCGAATGGCTCAAGCGCAAGACTGGCAGTGAGGGCGATAACGAGTTCACCAACGCTTTTGTCTCGACTTCACTCACCGTGTGCATCGGCGCCATGGCCATTGTGGGATCGATCCAGGACGGCCTGCTCGGCGACTGGTCAACGCTTGCCCTCAAGGGCGCACTGGACTGCATCATCGTCTGCACCATGACGGCCTCGCTTGGCCGCGGCTGCATCTTCTCCGCCCTGCCCGTCGCCGTGTTCCAGGGGACGATCACGTTGTTTGCCGGCGCGCTCTCCCCCATCATGACCACAGCAGCCCTCAACAGCCTTTCGCTCGTAGGCTCCATGCTCATCTTCTGCGTCGGCGTCAACCTCATCCGTCCTCAGACCTTCCGCACGGCCAATATGCTTCCCTCCGTCGTCATCGCCGTCATATACGCCCTCCTGTTCTAAATCTATCAACGCAGCGGTATCTCGAACATCTGTTTGATGCTGTGCTATGATATGAGGTCACCGTAGCTGCGTTCGAGAGGAGGAGCGGTGGCCGACCAGGACATCAAGATGCTCATCGAGCGCATTATGGCCGAGGCCCGGACCCATCAGTCCGCCCGCTTCTCAAACGAAACCTACGCAGACGAGCCGATTCTCAAAACCGGCCGACAGATGCAGAATTTCCTCCCCGACCAGTACCGTAAAATGCGCGAGATATCGCGCTGGCAGGATGACCCCAAGGGCGGTGCGGGCCGCTGGCTTTCGGAAGCCGAGCTTTTTTACCGCCAGGGCCTGCTGATGGCCGACTTTGAGGACGACTGTCC
The DNA here is from genome assembly GCA_027671585.1 of Coriobacteriaceae bacterium AM22-12AC-r. Lineage (GTDB taxonomy): Bacteria > Actinomycetota > Coriobacteriia > Coriobacteriales > Coriobacteriaceae > Collinsella. Next base: position 233,100 of record JAQDZZ010000002.1, on the reverse strand, counting down.
CTACAACGGCACCTTTAAGTCGTACTTTCCCACCTACAACGCCATGAGCGACCGGCAACTGCGCGGCTACTTTACCTGGCGTGCCCAAGTGCGCCGCGGAACCGTCGAGGAAACGTCTACGTCCTTTGCCTTTCTGTATCTCTATGAGCTGATCTGCGGCATTGGCGTAGATAATCCACTCGATGGTTTTAACAAGATCAAGGCTTTTTGGGATGTCTATCGCGCCTTCGAGCCCGGCATCGACCGGTTTGCGCGCGTGTGGCTGCAAGATTACGCCGTGTTCCACGGGCTCGACCCCAAGCTGCTTCGCGACTCTAAAACCGTCATGTTCGATAACGCCCTTATCGAACTGCGGCGCGCGGCACGAGACCTTGTACCGGCACCGTCCGGCCAGACCCCTAAGCGTCGCAAAACCTCCGAGCCCACGCTCCCCCTTCCGCCCGATGAGGTGCGCGAGGAGCGACTCATGGCCGCCATCAACGCCCTCTCCACGTACAACCTAAGTAGCTCGCGGCTCGACCGCAGCCACCACCGTGATCTGCGCCACGTGGCGTGCGCCGTGTATGTCCGCATGGCGCGCTACTATGACACGCACCGAAAGACCGGCATCGTGGCAAGTTTATTTGGGGAGGAGACGGCCATGCCCTACACCATGTTTGCCTCGGCCGTATTCTTTGCGCCCGAGCGCCACGAGGACTGCGAATACCGTCTGGACCCCATCCATATCTACCGTTGCCAAAACGGCTTTTGGGAATGCATGCGTATCCACGGTAGTAGGCAAAAGAGCAGCAAACTTGGCGAGATGATGCGCGCCTGCGACCAACGCCTGCGCCTGGCGCTGGACCCTGCCCATCCCCTTAAGGAAGAAAAGGTCCCCAAATATCTGGCCAAGATTATCGATGACGAGATTGTGGCATGGCTTTCGTGGGACGCCGCACACCAGCCCGTCAAGATCGATATCGATCTGAGTCAGCTGGGGCATATTCGGAGCGCCGCCGCACAAACGCGCGAGGCGCTTTTGATTGACGAGGAACGCGAGGACGGCGCGTCCGCAGAAGCCGAGGCAGCGGACTCAGGGCAACCGGAAGCCGAGCCCGTAGCCGACGCGATGGTCGAGGCGGTCGCGGCGGCTGCAGGGCAGGACGAGTCCGACGAGCCGACCATATCCACCGAACAGTTTGGTGTCGTGGCACCGCTTCTCGCGCCGACGCCCGCGTTCGCAGCTGCTACGCCCGCTGACGCCACAAACGAACTCGCGCCCGCCGCAGACGCCTATCTCCGCGCGCTGCTCGAGCACAACGCAGTACAGGCGGAATCGGCGGTAGTGCAATCGGAGCAGAGCGAGGACATGCTCGTCGATACCATCAACGAGGCGCTCTTTGACCTGGTGGGCGACACCGTAATTGAATTTAGCGCAGCAGGGCCGCAGATTATCGAGGACTACGAAGCAGACGTGAGAGGATACCTAGACCATGAGTGATACCGCATCCGCAGCACCTCGCGTGCCCAAGCGCGTCGCTGCCGTCATTCTCAACTCGCTCAAGGGCGGCGTGGTCCCGCGCATCGGCCTTCCTTACATCACCGTAGGGCGCGAGGTCGAGATCCGCGCCCTGCTCACCGATCTGAGTCTCATCGCCGACGGTGGCGCGAGCTTCCGCTTTCTGGTCGGTCGTTACGGCGCCGGCAAGAGCTTTTTGCTCCAGACTATCCGCACGCACGCCATGGGCGAGGGATTCGTCGTCGCTGATGCCGACCTGTCGCCCGAGCGCCGCCTGCAGGGCGGTCAGGGACAGGGCCTTGCCACCTACCGCGAGCTCATCCGCAATATATCGACCAAGACGCGCCCCGAGGGCGGTGCGCTCAATCTTATCCTGGATCGTTGGGTCGCCTCGTGTGCCCATGCCGACGAATCTGCTGTGAATGCCCAGCTGGCCCCGCTCGAGGAAATGGTCCACGGCTTCGACTTTGCCCGCATGCTCCGCCGCTACCGCGCGGCCGTATCCGAAGGTGACGAAGAGGCTATGAGCCGCGTGACCAAATGGATTCGCGGCGAGTATCGCACTAAGAGCGAGGCGCGCGCCGAGCTGGGCTCCTCCACCATCATCAGCGATGACGACTGGTACGACTACGTTAAGCTCATCGCGCGCTTTTTGGTCTGCAGCGGCTACAAGGGTATGCTGGTGCTCATCGACGAGCTCGTAAATTTGTACAAGATTCCCAACGCCATCACGCGACAGTACAACTACGAGAAAATCCTAACGATGTACAACGACACGCTGCAGGGCAAAGCGCAGTACCTGGGCGTGATCATGGGCGGCACGCCGACCTCTATCGAGGACCGCCGCCGCGGCGTCTTTTCCTACGAGGCTCTTCGGAGCCGTCTCGCTCAGGGCCGTTTTGCGCGCGATGATCTCAAAGACATGCTTGCGCCCATCATCCGCCTGCAGCCACTCACCTACGAGGAGCTGCTGGTGCTCATCGAAAAGCTCATGCAGATCCATGCCGGCTACTTTGGCTGGACGCCCACGCTTACCGAGAACGACTTGGTGGACTTCCTCAAGATTGAGTTTGGCCGCGTGGGGGCCGACACGCATCTGACGCCGCGTGAGGTCATTCGTGACTTTATCGAGCTGCTCGACATCCTGTGTCAGAACCCCGATGCAAATGTGGCCGAACTGCTGCAAAGCGTCGGTGGCGACGCGTTGGCGCCGGCAACCGCAACAGGCGACACCGATACCGCAGGCGGCGACCGTAACTTCGCCGAATTCACCATCTAACCTGCCAATAAGGGACAGGTTTATTTTGACAGGTTTTATCTGGGCAAACGTTGAAGCAGTAATGCAGCAAGCCGTTGCCAGCCGCGTTGAGAGATTCGTTGTTGAAAGGAGGCCCCGTGAACGCCTTTGACCGCTACGCCCCGTTTATCCAAGACTTCATCTACTCCCACGATTGGGAGAGTCTGCGCTCCATCCAGGTTGCGGCGGCAGATGCCATCTTCAACACGCAAGACAATGTGCTCCTGACGGCATCCACGGCATCTGGCAAAACTGAGGCGGCCTTCTTTCCCATCCTGACCGAGTTTTGGGAGAACCCGCCCGCGAGCGTGGGCGCCCTCTACATTGGCCCCCTCAAAGCACTCATCAACGACCAGTTCGTTCGCCTCAACGACCTCTGCGAAGAGGCCGATATCCCTGTCTGGCACTGGCACGGCGATGTCTCGCAGTCGCACAAGGCCAAGCTCATCAAAAAACCGAGCGGCATCTTGCAGATTACACCCGAATCACTCGAGGCGCTCCTGATCCATAAGCACATGGCGATCCCGCGCATGTTTTGCGACCTGCGCTACGTGGTCATCGACGAGGTTCACTCGCTCATGCGCGGCGACCGTGGCGGGCAGACGCTCTGCCTTGTCGAGCGACTCTCGCGCATGGCCGGCGTGCAGCCTCGACGCATTGGCCTTTCCGCTACCATCGGCGACCCCAAGCGCACGGGCGCTTTTCTCTCACAGGGAACGGGGCGCGACTGCGTTATCCCCCGCTTTGAAGAACCGCGCCGCGTGTGGCGCATCTCCATGGAGCACTTCTACAACTCGGGCCCCCAGGCACAGCAGCGGGGATTCGTAGGCACAGGTCCGCAGGAAGCCGAAGTGCTCGCATGCGAGCGCATCGAGGCGGTGGCGCCCACGGCACTGCCGGCCGACACCAAAGACATGCGCCGCAGCGGACAGCTCACACAGGAGGAGCGCCGTCAACGTCGCGAACGGGCACAGGATAAGGCTACCTCCGGGAACCGCCGCACTTCTTCGGCCCCCGAGGGCGAAGTCGATATCCCTCGGGCCGCTGAGCAGGCGCTCCTCAACCCCACCGACACCGCGCCCGAAAACGCCGATCCCGGCATGGGCTATATCTTCGAACACACCCGCGGGCGCAAGTGCTTGGTCTTTGCCAATTCGCGCGAGGAGGCAGAGGCCGTGTGCTCCATGCTGCGCAGCTACTGCGAGAGCCGGCACGAGCCCGACCGCTTTCTCATCCACCATGGCAATCTTTCGGCATCGCTGCGCGAGACGGCCGAGGAACTCATGCGCGATGAGGAGCAGGCGCAGACAACCGTCACCACCTCCACGCTGGAACTCGGCATCGATATCGGCCGTCTGGAACGTGCGTTTCAGATCGATGCGCCGTTTACCGTCAGCTCCTTTTTGCAGCGTATGGGGCGCACGGGCCGCCGCGATCTTCCGCCCGAGATGTGGTTTGTCATGCGCGAGGAGGAGCCCGAGCCGCGCACGATGATGCCCGAAACGATACCTTGGAAGCTCCTGCAGGGCATCGCGCTCGTACAACTCTATCGCGAAGAAAAGTGGGTCGAGCCACCCGAGCTCGATCGACTCCCCTACAGTTTGCTCTATCACCAGACCATGTCGACGCTCGCCAGCACCGGCGAGCTCACACCGGCCGAGCTTGCTCAGCGCGTGCTCACGCTGAGCTATTTCCACCGCGTCTCGGCCGATGACTATCGCGTACTGCTGCGCCACCTCATCAAGATCGACCACATCCAGGTCACCGAGGGCGGTGGGCTCATCGTGGGCCTCGCGGGCGAGCGCATCATCAACAACTTTAAGTTCTACGCTGTGTTCCAGGAAAACGAAGAGTTTACCGTTCGCAGCGAATCGGCCGAGCTGGGCACGATCGTCAATCCCCCACCGCCCGGTGAGCGCATCGCTATCGCCGGACACTGCTGGATTGTCGAGGAAGTGGACTGGAAGCGTCATACCGTCTTTGCCACGCAGGTCAAGGGCCGTGTGCCGGCCTACTTTGGCGACTGCCCCGGCGACATCAATACACACGTACTCGAGCGTATGCGCAAGGCGCTCAACGAGCACGCGGCATATCCGTACCTCATGGGCAACGCACGGGCACGCCTTGCACAGGCTCGTCATACCGCCGAGATTTCGGGGGCGGGAACTAAACCGCTCATTAACCTGGGCGGCGACACCTGGGTGCTCTTCCCCTGGTTGGGAAGCTACGCCTTTTTGGCGCTCGAGCGCATGCTCAAGATTAAATGTGCCGCGGAGCTGGGCCTTCGCGGACTCGATCCGTCGCGTCCATACTTTATGCAGTTTAAGATGAAGGCCGACGAGAAGACGTTCTTTGAGGTGCTCGCAGCCGAGGTCGAAAAGGACTTCGACCCCATCGAGCTCGTCTATCCCGGCGAGGTGCCTTATTTTGATCGCTACGACGAGTACGTTCCCGAAGAGCTCGTACGCAAGGGCTTTGCCGAAGGCGTGCTCGACATCGAGGGCATGAAGCAGCGCGTTCACGGCTGGCGCGACCACGCCTAAGACCAGTCTTTTTTGGGACGGGGAGACTTACTTGTCGTGAAGGACGGTGCCGAGGAAGTCGGTGTCGAAGGGCACGGCTTCGGCAAAGGCGTAGTCGCCGTCGCTGGCGATGAGCAGGTAGTTTTCCTCGCCGCCAAACTCCGCATCGCCACATGGGACCACCCAGGCATGGACGAATACTTCGAGTGCCGTGGCAGCGCAGTCGCGAAGGAACGTCACATCGCTCCCCTCGTTTGCGCTCACGATATTGGCCACGTAGATACCCCCGGGGTTCAGGCTGCCCCGCACCAGGCGCAGCGCCTCAACGGTCGCCAGCTCGCGCACGGGCTCGGCACCGCCAAAGCAATCGCTCACGATCACGTCGTAGCGACGATGCCCCACGCTCGTCACGCCCAGGTACGAACGCGCCTCGGCAGTAATCACCCGCAGGCGATCGCCCGCCGTGCGCTCCAGCTCGTCTAGGTAGAACCAGCGGCGGGCCAGACGCGTAATCTCTCCGTCATACTCGATGACGTCCATGCGCAAACCCTCGTGCGACATCAGTGCAAACTTGGGATAGGCAAACCCGCCGCCACCCAGCATGAGCATACGGCTGATACCGTGACCATAAACGTCGCGCATCGCATCCTCGGCCTCAAACACGTCGTCAAACGCACGATAGTACGCAAAGGCGGGCTCAGCCCAACGCTCGCCAACGTAACTCGCGCTTTGGTAGACGCCGCCTTGCACCAATACGCGGACTTCGTCGCCGCCCTCGTCGTGCACGCGCTTCACACGCGCCAACCCATTGCGGGTTCGCGCAACCTGCAGACAGGCAGCACGAACAGCGACAGCGGCCGCACCAAGCGCCGCGGCTCCCAGAGCAACGCCGGCAACGACGCCGGCAGAAACACTCGGCTTGTTCATCTAGAGCTCCTTTTGCAGATAAAGGCCATGGTCATAAAAACCAAGATGGCGATAGTACTCGCGCGTACCGATCGCGCTGATCACGTTGATGCGCGCATAGCCGGCATCCCGGGCAATCTCGCACGCACGCTCTACGAGCAAACGCCCCAACCCGTGATGCTGCGCCGCCTGGCCCTGGTCGCCCACGCGTGCCGCCATGCCATACACGTGCACCTCGCGAATCATCGCCTCGTCCGGCGTCGTCGGCAACTCGTCCGCATGCGCGGCAACAAACGAATGGTCGGGCAGCGACAACCGCAAAAAGCCCGCGATCTTGCCCCGCGGCGTCACCCACTGCAAAAAGCGCTCGTAAGTCACCGGCGTTTCGTACGCCACTTCCTCATCAAGAGAAAGCTCATCCAAGTCGGCACCCGCGGTACTGATCTCGCGATAGCGAATCTCGCGCACCACTGCGCCTTCTCCACGAGCCGCCAAGCGATTCTCGACGAGCTGACGCAGGTTGGGCTTCTTGTTGCCCACCATAATGTCGTCGGAACTAAAGTCGCGGATCATGCGACTGATGCGGCAGAACGCCGGCGTCACCACGATGTCGTCGGCAAGCACATCGAGCAGCTCTTCCTCGGTATAGGGACGCCACTCGCCGCGCTCATAGCAGCCCACCAGACGCGAGCCCTCGATGAGCGCACACGGGTAGACCTTGACCTCGTCGGGCATAAAGGCCCCCTCGGTCATAAAGCGCTCGTAGTCGCGCTTGTCCCCCTCGGGTGTGGCGCCCAGCAAGTTGAGCATAAAATGCGCATGGATCTTAAAGCCAAACAGGCGCGCAAGCGAAAACGCCCGCTCGATCTGCGCCACCGAAATGCGACGCTCGTTGATATCGAGCAAATGCTGGTCGAGGCTCTGGATACCCATCTGAATCTTGGTGCAGCCCAGACGGCGGACAAGCGTGAGGGCCTGCGGCGTTACGGCATCGGGGCGCGTCTCGATAACGAGTCCCACCACGCGATGCTTCGCCGTCTCGTTGATGCGCTGCTGACGCTCGAGCTCCTCCATCGTTGCCGTCTGCCACTCGGTGACCTCGCCCCACGGCGTACCGGGGCCGTACAGACGACGCACCGCACGGTTATAGCCGCCCACGGCAGCATCCACACGCCCCTGCTCGTCAGCAACGCCGGCAGCAAGCTCGGCCTCATCTGTCGCAATGCCGGCGGCCCGATAGCGCTCGCGGCGCTCTGCTACCACAGGCGGCAGGGCATCGGCGGGAGCGTCATCGAGCAGACGCCCCGCCTCGGCACGGCTGATGCCCGGACGCGCCAACATGGGGTTTGCCGCCACGCCCGCCACCGCATCATCATTGAGCGCACGGAAGAGCTCCGACATAAACCACGTCTGATACCCTTGCGGATAGTCGCTCCAGGTACCGCCGAGCACAATGAGCTCAATCTTATCGGTCGCATGCCCCATTTGCGAAAGCGCCGTCAAACGGGCACTCACCTGCAGATACGGGTCAAAGCAATTTTGCTCCGCACGGGCGCACGCCGGCTCGGCATGCAGATAGCTTTTGGGCATGCGCAGATCGTTGGGGCAAAACAGGCAATCGCCCGAGCATGGCCAGGGCTTGGTGATGACGGTAATGGTCGCCACGCCCGAGGCCGTTCGGCGCGGCTTCATACGCAGCACCTGCAGCAGTTGACGTTCCAGATCGGAATCGACATTCCACGCAGCCCACCGAGCCGGCTCCTCACGTTTAACCCGCTGGTAGAACGGCAGCAGACGGCGCTTAGCCAAATCGCGTTTGTCGGCACCCTCGCGGCGCGCCTCGGCATGTATCAATTTGACGAGCGCTTTGTCGTCCACAGTCTCGCCGCGACGCAGAGCCTCGAGTATGTTCAAGATAATCTGTTCCATGCCCCCATTGTAAAGGCAAAGGCGCCGAAGCCGACCACGGCCCCGGCGCCTCCATCAAAGAGCATGCCTATATGCACCAATCTCCGAAAACCGCATGTCACTCCGGATCAAACGACATGTCACCCGAACCAACCTCAAAACGATACGTGGCAGACTTATCACCGTTGTCGAATTCAAGATTCAATATGGTCTCGCCATCGTAGCCAAGCGGAAGGAAACCGCTCTCGAAGTCGCCGCTGCCCACGGTGAGGCTCGCCGTAAAGCCCGTAGAGTTCGGAACCGTTATCTCCACATCGCCCGAGTCCACGCTTACGTCCATCGACTTCGCGGGGGCCTGGTAGAGCTCGAACGTCACATCGCCCGAACCGACCTCAGCACTGAGCGCATCAGTCACGCTGCCCGTAAACTCTACATCTCCCGCACCCAGGAAAAGGTCAAGACCATCACAGATGACACCGGCAATCTGCAGATCACCCGAGCCCACGTGTGCGTTGATCCCCTTCAGATGTTCGGCAACACGGCGTGGCAGCTCAACCGTAACCGAGCGGTCAATTGCCTTACCGTCATCACTTCCAGATCGGGAAACCTTGAGCGTCGAGTCCTCAACGGATGCGATGTTTTGCGTCGCGGCCTTGGAGGCATCCACGCCCTTGGCAACGCGTCCCCGCTCGATAACACGGACCTTGTTGTCATCAACAACCTTGACGTCCACCGTAGCCGCGGCGATATCGAAATCGAGGTAGCGAAATTGATCGGCATCAAAGGTCGCACTCGAAAGCTGCTGAGGCTGAGCGGAATATTTACCGCCATCGTTCATAAAATCGTCGTCGTCAACCACATCGTCCATACTGGACAAGCCGGATACAACATCGTCGAGATCCCACGGACCATCAAAATGAATCAATGTCCGCGAAATGCCAAAGACAAGCCCGATGATGAGCACAAACGCTCCGACGCCAACGCCCAAGCGCACCTTGGATTCATGCGAAAGCTTCATCATTCATCACCCTCTTTGGAAATCGGCTCAGCGGTGGCCGCGGTGGCCACGTCAGCGTCAACCGCAGCGGAAACATTCTGAGCCCTAGCTGCCACCGACGCCGAACCAACCTGGATATCCCCACGCGCCCAATCGCCATCGAGCGCACGCGCCACCCAGTGATAGATGGGGATTGTAAAGAAGATCAGTGCGGCAAAGGGGCCGGCACCAAACAGGAACATCAGCAAAAAGAACAGTAGCCAGCACACGGCCCAATACGGGAACGACTGGAACGGGCCCTTCACCGGAGTCGAGCCAACTGCGCCGCCACTCGTCACCTGCGCCGTAGCGGCATTGGCGGCCTGTGCACTCCAGCTTGCCGCTTGCGCCGCCTTGGCGGCGGCGTCACTCGCCTGTGTTGCCGCCTCGGTTGCGCGTGCCGCCGCCTCATGGGTACGGGCGCGCTCTGCCGCCTCGGCCTCGCGCTGACGGGCACGGTCCTCGTTCTCAAACTCGATATCGTCCTCGATCTCATCGCTCGGATTGAGCAGCTCGTCCAGGCTCACGCCATAGAGTTTGGCGAGCGAGATCAGGTTCTCGGTATCGGGCGAGCTCTCCGCGCGCTCCCATTTACTGACCGCCTGGCGCGACAGCCCCAGCTTTCGCGCCAGCCCTTCTTGGCTAAAACCCTTGCTGCGGCGAAGGTCGGCGAGCCGCTGCGCAGTTTCTACATTCATGGTTCCTCCTATGTGATGCCAGCCGTGCCGCCGGACCGTTTTTGTTCTTAAGGCGCCTTGCACAGTTAAAAATGTATCCGCCACCGCCAAAAACATGCCACCTATTTTAGTGAGATTTTTGACAACCGGCGGTTGCGGGCATATATGAGCTGCGGAAATGTGTCCAAACAAAGCAATGACCCGCAGCTCGGTTGTCCCCGTTGCGGCGTTAACGGTAGTATGGTCGTACCGTTTATTCCGCACCGCCAACGGAGGGAGTTCCGCGCCGTGAACCGCGATTTCGCCTCATCGCTCATCCAGCTCAACAACACGTTCTATCGCGAACACTCCGCCTCCTTTTCCGATACGCGGCAGGCCCCGTGGCCCGGCTGGGTGCGCACCATGGACATCGCGCTCGGGCAGCTCGACGTCGCCACCATCGAGCATCCCGTCCGCGTCTTCGATCTCGCCTGCGGCAATATGCGGTTCGAGAACTTTGCCGCCGGTGGCACGCTTGCCGCCAAAGGCGTAGATGGCACGAGCCCCTCGGCGGATGCCAGCTGCCCGTTTGAATTCTACGGCGTCGACTCGTGCCAAGATTTGGCTATCGATGCGCGCGGCCACGCCCTGCGCATTCCCAACCTGCACTTCCAGGAACTCGACGTGCTCGACGCCCTCATGAAGCTCAACCCCGCCGAAACACCCGACGTGCTTTTCGACGCCCCGCTCGCCGACATCTCGGTCTGCTTTGGTTTTATGCACCACGTGCCGTCATGCGAGTACCGCGTACGCGTGCTCGACGCCCTGGTGCGCCAGACGCACCCGGGCGGCATCATCGCCATCAGCTTTTGGGAGTTTATGAATGACGAGCGCATGGCGCGCAAGGCCGTTCGAGCCGAGGCACGCGCCGAGCTCACCCCGCCGTTTGAGGGTTACGATTCCACGCAGTTTGAAGCCGGTGACCACCTCATTGGCTGGCAAAACGACCGCCACGCCTACCGCTATTGCCATCACTTTGACGATCAGCAGATCACCGACCTGGTGCGCGGTGTCCGCACGTTCTACAAGAGCGGCGAGGTCCCCGTGCGCGAGCTTGAGCGTTTCCATGCCGACGGTCGCAGCGGCGAGCTCAACCGCTATGTGATTCTCAAGCGCCTGTAGGTATCGGCGACTCGCCGCCGAGCCGCACCGCATCTTTCGGGCAAACCATGCCCACCCTTTTTCAACCCATTGACGGAACGCGCCTGCAATGTGTTCCATACGTATGACCAAGGAGCCTCATGGGAGCCGTCCACGTTCGCACGCCTAAGAACTTTGTGCTCGAGGAGCGCCTGGAGCGCTACGCCGATGCGATCGAGACGAACCCCGAGGCCTATGCCGGAGATTGGCGCGAGGCTTGTGCGTCCGCAGGCGGCGAGACCTTCGAACACCTTCACCTGGATCTTGGCTGCGGCAAGGGAACGTACCTTGTAGAGCGCGCGGCGCGCGAGCCAAGCACCCTCTTTATCGGCATGGACCAGGAGCCCATCTGCATCGCCTATGCCGCACAGAAAATCTGCGAGCAGGAGCTATCCAACGCACTCGTCCTGCCCCGAGGCGCTGCATCGCTTCCACAGCTGTTTGCCGCAGGCGAGCTCGATGCCATCACCATCAACTTCCCCACGCCGCAGCCCAAGGCCAAGTACGCCAAAAAACGACTCGTCCATGTCGACCATCTAATGCTCTATCGCCCGCTCTTTGCAGCCGACGCCACCGTCACGCTGCGCACCGACAGCAAGCCATTGCGCGACTACGCCCTGGGGCAGTTTGCCGCGGCCGGCTACGACACGCGTTGGGTCAGTGACGATGTCCGCCGCGACCATCCCGAGCATCCTGAGACCGAATATGAGTGCCGTACGCGCGAGATGGGCGCCGCCGTCTACGGCATTTGTGCCACGCCCGGCGCGCACCCCAGTGACGATGCGCTCACGGCGGGCCGCATGCAGGAGCAAAGCCTTGCGTGCTACCTGCCCGAAAACCTTGATGAGCTCACCTATGTACCTCTGGGCATGGAAGAGGCCGTCGAGAACTTTAGAAACCGCGCCCGGAAAGGCAAGAAGCGCTTACCGCAGGAGTCCCAGGGGCTTCTGATGGCCGCGGCGTCGGCAAACAAGCGCAAATAGGCGCCAGCGAACGACCCTCAAACCTAAGTGAGTAGACTTTTTTGCAATAGCCAAGCACAATCCGCATAGCAAAAATAAAACCGCAGGTAGATCCCTTGTGCAAAAGCCATGTGCTCGCGATATTGCAAAAAGTCTACTCACTTAGCTGGCAGCTGCACCAAACGGCCGGGCAGAACGCCCATTTCCTGCATTTTCTTGCCTGCGAACGCATCGATGCAACGCTACGCCATAATGGATGGCGGACAATCGCGAGAGAAAGCAACCATATGGTACAGACCACGACAGATACCGCTGCCAACACCGTTTCCGGCGCCGGCGCTGCCAGTTCATTCTCGGGCGGCACGGGAACCGAGGCAGAGTTCGGTTCGCTCGGCGCGCTCTCCCCCACCTGGTGGGAACCCGAAGACGGCAGCGAGCCCGAGCCATGGCTCACGCCCGACCAGGCCTTCGAGCGATTCTTTGAATGGACGAGCAATCGCGGTATTGAGCTGTGGGACCACCAAGAAGAGGCCCTCATGGACCTGGCTGCCGGCGATCACGTCATTTTGGGAACACCGACCGGATCGGGCAAGTCGCTTGTCGCGCTGGGCATGCTCTTTATGGGCATGGCGCAGGGCAAACGTTGCTATTACACGGCTCCTATCAAGGCTCTGGTCAGCGAGAAGTTCTTCGATCTGGTACAGGTGCTCGGCCGCGATAACGTCGGCATGATCACCGGCGACACGCATATCAACACCAAGGCGCCCGTCATCTGCTGCACGGCCGAAATCCTTGCCAACGATGCACTCCGCGAGGGCGAGGGCGCCGACGTAGGCTGCGTGGCCATGGACGAGTTCCACTACTTTGCCGACCCCGATCGCGGTTGGGCCTGGCAGGTGCCGCTGCTCACCCTGCCTCACACGCAATTCATGCTCATGAGCGCCACGCTCGGCGATGTCACCGCGATCGCCGCTTCGCTCGAGGAACACACCGGCGCTACCTGCGACTTGGTCGTCGATGCCCCGCGTCCTGTTCCGCTGAGCTACGACTATGTGACGACCTCGCTCGAGGGCACCGTCGAGCTCGCCATGCGCCGCGGCGAGGCCCCGCTCTATATCGTACACTTTAGCCAGGATGCCGCCCTTGCAACGGCGCAATCCCTCGCCAACTTTGGCATTGCCAGCAAGGAGCAGCGCAAGGCTATTAAGGAAGCCGCCAAAGGCACGAGCTTCTCCACGGCTTTTGGCAAGATCCTCAAGCGCTTGCTCGGCTGCGGCGTCGGCGTGCACCACGCCGGTATGCTGCCGCGCTATCGCCTGCTGGTCGAGCGCTTGGCGCAGCAGGGCCTGTTGCCCGTCATCTGCGGCACCGATACGCTCGGCGTCGGCATCAACGTGCCCATCCATACCGTGGTGCTCACCGCGCTCACCAAATTCGACGGCTACAAGATGCGTCGCCTGCGCGCCCGTGAGTTCCATCAGATTGCCGGTCGCGCCGGTCGCTCGGGCTTCGATACCGAGGGCATGGTCATCGCCGAGGCACCCGAGCACGAGATCGAGAATGCCAAGCTTATGGCCAAGGCGGGCGACGACCCCAAAAAGCTCCGCAAGATTAAAAAGAAGAAGGCCCCCGAGGGCTTTGTCACCTGGAACAAGCAGACGTTCGAGCGCCTGATCGAGACGCAGCCCGAAACGCTCAAGCCGCGCCTGCGCATCACGCACTCCATGGTGATTAGCGTGGTCGAGCGGGGCGGCAACGCTCGCGCCCGCGTGCACGACCTCATCGAGACAAGCCTGCAAACGCCCGAGGAAAAGGAAAAGCTCGAGGTTCGCGCCGACGAAATCTTCGCCACGCTCATCGATTCCGGCGTCGTCGTGCGCACCGAGGTGCCGCCCGCACCCGACGCCCCGACTGACGCCGCGCCGGATATCGACTACGCGCTGACGGTCGACCTGCCCGAGGACTTTGCGCTCGACCAGCCGCTCTCGCCGTTTTTGCTTGCCGCGCTGGAGCTGCTCGACCCCGAGAGTGAGACCTATACCATGGATTTAATCTCAATGGTCGAGGCGACGCTCGAAGATCCCAAGCAAGTGCTGCGTGCGCAGGAGCGTGCCGCACGCGATCGAGCTATGGCCGAGATGAAGGCCGACGGCATCGAGTATGAGGAGCGTCTGGAGCGCATTCAAGACGTCACGTACGAAAAGCCGCTCGAGGATTTGCTCGACGCCGCTTTTGACAAGTACTGCCAGGAAGTACCCTGGGCAAACGACTACCAGCTCTCTCCCAAGAGCGTCCTGCGCGATATGCTGGAAAGCGCGAGCGATTTTAAGGGCTACATTCAAAAGCTCGGCATCGCCCGCTCCGAGGGCATTTTGCTGCGCTACCTGGCAGAGGCTTACCGTTCGCTCGACCGCACCGTACCCATCGAGAAGCGCGACGAGCGCCTGCGCGACATTATCTCGTGGCTGGGCTTTGTGGTGCGCTCGGTCGACTCGAGCTTGGTAGACGAGTGGGAAAACGCTGGCAACCCGGCAGCCCTCGACGCCGCGCCGCCGCAGGGCATCGACGAGGTCGTGGCGGACCGTCGCGGCTGCACGCTGTTGGTGCGCAACGCGCTCTTCCGCCGCGTGACTCTTGCCGCCCGCGAGCATGTGCGCGACCTGGGCGAACTCGACGACGACTGGGGCATGAGCGAGATCCGCTGGCAAAAAGCACTCGACGCTTACCACGAGCAGCACGAGGAGATTCTCACCGACGGCGACGCGCGCTCCTCTGCTATGTTCTCGATCGACGAGTCCGACGAGAAGGCGCTCCACGTGTGGCACGTGCACCAGATTTTTGCCGACGAGGACGGCGACCACGACTTTGGCATCATGGGCGATGTCGATCTGGACGCCACGCAAGACGGTGGCGAGGTCATCTTCAAGAACTACCGCGTCGGCTTTATCGAGGACTTGCTCGAAGACTAGCCAACATAATGGAACGAAACGAAGCGGGGCCGCTGGCAACATCGCCAGCGGCCCCGCTCTTGCACTATCCGCTATGCCTTACTCGGCATCCTCGACCTCATACGAATCTGCCTCGGCTGGCTCATCGTTTGTCTCTGGTGTAGCCTCATGCGCCTCGTCAAACGCTGCCTTCATGGTCTTGTTGCCCCATGTGAGCTTGCGGATGGTAAGCTCATCGGCCTTGTTGTGGGCAAGACGCAGGTTCTCGGTGCTGCGGCGCAGGTCGTCCTTGGTCTTCTCGAGCTGCTTAATGGCGGCATCGATCTCCTTGATTGCCGACTCGAATTGCTTACTCGCCAAGTTGTAGTTGCGCGAGAAGCCATCCTTGAACTTCTCCATCTTGGCTTCGAAGTTCGTGACGTCGATATTTTGCTGTTTGTACTCCGCCAGTTCCTGCTTATAGCGAAGCGAACCCATGGCGGCGTTGCGCAGCAGCGTAATCATGGGAATGAAAAACTGTGGGCGGATCACGTACATCTTCTCGTAGCGATAGCTCACGTCCACGATTCCTGCGTTATAAAGCTCGCTCTCGGGCTCGAGCAACGTGCAGAGCACCGCATACTCGCAGCCTTTCTGGCGGCGATCGTGATCGAGTTTCTTAAAGAAATCCTCGTTCTTGTGTTTGGTCGCGGTCTCGTCGTTCTCGTTTTTCATCTCGAACATGATCGAAATGATCTCGTTGCCGCTCGCGTCGCACTCGCGGAAGATAAAGTCGCCCTTGGTGCCCTCGGACGCATCGTTGTCTTTCTCGAAGTACGCGTTGGGAAACGCCGTCATGCGCAGACGATTAAACTCGGTCTCGCAGTGCTGCTCGAGCGACTCGCCCACCATTTTGGTGGACAGGCGGACCTTCATGTCCTTAAGACGCTCAATCTCTTCATCCTTGTAGCGAATTAGTTCATCGCTCGCGCGCTTGGCCTGCGCAAGCTCGAGCTCGTGTGCCGCCTTGGCCTGCTCCTCGCGAGAATCACGCACCGCCAGCTCGCTCGTCAGCTTGGCACGCGCCTCATCGCGCTCTCGCTCCGCCGCGGCGACCGCCTCTGACAGGTTCATTTTGGCCGTCAGCTCCTGTTCGCGCAGCTGCGCACGCAGACCCTCGGCCTCTTGCTCGGACTGAGCCTTTGCAGCGGAAAACTTCTCCTTCACTTTCGCCTGATAGTCGGCAAGCGTGCGCTCGGCCTCGCTGCGAGCGGCATCGAGCTCGCGCTGCGACTCGGCAGCAGCAGCGGCAAGCGCCATCTCCTGAGCCTTGTCTGCCGCGGCAAGCTTGGCCTGCAGCTCGGCAATCTGGGCATCACGCGCGGCTACATCGTTTTGAGCAGCGTTGCGCGCCGCCGACTCGGCAAGCTTGGCTTCATCATCCTTGCGTCCCAGCTGCGCACGCAAATTGTCGATCTCACGCTGGAGCTCGGCGTTCTCCTTTTGAGCATCGGCACGGGCCTCGACCGCCGCGCGCTGGCTTGCGCTCTCGCGCTCTGCGGCAGCGCCCTCGAGCTTGGCGCGTAGCTCGGCAAGCTCGGCATCGCGCTTGGCGACTTCTTGCGCCAGCTGTTGAGCCGCAGCGTTCTTCTGCTCTACGAGCTCAGCGTCGCGCTGAGACTCTGCCTTTTGCAAGGCAGCCGTCGAACGCGAGCGCTCAAGCTCCAGCGCCTGCTCGCCTTCGCGCTGGACTGCCTTCACGCGCTCGTCCAGGTCGCGCGAGAACTCGGCATTGCGCACCTGCTTGACGATATCCGCATAACCGGACGCATCGACCTTAAAAACTTCACCGCAATGCGGGCACTTGATCTCGTTCATGGCAGCTCCTCGATGGACGCAAATTTCAACCGCCTACACTCTACCGCGCCGCACGGACAAAAAAGGCGCCGCCGCCATAATGGCAACGGCGCCAGAGCCACCACAAAGGTGCCCGTCCCCTTTGTGGTGGCTCTGGCGCCCTATAACCCAAAGAAGCTAAGAATCTGATCGCGGCTTACGGGCTTGTACTCGTTGGCATCGAGACCGACATCGTAGCGAAAGATAGGGCGTTCGCGATCGCGGTTGCGCACGTTGGTGCGGTCTCCCCTGCTGTGGATATGCCCGTGTAGCATGATGGCGCCACGCGCCTTGCCGTTCCAGCTGAGCATGGGGTAATGGCTCAAAACCAGGCGATGGCCCTTGGCATAGCCAGGAGCAATCTCCAGGTAATCGCGCACGTCTTCCCAAATCTGCGGTACGTCGGGATCTTCCCAGTCGCTGTCATGGTTACCACGGATGAGCGTCACATTCTGGCATTCGATGCACTCGCGCAGGCGCACCGCCTCCGCCAGGGGCAAACGATAGGTAAAGTCTCCCAAGATATAGAGGCGGTCGTCCACAGCCACGCACTCATTGATGGCATCGATGACCTTGCGGTTCATCTCCTCGACCAAATCAAACGGTCGATCCATGTCGTGCAAGGTATTCGTATCGCCCAGGTGCAGGTCGGCGGTAAACCACATCATCGTCTCTGTCCTCATTTCGCAACGCGTCTAACACGTGCCTAGTATACAGATGCAGCGATGCGACAGTTACCCAAAGAGCCCGCCGAACAGACCTCGGCGGCGCTTGTCCTTTTTATTCGAACCTTTATCCTGGGTGTTCTTATCCTTTTGCTTTTTGCGATCCTGCTCCAGCTCATCGTCATCGAGCAGCATATCCCACTCAAACGGATCGTCCGTCAAATCGAACAGGTCGTCGTCAAACATGGCAGCCTCCATTGCCGACTAGCGAGCATCCACCACATAGAGCCCAACGCGCACCTGATGCCACGGGCTGCGCTCGGGGGCAACCTGTTGCACACGGGCCTCAAATACGTCCTCGTGGCCGTAATACATCATCAAGGACAGTGGGCCGACCTCGTTTCCCGGAACGTAGCCAAGTTTGGTCTTGCCATAGTAGATCGCAACTGCCTCGGGGTCATGAGGATTATCGCGCTCGGCACACAGCGTCAGTTTATCGCCCGCTTTAAGATCACCTAGGACCAAAGCGCCGTCGGCATATTGAAATCCTGCAATGTGAAATGACAGAAGAACACGTGAAGGCTCGTACATAGCAACTCCCCTAACGGCCGGATAAACCGGCGTTTAACCTTACAGAGAAGTCTACGAACTCGCGCGGACACAAATTCGCCCCACCCGTGCCTTTTCGACCGTTTGTCGCTACACCATCTGATTCTAATGCACAAACATGCGCACGAACTTGTGCTTCCAGCTTGCGTAAGGAGCGTAGCGGAATGGCACGTCCAGCCACGTTGCCTTGTTCACGATGCTCTTCTTGTGGCTAAACGTATCGAAGCTCTCGCGTCCATGGTACTGCCCCATACCGCTCGCTCCCATGCCGCCAAAGCCCATATGGCTCGTAGCCAGATGCATGATGGTGTCGTTAACGCAGCCGCCGCCAAAGGGCACGTAGCGCACAAAGCGCTGCTGAACCGCGCGATCCCGACTAAAGATATACAGGGCCAGCGGCGTCGGGCGATTAGTGATGAACGCCTCGGCCTCGTCTAGGCTCTCAAACGTCAGCACCGGCAAGATGGGACCGAAGATCTCCTCCTGCATCACGGCGTCATCGGGGGTCACGCCGTCTAGGATCGTCGGCTCAATCTTGAGCGACGACTCGCGCGCCGTGCCTCCCAGCACAACCTTATCGGGGTCGATCAGCCCGCGCACGCGCGCAAAATGCTTGGCGTTGACAATATGACCGTAGTCCTCGTTGTTGAGCGGATGCTCGCCAAACATGCGACGGGTCTCCTCCCTGATGAGGCCCAACAGCTCATCGTGTACGCGCGTATCGACCAGCAGGTAGTCGGGCGCCACGCAGGTCTGCCCCACGTTGAGCCATTTACCAAAGGCGATGCGCCGTGCCGCGACTTTTAAGTTTGCCGTGGCATCCACAATGCAGGGGCTCTTTCCGCCCAGCTCAAGCGTCACGGGCGTCAGGTTTTTACTTGCGCGCTCCATGACGAGCTTGCCGACCGGAACGCTACCGGTAAAGAAAATCTTGTCCCAGCACTCATCGAGCAGCGCTTCGTTCTCGGCGCGCCCGCCCTCGATAACCGTCACCAGGCGCGGATCAAACGTCTCTTCGCAGATTTGCTTGAGCACCGCGCTCGAAGCCGGCGCATAGGCACTCGGCTTGATGACCACGGTGTTACCCGCAGCGAGCGCGCCGGCGAGCGGCTCGAGCGTCAACAAAAACGGATAGTTCCATGGAGCCATGATGAGCGTGACGCCATAGGGCACGGCTTGCGTCTTGCACACGCTAATAGCATTGGCGAGGTCGCAGGGGCGCAGGCGCGGACGACTCCATCGAGCCACATGCGCAATCTGATGACGAATCTCGGAAAGCGAGGTGCCGATCTCGCACATATAGGCCTCGTCATGCGACTTTCCCAAATCGGTCTTGAGCGCATGGGCAATATCGGGTTCGTGCGCCCGCACTGCGTCGCGCAAGCTCACGAGCGCGCGACGGCGAGCGTTAACGTCAAACGTGGCGTGCGTCTTAAAGTAGGCGCGCTGATCGCCGACGATGCGCGCAATTTCCTCGGTGTTCATGGGCCCTCCTAATTCTCGTCTTCAAACATACCACCCGCAACGACCTCGTACATATGCTCGAGCTCCAGACGGTCCATTAGAAGCGGAACGGGGTATAGCGGATTGGCCTCGGCATCGGCATGGGCCGCCATTTGCGGAATATCGGAGCGGCGAATGCCCGTCACATATTTGGGAATGCCCAAGGCGGCATTCATGCGGTCGACCCAATCGATAAAGGCCTCGGCCGCAAGACTGTCCTGCGCGGTAGCCGGCGCAATGCCCGCCATGCGAGCAAGATCGGCAAGCTTGGGGGCGGCGGCGTCACCATGAGCGCGAAGCATGTGCGGCAGGATAATCGCGTTGGCCAAACCGTGCGGAATTCCGTATCGGCCGCCCAGACTGTGCGCGATGGCGTGAACGTATCCCACATAGGAGCGGGTAAACGCAACGCCCGCCTTATACGCCGCCGAAAGCATATTGCGACGAGCGCGCATGTCGTCACCATGCTCATAGGCCTCGAGCAAATTGTCGTGGATGAGCTGCACCGCCTGTCGCGCCATCTTGCGCGTATAGGGCGTAGTGCTTCGCCCGATAAAGGCCTCGACGGCATGCGTCAGGGCATCCATACCCGTCTGCCCCGTAATGGAGGCGGGCAGACCGCGCGTAAACTCGGGGTCGTGCACCGCAAAGCGCGGGATAAGCACAAAGTCGTTAATGGGGTACTTGTAGTGCGTCTCGTCATCGGTAATTACTGCCGCAAGCGTGGCCTCGCTTCCCGTGCCTGCCGTGGTGGGAACGGCGATGAGAAGCGGCAGGCGACGATGAATCCGCAGCAGGCCGCGCATCTTGTTGATGGGCTTGCTTGGCTGCGCAATGCGTGCGCCCACGCCCTTGGCGCAGTCCATGGCCGATCCTCCGCCAAAGCCGATAATAGCCTGGCAGGCGCTCTCTCGATACAGGGACGCCGCTTCCTCCACGTTTGAGACCGTGGGGTTCATACGCGTTTCGGCATAGACCGTAACGCCAATCCCCCTGGATGCGAGCGCCGTCTCGAGCGGTGCCGTGAGCCCCAGACGGGCAATGCCGGGATCCGTCACGATAAGGACCTTCTGGATCGAGCGCTTTTGAAGCACCGCGGGCACATCCTCGGCATGCTCTAAAATGCGCGGCTCGGTATAGGGCAGGATTGGCAATGCAATGCGAAAAACCGTCTGATATGTTCGGCACCAGGCACGACGGGCTAGATGCATAAAGGAAACTCCTTCATTTGTTGATAGGTCAACATTTGCTCGCTCGATTGTACTCAGCGGCGGTCAAAGACGGCCTACCAATCGTTAATCAGTCAACATCTTCATATCTCAAAATTGTTTTATTAAAAATCATTCCTAATAGGCTTCACATTCGGTTGCATTTATGGATAATAGAACTCGTCAAGACGCGCGTCCGGAGAGGGCCCTTACGGGACCGGACGAGCGCTCCATCGCCATCGATCGAAAGGATCGAATCATGAAGTTTGTTTGCCCCGTTTGCGGTTATGTGGAAGAGTTCGACGGCGACCAGCTGCCCGAGGACTTCAAGTGCCCCCAGTGCGGCGTTCCCGGTTCACGCTTCCTGAAGCAGGAGGAGGGTCAGCTCGAGTGGGCTGCTGAGCACGTCGTGGGCGTCGCCAAGATGGAGGGCGTCTCCGAGGATATCGTTGCCGACCTGCGCGCCAACTTTGAGGGCGAGTGCTCCGAAGTCGGTATGTACCTGGCCATGGCTCGCGTCGCTCATCGCGAGGGCTATCCCGAGATCGGCCTGTACTGGGAGAAGGCTGCGCACGAGGAGGCCGAGCATGCCGCCAAGTTCGCCGAGCTCCTGGGCGAAGTCGTGACCGACTCCACCAAGAAGAACCTCGAGATGCGCGTTGAGGCCGAGAACGGCGCCACCGCCGGCAAGACCGATCTTGCCAAGCGCGCCAAGGCCGCTGGCCTCGATGCCATCCACGACACCGTGCACGAGATGGCTCGCGACGAGGCTCGCCACGGCAAGGCTTTCGCCGGCCTGCTCAAGCGCTACTTTGGCTAAGCCAGCCGCCTAAGAGATAATCTCTAGCTCGATAAGGCCCGGACCGCATGGTTCGGGCCTTTTTCGTGTCTTGCAAACCAGTTAACGTCCCAAAAATAGGACCACCTTTGACATCGGCTTCGCGTCAAAAACTAAGTGAGTAGCCTTTTGGGAACTTGTCGAGCAGACCACCCGTATTGCTTTATAAAACCGCAGGTAGATAGCTTGCCGCAAAACAATCTGGTCGCCATCACGCTAAAAGTCTACTCACTTAGATTTGCAACCGTCCATGATCGGGCCTTTTTGTGTCTAACGGGCATCTTTTTGTCGATTTCTCCCAGTTTTGACCAGTCAACGAATAGCTCAGACCGAAGTAATGCCTCGGCCCCTTGCTCCTCCAAGCTTTTATCGCGATATTCAACATCGAGCAACCTGCATACGGCCTTAACAATCGCGTGGAATCTATCATCATCGGATATCTGTCCGTGTGTCAGGAGAAATACATCGTAGCCCATGGCCTGAAGCGCCGTCATGCGGTCGGCGTCACGCAAACCATCCCCGGCTCGCCCGTGTGAGCCCTTTCCTTGGCATTCAATGGCCACCTGTCGCTCTCCGTCCGGCGAAGACAGAAGTAGGTCAATGTATACGCGGGACTTGCCTACAATCGCCCGAGCACTTGCGCTTAGCGCCACTTCGACATTGAGCTCTATGCCGCAAAAACCTTCGCCTCCCAATGATCGTGGCAACCCAAGCAACAAATACGTCTCAACCTCAAAAGGCGATGCGGCACCCAGTGGAACGAGATGCGATACCGCGACAAATCGCTTGCCGTAACGCATCCCACAAACATCTGAACAAAAACGGTCAAGATCTCCGTCCAAAACCAAAGCGTCGCGCCGCCACAAATTTGAGGCGGCACCGTCCTCGGACGGGCAACGTGCCCAACCAAAGGTTGCCGGAATCGCGCCCGACTCAATTGCACGCGAAAGCTCTGCCTCGAGTGCTGCTGGCAAGGCACAAACCGTAAACAAGCCGCACATCTCCGCCAATACCAAAAGCAGCTGGAGATCCGTCAGATGCCGCGACATGATGAATGCCGTCAGCAAAGGAGATGTGACCAAAAACCCATGTTCCGTTTCCAGCACGGATTCCCTGGGAAGCTCACCAAGGAACAGCCGTTGCCTAACGCTGGCAGGACAAGTCCGCTTATTTCTCGTCCCAACCAATGTATGCAACGGCAAGCCGAGCGCAACCGCAGCCGTCGGGTTACGGGCGAGGCCATATCGCTGCCGGTCTTCTTCCGGTCGTGGAAGTGGCGGACACAAAGCGAGGGCTTGAGGAGGCAAACGCCAGTACCTAAAAGCCGATATGTCACAAAGTAGATCCTTCATAGGCACAGGAAAACACGGATTTCAACCCGGGTACTCCCGCATTGGCGCGAACGTACCGAAAAGGGCGCCGAACGGACTGTTAAGTTTTCAACAGCCTTCCCCAACTGGCCAAAAGCTTGCCAAGAACTGGACGGAGTCCTGTTGAAAACCCGCTATTTCTCTCATGCGGAAGCTTTGCACAGCAAGTGAGCAGGCTTTTTGGAAACTCCCGAGCAGGCAGGCCATCTTGTCTTGCAAAGCCGCAGGTAGACGACTTGCTGCAAAACGGTCTGGTCGGCATAACGCCAAAAGTCTACTCACTTAGGCTAGAGGGCACCCCCATTAGCTGTGATTCCAGGGTGTTTAGCGCATTTGGACTCAAATCGTCATACTGGACAAGGATTCGAGCCAAGTTTTTAGGGACAGATGCGCCATCGGCACACCAAAAGCAGTCACCGATATCGATATAAGGGATATTCGAGTGCATAAGTGCCCGCGTAAAAGAGCTTCCGCCCGCGCCACGCTCCGCAACCACGATGCAGTAAAGGCCCGCGTCTGCATGCTCGATCGAGACCTCTCCTGCCGGAAATGTCTTCCGCACAAGCGCCGCCAGGCCATCACGCGCCTCGCGAGCACGAACACGCACGCGGTTCACATGTCGCTCGTAATCACCCGATTCCAGCAAACGAGCCAAAGCGACCTGGTCAACAGAGCTCACCGACGAGGCGTAAAAACCAAGGTTGTGCCTAAACCGCTCCATTAGCTCATCGGGCAACACCATGTACGCTAGACGCAACGCCGATGACAAGCTCTTCGAAAACGTGTTGGTGTAGATAACCGACTGGGCGGCATTGATCGACGCGAGCGCGGGAATCGGCTTGCCGGCAAGGCGAAACTCACAATCAAAGTCATCTTCGATGAGATACCGACCTGGTCGCTCGGCGGCCCAGCTCAGCAGCGCATAGCGACGCGCAATGCTCGTCACAAGGCCGGTCGGATACTGATGGGACGGCATCAGGTGAAGGACATCGGCCCCGGCTTTCTGCAGAACGCTCAAGTCCACGCCCTCATCATCCAACGGGATATGTCGAACTTCGCAGCCCATAGCCTGATAGATGCGCGTCAGGCGCAAATAGCCCGGATCTTCAACGGCATACACCTTGTCGGCTCCAAGCAACTGAACCAACATGGTATCGAGCAGCTGGGCGCCCGCACCGATGACGATGTTGTCGGGATTAACATTCATGCCCCGTGTCCCGCGCAGATGGCGAGCGATTGCGCGTCGTAGCCGAGCGGTGCCCTGTGCCGGCGCAGTCGAAAAGATTTCGCGTTCATCTTCAGATGCCAGCGTCGCCCGCAGCGCGCTTTGCCAAAGCCGCGCCGCCTCCAAAGCGGAAGGAGAAAGCGCATCGAATCGCTCGACCTGTCCGTTGACATCACGCGCACTGGGGCCCGCAGAGACGGCATCTCGGTCGATGCCCTCCGCAGCCGAAGCCAAAACCGGTGCATCCGGAAGCTCGCAAGCGTAGTAGCCACGACGCGGCATTGAGCAAATATAGCCCTCGGCAAGTAGCTGGCTATATGCATTCTCGATGGTAATGACACTGATTCCCAGATGGCTGGCAAAGGCGCGCTTAGACGGAAGATGTTCCCCCGCCGCAATACGTCCAGCAACGATATCATCTCGAATTTGCTGGTAAATATACTCATAGAGCGATGCTTCGCCGCGTTTTTCCAAATTGTAGTCAAGCATGAGTTTATCACCTGACCATATCGAACCGTTCAATCTGGTATTATTCTGACCTTGTTATTATCTCGAAAACTGAGTATTTCGCCATACCCAGCTCCCCGATAGGATGTTCCGTCAAGCAATGTACATGCCAACCAAGGGAGCAACCATGGCAGAACAGACCAGCAAGGCCGATCGCGTCAAACTCAATCGCGAGCTCGCGCAGATGCTCAAGGGCGGCGTCATCATGGACGTCACCACGCCCGAGCAGGCACGCATCGCCGAGGAGGCAGGCGCCTGCGCCGTCATGGCTCTCGAGCGCATCCCGGCCGACATCCGCGCCGCCGGCGGCGTGTCGCGCATGAGCGACCCCAAGATGATCAAGGGCATCCAGGAGGCCGTCTCCATCCCCGTCATGGCCAAGTGCCGCATCGGTCACATCGTCGAGGCGCAGATCCTGCAGGCCATCGAGATCGACTACATCGATGAGTCCGAGGTTCTCTCCCCCGCCGACGACGTCTATCATATCGACAAGACCCAGTTTGACGTGCCGTTTGTCTGCGGCGCCCGTGATCTGGGCGAGGCGCTGCGCCGTGTTGCCGAAGGCGCCACGATGATTCGCACCAAGGGTGAGCCGGGTACGGGCGACGTCGTTCAGGCCGTGCGTCACATGCGCAAGATCCAAAAGCAGATCCGTGACGTTGTTGCCCTGCGCGACGACGAGCTCTTTGAGGCAGCCAAGCAACTGCAGGTTCCGGTCGAGCTGGTGCGCGAGGTCCATGCCACGGGAAAGCTTCCCGTCGTGAACTTTGCCGCCGGCGGCGTAGCGACCCCCGCCGACGCCGCGCTGATGATGCAGCTGGGCGCCGAAGGCGTCTTTGTCGGCTCGGGCATCTTTAAGAGCGGCGAGCCCGCCAAGCGCGCAGCCGCCATCGTCAAGGCCGTGGCAAACTTCACCGATGCCAAACTCATCGCCGAGCTTTCGGAAGACCTGGGCGAGGCCATGGTGGGCATCAACGCCGACGAAATCGAGATCATCATGGAGGAACGCGGGCGCTAGTCCAGCAGAAGGGATCGCACATGAGCGATTATGCAGACCAGACGGTCGCCGTGTTGGCGGTCCAAGGCGCTTTTGCCGAGCACGAGACAAGACTATCCGAGCTGGGCGCACGTTGTATTGAGCTGAGGCAGGCGGCTGATTTGAAGCAGGACTTTGACCGTCTGGTACTTCCCGGCGGCGAGTCTACCGTTCAAGGGAAGCTGCTTGATGAGCTGGGCATGCTCGAGGAGCTTCGCACCCACATTGTTGAAGGCATGCCCGTCCTTGGCACCTGCGCCGGCTTGATTCTGCTGGCGCGCGACCTTGCCGCACACGACGATAAGGGAACGCCGCGCCTAGCAACCATGAACGTACTCGTTGAGCGCAACGCTTATGGCAGACAGCTCGGCAGTTTTCGCACCAAGGGCCAGGTGTCCGGCATCGACGGTGAAGTGCCATTAACATTTATCCGTGCACCCCGCATCGTCGAGGTACACGGCAACGCCAAGACCTTGGCTATAGTCGATGGCCGCATCGTCGCCGCCCGCCAAGGCAACCAGCTCGGCGTAACCTTCCACCCCGAGCTCGACGACGATACCCGCCTCCACGAACTCTTCCTTCAGATGTAGGAAGAGCAGAAACGAGCGTGGATTTTCGGACACATAACAAATGAGAGTGGATAATCTCCCACTCTGAGCTTGAATGCAGGCTCAAACCGGGAGATTATCCACTCTCATGCTATGTAGTCATTTAAGAACGTCTCCAATGACTACTTGCAACGAATCATTTTTGGCAACAGAAATTACGCCGATGTTTTGGCAACGCCAGCGAGCGACGCCCAGGGCGAACAAGTTGGCATGAAAAAGGCAAGGCATAGACCTTCTGGTCATGCCTTGCCTTTTGAATGACAAATTATCGCCCTGGGCGTCGCGCAGCGTCAACTAGTTACGCGGTTTGGTAAAACCGCGTAACCCAATTAGAAGCGGTTGCCGCGGAAGCCGCCGCCGTTGCGGCCGCCACGATCGCCACCGCGACCGCCGCGGTCGTTACCGCGGTTGCCGCCGAAGCCGCCACGGTTGCCGCCGCGGTCGCCATAGCCACCACGGTTGCCGCCAAAGCCGCCGCGACCGCCACGGTCGCCGCCGCGGTCACCAAAGCCGCCACGGCCGCCGCGATCGCCACCGCGACCGCCACGGTCGCCGCCACGGCCACCGCGATCGCCAAAGCCGCCGCGACCGCCACGGTCGCCGCCACGGCCACCGCGATCGTCACGGCCGCCGCGAGGACCGCGGTCCTCGTCCAGGCCCATGGCGACGAGCGGAGCGATGACCTTATCGAGAGCAGCCATCAGCTCGGTGGCCTCCTCGTAAGAAAGCTCGGGCAGGAGCTTCTCCTTCTTGTTGGCAAGCTCGACCAGGCCCTCAGCGGCATCCTCGGCAGCAAAGACGACGATCTTGCGCATATCGCCCTCGGCGTCGTCGATGCGGCCGACCAGGTCGGCAGCCTCGGCCTCGGCCATCAGACCATCGAGCTCACGAAGGCGCATACCCAGCAGGTCGGACATTTCCTTCTGCTCCATCTTGGGCTTGAGGTCAAGAAGCTTGATGGCGCGCTCGATGTTCGCCATGCGCTCGGCCTTGGCCTCCTCCTCCTTGGAAATAGCAAAGCGACGGCTGCGCAGCAGGCGGGCGGCCTTCTGCATCTTGTCCATCAGCTCTTCGTCATCGTAATCAACGGCGGCCTCGACAACCTCGGCCTCCTCCTCGGCGGAAACCTCGTCAGCAGCCTCAACCTCGGCAGCTTCGGTCTCCACGGTCTCGACTGCCTCAACCTCGGCAGCCATGGTCTCGTTCTCGGTCTCGTTCATGATCTCTTCGTTCTCAGACATGAGACTCCTTCTTGGCCCTCTCGGGCATCATCGCCCCATTCGCGGGGCCCGTCGCGCACTCTTTGCGCTTTAAACATTCATGCCTCTCGGCAAAACGTCCATTAGTTTATGGTGTCGCCATCCAATCTAGCTGCAGAATCTATGTGCACACATTAATGCGACATGTCGCGGTATCATGACCTGAACCAAACGTGTCCACCTTAAGGAGCCCGCCATGATTAAGCCCATCATGAAATCCGAGTTCTTTTTGCGCCTGCCTTCCGAAGACGCGGGACCCGACGATGCCGCGACCGGGCAGGACCTCCTGGATACGCTCCATGAGCATGAGCACGAGTGCGTGGGCCTTGCCGCCAACATGATTGGCGTGCGCAAACGCATCATCTGCGTAAAGGACGGCAACAGGGCGCTGCTGATGTACAACCCTCAAATTCTTGAGCAGGTCAATTCCTATCAGACGAGCGAAGGATGTCTCTCGCTTTCCGGCGAGCGCCCCTGTACTCGCTATCGCCGCATTAAGGTTGAGTATTTGGACGAGAACTTCGTCCACCGCATCAAAAACTTCTCGGGCTACACCGCCGAGATCATCCAACACGAAATCGACCACTGTTGCGGAATCGTTATTTAGTTCCGCCGATTCAAGAAAGCTCCCTGCAGCAAAACAACTGCAGGGAGCTTTTCATAGTGCGGAACTTCTATCCCACTAGCTCTGGCGGTAATGATCGAAGAAGTCGGCGAGATCTTCGAGGGACTCTTTGAGCACTTCCATGCGCGGCAGGTACACGATACGGAAGTGGTCGGGCTCAGCCCAGTTGAAGCCGCCGCCGCGCGTGATCAGAATCTTCTTCTCGTGCAGCAGGTCAAGGGCGAACTGCTCGTCATCGGTAATGTTGAACTTCTTCACATCCATCTTGGGGAAGATGTAGAACGCCGCACGCGGCTTAACCACCGAGATGCCGTCAATCTTGTTGAGCGCCTCATACACAAAGTTGCGCTGCTCGTAGACACGGCCGCCGGGGCGGATGTAGTCGTTGACGGACTGATGGCCACCGAGCGCCGTCTGAACGATCGACTGAGCCGGCACGTTGGAGCACAGGCGCATGTTGGAGAGCATGTTGATGCCCATGATGAAGTCGCTCATGCAGCGCTGGTTGCCCGAAAGCACCATCCAGCCAATACGATAGCCCGCGATCATGTGCGACTTGGACAGACCGCTAAAGGTGACGCAGGGCAGATCGGGAGCGAGCGAGGCAATCGAGACGTGCTCGTAGCCGTCCATGCACAGGCGGTCGTAGATCTCATCAGCAAAGATCATCAGCTGATGCCTGCGTGCAACCTCGACGATGCCCTCGAGCACCTCGCGCGGATAGACGGAACCCGTGGGGTTGTTGGGGTTGATGATGACGAGGGCTTTGGTCGCGCTCGTGATCTTGGACTCCATATCCTCCAGGTCGGGATACCAATCCGCCTGCTCATCGCACAGATAGTGCACGGGATGACCGCCGGCAAGGGTTGCGCACGCCGTCCAGAGCGGATAGTCGGGGCTGGGGATCAGAATCTCGTCGCCATTGTCGAGCAGCGCGTTCATCGAAAGCTGAATGAGCTCGGACACGCCGTTGCCCGTGTAGATATGCTCCATCTGAACGTTGGGCAAGCCCTTGATCTGCGAATACTGCATGATCGCCTTGCGCGCGGAGAACAGGCCACGCGAGTTGGAATAGCCTTCGCAGTCGGGCAGCTGCTGGCGCATGTCCTTGATGACCTCGTCGGGCGTGCGGAAACCGAAGGGCGCCGGGTTGCCGATATTGAGCTTGAGGATGCGCTCGCCCTCGTCCTCCATACGGGCGGCCTCGTCGACGACGGGACCGCGCACGTCATACAGGACGTTATCGAGCTTGGTGGATTTAGAAAAAGTACGCATGGTGGTGCTCCTTGCAATTTGAGCTGAGGGATGGGGTTCGGGCTTGGAATCGTTGCGGGGTGATGATGCCTCGCCTTGATCGGCGTCGCCGGCAAGCAGCCAGGTAACATCGACCTCCAAAATACGGGCGAGCAGCTCAGCCACATCGCGCCGCGGAATCGTCTTGCCGCTCACATATTGGCTCATCTGACTCTTGCCGAGTTTTTTGCCGAGCATCTCCGATGCGCGGATCACGTCCGACTGGCGAACGTCGCAATCGGACATAGCCTGTCGCAGACGATCGCTAAACGTCTCTTGGGCCACTAGAACCTCCTTGCTGGCAAAGTTCAATTTATACAACACGAATTGAACCTGAGTTCAATTTAGGCAGCAGTATAGCGCCGTGCTATTTCGAAAAGTTCAATTTCAAAAATAAAATGAGCAAGACCTCGAGATTTATCCCAAGGCGATAACGGCGTGCACGCATTTAGAGGTATTCGAGGAAACGAGCGGCGGCAAGCGAAACATCGGCCGTTCGATATATGGCGTTGATCTGCCGATGGGGATGCCCTTCGAGCGGACGCACAGCAACATCAAACTGGCAGCGACGCAAGATGAGCGCGGGAAGAATGCTCACGCCCAAGCCATCCTCGACCATAGCCATAATCGCATAGTCATCCCAAGTCGACAGTTTTGAGCGCACTGACAGCCCCGCCCGACGGAATAGCGGCGTAATCTCATCATCGGTACCCCGTTCCAGCAGAATAAACTGCTCTCTTGCCAAATCGGTAAGAGAGACGAACTCCGCCGTGGCAAGCAACGAATCTGTCGGCACCACCGCCATCAACTCGTCGCGCGCCAAAGACCGCGACGTCATGCCATTTTCTCGGGGCTCATGCGGGATAAAGCCCAGATCGCAGCGGCCCTCTGCCACCCATTGTTCAATCTCTGAATAGTCGCCCATCAGCAACTCGTAATCAATGTCTGGATAATCGGCACGAAAACGAGCAATCACCGGCGGCAGCACGTGGGTCGCCACGCTCGAAAACGTACCGATGCAGATTTTGCCGCGCATGAGCCCACGCATCTCATCCACGCGTCGCTGCAAGCGAACGAATTCCTCGCAGAGCGCCTCGACAGCCGGCATGACCTGCCGCCCGTCAGCAGAAAGAGCCACGCCCTCGCGACTGCGGTCGAGCACCTTAAAGCCCCAATCGGCCTCAAGATCGCCCACCATGCGGCTCACGCCCGACTGCGAATAGCTCAGCCGCTCGGCGGCGCGCGTAAAACTGCCGGCCCGCACGGTCTCGAGCAGCACCTGCATCTTTTGAATATTCGTTTCCACGGCAGTCCTCCACCATTGCATGATATTTTGTCATGTCAGCCATGCATTATATTCGCTTTTCTTCTAAAGCCAGTTCACCCATAGTGAAGATGCTCGGATATAGAGGGGATGTCAGCGCATGAACAACGGACTGTTTACATACTTAGCAGCATTGCTATTGTTTGGCTCCAACGGCATCATCGCCGCTGTCATCGCGCTGCCGAGCTCCGATATCGTACTGTTGCGCACGTTTTTGGGCGCTCTCACCCTTGCCGCCATCCTCTTCATAACCAAGCGCCATAACCTGCAGGCTCCGTCTCGCCCCCGCGAGGCCGCAGCGCTCATCGTCTCGGGCGCCGCGCTGGGCGCCAGCTGGATTTTCCTGTTCCGCGCCTATCAGACGATCGGCGTTGGTATCTCCTCGCTGTTGTATTACTGTGGCCCCATCATCGTTATGGCCCTCTCCCCGCTCATTTTTGGCGAAAAGCTGACCGGCGGCAAAATCGCTGGCTTTGTCGCCGTCGCCTGCGGTGCTTTTCTCATTGCAGCGCAAGGTCTAGGCGGCAATATGCCCATTGCGGGCATCGTCTGTGGAATCGCCTCGGCCTTCTGCTATGCATTGATGGTCATCGCCAGCAAGGGTGCGCCGCACATCGAGGGCCTCGAGAACTCCGCACTCCAAGTGAGCGCCGCCTTTGTGACCGCACTGGCCCTCACGCTCATCACGCAGGGCGCTCCCTCGTTCCTGTCCGCCGGCGTCGCCGCAAGCATTGATTGGCGCGCCGTCGCTATGCTCGGCGTCGTCAACACCGGCATTGGTTGCCTGCTCTACTTTAGCGCCGTCGCCAAGCTGCCCGTCCAGACCGTCGCCGTCGTCGGCTACCTCGAGCCGCTTTCGGCGGTCGTGTTCTCGGCCGCCCTTTTGGGTGAAGCCATAACACCGGTCCGCCTGATGGGCGCCGCGCTTATCATCGGCGGCGCGATTTTTTGCGAACTCGCCGGCAAACGCGCAAACGCCAAGGCTGGCATCGCCCAGACAGCACGTGCTTAAAAGCCCCTGCTTTGAAATGCTACCTGCGTACATGAATAATCCCCAGATGGGGATTATTGTCTAAAACACCCCGATGTGCCAAACTGCTCTTATATGTATAAAGATGGCATAAAGGTCCACTGCTCTTTGCAGAGGCCAGATGTCTAAGGGAGTCCACGTGGCACACAACAAGCTGGAGGCAAGCCTCCAAGGCCAGCACGGGCAGGGCGGGCATGGAGCCATCCCCCTTTCCGCTGGAATGCTGCTCGTAACGCTCGGCGTCGTCTACGGAGACATCGGCACGAGCCCCATGTACACCATGAAATCAATCGTCGCCAACAACGGCGGCATCGGTACCGTCAGCGAGGACATGATCCTGGGCGCGCTTTCGCTCGTCATCTGGACCATGACGCTCGTGACCACGGTCAAGTACGTGGTAATCGCCATGAAGGCCGACAACCACAACGAAGGCGGCATCTTCGCCCTGTTCAGCCTCGTACGCAAGGTGGCACCATGGCTGATTCTGCCCGCCATGATCGGCGGTGCGGCACTGCTTGCCGACGGCATCCTCACCCCCGCCGTCACGGTCACCACAGCCATCGAGGGTCTGCGCACCATCGAATGGGGCCATGCGCTGCTGGGCGACGGCCAGACCAACGTCATCATCATCACCATCATCATTATCTGCGGCCTATTTGCCATGCAGCGCGCCGGTACCTCGTCAATCGGCAAGCTCTTCGGCCCGCTCATGACGCTGTGGTTCCTGTTCCTGGCAGGCGCCGGTCTGTTCAACATGCTCGGCAACCTGTCCATCTTGCGCGCGCTCAACCCCATCCGCGGCATTATGTTCCTGTTCTCGCCCATCAACCATTCGGGCATTATGGTGCTCGGCTTTGTCTTCCTGTCGACAACCGGTGCCGAGGCACTCTACTCGGACATGGGCCACGTGGGCAAGGCAAACATCTATGCATCCTGGCCATTTGTTAAGGCGGCCCTTATCCTCAACTATCTGGGTCAGGGAGCTTGGCTACTCGCCAATAACTCCAACCCCCAGATGCTCGCGATGGATATCGTCAACCCGTTCTATATGATGCTCCCCGAGCCCCTACGCCCCTTTGCCATCGTGCTTTCGGCCGTGGCGGCCATCATCGCCTCACAGGCGCTCATCACCGGCTCGTTCTCGCTGGTATCCGAGGCAACGCGCCTCAACCTTATGCCGCACCTGCGCATCCACTACCCCAGCGACACCAAGGGCCAGCTCTATATTCCGCTCGTCAATAACATCATGTGGGTCGGCTGCATCTTCATCGTGCTGCTGTTCCAAAACTCCGAGCGCATGGAGAGTGCCTACGGCCTCGCCATTACCGTGACCATGCTTATGACCACCACGCTTTTGACGAGCTATATCGCCGGCATTCTCAAGCACAAGCTGGGCGCCTGCGTCTTCGCCCTGCTCTTCGGCGCCATTGAGCTGTGCTTTTTCGCCTCGTGCCTCACCATGTTCTTTGACGGCGGCTATGTGATGATCTTCTTGGCCGCACTGCTGTTTGGCCTTATGTATGTGTGGCGTCGCGGCACCGCCATCGAGCGCACGCAGACGATCCTGCTGCCCGTCTCCAAGTACATCGACCAGCTCAATCGCCTGCGCAATGACGAGACCTATCCCGTGCTCGCCGACAATCTGGTATTTCTCACCAACAGCCCCGACCCGCTCACACTCGACCGCGACGTGCTCTATTCCATCCTGGACAAGCACCCCAAGCGCGCCAAGGCATATTGGTTCATCAACGTGCACGTTACCGACGAACCCTATACGCACGAGTATTCCGTCGAGACCTTTGGCACGGACTTTTTGTTCCGCGTGCGCCTGGACCTGGGCTTTAAGGTCAACCAGCGCGTCAACGCCTATCTGCGTCAGATCGTCGGCGACCTGATGGCATCGGGCGAGCTGCCGCCGCAACATCACACCTACTCCATCTACGAGACGCGCGGCAACGTAGGTGGCTTCCGCTTTTGCATGCTGCGCAAGATGCTTGCCCCCGAAACGGACATCAACCGCAATGACCACCGCGTGATGGCCATCAAGTACGCCGTCCGCCGCGCCTGCGGAAGCCCGGCACGCTGGTACGGTCTCGAGAACGCGGCCATCATCATTGAGTACGTACCGCTCTTTGCTCGCATGCGCCCGGCCGTCAAACTTGTGCGCACCCAGGTGCCGCTCGAGGTTCAGATCGAAGAGGCCGAGGAAATGGAGGTCGACATCTTCTCGGACGACTTGGTCAACGGCAACGAGGCCGGCAAGAGCATGAACGTCGATCCCACCGAGCTGCTCGAGAGCGTCGCCGATACGCCCGAACAGCAACTCGACGGACTCGAGAGCAACCAGTTCAACGACGCCAACTTCTAACACGCCACCAGCCATTGGCGACAACGGCCTCGCATCTCATAAGAGGTGCGAGGCCGTTTTATGTCGCAACGAACCAGTGAGCTACGAACGGCGCGGCTCGGGAACCACGAGCCTATCGGGGCTCGCGCCCTCGGCATCCATCAGGCTCACGTAGCGAATCGACGGATCCCCATACATCGCGTAGTAATAATTGCCCGTGCGCGCGCTAAAGCATCCAGTGTAGATGGTCTTCTCGAACTTGCCATCGCCCATCTTGGACGCTCCCTCGATCATCGCCACGCCCTCGAGCGAACGGAACATGCGGACGACGTTTTCGGCCTCGCTGCCCTTTTGCGGGTAATTGGCATTGAGGTACGCCGCCTTTACAAAACGGCTCGGCGAATAGCAGTCGCCCGGAATACCGCGCATGCCGGCGCCCGCACCATAAGGCTTGAGCTCGGCGGTGCGCCATGTCGCCGTCTGCGGAAAATCGCTGGTGGCGGTGATATAGGTACGCAGGTTTTCCATATGCCACGGGAAGGTCGGCTGATTGGCAAGGGTATCGACCGGATCGTCGTATACATGCAGGCCGTCAGCCATCATCTCAACCACGATGCTGCGCTGGCTGTCGCCGATAATCCAATGGAGCAGCGACACGCCCAGCCCCTCTCCGGCAGATTTGGCGACAATCACCGTGTCGCGCAGCGCGGCCTCGACCTCATCGACCGTCGAGAACGTCGCTGCCACCCACAGGGGAAACTCATAGGCCGCGATATTGGTCTTTCCATCAACCGGGCCCTCGGCATACTCGGCATAGCCGGGAAAGTTGAGCCCCGCCACAGCCAGACCCGCATCGTTACCACAGTCGAAAAACATGGGATAGTTCTTGTAATCGATGCACATACCGATTACCGCATGCGCCGCCGTCGCATCGTCGATAAACGAATACGGGATGTGGAACCCGCGGGGCATCACGCGAACCTGCTCGCCGTATCCAAAGCTCCAGTCGAGGTTGCGGCCCAGATACATGTGGCCGGAATTATCGGTAAATCGAATGCTCGTGCACATAGCGCCTCCTAGCTCAATGTTCTTACTAGGCTCATTGTCACCAAACAAAGGAGCGCTAAACAAAAAAGTCCGGACATGACAACAATGTCATACCCGGACCAAAAGCGGCAAGGTGCGGTGGTCGCCCTAGACAAGTTTACCTTGGCAGTGATCAATCATGTGCTGGATCATTTGTGCCTCAAAACCTGCGTAGTCGCGGCGGCACTCCTTCATCTTGCCGTCGACGATCTGGTCAAAGGCAACCTTGCACTTAATATAGCGCGTGGACTTGGTGATCTCGTCGTGCGTCAGGCAGCTCTCCTCCATCTTGCTGGCGCCCAGGCCAAACACCAGACGGGGGTTGTAAAGCACGTGGGGCTCGCCGGCATCGTCCAGATAGACGCAGACCTTCTTGGTGACGCCAATCTGGTTGGCGGCAAGGCAGCCGGCATCATCGAGCGACTTGATGGTATCGATCAGGTCCTGTGCGACCAACTCGTCCTCGACAGTCGCAACCTCGCAACGCTGAGACAAGATGGCCTCGTCGCGGCAGAGCTCTTTAATCATACGTTCCTCCAAAGAGTTCGTTGTAACTGCTTAAGTATACGGTACCTACACATTTTCATGCGAAAAATACCGTCCGTCTGCCGCAAAGCGCCGAACATCAACATGCGAGGAACATCAACCTTACAAAGGCGATATAGTAAGGAAGTTCGTGTCAATCGGCCTAAACTCGGGGCCGAACAAGGAAAGGGTATGCATGGACGAACTTTTTCACGTCAGTGAGCGCAAGTCCACAATCGGGACCGAACTTCGCGCTGGACTGACAACATTCCTGGCAATGGCCTACATCATCGCCGTCAACCCCGCGGTGCTCTCGGGCGCCGGCATCGATGCGGGAGCGCTCGCCTGCGCCACCTGCCTGGGCGCCGGCATCATGACCATCTGCATGGGCATCTTCGCTAACCGCCCGCTCGCCTGTGCGTCGGGCCTCGGCGTCAACGCGATGATCGCCGGCATCACCACCACCGTCTGCGGCGGCGACTGGCACGTGGCCATGAGCGTCATCTTCCTCGAGGGCGTCGTCATCCTGCTGCTCGTCCTTTGTGGCCTGCGCGAGGCCATCATGGACGCCATCCCCGTGGTCCTGCGCCACGCCATCTCGGTGGGCCTGGGCCTGTTCATCGCCATGATCGGCCTTGCCGACGCCGGCATCATCACCGCCGGTAACGGCACGCTTGTCGGCCTGGGCGACATCACCTCGCCCACCTTCATCGTCGGCATCATCTCCATCCTGGTGACGGTCGCCCTCGCCTGCCGCAACGTCCCCGGCTCGCTGCTCATCGGCATCGTCGTAGCCGTCATCGCCGGTATCCCCCTAGGCGTAACCCAGGCTCCGACCGGTATCATCGCCCCGCTCGACTTCTCGAGCATCGGTGGCCCCATCGCCGACGCCGGCGGCGTGCCCGCCATCGTCAAGGTCCTTACCGACCCCACGCTCCTTGTCATCTCGTTCTCGCTGCTCATGAGCGACTTCTTTGACACCATGGGTACCGCGATGGCCGTGGCCAAGCAAGGCGAGTTCCTCACCGACGACGGCAACGTCGAGAACATCAAGGAGATCCTGGTCGTCGACTCCGCCGCCGCTGCCGTGGGCGGCTTCATGGGCGTCTCCTCCATCACCACCTTCGTCGAGTCCACCTCTGGCGCCGCCGACGGTGGCCGCACGGGCCTCACCTCCGTCACCACCGGCGTGCTGTTTATCCTCGCCGCGTTCTTCTCCCCCGTCGTCTCCATCGTTTCCAGCGCCGCCACCTGCGGTGCCCTGGTCTACGTCGGCTACCTCATGATGAGCGAGGCCACCGAGATCGACTGGTTCGATGTCTCCGAGGGTTTCCCGGCGTTTATGATCGCCGCGGGCGTGCCCTTCACCTACTCCATCTCTGCCGGCATTGGCCTGGGCTTTATCGCCTACGTGGTCGTCGCGCTCTTTAAGGGCGAGGCTTCCAAGATCAAGCCGCTCATGTGGGTCGCATCCCTTGCCTTCCTCGTCTACTTCTTCGTAGCGTAAGCACAAAGCTGCCAAAGCAAAAGACCAAAGCGCGGGGTCGCATCGAGCGGCTCCGCGCTTTTCTTTTAAAGCCAGGCACCGCGCGGGCGCGCGATGCATTACTTCCCAAGTTTTGGACATTTTGCCCTCCAAACGGCACTACCGCCGGCTACATCCTGCAGATATGCTGGGCGTAATCGCATAGGCCCTATGAGGATGGGAGTAACCATGGCCGCCTTGTTCACGACCCCCAAGCGCAATGACAAAACCTCTGGAGCCCATTTTATCGAGCCCGACGTGCGCCGTCGCACGTTGCTCGCACACGGCAGCTGGCGCCGCGTGACGCGCCGCATCGTTGTAGGCGCCGTATGCGCGCTTACGGTAAGCTCGCTGCTCATGCCGAGCGTCTCGCTCGCGGCGGAGTGGGTCAACGTCGGCGGCGCCCAGTACAACGCCGGCACTGCGGCGGGCGACGCCGCCGGCACCTGGTCATGGGACGGTGCCGACGACATGAAGCTCAACGGCTATAACGGCGGCGCGATCGAGGCAGCGGGCAAGCTCAACGTGAGCTACGAGGGCAACAACACCGTCACTAACGACAACGGCCGCGGCATCAAGGTTAAGGATGGCGCGAACGAGAACGCCGAGCTTAATATTCAGGGCGACGCGTCCAGCACGCTCAACGTGACCTCTTCTCGTGACGCCATCACTTCCGTCGGCAACATCAACATCGACGGCGCTGGCACCGTCAACGCCACGAGCACCGAGCACGATGCCATCGATGCCGGGGGCGATGTCACCATCAAGGGCTCGGGAAACGTTAACGCCACGGGCGATTCTGATGGCGTCAGGGCCGACGGCAACATCACGATCGACAACAGCGGAACCGTCACCGCCAAGGCCACCGACGATCAGAGTATCGATGCTAACGAGAACCTCATCATAAAGGGCGGCGGCAAGGTAGAGGCAAGCTCTATCAAAGACAATGCGATTTGGGCCGACGGCAACATCGAGATCTCGGGTGGCAGCCAGGTCAAGGCAAGCTCCGAGGAAGACGCCGCCATCGACGGTAAAAACAGCCTCACGGTCACGAACGCTTCCCTCAACGCAAGTGGCGTTGGGTATGGCATCTATGTCTACAAGGGCATCACGCTCGATGGCGCGACCGTGACGGTCCGCGCAAGCTCAGATGGCGGGGAAGCCAGCGCACTCTTCACCGATGAGGACGACATCGTCATCAAGAACGGCTCGACTGTGGATGCGCTCGCAGAAGGCAGGTTCTCGGTTGCAATCTCCACCAGTAATTTCTACTCCGACGAAGCGGGTGGCCATATCTACATCAGCGACTCCGTTGTCAAGGCCATAGCCCGCTATGCCGAGACCGGCGGCGACGGCCCCGACCACTACAGTGGAGACCAAAACGACGAAATCATCCCTGAGTCCGAGGGCCTGAACATCGGCATCTTCGCGCAGACCGAGAAGGGCATCACGCCCGCGACCATCTCGATCGTCCGCAGCAAGGTCACGGCCGAGGGAGACACGGCGGCTATCTTCGCCCTTGCCATGAGCGCGGACGGCAAGGCGATCGGCACCATCGAAATCAAGGACGCCATCATCCAGACGCCTGCAGGCGGCAAAGTCATTGACTATCGCAACAAGGAAGAGCTCAGCGACGGCATCGTCTACGAGGCGGGGCAGACCATCGGCACGGGCGATGCCACGATTGACTCCCCCTACGATGCAGCTGTCGCCAAGAGCACGGTCATCGTGCCTCCCGAGGAGATCAAACCCGAGGAGAAGCCAGGCGAGACCAAGCCCGAGGGTTCCAAGTCCGAGGGCACGAAGACGACCAAGACCGTTGCGGCTGCAACCGCGGGAGCCAAAACCACCGGCATCCTCGCCGCAACCGGCGACACCTCGAGCGCGGCCATCATAGCGACCGCCCTTGTAGGAACGGCCGCTATCGTCACAGGCGCCCTGGCGAGTCGCAAACGCTCGTAAACACTTTTTCGCACAGGACGGGTGGATCGCGGCCCTTGCCTTCCTCGTCTACTTCTTCGTAGCGTGAGGGCAAGGCTGCAAAAGCTGAACAATAAAGCGCGGAGTCGCCATGCGGCCCCGCGCTTTTCTTTTAGCGCCGGTCCCTGCGCCGGCGTGCGGCCTATTTCTCCCCCATTTTGGCCATTTTGCCCTCCAAACGGCACTACCGCCGGCAACATCCAGCAGATACGCTGAATCTAGTCGTATAGGCCCTATGAGAACGGGAGCAACCATGGCAGCCTTGTTCACGACCCCCAAACGCAATGACGCTACCGCCGGAACCCATGTTGCCGAACCCGACGTCCGCCGTCGCATAGGACTCGCGCACGGCAGCTGGCGCCGCGTGACGCGCCGCATCGTCGTAGGCGCCGTGTGCGCGCTCACGGTGAGCTCGCTGCTCATGCCGAGCGTCTCGCTCGCGGCGGAATGGGTCAAGGTCGGCGAAACCAAATACAACGCCGGCACTGCGGCGAGCGACGAAGCCGGTACCTGGTCGTGGGACGGCGCCGACGACTTGAAGCTCAACAACTATAACGGCGGCGAGATCCAGGCCGCAGGCAAGCTCAACGTGAATTACTCGGGAACCAACATCGTCACTGCCGAATGGATCGAAAGCATCAAGGCTTCTCATGGCAAGAATGAGAACGCCGAGCTCAATATCCAAGGCGACGAGGGCGGCACGCTCAGCGTGACATCTACTGAGGACGCTATCCTCTCCACGGGTAATATCAACATCGACGGAGCCGGATCCGTCAACGCCACGAGCACAGGGTTTGATGCCATCAATGCCGGGGGTGATCTCGCTATCAAAGGTTCGGGCAACGTCAACGCCACGGGTGCATCGGATGGCATCAGGGCAAACGGCAATATCACGATTGACGACAGCGGAGCCGTCACCGCCAGGGCTACCAAGGACAAGGGTATTGGAACCGACAAGAACCTCACCATCAAGGGTGGCGGGACGGTCGAGGCAAGCTCCGAGAAAGACGCTGCCGTCGAGGCCAAGGGCAGCCTCGCAGCCACAAACGCCTCCCTCAACGTAAACGGTGTTGAATATGGCGTCTATGCCCACAAGGGCATCACCCTCGATCATGCAAACGTGACGGTCCGTGCAAGTAAAGGCAGATACGGTGGCGCCATCGCCCTCTTCACCTACCAGGACGACATCGTCGTCAAGAACGGCTCCACCGTGGACGCGTTTGCGGAAGGCGAGGTTTCGGCTGCATTCTCCACCAGAAACGATCGACCCAACGAGAAGGGTGGCCACATCTACATCAGCGACTCCGTTGTCAAGGCCATAGCCCGCTATGTCGAGAACGG
The DNA here is from genome assembly GCA_027671585.1 of Coriobacteriaceae bacterium AM22-12AC-r. Lineage (GTDB taxonomy): Bacteria > Actinomycetota > Coriobacteriia > Coriobacteriales > Coriobacteriaceae > Collinsella. The sequence goes on along the minus strand of JAQDZZ010000002.1, from coordinate 192,388 downwards.
CGACGGCCCCATCCCCTACAGCGAAAACCAAGATGGCGAGACGAGGCGCGAACCCCAAGGCGAGAACATCGGCATCATCGCCCAGACCAGCGAGGGCGTCACACCCGCAGTCATCTCGATCATCCGCAGCAAGGTAACGGCCGAAGGAGATACAGCGGCAATCTTTGCCCGTGCCATGAGCGCCGACGGCAAGACAATCGGCACCATCAAGATTGAGAACGCCGCCATCCAGACGCCCGAAGTCGGCAAGGTCATTGACTATCGCAAGCTCCGTGACGGCATCTACGAGGCAGGCCAAGCCATCGGCACGAGCGACGCTGTGATCGACTCCCCCTATAACGAAGCTGTCGCCAAGAGCATGGTCATCGCACCTCCCGAGGTAGCCAAGCCGGAAGACCCCAAGCGCGACGAGACCAAGCCCGCAGAAAGCAAGCCCGCGGAGTCCAAGCAGAACCCCAAGCCTGAGGGCTCAAAGCCGACCAAGGCCGTTGCGGCTTCAATCACGAAAGCCAAGACTACCGGCGTGCTCGCGGCAACCGGCGACACCTCGGGTGTGGCCATCGTGGCAACCGTCCTTGCGGGAACAGCCGCTATCGCCGCAGGCACCATGGCGAGCCGCAAGCGCTCTTAGACGCCTCTGCGCACATGGCAGCTCCCGCGAAGGCCCCGAGTCCCAGCACCGTTTAACAACGCCACCGCCGAGCTCCCCTCCGGCGGTGGCGTTTTCCATATGCGTCCGCAGGGTATGCACGAGATTGTCTTTGGTCTAGCCCAACCTGCATGAGCCGGCGTGCGACAATGGGGGCCGTCGATATCACAACGCCGAGAGAAGCCTGCCTTGGAAGCGCATCATAAGCAGATAACCGTTCATTCGGAGCATACGGAAAGCGCGCCCGTCATCTACCTCCCCGTTGTCATGGACGACGGTAGTAAAGTCTACGAGTGCTGCCGAGAGCTCGACTGTCCGCCATTCACCCTCGTCGCCATTGGCGGGCTCGATTGGAATCGCGAGCTGAGCCCCTGGGCATGCGACGGAACCGTGCGCGATGCCGAGCCTTTCGGCGGCCAAGCTGCCGGTTTTCTTGATGAGCTGCTGAATCAGATAATCCCCCAGGTCGAGTCGTCTCTTCCTCAGCCGCCCACCTGGCACGGCGTTGCTGGCTACTCGCTGGCAGGCCTCTTTTCGCTTTGGGCTCTCTGGCAAACCGACGCCTTTGACCGCGCTGCAAGCGCATCGGGGTCGCTGTGGTTTCCCGAATTTGTCGATCGCGCCAGCACGGCGCCATTTGCCGGCAGCCCGCAAGCCGTCTATCTGTCACTCGGCAAAAAGGAAACCAAGACGCCCAACCGCATGATGCGGCACGTACTCGACGACACACGCGCGATGGAAGCGTTGCTCGTCGAGCGCGACATTCCAACAACGCTGGAGCTCAACCCCGGCAATCACTTTGCCCAAACCGACTTGCGCATGGCCCGCGGCATCCACTGGATACTCACGCACTAAAAATGGCTCCCACGCGTAGCTGCACGCATGGGAGCCATTTTTTAGATTTATCGATAGCCGGCCTTACTCGGCGGCCTCCTCGAGTTCAGAGACGTCGAACTCAAAGTCGTTGCCCGGTAGGACGGCATTGAGCACAATGCCCACCAGCGAACCCACGGCAAGGCCCGAGAGCGAAATGGTCACGCCGCCCAGCTCCAGCACGATGGCACCGGCGGTACTGTAGGCAATGCCGAGCGAAAGCACGAGCACCAGAGCCGCCACCAGCACGTTGCGGTTGTTCTGGAAATCAACCTGATTCTCGATGAGGTTACGGACGCCCACGGCGCTGATCATGCCGTAGAGCACGAGCGACACGCCGCCGATTACACACGCTGGCATGGCGGCGATCACGGCAGCAAACTTGGGGCAGAACGAAAGCACGATGGCGCAGCAGGCGGCAATGCGAATCACGCGCGGGTCGAACGCGCGCGTCAGGGCGAGCACGCCGGTGTTCTCGCCATACGTGGTGTTGGCCGGAGCGCCAAAGAGCGACGCCAGAATCGTGGCGAGACCATCGCCGAGCAACGTGCGATGCAGGCCGGGATCGGCGATGTAGTTACGCTCGCAAGTGGAGCCGATAGCCGAGATATCACCGATATGCTCGATCATGGTCGCGAAAGCCAGCGGCATGATGGTGATGATGGCCGTCGTGGCAAGACCGCTATCGAACTGCGGCCCAAAGAGTGCAAACACGGTGTTGTCCCACACGATGGGCAGACCGACCCACGGAGCGGCGGCAACGCCCGAGAAATCAACCTCGCCGAGCGCAGTCGCAACGGCATAGCTCACCACAACGCCCAGCAAAATCGGCACGATCTTGATCATGCCGCGGCCCCAGATGTTGCAGATGACGATCACGGCCACAGCGATAACGGCGACAAGCCAGTTGGTCTGGCAGTTGGCAATGGCAGAGCTCGCCAGGATCAGGCCGATGGAAATGACGATGGGACCGGTCACCACCGGCGGAAAGAAGCGCATGACACGCTTGGCGCCAAATGCGCGGAAGAGTGCCGCAAGTACCGGATAGAGTAGACCGGCGCAGGCAACGCCCAGGCAGGCGTAGGGCAAAAGCTCGGCCTCGCCGTTGGGTGCAATGGCGGCATAACCCGCGATAAAAGCAAACGACGAGCCCAGAAACGCGGGCACCTTACCGCGCGATAGAAAATGAAACAGCAGCGTGCCGATGCCGGCGAACAGAAGCGTCGCCGAAACGGAAAGGCCGGTGAGCACAGGCACGAGCACCGTGGCTCCGAACATCGCAAACATGTGTTGCAAACCCAACACAAACATGCGCGGGCGGCCGAGCGACGATGCATCGTAGATGGCATCGGTGACGGCGGGCGTCGAGGATTGGGACATGGAAGTCCTTTCATGATGGAAGGGCGATCAGGCATATCGGATAACCTGCCCGAACGATACGATCCGAACCATTGTACGTGATATGCCATGTCTCGCACGCGCCGTCACCTGCAAACGGTAGCGTTACTTCCAAACGCGCTCGGAAATGCGCTTGACCAGCGCGATCTTTGCCCACTGTTCGTCCTCGGTCAGTTTGTTGCCAATCTCACAGCTGGCAAAGCCGCACTGGGGCGACAGGTACAGGTTCACGAGCGGCGCATACTTTGCGGCCTCGTGAATTCGTTCGACGATGGCATCCTCGTCCTCGAGCTCAGCGGCCTTGGTGGTCACCAGGCCCAGCACGACCTTCTTGCCGGGAGCAACATACTTGAGCGGCTCAAAGCCACCGGCGCGCGGCGTATCGAACTCAAGGTAGAACGCGTCGACATCCTCGTGCGCAAACAGGTACGGTGCAATGGGATCGTAACCACCCTCGAAGGCATACGTGGAGTGATAGTTGCCGCGGCACACGTGCGTGTTGATGACCAGATCGTCGGGCTTGCCCTCGATGGCGGCGTTGTTGAGCGCCACGCCCAGCTCGCTTACCTTTTGCAGGTCGACCGGGCTCATGCCGGTCTTTGCCACGAAATCGGTGTCGCAGTAGATACCCCAAGTACAGTCATCAAACTGGATATTGCGGCAGCCTGCTGCGTACAGGTCGGCAATCACGGTGCGGTATGCTGCCGCGATGGCATCGGCGAGCTCTTCGTCGGTCTTGTAGACGGCGCGCAGACTCTCCTGCTGGCCATCGCAACGGTCGAGCGTGACTTCGGAGAACGTCTGGATCGGTGCCGGAATGGTTTGCCGTGCGACCTGGCCCTCCCCCTCAAGCGCCTTGACGAACTTAAAATGCTCGACGAACGGATGATTCTTGCCGCCAATGGGACCGGTTACCACGGCGGTGTCGGCGGTAGTCTCCTCATCGTGGAACATATAGCCTGTACGCGAGGTGCGGCGCTCAATGCCGTTAAGGCCCCACATAAAATCGAGGTGCCAGTAGCTGCGGCGGAACTCGCCATCGGTGATAACTTGCAGGCCGGCGGCCTTCTGCTTTGCCACCAAATCGCGAATGGCCTCGTCCTCGACGGCCTTAAGCCCCTCGGCATCAAGCGTGCCTGCCGCATAGGCAGCGCGGGCATCCTTTACGGCCTGCGGACGAAGAAAGCTGCCGACGATATCAGCGCGAAACGGCGCGTTCGATTGAATTGAAGTGCTCATAGATATCTCCCTTTGCATTGGTTGCTTTACTGGGACAGAGTATGAGCGCTTATATGGCCATCGTAAAATATACGTTTATATAGGTTTGTTATTAGTTTTTTCTATACTGAGCAACAGTGGAGCTCAGCCTCACATGGGTATCTCGAAGTGAGCTAAATATGCTGACGAATCGCTTCGATATAGGCCTGCCCATAGCGCGTGAGCGTCGTATTTTTGCGCGTGATAATGCCGATCTCCATGTACTCGTCTACATCGAGCGGAATCGAGATAATACCGGGGCCGTTAAGCTCATGGCTGATCACGCCCGAACACACCGTGTAGCCGTTAAGGCCCATAGCTAGGTTGAACAGCGTCGCACGGTCGCGCACGCGGATATTCTTGCGGCGCTCAAAGGTCGAGGTCAGCTCCTCAGAATAATAAAACGAGTTATAGCTGCCCTGCTCATAGGACAGGAACGGGTAGTCTTCCAAGTCCTCGAGCGTCACACTCGAGCGGCCCGCCAGCGGATGGTCGGCGCACACGAAGACATGCGGCGTGGCGCAGAAGAGCCCTTCGAACACGAGCTCGTTGGCCGCCAACATGCGCTCGATGACCTCGCGATTGTGCTCCGACAGATACAGGATGCCGAGCTCGCTTTTCATGTGCGCGACGTCCTCGATAATCTCGTGGGTTTGCTCCTCGCGCAGGGTAAAGTCGTAGCGCGCGGCATCGAACTCGCGGATCACGTCAACAAACGCGTTAACGGCAAAGGAATAATGCTGACAGCTCACACTAAAGTGCGGCACCTGCTCGGATGCGCCCTTGTACTTGCCCTCGAGCAGGTCGGCCTGGTCGAGTACCTGGCGCGCGTAGCCCAAGAAGGTCTCGCCTTCCTCGGACACAATGACGCCCTTGTTGGTGCGCTCAAAGATGCGCACGTCCATCTCGTTTTCGAGGTCGCGAATCGACGCGGTAATCGAAGGCTGCGACACAAAGAGTCGGCGCGAGGCCTCGGTGATGCTACCGCATTCGGCAACCTTGACAACATACCTGAGCTGCTGAAGCTTCATAGCCTTCTCCCTAGACGTTCGTGACGTCGAAACCCGTCGTGCTCATCTGACGCATAAACGACGGCATCTCCCCCGTCGCGGCGCAGGCGGCAATCTGATGCAGCGCTGCGCCAACCGCATCGTCTGCCGCAGCGCCGATATGCCAGCGTGCGGCAGCCGTGACGGCCTCGTTGGCATTGGCGACCGCAACGGAGTTGGGAACGGCATCGATCATGGGCAGGTCGTTATCGGAATCGCCAAATACGGCCACCTCGTCGGGCGTTAGGCCCAAAGCGCGCGCCAGCTCCAGCGCAGCGCAGCCCTTGTCCCAACCAGCCGGAAGGATGTCGAACAGGCGCACACGGTTGTTGGGAAACACAAGCGAGAGCTCCGGCACCTCGGCGGCAACGCGCTCGCGTAGCTCCGCGAGCTCCTCACGCGAACGGGCGCTCCAGATATTCGCCTTGAACACCGGCGCATCATCGACGACAGGGCGGCACGGGGCCTCTTCGCCCTTGAGCCACGCATTGCCGCCCGATTCCATAGCGCGACGCACACGCTCGGCATCACGTGTCACGCAATAGGCATCGTTATCCCAAAAGTCATCACCTAAGCTGTAGACCTTCAGATAGGTATCGTCGGTTTCTTCTTCCAGATAGGCGGCTAAACGCATTAGTGCGTCGCTATCGGTCGCACGCGAGGCGACCGCCTCGCCGTCGACAAACATGACCTGGCCGTTACAGAATGCGCCGGTCGAATAGCACTCGGAACGATTTTTAAACATCCAGCCCATCGCAGACGGCTGACGACCCGAAACCGGACCAAAGTGCAGACCCGCCGCCTGCATGGCATGAATGCCCTCGATGGCATAGTCGCTGGCGCCGTCATGCCCGGCCGGAATCAGCGTATCGTCCATATCGGTCAGCACAAGTTTGATCATAGGGTCCCCCAGTCGTTTTCATCGTAACCATTGTACCGATGCGCTAGTATAGGGAACAACAGATTCGATGCGGGAGTGCCGGCGGTGCAAACCACAAGGCTGAGAGGGCATGGGGCCCAATCCTTTGAACCTGTCAGTTAATGCTGGCGTAGGGAGCATGCCGCCTTTTTAGGGGCGCTGTCTATGCACAGCGCCCCTTTTCTATGCCAAGGAGGCATGTGCAGTGATCGATTCGAAACAGCTCAAGCAAAACGTGGTCAAGGCCGTAGAGGAGATTCGAGCCACCAATCCGATGGCCGGCTCCATCACCAACACGGTGACGATCGACTTTGTCGCCAACGCGCAGCTCGCCGTGGGCGGTTCGGCCGCCATGGTCTATCTGCCCGACGAGGGCGAGGCGCTCGTTGCCGGCGGCGGCGCCATCTATCTCAACATGGGCACGCTCTTCCCCATCTACGAGCAGACGATTCCCCGCGCGGCCAAGGCGGCACACGACGCCGGCAAGCCCTGGGTGCTCGACCCGGTGGGCCTGGGCATCGGCAGCCTGCGCACCCAGCTGGTAAACGAGCTCAAGCAGTACAAGCCCGCCATCGTGCGCGGCAACGCCTCCGAGATCATCGCGCTTGCCGGCCTGTGGGGTCTTGAGGGCGAGGCAGCCGATCTGAGCCGCGTGCGCGGTGTCGATACCACCGACACGGTCGATGCCGCCCGCGATGCCGCCGTGGCGCTCGCTCGCTACACCGGCGGCGCCGTTGTGGTCTCGGGCGAAGTCGACCTGATTACCGACGGCACGACCGTGGCCAAATCCCACGGCGGCAGCCCGCTCATGTCCAAGATCACCGGCTGCGGTTGCTCGCAGGGCGGCGTGCTGGCCGTGTACGCCTGTGCTACCGATCCGTTTACGGCAGCAGTCTGCGGCACCGCCGTCTACAACGTTGCCGGCACGCGTGCCGCCGCCGTCGCCGATGCCCCGGCAAGCTTTAAGGTCGCCTTTATCGACGAGCTCTACCGCGCAACCGCCCAGGATATTGCCGACAACCGACTCGAGCTCGAGGAGGCATAAGCCATGTCCGAACCCGCAACCAATGCCGGCATGAACACGCTCGTCGCCGTGGCCATCGCCCCATGCGGCACCGGCGACGAGCTGTCCGCCGAGGTCGCCGAGGTCGTGCGCGTCATTCGCGAGAGCGGCCTTCCCAACCGCACCACCTCGATGTTCACCGAGATCGAGGGCGACTGGGACGAGGTCATGCAGGTCGTGCGCGACGCGACCTTTGTGTTGGCGAGCAAGGGCATCCGCACCGAAGTCGTGCTCAAAGCCGATATTCGACCCGGATTTACCGACACCATGACCGGCAAACTCAAGCGCATGGAAGCACAGATCAAAAAGCAGGAGGAAGCACAATGAGCATCCGCGACAACCTTGATATCTCGGCCTATCTGGTACTCGGCCCCGAAAACACCCTCGGACGCCCCGTGGGCGATGTGGTGGCCCAGGCACTCGACGCCGGCTTTACCTGCATCCAGGTGCGCTCCAAGGTGGCAAGCGCCCGCGAGATCATTGCGCTGACCGACGACGCCGCGCAGGCAATCGCACAGGCCGGCAAGACCGGTCAGGTCGCCCTGTTAATCGATGACCGTCTGGACTGTGTGCTTGCCGCGCGCGAGCAGGGCATTGCCGTCGATGGCGTGCACGTAGGCCAGAGCGACATTCCCGTCGAGGTCTGCCGCAAGCTGCTGGGCCCCGATGCCATTGTGGGCCTTTCGGCCCGTTGCGAGGAGATGCTCGAGTACGTCAAGACCGCCGACATGAGCCTGGTCGACTACCTGGGCATCGGCCCGCTCCACGAGACCGAGACCAAGCGCGACTGCGGACGCGCGGCCGACGGCTCTATCATCACCAAGAGCTTTGAGGACCTTGCCGCACTCCACGCGGCAAGCCCCGTGCCCATCGTGGTGGGCGGCGGCGTTAAGACGGCCGACTTGCCGCAGCTTAAGGCCACCGGCGTCGACGGCTTCTTTGTGGTAAGCGCCGTCTGCAGCGCCGACGACCCCCATGCCGCAGCCAAGGACCTTGTCGACACCTGGCAGCAGGCATAGGCCTATGCCGAGCAGCTGCTCCGCAGCCTCATACCTTCGACAGCGGAAAGCGCATCCCAGTTTGGACGTCCATTCTGGGATGCGCTTTCCATATAGAGGGCCAGCGGAAAACGCATCCCATTCCAAGCGCAAATTTTGGGATGCGGTTTCCGCGACCGCCCCCTCGCGGAAACCGCATCCCAGTCTGAGCGCATATTCCGGAATGCGCTTTCCGTAGCAGCCCTTACCCCGCCAGATACGCTTCCAGCGCGGGCAGCGTCGCCTCCGCATCGCGACGGCCGATCTGATAGATGCGTTCGAGTTCCTCGGGCTCGCGGCACAGCGACGGCACCTTCACCGATTCGCTCGGCCGCACCACAAAGATCTCGCCAGCGGCCTCGCGACGCGCCAGGTCGTCGAGCGTGGCGTTATATACCTCGTGCCGGTGCTCAAGCGCCGCAACAAACTCCGGATAGTGACGATACACGCGACGCAGCATAGGCATCACGCTATTGGGCTGCTTTACAAAGCCCGCCGGCTGCGTCAGCACCACCACGTTGCGGTCATAGCCCTGCGCAAACAGCCATGCGCTGGGAATGGAATCGGCAACGCCGCCATCCAGGTACTTGTGCCCCTCAATGGCAACGGGTCGTGTTGCCACGGGAATCGCCGACGACGCCCGGATCCACTCGATATCATGCTCATCACCGTAAGGCAGGTCATGGTAGACGGCCCGCCCCGTCTTAAGATCGGTGCACACGCAGGTAAACCGCATGGGGCAGGCACGATAAGCCTCCAGGTCGATGGGATCGCGCTCGATGGGAACCTCGTGATAGGCAAACTCGGCATTGAACATGTCGCCGGTTCGCAGCCAGCTCGTCACGCTCGCATAGCGCTTGTCGGCGCAATAGGCCTTGTTGTAGCGAATGGCACGGCCGATCTGGCGCGATTTAAAGTTGTAGCCAAACGCCGCGCCCGCCGAGACGCCCACCATATGGTCACAGGTCAGGCCGCACTCCATCCATACGTCGAGCACGCCCGCCGTATACATACCGCGGTAGCCGCCTCCCTCGAGCGCAAGCCCCACCGTGGGCGTCGTATCTGGCTGTGCCATGCGACCATCTCCGTTCCTGCGTTTTAAAACGAAACAAGTATACCCGTCAACATATATCGCCTCAGTCGCATTTTCATCGAACATCGTCGCGTTACCGTTTGGCGAATAATGGCGAATAATGGCCGCCCGCAACATGGGCACCCCTGCATAATTCCATACACTTGTTTATACTACTCAGTAGTTATCAGCAACGAACGTCAGCCGACAAATAAACCCAACGACGCAGCAAGGCGGGGGCTTGGAAACACGCGAGGCGTTGAGCAACAACGCGTGTGCACAACGAGCTCGCCCGACGCAATCCGCCCCGACCCCAGAAAGCCGCCTACAGCATGGATACCCCCAGCAATTACACTGAAACGCTCGAAAAGACCGTCCGCGACCTTCTCAAGCGTCAGGAGGATCTGGTCAGGACCGCCTTTACCGACCAGCTTACCGGGCTTGGCAACCGCGGCGGCTTTGCCCGTTCCCTCGAGGAGCTCTGGGAGCAGGACACCCCCGTTACCATGGCGTACATCGATATCGACAATCTCAAGCACTGCAACGACGTCTTTGGCCATGACGAGGGCAACCGCTATATTTTGCAGGTAAGCCTCTATCTCAAGCTGTATATGGAGGTGGACGAAGCGGCGTTTCGTCTGGGAGGCGACGAGTTTGCCATCCTGTCTACGATTGCAACCGAGGACGACCTCGCCGAACGTCTGGAACGCTGCCGAACGGTCCTGCTCAAAAACAACGATGCCGAGATGCCTCACTCGTTTAGCTACGGAGTGGCACACGCCGACCCCGCCCTGGGCGAAGCCCCCAATCGCTTGACGAACGATGCCGACCATCGCATGTACGACTACAAGCTACGTCATGCCGTGCACCTTGATCGACGCAATATCGCACAAGCCCACACCGACGACTTCGAAATAAGCGATCGAATTTTCGACGCCCTTTCGATGCTCAACGAAGGCCGTTATTTCTTTATCGAGAACTTGGACAAACATCGAACCCTTTGGTCACAAGGCGCCTTGCGCGATCTTGGTCTTCCTTCGGAGCATATAGACAACTGTCACGATTATTGGAAAACGCGTGTCCATCCCGATGACCTTGAGGCCTATACCAACGACATCGACCAAATCTATGACGGCTCCAAACATCGTCACGTCATGCAGTACCGCGTGCGCAATGCCGCCGGCGACTACATCCTCGGCCGCGCTCGCGGGTTTCGTATCGACGGCGACGGAAATACCCCCTCGCTCTACGTCGGCGAGCTCGTCAACCACTCGCTTGCCGAGACCGTCGACGCCGCCACGGGTCTCGGAACGCAGCGCACGCTGATCAACGCTATCGATGCCTGCCGTCGCGACCGTTGCGAGACGGGGCTTATAGCAGTGCGCGTTCGCGGCACGGCAAAGCTCAACGAGCTCTACGGGGCCGAAGCCGTCGACAACATGCTCGCCGAATACGCAGGCCGCATGCTGTCGATTACTCGCGGCAGGAGTCGCGTCTTCCGTTCACGCAACGCCCAGTTCGTCGTGCTTAGCAACAATTTGGATCACGAAGCATTCGAGCAACTGATCCAACATCTCAAAGAGGCCGTTTTCGCTCCCGTTCGAATCGCGGGCGACACTATTACCCCCGTCTGTCTTGTCGTTCCGGCCTTTTACGAGCACCTGACCAATCAAACGGCCGCCGTTTTAGGCGAACTCGACCGTCGCATTCGCACGGCCGGCGGGCTTGTTCCCAACGACAGCCTCCCCATACCCGAGGTGGAGCGCAAAAGCGCCATCGCCGAACGCATCGATCCGCTCACGGGTCTCTATCGACCCAGCGAGTTTATGCGCCGCGCCAACGAATTTCTTGAGACAAGGCGCAACGGCGCCTGGTGTATCGCCACCGTCGATATGGGACACATGCGGCTGTTCAACGAATGGCACGGACAGGCCGAGGGCGACCGCATGCTCGCCGATGTGGGCACGGTTCTCAAGGACATCGAGAATGCCGACATGGGCGTCGCAGGGTACTGGGGCCAAGACGATTTTTGCGTACTCATCCCCTTTGAGCACGTCGCCGTCCATCAAATCTATAGCCGTGTTCGCGAAGCCGTGGCCAAGCACGATGACGGCGTGGGCTTCTGGCCGTCCATGGGCGTTTACCCCATCGACTCCAACGAAGAAATCACCATCGATGCGCAGGCCAAGGCAATGTTTACCAATCGGCGCGCAAAAAACGACTTTAAGGAGCGCATTGCCATTTTCCGCCCCGAGGAATACGAGCACGAAATCGCGTTCCACCGCACGCTGACCGAATTCCAGTATGCGCTCTCAAACGGCCGCATTACCTACTACTTGCAGCCCCAGGTCGACATGGAAACCGGCGAGATCACTGGCGCCGAAGCGCTCACGCGCTGGATTGACAAGGATGGCTCCCTCATTTCACCCGTCACCTTTATCCCCGCTCTCGAGGAAAGCGGTTTTGTGGTGACGCTCGACAAATACGTTTGGCAGGGCGTTGCCTCGTGGCTGCGCGGGCGCATCGATCGAGGGCTTCGCGTGGTTCCGATCTCGCTCAACGTGTCGCGCGTGGATATCCTTGCCTGCGACGTTGCCGAGCATATGGGGGCACTCGCCGACCAATACAACCTGCCGCCCGAGCTCATGCGCATCGAGATCACCGAGACGGCTTATACGGGAGAGTCCGAAGCTGTGGATAAGCTGACGGCCGACCTGCACAACCGCGGCTTCTCGACCTACATGGACGATTTTGGCACCGGCCAGTCCACGCTCGCGATGCTCAAGAACGTCAACGTCGACGTCATCAAGCTCGACCGCACGTTTGTGCCCGTCGACGGCGATCAAGGCCGCAGCGTGCAAATCATTTCATCAATGCTCGAGATGGCGCAGTCGCTCCATCTGCCCGTTGTGGTCGAAGGCATCGAGACAAATGAGCAGGCAAACATGCTACGCCAAATGGGCGCCCGCTACGCTCAGGGCTTCCTCTACTACCGTCCCATGCAGGCGGAGGATTTTGAGGCACTGCTCGACGGTGGCGACAGCAACTAATACGCTCGTGCGCAAACGCCACCGTCGAGGGAGCGTTTGTTCCCATGAGCTAACTAATACCCCAATCTAAACCGAATTGGGAGTAAGATACAAACCATTGTTCCATCCAAGGAGGTCATCCATCATGAACGAGTCGTATCGCCTGGGCGAGCAATCAATCATCGCTCATCTTCAGCGACTTGCGAACGGGGCCTCAACCACCGAGCTCGATGTTGCCGCGCTGCCCCCGGAGTTGCGTGCCATTGGTGAGCAACTGCAGAAAACGCTCGCCATCCTGCAACAAGAACGCGAGCTGCTTGAGCACGGCGCCTATATCGACTCGCTCACCAATCTTGGCAACCGTGGCGGACTCGACCGCCATGTCGATCAGCTCTGGCGCAAAGGCACCCCCTTCACCTGCGCCTATATCGATATCGACCGCCTTAAGCATTGCAACGATAAGTTTGGCCACGCCGAGGGCAATCGCTACATTCTGAGCATCTGCCGCGCACTCACCGAGACAATGGAGCACGATGAGCTGCTGTTCCGTATCGGTGGAGACGAATTTGTACTTATATCCCCCACGACAGACGAAGCCGAGCTCGAGCAGCGCCTGGAGCGGACGCGTGCCAATCTTATCGAGGCAACATCGGACGGCAAGGCGCCCATGATCGCCAGCTTTAGTTTTGGCTGCTCGCGCGTCGACCCGCTTGCAGGCGATACGCGTCGCCAGATGACAAAGGACGCCGACCGCAAAATGTATCGCTACAAGCTCATGTACCGTGTGCAACAACCGGAAGAAGGCGATGCGCCGCAACGCCCGGTCACCGAACAACCCCCCCCCTGCAACGACCGAGTGTTCCAAGCGATCTCCATGAGCTCCGAGACACGCTATCCGTTCATCATTAACCTCGACACCGGCGAATCGCAATGGTCGGTTAATGCCGTGCGCGATTTTGACCTACCCTCCCAGCATCCCTACAACTCGCTCGATATATGGCTTGCCCGTGTTCACCCCGAGGACCGCGACAACGTACGTGCCGAGCTCGATATGGTGGTAAACGGCACGTGGCACTTCCACTGCATGCAGTATCGCGTCATGAATACCGCCGGAAAATACGCGCTTTGCGACTGCACAGGTTACCGCCTGGACGGCACCGATACCGAGCCCAACATGTATGTGGGCATTGTCACCAACCGAAGCTTGGCAGATACGACCGATTCCGTGACCGGTCTGGGCGATATCCACGCCCTGGTCAACGCCATTGGCGAGATGCGTCGCGTGGCACGAAACGCGGGCTTGATTGCCATTAAAATCGACGACATCGCCAAGGTCAATGCCCGCTTTGGCTTTGATGCAGGCGACCGCGTTTTGGCAGAAAGCGCCGCCTGCCTCATGGATTGCTCGCGCGGCAAGGGTCGTCTGTTCCGCTCGACCGGACCGATGTTCGTGGCGCTCTTTGACGAGCTTGATCCCGAAGAGACCGACGCGGCTGCAGACGAAATCGAACGGTTCTTGGGATCGCCCGTGCTCCTTGGCTCATTTGAATATCAGCCGCCCCTTCGCGTGGCGACGCTTCATCTGGACGCCGTCGACCGACAGCCCGTTTCCATTTTGAACGAACTTAATGCGCTGATTAGAGAGGCGCCACAGGTACCGGGCACCAAGCTGGACTAGCGTTATGGGGCGCATGATGGTTAATTTCCGATCTCAACCGAACACATTGGGCAAATAGGTCGTACCCGCAGTTAGCCGAACGTCCCCGCAGTCCCTCCCGGGGCCCGGGGGCACCGTTTCGATACTCTTGGTTTACTTTGCCTGATGCAAATAAGTGCTCAACAAGATAGAACCTATCCCCCGCCACGGATATGCCCTCGAGTAAATCTGTTAAGCCAAGCCTATCAAATTCTATTGACAATTGGCTGCATTGGTCCATTTTGTCGTCCAGCCACTTCCGCTGGCTATCGCCTCATAAACACAAACCTAACGAGCCGCACGAACGACAAAGAGGCCAAGCTGAACAGAAGTAGAACCAAAACTTCAAAAACGCTGGTATTCCAATCGCGTACCCAGCCCTCTACCGCCCACAAGAAAAACAGCAGCCCCATCCATAACGTCACAGAAGAAATCAGCTTTGCGTAAGGGCGTATATCAATCTCGCTCTCCCTTTTTGTGACATCATATCCAGCAATTGAGCAGAGCCATCTTCCTCTTCGGTATTGGATTGAAAGGACAATCAAGGCAATCGAAGTCATCAAGCAAACAGCATCCTCTGTTTCCATAGAGTTTCCTTTGCTTTCCATCCTAGTTACGCATTCACAATCGAATCAAACCAAGTATGAATTACTCGATAGCAACCGCCTTAGTATAAACCATAGCCGCCGCAGCAGCCCGCCTTCCAAGGCCTCAAAGCTCGCCATCGAGGGCGACCCGCCCAGACCCCTTACAATCTGCTCGCACGAGGCCCCGCACTCCAACATCCTCTGGACCGTATCCCGCTCGTACCTGGTGAGCGTGCCTGCCGTGGGCCCTCGGGGCCGGCATCGTGCCCCACGCCATCTGCCCGCTCGTGCGATAATCCTCTGCAGAGGTCACCGACAGCAGAGGGAGTTTGTGATGAAGGTTCTTTTGGTCAATGGCAGCCCCAAGGCAAACGGCAACACGGCCCGCGCACTCGCCGAGGTCGCCGAGCAGCTTAACGCCGAAGGCATCGAGGCCGAGATGTTTCAGCTGGGCGCCAAGCCCATTCGCGATTGCATTGGTTGCGGCCAGTGCGGCAAGCTCGATTGCCGTTGCACCTTTGACGACGATGTGGTCAACGAGTTGATTGCCGCTGCCGAGCAGGCAGACGGCTTTGTCTTTGGCTCGCCCGTCTACTACGCACATCCCAGCGGACGCATCCTCTCGGCACTCGACCGCGCATTCTATGCAGGCAGCAAGGCCTTTACGCACAAGCCGGGCGCCGCTGTCGCCGTTGCCCGTCGCGGCGGCACGTCGACCACCTTCGACGTGCTCAACAAGTACTTCACCATCAACCAGATGCCCGTGGTAGCATCCACCTACTGGAACAACGTCTTCGGTGCCATGCCGGGCGAGGCCGCCCAGGACGCCGAGGGCCTTGCCACCATGCGAAACATCGGCAAAAACATGGCTTGGCTGCTGCGTTGCATCGAGGCGGGAAAGGCCGCTGGCATCGAAGTCCCCCAGGCCGATCGCGCTAGGACCAACTTCATTCGTTAGAACGGCGGAACATGCTATGAACGTGCAAATCTTCGGGACTAAGAAGTCGTTCGATACCAAGAAGGCGCAGCGCTATTTCAAGGAGCGCCGTATTAAGGTGCAGTTTATCGACCTTAAGGAAAAGGAGATGAGCAAAGGCGAGCTCACGAGCGTGATGCAGGCGGTCGGCGGCATTGACAAGCTGCTCAACCCCAAGGCCAAGGACGAGGAGACGCTCGCGCTCATCCAGCACCTCACCCCCAGCCAGCGCTTCGATAAACTACTCGAGAACCAGCAGGTTCTGGCCGAGCCCATCGTGCGCAACGGCAAAAAGGCCACCGTCGGTTATTGCCCTGATGTATGGGGAGCCTGGGAGTAGCCTGTGTTATTTGTCGGCGCGTGGGTATAAGAGCAGGCGTTTGGCATAAGATTCAACTGTAAGCCATGTCTAACAAAGGAGGGCACATGCCCAACAAACCCGTGAAGATCATCATGCTTACCGGCTACCTCGGTGCCGGCAAGACCACGCTGCTCAACCACATCCTCGCCAACGACGGCGGCATCCGCGCCGCCGTGATCGTCAACGATATCGGCGAGATCAACGTCGACGCCAGCCTCATCGCCGACGGCGGCCTTTCCGAGACCGACGACCTCATCCCGCTCACCAACGGCTGCATCTGCTGCACGCTTTCGGACGACCTTGCCAACCAGCTGCAGGGCATCGCCGATTCGGGCAAGTTCGACTACATCATCATCGAGGCCTCGGGTATCTGCGAGCCTATCCCCATCGCCTACACCATCTCGAGCTTCTGCGACGAGGCCAAGGTGGGCGGCGAGCCCAAGCTTGCGCTCGACAACATCGTGGCCGTGGTCGACTGCGCCCGCATGTACGACGAGTTCAACGGCGGTCGCGACCTGCTGGCCGAGGATATCGACGAGGACGACATCGAAAGCCTGCTCATCCAGCAGATCGAGTTTTGCTCCACGCTGATTCTTAATAAGACTGACACCGTCACCCCCGAGCAGAGCGCAGAGCTCAAGGCCATTGTGCGCAGCCTGCAGAAGGACGCCGTGATCGTCGAAGCCCAAAACGGCGAGGTCCCCATGGAGGAGCTGCTCGACACCGGCCGCTTCGACTTTATGCGCGCCTACAACTCCGCCGCTTGGATCGAGGCCATGGAGCATCCCGAGGAGCACGACGACCCCGAGGTGCTCGAGTACGACATCGAGACCTTTGTGTACTCGCGCCGCAAGCCGTTTGGCCTGCAGAAGTTCACCGATTTTGTTGAGCAGGAGTGGCCCGACGAGGTCATTCGCGTCAAGGGCCCGCTGTGGCAGACCGGCAATCCGGACATGTGCTACATGTTTGAGCAGGCCGGCCACCAGATGCGCCTAATGGAGAACGGTCTGTTTGTCGATTCTGCGCCCGAGGGCGAGAAGCAGAAGATTATCGACGAGAACCCCGAGATCATGCAGATTTGGGACGACGAGACGGGCGACCGCATGACGAGCCTGTGCATCATCGGGCGTCACATGGACAAGGACGCGCTCATCGCCGCCCTCGATGCCTGCCTGACCGACTGGCACCGCGCCTAGGTTATCAAAGCGGGCGTTTTCCGCCCACGTAACCGCCTAACCACCACGAAGGTGCCTGTCCCCTTCGTGGTGGTTTTTCATTCTGAGCCAAGGAGATCCATGTTCAATATCGTGCTGTACGCGCCCGAGATTCCAGCCAATACGGGCAACATCGGCCGTACCTGCGTGGTTACCGGCGCCCGCCTGCATCTGGTGGAGCCGCTGGGCTTTTCGCTCGACGACAAGACGGTGCGTCGCGCCGGTCTGGGCTACTGGCAAAACTTGGACGTGACGACATATGCCGGCTGGAAGGATTTCCTTACGCGCAACGGTCTCTCCCCCGCCGACGAGCGCCTGCATCTGCTGACCAAAAAGGCGCGCCGCACCTATGCGCAAAGCACCTACCGCGACGGTGACTATCTGGTCTTTGGCAGCGAGAGCTCGGGGATTCCCGAAGACCTGCTTGCTGCGGCGCCCGCGCGCTGCGAGCGCATCCCGATGCTGCGCGATTGCGACTCACTCGATAACGCCGAGGCTTGGGAAGCCCACGAGGAGGCGCTCGGACATACCGAGGACAGCCACGAAGCCATCCTTCGGCAGGATATCTGCGGCAACTTTATCGACCCGGCCGACTACCGCATTAGTGCACTCAACCTCTCCAACAGCGCCGCCATCGTCCTCTACGAGGCCCTGCGCCAGACAGGCTTTCCTGGAATGTGACAAAGGGACTGTCCCTTTGTCACATATTGCACCTACTGATTTAAATGGAATTAACCGGTTTTAAACGCTTTTAACTAGAAAAGATGCCAGTATATTACTAACTTTTACTGAGTTGCACCGTATGGGTTTCTATGCTTCCACCCCGTAAAGGACAGGAACCCCGCAGCAAATGGTCCCCACACATCAGAATTCAACTTCAAATACAAACGATTGCCGGAGTTCTCGCTTAGCTTGGCTTGTCAGGCTCGAATTCGCCCTTATGTTCAGTTTGCTGCATGCCTCGTCGATAGCCATAGCAAGTGATACAGACATGGTCATGGTCGTTTCACTTTTCAATTCGACCCGATAGCTCTTCGCCTTGTTTTTATCCTCTCCACCACATCTCGTCTCAATTAACAAGAGAACATCTGAGTCATGGGCATACCAATGGAGCTCAGGGCGCTGTGGAACCATGTCGCCCTCAAATACCTGTGTAAACAGAATTTTCTTCTCGCTTCTCGTTGAATCGCTCAAGGAACCGTCGATTCGAACCGAGCCCTTCTTTCCCGCCTTGGCATTTCCCTTAACCTGGCGGCCTCGCCGAGTTTCCTCGTACTCCGTCACCTCCAGCTTGCAGCGCTTCGCGCCAAGCATGAACGCAATCCGTCTCAACTCGGCCATCTTGTCTTGTTGCATGGTTGCAAAATAAGAGTCAAGGTCAACAAAGCGAGACCGATCAAAAGCATCTATGTAATATGTGGAGTAAAGAGATGGTTTAGGATAGAAAGACAATTCGCTATCCCCGATTGCCTCGCGGTACAGATTGAAAATCTGCGTGCCCTTAACAGTATCCAGCCAACCAATAGCATCTCTACAGGCGTCGATGCCCCGGCGCTCATTTCCGTCAACAATTCGAATCATGTTCGGCAAATGGAATGAAGGACTCTGATAGGTCTCCTTGGTTACCGGCCTGTATCTATTAAGCTGCTGCTGGTATGCCCAATCGTTGACCGCGTCACCGATATCCGCAGCAGTACCTGCCGCACCATCGGCCGCATCAGCAATAGCTGCCAAGGCGTCATCAACCAGCGGAGTTGCAGCACGCATTGCACCATCGGCAACTTTCTGTACGGTTGCAACCGCGCCCGCCATCGCGCTTCCGGCGCCATCAACCAACCCGGCAGCGGCCTTACGGATATCAAAACTCTGCTTATGTCGCGGCGGCTCCTCCCTTTCGACAACAGCCAGATCGTCTTTATCCTCCATTGTGACCTCCTATTTCCGATAGTCGAAATCAACCGTATATTCATCGCCAAATGCCGAGTTGAAGGTAGTGTCGAGAAAGGTGGTGTAGTGCCCGATCAGAAGCGAGCCGGCCCCAGCGATCTGTTGCCGTTTATCCAATATGCTATTCACCCCTACTCAAACGCAACGTCAACATTGACGTCATCGCCGCATAAGGCTTTGACCTGTTTTTCGATAAGGGCGCAGGCTCTATCATCAGATTCTTGGAGCATATTGCTTTCCTTGACCTTCTTGGTCTGCTCTTTCTTTGCCTGTTTCAATAACGTGTTTAGATCATCCGTGCTTACATGATTCCAGTTAAGAAAGCCATTGTCCTCAACATATTTCTTAAGCGTATTGGGGTCTGTCGAGAACGAGGTGATCTCCGAGTGAGGCAGTATAACCTTTACGCTCTTGACCTCTGAATTCTTATCGGCCATATTAGCCCGTACGATTGTAACCTTCATCTTATCGGCATCGATCCCGATGTCAGCTTTGCCGTCAATCGTTGCGACATATCGCTTAGACGTAAAGGGGTTTTCCCACCCAAGCGGATTGCCCGCCTCATCAATTGAAAGCAGCTGGGTGAAGTTGTACTCGTACGTCACGAGCTTAACGACTGGCGTGATCTCCTCGCGAATCGAATCATCGCTGATCGTTGTAGGATTACGCGTCAATGACATCCAGATACCCCAGGCAACCGCTAGAACCGTAACAACGACTAACCCGCCAAAGGCAACCTTTTGCGGTATCGTTGTAAGAAATTTTGTTTTTGCCATCCTGTTTCACCTTTCCTTTATTGCCCCGACGTTCCCATCATCTTCCAGCGCGAGCATGATGGCACGAATCATTCCGTCAACGGCTCAATGCAAAGCGCGACCGTTCAAAGAAAACGGCCGCGCTTTCTTTTCAATTCCCGCGAACTATTCCTTGACGCTGTAACCCGACACCGTCGGCGCAAGCCTCGAGGCGTCAACCTCGCTCATTACCTCAAACTTCACCTTCTCGCCAGGCGCCCAGGCAGATGTATCTGCGTAGCATTCTTCCGCCCTCACACCATCGGCATCGTAAAGGGCAACGTTTAGATAAACGTTTTCGAACGATATGTCAGAGGTATTTTCGACGATTGCGGTGTACGTATAGAGACCGTAGCCATCATCACTTTTCTCAAAATTCGCCGATGAGAGCAAACCGTTGATAACCTCATCGTTATGCGTCTTCTCCTCTACGGTCCTACCGTTCTTAATTAGCTCGTCAAACTCATCTTGATACTCGTCATCGACTGTTAAGTCATATCGATCGACCAGTTTCTTAAGCTGTGCGGATCGTGCGTCGTAGGCCTTTTTCCATTCCTCGTAGTACTTAGGATCAGATTCCGCATACTTCTTGGTAACATCAAGCTGATTGTCAAGCAGGTTGAGATAGGCGATGACATCTTCCTGCATCTCAGCGTCTTTAAAAGGCGCCTTTTTGAGTTCTTTGTCGTTATCGATCTCGGTTTTAATTATCTCTTTTCGCACTTTATTCGAGCTTAGATCAGCATCTTCTCCAAGCGATTCGATATAATCCGACCGCTTTTGATAACCTTGAGCAATCACAGCCATTGCACGGTCATCGGCATAATCAGGTTCATCATTTTTCTTCTCAGACTGCGAACAGCCGCTCAGCAGAAGCGCCCCACAAAACACCATCGCAAATAGCGCGGTCACCAGAGCCATTCCATAACGCCTTTTCATTTCGTCCTCCTTTAAATACAAAACAAAACACGATATATAGCCCTCGTCAAAAAGCAGACGAATTGGCAACGCGGTGGCACTATTTGGTTCAAGGGCGTGAACTGGATAAACATCGAGGGAAGGAGTGGGCTCTGTGTAATTAACTCCCCTCGTCAAAATGTCTAGCTAAAGAGGACGAGCAGACGACAAACGGTCAAAACTGGTCGCGTCCGCCCGTCTCCAACGATCGAACGTCGAGACGCTGACGTTCAAAAGCGCAGCAGCCTCTCGCCTCGTAACCTCTCCCCCTTCGAATAATTTGATGACATCGCGATAGCTATCTGGGCGTTCGAATGCCGGCCTTCCAAATTTCACGCCACGCAAACGCGCCGACGCGATGCCCTCCGCCTGGCGTTGCTTGATGTTTTCGCGCTCTAGCTGCGCCACATAGCTCAAGATTTGAAGAACCAGATCCGCCATGAACGTTCCCGTAATGCCATCAGGCTGCTCGCGCGTATCGAGCAATGGCATATCAAGCACCACGATGGCAGCATTCCTATCCACCGTGATGCGTCGCCACTCATCGAGGACTTCACGATAATTGCGGCCCAAACGATCGATACTTTTGATCACGAGAACGTCGCCTTCGCGCAGCCTGCGAAGAAGACGCTGGTACTGGGGACGCTTAAAGTCCTTACCGCTTGCCTTGTCAGCATAAATCTGGCTCCGTTGCACGGGAAACCTTGCCAGCGCGTCTAATTGGCGGCCCAGGTTCTGGTCTGCGGAAGAGACACGCGCATACCCAAAGATTCGATTGTCCATAATTGCCCCTATCGGCTGCCTCTTGGCAGCATCAGCTCAAGCGAGAGCCCACTCACTATAGGGCGTGCAAATTTCGCGAATGGGTTGAGGCCATTTTGACCCTCACGCGAAAACTGTTCAAGCGCCATGCCGACAGATGCTGGCTTTAACGGGAATGTGACAAAGGGACAGTCCCTTTGTCACATTCGGTTAGAGGTAGCGGCCGGTGATGCTTGCGGAGCAGGCAGCGATGTCGCCCGGCGTGCCGACACAGACGATTTGTCCGCCTGCGTCGCCGCCGCCCGGGCCCATGTCGATCACGTAATCGGCATTACGGATAAGATCGAGGTCGTGTTCGATCACGATAACCGTGGCGCCCTTGGCAACGAGACCGTCGAACACGCTCAGCAGCACCTGAACATCGAGCGGGTGCAGGCCGATCGTGGGCTCGTCGAACACAAACACGGCATCATCCTGCACGCGGCCCATCTCGCTCGCGAGCTTAAGACGCTGCGCCTCGCCGCCCGAAAGCGCCGGTGTGGGCTCGCCAAGTGTGAGATAACCCAAGCCCAGGTCGTGCAAGGTCTGCAAGCGCGCCTGAACCTTCTTGAGTCCCACCGTGGCGTCGAGGGCCTCGTCCACACTCATGTCCATAAGCTGCGGCAACGTCAGCAAGCTCCCGTCCTTGCCCTCGCGATGGATATGCGAAGCCGCATCTGCATAACGTGAGCCGCGACATGCCGGGCAGACGATCTCGACGTCGGGCAAAAACTGCACGTCGAGCGATATCGAACCCGTGCCATCGCACGTAGGGCAGCGCAAAGCGCCAGTGTTGTAGCTAAATGCGCCTGCCTTGTAGCCGGCTGCCTTGGCCTCGGGCGTGCGGGCGAAGGCGCGACGCAGTTCATCATGGATGTCGGCATAAGTCGCTACCGTCGAACGCACGTTGGCACCGATGGGCGTGGCGTCTATCAGGTTGGCACGTGCAATGCCCTCGGCATCGACCCAACGCACGTGTTTTGGCAGGCGCTCGCCGGCTGCCTGCGCCTTAAGTGCCGGGATGAGTGTCTCGAGCACCAACGTCGTCTTACCCGAACCCGAAACGCCCGTCACCGCGACAAGGCGACCGCGCGGGATATCGACTTCGAGCGGTTTGACGGTATGGATGGCATCGGTCGCCATGCGGATATGGCCCCGGTCAAACATTTCGTCGTCAGGCACCTGCGGACGCAAGCGCTCAGGCTCCGAGCGCAAAAATGGGGCGATGCGGCTGCCCTGCGATTCTTCGACCTCGCCTACCGCGCCCGCGGCGATCACATTGCCGCCGCCTGCTCCGGCAACGGGGCCCATCTCGACCAGATAGTCGGCTTCCGCCAGTACGCGCGTGTCGTGGTCGACAACGACCACGGTGTTGCCGTCATCCACCAAATCGCGCATCACGCCTACCAGGCCGTCGACATTGGCAGGATGCAAGCCAATCGAGGGCTCGTCCAGCACATAGAGCACGCCCGTCGATCGGTTACGCACCACGCGGGCGAGCTGCACGCGCTGACGCTCGCCCGTGGAGAGCGTGGCACCGGCGCGGTCGAGCGAAAGGTAATCGAGGCCCAGATCGACCAGTCGACGGGCCGTGCTCAAAAACGAATCGCAGATATC
Source organism: Coriobacteriaceae bacterium AM22-12AC-r (assembly GCA_027671585.1). Lineage (GTDB taxonomy): Bacteria > Actinomycetota > Coriobacteriia > Coriobacteriales > Coriobacteriaceae > Collinsella. Next base: position 169,092 of record JAQDZZ010000002.1, on the reverse strand, counting down.
CGTCGCCATGGGCTGCATCTCGGCCGGCAAGGATGCGGGCACCCCGCGCACCCACTCAATCGCCTCACCCAGCGTCATAGCCGCGGCCTGCGCCAGATTGATACCGCGCACCTGGGGATGGCGTGCGGCCTCGGAGAGACGCGTGCCGCCACAGTCACGGCATGGCCCCTCGCGCAAAAAGCGCGCCACGCGCTTGAGGCCCTTGTCGTCCTTAACCTTGGCGAGCGCATTCTCGACGGTATAGACAGCGTTGTAATAGGTAAAATCGAGCGGCGTGGCGCCCTCGCCGTTTTTGGGAACGTAGAGAATGTGCTTTTTAACCGCCGGACCGTGGAACACGATGTCGCGCTCTTGAGGCGTGAGCTGGTTAAACGGCACGTCGGTGCGCACGCCCATCTCGCCAGCCACCTGCTTCATCAGATCCCACATGAGTGTGCCCCAAGGAAGCACCGCGCCCTCGTTGATAGTCTTGGACTCGTCGGGCACCAGGCTCGCCTCGTCCACCTCGCGCATGACGCCGGTACCGCCACAGGTGGGACATGCACCGCCGCTATTGAAAGCCAAATCCTCGGCACTCGGCGCGTAGAACTCGCGGCCGCATGTCGGACACGTGAGCGACAGGCCTGCAGCCACGTTAAGGCTCGGCTCCACGCGCGCCCCGCAATGTGGGCACACGTGATGGGCGCAACGGCTAAAGAGCAGACGCAGACTATTGTTGAGCTCGGTCATGGTACCAAAGGTCGAGCGCACGCCCGGCACGCTCGGACGCTGGTGCAGCGCGAGCGCCGCCGGCACGTGCAATACCTCATCCACCTGGGCGTGCTCGGCCTGTGTCAGACGACGTCGAGTATAGGTGCTGAGTGCTTCCAAGTAGCGACGCGAGCCCTCGGCATAAAGAACCCCCAGCGCCAGCGAGCTCTTGCCCGAGCCCGACACGCCGGCAATACCCACGAGCTTTCCCAGCGGAATATCGATATCGATGTCCTTAAGGTTATGGACGCGCGCACCACGCACCTCGATAGCCTGCGGGCTCATCTTCTGTTCCGTCACCTTTATCACCCTACTCATGCCATAAAATGCGATCGCGAATGTACTCGCCCAGCATGGGCACGGTAAACCGGACAAGGCCGTATCCGGCAGCCTCGACGACGCGCTCGCGAATCAGACTTGCACGATATTTACTCGCCCAGCTCTGGGTACGGTCACAGCGTTCAATGATATCCGCCGTGCGCGTCGGCTTGTCCTCGTCAACCGCCATAGCCTCGATAAAGAGGCGCTGAGGGCTGCGCAGACCGTAATACAGAGGTGCGTCAACCGCTTCGTAGAACTCGGAGACGGCATCCGCATGGCCATTCTCGACATCGCGCCTTTCGATGACCTGCGAGCCACGCCGGACAGCAGACCGCCACATGTAATAGCCCACCAGCTGAACCATATAGGGATGCCCCATGCTCTTGCGCGCCGCAAGGTCCGCCGTCTCCGCGTCAACGTAAAGACCAGCGTCTTTGACCGTCTGGATATACGAATCGCGCACTTTGGGCAAAGATATTGCCCCCAACGTACGCTGCTGGGCACGCCGCAAAAACGTCACGCTCGGCTCTTCGAGCAGATCGTCAACCATACTGGGCAAGCCGGCGAACGCCAGCGCAAGACCGCGCTGGTCGCTATCGGGCAAGCCCGTGGCATCCTGGTCTCCGAGCACCTGCTGATAGAGGACGGCAAGAGCCGCCAGTTCCTCGATAGACGCCGATTGTGCCTCGTCAATCGCAAACAAGACGCCCTTGCCCGGACCGAGCTTCTTGAGACGCTCGTTGACCAGCCCTCGCAATGTCTCGCCTTTTGCCCGCGCCGCCTCGACCGACATCCGGCCAAACGACGGCCCAAACTCCATTGACGTCACAACGGGTTTATTCGAGCGAAGCGCGTCGACCAAGCGGTCGCACAAACCAAGCGAAGCGGAATCGGAGACAACCGCCCATCCGCGCTCGCTGGCTAGACGTTGCAGCTCCCGCAAGAGAACCGTTTTGCCATAGCCGCGGTTTCCCGTAATGAGCATGAGCCTGCCCGGCGCTCCGGCGCCGTTGTCGAGCCCTTCCTCAAAATCTTCGATGACCGACTCGCGACCGATGAGTATCGGAGGCGCTTACCAGCTGTGGGCTTAAAGGGATTTGGATTCATATCGGCCTCCTCGGATTGGCAAACCCTGGTAACAGTTATACCAACTTATACCGAGTTATACCAATAGCATGTGACAAAGGAACTGCCCCTTTGTCACATGTGGCCGAAAAACTCGGCGTCTGCTGCTCGCCAGGGGCGGAAGGTGGCGGGATCGACCTTTACGTGCGCCGCAGCGGGTGCGTCGTACCATTTGACCGTGTAGCCGGCGCCGTGGGCGCAAAAGACCGAGTCGGGCGTGTTGGGCAGATCGGCCTCGGGCTCGTAGGCGGCAGCCTCGATTACGCGCTCGCCATCATGGCAAGCCGCATAACCGGCGAACTCCAGGTACAGATGCCCGCGACCGCTCGTGTAGGCAGCCACCTCCAGCGCATAATCTTGCACCTCGGATGCCGGAACGCGACCCACAAGCTTCGCCCGGTCTCCCGCCATCGTCGGCGGCTCGTACTCGGCACTCATGCGCGTGGCATCCGAGAGCGCCCGGCCCACGCACTCCCCCGGCACCTCGAGCTCAAAGCGATACCACGGCTCCAACAACACCGCCGCGCCGGCCTCGCGCGCCTGCATCAAACCCTGGCGAATCGCGCGGTACGTGGCCTGGCGAAAATCGCCGCCCTCGGTGTGTTTGGCATGCGCGCGGCCGCCCGTGAGCGTAATGCGCACATCGGTGATGGGCGAGCCCGTCAGCACGCCCAGGTGGTCGCGCTCCATAGCGTTGGTGAGTGCCAAACGCTGCCAGTTAAGATCGAGCTCGTCGGTCGAGGTCACGGTGCCAAACTGCACACCCGAACCCGCCGGCAACGGCTCCAGGCGCAGATGCACCTCGGCATAGTGGCGCAGCGGCTCAAAGTGGCCCACGCCCTCGACCGGCCGCGAAATAGTCTCCTTATAGAGAATGCCGCCGGGCTCAAACGCAACCGAAAGGCCAAAGCGATCAGCCAACACCCGCTGCACGACCTCGAGTTGCACGGCGCCCATCAACTGCAAATGGATCTGCTCAAGATGCGTATTCCAGCTTACGCCGAGCATGGGATCTTCGTCCGCCAACTCACTCAGCGCTTTAAACACCGCATGAACGTCGTGTTCGCCCGGCAGCACCGTATAGGTGAGGACCGGAGCGATGACGGGCGCATCGCCCGCGGGCTCCGTGCCCAGGGCGTCCCCTGGGCGAACGTGCGCAAGACCCGTCACGGCGCAAATACCGCCAGCAGCAACTTCTTGGGCAAGCTCATACTTCTCGCCGTTATAGATGCGTACCTGATCGACCTTCTGTTCCCACGCCTCGGCACTGGAATGCCCGCTGATCATCTGTTTTGCGCGCAGCGTGCCGCCGGTCACTTTAACCCAAGCCAAGCGCTCGCCACGATCCCCGCGGCTGACACGATAGACGCGCGCGGCAAACTCCGGGAGCCACGCCTGTTCACGCATCAGCGCGCATATGCCATCCAGCAACTCGTCCACGCCTTGGTCCTTGAGCGCCGAGCCGGCAAAGCAGGGAAAGAGCTTGCGCTCGGCAACCATGCGCGACAGCGTTGCGACGGAAAGCTCACCCGCTTCAAGAAACTCCTCGAGTGCCGCCTCGTCCAACGCAGCAGCGTCCTCCTGAACGGCGCCGCCCGCCAGCAGTTCGCTGGCATCCAGGCAGCCTTCGGAAAGACGTTGCCCAAGTTGTGCCAGCAAAACCTCGCGGCCGGGATTCTCCAAATCGATTTTGTTGATATAGATGAACGTCGGGATGTCATAGCGCGCAAGCAGGCGCCACAGGGTTTCGGTGTGCCCTTGTACGCCGTCGTTGGCGCCCACAACCAAAATCGCGTAGTCGAGTGCGCGCAATGTGCGCTCCGCCTCGGCAGAAAAATCGACATGCCCCGGCGCATCAACGAGCATGACGTGGGTATCGCCATGGTCGAGCACGGCCTGCGACGAGAAGATCGTAATGCCGCGCTCGCGCTCGATCGCGTTAGTGTCCAGATGCGAATCGCCATCGTCCACGCGGCCGCGCTTGCGAATACGACCTGCGTTGAACAACATGGCCTCGGCCAGCGTGGTCTTGCCGGCATCGACATGCGCCAAGATTCCAACGACCGCTTGTTTCGACATGGCTCTCCTCTTATTGCAAGCCCATCGCACGCGGCAACGGGCGCTCTCGTTCCACACTGGATGATACAATTTACGGGCCGGCGGGCGAAGCGGGCCCTATCCCCCGACCGAGCTCATCGCCCCGCGTTGCCGCGCAGCGATTTTCGTAGGTTCGCGCCTTGCGAAAGCCGGCACCTCCCCTTTTTGTCTGCCCGGGTTCATCTGGAACGGCAGCGACGCGAGCCCCACAACAACGCGTTTTGCCATAAAATGGCCCCACCCGGGGCCATTTTCATTTAGATGGAGTGTTGGTATGCGCCTGGGCGCTTATGCCTCGCGCAGCCAGTCAAACGCAACACGCGGTGTGCCGTCCGACACATACACGACGCCGGCGCGCTCGAACCCCGCCTTAACGATCGCACCCTGCATGGGAAGGTTGTCCTGATGCGTGTCGATGCGCAGGTGGTCGGCGCGCTCCTTGGCAAAGACAAACATCGCAGCCGCGATGCCGTGCACGGTGCCGTCGGATGCCACACGGTGCAGCACGGCGTATGGAGTGTCGCTACGCCATTGGCCGCCCTCAATCACGTCATAGCACTCGTCCGGACCCGGTAAAAAGGCAAACGTCGCCACCACGCGGCCGTCGACTTCGCACACGTAACTGCCACCAGCGGCAATATCGGCAGCCAGCTGCTCGGCCGAAGGCGTGCCCTCGGGCCACTGCATGGCGTTGCCATGCGCGCGCATAAAAGCGCGGGCCGCGTCATAGATAGCCATGACGGCGGGAATGTCGGTATCGAGGGTTTTTCTGATCATCACGCGGCGACCTCACGTTTATTGGTATCACTTTGATTGAGCAATGATACCAGCGTTTGAAGAGGGGCGCGAAGCAGATGGGGAGCAAAAAGCGAGCCGCCTGGTCAAAGGCAAAGAGCGAGTTTTTGGGCGCTGCCACCGGCGGCGATATGAGCGATCTGTTTGCGCGCGAAGACGAGCGCCGCGACGCCCTGGACGCCGAGCGCGATGAAGCCTGGCGCTACAAGTCGTGCGAACGCAAAAACCGTTACGACACGCGCGCCGAGGCCGAGGCAGTTATGGCCGACTGCGAAAACCGCGGGCGGCGCGGCCTTGCCTGCTACAAATGCGAATACTGCGGCGGATGGCATCTGACGTCGCACCCCTGGAAATAGGCCCCGCATCGGCACGGCGCTGGCGAAGCGCCGGCCATCGCACGCAAGCTACGGGCGCGGCGGCACCAAAACGTCGTAGCGAACGGCCTTGCCCGCGAGCTGATAGCTCGGCTTAACGCCGGCAAGCAGCGGCCCCTTCACCGGCCGTTTGATAACGACTTTGCGCGGATACACCGCAAGCGCTGCCTGGACCAGCGTCTCCTCGTCGGCGCACGGCTGCTCCAGATGATGCAAAAGCTGAAACTTCTTTTTAACCGCCGCACTCTTGGCGCGCTCGGGAAACATAGGGTCCAGATACACCACGTCGGGAGCGGCGAGCTCACCCTGCTCGATCAGCTCGGCCGTATGGCGAAGGCCGGCAATGCTGTCCTCGCCGGCATGTAAGCGCATTCGTGCCACGGCTGTCGCAAGCGCCGGATCATCTGTCGCGCGATCCAAGGCATCCTTGAGAAGCGCCGCGATCACGCAATCCTGTTCATACAGATCGACGGTAAAGCCCGCGGCCGCCAGCAGCAGCGAGTCCTCGCCAAAGCCTGCTGTGGCATCAATCGCCCATGGTTGTTCGATGCCTTTTGTGCGCGCAGCCTTTACCAACAGCTCTTGCTGCAGACGACCCTGCTTGAGCCGTGGGCGCATGCGGGCAAAATCGGCACGCAGCTCCATCGTGCCATCGGTGAGCGTGAGGCCCTCGAACGTCCGCACGAGCTCTAGCCCTGCGGCCCGAGCAACAGAAAAGGGATCGACGACGCCCATGGACACTCCTTAGCAAACAAAACGAATACATGGGCGCCATTCATGTCGGCACCCAACCGTCCGTTATTGTCCCACATGCGACATGGTCCACAGCATCCCAATGCAAAGCACAGCCATCAATACCGTGCACACGGCAGCGATCACAGAATCACTCATGCGCCTTCCCAGCGACCGCGGCTCATCCACTTGCTTGACTCCGTACATCATGGCTCCTCCTTCGGTCCAGCTCTTACCATGGCCTCATCATCGCAGCGCCGCGCATGCGCTGCCATCGATTTGACTTACGTCCAGCTTTCCTTTTTGAAAGGTTGAACCGTGCAGGCAAGAGACGCTTTCAGGCGCATGCATCGCCGCGTTGAACTACAATGTGCTTCACCATATGTGCAGCACATAGGGTGCGCCAGGTTGGCGTACTCGTATCGAAAGGACCAGCCATGAGCTTCACTCGCAAGACTCTCAAAATCCTTGCCCTGATTTATTTTGTTCTGGGCATCGCCAGTCTCGTCATTGGAATCGCCGGCATCGCGACCGGCAAGTTCGAGTCCACCTACGGATCGAACGCCATGCTCGCCGCGGCCGTGATTATCGCCAAGGGCCTCATCGATCTTGCCGCGGGCGTTGCGGGCATCAAGGGTGCCAACAAGCCTTCGCAGGTTGACGGCGCGTTTAAGCTCGGTATCGTTGCTGCAGTCGCCACGCTTGCCCAGGCGGTGCTCACGCTTCCCGCGTTTGGCGGCGACGCCATCAACTTTGGCGCCTTTGTCATCGTGGTGTACGACCTGTTCTTTGTTCAGCAGGCGCACGCCATCAAGGCCGAGAACAAGGACCGCCTGTAAGCGCTCGCTTCTCATAGCCTCTGCAGCCAAGCAACTAAAAAGGGCCGATCGCGCATCTCCGCGGTCAGCCCTTTACGTTTGCCCAGATAAAACCTGCCAAAATAAACCTGTCCCTTTTTGGTAGGTTAGTGGCGGTACTCGGCGATGATGAAGTCGATGTCGGTCTGAAGAGTGTCCAAGTTTGCCAGGCGCTCTTTGTCGACGGGGCGCGTGCGGTAGTAGTACGGTGTCATCTGGAACACCGCCTCGATGTCGGCCTGGGTCTGGAGCGTAATATTCGCAGATATCCGCTGCGTTCCGACCAACTCGAGCTCGGTAGTCTTCGGCAGCTTCTCGTCATTGAGATATGGCGTGTCGTAGAGCACCTCCTTGAGCCCAAACAGATGACGGGCACCCGGCACCACGGTGTAGAGCGAGCCCTCGGGCGCCAGCACGCGAGAAAACTCACGCTCGTTAAAGGGAGCAAAGAGTTCGGTCACCATATCAAAGGCGCCATCAGCCACGGGGATGTCCTTCATGTTGGCCACGAAGTAGGTCGCATCGCCGCGCTTGGCGGCCAGGCGCACCATCTCTTTGCCCAGGTCGAAACCGTAAGCATCCACGCCCGGCACCGCACCCATGGCGCTGGTGTAGTAGCCCTCGCCGCAGCAAATATCGAGCAAGGTCATGGGGCCGTTCGTAGACGCGGCACGTTCAGACACCCGCTCGCGCACCAGCTCGACCATCGCATCGCGCAACGGCGCATAGTATCCACGGTTCAGAAAGTCACGACGGCTGCGCGCCTGCGACTTGGGATCGCCCATGGAGTCGCCGCTCTTGGACGAGCGCAGCAGATACAGATAGCCCTCGCGCGCACGGTCAAACCGGTGTCCGCCCGCACATGCAGCACCGCGCTCGTCGTCCACCAACGGCTCATGGCAAACGGGACACAACAACATGGCAACTCCTTAGCGCGAACAACACAACGCCCACCATTGTCGCACGCCTTCCCCACCTAGTCATTGGGGACGTTCTTAAACGACTAGTCGATTAGGAGTATCATCGTCTGCGCAAATAAGCACGAAATAGCATATTAGAGATTGAGAGCGTATGGCTGATACCGCATCTAAGCACATTGACATGACTACCGGCTCGCTGTGGCGCAATATTCCCCTGTTCGCCTTCCCCGTAGCCGCCACGAGCATCTTGGAGCAGCTATCGAACCTCATCGCCACCGTCATCATCGGTAACTTCTCGGGCGACCAGGGAACCCTCGCCATGGCAGCGGTCGGCTCCAACGTTCCGCTTACCAGTCTTATGCTCAACCTGTTTATCGGCATGTCGCTCGGATCCAACGTGGTCATCGCCAACGCCATCGGCCGCAACGACCAGAACATGGTCAAGCGCGCCGTCCATACCTCGATTCTCATGGCACTCGTGGGCTTTGTCGTCATCGCGCTGGGCGAGATCTTTGCCGAGCCCATGCTCGCCGCGCTCAATGTCCCTGCCGAAACCATGCCGCTCGCATCGCTCTACCTGCGCGTCTTTTTGCTCAGCATGCCCTCGATCTTGCTCTACAACTTTGAGGCCGCAATCTTCCGCTCCGTCGGCATCACCCGCATGCCGCTTCAGGCGCTTGCCGTGTCCACCGTCCTCAACATTGGCCTGGACCTCATCTTTGTCCCCGTGCTCCACTGGGGCGTCGCGGGTGTCGCCATCGCCACCGCCATCGCTTACACCGTCAGTGCCGGGACGCTCTTTGTCCGTCTGCTCAAGACCGACTCCGTCGTCCGCGTCACCCCGCGCGACCTGGCAATCGACCCCGTTGCCCTTAAGCGCATCGTCAAGATCGGCCTTCCTGCCGGTATCCAGAGCGCTGTCTTTGCCGTCGCCAACATCATCATCCAGTCCGCCATCAACAGCCTGGGCACCGAGGTCATGGCGGCATCGAGCGCCGCCATGAGCCTGGAGTATGTGTGCTACAACCTGCTCAACAGCTTTAGCCAGGCCTGCACCACCTTTGTGGGGCAAAACCACGGCGCTCGCCAGATCGACCGCTGCACCAAGACGCTCAAGGTCTGCCTGGTCGAAGGCGGCATCGTCGCGCTCACCACCATCGTCATCATCGTCGGTCTGGGGCGCGAGATCCTGGCGCTCTTTAACAGCGATCCCAACATCGTCTCGATCGGCTATATCCGCGTGTGCTCGATCTTCCCGGCATACGCCTTTAGCATGTTCTACGAAAACATGTCCGGCTACCTGCGCGGCTTTGGCATCTCGCTTATGCCCGCCCTCATCACCATGATCTGCGTCTGCGGCATCCGCTTCTATTGGGTCTTCTGCGTGTTCCCCCACTTCCGCACCTTTGCGAACATCGTGATGGTCTATCCCATCAGCCTGGGCACCACGGCATTCTTTATGGTCGTGGCGGTGCTGCTCTGCCACCCAGCACGCACCTATCGTGTCACCCAAGCCAATGCGACGGCCCGCTAAACACCGCACTCAACGCCACGTCAGTCATTAATTGACAATATGCGAGCTCATATAGTCGATAAAGTGCCTCGTAGCGATGGGCATGGTGTCCCAACTGCGCCAAGCCGCCACTACGTCGCGCGAGGGGGCATGCACGATGGGACGTACGCGAATATCGGCCCGCATGCCCTCAACGGTACGGCGATACAGCATACTCACGCCTAGGCCCTCCTCCACCATCGCCATAATGGTGTAGTCGTCGGTCACCTCGCTCGTCACGTGCGGCGACAGGCCATGCGCCGCGAATGCATCGAGCACCAGGCTCTGTTCGCCCTCATCCAGCAGCACAAACGGCTCGGACGCCAGGTCGGCGAGCGTCACCTTTTCCTTTGCCGTCAGCGGATGCGCGGCCGGCAACAGTGCTACCAACTCATCGTGATAGACCACGCGCTTCTCGAGCCCAGCAGTAAATCCGCGTGCCGTAAAGCAAAAATCAACCACGCCATCGTGCACCCACTGGGCATTGCGCGTGTAATCGCCCTGTTTGAGCGTAAAGCGTACACCCGGATGCAGGGCACCAAAGTCGCGGATCACGCGCGGCAACACGGTGCGGCTCACGTTGGTAAACGTTGCGATACGAATATCAGTCGAGGAGAGTCCCAGCAATTCCTGGCGCTTGCCCTCAAGCTCGGCCTCGGCAGTTACAATCTGGCGCAGATACGGCAGGTACTGCTTGCCGTCGCGCGTAAGCGACACGCCCTGCTTGCCGCGCTCGATAATCGTGGTGCCCAACTCGCGCTCGAGCGCCTTGACAGCCTGGCTCACCGCACTTTGCGTATAGCCCAGCTCGTCGGCCGCACGTTTCAGGCTGCCGCAATCGACCACCATACATACAATCTGATACCGCGATGCCATCGTGCCTCCACATCGATGTAGCCGTAAAACGTTTTGCCAGGACCTTTTCTTCCAACATTAGTATTTCTTAATCATACTGAAGATACATTCGCTTTACTACATCCATCTCTGGGAGCAGAATCCTTTTTGCGAAACCGTTCTGTAACAAAAGGAGTCCCATGGATCGCAAAAAAGCAATCGCGCTCTCATTTTCCGTTCCCGTCGCATGGGGCTTTTCGTACCCCCTCATGAAGATCGGCATGGACAGCATGAACGCCACGAGCATCGTTGCGCTACGCTGCATCATCGCTTTTGCAGCTTGTCTGCTGCTCTTCCACAAGCACGCGCTGCGCGTCAACCGCGACGTGATGATTCGTTCCGCTATCATCGGCGCCATCATGGCGACCGAGCTCACCTGCATGTGCCTGGGCTCCAGCCTTACCTCTGCCTCCACCGCCGGCTTTTTGCAGAGCCTGACGGTCGTGATCGTACCGTTTGCCAATGCGGCCCTGCTGCGTCGCGCCCCCGAGCGCAAGGTGCTCATCGGCACCGCCATCGTCACTTGCGGCATGCTGCTGCTCTCGGGCGCCGACTTTACCAGCCTCAATCCCGGCGCAATCATCATGCTGCTCTCGGCCTTTATCTATGCCGGCCACATTATCATCGCCAAGCGCTTTGTCGAAGAAGTCGATCCGCTGGCTCTGGGCGTTTGGCAGCTGGGCTTCGGTGGCTTGTTCTCGGGCATCGCCGCATGCACCTTGGGCGGCTTTACGCTTCCCAGCACGCCGAACGAAATCGTCGTGGTCGTTGCGCTCGCACTCATCTGCTCTGCCTACGGCTTTATCACCCAGACGCTCGTGCAGCCTCACGTACCCGCCGAGACCACCGGCTTTGCCTTCTCGCTCGAGCCGGTCTGCTCTGCCGTCTTCTCGTTCTTCTTGGTCGGCGAAGTGCTGAGCCCCATCGCCTTCTTTGGCGCCGCCCTCATCCTCACCGGCGTCATGGTGGCAACCGTCGAGCTTCCGCGCCTCCGTGAACATGGACAGGCCCGTATGGCAGGAGCGCCCGAGCGCGTCTCGTAGTCCCCACTCCTTATGCAGCCGCGGCATAAAGGTTTCCGGTGTGCCTTTACAATAGATGCCAACAGAGCATCTGCCATAAAGGAGCCCCATGGACACCGCAACTCGCGACCGCAACATAGCAACTTGGTTGGGCGATGCGCCGCAGCCGGTACGTGACACGACGGACCAGCTGCTCGAGCGCATCGCCCTTTTACGTGCCGAGCAAACCATTTACCCGGCACAAGACGACATCCTCAATGCCCTCGCCTATACGCCGGCCGACCATGTCAAAGTTGTCATTTTGGGTCAAGATCCCTATCACGGACCCAACCAGGCCATGGGGTTATCGTTCTCGGTTCCCGCGACGCAAACCAAGTTGCCGCCGAGCCTGCGCAACATCTACAAGGAGCTCAAAGCCGATCTGGGTTGCCCCATTCCCGCCACGGGAGATCTGACGCCATGGGCACAACAGGGCGTCCTGCTCCTTAACACCACGCTCACCGTGCGCGAGCATGCCGCGAACTCACACGCCAAACTGGGCTGGAGCACGCTCACCGACTACGTTATCGAACGCTGCTGTCAGCTGCCCCAGCCGGTAGTCTTTTTGGCATGGGGTCGCTTTGCCCAGCAGATGGTCGAAGGCAAGCTCGCCGCGACCGGCGCAGGCAAGGCAGCCGGTAAGTTCTGCCTGGCCTCCACACACCCCTCGCCGCTTTCGGCCAACCGTGCCACGGCAGAACTCCCCGCTTTTATGGGGTCGCGCCCCTTCTCGGCATCCAATCGTCTACTCGAACAGCACGGCTCGATCCCCGTCAACTGGACTTGCCTCGGCTAAAAATCGATACATCAAAAACGCGTCCGACGGCTTTCCATCGGACGCGTTTCCTATTCGGGCCAAATAAACTGGGTACGGTCTGCCTCGCCACCGTCAATGAGCAGGCTCTGCCCGGTCATAAACCGGTTGGTCACGCCCACAAAGTAGATCCACTCGGCGATCTCTTGGGCGGTGGCCCAGCGTTTAAGCGGCGTGAGCTCCATAATCTGGTTCCACAGGTGTTCGTCTTCCATCACGCAACGGTTGAGCGGCGTGATAACGCCGCCCGGGTCCACACTGTTGGCGATGGCCTGCGGCGCCAAGCGGTTTGCAAGGTTCTTGGTGTAGGCGATAACGCCGCCCTTGCTGGCAGCATAGGCGGGAAACTCCGATCCCGTATGCCCGCTCGCCGACCCCACATTGACCACGGATGTAATAGCCGGCGCCGGCTTGGCGGCAAGCCCCTCCCCCACAAAGGCGTAGCGCTCGGTCACGTTGATGGTGCCGCACAGGTTGGCGGCAATATCGTCGGCCGAGTCCTGCGTACCAGCAACATTCACGATCACCTGGGGTTCAAGCTCGCCTGGAAACGAGTCCGGCTCGCGGACATCGACGATCAGATGGCGATAGCGCTCGTGCTCGATCGCTGCCGGCAGCAAATCAAAGCCCACGACCTCGTGGCCCTCGTCCAAAAAGCGCTGCACGCACGCGGCTCCGATACCGCCCGAAGCGCCCGTGATCAAAACCCGCATATTTGCTCCTTAGGCGGTTGCGTGGCGCTCGAGGTACTCGGCGCCCACATTCTCGCGCTCCCAGCCGCGCACGACCTTGTAGCCCACAGGGCTCAGGAAGACCTCGCACAGCAGCTCGGCAACAGCGCCGGTCAGCGAGCACATAAGGACCTGCACCCAGGTCCAACCAAAGAACGTGTGGCTCACCACAATGGCAAAGACCAGGTTGTCGATAAACTGGCCAACGCCTGTAGACACATAGGAGCGGAAGGCAAAGCTCGCAAAGTTATTCTTTTTGAGCATACGGCCGAGCGACTGGTTGAGCGTGGAGTTAACGACGGCAGAGACGAGCATGGCGAGCGAAGATCCAAACACCACGTACCAGGTGCCGCCGATGGTGGCGTTAAGGGCGGTGTTGACCTCGATCATACCCGTGTCGTAGTAGGCGCCCCACATGCCGGGCGTGAGCGAGCATGCCCAAAAGCACAGGCTCACAGCCAGGTTGACCAGCAGTGCGAGGATAGAGATTTTGATGGATGCCTTGGCGCCAAAGCGCTTGCAGATCATGTCCTGGCACAAAAACGAAACCCAGCTCACCACAAAGCCGCAATCGAGTGCCAGATACGGCAGGCTGATGAGCTCTTTGTTGGCCAGCAGGTTCATCATGATAACGCTCACGATAAACAGCGAAACCGTTGCCGCGGGAATGCTCCGCAACAGGACCTTGTAGTCCTCCATGACCTTCTTGATCATTATGTACTCCTTTGGTTTTAGGTTTAACGAGCAGGATATCGGACCCGAACTGCTCGGCCGCCACGGTCTTGAGGCGACGGTGGGTATGATAGCCGCTCACGCGGCGGCAGGCAAGCAAACGGCGCGGCGGCCCCACAGGATTACCGCGCCGGTGCGCTAAAACGTTACGTTGCCGAACTCCGACAGGACAAGGTCGGGGTTGTGGTCGGTAGCCCAGTCCACGTTCCACGGGCTCGTGAACAGCAGCAGTTTGCCGCCGCGCATGTCCTCGACGCGCAGGGTATCGCGCGTGAGCGAAAGGCCCGGGATATCGATGGTGTCGGGGTCGTTTTGGATCCAGCGGATGTCCGTATAGGGCAGCGGCTGGCGACGAACCTCAACACGGTACTCGGCCTTGAGGCGGCGCTCGAGTACCTCAAACTGCAGCACGCCGACCACGCCCACGATGACGCTCTCCATGCCGGCACCCAGCTCGCGGAAGATCTGGATGGCGCCCTCCTGGGCAAGCTCCTCCATGCCCTTCACAAACTGCTTGCGCTTGAGCGTGTCGACCTGCGTAATGCGGGCAAACATCTCGGGGGCAAACGTCGGGATCTGCGGATACTGCACGTGGCGCTTGCCGGAGCACACGGTGTCGCCGATGCTAAAGATACCGGGATCGAACAGGCCCACGATGTCGCCGGCGTACGCCTCGTCCACGATGGCGCGATCGTCGGCCATCATCGAGGTGCCCGTAGCCAGCTTGAGCTTGCGGTTGCCCTGCACATGGAAGGCATCCATGCCGCGCTCGAACTTGCCCGAGCAAATGCGCACAAAGGCAATGCGATCGCGATGGTTCTTGTCCATGTTGGCCTGGATCTTAAACACGAAGCCGCTAAAGTCGTTCTCGGCGGGCGCGACCGGCTCGCTGGTGAGTGTATCGGTATAGGCGCGCGGCGTCGGGGCCAGACGCAGGAACTCTTTAAGGAAGGGCTCCACACCAAAGTTGGTGAGTGCCGAGCCAAAGAACGCCGGGCTCAGCTTGCCGCAGGCCACGGCATCCAGGTCGAGCTCGTCACCGGCGCCATCGAGCAGCTCGATGTCGTCCATCAGGTTCTTGTGGTTCTCCTCGCCAATAAGCTCGTCCATGGCCGGATCGCCCAGCTCGGCCTCGACCTCGGCGACCTTCTTGGTGGCGTTGGCGTGGCCGTCGCCCTCAAAGGCAATGACGCGACGGGTCTGACGATCGAACACGCCGCGGAAGTTGCGCCCGCTGCCGATCGGCCAGTTCATGGGATACGTATTGATCCCCAGAACATTCTCGATCTCTTCCATGAGCTCAAACGGATCGCGAGCCTCGTGGTCGAGCTTGTTCACAAAGGTAAAGATGGGAATATGGCGCAGCGTACAGACCTTAAAGAGCTTTTTGGTCTGGGCCTCGACGCCCTTAGCGCCGTCGATGACCATGACTGCGGCGTCGGCGGCCATAAGGGTACGGTAGGTATCCTCCGAGAAGTCCTGGTGGCCGGGGGTATCGAGGATGTTGACGCAGGCGCCGTTGTAGGTGAACTGCAGCACCGAGGAGGTAACGGAAATACCGCGCTCCTTCTCGATGTCCATCCAGTCCGAGACGGCATGCTTGGCCGAGCTCTTACCCTTGACCGAACCGGCGGTCTGAATGCTGCCGGTATAGAGCAGCAGCTTCTCGGTAAGCGTGGTCTTACCGGCGTCCGGGTGGCTGATGATCGCGAATGTGCGGCGCGACGAGATTTCATCCGACAGGCTTGCCATGCGGATCCTTTCTTGCATTGAGTGCATTACGTCGATGTAACCGCACTATTGTAGCCGCGAAATCCCGCCATAGGGCACCTATCAGGACAAATTCATTAGCCAAGCTCGCTGTGCACCTGGCAGTCGCCTCAAGGACTGTCTCGATCTGTAACAGTAAGACGGGTTTTGAGCCTCTACCTGTTACAGATCAAGACAAACCGGCAGGCCCGCCGGCACAATCTCGATTTGTAACATCTGACCGCCCAAATTGGGTCTAGCTGTTACAAATCGAGATAAACGGGAAGGCGAGCCGCCAATGTCTCGTTCTGTAACATCTAGCCGCGCAAATCGACTCTTACTGTTACAGACTGAGACAAATAGGCAAGCGGGCAAATAAGATCTCGATCTGTAACAGCAGGCGACCCAAAACGGACCCAGGTGTTACAGATTGAGATTGTTTTGGAGCAAGCGCGGCGCCGATGGGCTATTCCACATTTAGCTCTTGCATAACTGTGCATAGTGTATATATACTGTGCTTACCGGTTATATACACGTGTAACCCAACAGCTAAGGAGCCGCTGTGGACATCATCCTATCCAATTCGAGCGATAAGCCTATCTACGAACAGATATCCTCACAGGTCAAAGCTCAGATCCTTTCGGGCACACTCGCTGCGGGAGCCAAACTCCCCAGCATCCGCGCGCTCGCGAGCGATCTTGGCGTGAGCGTCATCACCACCAAGCGCGCCTACGCCGACCTGGAGCAGCTCGGGTTTATCTGCACCGTGCAGGGCAAGGGCTGTTTTGTCGCCGAGGGCAACCAGGAGCTCTTGCGCGAAAACCAGCTCTGCCATATCGAAGAACTGCTTGCGAAAGCGGCGAGCCAAGCCGAAGCCCTGGGCGTTACGCGCGACAAGCTGCACGAGATGCTCGACCTGATAGCCCCCGAAACCATGCAGTAGCCATCTGCAAGAAAGGCTATACCATGCAAAACCTTCTAGAACTCAAAGGCATCTCACGCCGTGTGAGCGACCGTTTTTCACTGCGAGACGTCACACTTGCCGTGGAGCCCGGCCAGATCGTTGGCTTTGTGGGCGCAAATGGCGCCGGCAAGACGACGACCATTCGCGCCGCGCTCGGGCTTATAAAGCTCGATGCCGGCGAGGCGCATCTGCTTGGACAGCGCTGCGACGCCAACGCGCCCGACGAGGCACAGCGCCACCTGCGCTCCCGCGTCGGCCTTGTCCTGGACACATGCCCCTTCCCCTCCACGCTCAAGGTGGGCCAGGTCGAGAGGCTCGTAGGCCCGGCGTACCCCACGTGGAGCTGCGAAACGTTCGCCGGATTCATCGACCGATTTGGCCTCGATCCCAAGACGAAGGTCAAGGACCTCTCCCGCGGCATGGGCATGAAGTTGCAGCTTGCCTGCGCACTCAGTCACAATGCCAAGCTGCTCGTTTTGGACGAAGCCACCGCAGGCCTTGATCCCATGGCGCGCGAGGAACTGCTCGACGAGCTGCTTGCCTTTGTCGCCGACGGCCAGCGCAGCGTGCTGCTCTCGAGCCACATTACGTCCGACCTCGATCACACCGCCGACCGCGTCATCTGCATCGATAACGGCTCGATTGTGTTTGACCTGCCGCGCGAGGACATTACTGACCGTGCTGGCATCGCTCACTGCACTCAGGCACAGGCCGCCGAGCTTATGGCTTGCGTCGAAGACGCCCGCGCCGCCCACCACGCCTACAGCGTGGACGTGCTCGTGCCCGACCGTCGCGAAACGCTCGAGGCCTTTCCAGAGATTCCCTGCGATCGGGCAACCATTGATGACTATCTTCGCCTCATGCTGAAAGGGGCTTCGAAATGAAACGCGCCTTTATGTCCGAGCTCGCCATCGTTCGCACGCTCGCCCCGAGCATCGCGGGCGTCGGCCTGTTCATCTTCGTCGTACTGACCCTCGCCAACGCATCGGATGGCGATTCCGGTATGAGCGCCGGCGCCTGCGCGGTCAGTGCCATGTCGCCCATCATGGTCATGAGTTCGCTGGCCGGCTTCGACAATCAAAACGGATGGGAGCGTTATCGGGCGACGCTGCCCATCTCGCGCAAAGACATCATCTGTGCACGCTACCTGAGCATCATTGCCTTCTCGGCCGTTATGACCTGCGCCGCCGCGCTTTTGAGCATCATCACCTTTCCGTTCTTCGATCACATGGGCATGCCCTCGACGGGACAGATCGTCTTTGAGACCACGATAGCCTCCGCCGCATCGATGCTCATCTCCCTCATGATGGTGTTTTTGGCACAGCCGCTGTTCTTCCGATTTGGACACATGGAGGCGCTGCGCTTTTCCGTCGGCCTGTTTGCCCTGCTCGGATGCCTTGCCATGGCCACGCTGAGCTCCTCCAACCCCATCAGCAACTGGCTCATGTCGATTGCCGGGGCAAATCCCGATCCCGCCGTCCTCGGCTGCCTGTGCGCAGGAATTGCCGTCCTGGCCCTCGTGCTATTTACACTGAGCTGCGCTATCAGCACCAAGGTCTACCGAACACGCGACCTGTAGCCACGCGAGCCTCGATCCACGAAGGACGCGGTCGTCCCCTCCCCGCAAATCCGTGGCAAACGGCATGTCCCCGGGTTGCGCTCCCGTGCTACTTGCGCAGCGGCTTGGGCAGCGGAATGCCCGCCGCAATGACGGCGGCGATGATCATGCAGACGATACCCTTGAGTGGGAAGCACATGAGCAGCAGGCCCACGACCATGACCGGCTGACGCATGACGGCGCCCATCGTCGAGGCGGTACAGACGGCGACGCAAAAGACCGGATCGGCGCCCGTAAGGATGGCAAGACCGTAACCCAGGCTCACGCCCGAGAAGATAACCGGGAAGAAGTGGCCGCCGCGCCAGCCCATGTTGATGAGGGCAGGCGTCAACATGGCCTTGACAAGACCGGTTGCAATAAGCACGCCGGCGGGAATGGTCATATAGGTCTCCATGAGCACATCGGCTTGTGTCTCGCCGGCAAACATGGTGTAGGGCAGAACCGTGCCGCAGATGGCGAGCGCCAAACCGGCCAGCATGGCCTTGACGACAGGGCGCTCCCCCACGGCATGAGCCAATGCCTCACTCGCGTGCTCCGAGACAAAGTACAGCCAGCCACAGGCCGTGCCGACGAGCGCCAGGGGAATAAGCCAGGCAAGCTCGAGGTTGCCCACCTCGGCGGCCTCGAACCTGGGCATGCCCATGCCGCCGCCCATGAGCTGGCCGAGCAACAGATAGGTGCCCAAGCCACCGGCAATCGCGATGCCGTAGACCACGGTCTTTTGCGCCTTGGGCAGCTTGATCGTGATCTCGTCAGACGCGGACTCATCGTCATTGGCACCCTGACCGTCAGCACTTCCGGCGAGCGGCGCCACAAAGCCAAACACGGGCGCGGTAAAGAGTGCCGTCAGAGCAGCCTGGGTGCCCAGCAGCGTGAGCTCCCTAAACTCAGCTCCAAAGCGACGCATGCAATCGCCGACCCAGCTGCACAGTCCCGCGATAACGCCGGTCAGGCCGGCCTCCGGTCCAATACTTCCGCCAAACAGCAACGGCAGCAGCGCCGCGAGCGAAAGCTTGCCCAGATTGTCGTACGGGTAGCGACCGTCTTGCTTGACCTTGGTCATGACCTGGTTGAGGTCGTCGGTCTTGGCGCCCGTCATCTTTTCGTACAGGCCAATCACCAAGCCGCCCAGCAGGCAGACAAAAAACGGGTACGGCAAAAAGCCAAACGGACCGCTGGCGAGTTCGGGCGAAGAGACACCCAGCATATGCGGGACCTCGGTCCACAAATAATCAATGCCGTGCTCCATCGCAAAGAAGAATAGCCAGACTGCAGCACCCGCGAGTGCACCGGTCACGGCAACGCTGACCAAAAACAGCGCGCGGTTTGTGGGTTTGGCAAGGTTATCCATCGGGTCCTCCCGCGGTCAAAGTCGACATAGATACATTTTATTGTAGAGCGCGCGTTGCCCGAACGAGCCAACCGTCTGCGCTGCAAACGGCACCATTGGGAGTCATAGTGGGGCAGGCTCAAGACTTATCCGTTGATAATCGAGGCAATCTCGCGCAAATCGTCGGCAAAGTAGATTCCGTGCTGCCGCCTCGGGCTCGAAAGCCCTTTATCAATCATGTGCTCGAGCAGCGCCTTAAGATCGTTGTAGTAGCCCCCGAGGTTGTACAGGATGCACGGCGCACTCAAGTGCCCCAACGACACGGCGGACATGGCCTCGGCAATCTCCTCGAGCGTGCCCGTACCGCCCGGGAAAGCGATGAACGCGTCGCCGAGCTCGATCATCTTGGCCTTACGCTCGGCCATGTCACTCGTCACGATGAGGTCGTCAATACCGTCGTGTTGAAACTCTGCCTCGATAAAAAAGCTCGGCTCAACACCCGTCACGTGTCCACCCGCCTCGAGCACGCTATCGGCAAGCGCGCCCATCAGGCCCGACTTGGAGCCGCCGTATACCAGCGCGTGGCCGTTGGAGCCAATCCACGTGCCGAGCTCTCGCACTGCAGGCAGAAACGCCGGGTCGTTGCCGACGCTCGCGCCCAGGTACACCGTGATGTTCATATGCAATCCCCCTCGTCGTGACGCGCGGCACCCGTTCTATCGTTGCCGGCGACGGTACTCGCGCACGCGGCGCGACAGGTCAGCGAGCTCGTCACGATCGAGCTCTTCCAAATGCTCAAGATCGTCCATAAAGCGCGCCATGGTGTCCTTTTGGCGCAGTTTAATGAGCGTATTGCAGTAGTTCACCGCCACACCCGTGAGCATGGCGATGTAGAAGATGCTGATGACGCTCAGGACGACGGTAATAGCGCGGGCGACCGGCGTTTCGGCCGGGATATCGCCAAAGCCGATGGTCGAGACCGTCTCAAAGCTAAACCAGAGACCATCGCCAAACGTAAGGGTCGTGGGCTCGGACAGCCACACGGCCGTCGAGCACAGCAGATAGAAGACGAGAAACAGGCCCGTGATGCGCGCAAAGCCAGCCTGGCGCAAAACATCGGCAAGCGTCCTCAACTTGTTCATCGCGACCCCTTTTCCCAGACGCCCAATCACATTCGCTCGGTATTGTCCCACAACCGGCAGTTGGGGACGTTCCTTTTGTACCGGCAGAAAGGGACTGTCCCCAAGTGCCGGGCGGGACCGTTTAGCGGCTCAGCTGCCGACTAAGCATGCTGAGCTGGTATCTTTATGCGAAACTGTCTCAACTCGATAGGATTTCATGTGAAACCTTCCGCCGTCCTTCGCTTAGCCCTACGCCGCACCCTGGCTGTCGCGCTTGCCGCACTCACCGTGCTGAGCGCCGTCATGCCTGCCCCCGCCTTTGCCGCCGACTCCGACCAGCAGGTCAAGACGGTCCGCGTTGGCTGGCTCGTCAACAACAAAGGCTTCCAGGAAGGCACGCCGGGCGAGCGCCTCTCGGGATGGGGCTACGAGTACCTCCAGACCCTCTCGTATTACACAAAGGGCTGGCAATACGAATACGTTAGCGGCACCTTCTCCGAGCTTATGGACATGCTCGAGGCAGGCGAAATCGACCTCATGCCCAACATCTCGTATTCGGCAGAACGCGAGCAGAAGCTGCTCTTTTCCTCAAATCCCGAGGGCACCGAGCGCTACTATATCTACGCCAGGCCCGACCGCGACGATCTGGCCAAGGGTGACCCTCAGGCGCTCCAAGGCCTCACCATCGGCTGCAACTCTGGCGTTATGCAAACTATCGTCGGCCAGCAGTGGCTCGCCAACGAAGACGTTACCTGCACCTATAAAGAAATCGACACCGGCAGCGCCCTCTTTGAGGCGCTTGCAGACGGCGAGGTCGACGCCGTCATCATGAACGACACCATTTCGTCGCCCGATGCGTCACCCATGTTCTACGTAGGCTCGAGCGACTACTATTTTGCCGTTCCTAAAAGCCGCCCTGACCTGATGAACGACATCAACGCCGCCATGACGACCATCGCCCGCGATAACCCGCGCTATAACGAGGAAGTCAAATCGAGTTACTCGACCCAAAACAGTGGCTCGTCATCGCTCACCGGCACCGAGACCACCTGGCTCAAAGAAAACGGCAATACCATCACGCTCGGCTATCTTAAAAACCAACTTCCCTACTGTACGCAAAATGACGACGGCGAGATGGAAGGGTCGCTCGCCTCGCTTGCAACGACGTTGCACGACAAGTTTGACATTACGGTCAAAACAATCGCACTCTCGAACAACAAGCAAATGATCAAAGCCCTTTCCAACGGAACCATCGATGTCGCCCTACCGTTGTTTCGCGACTACTGGCTCGCCGAGCAGACAGGGGTCATCCAGTCAAACTCGATGGGAACGGTTTCGCTGACCGCCATTCACAGTGGCAAAAACCTGAACAGCGACCTTAAGAACATCGCTTGTACAAAGAGCACAATCGTTAACCGTTTTGAGCTCGAAAGTCTCTTTCCGAACGCAACGGTAACCGAGTATTCGAATGACGGCGAGGTGCTCAAAGCCCTCAATGAGGGGAAGGCACGTTGCATCATTGTCCCCAGCACGCGCCTGGAAACTCTCCGCGACATCTACGACATCGAGGATTTCGAAACACAGGAACTCACCAACACGGCGCAACTATCGTGTTTAATTTCGCGCGGCAAGCCCGAGCTGCTGGGAATCATCAATAAGGGCATCGTCAATGCAGGTGAATCGCTCTCTGCAAACAGCTATTTCCCCACATCGTACTCGGCGCAAGAATCGGATGCGTTCCGACTTCTCTACCGCAACCGCATCGTCATTGCGGCAGTCGTCATCTGCATTTTGCTCACCGGCATCGTCATCCTTGTCTGGTCGCTTTACCGCGCACAGGAGGAACGGCAGAAAGCCGATGCCGCCAACGCCGCCAAAACCGCTTTCCTCACGCGCATGAGCCACGACATCCGCACGCCGCTCAACGGCATCCTGGGCCTTATCGAAATTGAGGAATTGAGAGAAGACGACATGCAGGTCGCCCGCGAAAGCCGCGCCAAGGCGCGCGTTGCCGCCAATCACCTGCTGTCACTGATTAACGACATCCTCGAGATGGGCAGGATCGAGGAGCGCAAAGTGACGCTCGAGCACGAATCATTCAACCTTAAAGAGCTGTGCGACAATGCGCTCGTACTGTGCAAGCTCCGCGCATCGGACCGCGGCATAACCATGCTCGACACCAGCGAGCCCTACGCTGTCGACCAATATATGATCGGCAGCCCCACCCATATTCGGCAGATCCTTGTCAACCTGCTCGACAACAGCATCAAGTACAACAAGCACGGAGGCACCGTCACGTTCTCATCAACCATCAAACCGGTCGACGACGAGCACGCCGTGTTTTGCTTTAGCGTCTCGGATACCGGCATTGGTATGACGCCCGAGTTTTTGACGCACATTTACGAGCCGTTTGCCCAGGAAGGCGACGATGCGCGCAGCAAGTTCCAAGGAACCGGCATTGGCATGTCTATCGTCAAATCGCTCATCGATATGATGGGCGGCACGATTGAGATTTCGAGTGAGGTTGGCGCGGGAAGCACGTTCAACGTCCAGATACCGCTCGATATCGACAAGAACCCTCAGGCAAGAGAAGGTGCGGACGAGCAGGCGATCAGCTGCTCGCTTGCCGGCATGAACGTTCTTTTGGCAGAAGATAACGAACTCAATGCCGAGATTGCCCAAGCTCTGCTCGAAAGCGAAGGCATCGTCGTGACTCGCGCCGCCGACGGCAACGAGACAGTCGACCTATACGTTAGCCGTCCCGCCGGCAGCTTCGATGCAATCCTGATGGACATCATGATGCCGGGCATGGACGGCTACGAGGCAACCCGGGCGATCCGCCTGAGCGAAAAGGCCGATGCGGCCGACATCCCCATCATCGCGCTCACCGCCAACGCCTTTGCCGAAGACGCCAAGGCGGCACACGACGCCGGCATGAACGCCCATCTGCCCAAACCGCTCGACTTTAGCAAGCTCAAAAACATACTCGCCTGTATCAAGAAAAACGGGGCTGTTTCGCTATAGTTTGTGCTCAACCACCATGCGCAGTAGAAAGGAAGCCAACGATGTTTAGGCCCTTACGTCGAAAGAAACGCGCCATCACCGACGAGAAAGCGCGCGAACTGCTCGCTGCCTGCAAGCGCGGCGTCTTTGCCGTCAACGGCGATGATGGCTACCCCTATGCCATTCCCGTCAACTACTTCTTTGACGCCGAGCACGACAAGATTTATTTCCATGGCGCCAAGGCTGGCCACAAGGTCGATTCACTCAAGCATGATGATAAAGTCTGCTTTACCGTTTACGGCAACGAGTGGTACAAGGACGGCGACTGGGCTCCCTACGTTATGAGTACCGTTGTCTTTGGTCGTTGTCGCCTGGTAGATGAAGCGCCCGCGTTTATCGAGGACAAAGTCCGTCAGCTCGCGCTTAAGTACTACCCTTCTGCCGAAGAAGTCGAGGAGGAGATCGCCAAAGACATAAAGGGCGTCCAACTCTACGAGATTTCGATTGAGTATCTTTGCGGCAAGCAGATTCAGGAAAAGTAGCGAATGCGGAAAACGCGCTCGCTACCCTCTGCGCCCCATGCGCCCACGCATTTTGACGGCGTGGGCGCATGGGGCAGCACTCGAATCGAGCGCCCCCTATACCCCAAAAACGTAGCGGTCCAGGCGGTCGCACGCCTCCCTTACGCGCGAAAGCGGCAGCGCCAGATTCACGCGAATGTGGCAGGGCCCGTGGAACGGGCGGCCGTCCTGATACCCCACGCCCACGCGCGCCCCCTCGTCGAGCAGCCACTGAATATCGCGGCCATGCTCGCGGCACCATTCGGTGCAGTCCAGAAACACCATGTACGTGCCTTGCGGACGCGAATAGGACACGCCCGCAAAATGCTCGTCAACGTAATCGCAGAAGCACTCGATATTACCGGCAAGCACCTGGTTGAGCTCGTCCACCCACTCATAGCCCTGAGGCTGATAGGCACCGATAAGCGCATGCATGGAGAGGACGTTCATCTCGTTGTAGTGAGTCTTGTCGGACACGGCGCACACGCGGTCGCGCAGCGTCTCGTTATAGACGATGTGGTAGCTGCCGACCAGGCCCGCCAGGTTAAACGTCTTGCTGGGCGCATAAAGGGCAACCGTGCGCATGCGGGCATCCTCGCTCACCGACTGCGTCGGGATATGCTTGTGACCCGGCAGGATGATATCGGACCAAATCTCATCCGAGATCACCACGCAATCATGCTGGCGATAGATGTCCATGGCGCGCTCGATCTCGTCGCGCTCCCATACGCGCCCGCAGGGATTGTGCGGCGAGCAGAACACCGCGGCATGGATGTGGTTTTGGGCGAGCTTGCGCTCCATGTCCTCAAAGTCCATACGCCACACGCCTTGGTCGTCGAGCTTAAGCGGGCTGTGGACAATGCGATAGCCCGCGGCTTCGATAGACTTGGTAAAGCCGATGTAGGTGGGGCTGTGGACCAGCACCGCATCGCCCGGCTGGACATACGCGCGCAGCGTCGACACAACACCGCCCAGCACGCCGTTTTCGTAACCGATATGTTCAGGGCGCAGACCCTCGACGCCATTGCGGCGGCTCTGCCATTCGATGATGCGGTCAGAGTACTCGGCACGCGGATCAAAGTAGCCAAACATGGGGTGCTGGGCACGCTGAATGATGTGTTCCTGGACCGTGGGCACCGTGGCGAAGTTCATGTCCGCCACCCACATGGGAATGCGATCGAAGCCCTCGTCGGGTGCGTTTGGAGCCATGCCGGGGATCTCACCCCAAGAATCAACGGCGATGGAGTCCATGCCGTGGCGGTCGATAAGCGAAGTAAAGTCGTATTTCATCCTGGGCTCCCATGCAAAGCGGATTGTTTTGGTAGGCGTTATTGTCCACCAGCATGGGCGGTTTTGGCATGGGGTTTGGCTCTTAATTTGACGGGTGCGGACGAATGGCTGATTAGTCTTGCGCGTCGTTGACGGCGACTACGGTTAGCCGGGTTTCATCGACCGTAAAAGATATGTCGAGCCCGGCGAAGGCCAAGTGATAAACACGGTTTGGCTCGTGCTTGCTGCCCGCGCGGCGCGGATCCTGGCGAAGAACCTCAACCAAGCCAGGAAGCTTTGTAGGCGGGACCATATCCTGCAGCGCTTGCGGAAACTCGACGTCGAGCTCTTGCCACGGCGCATCCTCAATCCAGCCGCCGGTCGCATCCGGGTGGCAATCCGCAAACGGAATGTAGGGCTTAATGTCGTAGATGGGCGTGCCGTCGCGCAGGTCGGCCCCCAACACATGGATGATGGGACCATCGTCGGTGAGCTCGACACGATCAAGCTTGACGCAGGTGAGACCGATGGGATTAGGGCGAAACGGACTGCGCGTGGCAAAGACGCCCACACGCTCGGCTCCGCCCAGACGCGGCGGACGCACGGTTTTCGACCACTTGGCATTAGTTCCGGACCTGTCCTGCTTTTTGGCATCGGCGGCTATGTCCTTAGCCGTGCCGCCGGGCGTGCCGTTTTCGAAGCGCCAGAGCAACCATAGGTGAGAGAAGGAATCCAGACCCTCAACTGCTGCGTTGGAGGCAAATTCCGGTTCAAAGACGATGCGTCCCTGCAAATGGGGCGCCAAAAAGCTGTTGCGCGGAATGCCGAACTTCTGCGGCAGATCGGTATGTATGTGTGCAATAGGTTCCATGCCGGTCATTGTACGGCATGGAGGCGTGGGACGTTGTACGCAATTCTTCGCCGCAGCCCCCGTCGCGCAACCAACGGTTGCTTGGAAGGGCACCTGCCGCCGCGTATGCTTAAAGCCAACAACCAGCAGAAAGGAGCCGTTATGGCCTTCGCAGAAAAGCTCATTGCTGTCCGTCGCGCCCATCATCTTACCCAAGAGCAACTCGCCGCCAAGCTCTTCGTCACACGCCAAGCCGTCAGCCGTTGGGAACGCGGCGAAGTCACACCGGGCATCGACATGATGAAGCTCATTGCCGCCATAACCGGAGAACCGCTGTCCCACCTGCTCGAAATGCCCGAGCACTATTGTC
This sequence comes from Coriobacteriaceae bacterium AM22-12AC-r, assembly GCA_027671585.1. Classification (GTDB taxonomy): domain Bacteria; phylum Actinomycetota; class Coriobacteriia; order Coriobacteriales; family Coriobacteriaceae; genus Collinsella. The sequence continues at coordinate 142,503 of JAQDZZ010000002.1, read as the reverse complement.
AGAGCTGCGGCATGATACTCACGCCCAACGACTGCGGCACCGACGCCACGGGCGCCACGACCGACCATTACTGCAAGTGGTGCTACGAGCACGGCAAGTACACCTACGACACCACGATGGAGGCAATGATCGAGGATTGTGCCCCGCGCCTGGCACAAAACACCGGCATGTCGCTCGACGAGGCCGTCTCACTCATGGGTGCCGTCTTGCCGCAGCTGGAGCGCTGGCGCGCCGTGCAGGAAAACGAGGAGCGCTTCGGCGCCGAGGCGCGGGCGCGCTATGGCGACGAGGCTATCGATGCAGCAAACGAGGCACTGCTGGGCATGGACCCCGAGACATGGAACGACATGAAGGAACTTGAACGCGCTGTTCTGGGCCAGCTCTCGATTGCCATGGGCGATGGCGAACCGGAAGGCAGCGAGGCCCGCAAGCTTGTAGCAATGCACCGTCGATGGATTGGCCTTAACTGGGGACACGAGCCCCAAGACGAAGCATACCTGGGCCTCGCCCACGGCTATCTTGCCGATCAGCGCTTTATCGACTACTACGACAAGCCCTGCGGCACCGGAGCCACGGCGTTTCTGGTCCATGCCATCGAGTCATCAATGGATCGCGCATAGACTGCGGCGGCTTTGGGTATCTCAACCGAAACCTCAACCGATTGGAGACACCATGGCTACTGATCACGAACTCGTGCTCTACGTTATGACCGGCTGCCCGTATTGCATAAAGGTCAAGCGCTTTTTGGCCGATAACGGCGTGACCATCCCCGAGCGCAATATCTCGACCGACCCCGATGCCGAGCAGACACTCATCGCCGTCGGCGGAAAGCGCCAGGTTCCCTGCCTGTTCATCGACGGTAAACCGCTCTACGAGTCGAGCGACATCATCGCGTGGGTGCAGAAGAACCTGCTCTAGCACGCGCACTGCGGCCAGTTCGCGCCAACCGAGCCGAACCCATACGAACCAAACATGTACGCCAGCATCCAAAGTCGACATTTTCCGACATCTTTGGATGCTGACGTACAGCTTTTCAATCTAGTCATTGGGGACGTTCTTAAATGACTAGTCGTTAAAGAACGTCGCAGGCGTCTAGTCGCTAAAGAACGTCGCAGGCGACTTCATTTAGCCGCAAAAGCGGGCAGCGGGCGCAAGCGGCTGTTCACGAAAGACGTGCTCAACAGCGGCGCGGTATTCATCGACCTTTTTGGTCTTGCGCACGAGCTTGTGAACGGTCGCGGGATCGGCGAAGGCGCATTTGGCGTAGAACCACCACTCTTTCATGCGAAAGACCGCGTTGTCCCCAATCTCGTCCGCATAGGCCGCAAACAGCATGTCGTGGAAGCGCTGCAGCTCAGCGGCCGTGGCAGCAGGGCCGCCCTTAACCATGCGAGCCAGCGCGGGGTTCGCGAGCAAGCCGCGCCCCAACATTACGTGGCGTGTTCCGGGATAGGCCCCCACCAGCGCATCCATGTCCTCAAGATCAAAGATGTCGCCGTTATAGGCCACGGGAAACGGCGCCCGCTCCAACGTCTCGCCGTAAAACTCTTTACGCGGCGAGCCCGTATAACGGTCCTTTTGCACGCGCGGATGCACGATCAGCTCTGCCAGCGGCATGCGGCAATAGAGGTCGAGCACGCGTTCGTACTCGTCATCGCTTTCCAACCCCAGCCTGGTCTTGACCGACACCGGCAAGGGTGAGCGTTCGCACACGTCGCTCAAGAACACCTCGAGCTCATCCAGGTTGCGCAGAAAGCCCGAACCCTTGCCTTTGGCAACAACCGTACCCGAGGGGCAGCCAAGGTTGAGATTGACCTCGCGGTACCCCATCTCGGCGAGCACCTGCGCCGCCCACACAAACTCGCCCGCATTCTTGGACATCAGCTGAGGTACTACGTTAAGCCCCTGGTTATTGGCAGGATCGACCTCTTTAAACGCCTTGCCACCAAAGCGGTTGCCCACCCGCGGCGACGGCAAAAACGGCGTGTAATAACAATCGAGCGCGCCAAAGCACTCCGCATGCACGCGACGGAACACATGCCCGGTAATCCCCTCCATAGGGGCCAGCGATAAATTCATCAACATCCACTCTCAAATCAATGTGACAAAGGGACAGTCCCTTTGTCACATCCCATTCAAGCGGTTCAGGAACTCTTCGCAGGCGCGAGAACGCAGGCGATATTTTTTCCACACCAGATACGATGCAATGGTGAAGGGGCAAAAGGGCAGTCCCTTTGCCCCAAGTGCCGGCTACCGGACGCAAGCTAGTTGCCGTTCGCGAACGCCGCCCATATTTCGAGGTCTAATACTTTTCCCGAGAAGTGAACGGCTGTATTTGGACCCCCGAAGCATTGACATTTTTAGGCGTCAAAACCGCAGGATTTGACTGGCAAAACCGCAGGAAATTGCACGCCAAAAGTGTCGATGCTTCGGGAGTCCGTTTTCACTCGTTCACTTCTCGGGAAAAGTATTAGACCTCGATTCCGCAGTCCCCGATGTGACAAAGGAACAGTCCATTTGTCACATTCAGAATTGACCCCCCCCCCCGCAATAGCTCATCGATGGCGGGATTCTCTATGCTGGGTCACATATGACGGTATCGCGCCAAAGGAGAACGCCGTGACCACGTCGCAGATATCCCTGCTCGCGCTCATCTTGGTTGGGGGCATCGGCATCCTGCTTATCGGAGTGAGCGCGCTCATGAAAGCCGTCGCTCGCAAGAAAGCCAAGGCCTGTACCGCCGTGACCATGGGAACGGTCATCAACCATCGCTTTATGGGCGAAGGCAGGATGTATCCCGTTTTGGAATACATCGTCGACGGCACGCAATACCGCGCGAAAAAACAATTCCGTGGCATAAAGACCAAAAGCTTGTCGGGACTCCCCATCCGCACGCAAGCCACCGCCCACGAAGACGCCAAGGGCTGGCTGCACGTGCAGACAGGTCCCATCGCCCGCCTAGGCACCCTCGCGGAGCAGCTTTGGCCCCTCGGTAGCCAAATGACCGTGTACTACAACCCCAGCAACCCAGACAAAAGCTATGTCGAACGCCCCATCGTGGGCAACTTTGCCACACTGATGTTTAACATCGCAGGCTTCTTGCTCATCGCGATGAGCATCTTGCTCTATGTTCTTATCCAGCGCTAGCTCAAACTGATGCACCCCGCGCCCCATGCGCCGCAACGACCGTTACGACACCAAGGATCAGCCATGGCAACACTTTCCGAACAAGAACGTAAGCGCATCCAGCGATACTGCATCTATCCCAAGGTTGCCGGTGCGGCGCTTGCCATGGCATTCGTGCTGCCATTTTTGATCATTCCCTTCGAAATGATTGACGACATCGTCTTCCATCACGAAGGCTTCCAAGAAACGGGCATGATAGCCGCCCTGGTGCTCACCGCCGTCGAGCTCGTCATCTTCTGCTATTGCGCGCTCGCGCCGCGCTTTGGCATGCGCGGCAAGCAGTGGAAAGAAATGCAGCGCCGACTCGCCGTCGAGCAGTCCGAGAAAGACCGCTCGGCACAAATCGCGGGCGTTATTGGCACGCAGGCCGCCGCGCACCTGCTCAAGAACAGCGACAACGAGACCGCGCGCAACCTGGGTGGCGCGGCAGAAGTCGCCGCTGCCGTAGGCGCCGTCGCCACCGCAGCGGATGTGCTTACCGAGAGCTTCGCTAACGCAAAGGCCATGGCGGAGGCCTGTGGTGTGCCCATCCCCCGTACAAAAAAGTGGATCGTCGCACTTGTGGCGCTGCCCATCGCAATCGTGTGCGGTGCCTATATCCCGCAGCTGGCGCAGGGAAACATCGAGATGCAGGAGAACGCCGCGGCCGCGGCCGAGCAAATTGCCATCGCCCGCAAGACGCTAGGACCCGCATGCGAGTACGTGTCCGCCGATGACCCTTACGAGCGATATCAAGATTACGGCTATCACGTCCGCGGCTACCTTCACGACGGCGACTCCGATACCCAGAAGACCTATACGTACCTGGATTTCGACAACAAGGGAACGCTCAAGGAAGTGAGTTACATAGCAGAGATCGACCCCGACGCGAGCCTTGAGGACAACCTCGCCCGCATCGAGCTCGACTTGGACGAACTTTCCTCTGTCGTCCAAACCGTAGACGTCAAGACCGTGAGTCCCGAGCTCCTAGCACCGCAAAAGCTCCCCGAAGAGTTTAGGCAGGCTTTTTTGAACGGTTCGCTCTACGAGAGAATCTCCATCAGGACGAGTGGCAACCCCATCAAAACGTACTATTCGTTTGACACGGATCCCGAGGATGAATTTGACGAGTACACCCATCCAAGCATCCGTATCACGTTGATGGGCAAAACGAGCTAGGCGCAAATGTGAAAAAGGGACCGTCCCTTTGTCACATTATTCGGAACGTAGGGCTTCCACAGGGTCTTTCTTGGATGCGCTGCGAGCCGGCAGCAGGCCGGCAACGACCGTCAGCAGCACCGAAATTACAATGAGCATCAGCGCGTCTTGAACGGGCAGGCTCATCAGGTTGGGCACCTGCTTGGCCGCAAGCGCCCAGGCATTAACCGGAAAGCTCACGGCCACCACGACGACAATGGCAAAGACGCCGGCAATGAGGCCTTCGATAAAGGTCTCGGCATTAAATACGTTTGCCACGTTGCGCTTTGACGCGCCAATCGCGCGCAGGATGCCAATCTCCTTTTTGCGCTCCAGCACGCTGATGTAGGTGATGATGCCGATCATGATGGAGCTCACCACCAAACTGATACTCACGAATGAGATGAGCACCAAGCTGATGGTGTTCACGATGTCGGTCACCGAGCCCATGATGATGCCCATGTAGTCGGTATACGAGATTGCCTGCTCATCGTGACCAGCGGCTTTGACCTGCTTGTTGTACGCATCGATATAATCGAGCACGCGCTCCTTGGCCTCAAAGTCGCGCGGGAAAATCTTGACCGAAATGGGGTCCGCCTCGTCCGCATAGCCCAACGTGGTCAGATTGTTGTCGTAGGTGAGCTTCGACGCCTTGGCATAGCTCATCATGAGCGAACTCAGGTCCTCAGCGTCCATGTTAAAGTGGATAGCGCGAGCAAAGGCGTTCGCATCCACGCGCATGGCGCTCGCCAAGTTGGCAAAACTCGAAGACATCTGCGTCGCCATTTGGTCCATGAGCCCTGCCGCACCCGCCTTGAGCTGGGTTGATACCGTCGTCGCAATCTGCTCGCTGACCGCCTTCATCACCTGATCCATAGCCTGCTGCAGATACGGAGCCAGCTGCTTTTGCACATAGTCGGTCATCGCCTGTTGCAGGCGCTCGGCCAGGGCATCGCCTCCGAGCGCCTTGAGCTGGGCCAGGATTTGCTGGGCTGCTGCATCATTCTCAAGATACGTCGAGAATGCGGCAGCGAGCTTTGACGCGTCCTTAAGATCTTCGGGCGACAGCGCCTTAAACTGATCAGACTGCAAAAAGCCCTCAAACAGCTGGTTGGCTAGTGTTCCCACCTGCTGCATTTGCTCGGGCGTAAGTTCCAGACCGTCAAAGATACCCGAAAAATCTGGGGTTGGCGCTTTGGCCATGATGTCGCTGAAGTCGATGTCCTTCCCAACGCCCGAAAGGTCAAGGTCCAGCCCGGATAAGTCGATACCAGAAAGGTCCATACCGCCGGCAGCGCCCGAGAGCGCAGACGCATCGAACGAGAACGCGCTCTTCAGCGCCGCCTCATCCACGCTGAACATACTGCTCAAATCCACGCCTTGCTTGGCCTCGCCTTGCAGCTCGTCGAAGGTTTTGCTCGTAAAGACATCCGTCTCGGGATGGGCAAGTTGCTCTTGCACAATCTGCGAATCGGCGGCACGCTCCATAAGCTGGCGAGTCAGTGCATGCGTATAGGCAATGCCCGGAGACAATGCGCTCGCGTTGGCCGTCTCGTTAGGTCGCACCACGCCCACAATACGCACGTCAATGCCGTCGGCAACCTTGGCCGTCATAAAGTCGGCGTCGCCAGACATGTCGGTCCACATGCCGGTCTCTTCGTTTTTACGATAGGCATCGGCCGGCGACAGCACCTTAAACGTCGTGGACAGCGCATCGTCGTAGGTAAAGTCGCTGCCGGTCTTGGGCGTCTCGACCTTGCCATCGCCCGTCATGGCGCTGTTAACCAGGTCGTTGAGCTCATCGATATCCAGCGCGCCGATACTGTAGAGCGTGTAGTCGCCCACCGTTCCGCGGCTCGAAAGCACCATCACGGCCTCGTTGGCGGACGTAGGCCAATGGCCGGCAACGACATCGTACTGGCTGTCGAGCAGGCTCTGGTCGTCAATCATCTCGTTAAAGACCGACGTTCCCATGGAATCCATGCTCACCGTTGCCGCCGAACTTGCGCCGCCGCTCATGGCCTCGGTCATAGCGTTGGGCACCAGCCGGACAGGCTTCTCGTCGCCCTTACTCGAACGATAGACAACCGGCGTCACGCCGTAACCATACTGAATAGCGTTGACCTCTTTGTCGATACCGTCGCCGTCGTCGTCAAGCCATGCCTTAAAGCTTGTCATATCGTTAGATTTAACACTTGCGAACATGTCCTTTACGGCTGTGACCACAGGGATCTTGTCGGTTCCCTTAGCTTTGCCACCGGTAGCGTCATCGGACGAGCCCTCGCCCTTGGACGCCTCCTCATCGGTAGCCCCATGGCCGCCCATCATGGACGACAGGTCGTAGTCTTGTTTGGAAATCGTCAGCGGGTAGCTCGAGAGCGTGTCCTCCTCGACCTTTTTGATGTAGTCGTTTACGCCGTTGGACAGCGCCAGGATCGCCGCAATGCCGATAATGCCAATCGAGCCCGCAAAGGCCGTCATGGCCGTGCGACCCTTCTTGGTCATGAGGTTTCGGGCAGAAAGCCCCAGCGCCGTCACAAAGCTCATCGAGGTTTTGCGCGTGGGCTTGGCCTCGCGACGCGCGGCCTCGGCAGCATCAAAGGGATCTGAATCGTCGGTGATCTTGCCGTCCGCCAGGGTGACGATGCGCGTGGCGTACTTGTACGCCAGCTCGGGATTGTGCGTGACCATGATGACCAGACGGTCGCGCGCAACGTCCTTGAGCAAATCCATGACCTGCACGGATGTCGTTGAGTCCAAGGCGCCGGTCGGCTCGTCAGCCAGCACAATCTCGGGATCGTTGATCAGGGCGCGGGCAATAGCCACGCGCTGCATCTGGCCGCCCGATAGCTGGTTCGGGCGTTTGTCAACGTGCTCGCCCAGACCAACCGCCTCGAGCGCCTTACGCGCACGCTGGCGGCGCTCGGCATGTCCCACGCCCGTGAGTGTAAGCGCCAATTCCACGTTTTCCAAAATGGTCTGATGCGGAATGAGGTTGTAGCTCTGAAACACAAAGCCAATGCGATTGTTTCTGTAGGCATCCCAATCGCGGTCGCTGAAGTCCTTGGTCGAGATGCCATCGATCAACAGGTCGCCGGAATCGAAATGGTCGAGTCCACCAATGACGTTGAGCATCGTAGTTTTACCCGAACCCGAGGGACCCAGGATGGCTACAAACTCGTTATCGCGAAAAGACAGGCTTACGCTGTCGAGCGCTACCTGCGTAAACGACTGCGTAACGTACCTTTTGCAAATATCTCTGAGATCCAGCATGGACGGCAACCTCTCTCGCGCGGGCGCGCTCGCCCGCTCCCCCGCCGTTCACGTTCGGCGCGCTTGTCCTACTCTATCCTCATTTTTGGCCGATACCAGTGAGGAATGTAACGAACCGCGCCAAAAAACGAACGGGACAGCACGCCGCATGGCGCACCATCCCGCATATAACATCCCCGATGTGACAAAGAGGCTGTCACTTTGTCACATTCCAATGCGCGCTACTTTTCGAGCCCGCACGGCATAACGTTAGCGCTGCCGCGGCGAGCCTCAGTCACGGCTGCAAAGAAGCGATAGCCGCCCGAGAAGTTAAAGCACTCAAAGCCATGCTGCGCCAAAATGCGGCAAGCAATGTAGCTGCGAATGCCGCTCTGGCAAATTACGTAGACCGGCTTGGCCCGGTCGAGCTCGCCCAGGCGATTGCGCAGATCATCGACGGGAATGTTTACGAAACCATCGATATGCCCGCGCTCATACTCCCCTTCCGTACGAACATCGAGCAGCTGCACGCTGCCATCGCGTGGCAAGTTGGGCTCATCCTCCCAATGCCACTGCGCCAGTATGCCGCGATTGAGGTTCTCGATCATAAAGCCCGCCATATTGACGGGATCCTTCGCCGATGAGTACGGCGGCGCGTATGCTAGGTCCAAATCCTTAAGCCTATCGCCGCGCATGCCTGCCTGGATGGCAGTCGCCAGAACGTCGATACACTTGTCCACACCATCGATGCCCACGATTTGCGCACCCAGCAGGCGCAATCCCTGCTTCTCGAAGACAACCTTCATGGTCATGGGCGTTGCACCCGGATAATAACCCGCATGCGAACCGGGCGACAGGACCACGCTGTCGCAGTCAATTCCCGCCGCGTGTGCTGCCTTTTCGGATAGTCCCGTGCTTGCCGCCGTCAAGTCGAATACCTTGATAATCGATGAGCCCAACGATCCGCGGTAGCAGCTGTCCATGCCGGCTATGACATCGGCAACGACACGCCCCTGCTTGTTGGCGGGGCCGGCGAGCGAAATGACCGCGTCCTCGCCGGTCACCTGATGCGTGACCTGCGCGGCATCGCCCACGGCATACACGTCGGCAGCAGAGGTCTCCATGCGGTCGTTGACCACAATAGCCCCCTTGATGCCCAGTTCGAGCCCCGCCTCTTGCGCCAGATGGCTCTCAGGTGCCACGCCAATGGCAAGCAGCACCATATCGGCTCCGATAGGGTCATCGCCCGCAACATGGGTGACAACGCGGCCATCAACTTCCTCAAAACCTGTCACATCGGCCTTGAGGCGCAGATCAATACCGTGCTCACGCACCTCGGTATGCAAAAGGGTCGCCATGTCGTAATCCAGGTTGTTCATAAGCTGGACGGGACGCTGCAGAAGGGTCACCTGGAGCCCTAGCTCGCACAGATTCTCCGTCGTCTCGACGCCAATGAAGCCGCCGCCGATCACGACGGCACTGCTCGGTCGCCGCTCTCGAACATAGCTGTGAATACGCAGCGTGTCCTCAACGGTGCGTAGGCTAAAGATTTTATCCGAGTCGATGCCCGGCAACGCAGGGCGAATCGGCTTTGCACCCGGCGACAGGATGAGCTTGTCATACGTCTCGACAAATTCCTCGCCCGTCAGCATTTTGCGAACCTCGACCGTATGCGAATCGGGATGGATGGCAAACACCTCGTGACTCGTCTTGACCGCAATGCGAAAGCGATCCCAAAAGCCCTTGGGAGACTGCAGCGTCAATGCACTCTCTTCTTCTATCACGCCGCCAATGTAGTACGGAAGCCCACAGTTGGCATACGATACAAAACCCGTGCGCTCAAAGATGACAATTTGGGCCTGCTCGTCGAGCCTGCGCAAACGTGCCGCCGCCGATGCGCCGCCCGCGACGCCTCCAACGATAACCACCTTCATAGCTAACGCACCACCTTTCCCGTATAGCCGCTTATGCCGCCGATATTCTTGACACTGCCATACCCAGAACGCTTAAGAAAACTCACAGCTTGGTTGCTTCGCGCACCACTCAGGCAATGCACGAAAAGCTGCGTGCCCTTTCGACGTATACCCATGATGCTACCCCGAAGCAGAAAAAAGAGTCGCTGTTTCCAGCGACTCCCCTTCAGTTGTCTGTCCCACGGACTTACTGTTCGCTCTTCGCGAGTGCCTGATCGATCAGTTTGTTGAGCGCCTCGCGCTGCTCAGCGGAGTTGATGCCGCCCATGATCGGCTCTCCCACAATGTTACCGTTCTGGTCGATCACGTAGGTGGTCGGGAACGAGTACAGGTTGGAGGTGAACTTTCCGGCCTCGCTGTCCGACTTAAACCAGATGTTCTTATACGTTACGCCCTTCTTGGAAAGCACGTCCTTGGCATCGGCCACCTCGTCTTTGTTGCCATCGAGCGTAAAGGAATTAACGCCCACGACCTGGCCGCCCTTCTCGGCAAGCTCCTTGTTGAGCTTCTCCAGATCGCCCAGCTCTCCCACGCACGGCTTGCAGGTGGTAAACCAGAAGTTCATGACGGTGACCTTGTTCTTGGAGAACAGCTCGTCGCTGTTTACATCGTTGCCGTCCAAGTCCTTGCCCTTAAAGCTGGGGAACTTCGTCTCCCCGCTCTCGCCGTTGGTCATGCCCGCGGTCGAGGCATCGACGCTCTCTCCCTCGCCGGGCGTGCTGCCACATCCGGGGAACTCCTTCTCCAGCGCCATGAGCTTGTCCTCGATCTCCTTGACCTGCTGCGCGCCGGCCTTAAGCGTCTTAAGCTCGTCAGCCGCAAACTGATCCTTGGCGCCCTCGATGGTATCGAGCAAGAAGTCACCGTAGTTCTTGCCGTCCTCAATCATGGGAGTGTCTTTGTTGGCCGCAAGGAACACCTTTTCCCATAGGGCGTTATCGCTCGCAAAGATCTCGTTTTCCTTTTGCAGCAGCTGCTGGTACAGCTCGGCCGCCTCCTCGGCACTCGACGGCTTTTGCGCTATGAGCTCGGCAATCTGCGCATCGCCGCTCGTGGCATCCTTCGCGTCGCCCTTGGGGGCAGAGCACGCCGCGAGAGTCAGCGCCAGCACGGGCAGCATCAACAGAGCCGCAATTTTTGACAGTTTCATGGTTCCTCCGTTTATATCGAAACTTATATAGGTACCTATTTGTTTTCGCGGGCTTGCGTGGACTGCGCGGGTTTGTCGCCCGTCACACCCAGCCCGTAGCGAAAGCTAATAGCATCGACGGGGCACGCGCCCACGCATTTGCCGCAACGAATGCACTCGGCATGGTCGGGCGTACGCGTAACGTCCACGTCCATCTGGCACACCTTGGCGCACTTGCCGCACGAGACGCATTTACAATGATCGACCTGAATCCCCAGCAACGACACCTTGTTCATGAGTGCATAAAATGCGCCGAGGGGGCAAATCCATTTACAGAAGGGGCGGTAGAACAGCACGCTCAGCACCGCAACCGCAATGAGGATCGCGAGCTTCCAGGTAAAGAGCTTTCCCAGCGCAGAGCGGATTCCCATGTTCATGATGGACAGCGGAATCGCGCCCTCGAGCACGCCCTGCGGGCAGATGTACTTGCAAAAGAACGGGTCGCCCATACCCACATCGTTGACCACCAAGACGGGCAGCAGCACCACGGCAAACAGCAGCACGGCATACTTGATGTACGTGAGCGGCTTGAGCTTTTTCGTGGAGAGCTTCTTGCTGGGAATCTTATGCAAAAGCTCTTGCAGCCATCCAAACGGGCACAAAAAGCCGCATACAAAACGTCCCAGCAGCACGCCGATTAGAATGAGCGTTCCGGTGACGTAATACGAAAAGCTGAACTTAGACGAGCCCACCACCGACTGAAACGACCCGATGGGACACGCACCCGAGGCCGCCGGACACGAGTAGCAGTTGAGCCCCGGCACGCAGACGGCTTTGCCCGCCCCCTGGTAGATGCCCCCCTTGGCAAAGTTAGGCAGGTGAATATTGGTCGCAAGCGTCGCCGCCGCCTGAATCAATCCGCGGAATCTCGCCAAAAGATGCGATGCAGTGTTTTTTCTTTTATCCAATTCCGATACACTCCAAGCACAGCCTGATTGCCTTGGCCAGCACGGCATCCGCTTCGCCGCGCATAATTCCAAAGCCAACCATGGCTACCCCAACGATCAGCAAAGCCACCTGCGCCACAGGCTTAATCGCTTTGAACAATCTGACCACTCCTTTCGTTTCGCGACCCATTGGACCATACCGACTATAAAATCCGTGTTAAGCGTGAATGACTATGCAAGGAGAACGTTATGCGCATCTTGGTCATCGAGGACGAGCGGGCACTGTGCGATGCGATCGCACGCAGCCTGCGCAACTTGGCCTATAGCGTCGACTGCTGCTACGACGGGCAGCAGGCCCTCGATCTGCTCGATGTCGAGACCTTTGATCTTGTCGTGCTCGACCTCAATCTCCCCCATGTCGACGGCATGACCGTGCTCAGGCAACTCAGGACAACTGATTGTGAGACCAAGGTGCTTGTGCTCTCGGCACGTGGCGAGGTCTCCGACAAGGTAGCGGGGCTCGATGCGGGCGCCAACGACTACCTCACCAAGCCGTTCCATCTTGACGAGCTGGCGGCACGCATACGCAGTCTCACGCTCAGGCGCTTTACGCAAAGCGACGTTGTCCTGACCTGTGGATCGCTGAGCTTTGACACCAAAGCGCGCCTCGCCTCCGTGGGCGGCGAGACCCTATCCCTCACGCGCAAGGAGACCGGCATCTTGGAATACCTGATGCTTAACCAGGGGCGGCCGGTGAGCCAGGAAGAGCTTATCGAGCATGTATGGGACAGCAGCGTCAACAGCTTTAGCAACGCAACCCGCGTTCATATCTCGTCGCTCCGCAAAAAGCTACGCAGCGCTTTGGGATACGACCCGATTCGCAATCGGATTGGAGAGGGCTACGTTATGGAGGATGGAGAATGAAAGGGCTTTCGCTGCAATGGCGCATAACGATTATGACGGCACTGCTGACGTGTGCGGCATGCGTACTGACGAACTGCTTGGTCGGCTATACGGGCATGCGCTACATGGATGCCATCGGCAGCGACATCTCGGCCTTTAACGCAACCGGCGAAGATTCGCTCCAGGCGTTCGACCCAACGAAAGCGGCCCTCGATGACAAGGTCACAATCGTCGTAAATGACGCACAGGAGTCTTTTGGCACGACAGCCTGGTACATCACGGCTGGAGTCACACTCCTTGGCGGCGCGCTGGCATACTTTGTGAGCGGCCGTGCACTCAAACCGCTACGGGCTTTTGCAGCTCAGGTTGAGCGTGTGCAGCCTGACAACCTAAGCGAAATCAGACTCAATGAAGATGTGCCCACCGAGCTACAACGATGCAGCGCCTCTTTCAACGACATGATCGCTCGTCTTGGCGAAGGGTTCTCTGCACAGCGTCAGTTTACCGGCAACGCCGCACACGAGCTTCGCACCCCGCTCGCCCTTATGCAAGCACAGATTGAACTATTCATCTCCGAGCACTCCGGTTTGCAACCCGAAACAGCCGAGCTGCTCGGCCTGCTACAAGAACAAACTGAGCGGATGTCGCGGATGACCAAGGTGTTGCTCGAGATGAGTGAGCTCCGCAGCGTTCCTTGCGAGGACGATGTTGAACTTGGTCCCTTGTCCGAAGAGGTCCTCACCGACCTTGCGCCACTTGCCGAAAATAAGGGCATAGCCCTCAATTGTGCTGGAGACGCTTTAGTAATCGGGAGCGACACGCTCCTCTATCGGCTGGTGTTTAACCTGGTCGAAAATGCCATCCGTTACAGCCGCCCCGGCTCGACTGTCAACGTCTCCATCTGCGACAACAACAGCCGCGTGTTCCTGCGAGTCGAGGACCAGGGCCCGGGAATACCCAAGCAGTACCACGAGAGCATCTTCCAACCGTTCTTTCGCCTGGATAAATCCCGCAGCAGGGCATACGGCGGCGCAGGACTCGGACTCGCGCTCGTTTGGGAGATTGCAGCGCTTCACGGTGGCGCTGTAGAGGTCGAAGCAAGTTCCGAGAACGGGACCACTATGCTCGCAAGCCTTCCAAAACGATCCGCAGCATTAACCGAACAGTAAAACGAAAGGGGTCCCGCACACGTTTGCGCGGGACCCCCTCCCTGTCAATGCAATTCGCCCAAAAGAGTAGAAGCCTACTCCCACTCCACCGTGCCGACGGGCTTCGGCGTGAGGTCGTAGCACACGCGGCAGATGCCGGGAACCTCGGCGGTGACGCGGGCGGTAATGCGCTTGAGCAACGCCCAGTCGAGCTCAGGCACCTCGGCGGTCATGGCATCGACGGTGTTGATGCAGCGGATGATACAGGGCCAATCGTAGGCGCGCTTGCCCTCGCGCACGCCGGTGGCGCGGAAGTCGGGCACGACGGCAAAATACTGCCAGATGGTCAGACCCGCCTTGTCGATCTCCTCGCGCACGATCGCGTCGGCTTCGCGCAGCGCCTCAAGACGGTCGCGGGTGATGGCACCAAGGCAGCGGACGCCCAGGCCGGGACCGGGGAACGGCTGGCGCTCGACCATGTTCTCGGGCAGGCCGAGCTCGCGACCCACGACGCGGACCTCGTCCTTGTACAGCAGTTTGACGGGCTCGCAGAGCTCAAACTGCAGATCCTCGGGCAGACCGCCCACGTTGTGGTGAGCCTTCACGCCGTCTTGGGACTCAAGAATGTCGGGATAGATGGTGCCCTGGGCGAGGAAACTGACCTCGTCGCCAACCTTGCGGGCCTCCTCCTCGAACACGCGGATAAACTCGGCACCGATGATCTTGCGCTTGGCCTCGGGCTCCTCGACGTCCACGAGCTTATCCAGGAAGCGATCGGTCGCGTCCACATAGACCAGGTTAGCGTCCATCTGGTTCTTGAAGACGTCGATGACCTGTTCGCTCTCACCCTTGCGCATCAGGCCGTGGTTCACATGCACGCAAATGAGCTGCTTGCCGATGGCCTTGATGAGCAGGGCCGCGACAACCGAACTGTCGACGCCGCCGGAAAGAGCCAGCAGGACCTTCTTGTCGCCGATCTGCTCGCGGATTGCAGCGACCTGCTCATCGATGAACACCTGGGCAAGTTCGGGAGTGGTGATACGCACCATGTCGTCGGGACGCTTGTTGGGATCCATGCAGAGCTCCTTCTCGGTTCGATGGAAATGCGCCGCGCGTATGCAGACGCACCGTCATATGACCTCATTATATGCAGAACGAGATACGTTTCCCATCGCTGCGACAGAGCTTTTTGCAGGGGCGGCAGTTTTTCTATATCCCAAGGTCAGCTAGACTTCGGTAGCCACCTTGGGAGCATCGCCAATAGACTCTTCCTTTATACGTTCGGCACAATCGTAGGCGATACCCACAAATTCCAGTCCCGAGCAACAAGAGTACAATTGCTGCTAGTGTTGCCAGCTGTTGGGAGATGGAAGATGGACTGCGATGGCTACCCATGCGTTCCCATGCCGTTGATGTGCACCGCCTTTGTGCCGGGGCAGATTGACGCTGCGGTTGCAGGCATTTCCGACCCCGATTCACGCGCCATCGCCACGGCAGAAGCGCTGTACTTTCGCGGACAGGCCGCACTCGCCGCCAAGACGGCGCACCCCTATCTTGACGTCACCGATCCCGCGCTGCGCTATTCCGCATGCTTTATCTGCGGATACGCCAGTCTGTCGCTCAACCGTATCGCCGACGCCCGCCGGTGCCTTGCGGGCATCCTCGATACGCCGGCCGACGAGGAATCGCCCGCCGTCCACGCCACGCATATCCTGTTCGCCTCGGCCGCGAGCGTCCTGCTGCACTTGCCTTCCCCGTATTCTGCCGAAGAGTTTTATCCACTTGCGGCGCACCTACCCGAAGGCCTGCGACTGTTCGCCAGCTACGTGATGGCGCACGCCTTGTATCTGCGCGGCGAATACGGCCGCAGCCTGGGCATGGCGGAAAACGCCCTAATTATGAAACAGGGAAGCTATCCCATCTCGGAACTGTTCCTGCACCTGGCAGCTTCCATGGCATGCATGAGCCTCAAGGACATCGACGCCGCAAAAGCGCATTTTGGAGCCGCTTGGGACATTGCGCGCCCCGACGGCCTTATCGAGCTCATTGGCGAGCACCACGGCCTTTTGCAGGGGCTCATCGAGGCATGCCTAAAAACGCAATACCCTGACGACTTCGCACGCATCATCGAGATCACGTACCGCTTCAGCTACGGCTGGCGGCGCATCCACAACCCCGATTCGGGCGAGGACGTTGCCGACGATTTAACGACCACAGAGTTCACCATGGCCATGCTCGCCTGCCGCGGATGGACCAACGCTGAAATCGCACGCCATATGGGAGTATCGCCGGGCACCGTCAAAAACCGCCTATCCGGCGTATACGCAAAGCTTGGCATCGGCACACGCGCCGAGCTGGTCGCGCACATGTTGCGTTAGCGACCGGGCTGCCAAGCGCATCGAACGCGTTCCGGAACCCGGCGCTTCGCTCGATCAATTTGGACATTTTGACCCTTGAACGGCACTACCGCCACGAAGCGTCTTCTCGCAAAATTGGATTATTTCCACCGATATTTGCGGGATGGGAGCCCAAGATGCTTGATCGCCGTTCGTTACTTGTTGCCGGAGCGTCCTCACTAGCGAGCATCATGTTGCCTCGCGTGCCGGGAAGCGAAAATGCCTTCCTGCTGCCGTTCGCGCCCACCGCGGCCTATGCCGACGAAAAAGACCCCTTCAGGGTGCTCGTTCTCTCGCGCACCATGTTTGGTGTGGTCGTGGTCGACGTCGCCAACAAGAATATGCCCATCAAGGGAGCGCAGGTCACGCTCACGTCGCGCTACGCCGCAGGCAAGCAGCTCGCCGCCACGACCGATGACGAAGGCACCGCCATCTTTGAGATTGCCTCGCTTTCGGAAGGCTACGTAGACGAGGCAAAGCTCCTTGACGCGTACGACTTTAACGGCGGCATCTCCATTAGCATGGCGGGCTACCGCGATGTCGAGATTCCCCTTGCGCGCATCCAGGGCGGCACCGCCATAACCGCGCCCACGCGTCCGCTTTCCGACGGCGAGCCGTACTTTCGCCAGCTCACATTCGACGAATGGGACATCCAGTACGCTGAAGCCACGTTCATGGCATTGCCGAAGGACGACACGGCAAACGAGCAGCCCGATACGCACGCATTTACCGCGCAGGCTCATCTGCCGCAGGGCGGGCAGGCAACATTGCATATCAATAAAGTGATGCCCGCTGCGGGCAGCTCAACCGAAACCGTCACGCAGATTGGTCAGATCAAGGCCAGCGCATCGAGCGCGGATAATCTGGCGACGTTCACACTCGAAGACAAGTTCCTCGATGCAGCGTCGAGCCTTCTGGAAGAAGGATGCAAGCTGCGCTTTGTCCTCGACTACCAGGACAAAACCTACACGCTCTCCTCCCCCATGGCCGTTGTTACCGCGCCGGCGGCAAAGGCGGAATCCGGATCGACCACTATCGTCCCCACCACTATGGACCAAGAGATCACTCCGTTTGATTTCCCCGCATCGTTTCCCGGCATCGGTGGTAATAAGTTCACGTGCTGGATGCCCTCGTTCCCCATTCTGTTCGATTTCTCGTTTGCCGGGTACGTACTGTTTGGCGGAGGATACAAACCAGCCAGCTATATGAACGATTCGGGCAACCCTGATCCGGAATACTGGAAGAAATCGCCGCGTGAGTCGGGCGCCAAGCAGGCAAACCGCTACCTCGACGAGATGGAGGGGAAGTGGAATCAGTACAAGAGTATGAGTGCCGGTTCGGGCACCGATCCAAGAAACACCAAGCTCCTTCGCCACCATTGCACGCCGCTGTTCACGATGGATATCGCCACACAGCTGTACGGCTCGCTCGCCTACGATTGGGTGGGCAAAACCTGGGGTAACAACAACGACCCTGCATACGGCAATATTAAGGCCCTCTTCCAGGTAAGAACTGACCTCAATTGGACCGAGCAGTTTACCCTGGGACCGGTGCCGTTTTTCCTAAACGTCAACCCCTGGGTGCTAGCAAAACTGGCGCTCGCTGTGGGCGCCCACACGCACGGTAGCGGCGCGGCGTTTTTCAAAAACATTTCGCTCGACTATTCAAACACCTCGGGCTCGTTCACCATCCAGATCGGGCTTGCCGTCACCTTTGGCGCCGGCGTTGCAGGCGTCGCTTCGTCTGCCGTGCGCGGCGCCGCATCCCTCACGCTGTTCATTGGGTACGAGAAGGCAGATGGACACCAGCTTCCGCGACTGCGCGTAGGTGCAGACGTCGATGTCGATGTGATACTCCAGTTCGTAATGTTCAAGTGGACCACCAAGGCTTGGTCGGGGTCGTGGCCCACGCTCCTCGATTCGTGGAATATGTCGGTGAACAATGGCAACCAGTATGTGCTCCAGCGCTCTGAGCTCGCATTGGGTGGAGATACGCCTTACACATTGGATGCCCGCTTCGGCACGGCCGGCGACATCAAGGCGGGCGGCGTGCCGCAATTTATCGCATCGGCCACCATCGTCACCAACGCCGAGCTGCTCGCACGCGCCGAGGTTAAGGCCACTGCCGTAAACGCCGCGCCTGTCGTGCGCGATTGGGACCGGGCGGTCACGCGCATTGAGCTCGAGGCAGACGCGGAGAGCGACGACACGGGACAGGTTGAGCATTTCGTCCACGCACTGATGGAAAACGACGAAAACGCTGCGCCGATGTACGAGTACACCTACATCGGTCAGGCAACGAACGCCGTTGCAGACCCCAACGCCAATTCTGCCGGCGTGTCGGAGGACGAGCGTGGCGGCATAAAACCCTCGAGCGACAACGTGCTGTTTTCCGGCGTGCTCAGCGAAGCCCACATGAAGCTGGCAATGATTGCCGGCGTAGAATGCCTGTTCCGTATCGCCTCGGTGTGCTACGGCGACAATGGCCGCTCGCGCCTGGTGGTGCACACAAGGGCAAACGGCACGTGGTCCGCCCCCACGCCCGTGGACTTCCCCCTTGGGTTTGGCGAGGGCGACGTGGAGCGCGACGGCATATACGATTACGACTTCGACGTGGTGGAATATACGGACGGGAGGGGAAACCAGGAAGCCTACGTGCTGCTGGTCTCGGGCGAGCGCCCCGACGGCGACAACACCCTTTTCGATACGGCAAGCACAGCCGGCATACTGTCCGTCGTGCGCCTGCGCATAAGTAATGACGAGATCCGCGTGGTGTCGCATACGTCATGGCGCAGCATCTCGCGCGGCCGCCTGCAAGAGGATGGCTACCATTGCCTGCAGTGCCCACGCATCACGGTGGGCAAGACACTTGTCGACGGACGTCTGTCGGGCGCCTACCTCCACCGCCGCGGAACCACCGCAGAAAAGGCGCTCGGCAGCGAGGCTGAGGTTGCGCTGGAGTGCTTTACCCTGTGGTCGGACGTTTCGGGCGACAGCCTGACGTTCCGCCAAGTTCTCCGCTTTCCGCAAGCACCGTCGAGTATCGAGCTGGGCGAGCCCGAAAATATCAACGGCAAAATGGTGGTGCCCGTTACGTACGAGACCGCAGACGGCTGCGGCTGCGCATCGTACGCCGTGATCGGCCAGTCCATTGCGGGCTGGGGCGTTATGTCACCTGACGCCACAGTACCCCGTGCGGTGCCGTGGCCACAACATTCGGGCTTTTTGGCAACCGTCAACGAGCAACTGCAGCATATTACTTGGACGCGAGGCGCATCGGCATTTGCAACGCAGCCCGTGGGTGCCGCAGGCTGTGGCCCGGCATCGTTTAGCGTGAGCAACAACGGCAGGTGCGTGCTCTATGTAGAGAACACTGATGGCAAGGTGGGACAAACCTACGACGAAGAAGGCAACCCGGTAGCAGTGATGGGCAAGCACTTCCGCATCTTCGCCAGCACCTTGGCAGGTGATCTGTTCACGGAGCCGTTCGTGATGTGCGAGCTGGACCATCCCGTCGATCAGATAACGACATTTTTGACGTCGGGAGGCATGCTCTCCGCGCTCGCCACGCACATTGTGAGTGCCGAGCAGAGCGAGGCAGAGCTGCACGGCATCGAAGTGCCTTTGGTGGCATGTGCCACTCCGACGGGCGCGGTCGCTACCTCGGGCGCGGTGGTGCCCGGAGCAGCAGGCGAATCCTTCATGGTCACGGTTCGAAACGACGGCAACACCTTGCTGACCGCCGGCACGATCGATCTGTACCGAGAGGGCTCCAGCCAGCCGTTCTCCAGCGCATCCATCGGATTCGGAGCGAACGCGCGCATGGCTTCGATCTACGATCCAGAGCTTGCCGAGGACGCTTCGGCCAACGACATGGCACACGTGAAGTACGCGCTCGAGGCGCTGGGCGCACGTTTTGCGACGCACCCGCTGGTTGCCGACAATGGAAACGCCGTGCTGGCACCAGGCTGCACGGCACAGTTCCGCATGAGCTTCGCCATCCCCGAGTGTTGGAGCGACGAAGTGGGCAAACGCGTAACGCTGTATGCGAAAGCGCGTGATCTGGTGGCGCTCGATCCCGTAACGCTCGAGGAAATTCGACCAGGCGTAAACTCGGCGCTGAGTGCCGTACTGCACGAGCTTCATGTGCCCGACGCGGCATGCGAACGCTCAGAAGTTCAGGTCGGCGTATGCGATAGCGCGGATGCGACAGGACTTCACGACGCCCCGATGACGGCAGACGGCGATGGTGACTCGAGTGGCGGCGGTACCGACAAGGGCGGCGGCTCCGGCGGAAGTAACTCCGGCAGTGGCAAGGACCACGGCAATAACAAGCGCTCCGGAAAAGCGGGCGCGCTTGCGGGCACGGGCGATGTCAACGCTCCCCTTACGGCAGCCGCTGCAGCACTCGCCGCGGCAGGCGCCGGCCTCGTCGCCTACAGCGCCCGCCGCACGGCGCTCGAAACCGACACCGCCAATGAGGTCAAATCGGATAGGCCTCGCTAGCTCCTAGTTACTTTTGTGAGAGACGCCGACTCGGCTCATCGAACATCAAAATGGGCTGGTTCTGGATACCCAGAGCCAGCCCATTACGCATTAGATATCATCAGGGGAGTCGAGTTCAGCCTCGAGCTTGGCGCGGCGTCTTTTCGCCGTGAAAAACGTTGCGCACAGGACGGCAAACGTGGCCGCGAAAATCGTCGCTCCGCAGAACACGCCCGTGGCCAGGTTCGCCAACCAAAAGACGTTTTCGAGCGGCACGATCTGCGCCTCAGCGATACAGCGCATTGCGGCAATAACAAGCGCGAACGCGGCGCCGCTAAGACCGCTGACAAGCAGGAAATATCCAACAGGAAGATGCTCGGTTTGCCCAAAACGATTGGTATCGACATAGCCCTTCCGCGTTTGCAGTCCTGCGCAAATCAACATCACGAGAACGAGCCACAAATACATGGCTGCCTCGAACGGCGTTGCAAAGCCATGCGGCATTTCACTGGCGTCGCTGTGAACCCACGCAACCTGTCGAGCTATAAACTGGTAGAAAAAGATCATCAACATGCCAAACGAAAGCAGCACGAAACCAATCTTGTAGATCTTCGCGCTCTCAGCCTCCAGGCGTTCATCCTTTGGGCCGGCATATTCACGCCACTTTTGCACAAGTTTTAAATCTTCAAATTTCATAGCGAACTCCTAAAGAGCGTCAGGGTCGACGTCGTTTTCGTCTTCCCAGAACAAGTCGTTCAACGTAACGCGTAGCGCTTTACAGATTGCCACGCACAAATTGAGCGTGGGGTTGTAGCCGCCCGCCTCGATCAGACCGATGGTCTGGCGCGTAACGCCCACGGCTTGGGCTAAGTCGGCTTGCGAAAGGCCGGCCACCGCACGTGCCGCCTTCATGCGGAGGTTCTTTTTGCCCGGCATGGAGTTCCTTTCGTAAATGTGGACAGATATCCGTTGCAACATGACAGAAATATATTGCATCCTTCACAAGATGTCAACTATATCTGTCATTATGGAAACCATGTTCGCCATCGCCATGTGGACATAACAATCTCGATTCGCTATTCAAACTTACTCGGACAGAACCGACTCGGTTTTGTCCGAGTAAACGTGATTGATAGTCGATCGCTGTGCCCGCTCGTGCAATCAGCATCATTCGATTTTGTTTAGTAAAACTAGGTCCCTATTAAATAAAATTCGTTTGTATCCAAATTTGTTTAACAATGCCGCGTTACCACTAAACACTATACCCGTTAATCCGAACGATTGTTCGATGGATTTCGTGTTGGGTGGAATCGTCTGTGGGCTGGGCTATGCTACCTTGACTAACTATATGACTTAAACGCAGCAAAGGAGCACCGAGAGAGCGAGTATGGCAAAAAACACCGCAAACTATGGTAACGACAGTATTCGTCAGCTCAAGGACGAGGAGCGCGTACGCCTGCGCCCCGCCGTCATCTTTGGCTCGGACGGGCTCGACGGCTGCGCGCATGCCGCCTTCGAGATCCTGTCCAACGCCGTTGACGAGGCGCGCCAGGGCTACGGCAAGCTCATCATCCTTACCGCCTTTCGCGATGGCTCCATTCAGGTAGAGGACAACGGCCGCGGCTGTCCACTCGACTGGAACCCTTCCGAGAAGCGCTTTAACTGGGAGCTCGTCTTTTGCGAGCTCTACGCCGGCGGCAAGTACAACAACAACCAGGGCGGCGACTACGACTTCTCGCTCGGCACCAACGGCCTGGGCTCGTGCGCGACCCAGTACGCTTCCGAGTACATGGACGTCACCGTTTGGCGCGACGGTAACAAGTACTCTCTGCACTTTAAGAAAGGCAAGGTCGTCGGCGCCAAAAAGAAGGCGCTCGAGATCGAGCCCAGCGACGAGGACCGCACCGGCACCACCATCAAGTGGCGCCCCGATCTTGAGGTCTTTACCTCGATCAGCATTCCCCACGACTGGTATCGCGAGACCATGCGCCGCCAGGCCGTGGTCAACGCCAACGTGACCTTCCGTCTGCGCATCGAAGGCGACGACGGCGAGTTTTCCGAAGAGGATTTTTGCTACCCCAAGGGTATCGAGGACTACGTGCTCGAGAAGGTCGGTGCCGATTACCTCACCGAGCCCTTCTTTATCGAGGCCGACCGCCGCGGTCGCGATCGCGAGGACCTGCCCGACTACAACGTCAAGATCACCGCGTGCATGTGCTTCTCGCGCACCTTCATGATGCAGGAGTATTACCACAACTCATCGTGGCTCGAGAACGGTGGCTCGCCCGAGAAGGCGGCTCGTAGCGCTCTGACCAGCGCCATCGATGCCTACATCAAGCAACAGGGCAAGTACAACAAAAACGAGAGTGGCATCAAATGGCAGGACGTCCAGGACTGCCTGGTTCTGGTGACCAACTGCTTCTCCACCCAGACGTCCTACGAAAATCAGACCAAGAAGGCCATCAACAACCGCTTTATCCAGCAGGCCATGACTGCCTTCTTTAAGGAGCGCCTCTCGACCTACTTGATCGAGAACAAGGACGCCGCCAATAAGATCATGGAGCAGGTGCTCATCAACAAGCGCTCGCGCGAGAATGCCGAAAAGACGCGCCAGAGCATCAAGACCAACCTGCAACAGAAGACCGACATGGCCAACCGCGTGCAGAAGTTCATCGACTGCCGCTCCAAAGACAAGGACCGTCGCGAGATCTACATCGTAGAGGGCGACTCGGCAGCAGGCGCCATTCGCACGTCGCGCGATGCCGAGTTCCAGGGTGTCATGCCCGTCCGCGGCAAGATCCTCAACTGCCTAAAGGAAGATTATCCGCGCATCTTTAAGTCCGACATCATCATGGACCTCATGCGCGTGCTGGGCTGCGGCGTAGAGATCAAGGACAAGCGCATCAAGAACCTCGGTGCCTTTGACCTGGACAACCTCAACTGGAACAAAGTCATCATCTGTACGGACGCCGACGTCGACGGTTATCACATTCGCACGCTCGTGCTCACCATGCTCTATCGCCTAGTGCCCACGCTTATCGACGAGGGCTACGTGTATATCGCCGAGTCGCCGCTCTACGAGATCAACTGCAAAGAGAAGACCTACTTTGCCTACACCGAGCTCGAGAAGAACGGCATCCTCAAGGAGATTGGCGACCAGAAGTGCTCGATCAACCGCTCCAAGGGTCTTGGTGAGAACGATCCGGACATGATGTGGCTCACCACCATGAACCCCGAGACGCGCCGCCTGATCAAGGTAGAGCCCGAGGACGTCACCAAGATGGAGACCATGTTCAACCTGTTGCTGGGCAACGACGAGGCGGGCCGCAAGCGCCATATCTCCGAGCACGGCAAGGAATACCTGGACCAGCTGGACCTGCAATAGCAGTACATCGATAACGACGGCCCATAAGAAGTTCAAGAGGAAATCGTGGCAAAGAAGAAGACGAAGAACCAGCCAAAGAAAAAGCAGGTCAACGCCGAGAACGTCATCGGCCTGCACTCCGAGGTCACCGACCAGCCGATCACGCAGACGCTCGAGGTCAACTACATGCCCTACGCCATGAGCGTCAACGTCTCGCGTGCGTTCCCCGAGATCGACGGCTTTAAGCCCTCGCACCGCAAGCTGCTCTACACCATGTACAAGATGGGCTTGCTCAAGGGCGAGCGCCAGAAGAGCGCCAACATCGTCGGCCAGACCATGAAGCTCAACCCGCACGGCGATGCCGCGATCTACGAGACGATGGTGCGCCTGGCCACCGGCAACGAGGCGCTGCTCGCCCCCTTCGTGGAGTCGAAGGGCAACTTTGGCAAGTACTATTCGGGGGACCTGAGCTACGCCGCCTCGCGTTATACCGAGGCCAAGCTCTCCCCCATCAGCGCCGAGATCTTCAAGGACATCGACAAGGACCCGGTCGACTTCGTCGACAGCTACGACGGCGCCATGAAGGAGCCGCGCCTGCTGCCCACCACGTTCCCCAACATCCTCGTCTCGGCCAACAAGGGCATCGGCGTCGCCATGGCGTCCGACATTTGCGGCTTCAACCTCAACGAGGTCTGCACCGCTACGATGCACTACCTGCAGGATCCCGACTGCGACCTGCTCGAATATATGCCCATGCCCGACTTCTCGACCGGCGGCGAGATCATCTACCGCCGCGAGGAGATGGAGAAGATCATCGAGACCGGCCTGGGCAGCTTCCAGATTCGCTCCCGCTGGCGCTGGATTCCCGAAGAGCGCATCATTGAGGTCTACGAGATCCCCTACACCACCAAGACTGATGTCATCATCGAGCGCATCGTCAAGCTTTCCAAAGAGGGCAAGGTCAAGGAGATCGCCGACATCCGTGACGAGACCGACCTTTCGGGCCTGCGCATCGCCATCGACCTTAAGCGCGGTGTCGACCCCGACAAGCTCATGGCCAAGCTCTATCGCTCGACCACGCTGCAGGATTCGTTCTCGTGCAACTTTAACGTGCTGGTCGACGGCTATCCCCGCGTTATGGGCGTGCGCCAGATTCTGCACGAGTGGGTCAAGTGGCGTATTGAGTCCACGCGCCGCCGAATTAACTTTGACCTGGGCAAAAAGTCCGAGCGCCTGCACCTGCTGCACGGCCTTGAGGCAATTCTGCTCGACATCGACAAGGCGATTGCCATCATCCGCGGCACCAAGCTCGAGGCCGAGGTCGTGCCCAACCTTATGAAGGGTTTCGACATCGACGAGACCCAGGCAGAGTTTGTTGCCGAGCTCAAGCTCCGCAACATCAACGAGGAGTACATCCTCAACCGCACCAAGGACATTGCCAAGCTCGAGGGCGAGATCGCCGAGCTTGAGGAGATCCTCTCCAGCGAGGAGAACATCAAGAAGGTCATCAGCGACGAGCTGGCCGCGGTCAACAAGAAGTACGTGATGCCGCGCCGCACGGGCAGGATTGAGCCCCACGAGGTCATTGAGGTGAGCTTGGAGCCCGAGGTCGAGGAGTACCCGGTCACCATCATGCTCTCGCGCGATGGCTACCTTAAGAAGATGACGGACCGCGTGCTCAAAAAGGCCGCCACGCTCAAGTACAAGGACGGCGACAAACCCTTTATCGAGTTCCCGTCCTCCAACACGCACGAGCTGCTGGTCTTTACCAACAAGAGCCAGGTGTACAAGTGCAAGGTTGCGGCGTTTGAGGACACCAAGTCGGCCCAGCTGGGCTCGTACCTGCCGACCGATCTTGAGATGGAACCCGACGAGAGCGTCATCTGGGTCATCGATCCCGAGGATTACAAGGCCGACGTGCTGTTTGTCTTTGAGAACGGCCGCGTGGTGCGCGTCGCACTTGCCGGATACGTCACCAAGACCAACCGCAAGCGTCTGAAGAACGCAATCTACGGCGGCAGCAAGCTGCTGTATGCCCAGGTGCTCAAGGAAGACCGCGACCTCGCGCTGGTCTCGAGCGACTACCGCCTGATGAACTTCGACACGTCTCTGCTCAAGACCAAGACGACCACCAACACGCAGGGCGTCCAGGCCTTTACGGCCAAGAAGGGCCGCTCGGTCACCACCGTCGGCACGACCGAGGAAATCCTTGGCGCCGGCGTCTCGGCCGAGAAGTTCACCGCGCAGAGCCTGCCCTCCGCCGGCGCCCTCATGAAGGAAAATGACATGCCGAGTTTGTTTGACTAGGTACCACGGCAACGAGATCGTTAGATACTTCGCAAAGCGACGAGGCCCGGAACGCAACGGCATTGCGCCCGGGACTCGTCGTTTTTCTTCTCAACTATTTTTTAACGCAGATAAATTGATTTCTGCTTATTTTTCTGCGTAAAAAATGTCAGCGTCACTACTTCGATGCCCTTTGGTCAGTCGTTAGCAAAACTTGCAAAAGTTAGCAAAACTTGCAAAAATTAGCAAAACCTGCAAAGGAGCTACCATGGAGTACAGCAAGAACCCCTTTACCCCAACATTTGGAAGCGTCCCTCCCTTTCTAGCGGGTCGCGAGCATATCCTGCGCGACATCAACCGTGGCTTTATCAACGGCCCAGGAGATCCCAACCTGTCGACCATTTTTACTGGCGCAAGGGGAACGGGCAAGACGGCACTTCTCTCGCTCCTTTCAGAAACGGCGCTTGAACACGACTGGATCGCAGCAAATGTCTCCGCCATGCCAGGCATGCTCGAAGATATTATCGAGCGAACCAAAGAAGCCGCAGATAGCTACCTCTCACAGCCTCACGCGCGCATAAACGGTGTTCAAATTGGCCCAGTGGGCATCGATTGGACATACGCTCAAGAGGCTCAGGGCAACTGGCGCACGCGCATGAATGGCATCTTTAAGCAACTCGAAAAACATGACATCGGACTTCTCATCACCATCGATGAAGTCACCGTCGATCTCGAAGAAATGCTTCAATTTGCCTCTGTTTACCAGCACTTTGTACGCGAAGGTAAAAAAGTTGCCCTACTCATGGCAGGACTGCCCTACAAAGTATCGGCGTTGCTACGTAACGATTCCGTCTCGTTCCTCAGACGCTCCCAGTATCATCAGCTGGGACGAATCACTGATGTTGAGATTGCAAATGCATTTCGTAAAACCATTGAAGCAGGAGGACGCTCAATCACGCCAGAAGCGCTCGAGGATGCCGTGAAGGCCGTCGACGGATTTCCCTACATGATGCAGCTCGTCGGATATCGCACTTGGGATGTTTCGGAAAACTCGCCCCAAATCAGTACATCCGATGTCCAGCAGGGTTCTCTGCTTGCCCGTATGGAGCTGCGCGATCGTATTCTCGAAACGACCTATCAGGAGCTTTCCGATAAAGACATTGAGTTTTTGCTCGCGATGCTGCCCGATTTTGGCCCCAGCAGGGTCTCGGAGATAGCCAAACGCATGGGCGTCGCCAGCAACTACGCAAGCCAATACAAACGCCGCCTCCTCGAGGACGGCGTTATCGGGGAACGTGGACGTGGCCTCGTCGGCTTCGACATCCCCGCGTTCAGGGAATTCTTGAACGAGAAGGCGTTTTAGCACACCGGAATTGTCCGCGGGAGCATCGTTGCATGGCAATCAGCAATCCTCTTGGTAAGGGCAGCAAGCATTTCCGCTTGTGCTGATTGCCATGCGCTCTTCTTGTCCTTAGGCCAGCTTGCGAGCGAGCTCGCACACCTCTTTCAACTTGGGCGAGGATGCCATGCTGCCGCGCTCGGTCATACCGCTGATGGTGACAATGCCCTGGTCCTCCCACTTGCAGTATGCGCAGGCCGACTTGTACATAGCGATAGCCGCATCATAGACGCCCTCGCTGTGGCTATCGAGCAAAAGGGCCGTCTTGGTGAACGGGAAGCCCGTGGCACCGAAGGCGTACAGGCGGTCGATGGCGGTCTTTTCCTGCGCAGTGATATCAAACCAGTAGATAGGCGAAGCGAAGACAACCATATCGGCGCCTTTCAGCGACTCGATCACGTCAGCCATGTCATCCTTCTGCACACAGGTGCCCTCATGGGTAAAGCAGTACTGACATCCCAGGCAACCAGCGATCTTCTTGCTGGCAACGCGAACGACCTCAACCGTATTACCGCCCTCACGCGCGGTCTCGGCAAACACCTCGACCATGGTATCGGTATTGGCGCCCTTACGCGGGCTGCCGCTCAATACAACGATATTCATAGGATTCCCTCTCCTTCATGCTGCAGGCGCGCGGCATGTTTTTTGTAACCAAAACGAATGGAGTTAATCAATCGCCAGCAGACCATATCTCTTGTTCAAGTTCCCTAGAGAAGCTCAAAACGATTGCGATTGCCTCATACAACATCGAAAACCAAAGAGGGGCCATAGCAACGTCGCCTGCCTGAAATGGCCTGCGGTCAAAATCAACTACAGGGGATCGTGACGAGCCGATACCGCCCGCATGCCCCCTTCGGAATAGGCGCTGAGCAGCTCCTGAGCGTGGGCAAACTCGGGCCCTCGCCTCCAACCGAGCAGGCGGTTGACCGCGAGATTTCCCTGGACGTTGTGGACGAAGAGCAGATAGGCGTCCTCGCGCGAAAGCCCAGTCTCCTCCATGATCGAGGGAACCATCTGCTCGGCGCCGCGCTCGACGACGCGCTGTGCCACCCGGGCGTACGCGTCGTCATCCGAGTAGAGCAGATAATAGTCATCGTTTGCCGGCGGACGCTGGCAGAGGGCACCCGCCTCCGTTCCCTCGAGCGGCGGCACCGCCGCCAAGGCCTCGTCGATAAGCGCGTCGAGCAGGGCGAACTTGTCCTCGTAGTGCAGATAGAACGTGCCACGGTTGATATCGGCGCGGCGGCAGATATCCGCTACCGTCATCTTCGCGAAGCCGACCTCGGCCAGCAGCGCGAAGAACGCCTCCCGTATGACCAAGAGTGTATAGCGTCGGCGACGATCGATCTTCCCCGCTTCCATTACCCCTCCAATTGTAACGCTCGACAATGCCCGGCAAACGCTCGTTTATCGACAGCAGGCCGAAGCTGTTCATTGCTCTTAAGCAAATCGACATGGATACTTTTTATAGACACCTGTTTATAATAGCTGAAAGAAGGTATCCAGTGATCCTGTACGAGCAGCTCGTTATCGAGCTCACCAACCAATCGTTTTCCCTTCAGGCCGCCTACCGCAGCGGCGGCACGCCCTATGAGCTGAGTGACCGCGAGCCCGATCCCTACGACCAGCAAATCAGGGACTTCGCCCGCATGATCGAGGAAGCCGATTGCGTGCTGGTGGGCGGGGCCTCTGGGCTCTCCGCGGCGGGCGGCGGCGACTTCTATTACGAGGACAACGCAACCTATCGCAGGCATTTCGGCAAATTCGCCGAGCGCTACGGTTTCAAGGGCGCTTTCGAGGGGTCGTTCTACCGCTGGCCCACCGCCGAGGCGCGCTGGGGATACCTCGCCACCTTCCTCGACACCACGCTCAACGCCCCGCTGCGCAAGCCCTACAGGGACCTCGACACCATTATCGCCGAGAAGGATTTCTTCGTGCTCACCACCAACCAGGACACGCAGTTTGTGAAGCTCTATCCCTGGGAGAAAGTGGCAGAGATCCAAGGCGACCACCGCTTCTTTCAGTGCTCCCACTGTTGCACCGACGAGGTGTGGAACGCGGTCGAGCCGGTCTCCCACATGGTAGAGGCCATGGGAGACGGTCTGGAGGTTCCGACAGAGCTCGTGCCGCGCTGCCCGCACTGCGGGGCAGAGGCGTTCCCCTGGGTTCGCGGCTACGGCAACTTCCTGCAGGGCGAACTCTACGAGGAGCAGTACCGCAAGGTGTCCGACTGGCTCGACGCGCACGCACGGCAGAGGATCCTCTTCCTCGAGCTGGGTGTGGGCCGCATGACGCCCGCGTTTATCCAGGAGCCGTTCTGGGCCCTCACGGCGCAGTTACCGCAGGCCAGCTACATCGCCGTAAACAACAAGACGCAGTTTCTCCCCCGCGCGATCGAGGATCGGGGGCTCGCCGTTCGCGCCGACATCGCCGACGTGCTCGCCGACGTGCGCAAGACGCTGGGGAGGTAGCGCATGGAGACGGCGAAAGCAGTTCGCATAGGCAGGGCGCTAGCCGAAGCGGATCTTGTCATCATCGGCGCTAGCAACGGACTCGACATGGCGGAGGGGCTCAACCTTTTCTGCGCCGATGCTCATTTCCAAGAGGCGTACGGGGACCTCGCCCAGGCAGACGGCATCGGCTGCATACTGCAGGGGCTCGCTTCCCCGGATGCCAGCGTGCGACGCCGATGGGCCGAGCGGTTCCATCAAAAGGAGTATCTCGAATATGAGCCCGGCTCGCTCATGAACGGGCTGCGGCGTCTTACGGAGCACGCCGACACCTTCGTGGTCACATGCAACATCGACGGGCACTTCGCGCGCGCCGGGTTCGACGAGGAGCGCGTGCTCGAGACTGAGGGGGGCACGCGCACGTCGGTTGACGAGCGGCGCCTCGCCCATCCAGACGCCCTCGCCATGACCCAGCTCGACGAGCTCGCGCGTCTTGTGCAAGCCCATCGCAACGGCAGGGTCGCCATCCTCGAACTTGGCGTGGGACTGCACAACGGCGTCATAAAGCGCATGCTCGCCCAGATCGCGAACGCCTGCGAGCACGCCACCTACATCGTGTTCAACTACGGCCAGGCCATGGCGCCCGACGCTTCGTGCGAGACGATTCTCGTTGACGGCGATATGGCCCCGGCTTTCGAGGAGATCGCCCGATGCCACCCCTAGAAAGAGAAGCGCGTAGGCTTCGAAGCCTTATCGACGATGCCGACGCCATCATCGTCGGCATCGGCTCGGGCATGTCGAGCGCCGCCGGGTTCAACCATTACAACCGCGCGGGCATGGCGCGCGCAGGAATGGCGGACTGGCAGCAAGCCTTTGGCTTCAAGAGCCTTTTCGACGGCTTCTACCACCTCTACCCCAGCCTCGAGCAGCAATGGGCCTACTACGCGCGATATATCGATTTCATGCTGCGCGAGCCGACCTCGCAGCCCTATCTCGACCTACGGTCCCTCATCGGCCATAAGGATTACTTCATCCTGAGCACCAATGTGGACACCCAGGTCGAGAAGACGTTTCCCGACGAGAGGATCTGTAACTATCAGGGAAGCTTCGCGCACCTTCAATGCAAGCAGCCATGCTGCGACGAGCTCTTCGACGCGAGCCCCTACGTCGAGCGCATGCTCGCGGGCATGGCGGGGTTCGAGGTCCGCAGCGAGGATGTCCCCCGATGCCCGCATTGCGGCTGGCAGCTTGTGCCGTGGGTGCGCGACGACACGTTTCTGCAGGGTGCGGCCTGGCGCGAGAGCCTCGGACGATACGAGCGCTTCGTGCGCGAGCGCAGCGATCGCCGCGTGCTGTTGCTGGAGCTCGGCGTGGGCGAGATGACCCCCGGCATCATCACGCTCCCGTTCTGGAGCATGACCGCGAAGCTGCCGGATGCGCACCTTTTGAGCGTAAACATCTCGGGCGGCTCGGCTCCGTTGCAGCTTGGAAGCAAGGCAGGGGCGATCCAGGCCGATTTGGGCGCCCTGCTCTCGGTGGCGCGGGCAGGTGGCGAGTAACGCGGAGCGGTAGACGCGCAATGAGGTTTTAGCCGCAGCCTCCGAACGAGAGGGCTCGGAGGCTGGTATTCCTGAATCGCAGGTCACGATGGGTTATCGGAATCGCGAAGAGCGGATACCGCCAGTAAGCCCCCTTCGGAATAGGCGTTGAGCAGCTCCTGGGCATGGGCGAACTCGGGGCCTCGTCTCCAGCCGAGCAGGCGGTTGACGGCCAGATTGCCCTGGACGTTGTGGACGAAGAGCAGGAAGGCGTCTTCGCGTGAAAGCCCTGTTTTCTCCATGACCCAGGGAACCATCTGCTCCGCTCCGCGTTCTATGACGCGCTGGGCTACGCGAGCGTATGCGTCGCTGTCCGAATAAAGCAGGCGATAATCGTCGTCTGCCGGCGGACGCTGGCAAAGCGTTGCCGATTCAACCCCCTCAAGCGGGGGAGCCGCTGCCAATGCCTCGTCGATAAGCGCATCGAGCAGCGCGTACTTATCCTCGCAATGCAGATAGAACGTTCCCCGGTTGATCTCGGCGCGGCGGCAGATGTCCGCCACCGTCATCTTCGCGAAGCCGACCTCGGCCAGCAGCGCGAAGAACGCCTCCTGTATGACCGAGAGGGTGTAGCGCCGCCGGCGGTCGATCTTGGTTTCTCCCATCGCCTCTCCAATCTGAGTCGTTTGACAATGTCCAGTAGCTGTTCGTTTATCGACAGGTGCACGCGTTTGTTCATTGCCCCTGCGAAAATCAACAAGGATACTGTTTATAGAGACCTGTTTTTTATAGCTGAAAGGGAGCACGGATGACCCTGTGCGAGAAGCTCGGCATCGGGCTTGTCAGCCGATCGTTTTCCCATCGGGCCGTCTATCGAAACGGCGGCACGTCATACGATTTGAGCGATTGCGAGCCTGCTGCTTGCAAGCAAGATATCGAGGTTTTTGCCCGCAAGGTGGGGGAGGCTGATTGCGTGTTTACGGGAGAGGCAGGTAGGCAGGCGTTATGAGCATCTGCATCAAAAATCAGATTCAGAATATGAATATCGTCATCGGCTGCACGGTGGGGTGTCCATATTGCTATGCCCGTAACAATGTGAAACGTTGGCATATGATTGACGACTTCGCTGATCCTGCGTTCTTCCCGAGCAAGCTCAAGATGATGGAAAAGAAACGCCCGCAGAACTTTCTCCTTACCGGCATGAGCGATCTCTCCGGGTGGAAGCTGGAATGGTGAGACGAGGTATTTGCAAAGATCCATGAGAATCCACAGCATCAGTTCCTGTTCCTGACCAAGAGACCCGATTTGCTGGATTTAGATACCGACCTGGAAAACGCATGGTTCGGCGTTACGGTGACGAGGAAAGCGGAGCTGTGGCGTATCGACGCCCTTCGGAAAAACGTCAAAGCAAATCACTTCTTCGTTACTTTTGAGCCGCTATTCGACGATCCCGGTACGGTCGACCTTTCCGGAATCAACTGGATCGTCGTCGGTACCATGACCGGGGCGCAGAGCAGGAAGGTTCATACGGAACCGGAGTGGGCATGGTCTTTGACGGACCAGGCGCACGCGCTTGGCATTCCAATGTTTATGAAGGAAGACCTCGTCTCTGTCATAGGGGACGAATACATGATTCAGGAATTGCCGGAAGAATTCGAAAGAGTGCTGGAGGTGCAGAGAACATGGCGGAAGTGATCGATGGAATCCTCATCAATGAGGTGGAAGCAAAGAACATCATGACCAAGTCCAGCCTGCCGGTAGGCGGCTACTCGGTCAATCCCTATGTAGGCTGCACGCATGCCTGCAAGTATTGCTATGCCTCCTTTATGAAGCGCTTTACCGGACACAAGGAGGAATGGGGCACCTTTCTTGATGTGAAGCATTGGCCGGAAATCAAGAATCCGAAGAAATACGCTGGACAGCGGGTGGTTATCGGTTCTGTGACGGATGGCTACAATCCACAGGAGGAGCGATTCGGGAATACCAGGAAACTCCTGGAGCAGCTGATTGGCAGCGATGCAGATATTCTGATCTGCACAAAGTCCGATCTTGTGGTACGGGATATCGATCTGCTGAAGAGGCTTGGACGAGTGACCGTTTCATGGTCGATCAACACGCTGGATGAGAACTTCAAGAACGATATGGACTCCGCGTCGAGCATCGAGCGTCGTATCGCTGCTATGAAGCA
This sequence comes from Coriobacteriaceae bacterium AM22-12AC-r, assembly GCA_027671585.1. Lineage (GTDB taxonomy): Bacteria > Actinomycetota > Coriobacteriia > Coriobacteriales > Coriobacteriaceae > Collinsella. Next base: position 108,684 of record JAQDZZ010000002.1, on the reverse strand, counting down.
GGTGTATGACGAAGGTATCCGTACGGTCTGCTTCGTGTCCCCGGTATTTCCCGGCATCACGGATTTTGAGATGATTTTTGAGCGAGTAAAGGATCGGTGCGATTTGTTTTGGCTCGAAAATCTCAATCTTCGGGGTGGTTTCAAAAAAACGATCCTGGATTATATCGCCGAGAAACATCCCGATCTCGTACCGCTTTACGATGAGATCTATAACAAGCGCAACCGTAGCTATTTTGAAGCGCTTGAAGAAAAAGCCGAGGAAATGGCCAAGAAGTACGATTGCCCCTTTGTGGACAACGAAATGCCTTATGGCAGAGTCCCCCAGGGGCATCCGGTGATCGTGGACTACTTCTATCACGAGGAAGTCCGAGGGTCGGATAATAGCGGAAAAAGAAATCGTTAAACGGAAACCGACGACGATTCGCTCGAGCGATTAGCGTCCACGCGTGGCTTCTGCCGATTGGCGCAACGGGCGACGGATTAAGGGATCGCTCGGGCGGATGATCCCGCTGCAGTACAGGCGGTCGCTCAATTTAGCGGCATGAGCGTTTTCGCACGGGAAACCAGTATCCCCTGTGCCGAGTTTAATCGTAGCAAATACAATGGGCACTGAGCATCAATCGAAAGTAGTCGATGGAGATGGATATGCAACTGGCAACCGAGCGGCTGATACTGCGCCCATGGGCCGAAACGGACGCAGAGGACCTGTACAGATACGCGAAGGACGACAGGGTGGGGCCGATTGCCGGCTGGCCGCCTCACTCGAGCGTTGACGACAGCGCCGAAATCATCCGCACCGTGTTTTCCGCGCCGGAGACGTACGCCGTTTGCCTGAAGGAAGACAACAGGGCCATCGGAAGCATAGGGTTGATGATTGGCGCGCGGTCCGACAAGGAGATTCCGGACACTGAGGGAGAAATAGGCTACTGGATCGGCGTCCCGTTCTGGGGCAAGGGGCTGATACCGGAGGCGGTTCGAGAACTCGTCCGCCATGGTTTCGAGGACTTGAAACTGGACAAAATCTGGTGCGGATACTTCGACGGGAACGAGAAATCGAAACGCGTTCAGGAAAAATGCGGCTTTATTTGGCACCGCACCCGCAAGGACGTCTGCTGTGAGCTGATGGGCGACATCCGTACAGAACATATCGCTTGCCTGACGAGAAGTGATTGGCTGAGTCAGTCTAAAGCTTGATATGCAACATGGGTTCTGCGAGTAGCTCGCAAACCCCAGGTCGCAAGTCTTCGTCAGCGGTGAGCAAAGTGAGTGGTCTCAGGTGGCTTGCCTATGGGCTGGCGCGCAGGCTGGGGCTTCGCCATTGGAGCGATCGTTTCATGTACTTGCCTTTTCGCACAGCCCATGATTTAAAAATAATTGGTTTTCCGCAAGCAAGGCTTCCAAGTGCCAGGGACGTTTTCCCCGGCTTTTTCTTATCCAGTTGAGCGCACTTGCCGTCCAGGTCGTCAGATAACGAAGGCAAGCAGCATAGTCATTGGGATCGTTCTTAAATGACTAGTCGTTAAAGAACGTCCCCGACCACTAACTATCGCAAGTGACGAAATCGGGCAGGCGGATGCACGAGATAAAGTTGAAGTCGTCTTTCCTCGTGTAATCGATCTCGCCATCGGCGCGGTCTTGCCACCAGAAGCCCTCGAGCGGCGGCACGACGAAGTCGAAATAGCCTTCGATCTCTCGCGGGCCCTTTTTCGACATCTTGATGGTATAGGCGACGCCGTAGGGCATCGGCAACGCGTTCTGCTACGCGCCGCCTTCGGCATTGGGATCGCCTTCGCCCCGCACGGCAACGTAGCTCATAGACGGAACGATCAGAATGCTCGGCTTGTCAGGCGGTTTGCCCGCGATGTTGTAGCGCACCGTAGACGCTGATGGAGATGACTGCGCGCAGGCACGAGTGCGCCGCCGCACCTCATGGCCTGTTTCTCGGGTATTTGGGGCGCGCGGCGTTCAAAAATGTGAAGCGGTTCCGCATGGCTCGAGACTGAGCCGAGGTGCCCTACTTCTCGCCCTCCAGCAGCCCCACGATGCGGTCGATGTCGACGGCGAAGCGGGGCCTTCCCTCGCGCTCGTAGCGGTCGAGGCATGCCTGGCACTCGGAGACAATGCGCTTGGTGTTGCCGTCGATGATGCGCTGGGGCGTCTCGTAGTAGGCCGAACCCTCGGTCCTAAAGCGACGCTGCCCCTACAGGTGAGCGATACTCTACGCCTTGCGGCACCCCGTCGCCCACGGAGGTTAAACGTACACGTAAGCCGTACTCTGAAAGCCGCGGTTTCCGGCAAGTAGTTTTTACCACGAAAACTCGCCTTAGATGCGCGTAGCTCTCAAAATAACACTCGCCGAGCCGTTACTTAACCGCCGACCTCGCTTGATGCAGAGGGCATTGGGGCAACAATAATGCGGATGAGTGCCGAGGATCCAAACGGGTCTCACACCGTCCTTCCAGCGTTCATGCGTCCGTCTTCATTGCCTGGACTAATTATTCCAAATAGAGCGTTTTGGAGTGCATCGCGGCGTTGCATGAAAACCCCAGATAGCCTATTCTACCTAGGGTTTCATTGCTATTCACTACCTTTTGTAACGTGCCGTTTTAGGCTCTCGGTTTACTCCCACTCAGTAATCAAATCGTGCATTCCCATGGTCTCTCGTCTACGTGGTGCACTGCCGTCTCCCCATTTACTGGAATCAGGCGGTTTTCAGATACCAAAATTGAACTCAAAATGAACTCAACGCCAATTTCTGGCGAGAGGCTTCCAACGCTAGCAGTCAATACCGAGCACCACTATTTATCACCATTCGCCGCCATCTTCATTTCATGTCCAATTGAATTTTTACGGCAATCACTACGGCTTCCAAACATTAATCAACGGACACACCCCAAGGAAGAACGTCTTTTCCCCTCCCGTTCGTCTTTCCCTTCCACGTTGCGAACAGGTATCTGTCGAACTCGAAGAACTCTGTTTCTCTATAGGGATGCTGTCTGTCATAGCTGCCAATATTCGTTATATATGCATGGTCGACAGACCTCAGTTCATAGTCTCTACATCTCAGCGACGGAGAGAGCTGTTTGTACAGGGCATAGTTGAAGGAATCATCTATTTTCATATGTTTAATGAGCGGAGAGTAGTCCTTGTGCTGATCATAATTAACAAATAGAGCGAGGTTGACGGCGCAGCGTGCGAATACGTCGTCTTCCACGCGCCGGGAATAATAGGCGACCCCGTCAAGACCATGCTTCTTACACGCCATCATTATTGCCTGGGGAACGATGTACTCAGACTTGAACGTTCTGTCAGCTTCGTCGATTCTGTACGAGGTCGCTATCATGAGCATGAATAGTTTAAGCCAGCAATGAACGCGCCCCTCATCGAAACCGTCCAAGCCGCCGAAATCTCTCACATTGATTGCCAAGTTAAGTATTTTCTGCGTGCCGTCTAAAACTACCGGTGAGCCGTTGAAATCGATTTCCGGTGGAAATCCCGTCTCTATCCAGCATCCATACGAAGAATTTGCAAGATAATAGGCCGGGCTGCCGGGGATACTAAACCTGTAGCTTCCGGTCTTAGATCTCAGGCTCTTCGGCAAATGCAACATCTCTTTTGCCGCATAGGCGCTAGAAGGACTCCCTGTTCTCGACCGAAAGAATTGTATCTCCTGGCTCCTGTTCCCCGGAAAGGCCCAACTCTCATCTAGCTTTGCAACCGCAAAAGGATCGGAACGAACTTCTGAAACCAAATTCCTGATGATTGTGTTGCTTTTTGCAATATCGGCCTTGTAGTAACTACGCAGGGCTTCGAGGATTTTATTTCGATATTTCTTTATTATTGCCAGGCTGCCATCATCCGCACCGGCCTTTTCCGCCTGGTTGAGCACAATGTTGTATTTCTCCATAAGGCGGGAATAGTAGTCATTGTCCAGTTTGACAACAAACGGAGCATATAGGTCATTACAGATGAAATCATTCAACAACCAAGATAACCCCATCTTTGCACCATCCTCAATTAGATCCCAGTTGGTCAGCACATCCTTAATGTCGAATATACATCCTGTACTATCCGAAGCAAAACGAACTGGTCGGTTTCGAATAGCGAATGCCGGGCACACTACACAAGAACGCCCCAAGCTATTACGTTTAGGAGGAAAGCCGCGCTGTATATGGATGCAAACTCGGCAAACCAGGAAGCATGCAAACTGTGTGCTCCCCACCCTGACGCCCTCTTTCAAGTCGACTGGGCGCAGAAAAAAGATCCCGCAGCGCCCCAAAGCCATCAGTGCTCCCGAATAATGCAAACACTCCGTTAATGGACCGTATTATTGCGGTTTAGCAAGGAATGCCCCCTTAACCGCCAAAATCTACCTTCCGCCGAACCCGCGCTTCCAGTCGAGGTACTCCTCCTCGGAGATCTCCCCGAAGTCCCGTCTCGCGCGCATCGCGGCCCATGCCGCTGCAGCATATGAGAACCACGAGGTCGCGCGCGACCCAGATCCCGTCGACGTAGAGCACGCGGTGGAGCTCGCCGTCGGGGACGGGCATGGGCCAGACCTCCCAGAACTCGGCCGTCCTGCGCCTGAAGGAGCGCCCGCCGCCCGGCATCATGGCCTGCGAGTCCTTCGAGAGGAGCTACCCGAGGAACTCCCCGAGCCTTGTCGCCGTGTCGTCGTACCTCACCGTCGTCGACGCACCGCAGGCCGTGCACCTCCACCGCTGGGACCCCGATGAGGTCCTGCCGTTGCGCTTGGTCCGACCGCCGCAGTAGGGGCAATAAACGGCCTTCATGGGCACCTCTTCCGAAAGCGTATTTAACGGTTCCGGAAAAGGTTATCTACCTGCGAGAACGATAGGCAACCGGACACACATTCTGTCCGAGCGGTTAAAAGCGGGCACGGAATTTAAACGGCTGAAAAAGGGGCATCGACCTGCGCCGATGCCCCCAACGTGGACACATATTTTGTCCTATAAGCCCGGCTTTGCCCTGCAGCGTTGCCGAAACAGCATCAGGCGGTACTCGACGGTATCAAAACGCGAGTTTAGAAGCCAGTTCCCGTTATTCCCACTCTTTCACGCTCGTTTGCCGTTGTGTCAATCCAGTTAACTCCAGCTGGGTCGTCGATCTTGGCCGTCTTGCCACCGAATCCCGCCGCGTGTCTCCACGTAAGCGTTCGGCACAAATCCTGGGACAAATTCGCAAACTATTCGTCCGCACCCCAACCGCAAACCCGCAGTTTCATTTTTGTCCCGGAGACAAAAACGGGTTGGTTTTGAGGGCTCAAAACACCCGAATACAGGAGCCAAACCCATCGAATGATCGATTGACGACCACGGCGCGAGATAAATCGTAGCCAGTGGCTTTGCGGTCTTGCGTTTCCGCAGGTCAACAATGATGCAAAATAGATATGAACGATAGAATCGTCGCAAGTGGCTAACTCTCGTCAAAGGTTCGGAGGCGTCCTTTCGTCCCTCCAGTATCGTGCTGTATCGCTCCGTTATAATACGCTCAATGCATAAACGGTTTTCGCAACATAGTATATGTTGGAGCCTAAAGAACTACTATCCGTTCCTTTTTCTCTCGTAGGCAGGGATACATTTGATTGTTCAATATGAAGCATGCAACAACAAGTTGCTCGATCTCTCAGTAAAACCAAAGAACACCAGAGTGAAACTATCCTGCCGTCAACTAACTATCAGGTATTTGAAATGACGTATAGATTTATCTCGACAGAAAGAGGGACTCCCAGTGGCAACAGGGCTGAAACCTGTGCTCTGTTGCATATGATGTGTTTTGCCCCTGAACGCGATGAAATCGATTTGTTCGCCATTGACTGCTTTAATGACGTTACAGGAATGGACAACTCCTGTAATACCCTTCATGATGTGCAGTCAAAAGGCGAAACAAAAATAACCCCAGCAAAGCTGGGCGAGTATCTAGCTACGCTTTTTGAAAATAGAGCAAGCGAATTCTCAAAGTATTTCGACACGCTTACCCTGTTTGTCGGGGGCGTATCCCCAACCACACTTGAGAATCCGACGCTAACGGAATTTCGATTTCAACAGCTGAAGCCAAAATCGCAGGCGAGCGTCCGTGAGCATCTCATCGAGGCGTGCAAGAAGAGGCACAACGACATTCCCGACGGCCTGATCGATGACGACGCCATTGACGACTTCTTGAGCTGTGTTAGATTCGTTGTAGCAAAGAAGGACGAGACCGAGTACATCCGCGCTCTTGCGCACAACTCTTCCGCTCTTTTAACGGACAAGCGGACCCTTCTTGGTATTTTTGGAGCGATACGCGACCAACAGTCATCGCTCAAAAACCGTGCCGGAATTGCCGGAAGAGCCATAGACAGGCCTGACGCTGTCATGGATTTCGGACGCACCATGTCAACCCGTCAGATTCGTCTGTTGGTAATTCAGCGCCTCCTCAATATGAGTTTTCTGACAGAAGAATCTCCCGACAGTTTCCGGCCTTATCTCAATTCGCTTCCTCCGGAAATGCGAATTGAAGACGTGGAGGAAGACTGCAGGAATGAACTTTGCCTTCAGTATTTTGACAAAAACAACCTTGCTGCTTTCTGGCATCTTCTGGACGAAATCGTAGACATCATTCAGGATGACCACAAAGCCGATATACAGCAGATTTATAGCAAGATCGGCGAAGGCACCTTAGCCTCCTGCACTCAGCTGACCAGAAGATCTCACCTCTACTTTATTGCGACCATTAAGGATGGACTTCGCCCATGATTAGCATCAAAACCGTTTACATAGGCAACGAGAACGAATCCTACATCCAGGATGATTTCGCAATCGCTGGCGTGAACATCATTTCTAGCGATGAAAACCATGTTGGTAAGACCATCGTTATGCAGGCAATAATGTATGCGCTTGGATCTGAAGCACGCTTCCCTCCAAGCTTCAAAAGCAACGAATATGTCTTTATTGTTGACCTCGAAGTTGATGGACGCGGACTTTCCATACTAAGAAACAGGGATTCGTTTGTCGTGCTGGATGGAGGAACGATTATCCCAATCGAAAGCTCGGGTGACTTTGACGTTTTCTGGAACGACCATATCTCACCTTTACCCACCATTACTAAAGATGGTAGTCAGACAATAGTGGGACTCCCTCTCTACACTCAAATTGCTTTCGTTCCTCAGGCCGGTAGAAGCACTGCCCGTACCAGTACAAGCTATTTCAACAAAGACGACTTTAAGGAAATGGTCTATGCCTTAAAGGGCTTAGATGCTCGTACCTTGGATAAGAAATCTATTGCAGACCTCAAGAACAAGAGGAGCGCTCTTAAAACCAGAAGAGAAGAGCTTGCCAAGCAGGCATCGACACTACGTAAAATTGGAACCTCGCTTGCCGTGGTTAGCCCAACAGCAAATAGAGAAGAGACTGCTCGTTTCATCGAGCGACTCAATTTCCTAAAGAATTCGATAGTCAGCCTCACGAATGAGCGCAACCATGCTCATACGCGCCGAGCCAAGAATCAGGCAGTAAAGAAGGAGCTGAATTCCTTAAATCGGGAAATCAAGGTCGGCTCCGTGATTTGCATGAACTGTGGATCGGATGAGATTGGTTACAAGCTTCCAGGATCAGATTATGTGTTTGACATAACGACGAGTGAAATGAGGTCGCAAATCCTTCTGAGCGTCCAACGTAAGATCGACGCATATCAAAAAGAGATCGAGGAGCTCGACCTGGAGATTCGCGAACTCCAAAATCAATTCAATAAGCTTGCGGATTCTAGGGAAATAACCCTGGAGGATATTTTTGCTGCACGTCAGGACTATGCCGACCTTGAAGCAATTGATCGAGAGATAACCAATATCTCGGACCAAATCGACGGTATCGACGAACAGCTCAAAGAGGCAAAAACAATCGATAAAGAGCTTAGCGAGGACAGAGCGGATTTCAATGCGGCCCTGCTAGCCACTATGAATGACGTGCGCCGCACAATCAATGAAAGTGATTCCGTCGAAGATTACACGGACCTTTTTACTACCAACAACAGCCCCTATATCGGAAGCGAAGCTACCGAGTTCTTTCTTGCAAAAACCTATTCACTTGCCAAGCACATACATCACGGCTTACCTATTGTTATTGACTCTTTTCGCGCCGAAGAGCTATCGACAGGAAGGGAGGAACGTGTGCTCCCCCTGTTTATCGATCTCCCTAATCAGGTTTTTTTCAGTGCTACCTTGAAGGGTGAAGAAGTTGGAAAATATCACGGACGTGAAGGAATTAATAGTATTGAATATATAGGCTATACGCAAAATAAGCTTCTCTCCAATCGTGACAACGAGAGGTTTTTGTCGAAAGTCGCTGATTTCGGCATCAAGCTCAATGGGTAGGCTCCATTTGGCGCAAGGATCGTCCTGCATTCGCCTGTATTCACATGAATGCAGGACATCGTTGAAACGCTGATCGATTTACCCAAAAACTGTTTAGGCCGGCGGCGCAAAACCGGTTTCGCCACCCACTCATCCCTTTGCAGCATAACCATCCTATTAGCCACATTATATCCCAACAGATGGGCACCATTTATCTGGGTGCACCTGGGGCAACGGATTGAAAAACCTGCATAAGATCGTTCGCAGAACACGCAACATCAAACACGACAGAAGAGGCGAACGACAGATGCCGGACCCCGGACGATAGCACCGCGGGAGACGAGCATTCCGACCACAACCGAACAACTCCAGTTATTAGGCAGGCGCCCGCATGGGCGTCTTTTACTTTTCAGGGACTTGGCTGCCAGCTAAGGCACGCGTCTCATGGCCGTTTCGTGAAGGCACGACCAGCTCGACCCAGCTCGACCCGTCTCCGCTCCCGTCGTGCGCGCCAACCGCAATCAGGCGGTTCAATCGTCGCGCAGACGAAAACGCACGCGGGAGCGCGCGGGCGCATCGCGCGGTGCCGCACGGGAAGATTGGAGGAACCATGGCACGCACAGCCGAATGCGCCGCGCCCGAGGGCAACCAAGATCGCGACGAATGGATGACGGTGATCGAGATGCAGGAGTACATGAGGGCGAGCCGAAACAAGGCGTACGGCCTCATCCGGTCGGGAAAGATCGACTCGTACAGGCTCGGCAGGAAGCTCCTGGTTTCGAGGGCGTCAGTAGACGCCTACATCGAGTCGAGGAGCGGGAGGAAATGACGGCGGCGACCGCCCCGGGAGCCGCCCGCGGCCGGGGACGCGAGGGAGCCTCGAGACGAAAGGAGCTCGAGGACAACCATGACCAAGAGCATTAGCGGGAGCCAGGTGAGGCTCATCGCATCGACCAACGCGATATTCGGCGCCGACGAGGCGTGCGCGATGCTGCGTATCAGCCGCGACGCAATGTACCGGCTCGCCCCCCTTGCATTCACCGCCAGCGCATGCTATAAGGTTGTTGGTGGCTCATTAAGCTACCTCCAAGTGCCGGGGGAGTCCCCCGGCTATTTTTTTATCTATTCCATTAGGAGTCCCCATTGGCCAAGGAGCTCAGCATCTTCGTCGACGAGAGCGGCGACCGCGGCGGCAAAGCCCGTTACTACCTGCTCACACTCGTCTTTCACGACCAGGCAGACAGCATCGCCGGGGCGGTCACGGGCTATGAGGCCAAGCTTGCCAGGGCCGATCTCCCTAACATTCCGTTTCACTCCGAGCCTCTCATGAACGGGCACAAGGACTATGAGTTTCTTGACATCGAGCAGCGCAAGGTGATGCTCGCCTACTTCTCCTCGTTCATCCGCAAACTTCCCATTTCCTATATCACGTTCGTCTACCGCCGCAGCCAGTTCGAAGACCCGGCAAGGCTAATGGAGCGTATGGGGCGCGATATCTCCTCTGCCATGATTGAACACCTGGGCTTCTTTCAATCCTTCGACGATGTGAAGGTTTACTACGACAACGGTCAGGACATTGTCAAGCAGGCGCTCGACCGCTCGGTGGGCAAGGTCCTCTCAAAAGGGGTCGTCCGACGCCGCAAGACCTCGATGACCGACTACCGCCTCGAGCAAGTGGCGGATTACCTCTGCACCATCGAACTTGCCTTGGTCAAGTACGAGGCCAAGGAGAACGGTGAGACGTACAACAAGTTCTTCGGAGGTATAGGCTCTTTCAAGAGGAACTGGCTCAAGCAAGCCCGCAGCAAGCGGATATAGCTGGTCTCGCGGTTTCGCAAGGAACGGTCAGCTCTCCTCTGGCGAGGAACCCCGGGCGACGAGCTTCGAGCGGCGGAAGCTGAAGCGCAAGTAGAAGCAGCACGGGCATTGATCGGTGCCGACATGGGCCCAGACGTGAACAGTGCTACGTCCCCTGTTCACGGGGCGCGAAACCGCAAGGTTGCACAGAGGTTGCAAAACAAGAAGCCCCCGACCTGTTTTCGCAGGTCAGAGGCTTGAAATCAACGAATATCGTTTACTCCCACTCGATCGTCGCGGGCGGCTTGGACGTGATGTCGTAGCACACGCGGTTGGCGCCGGGGACCTCGGCAACGATGCGGCCCGAGATGCGGGCCAGGACGTCGTAGGGCAGCTTGGCCCAGTCGGCGGTCATGGCATCGCTGGACTCGACGGCGCGCAGGATGATCGGGCGCTGGTAGGTGCGCTCGTCGCCCATAACGCCCACGGACTTAATGTCGGGCAGGACCGCGAAATACTGCCAGCAGCTGTGCTCGGAGTTGCGCTCGCCGGTCTGCTCAAACAGACGCTGGTTGTAGGCGTCGAGCTCCTCGCGCACGATAGCGTCGGCATTCTTGAGAATCTCGAGCTTCTCCTTGTCGACCGCACCGATGATGCGGATGGCCAGACCCGGGCCCGGGAAAGGCTGGCGGAACACGATATGACCCGGCAGGCCAAGCGCCAGACCAAGTGCGCGGACCTCGTCCTTAAAGAAGTGGTCGAGCGGCTCAATAAGGTCGAAGTGCACGCCCTCGGGGAACGGGATCAGGTTGTGGTGGCTCTTGATGGTGGCCGTCTTGCCACCCGTCTTGCGAGCGCCGGACTCGATGATGTCGGGGTAGATGGTGCCCTGAGCCAGGTACTTGACCGGCTTGCCATCGGTCTCAAGCTGTTGCGCCACGGCGAAGAACTCTTTCCAGAACTGCGTACCGATGATGCGGCGCTTCTCCTCGGGCTCGGTCACGCCGGCCAGAAGCTCGGCATAACGGTCCTCGGCGTGGACGTGGATAAAGTCGACGTCAAACTGCTTGGTGAAGACCTCCTCCACCTGCTCGGGCTCGCCCTTGCGCAGCAGGCCGTGGTTGATGAACACGCAGGTCATCTGCTTGCCCACGGCACGGGCGCCCAGTGCAGCCACGACGGAGGAATCGACACCGCCAGACAGGGCCAAAATCACGCGGTCGTCGCCGACCTTCTCGCGGAACTCGGCCGTCATGGTCTCGACCAGGTTGTCCATGCTCCAGTTGGGCTCCAGGCCGCAGATTTCAAACAGGAAGTTGCTCAGCAGCTGCTGACCGTACTCGGAGTGCTTGACCTCGGGGTGGAACTGCGTGGTGAAAATCTTGCGCTCGACGCACTCCATGGCGGCAACCGGGCACACGTCAGTGCTGGCGGTAACGGTAAAGCCCTCGGGCACCTCGGACACGGCGTCGCGGTGGCTCATCCACACGGTTTGCTCCATGGGCGTGGAGTTAAAGAGCTTGGCGCCGGCAGTGCGCGTAATAGTGGCGCGGCCGTACTCGCCCACCTCGGAGTGCCCGACCTTGCCGCCGAGCGTCACGGCCGTGATCTGATGGCCGTAGCAGAAGCCCAGGACGGGAAGGCCCAGGTCAAAGATGGCAGGATCGATGGACGGAGCGTCCTCGGCGTACACAGAGGCCGGGCCGCCAGAAAGGATGAGCGCAGAGGCGTTCATCTCGCGAATCTCATCGGCCGAGATGTCGCAGGGAACGATCTCGGAATACACGTTGAGGTCGCGGACGCGACGGGCAATGAGCTGACCGTACTGCGCACCAAAGTCGAGTACGAGGACCTTTGCGGAAGCCTTTTGATCCATGGTTTCCCCCTCTTGTTGGCGGGGAGCCGGTGCCCACCCGCGTGAATGAACGAAAATAACTTCCATAGTGTACACGTTATATGGGGTTTCTCGTCCCTCGCGGCCATCAGCGCACGGCAAACGCACGACCTGGGCCCTTATTTGACGGCAATTGAAGTATTACTAAACATTACAGATGATGTATTACGTTTGAACATTGGACGCCCTGTGCCACAATACTGCCGAACGACTCCGCCCTTGCGGCGACAAAACCGATAGGAATACCAGCATGAAGCGCATCCTTCTCATCGCCACGGGCGGCACCATCGCATCGACCGAGGACGGCAACGGCCTCTCCCCCGCCCTGACCGGTGAGGAGCTCGCCCAGAGCGTCCCCGAGATCTCGGGCCTCTGCGAGCTCGACGTCGTGCAGCCCATGAACATCGACAGCACCAATATGCGCCCCAGTGACTGGATGCGTATCCGCGACGTCATCGTCGAGGGTTATGCCGACCACGACGGCTTCGTGATTCTGCACGGCACCGACACCATGAGCTACACCGCGGCGGCGCTTTCCTATCTGATTCAGGACAGCCCCAAGCCTATCGTACTCACCGGCTCGCAAAAGCCCATGGGCAATCCCTTTACCGACGCCAAGCTCAACCTGTACCAGAGCCTGCTCTATGCGCTCGACGAGCACTCGCACGACGTCTCAATCGTGTTTGGCGGCGTAGCCATTGCCGGTACGCGCGCCCGCAAACAGCGCACCATGAGCTTTAACGCGTTCATTAGCGTCAACTATCCGCCCATCGCCTATATCCGCAACGACCGCATCGTGCGCAACGGGCTTCACGGCACGCATCAGGGCGAAAACCCGGTGCGTTTCTACGACAGCATCGACCCGCGCGTATTTGTACTCAAGCTCACGCCCGGCGTAAACCCGGGCATCCTCGACGCCCTTGCCGATAGCTACGACGCTGTAATCCTTGAGACCTTTGGCATTGGCGGTATCCCCGAGTTTGGCGAGTCGGGCGAGTCGTTCCAAGAGGCGATTTTCCGCTGGGTCGATTCGGGCCGCACCGTCGTTATGACCACGCAGGTCCCCGAAGAGGGCCTTGATCTGGGTGTTTATGAGGTCGGCCGTGCCTACGCCGATCATCCGGGCATTTTGCGCGGCGACGACATGACCACCGAGACGCTCGTGGCCAAGACCATGTGGGCGCTCGGCCAGTCACGCGATGCCGCCGAGATCCAGCGCCTGTTCTACAGCCAAGTCAACCACGACCGCATCCCGATGGCGTAATTCAGTTGTCGACGGGTATCCCCTATTCGATGCCCTCGAGAAGCTCTGATACCGTCATGCCGAGTGCGGGCGCGATCTTAAATAGAACCTTGAGCGTGAAATTTGCCGTCCCATCTTCGATTCGGTCGAGGTAGGGTCGGCTGATTCCTGTCGCCACACAAAAATCGACCTTGGAGATACCAAGGTCCCTGCGCGTCTGCTCGACTCGCTTGCCAAGAATCTGTTTCGCACGTTCGTCCATGCAGCCGAGTTTGAAATGGAGCTGAACAAAAACGTAAACTATAGTTTACGTTTAAACGAATACACAGGAGTTTTCTATGTCGGGTTCTTCGGTCCGCATGTACCGAGCCATGCTTCGCACAAACAGCGCACCGCCCAAGCTCGTCGTCGTTGAAGCCGAATGCCTTTCGCCCGATGAGCGCACAGCATTTGCATTGCTATCAAGTCGCGTCGCCGCCGTTCTGGTCCCTTGCCCGGCGCAAGGTGAACTTGCCATCCAATGCCAAGCGCACAGCTGCTCGCTCAATCAGGCTGCCGTAATCGCAACCAGCCAACGTGGTCTGCCCCTTCTCCTGGAAGCCGGTATCGCACTCGCCCTTCGCGGCGCCGGATACGAAAACGAGGCCGCCGCCGACATGGTCTTTAAACCACGATCGAGCGGCGGCCTCGCAGCAGCCCTTGAATATGCGTGCAGGCTCGTTGCCTAAAAGGACAGGCTAGAAACCAAAGCCAAAGCCCGTTCCGGTAATCGCCGAGTACATAAAGTAAACGTTGACCACGTTGAGGAACACACCCGTGATGCAACCGTTACGCAGGTAGCGCTCGCACACGATGCGCGCCATGGCGGCGGAGTCATCATTGTTTTTAGCCTGGCGTCCTGCCGTAAAGTACGTCGCCACGCTCAGCAGCAGATTGAGCACCGGCAGTGCCAGCAACTCGTAACTCTTGCCCCAGCGCGTCACCTCGCCGGCGGCATTAAACTTTGTTGCCACCTCGGGACCAATGTTGGGGATAACACACGCTGCGACCACCAGCGGAATCACCGCAAGTACGAGCAGTGCAATACCCATGTAGCCGGCTTTTTTACCATATTTAAACATGCGCGTCGTCCTTACACGTTAAAGCGGAAGTGCACGACGTCGCCATCGGCCATGACATAGTCCTTGCCCTCAATACGCAGCTTGCCGGCGGCCTTGGCGCCCTGCTCACCGCCGAGCTCGATGTAGTCGTCATAGCCAATGACCTCGGCCTTAATAAAGCCGCGCTCAAAGTCGGTGTGGATGACGCCGGCGGCCTGCGGGGCGGTCGCGCCCTGACGAACCGTCCAGGCCTTGACCTCCATCTCGCCGGCCGTAAAGAACGACTGCAGGCCAAGCAGCTTATAGGCCGCCTGTGCGAGCACGTCCAGGCCGGGCTGCTCCAAGCCCAAGCTCTCCAGGTAGTCGGCGGCGTCCTCGGGATCGAGCTCGGAAAGCTCGGCCTCGATCTTGGCGCAGATGGGCAGCGGCTTAACACCATCGATGGGCGCCAGATCGTCGTTGAGCATATCCTCGTCCACGTTGGCCACATACAGGATGGGCTTCATAGTGAGCAGGAACAGGCCCTTGGCAGCGGCGCGCTCCTCGTCGGTCATCTCCATGGACGCGGCGCGCTTGCCCTCGTTGAGCCAGGCAAGCAGGCGCTTGGCCACCTCGAACTTGGGCATGAGCTCCTTGTCGCGCTTGGCCTCCTTCTCGAGCTTGGGCAGCTGCTTCTCGAGCGTGCCCATGTCGGCCAGGATGAGCTCGGTCATGATGGTGTCGGCATCGCCGGCGGGATCGACGAACTCGCCTGTGCGGCCCACCTCACGCATGACATTGGGGTCCTTAAAGTAGCGCACGACCTCGCAGATGGCATCGGTCTCGCGGATGTTTGCCAAGAACTGGTTGCCCAGGCCCTCGCCCTCGTTGGCACCCTTCACCAGACCTGCGATGTCGACAAACTCGACCGTAGCCGGCACAATGCGGCCCGGGTTGACGATGTCGGCAAGCTTTTGCAGGCGGCTATCGGGCACATCGACGATGCCCACGTTGGGGTCGATCGTGGCGAACGGGTAGTTGGCGGCAAGGCCGGTCTTTTTGGTAAGCGCGGTGAACAGCGTCGACTTGCCCACGTTGGGCAGGCCCACGATACCGATGGAAAGGGACACGACAGCTCCTTTTGGTACAGGTACTTCAAACTGCATAAGTATAGCGCCGCCGCAGCATCCGGGCGAATCCGGACACCGCGGCGGCGCAAATGAAGCAGAGATGTGTGAGAGTTCGAGACAGCAGTCCTTACTTAAGCTCGGGCCAGAAATCCTTGTTGGCCTCGATGAGCTCGTCCAGGATCTGCTTGGCAACGCTCGCCGAAGGAATGGTCTTGGAGAGCGTGAGCGCCTGCCAGAGCTTCTGGTAGCTGCCCTCGACCCAAGCCTGGACAACGAGCTTCTCGACGGAAACCTGCTGCTCCATCAGGCCCTTCTGGAACTGCGGAATCGGGCCCTGGCAGATCTTCTCAAAGCCGTTGGAACCGACGATGCAAGGCACCTCGACCATGGCCGTCGGGTCGAAGTTGGGCACAGCGCCATCGTTGGGGACGATTAGCAGGAAGCGCTCGAGCGTATTTTCGGCCAGTGCGCAGGCAAGGTCGACGATGTAGTTGGCATGCACATCCGGCTCAAAGCCGCCGTCCTTGGCAGTACCCTTGGCAATGATATCGCGGCAAGCACCAAAGACCTTCTTCTCGCGGCCGTCCATAACCTCATTGGCGCGAGTGTAGTTGGGGTCAGACGTCTCGACGACATAGTCCGGGTACAGGTAATACTTGAGGTAGGTATTGGGAATCGTCTCGGGATCGACAGCATAGACATCCTTGGCCTTGCCGAAGGTGTGAATCCAGCTCTCCTCGACATGCTGCTCCTTACCGGCCTCGTGCTCGATGCCGTCCAGGTAGCCGTTCTTAGCCATGTGCTCCTTAATCTGCGGCATGAGGTCGTTGCCCTCCTTGTCGTAGATTTTGCTCCACCAACCAAAGTGGTTGAGGCCGTAGTAGCTATACTGCAGCTCGCGACGATCCTTGATGCCGCACATACGGCTCATCTTATCCATAAGGTCGATCGGCATGTCGCAGATGTTGATGATGCGGCTGTTGGGGCGCAGCACGCGGCAGGCCTCGGCGACGATGGCCGCGGGGTTGGAGTAGTTGAGCATCCAGGCGTTGGGGCTGTACTTCTCCATGTAGTCGAGGATCTCGATGACGCCGCCGATGGAGCGCATGCCGTAGGCGATACCGCCGGCACCGCAGGTCTCTTGGCCAACGCAGCCGTACTTGAGAGGAATCTTCTCGTCGAGCTCGCGCATGGCGTACAGGCCGACGCGGATGTGAGCAAGTACGAAGTCGGTCCCGGTGAATGCGGTCTCGGGATCGGTGGTGTAGCTAAACTCAACCTCGGGAGCGTTCTCGTGGAAGTAAATCTCGCAGGCCTTTGCCACGATCTCCTGGCGCTCGGCGTTGTTGTCGTAGAAGGTCACCTTGTTGACCGGGAAGCGGTCGCGCTCCTCAAGCAGCATCAGGGCAATGCCCGGAGTGAAGGTAGAGCCACCGCCGGCAATGGTCACGGCATAGTTTTTCTTGGACATGATGTCCTCCTCATTCTGGCCGCTTGCTCAATCCATCCCCGCACGCGGCCTGTACGGTTTGGAATTGTTACCTAGAAGTGGAGTTTTTTATCTCTAGAATCGGCCTTGCGGTGCATACCGGCTCTGCAAGGCCGATTCTTTCGATGGACGATGGTTTACAGAAGACTCTCGAACTTCAGAAGACTCTCGAACTTCTCGCGAACCTGCGGGACGGTAAGGCCGATGATGACCTGGATTGACTGACCTTGGACCACCAAGCCATGCGTACCGATCGCCTTGAAGGAAGCCTCGGGTGCAACGACGCTCTTGTCCTTGACGTTAACGCGCAGACGGGTAGCGCAGTTAGTTACATCGACGATGTTATCCGTGCCACCGAGCAGATCGAGGATGTTTTCGGCAAGCACCAAGCGCTCATCATCTTTACTCTGGGCGACCGATTTGCCAGCAGCAGCACCGCCCTGCTTTTGCTTGTAGTCGGCCTTGGACTTGAGCTCGACCTCAACATCGTCATCCTCGCGACCGGGGGTCTTAAAGTCGAACTTGACGATCAGGAAACGGAAGACCACGACCCAAAGGGCGGTAAAGCACAGACCGACAAGAATGGAGATGGTGTACTGCAGGCCGTGTGCGGCCCAAAGGGGCAGCCAGTCCCACGAGAGCATCGAGATGATGCCGCCGTCGAAGATGCCCACGACGCCAAGGAGGTTTTGAGCCATGCAGCCAAGCGCTCCGAGCACGCAGTGGACGACGAACAGGCCGGGCGCGATGAACAGGAAGGTGAAGTCAAGCGGCTCGGTAATACCGCAAAGCATAGCGGTAAGGGTGACGGGAATGAGCAGAGCCTTGACGCGCTGCTTGCGCTCGGGTTTGGCGGTCATATAAAACGCAATGGCGACGCCAAGCGAGCCGAAGACTTTAGTCCAACCAGGGCAGGTATAGGCAGCCCAGGGTGCGGCATCCTTAAGAGCAATGCTCGGATTGGCAGCCAGTTGGGGCAGGATGTTAGCCCAAGCGGCAAAGATGCCGCCATTGACCGCCGCGTTGTCGTAATAGAACGGCGTATAGATAAAGTGGTGAAGGCCTGTAGGGATCAGTACGCGCTCGAAGAAAGCAAAGACGCCCACGCCAAACGTACCGGCGGAAAGGATGAATCCCTGGAAGGCGGCGATAGCAGCCTGAACATGCGGCCACACCAGGCAGGCGATAAGAGCGACCGGAACCATAACGAAGAAACCGATCATATAGATGAACACGGAGCCCGAGAACACGCCCAGCCACTCAGGAAGTTCGGTGTCGAAGAACTTGTTATGCAGCATCGTGGCGATACCAGAGATAATGAGCGCGCCCATGATGCCCATGTCAAGCGTTTTGATGCTTGCGATAGTGGCAAGACCAGTACCGCTGCCCGCCTCGACAGAGTAGTCGACACCAAAGACAGGACCCCACTGCCCCAAGATTGTGCTTACAAAGTAGTTGAAGGTAAGGTAGATGGCCAAAGTCTCCATACAGCAGCGAGCGTTCTGCTTGTTCGCGAGCGAGATTGGCAACGCTACGCAAAACAGCAACGGCATCTGGTTAAAGAGCGTCCAACCACCCTGGAGCAGCACATTCCAGCAATCAAACCAAAGATGACCCGCAGTGGCCATCTCGCCAAAGATCGCCTCGGTGGTAAACAACGTACCCAGGCCGACGACGATTCCGGAAAATGCGAAAAGAATTGCAGGCGTGTACATTGCACCGCCGAAACGTTGTATCTTTTGCATCATGACGGGGAATCCCCCTCTCTTCATTCGGAGCGACTGCGGTTTTGGCTTCACTCGAGACCGCAGACGCGCCGTTTGCGTGTACCTCGTGCAATAGGACGGGTGGGCCCGCTTCCCTGACTTCTTGCGCTTCTATTTTTATCATATCACTTATCTAGACAAGTTAATACGGTTTCTATGTTCGGTCAACGGTCGATAATTGACGATGAACGGTTTATTTCAAATGTTTTGCCTGTTATTGCCTGTTTCTCTAAAACTTCTAAAACAAAAATATTTATCAACTTGTCTAGATAGGCTTGTATAAGGATGTTTGCATACCTATACTTCATTACAACATTCACCGCCACGTTAAGGAGTCACCATGAAAAGCGCGGTCTTCTATGGAAAGCACGATCTCAGGGTCGAGGATTCGACAAAACCGGCCGTGGGCAAGCGTGACGTTCTGATCAACGTCAAAGCTTGCGGCGTTTGCGGCACCGACGTGCATATCTATGAAGGCGACAAGGGCGCAGCCGACGTTACCCCGCCCACAATCCTTGGTCATGAGTTCGCTGGCGTTATCGAGGCCGTGGGCTGCGATGTCACCGGCTTTAAGCCGGGCGATCGCGTGTGCATCGACCCAAACCATCCCTGCGGCTGCTGCGAACCCTGCCGTGACGGAATCAACCACTACTGCGAGCATATGACCGGCTACGGCACCACCGTTAACGGCGGCTTTGCGGAGTACTGCTCCGTCGATATGCAGCAAGTCTACAAACTGGGGGATCACACCAGCTTTGAGCAGGGTGCTATGACCGAGCCCGTGGCGTGCTGCCTGCACGGCATCGATATGTGCAACATCAAGCCCGGCAGCACAGTTGTCGTTATCGGCGGTGGCATGATCGGTCTGCTCATGATGCAGCTTGCCAAAAACGCCGGCGCCACCAAGGTCGTCTTGCTCGAGCCCGTCGAGGGCAAACGCGAGGTTGCGCTCAAACTCGGCGCCGATCTGGCAATTGATTCCATCCACGAGGACGTCCCGGCCCGCCTGAAGCAGGAGGGCGTCGGCAACGTCGACGTTGTAATCGAATGTGTCGGTAAGCCCGTCACCATTGAGCAGGCCATTAGAATCGCCGGCCATAAGGCCACGGTTATGATGTTCGGCCTCACCAAGCCCGATGAGACAATCACCGTCAAGCCCTTCGAGGTCTTCCAGAAGGAGCTCGTGCTCACCTCGTCCTACATCAACCCTTACACACAGCGTCGCGCACTCGAGCTCATCGACTCGGGCAGGATCGACGTTTCTTCGATGGTCGCCAAGGTGGCTTCCCTCGACGAACTCGGCGCCATCCTGTCAGACCCGGCCCTGCGTGCCATGGGCAAATATATAATCGATCCCAGCAAGTAAATCGATTGACACCTGCGCGGACGGCCCTCATCCGTCGTTCACGCACCCAGCTCTAGGAGACCGTCATGGCGCGAGCCATCTTCCAAACTATTTATGACAACGTGAAGCAGTCGATTGACGACGGCACATACGCTTATCAGAGCTATCTGCCTTCGGAGACTGAGCTCACGCAGCTGTTTGACTGTTCGCGCATGACGGTCCGTCGCGCCATCTCGATGCTTGCGGCAGATGGCTACGTGCTCCCCCAGCAAGGCAAAGGCATGCGCGTCATTCGCAACATCAGTGACGAGAAGAGTCGTGGCGGCGGCGGACTCGAGACCTTTAAGGAAATCGCGACCAGCCGAGGCTTTGAGCTCAAGACTGTCACCACCGTCTTTGAGCTCCTCGTCTGTAGCAAGGCACTCTCCAGGATTACCGGATTTCCCGAAGGCTGCGAGCTCACGCGCGCCAAACGCATCCGTTATGCAGACGGACATGCCGTGTGCTCCGACGACTCCTATTACCTAAGCTCACAGGTACCGGGGCTGACACCCGAGATTGTCAACGACTCGATCTATCGTTACCTCGAAGAAGATCTTGGCATTAAGATTGCCACGGGCAAACGCGACGTAACGATTGAGCATCCCACGCCCGAGGATACACGCGTACTCGATCTCGATGACTTTAACGCACTCGCCGTTGTACGCGGACAGACCTACAACGCCGACGGCATCCTTATGGAATACACCGAGACAAAGCAGGTTCCCAGCTTCTTTTTACTCCATGAAACCGTGACGCGCAACGGTACCGGTCGAACCGGCCACCAAAGCAGCATGAACTAACCATCTATTAGTTGCGGTGGGATAGTTCCTAGAATGGCCAGCTTAAGGGCAAAACAGGAACTATTCCACCGCAACTTTTTTGGCCGGTGGGGCAGTACCTGTCCCACCGGCCATCATTAACGCTCTTTTAGCTAGTCCGCGAGCTTCTCCACCTGATCGAGCATCTTGTTGAGCTTTTCCTTTGCCTCGGCCTTGACCTTCTCAGCCTCTTCGTGAGCCTTCGCCTTCTGGGCAGCCTTTTCCTCGGCTTCGGGATCGACGACGACCAGATTGGACGCGTCGTGCTCAACAAGCTTGAGCGCATGCTCGGGACAAACCTTGACACAGGCGCCGCAGCCTAAACAATACGTGGACTCCAACGCAAAGCGGCCGCTTCCCACCAAATCGCAGGCGAACGTGGGGCATACATTGACGCACTCGCCGCAAGAGGTGCACTTGTCAAAATCGCACTCCGGCGTGCTCACCTGCATGTTCTGGGCAAGCTCGGGATGGTTTTGCAATGTCGAGAGCACCAGCTGCCGCCCGTGGGTGAGCGAACGGCGGCGCTTGGTCGTCGTGGTGCCGCACATGGTGTTGAGCGTGCGCTCGAGCTGCGTGATCTGGTGACGGTGGGCCTTCAACTTCTGCGTCACCGAGGCCAGCGCCGCCGTCGCCGGATTGAGCTTGGTCACCGTCAGGCCCGTGGTGCGGGCGATCTTTTCCATGTACTCCTTGCGCTCGTACTCGCGGCGCTTATGGCACTTGAGGCTCTTGGGGTCGACCTCCAGGCCCATACCCGTGCCGGACCACTCCTCGGCCTTCGCAATCGCCTCGCCCAGAATGTCCTCACCGCCGGTGTTGCGGCATTTATCGCACACACCCAGCGGCAAATACACACTCACGTTGGGATAGTCGGCCAGCACCGAAAACCAAGTCTCTGCCGTAATATCGCCCACGCAGGCAACGACGACCTCGTTTTCGCGCGGCATGCGCTTAAGGGCGCGTGTGCAGGTGACGTAAGCGGTCTCGTGGCTCGTAGCAGCAGAGACGATATCGTCATACAGGTTTTTGGGCGCCAAGCGCGGCGAGATGATTGCCTCGGTCGGACAGGCAGCGGCGCACAGGCCGCACTTGCGACAGGAGTCGAGGATCTCGATGGCGTCTTCCTCGACCTCGATAGCGTTGACCGGGCACACGTCCATGCACGCGGTGCAGCCGCTCTTTTCGTTTTTGCAGGTCAGGCACGGAATGGTGTTGCCGCGCGGACGCTCCTTATAATCGGCAGGGTTCCACTGCGGCGCCGACGGATCGAGTGCATCGGTCACACCGCCAAGCGGGTTTTTAAGAAAGTCGAAACCCTTGCTGATCTCGATAATGTCATCAAACAGATCGTGTTCCTGCGCCATGCGCGGCCCCTCCCTGAGCAGTGCAAACAAGCAAGAGATAATGATACGCTATCGGCCCACGCCTCGGGCAAATTACACGCGGAGCACCTTTGAGGCAAATAGCCCATGGCCTATCGCCGCCTCGATTGCACAAGGTCAATCAAGCGCCAAACTATGCCTCGCGCATGAGCTCGGCGAGCTTTTGCCTGGCCACCTTGGCCTGCTCGTTGGCCATATTGCGTTCGTTTCTAAAGGCCGCATCCGCAACGCTCATCAGGTTAGCATCGGAAATCCCGCCAAGGCCCAGCTCCGCGAGCGTCGTCGGCAGACCAACGCGCTGGCAAAACTCGAGCACCTGATCAAGTTCGGGCGCACGCTCCAGGCGCAGCTGCACCACCAGGCCAAATGCCACGGCCTCACCATGCATGGCCTTGCACTCGGGCAGAATCGTCAGGCCGTTGGCGATGGCATGCGCCAACGCCAAGCCACCGCTCTCAAAGCCGACGCCTGAGAGCAGAATATTGCACTCGATCAGGCGCTCAACCGCCGGCGATATACGGCCCTTTTTGAGATCGCGCTTGGCAGCGACGCCGCACTCCATAAGCGTGTCATAGCAGGCACGAGCCGCAACCAAGGCCAAGTGTCCCGGCGCGCCACCGTGCTCGTTGGCGCCGTGCGCCGCGGCGCACGAACGCGCCTCGAAGTACGTTGCCAGCGCATCGCCCATACCAGCGACCGTCATACGCAGCGGGGCCGCCGCGACCACGTTGGTGTCGACCACGACCAGGTCTGGATTCTTCTCGAGCATCAGGTAGCGGTCGAACGACCCATCCTCGTGATACAGCACCGAAATCGCACTGCACGGACCGTCCATCGACGCCGCCGTGGGGCATACGCACAACGGCAACTCGGCATAAAACGCAACGGCCTTGGCGATATCGAGCATTTTGCCGCCGCCAATACCCACCACCATGTCGCAATACTCAGCCTGGGCTTCCTTAGCCATTTCGACAACGGCCTCTTCCGTACACGGACCGTCATAAATCTTAAAGAACGGCTCACTCAGATCGTCGTCCAGAAATCCATCGACGATCTGCCTGCACAGCCGATCCTCGGTGCCCTGGTCAAACAAGACATAGGCAGCGCAGCCCAACCATGACAAATACCTGCCCTGACGCGAGAGTTCGCCCGGCCCCTGAACATACCGGCCGGGACCGCCATAAACCATGGGAAGCGCCATGCGAGAATCCGCCCTTCATCAAACAACGATTGGTGCAAAGTAACCTGCCCCCCTGCACCAACTTGTGCATTGGGGACAGGTTACTTTGCACCATAGCAAAAAGGGGCAAAGCCATCTGCCGGCTTTGCCCCTTCCTTAGCTTGATTTACTCATCCATGAGATAGTAGTGGCCCAGTGCGTCGGCACCCAGGATGGCGTTTGCGACCATCTCGGGCGTCACCTCAAACGGCATGTTGCACATGGTGTCCTCGGGCGCGCACGCGGCCTCGGCAACAATCATGGCCTTCTCGCGCGTAACCTCGGCAACGCCCAGTTCCTTGAGCGTAACGGGCAGACCCAGCTCAATGCAGAAGCCCAAGACTTCCTCGAGCTTCTCAGTCGGAGCATCCTCGAGTACCAGCTGAACGATGGTGCCAAAGGCGACCTTCTCGCCATGATACATGCCGTGGCACTCGGGCAGCATCGTCAGGCCATTGTGGATGGCATGAGCAGCAGCAAGGCCCGAGCTCTCAAAGCCAATGCCCGAAAGCAGCGTATTGGCCTCGATGATATGCTCGACTGCAGGCGTGAGCGCACCCTTCTCCAGCGCGACCTTGGCCTTGACGCCATCGGCCATAAGCGTCTCGTAGCAGAGCTTGGCGAGCGCCAGACCGGCCATGCCGCCCTTGCCGCCAGCGCAGGTGCCACCGTCGGCATCATGCGTCGCCTGGGCCTCAAAGTAGGTTGCGAGCGCATCGCCCATACCGGAAACCGTCAGGCGCACCGGGCTCGCCGCGATAACCGTCGTATCCATCAGGACAATGTTGGGGTTTGCCTTAAGGAAGAGATATTTATCGAACTGGCCATCGTCGGTGTAGAGCACCGAAAGTGCCGAACACGGGGCATCGGTCGAAGCAATGGTGGGGCAAATGATAACCGGGGACTCCAGGTAATAGGCGACGGCCTTCGCGGTGTCGAGGATCTTGCCGCCACCGACGCCGACGATGATGTCGCAACCGTTGTCGCGAGCGAGCGCAACCAGGCGATCGACCTCGCCCTTGGAGCACTCGCCGTTAAAGTCCTCAAACAGCAGCTCGGCCTTAGCCTCGGCAAAACCGCCCTCGATCTTGGCACCGACGCGCTTCTTGCCCGAAGGCGTCACGATGACGAGGGCCTTAGCGCCGAGCGGCTCGACATAGGAGCCGAGCTTGGCGAGCTCGTCCGGACCCTGGATGTACTTGCTGGGGCTATTGAAAATTGCAGCCATAACTATCCCATTCTCTAAAAGAAAAAAGAAAGGGGCTCCGTACAGATACGTGCGGAGCCCCTCGTTACGATAACAAGAGTCGATTAGAAATCGATGTCGGTGTCGTAGTAGCAGGCCTTGAGAATCTTCTCGAAGTCGGCAGCCTTGGTCTCACGCGGGTTCTCAGGCGTGCAGGCGTCGGTCTCGGCGTTCGCAGCGATCTCGGGCAGCTTGGCGAGGAACTCCTCCTCGGAAACCATCTGCGGGTTCTCGGCGTCGACCTTCACGCCACCATTCGCGTAATCCTTGATGGACTGCGGAATGTTGAGCTGGTCATTGAGGTCGCGAATCTTCTGGACGAGCGCAGCGATGAGCTCCTCGTTGGTCTCGCCGGGAAGGTGCAGGATCTCCTTGGCCACGTAAGCGTAACGCTCAGCAGCACGCGGGTCCTTAGAGTTCCACTGGATAACCTTGCCCAGGTACATGGCGTTAGCGGCACCGTGGATGATGTGGCCGTTCTCGAAGGCAGCACCGGTCTTGTGAGCCATGGAGTGAACGATGCCGAGCAGGCCCGAGGAGAAGGCGATACCGGCGATGCACTGAGCCTCGTGCATGTGCTGACGGGCCTCATGGTCGCCAGCATAGGACTTGGGCAGCCACTCGACGATCTCGCGGATGCCGTGCAGGGCGTTGGCGTCGGTGAACATAGAGGCGCAGGTGGAAACGTAGGCCTCCATGCAGTGGGTCAGAGCATCCATGCCGGTGTGAGCGCACAGCTTGGCGGGCATGGTGTAGGTGAGCTCGGGGTCGACGATGGCGACATCAGGGGTGATGTTGAAGTCGGCCAGCGGGTACTTGATGCCCTTGGCGTAGTCGGTAATGACGGAGAACGCGGTGACCTCGGTAGCGGTGCCGGAGGTAGAGGAGATGGCGCAGAAATGAGCCTTCTGACGCAGCTCCGGGAAGCTGAACGGCTGGATGATGTTATCGAAGGACTCCTCGGGATACTCGTAGAAGACCCACATGGCCTTAGCGGCATCGATGGGCGAGCCGCCACCGATGGCGATAATCCAGTCGGGCTCGAACTCGCGCATGGCCTCGGCGCCCTTCATGACCGTCTCAATGGACGGGTCGGACTCGACGCCCTCGAACAGCTTGACCTCGAAACCGCCTTCCTTAAGGTCGTTCTCGACGTCCTGCAGGAACCCGCCGCGGCGCATAGAGCTGCCGCCAGAAACGATAATGGCCTTCTTGCCCTTGAGGTTCTTCACCTCGTGGCGAGCGCCCTCACCAAAGTACAGATCGCGAGGATTGGTAAAACGTCCCATACTGTGCCTCCTAAACAAGCCCCTCTTAGACTTGCATATATAACGGAGCACCCGATTGGCTCCGTTAGGACCGTTTTGCGCGTTGCCGGCGATGACAATGCGCGATGTCTAAACGTCTCAACGCTCAGACAAACACTATTCTACCGTTCTGGTTGGTCAGTTATTCACCTAAAGCCGACAATGATGAAACGTTTTTTCTATCCCTGAAGACCCTTGTGGGGCATTCATACTCCCAAGCTGGGCAAACGTTTATCAAGGTTGACCACATATCCCGGGCAGGACTGTGCCCCTCCAAAATGCGCCCCGTTCGCCGCCAAAAATCGACCGTTTGCGGCACCGTGATACCACTCAGTCGTCCAAGGTGCCGACATTTGTGCGACATCCGTCTTCGTGGTGCAAAGGTGCATGTCCAAGTGCGGCACCCCCGGTGTGCCACATGCGGGTAAACTAGAACCTCATATAGAGACATTTGAACCCTAACCGCAGCAAAGGAGGCCCCATGGCATTCGATCCCATTCAAGAGGATTGCCATCGCCTCGTTCTTGAGGCCTTGCGCCGCGACAATATCCCGCTCACCGACGGCCCCGCCGTCGAGCGTCTGATGGAGCAATTCACCCGCAACCCCGCGCCGCTCATCGTGCACGACCGCGACCGAGCTGGGCATCTGATCGCCAAGGTCGTCGAGGCCGTCGATTACCGCATCCCCTTTATCCCCGACGACGTCCAGGCAGAGCAAGAAGAAGCCGCGGCCGAGAACATGCTCCGCGAGGCAGCCGCACTCGATCCGGCCAACTGGGATGCCCAGCGCATGCTGACGGCGCTCACCGCCGAATCCAACGAGGAATACGTACAGTATCTGGTGTCCAAGTGCGACGAGGTGGAGCACGACCTGGCGCTCAAGATTGCCTCGGCGCAAGACCCCTACGAGCGTGAGGCCGCAGGCGACCTGACCCGCCGTCCCTACCTACGCTGGCTTGCCGCCTTGGCATCGCGCGCGCTCATTAGCGGCCGCTACCGTATGTCGCTGGATGCCGCGAATCGCAGCCTGGACTTTGCGCCCAACGACCCCGCCGGCGTCCGCCATACTGCGATGCTCGCCATGGCAAAGCTCGAATACCCTGCCGAGGAGCTTAAGCGTTTTCATTCCGCCCACTCCGTGCCCTATCTTGCCAACACGCCGCTGCGCCGGCGCCCCAAGGACGCAGAGCGCGACCTGGACCCGTGGACGCTCATCGCGCTGATGAGCGCGGCCTGGCGCGAGCTGGACTACGAGGGTGCCGAGCACTACCTGCGCATCCTTGCACGCTCATGCCCCCACGCCGCCGAGGCGCTCTACTTCCAAACCGAGTTTCCCGATGGCGTCTATGCCCGCGTCAACGTGGGCGTGGGCTCCACCGATGAGCTTGTCCTTGCCCTGTCCGAGGCGACGCCGGTGCTGCAGGAGGGCCTGGGCGCTCCCGACAACGCCAGCTTTGCCGCCTGGGTCGCCACCAACGACATCGTGCGTTCCCAGATCGACGAGCGCATCCTACGCGCAGCCGAGCAGGGGCTTCCATTTAAGGGAGGGGACCTCTAATGGATCCGAGCGTCTACATCCCCGCCTACTTGGAGCGCACCTATCTGGCGTCGCACCCCGAGCTCACCGATGCAGCACGCGAGCTTGTCCATAACGACATTAGCGCGAATCCCCAAAAGTATGCGCAGTCCGAGCATGCCCAGGCGCTGCTGTCCTATGCCGGTGTTCATCGCCACCTGCTCGACGACCTCCATCGCATCGAGGACATGGGCAGCGACGAGGAGTTTGAGCAGACGCGCAATCGCCTGTTCGACGATATGCGCGATGAGCTGCTCAAGATCGTCCGTATCGATGCGCTTGCCGTCGATGCCCAGTTGCTCGCCATCATCCTGGCTGACACGCCCGTCGATGCCTGCCTGGGCGACCTGATGAAGCTCGAGGCGACCACGGCCGATTACCTGCAGCAAAGCGTGCCCGGGTTCGATATGGAGGCCCCACACTACTGGGCCAATAGTGTTTTGGCCGACGGTGTCACCGCAGCAGACCTTACCGTGAGCGAGCCGGCGCTTATTGGCTGGCTCCACACGCTCGAGGCCATCTCGCAGCTGTGCATGGCGAGCGCCCGCTACCGCGCTGCTGCCAACTACGCCCGCCGCGTCCTTAAGGCAGAAGGCTATCCCACCCGAGCTGCCGGCACCGTGTTGCTCGCCCTCGCTCGCTTGGAAGACGAGGACGGCTTTTTTGCCCTGGCCCACCAGCTCGAGGAGCAGATGGGGGCCAATGCGCTCGAGAACTCCCCCTGGTACCTGCTCGCCCGCACAATCCTCTTGTTCAAAACAAACAAGATGCGCCCGGCAGCGCGTGCGCTGCGTGAGTTCGCTAACCGCTGCGAGGGCGGCGCGTTCTTCTTGCTGAATCCCATGTACCAGACACCGTACCTTCCCTGCCGACCCGAGCCACGCGATCCCTGGGATCTTTCGCACCAAGCCGTTTGGGAAGCGGACGGCATTATCTCGGACACTCCCGACTTTGCCCCCTGGGCCAATGCCTGCGAAGACGTGTCGCAGCTTGCCCAGGAATTTGCGCGCCGCTACGGTTTTTAGTGACGCACTCGACCCGACCATGTCGTTTACGTTAGGAACGGTTTCATGAACCTCCGCTCATCTCTTGCCTGCACCTCGAGCGATATCGCTCGCTGGGGGCTGCGCTCCGTCCTTAAGCGCCAGGGCGGCGTACTCCCCGGCCGCATCGCCATGAAGATCGACCCCGAGTTGCTGAGCGACCTCGCGGGCCTTGTCGACCGCAGCGTAGTGATCACCGGCACCAACGGCAAGACCACCACCTCCAACCTCATCGCCGACGCCGTTGCTGCCAGCGGTGCTACCGTGGTGTGCAACCGTGCCGGCAACAATATGGAGCCTGGTGTGGTAGGTGCTCTGCTCGAGGCCCGCAGCGGCCTTAAGCACACCAACAGCGGCAAGCGCGTGGGCGTCTTTGAGTGCGACGAGCTCTACACCGTACGCGTTCTGCCCAAGCTCAAACCGACGTACTTTGTGCTGCTCAACCTGTTCCGCGACCAGCTAGACCGCTACGGCGAGATCGACCATACCCAAGACGTCATCGCCCATGCGTTGGAGCTCTCTCCGACGACAACGCTCATCTACAACGCCGACGATCCGCTGTGCGCCTCGATCGCCGCGCGCGTCCCCAACACGAGCATCGCCTTTGGCATCGACGGCGCCACGGGCACCGAGTCCGACCGCATTAGCGACTCGCGTTTTTGCTCGCAGTGCAACGCCCCGCTGGAATACGACTATGTGCAGTACGGACAGCTGGGCGCCTATCATTGCCCTTCGTGCGGCTGGGGTCGCCCCGCGCTGCTCCGCCGCGTGACGGGCGTTGAGCTCGGCTGCGACGGCTACGGCTTTGACCTAGCCTTTGGGCCCGAGGCCAACGCGCCCGCCGTGCACATCGCCACGCGCTACAACGGCCTGTACATGGTCTATAACGTCGCCGCCGCCTTCTTTGCGGCGCACGAGCTGGGCGTGGACGCGGCGCACCTGCAGCCCACGCTTAATGCCTACGTGCCCGCCGGCGGACGCATGGGCCGCTGGGATATTGCCGGCCGCACCGTCGAGGCCAACCTGGCCAAGAATCCCGTGGGCTTCGATCGCCAGATCCAGTCCATTAAAACGGCAGGTGGCAGGCTCTGCGCCTTCTTCCTAAACGATAACGATGCCGACGGCCACGATGTCTCGTGGATCTACGATGTCGACTTCGAGCGCATCGCCGATACAACGGGGCTTGTCGCCTTTGCCGGAGGCACGCGCGCGCACGATATGCAGGTACGCCTCAAGTACGCCGGCATCGATGCCGCGATTATCTCGGACGTCGCGCAGGCGATCGGCGCCGTGGCAGACGAGGCCGCCGATGACACCTTCTACGCCGTCGCCAACTACACGGCCTTCCCGCCGTTAGTCAAGGAGCTCGACGGGCTCAAAGGCACCGATGCAAGTTCGGTCGCCTCCCACGCCGTAACGCGCGCCGATGGTAGCGCTGTCCCCACCGATATTGCGCCGGTCGAGCTTTTGCGCCCGCTGCGCATCGTCTATCTGTACCCCGATGCCCTTAACCTCTACGGCGACGGCGGCAACGTCATCGCCCTCGAACGCCGCTGCGCCTGGCGTGGCATTCCCGTGCGTGTAGACGAGGTCCGTATGGGCGAAACGCTTGATTTGACCGATGCCGATATCGTCATGATGGGTGGCGGCTCCGACCGCGACCAGCTAGCCGTGGCACACGAGCTGCTCGCCCAAAAAGATAAGGTCGCGGCCTATGTTGAGGATGGCGGCTCGCTGCTTGCCATCTGCGGCAGCTATCAGCTGCTCGGCCGTTCGTACTATATGGGCGAGGATCGCATCGAGGGTCTGGGCGTCATTGCCGCCGAGACTGTGCGCGGCTCCGACCGCCTGATCGGCAACGTCGCCGTCAAGACCGACCTGGCACCCGAGCCCTTTGTGGGATTCGAAAACCACGGCGGCCGCACTCTGCTCGACGCAGATGCCACGTCGCTCGGAACGTCCGTCGTCACGGGTACCGGCAACAACGGCGACGATGGCTTTGAGGGACTGATCTACAAGGGCGTCATCGGCACGTATCTACACGGACCGGCACTGCCCAAGAACCCCGAGCTCGCCGACTGGCTCATTACCCACGCCCTCGAGCGCCGCGGCGATGCGCAGGCCACAGCTCTGCTGCCGCTCAAGCCCCTCGACGACACCTACGAGCACGCCGCCCACGACGCCGCAATGAAGCTCCTCCCCTAGCACCTCACCACCACAAAGGGGACAGGCACCTTTGTGGTGGTTTTGGCCCATCCCAGCGGTTTGTCTCAATCTGTAACATCTAGACCGTTAAAAGTCGTCTTACTGTTACAGAATGAGATGTTCGTCCCGACGCCTGCCTTTTGTCTCGATCTGTAACAGATAGAGCCGATTTGCCCGCCCAGATGTTACAGATTGAGATGTTTGAAGATCGGGATAGAGAGCCAGCTCCTATGTGGTGGTTTTCCAGTTTGCCAACGATATACGCGCCGGCAAAAAAGTCTGCTATACTCTTTCCCGCTGTCCCCATCGTCTAGCGGCCAAGGACGCCACCCTTTCAAGGTGGATATCGCGGGTTCGAATCCCGCTGGGGGCACCACAGAATCTGAGAAGCCCGTTACCAATTCGGTGGCGGGCTTTTTTCTGCCTCAACGCCGGGATTCAAACCCGACAGGGTGCGGATCCCGGCACCATCGCAAGGCCTGTGGGCAAAAAATGGCAAAAATGAGTACTGTTACCAATTTAGTAACAGCGAATTCGGCCTTTTAGATGGTGCATCAGATGTCAAATCAACGACCTAGTGCTCAGATTGGGCCCACCTCAGCTATATACCTGGACATATGTGGTCTAACTCGGCAAAAACCGCCATTTTGATATGGAACTAGTTTAGTGATAGTACTCATATTTGACGTTTTTTGTCCACGGCCCCTTATTGCGTGGGCGAATCAGTTGCAAAACGGACTCCAAAGCGTCCTTCGCAAACAAAAAACCGGGGCCCGCGCGATGCGGACCCCGGCTCAATACCGTGGCGATACGTCAGTTACGTTCTACACGTAGAACAGGATGTCATCGTAGGTCGGAACCGGCCAGTAGTCGGCAGCCACGATCTCCTCCATAGCGTCCACGGCGGCGCGCAGCGTATCCATAGCGGGAACAACCTCGTGCGCGTACACGTTGGCCTGCTCCTGACCATCGAGGGCCTCCGCCTTCTGGTGCACGGCGTCAAGAGCCTTAATGGAGTCGTTGATGGCGGTGATGCCGTTACAGAGCTTGTTGAGCGTGTTCTGCTCACACTGCATAGCAGCATCGGCACCGGCGGCGCGGATTGCCTCCAGGCCCTTAGCGACCTTGGTGGCATAGGCGGTAATGACCGGGCGATAGGTACGACGCGCCTCGCGAACCATCGTGGTGGCCTCGATGTTCATGAGCTTGTTGTACTTCTCGAGCTTGCAGTCGTAGCGGCACTGGGCCTCGGCGCGGGTCAGGACGCCCGTCTCCTCAAAGAGCGCAATGGCCTTATCGGAAACAAAGGCGGGCAGGGCGTCGGCCGTGGTCTTGTTGTTGGCAAGGCCGCGCTTCTCGGCCTCGACGGGCCACTCATCGGAGTAGCCATCGCCGGAGAAGAGGATGCGCTGGTGGTCGGTCAGGACCTTCTTGCAGTACTCGAGTGCGGCGTCCTGGAACTTATCCTCGGGCGTACCCTCAAGCGCGTCGGCGAAGGACTTGAGCGACTTGGCCACGGCGGCATCGAGCACCAGGTTGGAGTCGGAGACGTTCTGCTCGGAGCCGCAGGCACGGAACTCGAACTTGTTGCCGGTGAAAGCGAACGGGGAGGTGCGGTTGCGGTCGGTGTTGTCCTGCATCAGCTTGGGCAGGGTATCGGCGCCCAGGTCGAGCACGCCGCGCGTGGCATGGACGGAAGCCTTGCCATCGATGATCTTCTCGACGACCTCGGTAAGCTGGTCGCCCAGGAAGATAGACATAATCGCCGGAGGAGCCTCGTTGGCGCCCAGACGATGATCGTTGCCGGCCGAGGCAACGGAGGCACGCAGGAGCTCCTGATAGTTATCGACGGCCTCGATCACCGCGGTGAGGAAGACGATGAACTGCAGGTTGTCGAGCGGGGTGTCGCCCGGGTCGAGCAGGTTCTCGGACTCGGTGCCAAGCGACCAGTTGTTGTGCTTGCCCGAACCGTTGATGCCCTCGAACGGCTTCTCGTGCAGCAGGCAGACCAGATCGTGGCGGGAGGCGATGAGCTTCATCTTCTCCATCATGACCAGGTTCTGGTCGATGGCCTCGTTGACCTCGCCATAGACGGGGGCGAGCTCATGCTGGCAGGGAGCGACCTCGTTGTGCTTGGTCTTGGCAGGAATGCCAAGCGCCCACAGTTCATCGTCCAGGTCCTTCATATAGGACGAGACGGTGGGGCGGATAGCGCCAAAGTAGTGCTCCTCGAGCTCCTGGCCCTTGCAGGGAGCAGCGCCAAAGAGGGTGCGCCCGGTGATGACCAGGTCCCTGCGTTTGCGGTAAGCGTCCTTCTTGATCAGGAAGTACTCCTGCTCATCGCCCACGGAAGGAACGACCTTCTTGGGGGTCTTACCAAACAGCGCCAAAACGCGCTTGGACTCACGCGAGAGCGCGGTCATGGAACGCAGCAGCGGGGTCTTCTTGTCCAGGGCCTCGCCCGTGTAGGAGCAGAAAGCTGTGGGGATGCACAGGACATCGTCCTTGATAAAGGCGGGGCTGGTGGGATCCCAAGCGGTGTAGCCACGGGCCTCGAAGGTGGCACGCAGGCCGCCGTTGGGGAAGCTGGAGGCGTCCGGCTCGCCCTGGATGAGGTTCTTGCCCGTAAACTTGGTAATGGCGGTGCCGTCGTGGTTGGGCTCGAGGAAGCTATCGTGCTTCTCGGAAGTAATGCCCGAAAGCGGCTGGAACCAGTGCGCGTAGTGCGTAGCACCCTTGGAGATGGCCCAAACCTTCATGGCGTGAGCGACGGCGTTGGCCACATCCAGGTCGAGCGGCTCACCCTCCTCGAGGGTTGCGGCAAGGCGCTTCCAAATGTCCTTGGGGAGGTAGTCCTTCATGACTTCCTCAGAGAACACCATGGTCCCGAAGCGGTCAGTAAGATCGGCCATACGGAACTCCCTTCGTATCGGCACCGCGTGAGAAGCGGTGTTGATTACTAACGAACGAGTCATAGCTTAGGCTCGCCGTGTTTCCGCGACATTACCGTTGTGTTGCTGTCGCGAAACCAATCAATGAGGTTACCGCATCGCGGCAGTATTGCCACCCTTAACAGCCAATGAACTGTATAAATTGCAGACCTCCCCGCATGGTTTAAGGGTAGTCAATTTAGGACGGGGCTAAATTGACTGGTATTTCGCATCAGATACCAGTCTTTATAACCCCGCACCCAATGAGCTGCGTTGTTATAGGGAATGCCGATAGCAAGGCATCTTTGATTGGTATCCCTAAATAGCGAGTAAAACTCCACCGTGACACAGTGGTGCTGTAGAATCCTTACAATACATCGCACTAAATATCTAAAGGAGCACGATATGCGCGTCGACGAGGTTTTTAAGCAGGCAGCATCCCAGGGCACTGCACCCGTTTCGTTTGAGATGTTCCCGCCCAAGGGCGAGCTTACCCTCGACACGGCTCGCGCAGTGGCAGGCAATCTGTGCAAGCTTTCGCCGAGCTTTGTCTCGGTCACCTGCTCGGCTGGCGGCTCGGGCAACGGCGCCACCACCGCCCCCATCGCGCATATGATTACGAGCGAATTCGATACGCCCTCGGTGGCGCACCTCACCTGTGTGGGCCGTACCCACGCCGATATCGCCGCCAAGATCGATGAGTACCGCACCGCCGGCGTGGAAAACATCCTGGCCCTGCGTGGCGATCTCCCTGCCGGCGCGACCGAGGACGACAAGCCCGCCTCCGACTACGCCTACGCCCGCGACCTCATCCCCGAGCTCGTCGACGCCGGCTTTTGCGTGGGTGCCGCAGCCTACCCCGAGGGCCACATTGCCTGCGAGGATCTCAACCTCTCGGTCGAACACCTCAAGCAAAAACAGGACGCCGGCGCGAGCTTCTTTGTGACGCAGCTCTTCTTTGATAACGAGTGCTTCTATCGTTTTCGCGAGCTTGCCGACAAGGCCGGCATCACCGTGCCCATTACCGCGGGCATCATGCCGTTTATGGGCAAGTCGCAGATCAGCCGCATGGTCTTTATGTGCGGCGCGTCGCTGCCCTCCCCCGTCATCAAGATCCTCGCCAAGTACGAGAACGACCCCGAGAGCCTGCAGGCAGCCGGTGTAGATTATGCTGCTCGTCAGCTTTGCGACCTTAAGGAGCACGGTGCCGACGGTCTGCACCTGTACACTATGAACCGTCCTGCAATCGCCGCGACCATTATGGAGCGCCTGGGGTAATGGAAAAACCGCACGTCGATACAACCGTTGTTGAAGTGCCGGCCGACCTTGCGTCGCCGGCGCTTTACCGTGTCGATGCTGCGCACCATCCCCGTGTCGACCGTGCCGAGATGCTGCGGTATCTGGGTTACGGCGGCCAGCAGATTGAGCCCGAACTGTCACGACGTATTGAGCTTGTGGTCGAGCGTCTGGAACTGGACATTGAGCCCCGTGGCGTGCGCCGCGTATTTGCCATCGATGCCACGAGCGTGGACGAGCAGGGAGAGCCCAGCATCCGTCTGGTTGGCACCAACGTTGAGCTGCGAGGTCGCGATATCTATCGACATCTCAAAGATGCCCGCTTTGCCGCGCTCATAGCATGCACCCTCGGCATGGACGCCGAGCGTCGCCTGCGCATCACGGGAGCCCAACATCCCCTGGAGGGCGCCGTGCTCGACGCCGCGTGCTCCGCTTACGTGGAAGCCGCCGTTGAGCAAATGGACCAGCAGGTCAAGACGGACGCCGCCGCACATGGGCTCGCCGGCAACTGGCGCTTTAGTCCCGGCTACGGGGACTGCCCGCTCTCGGCCCAGCGCTCGATCGTCAATGCGCTCAACGCCACGCGGCTCATCGGGCTTACCGTCACGCCCACCAGCCTGCTCATGCCCACCAAAAGCGTGACCGCGGTGATCGGTCTGTTTGACGGCGAGGTCCACGACGCCCAGAGTCGCCCCACCTGCAATATCTGCCGCATGCGCGAGCACTGCCGCTTCCGCGCCGCCCACACCACCTGCTATTCCAGCCATTAGGAGCCCTCGATGTTTACTCCGCTTATCACTCATGATTCTGACGGTACTGCGCTGGCGGCACCTGTCAATACTGCGCGCTGTAACGGCGCCGCGTACAAGACGCGCACGATCGACGACCTTCGCATTAAGTATGACCGCCTGCGCGCCGCCATCGAGGGCACGGGACACCTGCTGTTCGACGGCGGCATGGGCACCATGTTGCAGGCCGCTGGCATGAAGGCGGGCGCCCTGCCCGAGCTGCTCAACTTTGAGGAACCCCAGGTCATTACCAACATTCAGCGACAGTACGTCGAGGCCAGCTGCGACGTGATCACCGCCAACACCTTTGGCGCCAACGCCCACAAGCTCGACGGTGCCGCCACCGTGGCAGATGTCTTTGCCGCCGCGGTCTCTTGCGCTCGCGCGGCCGGCGCCCGCTACGTCGCCGGTGACATCGGCCCCATCGGCGCGTTGCTTCGTCCCTTAGGCACCCTCAGCTTTGACGAGGCCTATGACCTCTTTGCCGAGGAGGTGCGCGCCGGCGTCGATGCGGGCGTGGACCTCTTTATTATCGAGACCATGACCGACCTTGCCGAGATCAAGGCGGCCGTCCTCGCCTGCCGTGAGAACTCCGACCTGCCCGTCTTTGCCACCATGACCTTTGAGGAAGACGGGCGCACCTTCCTGGGCACGAGCCCCGAGGTTGCAGCCATCACGCTCGACGCTATCGGCGCCGACGTTTTGGGCATCAACTGCAGCCAAGGACCGGCTGAGCTCCGGGGGCTCGCCGCACGTATGCTCACCGTTACCGACAAGCCCGTTATGGTGCAGGCCAACGCGGGACTCCCCCATGTGGACGACGACGGCAACACCGTCTTTGATATCCAAGCCCCCGAATACGCCGAGGCCGTCGCCGGCATGATCGCCGACGGCGTGAGCGTCGTGGGCGGCTGCTGCGGCACCACGCCGGCGCACATGGTGGCCTTGCGCACGCTTATCGACAACCACACGCCCAGCCCGCGGCGCCGCAAGCCCAGCATGTCGGTCACGAGCGCCCAAACGGTCGTGGACCTTCCCTGCGACGGCCACAAGATCGCCGTCATAGGCGAGCGCATCAACCCCACCGGCAAAAAGCGCCTGCAGCAGGCCCTGCGCGACGGCGACCTGGACTACGTCGTGAGCCAGGGCATCAGCCAGCAGGAACAGGGCGCCGACATCTTGGACGTTAACGTGGGCCTGCCCGAGATCGACGAGGTCAAGATCATCCAACAGGCGACCGAACAGCTCCAGGGCTCCACGCTGCTGCCGTTGCAGATCGACTCCACCGACCCCGCAGCCGTCGAGGCCGCCGTGCGCCGCTACGCCGGCAAGCCCATCATCAACTCGGTCAATGGCAAGCAGCAGATCATGGATGAGATCTTTCCGCTGGTCGCCCACTACGGCACCAACGTTGTCGGCCTTACGCTCGACGAAGGCGGCATCCCCGATACCGCCGAGGCCCGCTTCGCCATCGCCGAGCGCATCGTGGCCGAGGCCGCCCGCTATGGCATCGGCCCGGACCGCATCCTCATCGACTGTCTGGTCATGACCGCCTCGACCAACCAGCGCCAGGCCGAGCAGATCCTGCGCGCCATGTCCCTGTGCAAGGAGCGTCTGGGCGTCAAATGTGCACTCGGCGTGTCGAACATCAGCTTTGGCCTGCCTGCCCGCCCGCTGCTGGGCTCGGTCTTTTTGGCTGCCGCCTTCGGCGCAGGCCTGGACGCCCCCATCATGAACCCGGGCTCCAAGCGCTTTATGGACACCGTCTACAGCTATCGCGTCCTGAGCGTTGAGGACGAGGGCTCGACCGGATACATCGAGCGCTACGCCGGCTGGACCGATCCGTATAAGATCGCCGCAAACCCGGCAGCAGCTCAGGCCGCATCGAATGATGCCGCGCCCGCTGCTGGCACCGCCGGCACCGACGGCAACGACGACCCGATTCGTCGCATGGTCGTCTCGGGCCGCAAAGGCGAGATCGCTGCCGAGACCGAGCGTCTGCTGGCAGACCACGACGCCATGGACCTCATCAACAATCACTTTATCCCCGCCCTCGACGAAGTTGGCGTCCTCTTTGACCAGGGCAAGTTCTTCTTGCCGCAGCTTATGGCCTCGGCCGAAGCCGCACGCGTGGGCTTCGACACCATCAAGCGACTGATGCCCGCCGGCGAGATTGCCGACAAGGGCAAGATCTGCGTTGCCACCGTCAAGGGCGACATCCACGATATTGGCAAGAACATCGTCAAAATGCTGCTCGACAACTACGGCTATACCGTCTTTGACCTAGGCCGCGACGTCGATCCGCAGGAGGTGCTCAAGACCGTCAAGGAGCGCGATATCAAACTCGTCGGCCTCTCGGCGCTTATGACTACCACCGTCGTGGCTATGGAAGAGACCATCAAGCTGCTTCATGCCGAGGTGCCGGGCGTCAAGATCATCGTGGGCGGCGCCGTACTCACCCCCGAATACGCCAAGCAGATTGGCGCTGACTACTACGCCAAGGACGCCGCCGAGAGCGCGCGCATTGCCGAAGAGGTCTTTGGGCAGTAACACAACGGAAACAACCGAGCACCAAAACGTGCCGCACGCGCCACTTGGCACGTGCGGCACGTTAGAATAGATAAGACTATGCTCGTTTTGGCAGATAGGAGCGCAAGGATGGCGATCACGCCCGCAGAAATCGCGGAAACCCGCGGCATGGTTGAGGAGCAGAACCTCGACATCAGGACCATCACCATGGGTGTTTCGCTCATGGGTTGCGGCGACGAGAACCTCGACCGCATGTGCACGAAGATCTACGACCACGTGACGCACACGGCTGAGCATCTGGTCGAGACCGCCGAGAACCTCGAGCGCGAGTACGGTATCCCCATCGTCAACAAGCGCGTTTCCGTCACCCCGGTGGCGCAGATCGCCGCGTGCTGCAAGGATGAGGACCTCACCCCCATCGCGCATGCCCTCGACCGCGCGGCCGAGACACTCGGCATCGATTACCTGGGCGGCTTCTCCGCACTCGTCCAGAAGGGCATCGGCGACGCCGACCGCCGCGTCATCCAGTCCATCCCCCAGGCGCTCGCCACCACGAGCCGCGTCTGCTCCAGCGTCAACGTCGCCAGCCTGCGCGCCGGTATCAACATGGACGCCGTGCTTATGGCCGCCCAGACCATCATCGACGCCGCCAAACTCACGGCCGACCAGGATTCCGTCGGCGCTTCCAAGTTTGTCTGCTTTGCCAACATGGTCGAGGACTCTCCGTTTATGGCGGGCGCCGTCCACGGCGGTGGCGAGGCCGACGCCGTCATCAACGTTGGCGTCTCGGGCCCCGGCGTTATGGCCGCAGCCCTGGAGACGCTGCCCGATTCCGCATCGATGATGGAAGTTGCCGAAAAGATAAAGCAGACCGCCTTTAAGATCACCCGCGCCGGCGAGCTCATGAGCCGCGAGGCCGCCCATCGTCTGGGTGTCGAGAAGGGCATTGTCGACCTGTCGCTGGCTCCCACGCCCGCCATCGGCGACTCCGTCGCGCGCATCCTCGAGATCATCGGCGTGGGCACCTGCGGTGGCCCCGGCACGACCTGCGCGCTCGCCATGCTCAACGATGCCGTCAAGAAGGGCGGCGTCATGGCCAGCTCCAGCGTGGGCGGTCTCTCGGGTGCCTTCATCCCCGTGTCCGAGGACGCCGGCATGATCGCCGCCGTCGAGGCCGGCGCACTTTCGCTCGAGAAGCTCGAGGCCATGACCTGCGTGTGCTCCGTTGGCCTGGACATGATCGCCATCCCCGGTGACACCCCGGTCGAGACCATCGCCGGCATCATCGCCGACGAGATGGCCATCGGCGTCATCAACAACAAGACCACGGCCGTCCGCGTGATTCCCGCCATTGGCAAGGGCGTGGGCGACTGCGTCGAGTACGGCGGCCTGTTCGGCCGTGCGCCCATCATGCCGGTGAACCCCAACGCCGGCACCGTGCTTGCCCACCGCGGTGGACGCTTCCCGGCACCGCTGAACTCGCTGAAGAACTAGCTGAGGGGTTCGGGCGAGGAGCCCCGCCGCCGGGCGGCAGACATATAAGGTCGCCTGCTCGGACAGTCCTGACTCGCACGGAGAGCACATTAAGTGCTCTCCGGCTCGTGCGGAACTCGCGATCGACCTTATATGTCTGCCGCCCGGCGGCGGGGCTCCCGCACAACGGGACCTCGGTTGGGTTCTATCCCTTTGGCAGTCGCTTCGCTTCTGCCCTACTTTGCTGGTATGGCGGTTTGGCGTTGGATCGGTTCTTTCTGATATATGCTGGTTGCGGCTCTTCTTTTGGGGGAGTCGCTTTTTTGTTGCTAGGAGGTTGGCCCGTGGTTGATGGGGATGCTCGCTCTGAGCTTCTTTCTGCTGATTGGAATCAGGAGTGGATGCGCTTGCAAGCTGATCGGCGGCGAGCTGATGATTCTTTTGAATGGGATAAGCGGGCTCGGCATTTTCGGCCGTTGGAGACTGCCCCGTATGCCCGGGACTTTATCAAGCTGTTGGCGTTAAAGCCTGG
Source organism: Coriobacteriaceae bacterium AM22-12AC-r (assembly GCA_027671585.1). Classification (GTDB taxonomy): domain Bacteria; phylum Actinomycetota; class Coriobacteriia; order Coriobacteriales; family Coriobacteriaceae; genus Collinsella. The sequence goes on along the minus strand of JAQDZZ010000002.1, from coordinate 68,205 downwards.
TGAATCGGTGCTCGATATGGGGTGTGGAGCTGGGTCGATTGCTATTCCGCTTGCTCAGGCTGGACATCCTGTGATTGCTGTTGACTTTTCCCCTGCCATGTTAGGCACGCTTGATGCTGGTATTGAGTACTATGGGCTCGAGGATCGCATTACGCCGCTTGAGCTCGCTTGGGATGATGATTGGGATTTGGTTGGACCGGTCGCGAAAGCGGTGGATGTTGCCTTTGCCAGTCGGTCGGTTACGACGACCAATCTAAAAGATGCGCTTGCCAAGCTCGACCGCACGGCTCGTCGGCGTTGTGCTGTCACGATGGTCGCCAACTCCAGCCCGCGCTATGATCTGCACTTGATGAACGCTATCGGCGCCTCGGTTACCTGCAGCAATGGCTTTGTGTACGCCTTCAACATCCTCATTCAGATGGGTGCGTTGCCGCAGGTTACATACTTTGAATCGCCTCGTCGCGATACCTTCGATAGCCTTGAGGCAGGCGTGGCGGATTTTTCCCGTATGCTCGAGCATGGCAACGAGGATAAGATCGACCGCCTGCGCGACTATATCGCTCAGCACATGATCGAAAACCCCCATGCCGGCGAGCCGGGCTCCAAGGGCGTGCCGCAGGGGCGCTATATGCTCGACCATATCCGTAAGGTTCGCTGGGCGTTTATTGCATGGGAACCGGTCTCTGCGCCCAGCTCATAGCCTGTTCGCAGCCCGCACCGCCCACTCACTCGGCATCCGCATTCTTTTTGAACTGGGCAAACGCGCTCCACACCGCGCCGTTCCTGCGCTATCGTGGGACAGCTCACGTAGATTAAGGCCCCGTCGCGGGGCGCCCCATACATAGAAAGCGAGAACCCATGGCACTGACAGGAGCCCAGGTCAAGCAGCTTCGCAGCATGACCCATCACCTCAACCCCGCCATCATCATCGGTAAGTCCGATGTCAACGAGGGCACCGTCGAGCAGACGGTCGCCTACCTGGAGAAGCATGAGCTCGTTAAGTGCTCCGTGCTCGATGGCTCCAGTCTTTCCGCCCGCGAGGCCGCCGAAGAGCTCTCCGAGCGTTGCCACGCCGAGGTCGTCCAGGTCATCGGCCGCAAGTTCTCGCTGTATCGCGAGTCCTCGCGCAAGGACATCGAGAAGATCAAGCTCGTCTAAGAGCCAATGATCCGGCGAGCCAACACATAGCAAGCTTACGGGTGCCCAAGTACTTCGGGCGCCCGTTTTTTATCGCTCGACCAGCACGCGATTGAGCCGCCCCTCCACCAAGCGCTCGTATAGACGCCGCGTCTCGGGCTCGGGCACGCCATTGACCTGCTCCCTTAGATGGTGCATATGCCCGCTGTACAGCTCGACGATATCGCGCCGCCGCCCCGCCGCACTGTAGACGCGCATGGCGCAGCGCACCATATCCTCACGCGCCGTTTCCTGCCGAAGCCCCGACTCCGCCAGCCAAATCGCCGACTGCAGGTCGTTTTCTTCTAGGGCGGCATTTGCTCCCTTAATCATGCAATCGATGTACTTTGACTGCATAATGCGTCGCATACGTAAAAAGTAGGTGGGGTTACAGCCATTGGGAACATACAGCGGTCCGGCATAAAGCTGCTCAATCTTAAGGCACAGCTCAACTAAATGGGGCCCGCGTGCACCCGTGCGATTTCCCAAAACCTCGCGGCTTATCTGGTCAAACAGCCGCACATCGGTCTTGACGTAGTCGCCGTTGAGTCCGATGCATTCATTTTGGATGAGCACACACGACTTGCCATCCGGCGTCGGTCCCAAAGCCGACCGCAAGCGCGATATCGTCGAGTACAGGTTGTTGCGGGCGCTATTGAACTCGGCATGGGGCCACAGCTCCATGGCCAGCGTCTCGCGGTCGACGAGCGCATCCATGCCCAGTGCAAGCCGCTCGGCAAGTGTCGCCGCCTTCTTGCGGCGCCACATTTTGTCCGTGATGGGAAACCCGTCGCGCTCGGCGCGAAACGCCCCAAACATGCGAATCTCGATATGGTCGATGGTATCAACGGCTTCAACCTCACCGGCCTGGAACAGGCGCTCGCCTTCCCCTTCCAAATCGTCGCGCAGCGAGTACCGCGACAGCTCGCGCACGGGAAGCTTCTTGCGAATCCTGGTCGCCGGCTCGCCCAGACAATGCATGGCAAGGCGCGCAAAGAGCCGATACGATGGCTCTAGAATCCCCGCGCGATTCATGGACATCCAGGCCGCAAGATCGCTGTCTCGGCCCGCACAGGCCAAATGCAGCGCCACCATCCAGGCCTCCGCTCCACCAACCTGCGTCTGGCTTATATCGAGCAACTCCGCTTCCTCACGCACCGAAACCATCGAGGTGTTACGCAGATACGCCGCGCGCTCCAGCAGCAATGCGTTATCGCGCATGTACGCAATCGACTCCTCGGCAAGTTTGAGCACTTGGACCGCACGGAACTTTGCATTAACCGGCCGTCCCTCTGCCAGCGACTGCCAGCCTTCTAGCAACAGGCCAAACAGCTGAATCTGGTTGTCGCGCATGCGCACGGCAAAACGATCGAGCTCGTTGAATGCCGCGTCGTCGGTTACCGGCAAGCCGGAAAGGAGCCGCCGTGCCGCCAACACCATGCGCACCCAGATAGCCATCGCCTTGAGCCCACGTACGTCGAGCGCCTCCCGCACCACCGTCATCTCGTCGTCGCGCTCGTCGGTTCCCGCAAACGACCCGTCAAAAAGCTCCACCAGCATGCTGTCGGCCCGTATAACAATCCCCGCGATGTCGAGCTCGCAGTCGTAGGCCTTGCTCGTTTTGAGCTGCTGTAGAACGCCGCCGTCATCTCCCCGCTCGGTCAGGCAGCGCTTGACCTCGATATGCGCGGACAACATATCGAGCGCGGTATGGGATGTCTCGATTTCTGGCACGGTCAGGTTCGTAGGAAGCCCAAGCCCGTTGTCCCCATAGCAAACAGCCGTCAGTGTCTGGGCCACCCTCCATGAAACAGGGTCTATTTCGCAGGCCGCCCGTTCGCCCCCGCGCTCGATGACCGATGCCATATAGCGAGCGAGCTTTGTATTGGACACGCTGACCGCTGCCAGATATACGCCAAGCGCCTCGGCAGGCGTTGGCTCTGGAGCCGGATCCTCGGCATCGATCGTGCCCAGCGCTGCTCGGCAGATATCGGCCCCGTGCCCCGTCAGAGCCAGATCGACCCCATACTGCCCAGCAAGTTCAAGGACCGCATCACGGTCCAAAAAGGCGTCCGCCAGGCCCATCGCCGCATCGCATCGGCCCGCCTTAAGCAAAATCCGGGCCGCCCTCGGAACAAGTTCGGGGCGAACCTCGGCCACCAACTTACGCAAGCGCAAGCGTCCGTTATCCTCCGTGCCCAGACACGTAAAACTCCGCTCGGCAGGGTCCAAGCCAAAGATCGGGTAGTCGCGTACGAAGTAGGACTGGTCGACCATCGATAGCCTCACCCCGCAAGCCTCGAGTTCTGCGATATTGCCCTCGCCCATCAAAATCATGAGACATGCCACGCAAAACAGTGCATTATTGTCGAGCGAAGCCAGGTCGACAAGTGCCGCGCCATATACGTTGACAATCTCGTTTTCGAGCAGACCGGCTACGTCGCCTTGGCCATACAGACCCGTCTGCAATGCCGAAACGAGCTCGGGCACGCCCTGCGTGAGCTGATAAAAGTCGAGCGATGTGCTGATCGAAAACGCCGATGCCCACGCCGAATACTCATAGGCATGCACCTTGAGCATCTGCGCATTGATCTTAACCGAATCGCCCAGCCCATGAATCAGTTGACGATTTGAAGGACGGCAGGAGATAAAGACCCCCACCCCCATAGCGCGCAGGCCGCGAATCCTGTCGATGAGGTCTTCGGTATCGTGCTGATCGAGGTTTGGCACATTATCAATCGCGATAAGGGAGTGCGGTTTGTCTTTGAGTTCTTCGGTAACCACCTCGAGCTGCATAAACACCTCGCGCCCAATGGCGCGATCGGCCTCGATAATCCGCACGGGGCCTCGCGTCGGGTCGCATTTAACCTCATGGGTGTACTGCAGCAGCACCGAGGTCTTCCCAAACCCGTCGGGCGCATAAAGAACCACGATGCCGGCCTTTCGGCCCTTGGTGATAAGCTCATTCATCAAGCGTTCGCGTCGCACCATATAGCCTCCGCCCAGCGGCATCAGCTCGAGGTCGTCTATACCGCTCAAATCGTTTACCATGCCCGCTCCTCAACTCGACCGTATGGACACTGTAGCCGCAAGACCATACAAGCCGCGCTATGAATAGAGCGACCTTGTGTTTTAGGTTGTCTTTTGGTACGCAAGCGGCAAGTTTTTGTACAGCGAGGGCCGATTGTTATTAATCCCCCGACTAATCGGTCTTTAAGCAGGTAAATGAGCTTGTCAGCTTGTCCCATCTAAGCGGCAGTGTAACGCAAATGAACAAGGTTCAGCTATGTCATTCAACTCGCCTAGCACCCGCTACCGTCTACGACCTTTTAGTGGCATTTTTGCATAGAATCTGGTATGGAATGAATCAAGCTGTTGGGCATCCGGCATTCGTCAAGCTTGCGGCAAGATTTTGGTCAAGCGGGCGGAGAGGGATAACAAAAAGGCCCCCGCAAAGCGGAGGCCTTAGGCAAGGCTATGTCGAGATGCAGGATTCGCGCTACTCGCAGAGCGAAAGGGCGGCCTCGTCGGCAACGACAACGCAGTTGGTGTGCAGCTGCAGGATCGAAGCCGGGCACGCGGGCGTAACCGGACCATAGCACATGTCATGCACGGCCTGAGCCTTGGCCTCGCCGTTGGCGACGACTAGGATCATGCGGGCATACATGATGGTCTGGGTACCCATGGTGTAGGCCTGACGGGGAACATCGTCGATGCTGTCGAACAGGCGGCTGTTGGCCTGAATGGTGCTCTCGGTGAGGTCGACGCAGTGCGTGCCCTTGGAGAAGTGGTCATCGGGCTCGTTGAAACCGATGTGGCCGTTGTTGCCAATGCCGAGCAGCTGCAGATCCGGGTAACCGGCGGCGGCGACGATCTTGTCGTACTCAGAGCAGGCAGCGGCGGCGTCGGGGTTGGAACCGTCGGGCACATGCGTGTTGTTCAGGTCGATGTTGATGTGATCGAAGAAGTTCTCACGCATGAAGTAGTGATAGCTCTGGGGATCGTCGTGCGAAAGGCCGCGATACTCGTCCAGGTTGTAGGTGCTGACCTCGGCAAAGTCGACGTCGCCCTTCTCGTACCAAGCAGCGAGCTGCTTGTAGGCACCGATCGGGGTGGAGCCGGTGGCAAGACCCAGCACGCAATCGGGCTTGAGGATAACCTGCGCCGAGATGATATTGGCGGCCTTGCGGCTCATATCCTCGTAGTCTTTAGCTTTAATGATCTTCATTACGCGTCCTTTCTCGTACAAGAGAGGCAAGGCTCCCCTTACAAGCACTTGCCCGCGGCCCGCGTCGGCCGCAACCAACGTGTGCGGCCACCAGGGCGAGGTCGCGTAATGTATGTGTCTCGTGTCTAGCCGCGTCGAGGCCCCTGCCCGTCCACGGTGACCCAAAGCCGTTTAGCTTCGGACAAATCCCATCTTGCCACGGAGGGCGCCCTCTTTCAAGGGCGCCCTCCATAAACGTGTTTGAATTGTAGGCTAATGGCCACGTGCACTTGCTAGCGCTCGCGAGCAACGATGAGCTGGTCCATCTCTTCGACATGCGCACCAACGGAGCCCTTGATACTCGAGAACTCAACGGAGTTGCACACCAAGATGGGAACCGTCACATCGTAGCCCTCGGCAGCAATTGCCTCGCGATCGAACTCGATGAGCACGTCACCCTTATGGACGACATCGCCCACCTGTGCATGCACGCTAAAATGCTTGCCCTCAAGCTGAACAGTGTCCAAACCAACGTGGATGAGCACGTCTAGGCCATCGACCGTGTTGAGCGCAACGGCGTGACCCGTGGGAAAAATGGCCTCGACCTTGGCGTCTGCCGGCGCAATCACACGCGTGCCGGTAGGCTGAATCGCCACGCCCTGGCCCAAAAGGCCGGTGGCAAATGTCTGGTCATTGACCTCGGACAACGGAATGACGTCGCCCGAGATGGGAGCATCCAGCGTAAGAACTCGTCCACGCATACCAAAAGACCTTAGGACTTTAGTGAACATGCTCCCCCTCGGACATACCAATCAATCAAAATAGCTTTAACAGTTTACCACTTGGCACCCGTTTTTGACCATTAGGGAAGTTCGCGCTTGACAACCTCGACGATGTCGTCGACAACACGCTGAGTGAGCTCGTGCGTCTCCGCCTCGGCCATAACACGGACCAGCGGCTCGGTACCGCTCGGGCGCACCAGAATGCGGCCGCGGCCGTCAAGCTCCTTCTCGGCGGCAGCGACGGCGTCCCAAATGGGCTGGCAATCGTCCAGGCCAGCCTTGTTGTCGGAATGCACGTTGACGAGTACCTGCGGGTACTTCTTCATGATGCCGGCAAGATCAGTGAGGGTACGACCGGTGCGCTTGAGCACGGCCAGCAGCTGCAGAGCCGTCACCAGGCCGTCACCGGTGGTGTTGTGCTCCAGGAAGATGATGTGGCCGGACTGTTCGCCGCCGATGACGGCGCCATCCGCGAGCATGCGCTCCAAAACGTAGCGGTCGCCCACAGCGGTCTGAACCATCTCGAAGCCCTGCTCCTTCATAGCGATGGAGAAGCCAAGGTTGCACATGACGGTCGAGACGATCTCGGAGTTGGCGAGCTTGCCGCGGGCGGCGAGGTCAGAACCGCAGATAGCCAGGATGTAGTCACCGTCGATCTCATTGCCCTCGCCGTCGACGAACAGCACGCGGTCGGCGTCGCCGTCGTGGGCCAGGCCGATATCGGCGTGGGTGCGCAGCACGAGCTCGCGCAGGGGCTCAAGGTGAGTGGAGCCGCACTCAACGTTAATGTCGGTGCCGCAGTAATCGGTGTTGATGGCATGGACCGTGGCGCCCAGGCGTTGCAGCGCAGCGGGCGTGGTCTGGCAGGAAGCACCGTGGCCGCAGTCGACGGCAACAACCAGGCCATCGAGCTTAAGGCCGTCGAGCGTGCTGATGGCATGATCGACATAGGCCTTGCGGGCGTCTTTCATCTTGATGATGTGACCCACACCGGCGCCGGTCGGCAGCGTGTCGGCAGCCATGGCCTCCTCGGACATGACCCAGGCGCTGATATCTTCCTCGACAGCATCGGGAAGCTTCATGCCCTTGCGGCTAAAGAACTTGATGCCGTTGAACTCCGGCGGATTATGCGAAGCGGAGATGACGATGCCGCCGTCGAGCTCGTTTTGGACGGTGAGCAGCGCCACGGCCGGCGTAGGGATAACGCCGCAGCAATGCGGACGGCCGCCCTCTGCCATAATGCCAGCGGTCAGAGCGCTCTCGAGCATGGTACCCGAAAGACGCGTGTCGCGGCCGATGCAGATGTCCGGGCCAAGGAACTTGGTCGCCGCGCGGCCCAGGCGAAACGCGAGGTCGCACGAGAGGTCGGCATTGGCGACGCCACGGACGCCGTCGGTACCGAAGATGTTCTGGGGCATAGGATCGCTCCTTCCCTAGCAGGCGATATGCAACCGCCCACCCTAGTCGAAAAAGAAAAGCGGGACCCGCCGAGGAATCGGCAGGCCCCGCTTGTACATTGTATCTCGTAAGGAGATAAAACCTTAGCGCTTGGAGAACTGGGGAGCGCGGCGGGCCTTCTTGAGGCCGTACTTCTTGCGCTCGACCACGCGAGCATCGCGCGTAAGGAAACCGGCCTTCTTGAGGTCAGCACGGTAGTCGCCAGCGTTCAGAAGAGCGCGAGCGATGCCCAGGCGCAGAGCGCCGGACTGACCGGAGATGCCGCCGCCATCGCACAGAGCGATAACGTCGAACTGACCGGCGGTGTCGGTCACCTTGAAGGGAGCAAGGGCGTTCTCAACGAGCTGATGACGGCCGAAATACTGCTCGGCGTCACGCTTGTTGATGGTCACCTTGCCGGTGCCGGGGACGAGACGGACGCGGGCGACGGCGTTCTTACGACGGCCGGTACCCTGGTAGACAACGGTGTTCTCAGCCATCTTTAAGCCTCCAGCTCAATCTTCGTGGGGTTCTGGGCAGCATGCGGATGCTCGGCACCAGCGTAGACCTTAAGCTTGGTCATCTGGGCACGGCCGAGGGTGGTCTTGGGCAGCATACCGCGAACGGCGCGCTCGATGACCTTCTCCGGGTGCTTCTCCATAGCCTGGCGGAAGCTCTCAGCCTTGAGGCCGCCGTTGTAGCCGCTGTGGCGATAATAGGTCTTCGTGTCGGCCTTGTTACCGGTAAGCTGGACCTTATCGGCGTTGATGACGACAACGAAGTCGCCGCAGTCGCTGTTGGGCGTGAACTGGGGCTTGTTCTTACCGCGCAGGATCATTGCGATCTGGGTGGCAAGACGGCCCAGGACAGCACCATCGGCGTCGACGAGAACCCAGTTGCGCTGGACCTCGCCCTGCTTGGCGTAGTGAGTCGATTTCGAAATCACTTAGACTCCTCCATGTACAGTACGTGTTGTTACAGAGATTCACGGGGCTCTGCAAGTAACCCGTTCATATTACCCCGCTCGCCGTACGAGTCAACAGGTATTTTGGCTCCGACCAGAGTTTCTGCACATGTCATCCACGAGCCGTGACGTTGCAGCGCTAGCGCTCAACAAACTCCTGGATCTCCGCGAGCAAACGCTTTGCCTCTTGGCGACCCTGAATATACAGATCGAGCAGCTTTGCTGGATCATGCTCGACATGGCCGACCTCGACCGGCTTTTGCGGAGCGACGACCAACGCGCGGCCATCGCGCTCATACTTCCACAGGTGCATGCGCTGGAGGTTATAGCGGTCGTGGCGCGTCTCGATAGCCTCGAGCAGATAGGGGTAGTCAGCATAACGGGCGCGCGCCGCCGGCAAAAACTCGTAGGGCTTTTTCTCATACGAGCGGTCCTGGGTGACGATGACGACCGCACGGTCGAAGCCCGCCTCCTCGAGCACATGCTCGATAGGAACCGAATCGGCCACGCCGCCGTCGACGTATTTGTGCCCGTCGATCTCGACCGGCGGCGTCACCAGCGGCAGCGAGGTGGAGGCGCGCACAGCATCGAGGTCGAGCACGGCGCTTTTGACCGGCAGGTAGGCAGCGGTTCCAAACAGCATGTCCGTCGCGACGGCGTACATCTCGATGGGGCTCGCGTCGAACGCCTCGTTGTCAAAGGGATCCAGGCGGTCCTGGATATCGTTGAAGATAAAGTCGTAACCCACGATGGAGCCCGTGGATGCGAAGGATGCGGCACCCATGTAGCGGTTGTCATTGCAGAAGGTCAGGTTGATGCGATTGACGCGACCGATCTGGTGTGACTTGTAGTTGACGCCGTTGAGCGCACCGGCCGATACGCCATATACCGCCGGAATTTCGACACCGGCCTCCATGAGAACGTCGAGCACGCCGGCGGTAAACTGCCCACGAAAACTGCCACCCTCCAAGACGAGCGCGACCTTGCCGGCGTTCTTTGCCTTATCTTCTGCAGTCATATTGACCTCCTGCGATTGCGTTTTGGCTTTCTTCTACCCAGTTTTGGAATGGAGGGCGCGCAGGTTTTTCGAGGCGGCAGGTGAAGCGAAAAGTGCGTCCCAGTTTGAGGCGGGATTACGGGATGCGCTTTCCGCTTGGACCGCCGTTGGGAAAGCGCGACCCGTTCCGAGCGCGGATTCCGGGATATACTTTCCGCTAGCCATTCATTTGGAAATTGCATCCCATTCCGAATGAAGATTCCGGGATGCAGTTTCCGCTTGAGGCGTCATCCGGAAACTGCACCCCAGTCTGAGCCGGAATTCCGGGATGGATTTTCCGCCTGGGCCGCCGTTAGGAAAGCGTGTCCCACCCTGCGTTGCCGTAGCGTTTGCTTAACGTCCGCGCCCTAAACAGAGTTCGATTCTCCGCGGATGAAGGGGATCTGTCGGCGCGGGGCACAGCCAGCAGAAATGCCGTCGGCAGCACATCTGTTTTGGCTGGGGCTTTGCGCGGAGAATCCGCGTATTTGCTTCGCAAATCCGCACCGGCTTCGGCCGCCTGCCGGCGTCCTCGCCCGCGGGCTAAAAACGCTTACGCGTTTTCTTTACGCCCGCGCCCTGCACAGAGTTCGATTCTCCGCGGTGCGGACAAGAAATAAAAAGGCAGGTAGATATGAGTATCTACCTGCCTGTTACTTATGGTGGAGGCGCGGAGAATCGAACTCCGGTCCACGAAAGCCCCCTGATTGGCATCTCCAAGCTCAGTCGCTGGTTTAGTCTCGGACACTTTGCGCGCAGCGACACGCTCGCGGTGTCCTAACCGGTTCGGTCTTAGCCTGCGCCATACCGATTACGTGCGCAGGAGCATTCCCCTAACATGACGTCGCGCCGGTGTCGGGGAAATCACCGGGTTGACGCGCCGCTATAAACTAAGCAGCGAGAGCCATAGGCTCAAAAGAAGAGTTGTTGTCAATTCAATTTGACGGTACCCCTGTTTAACGAGGCGAGGAGACCTCGGCTTGCTTCCTCTCTCAGAGCTATCGTGTCGAAACCAGTCGCCCCCGAATGTCGGGAAAGTCTGGATGGTATCGGGCCTGCAAACACCCGATAACCGTCGACTTTTCAAGGAACATGCGGGGCAAGCCCCGCTTGTGGAGTGCTATCTTACCACGTTCTGAAAGCGGACAGCTGTTCTATGCACGAGCTGTGAAGACCCCAATGTGCGCCACACTTCGCACTTTTGCTACCGATCGCGTCACGTATATTTTCGCCAAGCAAAATTGACCCGTCGAAAGGACCGTTATGGATACCAAGCAGCAACTCGTCAATGCCCTCGCAGGCCTGGGCGCAACCATTACCGAAGCTATGGATGTCATCGAGGGCTTTGTCCCCTGCGGACATCCCGCCCTCACGGTATCGAACGCACTCGTCGCGCTGGACGCTGACGATGATGCAGCTCTCACTCAGCAGCTTGAGACCGTCGAGGGCTTTATCGACCACGTGAGTGAGAACCGCGGCGTGGCTGCCTACCACGGTATCGAGGTCGAGCTCGCGGGCCCCAAGGCCGATCTGTTCGCAGCAATCCGCGAGGTAGGCGCCCTTATGCAGACCGCAGGCGTCAAGAACACCCAGGTCAACGAGTGGGTCTACCGCAGTCTGGCAGCACTCGACAGCTCCGACGAAAAGGCAGTCGAGCAGCTCGCAGAAAGCCCCGCCATCAAAGCTGCACTTGTCTAAAAAGGCCTGCGCCCGGACGACACCGATGCCGTCTGGGCGCAGGCCAGATAACGTGGGCGAACACGTCTGCTAACGCAGGTAAGCCTTCGCGTTGCTCAGGCTGTAGGCAATCGTTGAGCCGTTGTGCAGCAGTGACGACGTCTGCGGAGTGATCATGCCGGTAATGCCCAGCGCCAGGAGCGCCGAGTTGGTGAGCATCACCTTGGAATACGAACTCGTCAGACGATCGATAAGCCCCTGACTCATACGGCGCAGGCGCACGATCGCGGCAAGATCCGTATCGGTCAGGATGATGTCGGCAACCTCCTTGGCGATGTCGCTTCCGCCACCCATCGCCAAGCCCACGTCGGCCAAACCGAGCGCCGGCGAATCGTTGACACCGTCGCCCACCATGGCAACGTGGCGCCCCTCGCGCTTAATCCGCTCCACATAGGCGTACTTGTCCTCGGGCAGCAGTTCGGCCTTAAACTCGTCGACGCCCGCCTCGCGCGCGATGCGCTCGGCCGTGCGCTCGGAGTCGCCCGTAAGCATAACGACATGCTTGACGCCCAGCGCATGCAGGTCGGCGATGGCCTCACGGACCCCGGGCTTGAGCGGATCCTCGATACCGAGCACGCCGACGACCTTGCCATCGACCGCCAGATACAGCGGTGACAGGCCCTGCATCTGAGACTCAATGCGCTCCTTAATGTCGGAATCGAGCTGCGCGCTCTCGTCCTCAAACACAAAGTGTGCCGAGCCGATAATCGCGCGACGCCCTTCAATGGACGAAGCGATGCCGTGCGCCACGATGTACTCGACGGCAGCATGGCGCTCGCGGTGCTCGAGCCCGCGCTCGCGTGCCGCATTGACCACGGCACGCGCCACCGGATGCGGAAAATGCTCCTCCAAGCAAGCGGAAAGGCGCAGGACCTCGTCCTCGCTCCAGCCATCGGTGGTGAGCACGCAGGCAAGACGCGGCTGCGCCTCGGTAAGCGTGCCGGTCTTGTCAAACACAATGGTGTCGGCCTTGGCAAACGACTCAAAGTACTTCGCGCCCTTGACCATGACGCCCATCTTGGCAGCATCGCTCATAGCGGTCATGACGGCAACGGAACCCGTGAGCTTGAGTGCGCACGAGTAGTCGACCATCAGTGCCGCCGAGGTCTTGATAAGGCTGCGCGTGGTGAGCGCAACCAGGCCCGCGAGCAAGAAGTTCCACGGGACGATCTTGTTGGCAAGGTCCTCCATATGCGACTGGCCCTCGGACTTGAGCGAGTCGGCCGTCTGCACGAGCGAGACGATTGAGCGCAGTTTGGTTTGCGCCGTATTGGCGCGCACGCGCACCAAGATGCTGCCGTCTTCCACGACGGTGCCGGCGAACACGTCGTCGCCTGCGCTACGCTCGACGGCCAGCGGCTCGCCGGTCAGGGTCGCTTGGTTGACCATAGCGCTCCCCTGCTCGACAACACCGTCGATGCAAATGGACATGCCAGTGCGCACGGCTACCAAGTCGCCGGGCTCGAGCTCGGTGGCGGCAACGCTTACCTCGGTGTCACCGACCACTTTTTGTGCCTTATCGGGCACGTCGAGCAGCGAGTTGATGAGCTCGTTTTCGCTCATGGCGCGCGTGTAGTCCTCGAGCAATTCGCCCACGTTGAGCAGGAACATCGTCTGGCCGGCGGTATCGACGTCGCGTTTGACAAACGAGATACCAATGGCCGAAGCATCGAGCACGGGAACGGTCAGGCGCGGCTGCGCGAGCTCACGGAGGGCGGCGCGCAAAAATGCCATGTAACCGGCCACGACAAACACAGCACGCAGAGGCGTCGGCAAGAACCAGCGGCGCGCGTAGTGGGCGCCGATAAGTGTGGCAAGATCCATGACGAGCTTGTGCTTGCGTGGCTCAAGCTGCATCACGTAACCCGTCTTTGCGTCGGCGATGGCCTGAGCGTCGAGCGCACCGACGGCGGCCAGCACGGCATCGCGGCGCGACTCGTCGTATTCGAGTGCCATCTGGCCAATGCGGCCGTAGACGCGCACCTTGTGCACGCCGTCGATGTCGCCGCCAAGCTTAAGAAGTGCATCGAGATCGCTCTCTGGCACAGGACCCGCCAATTGAAGACGGGTCCTGCCGGGGATCTCGCTAATAATCGAGAATCTCATAGTTTGTGCCTGGGAGCGTTACTCGGCTGCCTCGTCAGCAGCGGCCTCGCTCTGGGTGATGTAAGCAGCCTCGGCAACCATGTCGTCGACATTAGCCTTGGCCTGCTCGACCATGTCCTGGTAGCCGTTCTTGATGCGCATGCCGCACGCGATACCCTGCACGCAGGCGTTCTTTACCGGAGCGCTGGTAAGCAGCTTGATGCCGGCCGTGCCAAGCAGAAAACCGCCACCGACAAGCAGGGTATTGAACGTCGACTTCTTCATGTTGCTTCTCCTTTTTGCCGCATTGGACGCGGCATGGTGCTTCAGCACCCGAGTAAACAAGTTTGCTCGAGCACGCTTTTGAAATATCTCAATTTTATCTAACTATCTAGGTCAGCCATGGCTAACCTTTTGAAAATTAACGATGCGGAGTAACCGATTGTCAATGTGAGAAAGGGACTGTCCCTTTGCCCCTTCTTACAACTGCCAGGTAGCTGCTTCCTTTTGCAGCGCCACCATGCGGGCGAATTCTCCACCTGCCGCCTTGAGCTGCGCCGGAGTGCCCTGCTCGGCAACCACACCATCCTTGAGTACAACGATCTTATCGGCATTTTCCACCGTGCGCATACGGTGGGCAATAACGATAACCGTCTTACCTGCAAGCAGACGGGAGAGCGCCTGCTGAACCACGGTCTCGTTCTCCACATCCAAGCTCGCCGTCGCCTCGTCCAACAGCACGATAGGCGCGTCTTTGAGCAGCGCACGGGCGATAGAGATGCGCTGGCGCTCACCGCCGGACAGCTTGGAGCCGTTCTCGCCGATCATGGTGTCATAGCCCTGCGGCATGCGGCTCACAAACTCGTCGCAGTTGGCGGCACGCGCGGCAGCAAGCACTTCCTCATCGGTGGCATCGCGACGACCAAGACGGATGTTTCCCATCACCGTGTCGTCAAAGAGCAGCACGTCTTGGAACACAATGGCGTAGTCGCGCAGCAGCGCCTCGGGATCCACGCTCGCAACATCCACGCCGCCCACGGTGACCGTGCCTTCGGTGGCGTCCCAAAAGCGCGCGGCCAGGCGGCTCACCGTGGACTTACCGGAGCCCGAAGGACCGACCAGTGCCGTGACCTCGCCTTCCTTGGCGGTAAAGCTCACATCGGTAAGAACTTTCTCGCCGGCGCGGCCGTCCTCGCCCGCACCATAGCCAAATGCCACGTGATCGAACACCACATCGTGGCCTACGGGCTCAAACTGCTCGCTGCCCCGCGCCACGGGCTCTTCCATGATGGAACGCATGCGCTTGGCCGACGACTCGGCGGCAAACAGCTCGGACATCAGCATCAGCGCCTGATCAAAGGGCGCATAGATGCGGCTCACCATAAGCAGGAAGGCAAACATCATCAAAAAGTCGACCTGGCCGGAGGCGACCATCGCAGCGCCCGTGACCAACGTGGTGGCAATCCCCAGGCGCAGGATGGCAAAGGCGGAGTTGACCAAAAGCCCATTGGCGAGCTCGCCTCTGGTGGTCTCGCGCTCCTCGGCATCGATCACGGCGTTGAGCCCCTCAAGATAATGAGTCTCCTGGTTGGTGGCGCGGATCTCGCGCACGCAGTCGAGCGTCTCCTGGATCGCCTCGGTAACCTTGACCTTCTCGGCACGCACATGGTCGAACACCGGGGTCATGGGGCCGCGTGTCAGATACAGCACGGCAAAGGCCACGGGCACGCTCCAAAACGCCGCGATCGCCAGCTGCCAGCAAAAGAACAGCGACGCCACGAACACAATGGCGCTTGCGATGATGGCACCCCAAAGCTCTCCCAGCACGTGGCTGTAGGCGTGCTCCATGGCCTGGACGTCGCCCATGATGGTCTCGGTTAAATCGGCCAGATCACGACGGCCAAAAAACGACAGCGGCAGCTTGCGCAAGCGCTCGGCAATCTCCATACGCTGCTTGCCGCACTCCTCGTAAAAGATGCAGTAGGTGTAGTAATACTGCTGCCAGTTAGAGGCAAAGAGCAACACGAAAAAGACCAGGAGGCCGCCCACAATCGGCAGGGCATCCGGCAGGTCGGCACCGGTGGCGAGATGTTCGACAAAACCGGCCATGACCAGGAACAATAAGCCCATGCCGGCCATGGCAATGAGATTGGTGAGCGCGGTCCAGAAAATGCCGCGTTTTACGCCGGCGACGCCTTTATCGGATAGGAAATACTTCTTTTGGAATGAGGCGAACATTTAGGCCTCGCCTCCCTTCGTGACGGCGGCATCCGCGGCAGCAGTGATCTTCCAGCTCGCGGCCTGTTCGTATTCGGCCCACATCTTGGCGTATAGACCGTTTTGGGACAGCAGCTCGGCATGGGCGCCAGTCTCCTGCACGCTACCTTGGTTGAGCACCACGATCTTGTCGGCCCCCACCACGGTCGAAAGCCGGTGCGCGATCATAATGACCGTGCGACCCGCCGCCAGTTTGCTAAAGGCACGCTGGATGAGCGCCTCGTTCTCGGGGTCGGCAAACGCTGTGGCCTCATCGAGCACCACGATAGGTGCGTCTTTAAGGATCGCGCGGGCGAGTGCCACGCGCTGTACCTCGCCGCCCGAAAGATATGCCCCTCCAGCACCGAGCATGGTGTTAATACCCTGCGGGAGCTTGGCCACAATGTCGTCGCACTGAGCTGCGGAGAGGGCCGCACGCACTTCGTCGTCAGTGGCCGTAGGCTTGGAGGCGCGCACGTTATCGGCAAGTGTTTGCCGGAACAGTTGGTTGGTCTGAAACACAAAGGCGACCTGGTCCATGAGCTCGTGCGGATCCATGTCGCGAACGTCTACGCCGCCCACACGCACGCGACCCGAGGAAACATCCCAAAAACGCGGGATCAGGCTTGCGCAGGTTGACTTACCGCCGCCCGAGGGACCAACCAACGCAAGGGTGCTACCTGCGGGAACGCTAAAGCTCACATGATCGACGGCAGGCGCTTCGGCACCCTCGTAGGTAAAGCTTACATCCTCAAAGCGCACATCGCTGCCGATAGGGTGCTTGGGCTGGGCAGGCACGGAGAGCTGCTTGGAATCCATAACGCTTCGGATGCGCGCCAGCGAATCGGCACTCATCTGAGACGCCTCGCCCACAAACATGAGCTTGGTCATGGCCGTCGGCACCACGGCCGAAAAGATCGCGTAAAACGTGAAGTTGACCATAAAGTGCGCGAAGTCCGTCTCGCCCGGCGCCAACAGCAACGCCACGGGCAAAAGAAATGCCACGAGGCCATTGAGCGCGGTAAGGTTGAGCACCTGCGGGCCTCGGCAGAACGTGCCCGCATAGCTTTGCGCCATGTCGGCGTATTCGGCGATCGCATCGTGAAACGCCTTAAAGGAGTAGACCGTCTGCTGGAAGACCTTGACCACGGGGATGCCGCGTACGTATTCGGTGCCGGTCTTGTTCATCTTGACCAGCGCGCCCATGTAAGCCTTCATAAACTCGGCGCCCTTGCCGCTCATCATGGTGGCCATGGCGCAAAACGAAACGACGACCGAGATTAGGCATGCCGCACCCAAACGCCAATCGAGGGCGAAAAGCAGCACGAGCAGGCCCACGACCATGGCGGTGGCGCCGGCGATATCGGGCAGCATGTGTGCGAGCAGCGTCTCGGTGGAGGCAGCGCATCCGTCTACAATACGGCGCAGCTCACCGGTGGCGTGCATGTCAAAGTAGCCAAGCGGCAGCTTAAGCAGGTGCTCGCTCACAGTCTTGCGGATATTGGACGCGCAGCGAAACGCAGACAGGTGCGTGCACATGAGGCCTGCGAAATACACTACGATGCTTGCCAGGGCAAAACCCACGGCCCACCAGCCATACATCGCGATATCGGTGGCTTCGCTCCAGTTAGGCGCCACAGTGATAAGGTCTCGCGCAACAAACCAGATGCACACGTACGGGCCAAAGCCCAGCAGCTGCGAGAGCGCCGAGAGCGCCATGCCCAAATACGTTAGGAATTTACGGTCGCCGGCATATGCAAGTAGCTCGCCGATACCGCCGCCTTCCCTTTTTGATCCCTTTGCCATGAGATTCCTTTCTAACGGCTTGAGAGTTAACCTTAATCAACTTATCATTGATATGTTAGCCAAGGCACACAATCGAGCCAGGCGTGGATGTTTCTGCAAAGGAAGGGGACGCTTTCGAAAATGCATCGGGCCGCGACCGACATAACCGAGCTCTACGCACCGCAGTTTGAGCAGTTTGGCCTGGAGCTTTCCGGCAAGGGCGCCGTCTTTACCGGCGAGGTGGCAAACGATCGGGCGCACGGACGCGCATGGATCATGCCCCTCTCCCCCACCTGCATCGTCATAGAGCATTTCATTACCCCGACGCACGATATGTACCTGGCCGAATACACACCAGAGCCGTACGCCTGCGTGAGCGAGGTCAGCGCGCCCACACTTACATGCATGCCCGAGGCTGGCATAACGCCTGCGAACCTTACACTCTTGCATGGACCGTGGCCAAACAATGTCGTTTGCAGCTTTATCCAAGATAACTGTGGCGAGGAGTTAAGCCCACTGTTTGCAGGGCAACTCTACCACTCGCGCTCGGTACTCTTTTTGCCTGGATATTTTGACGAACTGGAGCACCGCTATCCCACCGAGTTCGCAGGGGTCTTTGAGGCGTTTGCCGAGCCATGGCACGAGGAGGCGACGTCTGCCATCTGCCACACGTTGCGCAGGATTAACGAGGACCGCGCCCGCACCGCAGGCGGACATGTCTATATGCAGGGCATCGTGGAGACCATGGTCGCGGAGCTCGCCTGTTCGCGCGCGGCGCACAAGCAGGCGCGGCAAGCGGCAGACACACGTGTCAGCATAACCATTGCCGAAGAAGCAACGGCAATGATTGAGCGCACGCTCGACAAAGGCAGACGCGTGGGTATCAACGAGGTGGCCGAGAGGCTCTACACAAGCCGCTCCAAACTATGCGCCACCTTTAAGGCCCAAACTGGCGAGTCCCTGGGCGCCTACATTCGCAGACGCCGTATGGAGCGAGCACAGGACCTTTTGGCCGATAGCGCGCTCACGATAGCGCAGGTGGCAGAGCGTCTAGGCTACCCTCAGCAGGCCGCCTTCGCCCAAGCCTTCAAGCAACACACCGGCACCACCCCCACCGCTTGGCGCTCCCAACATATATAAAGAATGAAGGCGCCAACAGCGCCCTCATTCACCAAATTCAATCCAGCCCGCCTGACCCAAACGGCCGAGTCGTCTGGCCGGGGAAGCCCCGAGTCGCCGGGGTGTTTGCTCCAAATGAGTTCCGCATGCAAAGAAGGCCACTAAATGTGGCCTTCGTCTTGCATAGGACTGTTTGAAATTTGGAGGAAATACCCCGGCGACTCGGGGCTTCCCCGGCCTCGCAGCTACGAGAGCGACGTTCTCAGCAACTCGTTGAAGAGCTTCGGGTTGCCCTTGCCGCGGCTCGCCTTCATGCACTGGCCCACCAAAAAGCCGATGACCTTCTGGTTGCCGTCACGGTACTGCTGCGCCTGCTCGGCACAGTTTGCCAGCACCTCATCCACGATAGGCTGCAGCGCGCCGGCGTCGCTCACCTGACGCATGCCGCGCTCGTCGACGATCTTGTTGGGGTCGTCGCCGGTCTGGGCCATGGCCTCAAAGACCTCGTGCGCCTGGTTGGAGCTGATGGCATCGGTCGCCAGCAGCTTGGCGAGTGCCGCCACCTGAGCCGGCACGATGCCGGACTCGGCGAGCGACACGCCCGCGCCCTTAAGGTAGGCGATCATCTCGTTCACCAGCAGGTTTGCGACCGTCTGGGCCTCCTTGCCAGCCATACCGGCAGCGGCGGCCTCAAAGAAGTCGGCAAACTCGGGGTCGCCGGCAATCTGCTCGGCGTCGGCCGTCTTAATGCCAAAGTCGGCCTCAAAACGGGCGCGCTTGGCATCGGGCAGCTCGGGAATCTCGCGACGGCAGCGGTCGATAAACCCGTCGTCCAGATCGAACGGCGCCAGGTCGGGATCGGGGAACAGACGATAGTCGTCTGCCGTTTCCTTCACACGCATGACCACGGTGCGCTTGCGGCTGGGCTCCCAGTGGCGGGTCTCCTGATAGATGATGCCGCCCTCCTCGAGCACCTCGGCCTGGCGGCAAATCTCGTAGGCAAGGCCGTCGTGCAGACTCTTAAACGAGTTGAGGTTCTTGAGCTCGGTCTTGGTGCCCAACTTGGTCTCGCCACGGCGACGCAGCGACACGTTGCCGTCGCAGCGCATGGAGCCCTTCTCCATGGAGCAGTCCGAAATGCCCAGCGTCACAAAGATGCGACGGAGCTTCTCCATAAACAGGCGAGCCTCCTCGGGTGTGCGCAGATCGGGCTCAGTCACGAGCTCAATCAAAGGCGTACCGCAGCGATTGTAGTCAACGAGCGACTCGGCCGCGGCGGTAATGCGGCCCTCGGCACCGCCCACGTGCACCATCTTGGCGGCGTCCTCCTCCATGTGGATGCGCAGGATGCGGATGGGCACCGTGTAGGAACCGTCCTCGCGGCGCTCAGGCATCTGCAGGTTAGATGCATCGTAGCTGGCCAGGTGGCCGGCGCGCTGATTGCCCTCGCGCATCGTGGAGGACATGGACGTAGACAGACCCTCGGCATTGGCTGAGGCGCTCGCCAGGCTCTGGGCCTCGGCCTCGCCAAACGCGCAGTCGGGGCGTTCGGCGGCACCGCGACCGGTCACGTCCAGATCAAGATGACCGTACATGGCAAAGGCGACTGGACCCTGCGTGGTCTGGAAGTTCTTGGCCATATCGGGATAGAAGTAGTGCTTGCGGTAGAACATCGAGTGGCGCTGAATCTCGCAGTTGGTGGCGAGACCGGCCTTGACGATGCTCTCGATGGCGCGCTTGTTGGGCACCGGCAGGGCACCGGGCAGGCCCAGGCACACCGGGCACACGTTGGCGTTGGGCTCGTCATCGTGGCTGAGCTTGCAGTTGCAGAACATCTTGGTATCGAGTGCGGTGAGCTCGGTGTGGATCTCCAGGCCGATCACGGCCTCCCAATCCTGCAGGACCTCGGAAAGCTCCTTCATTACAGCTCGCCTCCCTTCCCGGCAAAATCGGGCGCGACGGAAAGCACGGGCGCACCCGTGGCGGCATCGGCAAAGCCGCGCTCCAGGGCGCGGGCAAACGTGAGCAGCTGACGGTCCTTAAACGCCGGACCCACCAGCTGGGCAGAAACGGGCAGCTGAGTGTCCTCGCCCAGGCCCAGCGGCACCGAGATACCGCCGTTGCCGCAAATGTTGAGCGAGATGGTGTACAGGTCGGAGAGGTACATCTGCGTGGGGTCGCTGATCTCGCCAAACTTAAAGGCCGTGCGCGACGAGGCGGGCATCAGGATGGTGTCCACCTTGGCATACGCGGCGTCGTAGTCCTGCGTGATGAGCGTGCGGGCCTTCTGCGCGGCATAGTAGTACTTGTCGTACACACCCGAGCTCAGCAGGTAGGCGCCGAGCATCTGACGGCGCTTGGCCTCGGCGCCAAAGCCATGGGCGCGCGAGAGCGAACTCTGGTCGGACAGGTTGGCGCAGCCCTCCTCCTGATAGCCGTAGCGAATGCCGTCGAAACGGGCCAGGTTGGAGAACGCCTCGGCCGGGCCGATGACGTAGTAGGCAGCGATGGCGGCGTCCAGGTGCGGCAGGTCGACCTCCACGAGCTCGGCGCCCTGGTTCTGCAGCTCTTGGGCGGCGCGCTGAACAGCGGCCTTGACCTCGGGCGTCAGGCCCTCGGCCTCCATAAACGCGGGGATGATGCCCACGCGCTTGCCCTCGATGCTGTCGTTGAGGTGCTCGGTAAAGTCGACGGCACAGTCCTGGCTGGTGCAGTCATACGGATCGTGGCCCGCACCGGTAAGCGCGTTCATGGCCAGCGCGACATCCTCGACCGTGCGGCCGAAGGGGCCAACCTGGTCGAGCGACGAGCCGAAGGCAACCACGCCGTAACGGCTCACGGCGCCATACGTGGGCTTAAAGCCCACCACGCCGCACAGCGACGCCGGCTGGCGAATGGAGCCGCCGGTGTCCGAGCCCAGCGAGAGCGCGACCTCGCCCGCGGCGACGGCGGCAGCGGAGCCACCCGAGGAGCCGCCGGGCACGCGCTCGGTATCCCAGGGGTTGTTAGTGCGATGGAACGCCGAGCTCTCGGTGGAGCTGCCAAAGGCAAACTCGTCCATATTGGCCTTGCCCATGGGCAGGCAGCCGGCATCGAGCATGCGCTGGACGCAGGTGGCGGTGTAGACGCTCTGGTAGTTCTCGAGCATGCGGGAAGCGCAGGTGGTGCGCGTACCCACGAGGTTCATGTTGTCCTTAATGGCCAGCGGCACGCCCGCGAGCGGGGGCAGCGGCTTGCCTGCGGCACGGTCGGCATCCACGCGCGCGGCGGCCTCGAGCGCAAGCTCGGGCGCCACCTGCAGGAATGCCTGGACCCCGCCCTCGCGCGCCTCGATGGCGGCAAGGGAGGCCTGGGCCACCTCGGTAGCGGTAAAGTCGCCGGCGGCAACGCCTGCGGCGATCTGGGCGGCGGTAAAGGAATCGAAGCTTAGCGCCATTACTCGCTCTCCCCCTCTCCCAAAATGGACGGCACGCGAAAGTAGCGGTCGCGCGCGCTGCCGGCGTTTTCGAGCGCAATGTCGAGCGGCAGGTCGCGCTCGGGCTCGCGCAGGTCATCGCCCATCACGTTGGACAGGCTTCCGATAGGATGGAACGTGGGCTCCACGTCTGGTAAGTCATATTGCAGGACGGGCTCGAGCATCTGGACGGCGTCGTTCAGGTAGGACGTCATCTGGGTGAGCTCGTCATCGGTCAGTGCGATCTTTGCGTACTCGGCGATGCCGCGCACGTCTTTCTCGCTGAGTGCCATAGGCGCTCCCTTCCGCATAACAGATAAACCGCTCTAGTATACAAGGCAACGCCGCTTGGAGCAGGCGCTTTACCCAAATGCAGCGAAAACGTAACGAGGACGGCGGATGCGTCCCGGCGGTTATGCAGCAAAATCTGCATCGCCACAATGCAAAACCGTCCCGCCCACAACGAAGACCATCACAACATTCGACGCTTTTCGCCAAAATCGCGATTTTCATCGAATGTTGCGATGGTTCGGGAGTCCCGGCCACCACAAAGGTGCCTGTCCCCTTTGTGGTGGTTCTGAAGAATGTCTTATGCCGAGGCCTTGGCCTTGCGACGTTTGCGGACCGCGTGGATCACGATGTCCAGCAGCAACAGCATAACGGCTACGACCACAATGAGCACGGCAAACTCGCGCTTGCCCCAGTGGCGGCCGGCCAGCGACTTTTGCTTGTCGACGTCCTTCTTGCTGTACTTGGTGCGCACGCAATGCACCAGCAGGCGATGGTCGTTCACGCCGTAGGGCGTGCAGGTGACGAGCGTCACCTTGTCGGCGCCGGGCTCGATGGTCAGCGACTCCATCTCCTCGGGCAGCACGACCTCGGAGTCCACCATCTTGTAGGCGAGCATCTTGTTCATGGTGTGCAGCAGCACCAGGTCGCCGGGCTCCAGCGAGTGGATGTCGTCGAACATGCTCAGGTTGCGCATGCCCGAGTGCGCGGTGAGCACGCAATGCGTCGAGGTGCCGCCCACCGGCAGGCTCGTGCCCTCCAGGTGGCCGACGCCTGCCATAAGGACTTCTTCGCTCGTGCCGTGGTAGATGGGCATGCTCACGTCGATGGAGGGGATCTCGACCCAGCTCATCATGGGGTCGCGGTCAAAGATGAGCTGCTGGGCGTAGGGCTCGATCTGGTCGGCGGGAAGCTCGGTGGCCTCGCCCGCAAGCTGCTCGTTAAAGGAGCGCGCCTGGAGCAGGATGCGTTCGCGCTCCTCGGCAGACAGCGCGTCCACGGTGCTGGAGACCGTGCTGATCTGGTTGAACACGCCCGAGGCCTCGAGCCGGTCCAAGATCCACGGCCAAGTCATAAGGCCCACGCCGATAAGGATGATGACGATGGTGATGAGCCGGTCGGCCCAGCGCGGCAGCCGCTTGCGACGGCGCTTGGGCTTTGGTTGAGGTTTGGGCTGAGGGCTTGAGCCGCCGTTGTCCGCGGCGTTATTGCTCTTCATATGTTTGGCGCCCTGCACCATCGCCGGTCACTCCTCTACAGCTCGGGTTGTCTAAACAAATAATAGCCGAATCGCGGGCTTCCGCGCCGGACAACACAGCTAGACAGCATTGTGCGGCGCGAGCATAGGCCAGCATTTGCGTTTTCAAAATGTCCCGGATCGGCGGGGCGATTCGGGATACAATGTCAACAGAAAACGACGCACCCCGCGTAAGTACTTAGGAGCGCGGGCAGCCTAGTTTTCAGCTTTAGTTAAATGCCCGGGATCCGACCCCCGGGCATTCTTATTTGCGCTTGCGGCGCAAATGCCTTCTACCGTCCGCACCGCGCGTGCGCCTACGGACCTTAATCCGAACCTCATACGAGTCAAGAAACGCGATGACGAACGTACCCGCATCGGACGATGGAGGCTGCCTGCGTTATCCAAAAAAACGGGGCAAACTCCAGCGTGGAGTCTGCCCCGAAAAGAGGATGGCAAAGCAAGAACGTGGATGAACGAGAAAAGTGTCCGCAAGTCTCATGGCCATCACATCCCACCTGCCAAAGGGATGGGTGAGTGAGCGTTACTCCTGCTCGGACTCCTCAGCCTGCTTACGGCTGCGGATGAGGTGCGCCACGCCGATGCACAGCACCGCGCCACCAGCGATCCAAGTGAAGGTCACGCCGTTGAGACCGGTCAGCGGGAGGCCGACGGACTTGGTGTTGCCGACGTTGATGGTGATCTCACCGGTGGCGGCGTTGGTGCCGGTGCCATCCGTACCGGTCAGCTTATTGTCTCCGTCATTGCCGTCGAGCTTACCGAAGGCGATGTCGGTGCGGCCCTCGTCGGCCTTGGAAACCGCCGCCGTGAGGCCCGTCACCTTCATGCTCGCGTCATCATACGTCGCGGTGATGGTGAAAGTGAAGGGGTTGGCCTTGGTGTAATTCTCATTGGGAGCCTGGACCTCGGTCACCTTGTAGGAGCCTTCATCGAGACCTTTCACGGCAATCTGGCCATTATCGCCAGACGTGAACTTCACGTAACCGGGAAGGCTGGTGGTGCCGGCAACGGTCACGAGCTGGCCCGCGACGACGCCCGCGGTGGGGTCGTCCTTCGAGGCGATATACTGGTCTTGAGTGTTCGCATCAGCGGACTGGATGGTGAAGACGGCGCCCGCAAGGCCCTTCTCGGTGCCCTGGTCGACCTTGTTGAGGTTGAGCCTGAAAGCGAAGTCGGCGACGGTATCCTCGATCGTCTCGCCCGTGTCCTCGGCATACGGGTTGTTGGAGTACTCGAGCTTGACGGTGTTGGGGTTGCCGCGCTTGTTGCCGTCGGCTGCGTTGCCGATCACGGCGTTGCCGTTGAGCTTTGCCTTGTAGAAGACAACGATCTTGGTGTCGGCGGTCACGCTCGCGACGTCCTTGAGGCCCTTCTTGCCGTCTCCGGTCTTGAACTCGACCGTCAGCGTGTTGTTGTTGCTAGCATCAGCATCCGTCACGGTATAATTGTTCGACTCAATCTCGCTGTAAGTCTCGCCGTTCAGCGCGTACACCTTAACCGAGCCTTTGACATAGTCAAGGCCATTGGAAAGCCCGTCGGTGAACTTGTAAGCATACGTGCCAAAGGTAGCGTAGTTGCTGGCGATCGTGCCGGTCAGCTTGTAGTTAACTTCCTGGCCGATCTGGGAATCGGCGACATCATTCCATTTGTTGGAGCCCTTGATGTCGGTGGCATCGGCGGCGTCGGCATCGTCGAGGACCTTCTTCTCGACAGTGGGCACGCCCTTCTTTGGCGTAACGGTCGTCGCGTCTACGCCGTCGATCACGGCGTAGACGGGAGAGGTGAACACATCGGTCGACTTGTCAGCAGGCTTACTGGGAGTAGCGGTGAGGAAGAGCCAGTAGCCGGCGCCGAGTCCGGAAAGGGATGCACTGCCCTCGCTCGTCACCTCCCAGGCGGTGCTGCTCTTCAGGCCATCGGCGATTAGACTGAGAACGTTGTCGCTAGCAACCTTCGAATCGGTCCCGGTAACTTCAGATTTGGTGCTAAGCCAATCGGCAGCATCCTGTGCGTTCTTGCTATCGTAGGATGCATCCTTTGTCTTGATGGCGTTTACGACAGCAGTTTGGGCTTCGGAGCTGGCCCATTCGATGCTACTCACCGTCGTATTCCCACCGGTCGTCGTGACCTTTGCCTTGAAGATCTGGATACCCTTATAGGTCGTGGACGCAGCGTAATCGGCGTCCTCGAACGTGACGGTCGACCCCGTTCCCTCGGCAAACGCCATGGTCACCGGGGCCATAACGCCGCCGAAGCTCAGGGCTGCGGTGAGGCCGGCGGTTACTGCCAGGCGTGCGATGTTCTTGGTTGTTTTCATGTTGGGACCTCTTTCTTGGAGGTTGCTTTAATTCTCGTCATCACCAAAAGTCAGCAGGCTCATTTCCCTGCGCTCTAATCGCTACGGAGGCAGTACGCCATTGAGCAGGGGGGGACAATTATTTATCATGGCGACCTCCTCCCCGCTTGATGACGAGCGCGACGACAATAGCCACTACTCCGATGACGGCCAAAGCCGTTACCAACACCAACATTCTATCTCCCGTCGAGGGCATAAAGCCTCGACTCACTTCGTTACTTGGGGTGTTAAGCACCGACAACTCGACTAAACCCTTCCCGGCATCGGCGGCATCAACTCGCAGAGGGCTTTCGGCCGATACGGTCACCTTAGGCTTGGCGGCGGCCACCTGGTCGACGTCCAGGCCCTCGGCCTTGACCGTCACGGAGCGCGTGCCCTCAAAGGCAGTGTAGCCCTTGGGCGCCTTGAGCTCGCGGACCTCCAGCTTGCCCGAGTCCACGCCCGAGACGGTCACGCGGCCGTCCTCGCCCGTGGTGACGGTGGCCTTGCCTTGCGCATCCCACGTGCCGTCGGCCGCCAGCGCGCGACCGCGGTCGTCGGTGATGCTCAGGACCGCCCCGGGCAGCGGCTTGTCGCCGTCGCTGCCGCGCTTGGTGAGCGCGAGATCCCAGGCGTAGGCGCATGCATCGTCGCTCGGCGTGCTGGTGAAGCCGGCGTCGCCGGACTGGTCGGCAAAGGGAGAGCGCGGGTAGCGCAGGTAGGCCTCGTTGGGGTTGCCCTTCGCGATGCCGTGGTTGCATGCGCTGTTGAGCGGCGCGTTGTACACAGCGACCACGCGGGCGCCCGTGGCGAAGGCGTCGGCCCCGCCGAGCGCGGCGACCAGGTCGCCGGTGTGCACGATGAAGGTCCCGTCCGCGGCCACCTTGGTGGCGCACTGGGCCGTGATGTCGGTCCAGCCCTTCGCGGCCTTAGTGCCGGCGCGTCCGTCCTTGCCGGTGGCAACGGCGTCGAAGCCGCCGTCCGCTCCCGCCGCCACGTACACGTGTATGCTCGCGGCGACCTTGGAGAGGTCGAGCCCCGCGCTCATGGTGTCGACGAACTGCACCGTATAGGTGTCGTAGGCGGTGAGCCCGGCCGGGACCGTGGCAGAGAGGCGCCAGTACAGGTCGTCGGCGACCGTGGCGTCGGCGGCCTTCTGCCATGCGGCGGTGTTGTCCTCCAGCACGTGCTTGGCGACCTTGGGCGTCGCGGCCTTGGGCTTGACGGTGACGGCGTTGCCGCCCACCAGCGCCATGATCGGCGCGGTGCCGGCCTCGCCCTGGGCGATGGCGTCGTCTCTGGCGACGATGAGCCAGTAGCCGCAGGGCAGCTCGGCCGCCGTGCCCGCGTTAAGGGCCACGGGCACGGCGCCAGAGCTCTGGAGGGAACGAGCGAGCTGTGCGCTCAGCGCGCTCGTAAGGTGGGAATCGGTGTTGAGCCACTCGGCAGCTTCCTGCGCGGTGGTCTGGGAATCGGGCATGCCGGCGCTGTGCAGCACAGGCAGGACAGCGTCGCGCGCGGCGTCGCTTGCCCAAGCGAGGTCGGTAAAGGTCTTGGCGTCGCCGTCGCCGTCGACGACGTTGGCGCTAAAAATCTGGTAGGCGTCGTAGTTGCTCGCCACGGCGCCGCTCACCGTGATGGAACCGGTCGAGGTCGGCGCGGCCTGCGCGGATGCGGGGAACACAACCGCGCAGATGCCGATCAGGAGGGCAAGCCGCGCAAACAAGATCGGGAAGGAGCAAACTTTCTTATTCACGACGCTCACCTCCCCTCGCGCTCGCCTTGCGACGAACGTGCATCCAGGCCGCAGCGACGCAAAGCATCGCCGCGCCGGCAAGGTACGTCAGAGTGACGCCCGACATACCAGAAAGGGGCAAAGAGGTGGAGTAGGTGTTGGTGAAGGTGGGAGTGGACTTGCCAGTGAGGTCGTGGGGCGTGTCAGTGGTCACTTCATTGCCATCACGATCCTGAATCTGCTTGTAGGTCGCAGTGACGTCGATATGGTGGTTAGAGTCGTCAGTCGCGTTAACCGTAATCTGATAGACCGACTTGTCGTACGTATAGTGCGAGAACAGCGAACCGTCGTCTTTCTCGCGCACGTAGTACGTGAAGGTCTTGGAAGCACCACGGCCAGTGGGGCCAGACGCGAGCTGGTCGAGTTGATCGAGTTTGTAATCAATCTTGTCGAAGCTCAGGGTCTGGGACTTGTCGCCGTCGGCAGTGGTGGACTTGCTGCTAACGATATCCGTAAAATCTGTGTCGGTCGCAAGCTGGAGCGTGAACTCCTTCATCTCGCCACCCTCAACGACCTTAGTCGCCATAGGCGTCCAGGAGCCCTTCGAGTCGTACGGAGTGAACTTGTTAGTGAAAGTCGTGGAGTCACCCTCACAGATAATTGGATAATAGTCTCCACTCTTCTGCACCTTGCTCCTCGCTTTTACGTTCTCCCACTTCCCAGACGACTCGCGGAATTCGTACTTGGTTACACCGACGTTTTTAATCGTGTAGTTATGGATGTAAAGATCCTTCAGTTGGCTTGAGTTTTCTTTACTCGGAACAGACATGAGCAAGGTCTTGGTATCTTCGGCCGTCACCACAATCTTATACACGCTGGAGTCGTACGTGATGCCAGAATCACCACCGGGATCTTCGACCAAGTAGTATGTGATTTCGTTACCCGCGCCACTCGATGCGAATTGTTCACCAAGGTCAAACGTAATGCTGCCTTCTGCATCATTTGCTGCTGTTCCAACCTCGGTGCAAACGTCGCGATTGAATGTCGTGCCAGCTGTCGTGCCAGCCAAAGGGTCGTCTGAATCCTTGCGATACACCGTAAAGGAGAACTCCCCATCATTGAGCTTGCGGCCTTCCAGCTTCTTGGTCGCCTTGAGCTTGAGGCTCGGATAGACATACGTGTCCTCAGGCGCGCCCATGTACAGGTCGCCGTTCGACATGATGCCGCCGCCATGGTTCCAGGAATAATTGCCCGTGATAAACGTCGCGCCCGCCTCTAGCGCAGCCTTTCGCGCATTGATCGCCTCGGGGTCTTGAGCCTTAACATCCGAACTCAGGCCGATGCTGTAATATACCTGCACGCCACCGTTAGCGGGGATAGTAATGGCTTTCTGAAGCTCTAAGCTTCCCCGATACTTAGCATCGCCGCCGCCAAGCATTTTGCCAATCACCGCCGCGATCGGAGTCGTATGACCCTCCGCCGCAAGGAAGAAGTCCGCGTGGCCGTTTTTGCGAAACACTTCGGCATTGTAGGCGTCGGAGTCCTGGTCCTTACCGTGACCACCGCCGGAAAGATGGGGGGTGCCGTTATTGCCTGTATTACTCACGGATTCGTAATCGTTCGCGTTTTGCTCATTTCCGGCAGAAGTATTACCGAAAATCGCCGTGCCGTCGGTGCCTGTCACCAAAGTCTTACCCGTCGGGCAAACCGCAACGCCGCCACCGTAGCCACCGGCCTCATTGCTGCTTATATAGGAGTTATAGACAAATAGCCTACCAGCATTAGACGCGACCTTAGAATCGCCCTGGACGAAGATGCCGCCTCCACCCCAGTCAAAGCGAGACATGCAGTGGTTATTAGTGATATAGACTGGATTTGAATTTGACGCTCCTTTTATCATCGCGTCAACCATCTGGCCCACGCGAATGCCGGCACCCTCAGAGCGAAAACTCACGTTAGAGGCAATAGTTCCCCCCGTAATGTTGAGCCATGCCATTGTCTTGCGCGAGCTCGCCCCTTGGTGTTCGATGTCGGTCACATAGACGCCGCCGCCGGCTTCCTCAGAATAGTTGCCCGTGATCTGGCCGCCCGAAATGGTGACATGAGTACCGTTTTTAGCGGCAAGTCCAGCACCGCCATGATCGCCATTACCATCGTTACCACAGTAATTGGCATATTTATTGTTAGTAATGTAGCCACCAGAAACAGTAACGCTGCCGCCTTCGGCCATGATGCCGCCGCCGAAACCAACACCAGTAGCAAGCGTGCTGTTGCCGGAGATTACGCCATTAGTTATGTTGACCGTGGAGTCTTTAGCATACACACCACCGCCACTAGGAGCACTGTTGCCGGCAATTACGCCACCGGAAACCTCGAGGGTCGAATTACCGTGTATTTCAATTCCGCCGCCCGCACCCGAGCCAGAAGCTCCACACACATAGCCGCCGCGCATGTTGACGGTAGAGCCGTTCTCGGCATAGACCAAGCTGCTAACGCTGCTGCCTTGTTTTTGCGTGATCACGCCGCTCACAAGGTTAAACGTGCCACCCTTGCCGTTGTTGTTATACAGATTGATGAGCTTTAGATTTGCGTTGCCGTCGCACGCCACGATGGCGCCCTTAATATCGACGTTATGTCTGACAAGCGTCTCGATTGTCCCTGTACCACTCGGAGTCGATTTGGTCACGTAGTAGGTAAGATTAGACGGAATGCCACCAACGTAATTTAGCTCGACTTTCTTGCCATAATTATTGGGATCCAGCTTCTGCCCCTGATCAGTCAGCTGTTGGACATCGTTGACCGTCTCAGTCACCGGCGCGGAGTCCTTAATTTCGTCCTTAATTGTAAGTGTTGCGCCGTTAGCAACATCAAATAACGGCTTGTCGGTGTTCAAGCACTTGATCTTATGCCCGTTTAAGTTCAGCGTTATATTGCTGCCGCTCTTCTCAAGTTTGATTTCACCAGCATAGTCAATATCAGCTGTAAGCTCGAAGCAGGCAGTTTGGTTTTCCCCAACGCCTTGAAGCTTAGCTGACAAATCATCGGCGTTAGTAATGTTAGTAATAGCTGTGGTTGTCTCTTCGCTCTCTGCAGCCTCCTCGGCTGACGCGACAGCGTTAACATCCATCGCATCATTATCTTCCGCCTGCGACTCGTACTTGGACTGCTCCTCCGGCCGAGCATCGTCGTCGCTCGCAGCATCGTCGCTGTTCTGGTTACCGGCGTCTGTGCCGGCATCCCCGTTAGTACTGTTGTCTATACCAGTAGACTCACTTGAGGAACCCCCCCCCATCACAGTTTCCTCGGTAGAAACCGCCTCGGCATCGTTGGCGATGGCCTGCGAGATCGGAGGCATGACGAGCGACAGTACCAGGCTCAACACGGAGGCTCCGCACAAAACGCCTGCCAGTACACGGCGCGTCGCTTTATTACTCTGCTTAGATTTGTCCGAATTCGCTTTCATCGATGTCTCCTCCCCAAGAGACCGCGATCTTGCTCTTTCCCTATCAAACGTATCTGCGCAATCTGTAATTGCGCTCGCTAAGTGATGCAATTATAACGATTGTTTAAACATCTGAGCAGCAAAACCGACATTTTTGTGCAAGTTCTTAATTCTCTTGACAATTGTTTAGATTTGCCTTCGTTTATTCGCTATAAAACATCTGTTTCTACTGGTAATTAAGTTAGTTATCAGTTTTTTAATAGCATTTTATTTATTTGCACAACCTTTTGCTCAAGAGCAAACATCCTTTGAACGGTCGAATAACGACAGTGAGCGGTAGGTCATCAACCGGGAGGAATACCCTACCAAACTGATGAGAATATCTTTAACCCATCGGTGGTTAGAAGCGTAATGTTCAGACAACTAAATTTGAATTTTCGCGCAGATTTTAGGCATCAATTCGCCCAAATCGCCTGAGGCCACCGCAAAGGCACCTGTCCCCTTTGCGGTGGCTCTCCCCCGGCGCTACAGCAGATGTTCCTCGATAAAGATCGCGATGCCGTCTTCGTCGTTGCTGGCGGTTACATAGTCGGCGGCGGCACGGGTGGCATCGCTGCCATTTGCCATGGCCACGCCCACGCCGGCGTCGGCCACCATGCAGGTGTCGTTGTCCGCATCGCCAAACACGCAGATGTTCTGGAGCTCCATGTCGTTGAGCTCCGTCACGCGCCCAAGGCCGCGCGTCTTGGACACGCGCGGATCCATGAACTCGTAGAGCCGCTGCGTGGTCTGCAGGGCCGCCGCCTTAACAGTGTTATCTGCAAACGTCGACGCCCGCTCAATCACCCGCGGCATCACCTCGGGCGCCATGGTAAACATCACCTTGGGCTGCGGCTCGCGCAAGAACTCGGCAAAATCGACCACCTGGTAGGGCACGCCGTCGACGCGCGACAGGTGCTCGACGCACGCGTTGCTCTCGGGCACGTAGAACACGCCGTCTCGGGGGCAGACGGGTGTTGCCGGAAGGTCCGCCATGTGCTTGCAGATGCGCGCGATGGTCTCGCCCGGCAGCGGAAAGCTCAGCTCGTTGATGGCGTGCGCGCGATCGATGACCTCGGCGCCACCGCAGCCCACGAGCACGTCCACCAGGCCTTCGATGCCCCAGAACTCGTACATGGCCTCGGTCGCGTGGGCGTCGCGCCCGGTGCACAGGCCAAAAAGCACGCCGCGGTCGCGCAGGGCGCGGATCGCCGCCACGGTGCGCGGGGACACCGTATGCTGGCTCGTGAGCAGCGTACCGTCGATATCGCAGAACACGGCTTTGATGTGGCTGAAGGTGGTGTCCATGGGGGCCTTTCTGGGTTGCGCGGCGGTGTGGGGCGTATTCGTGAACGGCGTGCATGGTATACCAAGGCGCGGGCGCGGCCCCTCAAAGCAAAACCACCACAAAGGTGCCTGGCCCCTTTGTGGTGGAAATGACGTTTGCGGGCCAAACCATCACAACATTCGATGTTTTTTGGCAAAATCGCGATTTTCATCGAATGTTGTGATGGGTTTTACTGCCTTGCGGCACGATTAAAATGCCGGCGTCCAAACAGCAGCAACGCCGCGGGAACCGCCGTCACGACCATGCCTGCCCCCACGAGTGTCCGTTGTACGCCAAATGTCGCCGCCAGCCACGGGGCAATCGCCAGCGGGGCCACGCCGGCGAACATATTGCCAAAGCCCATGACCGAGTTGACGCGACCGAGCTGCTCGAGCGGAGCCGTCGTTTGCACGATGGTGTTATGAAGCGGGTTGACGATGCCCCAAGCTATGCCCAGTGCAATCTGGCCGACAAGAGCCACGCCCACGTACGGTGTCCCCACATAGAGCAGGCTTCCCAGGCCCACGGACATGAGCGCCACGAGCAGTGTTTTTAGGTTTACCAAGTGCGGCGGCAAGCGGAGCGCGAGCACGGCACCCAGCACCGCTCCCACACCGCAGGCCGACGAAAGCCAGCCCATCCACTCAACGCCGACGTGCAGGACATCGCGATAGAAAAACGACTCGAGCGGGTCAAAGGCGCCATAGCCAAAGTTCGAAAGAAAAATGATACAAAACAGCAGGGCGAGGACGCTGTTGGTGAAGACTGTCTTGATGCTGGCTGCGAAGGTGGCGCGGGCGGACGTGCTGGGGTTGGAGCTTTGTCCCGCACGCTCCCCTTCCTCTGCCGAATCGGCATCCGCATCCCCGGCGACATGGCTGGTCTGCGGCCTAAAGCCCCAACCGACGACGAACGCCAGCACGGTAAAGAGCATCATAAGCACAAACACCGCGCGCGACGACGCAGCCGCCGCGACAAAGCCGCCCAACGTGGGTCCGACGACAATACTCACGTTTGAGAACATGGTGATGGCGGAATTGATGTCTTTGAGCTCGACAGGATCGTCGGTGAGGTAGGCCGGATAGGACGTGGCAATGGGCTGGGCGAATCCCATCGTAAAGCCCAGAAACACCGCGCCGAGCAGGACGACGCCGGTCGCGCTACCAAAGGCGATGATTGCCGTGCCAGTTGCAAGCGTGCCGACGATGCTCAGCAAGAAATGGTGGCGCGGACCCCATGCGTCGAGCGCAGCGCCGCCCGCAAAGGATCCCAGGATCACAAATACATTCATAAACAGGACGGCCAGCGATGTCGCGACGACCGAGGCATCGTCTGCATAGGTGAGTGTTCCGATAACGCCGATAAAATAACTGGTCTGAAACCCGGTGTAGATGAGAAAGCGCATCGCCACCAGGCGCTTGGCCTGCACGGACAGCGACGAGCGGACTTTTGGGAATACAAGCGTGGGCATGGGTGCTCCTTATCGCATACGAATAGCGGGCAGCGGCCATTCATCCGCTGTCCATTGGCTCAATCTATCCGTATGCCTGACTAGGGTCGCATCGAACCCCTTCCGTCTTTCCGCCCAGCATGAACTACTTGGTAGATTTTAAGGCATGTCCCAAAAATCTACCAAAGAAAAAAACCACCACAAAGGTGCCTGGCCCCTTTGTGGTGGAAATGACGTTTGCCCAGATAAAACCTGCCAAAATAAACCTGTCCCTTTTTGGCAGGTTTTAGGTCAGGTGGTCTTGGATGAGGTCGCAGATGGCTCGGGCGTCGTTGATGTTGATGGCTCGGGTCGCAAAGCCGGCGTCGAAGGCCTGACGTGCCAGGGCCTCGTTGCAGGCAAGGGCCAGCGTGTGGCCGTCGACCAGGTCGAGTGAGCTCTTGCCGCGCAGACGGTCGACACCGGAGCGCGCGACCACGATGTTGTCGAAGCCCTCGGTCTTGTAGCCCTCGATGATCACCACATCGACATCGTTGTAGCGCGACAGCAGCTCGCGCGCGGGCATCTCGTCCTCCTCGCGCGTGTCGGCGTACTCCGCCCAGCGCGTGGCGCAGATGAGGCCCACGTGCTTGGATCCGGCCTGGTGATGACGCCAAGTGTCCTTAGCGGGCACGTCGATATCAAAGCCGTGATGTCCGTGATGCTTGAGCGAACCCACGCGCAGGCCGCGGCGGGTGAGCTCGGCGATAACCTTCTCGACGAGCGTGGTCTTGCCCGAGTTTTGGTAGCCGATAAACGCGATCGCGGGGACGGTCGGGGTCGGAGCTGCGGGTGCGACAGCGACGGGTGCGCTCGCAGGTGTGACACCGTCAGCGGCCACGGCCTCAACAGCAGCGGCCTGACGCTCTGCGCGATCCCACACGCCCGAGCGGCCGCCTTCCTTGTGCAGCAGGCGCACGTCGACGATCTCCATGCCGCGATCGACGGCCTTGCACATGTCGTAGATCGTAAGGCACGCGGCACTCGCGCCGGTCAGGGCCTCCATCTCGATACCCGTCTTGCCCGTCACGCCGGCCGTAACCAGTACGTGAAAGCCAACCTGCCCGTCCGCGCGCGCCGGCGCCCAGCCCTCGGGCACGTCCTCGGCCGGCGTCCCCGCCGGAGCGATGGGCGCAATGTCGCACTTGCTCTTGGTAATGAGCAGCGGATGGCACATGGGGATGATATCGCTCGTGCGCTTGATGGCCATGATGCCTGCCACGCGCGCGCAGGCAAGCACATCGCCCTTTTTGGCGCGATCCTGCAGCACCATGGCCTGCGTCTCGGGATGCATAAGGATAGTGCCCTCGGCGATAGCGATGCGATGGGTCTCGGCCTTGTCGGACACGTCGACCATACGCACCTCGCCCTTGGCATTCACGTGCGTCAGCTCGTCGCGACGGGCGTCGCGGGCGGGCTCGGCGACAGCGCTGGCAGTCGGCTGCGCGGCAGTGGCGGCATCGCTGGACGCAGCCGTGACTTTGTGGGCAGACATCGCGGCCCTGCGAGCGGCCTTGGTGGCATCGGCGTACCTGCTCTTGGCCATATGATCATCCTCCGATTTGGGACATAAATCGTTGCGTGCCCTCAATTATCGCGTGTTCCTGCGGTTTGTGGGCCACGGCATCGCGCCAAATCGAAAGTACCTGCATATCATCACCACGGCGCAGGGCGTCGCGCACCGAATACTCGGCATCGCTGAACAGGCACGGACGCACGTTTCCGTCGGCCGTCAGGCGCAGACGGTTGCAATTCGCACAAAAATGATTGGACATGGCGCTAATGAAGCCAACCGTTCCCGCCGCGCCCGGAAAGTGCCAATAGCGCGCAGGACCCGCGCCGGCAGGAGCGTCGTTGATGTCGAGCGGCTCGAGCTCGCCCAGTCCCGCCGCGGCGGCCCCGGCATTGATGCGCTCCCGCAGCTCGTCGCTCGGAACGGTATCGCTCGCGTCCCACAGCTCGGGATTGAGCGCGGGCGTGTGCGGGTCCACGGCGCAATGCGAGCTCGTGTGCTCGTCGCCGATGGGCATGTATTCGATAAAGCGCAGGTGGATGGGGCGGTCGAGCGTGAGCCGCGCGAGGGCCGCCACATCCTGTTTGAGCCGGCGCACAACAACGCAGTTCACCTTAACGGGCTCAAAGCCCCAAGCCAGCGCCGCGTCGATGCCAGCCATGGTCTGCTCGAGCCGACCCAGGCGCGTAATCTTTCCAAAGAGCGAGGGGTCGAGTGTGTCGAGCGAAATGTTGACGCGGTTAAGCCCAGCATCTTTGAGCTGCGGTGCCAGCTTGGGCAGCAGGGCGCCGTTGGTGGTGAGCGAGATGTCCTCGATCTGCGGAATCGCGCGGATGTCGCGAATAAGCGGAATGATACGGCGGCTGACCAGCGGCTCGCCGCCCGTCAGGCGTACGCGGCGAATGCCCTCCCCCGCCACCAAGCGCACAAAGCGGGCAATCTCCTCGGCGCTGAGAAGCTCATCGTGTGCGCGGGGTGCCACGCCATCGGCCGGCATGCAGTAAATGCAACGGAAATTGCACTTGTCGGTAACGGCAATGCGCAGGTAGTTGATATCGCGGCCAAAGCCGTCATGTTGCACGTGCCCGTCCACGCAGCCCTCCCCTCACGCGGCGTTTTATTCTTCGGAAAACATAATACCCCACGGGAGAATCATGCCGACACCCGTACGACAGGACAAGTCGCTTCGAGCAAAACGGACTTTCCAAGCCCATCCTCAACACAGACCATCACAACATTCGATGCCTTTCCCGATTTTGGCAAAAAACGTCGAATGTTGTGATGGTTTGCCTGCCCACGGCACCCCGCAGAAGGGCCAAAGCGCCCCTAAAGGCCGCCGTCCCAGTGCCGAATCACGAATTCTCGCAGGTCGTTCTGCCGCTTTTGGAACGCTTCGCTTCGGTCGCACTTAAGGCCTATCGCAAGCGCGATGGCGTTCATCGCCCGGTGCAATTGCAGCTGATGGGCAAACTGAGTCCCGGTGAGGACGATCATCCTAAAGCCCAGCGCGCTCAGCACAGTCATACGCTCCGCATCCGACGCGCTGCGCTGTTTATCAAGATGGTCCGAGCCGTTGTATTCAATTCCCGTACCGCTCGCAGGCGCATATACGTCAATCTCGAAATACCCGGCCTTAGCGAGATACTTGAACTCGTTGGGAACATCGACCCGATGGTTGAGCTCGATCTTGGTGTATCCCAGCCCTCCCTGGGAACGTTTTGCTACGACCATGATTGCGGTGGCCGTCTCCATGGGCGACCGCGCGCCATCGTACACGCGCCTGAGCACGGCGGCCGCGCGTACAGCCCCCTGGCGAGATCGATTCTCATTGCAATAGGCAATCAAGTCGGCAACGGTATACCTCTGCCCCATCTCGACATAATCGTCCGTCGACAGATGATTCAAATGGTATCGGGCGCAGATTTCATAGCCATATTCCAGCTGCTCGGGCTCGCTCATCCACGAACCCGCTTGGACAAAGCACATGACCTCATCAACCACCAGAAGGTCCTCTGCCACCTCGATAAGATGGCCTGGAGGTACCGGCGCTCCAAACACGTGGCACCTAAATCCAGTCGGCGTCGAGCGCTCAAAATCGAAGTTGACGAGCGTGTCGATATGATCGAGCTCTTCTCGTGGAATACCGAGCGCAACCAGATAGTCGGTAACGATCCCGACTGCCGCTGAAGCCCCCAGCCCCTTGGCATCGAGTCCCAATTTGGGCAGGCTCGCGGTCGGCTCTGCCTCGTTAGCAAGCGAGTCCTCATCGTATAGGCTGCTTGCTCGCGAGAGCGGCTCGGACGGGCGCGCCACGTTGTGGTACAGCCAGGCAGTCTTATGGGACAGGACGATCGGCAGGTCCATGAGCCCTCCAATGGAGTCGGATAACCAACCTTATTCCCCTGCCCACGGGTCCGCACACCTTCGTGCGCAAGAAAGCGATTCCACCCGATCGAGTGGTAGAAAAACCATCACAACATTCGATGCTTTTCCCAATTTTGGCAAAAAACGTCGAATGTTGTGATGGTTTGAGGCGAGGTGAGGAGCATGGAGGGGTCAAAGCATCGTGCTCGAACGGGTTAATCCAACTCTTTTAAGCCATGCGCCAGCTGCCAGTACTCGCCGTGCTGAGCGAGCAGCTCTTCGTGCGTGCCGCGCTCGATGATGCGGCCGTGTTCGAGGACCATGATGGCGTCGGCGTCGCGGACGGTGGACAGGCGGTGCGCGATCATAAACGTGGTGCGTCCGCGCATGATGCGGTCCATACCGCGCTCGATGAGCTTTTCGGTGCGCGTGTCGATGCTCGAAGTGGCCTCGTCCAGGATGAGCACCGGCGGGTCAGCGACGGCCACGCGCGCGATGGCGAGCAGCTGGCGCTGGCCCTGCGACAGGTTGGCGCCGTCGGCCGTGACCGGCGTGTCGTAGCCTCTAGGCAGGCGGCGAATAAACGAGTCGGCGCAGGCCGCCTCGGCAGCGGCGCGCACCTCCTCGTCGGTCGCGTCGAGCTTGCCAAAGCGGATGTTCTGCGCAATGGTGCCGCTAAACAGGTGCGTATCCTGCAGCACAATGCCGAGCGACCCGCGCAGGCTGGCCTTGGCAATGTGCTTGACGTCGATGCCGTCGTACGTGATCTCGCCGTCATCGACCTCGTAGAAGCGGTTGATGAGGTTGGTGATGGTCGTCTTTCCGGCGCCCGTCGAGCCCACAAACGCGATCTTTTGCCCCGGCTTGGCAAACAGGTTGAGGTCCGTGAGCACGCGGGCGCCCGGCACGTAGGAAAAGTCCACGGCATGGAAGCGCACGTCGCCGGCAAGCGGAACCAAGCCGCACGTGAGCTCGGTACCGTCGGCAGCCACCGCGCGGCCCGACTCATCAACGGCTGCCACGTCATGCAAGTGCCCGTACGCGCCCACGCCCTGGCCCTCGGGAATTTTCCACGCCCACGCGGTGTCGCCCGTCTGCACCAGCTCCACGTAGCCCTCGTCCACCTCGGGCTTAAGGTCCATGGCGGCAAACAGGCGCTCGGCACCGGCCAGCGCGTTGAGCAAAAAGTTGCCCAGCTGCGTAAACTGGTTGATGGGCATGGCCGCCTGGCGTACAAAGACCAGGTAACTTGCAAGCGCGCCCACGTCGGCGAGTCCCTTGATGCAGAGCATGCCGCCCGCCACGGCGACGATGGCATAGTTGACGTAGCCAATCACGACGGTCATGGGCACCATGGAGTTGGCATAGCTCACGGCGGCGGTGCCGGTACGGCGAAGCTCGTCGTTGCGGCAGGCGAAGCCGGCAACATTCGCTGCCTCGCGGTTAAAGACCTTGATGACCTTTTGGCCCGAGACCATCTCTTCGATATATCCGTCCAAGTCGCCAAGCGATGCCTGCTGGGCGGCAAAGAAGCGCTTAGAGCGCGCGCCCGAGTAGCGCGCATACAGCACAATGGCCGCATCGCACACGAGCGTGATAATCGTGAGCTGCCAGTTGAGGATGATGAGCATGGCCGTGGTGCCCACAACCTGAATGGCGGCCTGAATCACGTTGGCAAAGCTGTTGTTGAGCGCCTCGGAGACGGTGTCGACGTCGTTGGTGAAAAAGCTCATGATGTCGCCCGAGCGTGTGCCGTCAAAATAGCTGAGCGGCAGCGTCTGGATGTGCGCGAACAGGTCGCGGCGAATATCGGACACCACGCGTTGGGCCGCGCGCACCATGATTTGTGAGTAGCCCAGGGCCGAGAGCACGCCCGCGGCGTAGATGATCGCCGTCAGGATGACCTGCTTGGCAAGCAGTTCCTCCCCGCCCGTGGCCAAACCGTTAACGATGGGGCGCACCATGTAGGTGCCGGCGAGGCTCGCGATGGCGGCGACGGAGGCGAGCACGCCCACCGCGAGCAACGAGAACTTGGCATGCCCCATGTAGGAGAGCAGGCGGAGCACAGTGCGCTTGAGGTCGGCCGGGCGTGCTTGGGCTGCGGTCTTAGGCATGGCGCTCACCCCCTTCCAAGGTCGATCCGCTGGGGACGGAGGAAAACGGATCATTCGCGCAGCCATCGTCACTGCCTCCGGCGGCGTCCGCGTTCCCCGCAAACTCCATCTGCGAGGCGTAAATCTCCTGGTAGATGTTGTCGCCCGCCAGCAGTTCCTCGTGCGTACCCACGCCGTGGACACGACCGTCGTCCAACACCACAATGCGATCGGCATCCATGACGCTCGCGATGCGCTGGGCGATGATGAGCACGGTCGTATCGGGAATCCGAGCGATGTGCTCGCGAATCTTAGCGTCGGTCGCCATATCGACCGCGCTGGTGGAGTCATCAAAAATGAGCACGCGCGGATGCTTGAGCAGCGTGCGCGCGATGCACAGGCGTTGCTTCTGGCCACCCGAAACGCCGGCGCCGCCTTGGCCCAACTCGCCGTCCAGCCCGCCGATGCGATCAAGGAACTCGTCCACGCACGCCGCGCGGCAAGCCGCGAGGAGCTCATCGTCCGACGCCTGCGGATTGCCCCACTGCAGGTTCTCGCGCACGGTACCCGTAAACAGCACGTTCTTTTGCAGCACGATACCCACGGCGTCGCGCAGGGCAACCAGGTCGTAATCGCGCACATCGCGCCCGCCCACGAGTACGGCGCCTTCGGTGGCGTCGTACAGGCGCGCGATCAGCTGCACAAGCGAACTCTTGCCCGAGCCCGTGCCGCCGAGCACGCCCACCGTGGAGCCTGCCTCAATGCAAAGGTCAATATGCTCGAGCACATCCTCAGCAGCATCCGCGCGGTACTTAAACGACACGTCGCGAAACTCGATGCCTCCGTCGGCCACCTCGTGCACGGCAGCGGCAGCGTCGGGCGCTTGAATAAGCGAACGCTCGTCGAGCACCCGCGAGATGCGCTCCACGCTGGCAAGTGCGCGCGTGAGCAGCAAAAACACGTTGGAGATCATCATGAGCGAGTTCATGATCAGCAGCACATAGCTCATAAAGCCCGTGAGCGAGCCCACGCCGAGCTCGCCGGCAAGAATCATGCGCCCGCCGATCCACAGAATGGAAAGCGCCGCCACGTACATCGACAGCTGAAACACCGGCAGGTTGAGCACGGCGTTGCCAAAGGTCTTCGTCGCCGTATGCGCAAGCTCGGTATTGACGGTATCGAACTTGGCCTCCTCGTGCTCGGCGCGCACGTACGCCTTGACGGCGCGCACGGCGGTGAGGTCTTCCTGCACCACACCGTTGAGATGGTCCATCGAGGTCTGCAGCTGGCGGTAGAGCGGACTGACGCGATAGGTGATAACGCC
This sequence comes from Coriobacteriaceae bacterium AM22-12AC-r, assembly GCA_027671585.1. Lineage (GTDB taxonomy): Bacteria > Actinomycetota > Coriobacteriia > Coriobacteriales > Coriobacteriaceae > Collinsella. Next base: position 26,960 of record JAQDZZ010000002.1, on the reverse strand, counting down.
CAGTACGATCGCCAACACCGGCAGGATGATCGCGAATACCGTAGCAAGCGGACGCGACAGCACCAGCGCATAGACCAAGCCGACGATGAGCGTCACGGGGCCGCGCACCATGGGGCGAAAGCCGTTGCCGATGGCGTTTTGGATGACGGTGATATCGGTGGTCATGCGCGTGACGAGCGAGCTGGCATCGTAGTTGTCCAGATTGCCAAAGGCGAGCGTCTGAATCTTGCGGTACTCCGCCTCGCGCAGGTTAGCGCCCAGCCCCGAGGCAACGCGGGCAGACGTGCGCGCATAGCCCAAGCCAAGTACCAGCGAAAATGCAGCGCATATCAACATATACGTGCCCTGCAACAGCATGTAGTTGATGTCGCCCGCGGGCACGCCCACATCGATGATATTTGCCATGATGACCGGGATAAACAGCTCGAGCGCCGTCTCGGCCGTCACAAAGAGCACGCCGAGTATGGCGTCGCGGCGGTATGCCCCCAGATAGGAAAACAAAATCTTGAGATTGCGCACGCAGGTTCATCCCCCATCAAACGTTGTTCGCAAACCCACGTATTATGGCGCGCCGTGCGGCGGTGTCAAGTGCTCCGAAATCGATTTCTGCAAGGCTAGTGCAGGCGCCATGCTCACAGGGCGCATGTCCGTATTCAATTGGAAATGAACGCGAGCGTGACTTTTTTGCCCCGCCGCCAACACAAACCTTGACTCTACAATCGTTGTAGGGTTTTCACTACACTGGTACGTAAACAGACCAAGCCAGAAAGCCCCGCCCATGGAACACGACCTCACACGCGGCAATGTCCTTAAGACCATCGCGGTCTTTGCCCTGCCCTATATGCTCTCGTACTTTTTGCAGATGCTCTACGGCATGGCCGACCTGTACATGATGGGGCAGTTTAGCGGCGCCGCCGGCATCACCGCCGTGGGCAACGGCGCGCAGACGCTCTATATCATTACCGTGACGCTCGTGGGCCTGGCCATGGGAACGACGGTTATCGTCGGCCACGCCGTGGGTTCGCGTCGGTTTGACCGCGCCGAGACCGCCATCGGCAACACCATCACGCTCTTTATGGGTGTCTCGGTGGTGCTGGCCGCTGTCCTGCTCGCACTGTGTCCGCAGATCGTGGCGCTCATTGGCACGCCGGCCGAAGCGGTCGAAGGAACCGCCGCCTACCTGCGTATCTGCTTTATGGGCATTCCCTTTATCGCCGCGTACAACATCCTCTCGGCCATCTTTCGCGGCCTAGGCGATTCGCGCTCGCCCATGTACGTGATTGGCGTGGCATGCATCATCAATATCGCGCTCGACTTTCTGTTTATCGGCCACATGGGGCTCGGCCCCGTGGGCGCGGCGCTCGGCACGGTGACCGCACAGACGGCCAGCGTTGCCCTCGCGCTCGTGTGGCTCAAGAGCCGCCGCACGAACATCCACGTTAAGCGCAGCGACCTGCGCCCTCAGCCCGAGGTGCTCGGCAGCATTCTTAAGATCGGCGTGCCCGTGGCCGTGCAGGACGGCTGCATCCAGGTGGCGTTTATGTTCATCACCGTCATCGCCAACCACCGCGGCCTGGTCGACGCCGCCGCCGTGGGCCTGGTCGAGAAGATGATCAGCTTTTTGTTTATCGTGCCGAGTTCCATGGGCGCTACCGTCAGCGCACTCACGGCGCAAAACGCCGGAGCGGGCAAGGGCGACCGCGCGCGTCAGGTACTCAAGGACGCCATGACCATCTCGGTCGTGTACGGTTGCCTGATCACGGTGCTGATGTGGCTGGTGGCACCGACGTTTATTGGCTTTTTTGCCAAGGACCCCGCGGTGGTCGCCGCCGGTACTGGCTATATGCACAGTTATATTTTCGACGCGATTTTTGCCGGCATCCACATTTGCTTTAGCGGCTTTTTCGCTGCATACGGCAAGAGCTACATCGGCTTTGCGCACAACGTGCTGGCCGTGGCGCTCATTCGCGTGCCCGGCGCATGGCTGCTGTCGAACGCCTATTCCGACACGCTGTTTCCCATGGGCATCGCCTCGCCGTGCGGATCGATTCTGTCGGCGGTCATCTGCGTGATTGCATTTACCGTGCTCAACCGCCGCGGAACTTTTGACAAGCTGGTGGCGTAGCGAGGCGACGCGAGCCTGGCGCCCCTCCCCGACCCTATTGAAAGGAGCGGTCCTGTGACCGACATGCCAAGTGAACATACTGAGGGCCTGCTCCGCATTGGCGAGGTGGCGCGCCTGCTCAATTTGAGCGTGGGCACACTGCGTCATTACGAGCAGATGGGGCTGTTAGAGCCGGCATATGTCGATCCGGCGAGTGGGTACCGCTACTACGGATCGCGACAGCTCTCCACCCTCAACACCATCGGCAACCTGCGCGTTCTCGACTTGCCGTTGGCGCAGATTCGCGAGTTTGTCACTACGCGCGATATGGATTTGATACAACGGCAACTGACCAAGCAACAGGAGTTAATTGAGCACAGGCGGCGTGAGTTGGAGCGCATGTCGCGCAAGATTGACCAGCGGCTTGCCTTGCTTCATGGCGCTTTGAATGCTGATCTCGACACCATTAGCGAAATCGAGGAACCCGAACTTCGCTGCGCCACGCTGCACGAGCGCGTCAATCCCACCGACGCCTATTCGCTGGGATGGCATATCCGCCAGCTTCAGCAGGGGCAGCACGAAACCTTTGCCTATCTGGGCAATCTGGGTGTGGGCATCGCGCCCGAACGCCTCGCCGCCGGCGACTTTGATGGCTACGACGAGGTCTTCCTGCTGCTCGATGACACCGATGATTACTTGGGCGACGTTGAGACGCGACCTGCCGCGCGCTGCCTGACCATAAGCTTCCGCGGCACGCACGGGCAAGCAGCCCCGCGCTATAAGCAGCTGCTCGGCTATATGCGCGAGCACAACCTGGCGCCCACCGGGCCTTCGCGCGAGATCGCCCTTATCGATGACATCATCAGCGACGACCCGGCAACCTACGTAACGCAGATCACGGTGCCGGTTGCCCCAGCAAAGTAAGAACCGCCCGGAAGGCATCGTGCTTCCGGGCGGTTCTTCAATTTGGCTATCGATGCCTTACGCCTCAGGCACCTCGCCAGTAGCCAAAATCTGCTCGAGTGCGTCCTCGTCCAATACAGGCACGCCCAGCTGCTCGGCCTTGGTGAGCTTGGAGCCCGCTTTGGGGCCGGCGACCAGATAGCTCGTCTTCTTTGAAACACTGCCCGAGACCTTGGCGCCGAGCACCTTGAGCGCCGCGCCCGCCTCGTCGCGTGTGCGGTTGACGAGCGTGCCCGTGAGCACGAAGGTCAGACCCGCAAGCGGCTGTGCGTCGGCGAGCTCGCCCGCCACGTCAGCTTCGGCCGCGGCTTGCGCATGAGCGGCGCCCAAGTCGACCTCGAGCGAAAGGCCCGCTTGGCGCAGACGTTCCAGCACGGCGAGGTTCTCGGGCACGGCCAGGAACTGCTTGACGCTCGCCGCAATCTTGGGACCGATGCCCTCGCACTCGGCGATATCCTCTTCGCTCGCCAAGATGAGCTTGTCGATCGACAGGAATCGCTCGGCGATGACCTCGCCCACACTCTTGCCCACATGGCGGATACCCAGGGCAAACAGCACGCGACCGAGTGGCTGGCTCTTGGACTTGTTGAGCTCGGCGATGATTTTCTCGGCCGTCTTGAGGCCCACCGGAATGGGGTCGCCCTTCTTGACGCCCTTTTTGCTGTTGGAGCTGGCATAGGTGCGCCCTGTGTCCAGGCCGGCGATATCGTCGACCGTGAGCTGGTAGAAGTCCGCGACATCGTGGATAAGACCAGCGGCGATCATCTTGTCGACGATCTCGTCGCCCAGGCCGTCGACGTCCATGCAGCCGCGGCTCACCCAGTGGAGCAGGCGCTCCTTGAGCTGTGCGGGGCAGTCGATGGACACGCAGCGGTAGGCCACCTCACCGTCCTCGTGGACCACGGGGCTACCGCACACGGGGCAGACCTCGGGCATCTGCCAGTCAACGCTGTCGACCGGGCGCTTGTCGAGCACGGGACCCACGACCTCGGGGATCACGTCGCCCGCCTTGTGCACGATGATGGTGTCGCCCTCGCGCACGTTTTTGCGGCGGATCTCATCGATGTTGTGCAGCGTGGCGCGCGCGATGGTGGAGCCGGCGACCGTCACCGGGTCGAACTCGGCGACCGGCGTGAGCACACCGGTGCGGCCCACCTGGATGCGAATTTCGCGCAGGACGGTCTGCTTTTCCTCGGGCGGGAACTTAAAGGCGATGGCCCAGCGCGGTGCACGAGCGGTAAAGCCCAGGTCGAGCTGCTGCTGGAAGCTGTCGACCTTTACGACCACGCCGTCGATGTCGTAATCCAGGTCGCCGCGGTGCTCGAGCGCCTGGGCACAGAACTCGTGGACCTCGGACGGCGTGGCGCAACGAGCCACGTTGGGGTTGACGCTGAAGCCGGCGCTACGCAGCCAGTCGAGAAACTCGCGCTGGCTGTGGACGTGCAGCGGATCGGTATCGGCGATGGCATAGATAAAGGTGGCCAGGTCGCGGCGCGCCGTGACCTTGGGGTCCTTTTGGCGCAGGGATCCTGCAGCAGCGTTGCGCGGGTTGGCAAAGGGGTCGCGGCCCTCGGCATCGGCCTCTTCGTTTAGACGGACAAAGCTGCCCTTGGGCATGTAGACCTCACCACGCACTTCGATGGTACGCTCGCGATCGGCGCCCATGTGGGCGAGCGCCGGCTCGGACAGGTGCATGGGCACGTCCTTGATGGTACGGACGTTGAGCGACACGTCCTCGCCCGTGGTGCCATCGCCGCGCGTGGCGGCGCGTACGAAGGTGCCGTTTTGGTAGGTAAGCGCGACGCCCAAGCCGTCGATCTTGAGCTCGCAGGTATAGGTGACGCTACCGGCGCCGAGCGCATCCTCGGTGCGCTGGAGCCACGCGTCAAGTTCGTCCAGGTCCATGGCATCGTCCATGGAATACATGCGGGCCATGTGCGTGACCGGCGTAAACTGCTCGCTCACGTATCCGCCCACGCGCTGGGTATAGCTATCTGGTGTCACCAGATCGGGATAGGCAGCCTCAATTTCCTGCAGTTCAACGAGCATTTTGTCGAAGGCGGCGTCCGTGATCTCAGGCGCATCGAGCATGTAGTAGCGATAGGCGTGGTAATCGAGCTCGTGGCGCAGCTCGGCCGCGCGCGCGGCGGCCTGGGCATGGGCGTCGGCCGGTGCAGCGGCATCCGCGCCCGCGGGCGTTTCGGTATCGATGTCCACGCCGTCACCAAACAGGCTCGATTGCTCCATAGCGGCACTCCTTCGCTCGATTTCAAACGGATACTAGAGTACCACCGGTCACCATGGCGCCGAATAGCGGTCTCAAACCGCACCGAATCGGCAGCCGCCGAACCGGGATGGATCGCGCGATCAAACCATGCCCTTGCCATTTCCAAATGATTCGTTTTCCTCTGTCCCAACGGATCAATAGGAAAAGAGGGGGCTGTCCCGCGTTGGCGGAACAGCCCCCCCTCTGGCTCGATATGTGCGAAACGGCTCGTTAGAAACCCTGACCGTTGCCCTGACCCTGACCTTGCTGGCCCAGCAGCTCCTCCAGGTACTGGCGCAGCTGCTCGTCGGTAATACCGCCGTTGCCGGTGTCGGTCGAACTGTCGTCCTGCTGCTGGTTCTGCAGCTTCTCATCGGAGCCCAGCTCGACGGTGACCTTCTTCTCTTCCTTGCCGCGCATGAGCGTAATCTCGACCTTCTCGCCCACCTCGTGGCTGCGCAGCGCGATGATCAGGCCGTCGGCGCTCGTGATCTCGTCGTCGCCCAGCTTGGTAATGACATCGCCCTCCTGGATACCGGCCTTAGCGGCGGGGCCGTCCTCGACAACGCTTGCCACATAGGCACCGCTATCGGTGCTCAGCTTGTTGGTGCGGGCATTGAGCGCGTTGACGCTCGAAAGCGTGGCGCCCAGGTACGGATGAACCGGCGTCTTGCCGTCAATAATCTGGTCGGCAATGTTCTTGGCGTAGTTAACGGGAATGGCAAAGCCCACGCCCGAGCTGGAGCCCGAGTAGCTCTCGATGAGCGAGTTGATACCCACGAGCTCGCCGTTGTCGTTAACGAGCGCGCCACCGGAGTTGCCCGGGTTGATGGCGGCATCGGTCTGAATCATGTTGGCATAGATGGTGTTACCGTTGGTAGAGCTCATGGCTGTTGAGCGATACAGCGCCGACACGATACCCGTGGAGACAGATTGCTCGTTGCCGAACGGCGAGCCAATCGCCATGACCCACTCGCCCACGTTGAGCTTGGAGGAGTCGCCGATCTCGATCGGCGTGAGCTTAGAGGCGTCGGCGTCCTTGAGCTTGATGACGGCCAGGTCGCTCGAAGCATCGTTGCCCACGAACTCGGCCTCGTAGGTGGTGCCGTCGTCCATGGTCACCACGTACTGGTCATAGCCATCGACCACGTGGTTGTTGGTGAGGATGTGACCCTCGGTATCGAGCACCACGCCCGAGCCGACGCTGCCCGAGCTGTCCGACTCGTCGGCAGACTGCGAAAGCGAGCCATTCTGGCCGCCGCTCGAAGTGGCGGTGATGGAAACGACGGAGGGCAACGCCTTGGCAGAAACGGCCTCGGCCAGCGTGGTGTCCTCGGAGTCGATCGTGATCTTTTGCGTCGATGAACCCGAAGCACCCGCCGTCACGGCATTCTTTCCGCCGCCAATGTTGAGCGTGCCGCTCATAATGAGCGCAATGACCAGCAGGGCGCCGCAGGCACAGCCGGCAAGCGCCGTAATAAAGATCGGCAGCTTTTTGGTCTTAGTCTTGACCACTGTGTGCTTGTTTACAACCTGCTGGCTGCCCAGCGGCTTTCCGGTCTGCGTGTCGTAGGCCTGCACGTAAGGAATGTTGCTGCCATCGGCAGGCGTCGACTCTACCTGCACACGCGGCTGCTGTTGGGTCTCGCCGGCGTTGCCCGCATCCTGGGGACGCTGGGAATCGTACTCGCTCATAGCTGCGATCCTTTCGTCAAATAACCAAAGGCCCGCCAAACATGTGGCGGGCCATCATTGTTCACGTTGAGTTGTACCCCAAGCTGGGCAGTCCCGAGCACTAGATGCCAAGATTTCAGCTTTGCTTAAGTAATGACATGCTTATAGGCCAATTCGTTTTATGCCGTCATGTCTATTCGATATAACAGTCGATAGCAAAGCTATATGTTGAATCGTTAATGAAGTCCGTAATCGTCGCGCCCATGCCTGATCCGCACGTCCACTTATCCTTCTCCGCGTCGTATGGCGTTGGCCCCCACCCCGTTTCATATGATGCTTCGCCTTCTGCGAAGTAGTTCATCACATATTTATCTTTCTGCATGAGCGCATACCAAGCGTTTGCATACATCACAAGCGGATCGATTTGGACTATCGAGTACTTTCCGGAACGAATCTCAATTTCTGTTTTATCGTTATAATAAGCGACTGTGAGCTCAATCTTGGCAAGCAGCGGCAACGTTTCATCTGATTCCCTCTGGATTGTTATGACATCACCGGCCATAGCGTCGGCAGACACAGTTTTGCTCTCTGGCGTGAAAATAGTCTCTCTGCTTCTTGTTCGCGTTTTTTCATTGCCATTTTCATCTCTGACCACCGTGTCGACCACGAGCGTCAATCGCTTCTGAGCGTCCGGCAACTCCACGGCTTCTGCCATCCCGGCTCGCATCAAAATAGGAGCCCCCGCCATCAGACCTAAGAACTGCTTTCTATCAATCATTCTTCATTCCCCTTGTCTACTTGATTTGACTTTCTCAGCTGAATGGGGATACAGAACAGTCCCGTCAAGTTCCTTATCTTCCACAAAAACTAGAATCCATTTATCACCTGCTTTCAACCCTGAGACATATCCGGAACTTGACTTACGGCGCATATCGATTCTCTTACGGCAACCACTTGGCATAAGCGCCTCAAATTGCCCGTTATGAACATCCGATAGAGCGCGCACCTCGACTGCAACAACCGTGTCGTTTTCTCCCCCATTAGTCGCCCTTAACAGAAAGAAGCTCGCTGCGGTGAGCAAAGCAAAGGAAAGCACCAATAGGAGCATTGCCCTTCGAATGAACTTGTCGCCGTTCACGAGTACAATCAACCCTTGCAATATGTGCCATCGTGAGACGTGTAAATTGATACGTCATATGGAAGAAACTGTAGCTGGTTTGTCCATCCATTCCAAACAACAAGCAGGTACTTCTTGGCATTCGAGTATGTGTTATGCATTGCCACGTAGCCCACAACTGCCATTGCGTGCCCGCTGCCATTTGACCGGAGCCTTCCAGAGAAAATACTCAGATTCCCCGAGTCGGTATTCACCCTAAAGGAATCCCATGACGGATACCAAACGAATGACGTCTCAAGCTCCTTGCCTCGTCTTGCACAAAACTCCTTTAAGGCCGGAGCGGGTTTGTCAGGAGAAGTCTTGCCTTGAGTAAAGTACAGACCAGTCGCTTGATCATATTTCTTTTCTTCTTCCCATGTCCCCGACAGCCTCCAAAGCTCCGAGTATAAATCGGACAATTTAAGGCGGTTCAAAGTCACATAGTGACTGCTAACTGCAAACATTGCCGAAACAGCGCAAGCATAAGTCCCCGTTTCTTTGATAACTTCTGTTTGCGTTGGCGTTATTATTCCCGAAACCGTTTTGCTCGCATCAACAACATATCCCTGTTTATACAAATCCTTGGCAGATACAAAAACGTCATCGAAATGTTCCGGCGATCCGCTGCGATTGCCTCCCGAGGACAATTTATTTGGTACTTTTTTTCCACTTGCGTCTAAAACAATGTTTTTATCTAAGTCGGCAACGCCAACAGTTAGCTCGTCAATCTTTAACGCAACGACGTTATCCGAGGATGCGAGGAGTGCAATTTCTTCGCTTGCACTCTCGATAGGTAAAAGAGCGTTCGGAGCCAAGCAGTATTCGCTGATCCACCAAGATCGCTCTGAATCAAATACGACGTAGCCATAGTTAACGTCATCCCGCTTCGCACGAACGATATACCCGATTGATTCCCCATCGGAATTCACCATTTTTACTGGGTCACAAGCGGTCACCGGCTCATCCGATACATCATCAAAGAAAGCCTGCGCTTGCTCCACAGCTATTTGCGGTGTGACACGGACCAAGTCGTCGTCTCCAAAAACCAACCTTGGAGACATCAGGGCGGCAAGCAACACTATGAATCCGACAATCACCTTTCTCGAATAACGCATTTCTTCCTCCATCCGTGTAGTAGGGAGATACGGTAACTAGATGATATTTGCTAGATAGTGTTATACGTTTGATATTGTTTTTACTGACACACTTTTAATCGGTGAAAGGTCTTCTTTTCGCCCTAAACGAGAAAAGGGTACTGGTGAAATCTCCGGTACCCTCACATTGCCCTCTATTTACTTGCTAGTCCTTAAACAGATAGCCCACGCCGCGGACGGTGGTGATGTGTGCCGCGATCTGCGGGCCCACCTTGGAGCGGATGCGTCGAATGTGCACGTCGACGGTGCGCGTGCCGCCGCAGTACTCAAAGCCCCACACGCGGTGCAGCAGCACTTCGCGGCTGTAGGCGCGGTTGGGGTGCGTGGCCAAAAAGCTCAGCAGCGAGTACTCCATCAGCGTCAGGTCGATGGGCTCGTTATCGAGTGTCACCTGGTAGGTAGCCAGGTTAATCTCGAGGTTATCGATATTGAGTACATCGTCGGCGGTAACGGTCTCCTCCTCGCCCATCAGGCGCTGCGCGCGAGCCTTGAGCTCGTTGGGTGTCGCCGTGGGGCATACAAAGTCGGCATGCGCGTGATTGGGCAGGCGCAAGGTACCGAGCGCCTCGTCGTCAACGATCACCAACATGGGGACGCCACCACGATCGTCAAGCCACTTGGCAATCTGATCGATGCGGTCGCTGCGGATGCCATCGGAATCGAGGATCAGCAGGTCAAAGTCGTGCGCCGCAGTTGGCGAATCGGGGGTTGCCAGGCTCACCTCGACACCCAGGGTAGTCGTCAAGCTGCGGGCAAACTCGTGGAAGCGCGTCGTGCGCGCCATGAACAGGGCACTCTTTTCGGACATATCGGCCTCCAAAGAAATGAGCTCAATCGTACTGGAACAAGCCAGCGCGATTAGGAGTTCGCCAGGTAGTGCTTGATCTCCCACTCGGTGATCGTAGACTCAAACTTATGCCACTCGTCGCGCTTCTTTTTGAGGAAGAAGCTGTGGATGTGCTCGCCGAGGGCATCCTTCATAAACTGCGAGTCCTCAAACACGTCGAGCGCCTCTTTGAGCGAGCGCGGCAGCGGCGCGTAGCCGGCCTCGACCATCTGACGGTCGGTAAGCTTGAGCGTCTCGGCCGTGGCCTCGGGCGGGAGTTCCAGCTTGCGCTCGATGCCGTCCAGACCAGCCGCCAGCGTGACGGCGTTGACCAGGTACGGGTTGGCCATGGGGTCGGGACTGCGCAGCTCGATGCGCGTGGACAGCGGCTTGCCGGGCTTGTAGACCGGAATGCGGACCATACTCGCGCGGTTGCGCAGGCCCCACGTAGCGTACTGCGGCACGGAGTCGCCACCCGTGGTGATGCGCTTGTACGAGTTGACCGTGGGGTTGGTGATGGCACTGATCTCGCGCGCGTGCGCCAAGATGCCGGCCATGTAGTGCTTGGCGATTTCGGAGAGGTGGTACTTCTCGTCGTCCTCGCCCCAAAACACGTTGTTGCCGTCGTGGTCGAATAGCGACTGGCACAGGAACATGGCACTGCCGTCCTCGCCCGCCAACGGCTTGGGCATAAAGGAGGCGTGGCAACCGCTCTCGTAGGCCTGCTGCTTAATGATGAGTTTGGCCGTGGTGATGGCGTCGGACATGCTCAGGGCCTCGGCGTGGCGCAGGCTCATGCCATGCTGCGAGCGGCCGGCGGCGTGGAAGGTGTACTCCACGGGCACGGACATCTTCTCGAGCGTGAGGACCGTGTTGCGACGCAGGTCGCGAGCGGCATCGCTCACCGAAAGATCGAAGTAGCCCACGTTGTCGAGCGGCTCGGGGGTATGCTCGTCGGGGAAGTAGTAATACTCCAGCTCGGCACCCACGTTGAGCAGATAGCCAGCCTTCTCGGCCTTGCGGAACATGCGGCGCAGAGCATCGCGCGGGTCGCCGGCAAACGGCTTGCGATCGGGGGTGCACACGTCGCAGAACACACGGGCGACGCCGTTGTGGCTCGGGCGCCACGGCAGGATCTGGAAGGTCGAAGCATCGGGGAACGCCAGCATGTCGGCTTCCTCGGGCGTGGCAAAGCCCTCGATGGCGGAGCCGTCAAAGCCAATACCCTCCTCAAAAGCGACCTCGAGGTCCTCGGGGCTGATGGCAAAGTTCTTGAGGCGGCCGAGAATGTCGACAAACCACAGACGCACAAAGCGGATATCGCGCTGCTCTACGGAGCGGAGTACGTAATCGATGTTCTGCTGGTTCATGTCGCTCCCCTTTCTTTCGGGCGGGTTTCGACTGGTCTATATCGCAGATACTATCGCAGAAAAATGTTTCCGCAGGGTTAAAGCGTATCAAGCGCTCAAAAAACGTGCTTGAGCAGGCCATTGCGAACGAGCGGCTAGCGCGAGGTCGAAGCGCGGTGTTCGATGCGGCCGGGTATCTCGATGCGCTTGGGGGCGAGCTTTGCGGCATCGCCCACCGTAGTGGTAACGATGTCGATGCGCTCGGAGAGACGCTCGACTACGCGCTCGGCAATGGTGAGGGTGTCCTGCGCGGCCGTGGTCACACCGCCAAAGAGCACGTGGTTCCAGGGGTAATCGTCAAACGTCGCAATCTTAAGGCCCGCCGGCAACGAGGGGCCGAGCTGGGCCAGCGCCTCGGTCAGACGCAGGAAGACCAGGCCGTTGACGGCAATGAGGCCGAGCTTTTTACCCGCATAGCCGCTGATGGTCTCGTCCAGGCGACTGACACCCGTGGCGCCACCGTCCGCCAAGGTGACGACCTCGCCCGCAAGACCGCGGCGCGAAAGCTCGTCGGCAAAGCCCTCGGCGCGCTCGCGACGCACGGGGCTGTCGTCGCTCGCCTCGGTGAGCAGGCACAGGCGCTCGCTGCCCGCAGCGGCCAAGGCGTCTACCAGGCCGGCGACCAGCTCACGGTTGTTGGAGGTCACCAGATCGACACCGCCGGCGGCAACATCGCGGTCGAGCAGCACAACAGGCAGGCGTCCCGCAGCTGCGACGATTGCCTCGTCGTTGCCGCCGCAGGTGTTGACGACCAGGCCGTCCACGCCGGCATCGATAAGTCTAGTGAGCGACTCTGCTTCCTTGGCGGGGTCATTGCCGCTAATGGCCGTCATAAGCGAGCAGCCGCGCGCGGCGGCGCTAGCGGAAAGCCCTTCGAGCATGGCGCTGGAGAACGGGTTGGTGATGTCGGCCAGAATCACGCCGATGAGGTTGGTGCGTGAGCTGCGTAGATTGCGTGCAGCAGCACGTGGGCGATAGCCAGTGCGCTCGATAACCGCCGCGATGCGAGCGCGGGTTTCCTCGGTCATCTGCCCGGGGCGGTTGTTGAGATAGCGCGAGACCGTGGCCGGGCTCACGCCCGCCTCGGCGGCAATGTCCTTGATTCTCATCTGCGCCATAGCGCACCCCGTTTCCCAATTGTCGGCAGTCTGAGCCATTTTAGGCATTTTTTTAAAAATCTCGCTTGCAAAACGTTGTAGGTGAGCAGGATCGTTTTTGCGTCTCGAGCAGATGCGGTGATGGGCTAGATAGACGAGTCTTTGGACAGCTCGAAATAGTCGGGATGCAAGGCGATAACCGGGCCCTGCTCCTCGGGCATCAGGTGCAAGTGCGTCTCTGCCAGGTAGCTCGCCGTGTCGGTATCGCCCCTCTTAATGGCCTCGAGAATCCGACGATGTTGTCGACGAATCGGCTCCCAATCCAGATCCTGCGACACCATACGCAACCAGTTGTATCGCTCAAAATGCGTGTTGACGCTCTTCATCCAATCCCACAGCATGTGACGACCGGCAATCTCAAAACACGTCTCATGAAACAGGTTATCCAAGTCGAAAAAGCGACGCGTCTCGCTATGGTCGAGCGACTCGGACTCGGCAAGAATCTGCTCGAGCCGATGCTTTTGCTCGGACGTGGCAGCCGGACAACATTTAATGAGTACGCTTCTTTCGAGTTTCTCGCGCAAGAAACAGGCATTCTCGGCGTGTTCCATGCTGATCTTAGAGACGTAGGTGCCGCTCTTGGGACGCGTTTCCACCAGCTCTTGCTCGCGCAGGCGCACAAAGGACTCGCGAATTGGCGTGCGCCCGATCCCCGTCTCCTTTTCCAGACCAATCGCCGAAAGGCGCGTGCCGGGCTTGAGCTCGGCATAGATAATCTTGGAGCGCAGTGCGTTGTATGCCTGATCTTGCAGGCTCTGATAATGCTGGTGTTGTTCCATAAAGCCCTCGGATGAAGCCCACGGTTTGTCGAATTCCACCACGTAATACTATCGCATCGACACGCCCCAGCTCCCAATCAGTCTTTTTGGGACGGGGCTCTTTTAGCTACCCTGGCCCGCAGATCGGCCCCCTTGCCACAAAAGTGGCCCATCTACTACGTTAACACGGATAGCCTCGGCCATACCGAAAACCGTGAAAACAAAACCGCAGGTAGACAGCTTGTCGATTTTCGAAAAAGCCGACTATGGTTGACCCCTGCGGCTTAAACGTAGTAGATAGGCCCTTTTCGTGACGCAGTACTACCGCACCCCAAATTGGCACCCCGAGCCTGTTATAAGTTGCTGTGAAATACGGACGGTGATAATCAAGGGTTGATAGTCAAGGCGCGCTATACGGCTTGCTATATTTCACTATACTTTGCTGTACGTCGCTATACTTTGCTATAACTTGACAATAATCGGCCCGTTACCATCCGGGATATAACGGACCCCAAGCCAACGCTGGCTTGGGGTCCGTCTTGTACCATGGCTCTTTTGGACTATGAGCGCTCGTATTTCGTGGCCCGCCCGGTTCCCTGCCTTACGATTGCATTCCGTTCAAGCAGAGATTCGAGTGCCGCCAACGTCCGCATGCGGCTCAGCCCCGTCTGTTTTTCAATCTCGCTTCGCGACATAATTCGCCCGCCCGACACGGCATTGAGAACCTGGATCTCTTCCTCGGACCCTTCAAAGGCATCGGTAGCGGGCAATGTGACGGCCACCATGCCGCCGCGAACATCAAAAATTGGTTGATTGATCGAATCGCGATAGGCACGTCTAATGCGCGCGATTCCCGTGCCAAATTTCTCGATGTAATCCAGCTTTAAAAAGACCTCGGCGACAATTGGGTTTCTGAGCACGGATATCTGCCCATACAGGTATTGTTCCGTCGTCAAACCGGCGGGCAGTGATCCGGGCGAAGTCACAACAACACGATCGTCGTACAAGGCAATTTGAACATTCGCTCGAACGTCCCACGTCCGATGCACCAAAGCGTTTGCAACAGCTTCGCGGAATGCCTCAAGAGAAATTCGATCGGTTTGGACGCGCTCCATCCCTTCGATACGCTCAAAACGGTAGTAGCGTGCAAACATAGCCACCGCCCTGTCCACCTGCTCAATTGCGGATACATTTGTCGTCGTCTCACGGTCCAAGATCACATCCTCGGTATCGCCAAAACGGACGCAGTCGATGCCCGGAGAATCATTCTTATCCGCCAAAATCGCCGCAGCGTTGGTATAGCCATCTTTGCCGAGCAAGCGAAGCGTGCGCATAATATCCGGCGTTAGCTCGGAAATGCCGAGATGTTCAACACACTTATGCTCGAGCGTGTGAAAACTCAAGTCCTGGCGAGCCGACGTGAGCGCGTCGAACGTTACGTTGCTGCCTTCGAGCGTCAGCCTGCCATACTCAAACCGGTCGACCTCCACCGTTGCCGAATCGTTTCGCCTGTAGGCCTTTCCCTTGCTTCGATAGGGTTTGTCCTGGCCCTCATAAACCGTAAGGATTACGGTCCCGTGTTTCTCATCGCGCTCGAGCGTGTAACGGGGAGCGGGATCCAAGCTGTCATTAATCATGTTCTCGATGCGGAGACACTCTGCGACCGGATCTGCAAGGCCGACAGCCACGCCCTCGTCATCAACGCCAAACTCAATCTTGCCCGTCCCGTAGTTTGCATAGGCGCTCACCGTTTTAAGAAACGTCGGCGTAACGCTTTCCTTGTATTCGACTGTAGGGTTCTCTCTAACAACCATATGCACAACCCTCTCGTTTCGTACCATTCATAACCGTATTATAAGACGAAAACCGTTTGCGTACTGATTTATCAAAGACGCAAACGGTTTTCGTCTTTATTTGCGTACGGAATTAAGACGCATAATTTCGCTTTCGTATGGCTCAATACCGGACACAGACTGTTTTCGTCTGTCAATACGCCTGCAATCCAAACGAAAAGAGCCCCGAGCTCGTATGAACTCGGGGCTCTTTGTGCCGCACATCTATGAGAGGAGAAATTCGATGCGTACGGGCGCTACTCCATGAAGCCGCAATGGTGCAATGGGGCCAGATTTACATGCACCAAGTTGGTGCAAAGTAACCTGCCCCCACGCAACAAGGGGTTGACTAGAGCTCGCAGGCAACCTTGTAGCCATCGCCGATGGCATCGCGGATGTTGCCGCACTTGTTGGCATCGCCCAGCACGTGGGTGGCAACACCGGCAGCGGCAAGGTCGTCGGCCAGCTTGGTATTGGGACGATAGCCCATGGCGAGCACCAGCGTATCGGCATCGGCGATGGTGTGGGCCTCGCCATCCTTCTCGTAGCTGATGGCATCCTCGGTGATCTCGGTCACCTTGGCCTCGGTCAGCACGTGGACGCCCTTGGAGAGCATGCGCGTGATGAGCACCGCGCGACCGGCACCACCCTCGTTGGCGGCGAGCGTCTTGGTCATCTCGATAACGGTGACGTCGCGATTGGCCGGCGACAGATCGTTGACCAGTGGGGCCAGGTAGTCGGCCGTCTCGCAACCGACGGTGCCGCCGCCCACGATGATAATCTTCTTGCCCGGGAAGGCCTTGCCACCCAGCAGGTCGTCGGCCGTCATGACCTGCTTAAATCCCTGCATGAAGGCCGGGGCGATGGGCTCGGCGCCATAAGCCAGGACAACCTCGTAGCCCGCGTAGTCACGCTGAATGTCCTCGGCCGAAAGCTCGGTACCAAAGACGCACTTCACGCCCGCCTTAGCAAGACGGCGATACTGGTACTTGATCACGCGGGTGAGTTCCTGCTTTGCCGGCGGAACGGCCGCGATGCGCATCTCGCCGCCCGGTTCGTCCTGTTTATCCACGAGCACCACATTGTGACCGCGCTTGGCGGCAATGTAGGCTGCCTCCATGCCCGCAGGACCAGCGCCCACAACCAGTACGTTCTTGGCCTCGGCGGCAGGCTCGTAGCCGGCCTCATCGCGCTCCACGTCCGGGTTGACGGTGCAGGAGATGCGCTTGCCAAACATAATGCCGTTCAGGCAGCGCAGACAGCCAATGCAGGGGCGGATGTCGTCGGCGTTGCCGGCAGCGGCTTTGTTGCAGAACTCGGCATCACACAGATTGGCGCGACCCATCATGCAGATATCGGCAGCACCGTCCTCGATCAGCTCCTCGGCGATCCAAGCCTCGTTGATACGTCCGACGGTGGCGACGGGAATGTTGACGTGCTTTTTGATCTCGCGCGAGCAGGCGGCGTGCGAGGCCTGCTGCGTGCCGGCGGCGGGAATCGCAGAGCCGCGCTTGATGGTGGTGCCGCCCGACACGTGAATCATGTCGACGCCGGCCTTCTCCAGGCGACGCGAGACGTAGATCATGTCGTTGAGGGTCAGGCCGCCATCGGTGTACTCATCGCCCGAGATGCGGACGTCGATGATAAAGTCCTTGCCGCAGCGCTCGCGAATCTCGGCGATAACCTCGAGCAAAAAGCGCATGCGAGCGTCGAGCGAGCCGCCATACTCATCGGTACGCTTGTTGTAGAGCGGGGTCAAAAAGCCGCCGAGCATGCCGTGGGCGTGCGCCGCATGGACCTCGACGCCATCGACACCGGCCTTCTGCATACGCACGGCAGCGTCGCCAAACTGATGCGTGAGCTCGTGAATCTCATCGACCGTGATGGGGCGCGGCGCCTCGCGGGCATAGGACGGGCCCACAAAGGACGGAGCGATCAGGCGCGGCGTGCCCGGGATGTTAAAGGCCATGTAGGCGGGGTGGAAGAGCTGCGGCATGATCTTGCAGCCATACTCGTGGACGGCTGCGGCGAGCTTTTCCCAGCCGGGGATAAACGTGTCGTCGTAGCAGCACATATCGCCCGGCAGATAGGTATAGGTGGGCTCGACCGTCACGACCTCGGTGATGATCAGGCCCACGCCGCCCTTGGCGCGGGCACGGTAATGATCGACCAAGTCGTCGGTCACATAGCCGTGATCGGCCAGGTTGGTAGATACCGGCGGCATAAAGACGCGGTTCTTGACCTCGGTCGTACCGACCTTGATCGGGCTAAAGAGCATCGGGTAGGCGGAGGACTCCATGCAGGTTTCCTTTCGATTGAGCCGCTCGGCGGCAGTTACTGACGTACCTATCGTAGCAGTAACTGCGCAGCACCCGACAGATCGCAGATTGCACGGCACTCGTCAAAAGGAGAAACAGAGACGTCCCCGTTCACCTTATTTGATACCGCGGCCCAAGTCTTCGGCGATTTTGTCTACGCCCTTAAGTGCGGCGCAGGTCTTTTTGTTGGAGCAATGTCCTGTGCAAACGCCACCTTGAGCGCAGTCGGCGCAGGTGCCCTTGCGATAAATGCGCACGCACACGGCGACAAACGCAATGCCGATAACAGCCAGTACAACAATATCGATAGGTGCCATAGCAAGCCTCCTCTAGTTAACCACCACTTACTTTACCCCATTCTCCACCTGCCAAAAAGGGACAGGTATATTTTGGTCGGTTTTATCTGCGGAAACGCCACATCTCCCTCACCAAAAAGCCCGAGTGTCGCTGGGACACCCGGGCTCGTGGAAAGGGGCTAATCCTTATTCGGACTTAAGCGGAAACTGCGGCGGAAGCAGTGTTGGTCTCGTCCTCGTCGGTCCATGCATGCTTGGGCATGGGACGGAAGATCTGGAAGAGCATCGCAACCAGCAGCACGATGGCTACAATCGTCCAAATACCAAACTGGCCCAACACAAACAGGTTGTAGAACTGGTTGATGAACAGGCCGATCACCCAAGCGAAGGCGCACTCGTAGCCGATGGCAATCGCGGTCCACTTGCCGGAGTCCATCTGGTTGCGGATGGTGCCAATGGCGGCAAAGCACGGAGCGCACAGCAGGTTGAAGGCGCCGAAGGCAACGCAGGCGCCCATGGTGGGGAACATGCCGGCAAACGCGGTCCACAGGCTCGGATCGGTCTCGCCCGCGTCGGCGACGGACAGCAGCGAGCCGGCGGTGGCGACGACGTTCTCCTTGGCGACAAGGCCAGAGACAGTCAGCGCAGTTGCCTGCCAGGTGCTAAAGCCGAGCGGGGCGAAAATCCAGGCGACCAGGTTGCCCAGCATGGCGAGCACGGAGTAGTCCATAAACTCCTCGGGGATGCCGTCCATCGCAGGCAGGAAGCCAAAGGAGCCGTTATAGCTACCAAAGTTGGAGAGGAACCAAACAACGACGGTGGACGCGAAGATGACCGTGCCGGCCTTCTTGATAAAGGCCCAGCAGCGCTCCCACACGTGCAGCGCCCAAGAGCGGATCGCCGGGAAGTGGTAGGCGGGAAGCTCCATAACGAACGGCGTCGGGCGACCGGCGAAGAGCTTGGTCTTCTTGAGCATGAGGCCCGAGGCGATGACGGCAAAGACGCCCAGGAAGTAGAAGAGCGGGCTGATCCACGCGGCGGTGGTGGAAGAATCGCCGATGATGGAACCCATGAGCAGGGCAATGATCGGCAGCTTGGCACCGCAGGGAATAAACGTGGTGGTCATGACCGTCATGCGGCGGTCCTTCTCGTTCTCGATGGTCTTGGTGGCCATGACGCCGGGGACGCCGCAGCCCGAGGACACGAGCATGGGGATGAACGACTTACCGGACAGGCCAAAGCGGCGGAATACGCGGTCCATGATGAAGGCGACGCGGGCCATGTAGCCGCAGTCCTCCAGGAAAGACAGCATCACAAAGAGCAGGAACATCTGCGGCACAAAGCCAAAGATTGCACCCAGGCCGCCGACGATGCCGTCGCAGACCAGCGAATCGACCAGGCCGCCGTCCTCGGTGCCGCCCGCCACAAGGGCGTCGTGCACCATGGTGGTGATACCCGGGACATAGGGGCCGTACTGTGCCGGGTCGACCGAGTCGGCATTGTCGCCCGCAGCCTCAACAGCTGCGTCATAGGCGTCGCGACCCTGACCGAGCACGTACCAGCCGTCGGTGCCGAAGAGTTGGTCGTTGGTGAAGTCAGTCACCGTGCCGCCGAGGGTAGAAACGGCGATGTAGTACACGCAGAACATGATCACGACGAAGATCGGCAGACCGAGGATGCGGTTGGTAACCACACGGTCGATCTTCTCGGAAGTGCTCATCTTGGCCGGAGCCTTGGTGAGGCACTCGTCGATGATGTGGGCAATCACGCCGTAGCGCTCGCCGGTGATGATGGACTCGGCATCGTCGTCGCAATCCTGCTCGCACTGGGCGACCAGCTGCTCAACGCGATCGGCCTTCTCCTTGGTGAGGTTAATGAGCTTGCAGGCGTCCGCATCGCGCTCAAACAGCTTGACGGCGTAGTAGCGACGCTTGTTGGCGGAAACGCTCGCCGGCAGGTTGTTCTCGATGTGGGTCAGAACGTCCTCGATAGAAGAATCGAACTTGTGCTCCGGCACCTGGCCCTTGGAAGCAGCGGACTTCTTGACCTGCTCGAACAGCTCCTTGATACCCTTGTTCTTAAGGGCCGAGATCATCATGACCGGGCAGCCGAGCTTCTTGGAAAGCTTGTCCGTGTCGATCTTATCGCCGTTCTTCTCCACGAGGTCGGCCATGTTGAGGGCAACGACCACGGGCAGACCGGTCTCGATGACCTGAAGTGCCAGGTACAGGTTGCGCTCCAGGTTGGTGGCGTCGACGACCTGGACGACCACATCGGGCTCGCCGCTCATGAGGTAGTCGCGCGAGCACTGCTCCTCGGGGCTGTAGGGGGAAAGCGAGTAGATGCCGGGGAGGTCCGTAATCGTGACGTTCTTGTCACTCAGGAGCTTGGCTTCCTTTTTCTCAACCGTGACGCCGGGCCAGTTGCCAACGTAGCCGTTGGCGCCGGTGATCAGGTTGAAAAGCGTGGTCTTGCCGCAGTTGGGGTTACCCGCCAGCGCGACATGGATCTGAGAATCCGCCATTCAATCCTTCTTCCTTGTGTGCCCGCGCTGCTTTCTCCGCGCGGGCTGGATAATGTGCTTCAACGTTGCAAGTTTAAGTTAGAAAAACCTAACTTTATCTGCAGAAATATTCGCCGTCGGCCCTTACTGGACCTCGACGACGGCAGCCTCCTCCTTGCGGATGGAAAGCTCGTAGCCGCGCACGTTGATCTCGACCGGATCACCGAGCGGTGCAACCTTTACGACCTTGAACGAAGTGCCCTTGATGAGCCCCAGGTCCATGAGGTGGCGGCGCAGCGCGCCCTCACCGTGAAGCTTGACGATGGTAGAGCTCTCGCCCACCTTAACGTCACCCAACGTCTTCATGTACTTGTCCCCCTTTCAGTTTTTACAGAATGCTGCGGACTAACCGACGGTCATGATGTGCATGGCAACCTTGGAATCGATGCCAAAGCGTGCACCCAGCACGGTGACGATGATATTGGCGCCACTCGAGCTCACCACGTGAACCTCGTTGCCCTCGACAAAGCCAAGGTCCTTGAGGTGATGTTTCATGTCCTCATTGCCCTTTACGCGAGACACGTGCACGGTTTCGCCCGCCTTCACCATCGAAAGCGGCATGGCCGGCATCTGCGGTCCGCAAGACATGAGTGTGCTCCTAACGTCAGTTCGTCCTCAACATCGACGCAGCAAAAGTTAACCACGTCTATGTTCGCTACAGTAAACTAGCACGTGGTTAACTTTTTGGAAAGGGTCCCTATTCAGTTTTCGAAAAAGTTTCCCATATGAAACAGGTGTGACAAGGGGACAGCCCCTTTGTCACATTGTTGCGTTTAGAGGGAGAGGTTTCTGATCGACGTGACACACGAGGCCTCGTCTACGCCCGAAATGCGGAAGATGATGTCCTCGCCGCACTCGCCGTAGAGAGCCATGAGCCCCATTACATCGCGGCCGTCGGTATGGCGATCGCCGATGCTGACCGATACGTTGCTACGATGCTTGGCAATTATGTCATAGAGCAGCGCAACCGGGCGGGCATGCAGTCCCAACGGATCTTTAATCGTCTTTGTAAACTCGACCATGTCCCCTCCCATGGCATCGCACATTCGGCCGGCAAACCCAGCCACGTGGTAGTTATTGTACGTTACCGGCGCACCCCCGTTCCACAAAAAACGAGGGAAGGAGCGCGTCCCTCCCTCGTTACGGGCACTATGTAGCCGCTCGCCTACATCAGGCGCAGGCTAACGTCCTTGAGCTGGGCGCCAGAAACGGCACTCGGGGCGCCCGACATGAGGTCGGAGCCACTGGCCGTCTTGGGGAACGCCATGACGTCGCGGATGGAGTCGGAGCCGGTGAGCAGCATGCACACACGGTCCAGGCCCAGGGCGAAGCCGCCCATCGGGGGCGCACCAAACTTGAGCGCCTCCATGAGGAAGCCAAACTGCGACTCGGCACGCTCCTCGGTAAAGCCCAGGAGCTTGAGCATGGACATCTGCATCTCGGCGTTGTGGATACGCATACCGCCGCCGCCGGCCTCAAAGCCGTCCATGACAAAGTCGTAGGTGCAAGAACCAGCCGCCAGCGGATCGGCCTCGATCTTGGCGATGTCGGTCTCGGTCGGCAGGGTAAAGGGCTGGTGCTCAGCTGCATAGGCCTTGCGGTCCTCATCCCAGTGGAACAGCGGGAAGTTGACGACCCACAGGAAGTCGTGGCCCTCGCGCTTGATCTCGAGCGCGTTAGCCATGTGGGAACGCATGCCGCCCAGGATCTCGTCGGAGAGCAAGCGCGGGCCGGCGGCGAACATCACGAGGTCGCCGGGCTCGACGTTCATACGCTCGCGCAGAGCCGCCATCTCCTCGTCCGAGAAGAACTTGACGATGGGGCTGTTGATGGAGCCGTCCTCGCGGAAGGCGATCCAGGCCAGGCCCTTAGCGCCAAACGTGGAGGCCACGCCGGCAAGCTTATCGATCTTGGCACGTGCCCAGGCACCGGCGCCCTTGGCGTTGATAGCCTTGACGACAGAGCCCTCCTCGTTTGCGGCAGTCGCAAAGACCTTGAACTTGGAGTTGGCAAAGATGTCGGTCAGGTCGACCAGGTGCATACCATAGCGGGTATCGGGCTTGTCGGAGCCATAGGTGTCCATGGCCTCCCAGTAGTTCATGCGGCGCAACGGCGTGGGCATCTCGACACCCATGCGGCCGAAGGCATCGGCCAGGACTTCTTCGAGCGCGCTCATAACGTCGTTCTGGTCCACGAAGGACATCTCGATATCGACCTGGGTGAACTCGGGCTGACGGTCGGCGCGCAGATCCTCGTCGCGGAAGCACTTGGCAACCTGGTAGTAGCGCTCGACGCCACCGACCATGAGCAGCTGCTTCAGAAGCTGCGGGGACTGCGGCAGGGCGTAGAAGTTGCCCGGCTGAATACGGCTGGGAACGATGAAGTCGCGAGCGCCCTCGGGCGTGGACTTGAACAGGGAGGGCGTCTCGACCTCCATGAACTCACGGTTGTGCAGCGCCTCGCGAATGGCAAAGGTAAAGTCGGAGCGCAGCTTGAGGTTGGCCATCATCTCGGGACGACGAAGGTCCAGATAGCGATAGCGCAGGCGGGTGTCCTCGCTGGTCTCGATGCCGTCCTCGATCTGGAACGGCGGGGTGACGGACGTGTTGAGCACCTCGGCGTGGTCGGTCAGGACCTCGATCTCGCCGGTCGCGAGCTTGGTGTTGGTGGTCTCCTCGCCACGGGCGCGCACAACGCCGTGGATCTTGATGGGCCACTCGGGACGCATGGTCTCGGCGATTTTAAAGGCGTCGCCGTCGGAGTGCTCGGGGTCGAAGGTAAGCTGCGTGATGCCCTCACGGTCGCGAAGGTCGCAGAAGATAAGGCCGCCGTGGTCGCGGCGACGGCTCACCCAACCGGTGAGGGTGACCTCTTCGCCCACGTTCTCGAAGCGAAGCTCGCCGCAGGTACGGGTGTGCATGGAATGCTCATCGATGGGACGGGTCTGGCTCATACCAGTGATCCTCCTTTATGGATCTGTGCCGCCCCGTGTCGTTCCGGGCGGCGTCGTACAGATTTGCCCAGCTTGCGTAAACCGCGCAGCTGGACATGGCGTTCTATCTTATCGCACCCGCGTCGATGTGCCGCGAAAAACTAGCTCCTGCCCAAAGACTTGACGGAGACGAAACAATTGGCGCACCGTGGCCGTCGCACAGGCGTGCGGCGTGCGACAATGTGCCCCAATACAACTGCACTTGGAAAGGCCCGCCATGACTGCACGCCTCATCGTTATGGATATCGACTCCACGCTCATCAACCAGGAGGTCATCGACCTGTTGGGCGAGGAGGCAGGCGTGGGCGAGCAAGTGGCGCAGATCACCGAGCGCGCCATGCGCGGCGAGCTTGACTTTAAGCAGGCGCTCGAGGAGCGCGTGGGGCTGCTTGCCGGCCTGGACGAGAGCGTGTTCGAGCGCACTTTTGAGCGCGTGACGTTTACCCCCGGCGCGCTGGAACTTGTGCGCTCGGCGCACAGCAAGGGTTGGAAGTTCGGCGTCGTGAGTGGCGGCTTTCACGAGGTCGCCGACAAGATCGTGGCTGCCGCGGGTATCGACTTTTGCCTCGCTAACCGCCTGGAGGTCGTGGACGGCCAGCTCACCGGTAAGCTGGCGGCAGACATCGTGACCAAGGAGTCCAAGCTCATCCAGATGCTGAATTGGGCAGTTGAGTGCGGTGTCGATATGGCCCATACCGTGGCGATCGGCGACGGCGCCAACGACATCCCCATGATCCAGGCCGCGGGCACGGGCATCGCGTTTTGCGCCAAGCCCAAGACGCGCGAGGCCGCCCCGTTTGCCATCGACGAGCGCAACCTGATGCTCGCCATGGACATCATCCTGCGCGACTAGCCGATCCGTCTAACAACTGAATCAGTCTGTCCTATAGTTTCCGAACAATTTTGTCTTAGTGTTCGGAAACATACCCTTTGAGTGCTAGACTTTGCGCCGTCGAAGGGAACATATATGGATAAGCGAGATCTTGAGCAATTGCTGAGCGATGTTGCCGACGGAGCAGTCACCCCTGCCGACGCCCTCACGCGCATCCAGACGGCTCCGACCGCCGACTTGGGCTTTGCGCAGCTCGATCTTTCGCGCGGGGTGCGCCAGGGGGCCGGCGAGGTTGTCTACGGTGCCGGTAAAACCGCCGAGCAAATTGCCGCCATTATCAAAGCATTACTCGATGCCGGCCAGGAGCGCACCCTGGTCACGCGCCTGGATGCCGAAAAAGCCGCGCTCACCGCTGAGCTTCTCGGCAACGGCATCGACCTGGGATATGTCCCGGACGCACAGCTCGCCCTCGTGGGCGGCAAGCCCTCCCCTACCGGCAACGGACGCATCGTTGTCGCCTGCGCCGGCACGAGCGACCTGCCCGTCGCCGAGGAAGCCGCGTTGACGGCTGAGTTCTATGGCAACGAGGTCGACCGCCTCTACGACGTGGGTGTCGCCGGTCTGCACCGTCTGCTCGCGCATGCCGAGGAACTTGCCCAGGCACAGGTGGTCATCGCCATCGCCGGCATGGAAGGCGCCCTGGCGAGCGTCATCGGCGGCCTGGTGAGTTGCCCGGTCATCGCCGTTCCCACCAGCGTGGGCTACGGCGCGAACTTTGGTGGCGTGGCCGCGCTGCTCGCCATGCTCAACTCCTGCGCCAGCGGCGTCTCGGTCGTCAATATCGACAACGGCTTTGGTGCCGCCTACCAGGCAAGTCTTATCAATCATCTGAGCGCCGGCACGCCCTGCGCCCGTTAAGGAGCATTCCATGTCCAATCATCAGCACACGCTTATCATCGACGGCACCTCGGGCATCAGCGGCGATATGACCGTCGCGGCCCTGCTCGACCTAGGCGCCAGCGAGGAGCACCTGCGCGAGCAGCTCGCCACGCTGCCGGTCGACGGCTTTACGATCGCCGTCACACGCGTAAGCAAGCATGGCATCGACGCCTGCGACTTTGACGTCCAGCTTGCAGAGGAACTCGAGAACCACGATCACGATATGGCCTGGCTCTACGGCAACGAAGCAGCTGCCGAGCACACGCACGAACATGAGCACCACCATCATGATCATGGCGAGCACGAACACGAGCACTGCCACGAGCATGACCACGACCACGAGGGCCACCATCACGCCCACCACCATCACCACCGTTCTTTGGCTGACGCCACCGCCATCATCGATGGCTCACAGCTAAGCGATGGCGCCAAGCGTCGCGCGCTCGCCATCTTTACCGCGCTCGCCGCCGCCGAGGCCAAGGCCCACGGCAAAACGCCCGGGACCGTCATGTTCCACGAGGTGGGCGCCGTCGACTCCGTCGTCGACGTCTGCTCCGTTGCCATCTGCCTCGATGACCTGGGTATTGAGGATATCGTGGTCGAGTCGCTCTCCGAGGGCCACGGAACCATCCGTTGCGCCCACGGCCTTATGCCCATTCCCGTCCCCGCTGTCGTCAACCTGTGTCAGGCGGGCAATATCGCCCTCACGCCTGCACCGGTCGCTGGTGAGCTCGTGACGCCCACGGGCGCTGCCGTCGTCGCCGCACTGCGCACGTCCGAGCACCTGCCGGTCCGTTACCACATCGAGGCCGTCGGCTACGGCGCCGGCAAGCGCCCTTACGAGGGCTGCTCCGGCACGCTCCGCTGCCTGCTCGTTCACGCGGACGCATAGCCATGGATGCCCGCAAGGAAAAAAGCCGCGCCGCCATCGTTGCAGCATTCTCCGAGCTCCTTCGCGAGGAGGACTACGGCAAGATCACCGTCGGCGACATCATCGCTCGCGCCCATGTGGGTCGGGCCACGTTCTACGGCCTCTTCAAGAGCAAAGATGACCTACTGTCCGAACTCGTGAGCGACATCTGCACCCACGCCCTCGACGACGATGGCACACCGCTCGATGATCCGCTCGTACAAGTCGAGCATATCCTCAACAACCTCTGGGAACGCCGCCAGGGCGTACGAGCCCTCGTAGCCGGCGCCGGCTCACGCGTCTTCGCCGACTGCTTACGCAAGACCATCATGTCACGAGCAGCCGAAACCGTCCCCACCGACCCAAACGGCCCCGCCGCCACCATGGACCGAAGCTTCCTACTACACCACATAGCCTCAAGCTTCGTAGGAATGGTCCAATGGTGGGCCTGGCACAACTTCGAAGCCAACAAAGCCAACGTAGCCAAAAACTACCTCTCAGCCATAGCGCCCCTCTTCAACTAAGTACCCGCTCAGCCCCAAAGCGCAACCCCCATCTCAAGGCGCCGCTCCACCCCAAGGCATCGAGCCTACCCAAAGTGCCGCCCGTCTCTCAAGGCCCATCGCAACAAAGCGCCCATCCCATTTAAATTCAGATATATATGTTGGGTTGCTTGCTCGAGCGCAACAAAGACCCCGCAGCTGGCCGCATGGGGTAACTTCCCAGCGCATTCCGCAGGACGAAAGAACCCCCGCCGCACGAAGTTGAACTGCGCCCCAATTCTTGGACGGGCTAATAAGCGGCCTACGCC
>JAQDZZ010000019.1:0-1822 GCA_027671585.1 Coriobacteriaceae bacterium AM22-12AC-r | reverse complement strand
TGGGCATCGTCGGCGCGTTCTTCGGCGTGCTGGCGTAAGGGCCCGGCCTATTATCTGCCCCCAAGGGAAACGGCGACCCATTGCGGTCGCCGTTTTTTATTACCGAAAGCTAGCTGGAGGTGCTTCGTGATTCGATCTGACAATCCACCCGATAATGGCGTGAGCGGGGCGATGTATCTATTTGGCACAGCGCTCTTGTGGAGCTTTATCGGCATCCTCGTTCACGCCAATTCGCAGTCAGCTCTTTTGATCGGTGCCGTCACGGCAATATTTATGGCACTCTTTATCCTGCTCGTCGGCAGGCCTGTCCTCCGCGTCAGCCGTCTTATTGCCCTTGTGGCCGTCTGCAACTTCGTGACGGGCACCACGTTTAACTTTGCCAACCAGCTCACGACGGTCGGCAACGCAATCGTCCTGCAGTACACCTCGATGATTTTCGTTATCGTGTATCAATCGCTCGCAACTCACACGTTGCCTTCGCCTGCGAAGATCGCCTCCGTGGTGGTTGCTTTTACGGGTATGGGACTTTTCTTTTTAGGTGATTTGAGTCCCGAGGGCATGCTCGGCAACCTGCTTGCCATCATTTCGGGCGCCGCCTTTGGGCTGTGCTTCTTTTTGAACTCTCGCCCCGACGCCTCACCCATGGTGTCCTCGCTCATCTCCTGCGGTATCTCGATGCTGCCGATCGTCTATTTTGCTGGTGCCCTAGACTCCGTGAGACCATTTGAGTGGGGGCTCATGCTGGTGCATGGCCTTTTTTGCAGTGGTCTTGCGAGCGTGCTGTATGCCAAGGGAATTGCGCGCACCAACGCGTTTGCGGCCAACTTGGTCTGCATGAGCGAGGTCGTGCTCGCTCCCTGCTGGTCGGCGCTCCTCTTTGGCGAGGTCTTTCACTGGAATGAGTTTTTGGGCGCGGCGATTATCGTTTTGGTGATTGTAGCCAACTTGGCATCCGATGCCTTTGGCGATGGCTTTCTGGTGGCGCTTGTCCGCCATCGAAACAAAGAGCGTGCCTGATGGGATACGTCTGCCGTTTACGGAAAAAAACACCCCGCTGAGCGAGTGGTATTAAATAGTAAGAACCTGCATACCTATAATTGGTATCAAATCATTTGTACCTGGCATGGGTGTTAGCAGCACACCAGGTACGCTTCGAGCCGTGTGATCGAACTCCCGGAATTGATATCAACAACGCGCGCGACGGGAGTGGCGACGGTTCGAGATTCCTAATTGGGAGGAACTATGCTTACCCAAGCAATCCTCGTCGGCTTAGTCGGAGCGTTTGGATGTCTCGACTACCAGCTCGGTTCGCTCTATGCGTTCCGCCCCATCGTCCTGTGCCCGCTCGTGGGCCTGGTCCTGGGGGACCTACAGACCGGTCTTGCCGTGGGTGCAAGCCTTGAGCTGCTGTTTATGGGCTCGATCTCCATTGGCGCTTACGTGCCGCCCAACGAAACCGTCGGTGGCGTGCTCGCCTGTGCGTTTGCCATTCAGCTCGGTCAGGGTACCGAGACGGCTATCGCGCTTGCCATGCCCATCGCCGTCCTTTCGCTGACGATTGGTAATATTACCAACGCCTTGTTCCCCGTGTTTGTCGACATGGCAGACAAGTTTGCCCTTAAAGGGAACCTCAAGGGCATCTACGCCGTTCATTGGGGAATTGGAATTTGGGGCTGCATCGAGTACTTCCTGCTCTGTGCCGGCGCGTTCTACCTGGGCTCCGACGCCATCCAGGGCCTGCTCGACTTTATCCCGTCCTTTGTGATCGATGGTTGCGGCGTTGCCGCCAACATCCTGCCGGCCATGGGCTTCGCCATGCTCG
>JAQDZZ010000018.1:0-1833 GCA_027671585.1 Coriobacteriaceae bacterium AM22-12AC-r | reverse complement strand
GCGCTGCATGAGCATGCCCTTCTGGCGCGAGGACCTCTAAGGTTTTCAAAGACCCGTACAGGTCTTACTACAAACATCTAGCTGCCATTAGATGTCTCCCATTGGGGCGGTGCGGATCTTTCGCACCGCCCCATTCATGTTTAATGACGCTAAATGAAGATCAGATAAGGTGGCCATGGATATCAAGACAATCGGTGTTGAGGAATGGCTCAACGTTTGGGAGAAGAGCGCCACGTGGGACATCGCCCAGTCGACGATCTCGTCGCTGACCATGGGCGAGCTTCGCGCACTGGACGAGCAGGACGGCGCCACGTTCTACGAGCGCCTGGATCGCGAGAAGATGAACTACGGCTGGATCGAGGGATCGCCGGAATTTAAGGCCGAGGTCGCCAAGCTGTATCGTCGCGATGTCAATCCCGATCACATTCTGCAGACCAATGGCTGCACGGGCGCCAACCTCAACGCCATCATGGCCGTTGTGGAGCCCGGCGATCACGTGATTGCCGAGTGGCCTACCTATGCGCCGCTCTACGAGATTCCGCGTACGCTGGGTGCCGAGGTCGAGTATTGGGAGCTCCGCGAGGAGCTCGGCTGGAAGCCCGATATCGATGAGCTCAAGCGCTTGGTGCGCCCCAACACCAAGCTCATCTGCATCAATAACGCATCGAACCCCATCGGTACGGTGCTCGATGCCGATATGCTCGGGCAGATTGCCGAGATTGCCCGTTCGGTGGGCGCCTACGTGCTGTGCGACGAGGTGTATCTGCCGCTCGGGAACACCGAGTCCTTTATGTCGATGGCCGACGTGTACGAGAAGGCTATTGTCACCAACTCGGTGTCCAAGACCTATTCGACGCCTGCGGCCCGCGTGGGCTGGGTCGTGGCCAACGAAGAGGTGTCCAACCGCATCCGCACATATCGCGACTACACCATGATCTGCGGCGGCGTGTTCAACGACGCCCTGGCGACCTACGTGCTCGAGCACAAGGACAAGATTCTCGAGCGCAACCGTAAGATCGTGTTTGGCAACCGCGATATCGCACAGGCTTGGATTGATACGCAGGACCGCGTCTCCTGGACGGCCCCGCAGGGCGTATCCACCTCGTTTATCCAGCTGGATATTCCCGAGGACGACGAGGAGTTCTGCAAGCGCCTGTTGGCCGAGAGGGGAGTGCTGCTGGTTCCTGGTAGCCGCTTTGAGCTTCCCTGCGGCGCACGCCTGGGCTACTGCGCGAGCGAAGACGTTCTCCGCGAGGGCCTGAGGCTTCTGGGCGAGGCACTGGCCGAGTTCGATCGTTAGCCCCTTGAGGTTTTCGAGGGCCTAAACCTTTCTGGGCCCTAGATGTACCGAATGCAGACCCGCTCCCTTTGGGGGAGCGGGTCTGTTTATCTTTACCGCCAAAAATGTCAACTTGTTACAAATGGAGGCGAAAAGCAGGCGGTGTATTCGATGGGCCTTATACTGAGCTTCCGGTGAACGGTATCCAACGTCTGGTAAACGGTAGCCTGGTTGCTAAAAATGAATAGGACGAACTTTTTTCTGAATAAAAATCAAAATGGTTGAGACGTAGCAAGAATTGCGAATTCTATTCATACCTTTGCGTGAAATATGCAAATCGAGGGTGGTTTAAGAAAGATTAGTTCCAATTGATTTTCCGGTTAAGAAAGCGTTTAAGCACGTAGATACACTTTATTAAGTCAAAGTGTACCATGCGTGAAGTATATGTGTATGCCGTTCACCCCTCATAAAAAACCGTTCGGGGGCAAGGTGGAAGTATGGGCTGATTTTGGATATAACTAGAGCTGTCAGCAAGCAGCGCCCGTTACGGAAGG
>JAQDZZ010000017.1:0-2151 GCA_027671585.1 Coriobacteriaceae bacterium AM22-12AC-r | reverse complement strand
GTGGGAGGCCAGGGCGCCGCTGACCGGTGGACGGCACCGAGCCGTCGCAAGACTTGAAGAAGGGGGAGGCCTCGCGGCCTCCCCCTTTTTTGCGTTTACGGGCAACATTTCTTATGCAATTAAATCAATTTAATCATCCACCGCTGAATATAGACGTTCACCGTTCTTTGGTCGGTTCTCTGTTCTCAATGGACTAATATTTGCTTTAGCGCACTGCTGCGCTTGTCCTGTTTTTACACGGGTCGTTTTATTGATTGTGACGGAAGGACTCACATGGCAGATGTTCATGAGCTGCTTGATACTTGGATTGCCAATGTCAAGGACGAGGAGCTCCTCGCTGAGCTCAACACGATGAAGGAGCAGGGTGATGAGGACGCCATCACTGACGCTTTCTTCCAGGATCTCGCCTTCGGTACCGCCGGTCTTCGCGGCACTATCGGTGCGGGCACTAACCGTATGAATATCTATACGGTCGGTCGTGCGACCCAGGGATTCGCTGACTATCTCAATGCGACCTTTGAGCATCCGACGGTTGCCATCGCTCGCGATAGCCGCAATAAAGGTGAGCTGTTCGTTAAGACGACGGCTGCCATTCTTGCAGCAAATGGCGTGACTGCCCTCGTGTATCCCAAGATTTCTCCTGTGCCGACGCTCTCCTGGGCCGTCCGTGATCTTAAGTGCTCCGGTGGCATTTGCATGACCGCTAGCCATAACCCGGCGCCGTATAACGGCTATAAGGCCTATGGCCCCGATGGCTGCCAGATCACCAGCGAGGCCGCCGATGCAATTTCTAAGGCTATCGCCGAGACCGATACATTCACCGGCGTGAAGTCCATGGACTTTGATGAGGCTCTTGAGCAGGGTCTGGTTAAATGGATCGAAGGCTCATGCCTCGAGCGTTATTACGACGCCGTTCTCGCGCGCGGCGTGACCAACCTTTCTGCCGAGGAAATTGCCGGCGCGCCGCTCAAGCTTGTCTATACGCCGCTGAATGGTACCGGCCTCATTCCCGTTACCACGGTGCTCGAGCGCGCTGGCATCACCGATGTCACGGTTGTTCCCGAGCAGAAGGAGCCTAACG
Source organism: Coriobacteriaceae bacterium AM22-12AC-r (assembly GCA_027671585.1). Taxonomy (GTDB): domain Bacteria; phylum Actinomycetota; class Coriobacteriia; order Coriobacteriales; family Coriobacteriaceae; genus Collinsella. The sequence goes on along the minus strand of JAQDZZ010000017.1, from coordinate 1,070 downwards.
GCGATTTCCCGACCTGCCCGTATCCTAACCCCGAGATCCGTCAGGCCATGCAGAAGGGCATCGATCTCTGCGAGCAGGTTCACCCTGATTTGCTGCTTGCAACCGATCCCGACGCCGATCGTGTTGGCGTTGCCGTTAAAAATGGCGATGACTATCTGCTACTGACCGGCAATGAGATGGGCGTTCTGCTGCTCGACTATATCTGCAAGACCCGTGCTGCCTGCGGTGAGGACCTCGCTAAGAAGGTTGCCGTTACTACTATCGTTTCTTCCGCCATGGTTGACGCTCTGGCCGACGAGTACGGTTTTGAGCTCCGCCGCTGCCTGACGGGCTTCAAGTACATCGGCGACATCATTACTTCTCTTTCCGATGCTGGCGAGGTCGATCGCTTTATCTTTGGTTTCGAGGAGAGCTACGGCTATCTGGCCGGCGACCACGTGCGCGACAAGGACGCCGTGAGCACTTCACTTCTGATTTGCCAGATGGCGCAGTATTACAAGCTCCAGGGTAAGAACCTTGCCGATGCGATGCACGAGCTGTACGAGAAGTATGGCTACTATCACAACAAGACGATTTCGCTGAGCTATCCGGGCGCTGAGGGTGCGGCAAAGATGACCGGCATCATGGCTGGTCTGCGCGAGAACCCGCCCGCGGAGCTCGCCGGTTCCAAGATTGAGGCCGTCGTGGATTACAACACCTGCGTGAACGGCCTGCCGAAGGCTAACGTCATTGAGTTCGATCTTGAGGGTGGCAACAAGGGTATTGTTCGTCCTTCTGGCACCGAGCCCAAGATTAAGCTGTACATCTTCGCAAAGGGCGCGGATGCCGCCGAGGCTGATGCAGCACTTGACGCGATTGAGGAGTCCGGTCGCAAGCTATTGGCCTAAGGCTTTGAATGTCTAAGTCTATAGATAGACGAAGGAGGGGATCTCGGAAACGAGGTCCCTCTTTATTACTGCTAAATACAGCTGAGAATTACAAACTGTGTAGGAAATGTGTACGCCCAGATTCCCGCCCCCGGAACCCCTCCGGTCTGGCAATATATCTCCTTGCCGCGCGGCCCGGTCGGA
>JAQDZZ010000016.1:0-2500 GCA_027671585.1 Coriobacteriaceae bacterium AM22-12AC-r | reverse complement strand
CCCCCGCCGCGTGTTGCCATCGGGTGATGCCGGGAACCCACGCGGGACCGCCGCCGTCAAGGCGGAGGAGGGCGGGGACGACGTCAAGTCATCATGCCCCTTATGCCCTGGGCTGCACACGTGCTACAATGGCCGGTACAGAGGGATGCCACCCCGCGAGGGGGAGCGGATCCCGGAAAGCCGGCCCCAGTTCGGATTGGGGGCTGCAACCCGCCCCCATGAAGTCGGAGTTGCTAGTAATCGCGGATCAGCATGCCGCGGTGAATGCGTTCCCGGGCCTTGTACACACCGCCCGTCACACCACCCGAGTCGTCTGCACCCGAAGTCGCCGGCCCAACCGCAAGGGGGGAGGCGCCGAAGGTGTGGAGGGTGAGGGGGGTGAAGTCGTAACAAGGTAGCCGTACCGGAAGGTGCGGCTGGATCACCTCCTTTCTAGGGAGATACATCTTCTAGAGAGATCAACTTAACTCGAATAGAGGGCAGGAGCCCGTCCGGTAGATGTCCGCCAGGATGATTCCCCGCAGCACCCGGTCCCCGGGGTCGCACCCGCGTACCTTGAGAGCCGCATAGCGATAGGAGAGAGATGGAAGATCATTCTTCCAGACTCGATTCTTTTCTGCGATTTATCAGACAGAATGATAGCAATCATTCATCCGATCCAAACAAGAAGAATTCACTTATATATGAGTGAGGAGCATCTGATCGCGAGCACAGTCAACTACTGTGCCGCGGTATGAGATACCCGAATTGCGACATACGAGCGCTATTCATGATATCGATTAATTTAACTTAATTAGCGACACGTGGATATCCCGCGGGCCCGAGAGCGGTCCCGCAAGATACCACGGGCGCACGGCGGATGCCTTGGCACAGGGAGCCGATGAAGGACGCGGCAAGCTGCGATAATCCCCGGCGAGGAGCACACATCCTTCGACCCGGGGGTCTCCGAATGGGCGAACCCATCCACAGCAGTGTGGATATCCCCACCCCGAACACATAAGGGTGGGGAGGACAACCCGGGGAACTGAAACATCTAAGTACCCGGAGGAGAGGAAATCAATCTCGAGACTCCCCGAGTAGCGGCGAGCGAAAGGGGACCGATGGCCAAACCGTCGAGCGGGCATACCCGGCAGGGGTTCCGCCGACGGGGTTGCAGGGCCGCGCATCCGGGGGCTGCCGCCCCCGGGCGCAGGTCCGGCTGGGGAGCGGAACGGCATGGGAGGGCCGGCCGCAGCGGGTGACAGCCCCGTACGCGAACCCAGACCGGACGGCGCGACGCGGTCCCTGAGTAGGGCCGGGCACGTGAAACCCGGTCCGAACCTGGGTGGACCACCATCCAAGCCTGAGTACTACCCTGTGACCGATAGCGCACCAGTACCGTGAGGGAAAGGTGAAAAGCACCCCGGGAGGGGAGTGAAACAGTACCTGAAACCGTGCGCCCACGAGCAGTCGGAGCACCTATATGGTGTGACGGCGTGCCTTTTGTAGAATGAGCCAGCGAGTCGCTGGCGCGGGGCGAGGTTAACCGAAAGGGAGCCGGAGCGAAAGCGAGCCTTAACAGGGCGACTTGAGTCCCGCGCCGCGGACGCGAAGCCGGGTGAGCTATCCGTGGGCAGGCTGAAGCGGGGGTAAGACCCCGTGGAGGGCCGAACGCACGTCGGTTGAAAACGGCGGCGATGACCTGCGGATAGGGGTGAAAGGCCAATCAAACCCGGAGATATCTCGTTCTCCCCGAAATAGCTTTAGGGCTAGCGTCGCGCGTTCACCGCCGGAGGTAGAGCACCGGATGGACGAGGGGGCTTCGCCGCCTACCGAATCCAACCGAACTCCGAATGCCGGCGGCCCAGAGCGCGGCAGTCAGAGCATGTGGGCTAAGCTGTGTGCTCGAGAGGGAAACAGCCCGGACCGCCCGCTAAGGTCCCCAAGTTCCAGCCGAGTGGCAAAGGATGTGCGTCCGCCCAGACAACCAGGATGTTGGCTTAGAAGCAGCCATCCATTCAAAGAGTGCGTAACAGCTCACTGGTCGAGTGGACATGCGCCGACAATACACGGGGCTAAGCTGGACACCGAAGCGGCGGGATTTTGATTTTCAGAATCGGTAGGGGAGCTTCCCATGGGCGGTGAAGCCGCCGGGCGACCGGCGGTGGAGCGCATGGGAGTGAGAATGCTGGCATGAGTAGCGAGAGACGAGAGAGTAACTCGTCCGCCGTGAACCCGAGGTTTCCTGGGCAAGGCTAATCCTCCCAGGGTCAGTCGGGGGCTAAGGCGAGGCCGGTAGGCGTAGCCGACGCGCAGCAGGCAGACATTCCTGCACCGCGCACGCGGCGCTACGACCGACGGGGCGACGGATGGGGGTGGCTCGGCGGGGTTCTGGACGTCCCCGTGATGGAGCGCGGCCCGCGGACCAGGGAAATCCGGTCCGCACGAGGGCGAGGCTCCGGACGAAGCGATTGAGCGAAGCGAGTGAGCCCGAGGTCCCTAGAAAAACCCCTAGGCAGGC
>JAQDZZ010000015.1:0-4688 GCA_027671585.1 Coriobacteriaceae bacterium AM22-12AC-r | reverse complement strand
GCAAGGAGATATATTGCCAGACCGGAGGGGCGCCGGGGGCGGGAATCTGGACGCACACATTTCCTACACATATTAAAACCCTGCTTACGTTTGCCAGCCGTTCTCTACCGCTCACCGAGGGCCTCTTTATAGTGAAGCGTCATATGGCTAAAGCTGATAGGCTCCCTTAGCCAAGGCACAGCCGGCATCGAGCAACTCATCGCGCTCCTCCACCGAGAACCCCTCGGCGTATACGCGAACCACCGGTTCGGTCCCGCTGGGGCGGATCAGCAGCCAGGTGTCATCCTCGAATGCCAAACGTAAACCATCCATATGGCTTACAGCCTGCGGCGCCTTGCCGCAAATCGATTTAGGATTCATGCCAGGAAGCAGCGTTCGCAGCGATTCGGCGTCTTCGGCCTCAAGGCGCAAATCGCGACGCCCATAGCTCGTCTTACCAAAACTGGCCTCGAGCTGATCGACCAAAACGCCCAAAGGCGCGCCCGTCTTTGCCATAAGCTCACACAGAATCAGACAAGCAAGGATTCCATCACGCTCAGGCATATGCGCGGCGACGCCGATACCGCCGGCCTCCTCGCCTCCCATGAGGACGCCGCCCTTCTTCATCTCTGCAGCTATATATTTGAAACCGACCGGCTTAACGGTCACACGACAGCCAAGCGCCTCGGCAATGCGACGCACGAGCGTCGAGCACGAGAGATTGACGACGACACGCCCCTCCAAATTGCGGAATTGAACGAGGTCGCCCAAAACAAGCGCCATGATTTGATGCGGATGAATATATCTACCGCGTTCGTCGACCGCACCGATACGGTCGGCATCGCCGTCGGTCACCAGGCCTGCGCACGCCCCGTCCTCGACAACCGCACGCTCGCAAGCGTCCACCCACGGCTCAACAGGGTCGGGGCAAATGTCCTCTTGATCGGACGACTGTCCGGCATGAATCTCGTGCACCTCGACGCCTAGCTCCCGCAGCAGGTCGGCAAGATATCCCTGGGCCGCGCCGCCCATGGGGTCAACTACCACACGCAGGTGAGCGGCTCGAATGGCCTCGGCATCGACAAACGATGCCACCGCCTGCATATAGTCAGGAATAATATCCGCGGTGCGATAGCGTTCCTCGATCCCCATCGGCTCGGGGGCCATAGTCTCTTCGAGCTCTTCGATGACATCCTGGTTGGCGGTCGAGCCGTCACCCATGCGAATCTTGAGACACAGATAACCCTGCGGATGATGGGACCCCGTCACCATGAGCGCGCCGCACGCCTCACCGTCATAAGCCGCCGCCCACGTAAGGGCAGGGGTCGGAACAGGTCGCGAAGCGAGCACGGCGTCTAGCCCGTGCGCTGCTAGCACACCCGCCGCAAGCTCAGCGAACTCGCGCGCCAGGGGCCGAGTGTCGAACCCTATATATACCGTTTTGCCCGGATTGGTCTTTTGCCACAACTCGCCGACGGCATCGGCGATACGGGCAACGTTATCGGCAGTGAAGTCCTCATCGACGCGAGCGCGCCAACCGTCAGTTCCAAAATGAATTATCGCGCACACGCGCAGACACCTCACAGTGTTTGGATCATGGTACGCATGAGGTATACCCGCGATACACACTCGGCAACCTGCCGGCACCAGCATTCACCATTTGGGCAAATGCTGCCGAGGACATGCAGGCAATAAAAAAACCGCCCCGTATGGAGCGGTTTTGCCCTTTATATATCGAGCGCCTCGGCCATCGCTGCCGTAGTGATTGCCGTGGTTCCACAGCAACTGCCCACCATTGCGGCACCGGCATGTCTCCATTCGATGCATGCGCGCGCGAAAGCTTCGGGGTTCTCGTGCCATACGGGGCCATCCTGAGTCTGGACCGGATCGCCCACGTTGGGACGCACCGTGACGGGAGTAGTCGCCGATGCAACCATCCTAGGCACCGCCGCGTTCGCGGCCGCAAGCGAACAGCAATTAACACCAACCGAGTTTGCGCCGTGTTTTTCGGCGTACAAAACGGCTGCCTCGATGTTGAGGCCATCGCCCAACAGGTCGCCTTTGTCATCAACGACAAAACTCACCAGGACAGGCATGCCGTCAGCGGCATCTCGAGCGCCGGCAAGCATGGGCTGCAAATTACGGATAGACGTCACCGTCTCGATCAGCAGACCATCAACACCAGCATTGAGCAAGGCGTGCGCCTGTTCGCGCGCAATGCCTCGGATCTCACGAAACTCGGCAGAGTCCTCGGCAAACCACTCAATACCGATCGGACCCATCGAGCCCAGCAGCAGCTGAGGGTGCGCCTGGCGGGCATCGTCGACGGCCCCGCGATTGACCTCCGCCACGGACGGCGCAATCTGGTCGTGCTTGAGGGCATAGCTTGATGCCTGAAAGGTATTGGTAATGAGCACCTGCGCACCGGCGGCGACATACAAGCGATGGATACGAGAAACGGTCTGCGGCTCCGCCAGATTCCAAAACGCCGGTGGAATATCGGCGGCGTCGTACTCACTCAACAGAACACTGCCCATGGGGCCCTGCGCCAACAAGGTCTCGCTCGACAAGCGGCGCGTAAGTTCCTCGGCACCAAAGCGGTTGTAATAACTCGTATCCATATATATCCCGCTATTCCTCGACGCTGATTCCCTGCTTTTCGAGATAGGCGAGCCAGCGGCTCATCGTGTCCTCGGATAGCGCATGCTCCATCATGCAGGCCTCGGAATCGGCTCGCTCAAATTCGACACCGAGCTCCTGAACCAAAAACGTGCGGATGAGGCGATGACGGTACCAGATAGCCGTGCCAACCTCGCGGCCGCGATCGGTCAGGATTACCTTGCCATAGTGCGATTGCTCGACAAGCTCGGATGCCTTGAGCGCCGAAACCGCTTTATTGACCGATGCCTTGGAGACGCCAAGGCGCTGCGCGATGTCGACCGATCGCACGCCGTTGGTTTCCCCCTCTTCGCTTTCAATGCGAACCATGCACTCCAAGTAGTCTTCGTTCGCCACCGTCAGATGTAGTTCGCGCGAGCTATTTGTCGTATCCATGATCTTCCGTCCCTTCTGCATTCAATGGCTGATTCTACCCCATCCAAGCGTCGCGGTATGCCGTGGCATACCGTGCTAGAGTTCTTGTTGCACACGACGACCAAGATTGGAGCGGTCTTTATGGAAAACACCACCACGAACCCCGATGTCCTCGAGCGCTTTTTGCGCTACGTCCAGATCAACACGCAGTCCGAGGATGCAAACTGCGACCAGGTACCTTCGAGCGCCGTTCAGTTTGACCTTGCCAACGTGCTGGCTGAAGAGCTGCGCGAGCTTGGGGCGGAAGATGCCCACGTGACCGAGCATGCCTATGTCTGCGCGCATATCCCCGCAAGTGCGGGCGCTGAGGACAAGCCCGCCCTGGGCCTGATCGCCCATCTCGACACCACCGAAGTTGCACCGGGCGCCGGCGTGAAGCCGCACATCGTACACTACGAAGGCGGCGACCTGGTCTGCGGCACGGTTGACGGTAAGCCCGTTGCCATGAGTACCGCCAAGCTTCCCGCCCTGAACGACCTCGCGGGTGAGGACTTGGTCTGCAGCGATGGCACCACGCTGCTGGGCGCGGACGACAAGGCAGGCGTCGCCGAGATCATGTCGCTTGTCGCGCGTATCGCTCAGGACCCTTCTCTGCCCCATCCCGCACTCGGCATTTGCTTCTGCCCTGACGAGGAGATCGGTCACGGAGCCGAGCTGTTGGATATCGATACCTTTGGCTGCAAGTACGCCTACACGGTCGACGGCGGCCCCATCGGCGAGCTGGAGTGGGAGTGCTTTAACGCCGCCGAGGCGACCATCCGCTTTGAGGGCCAGTCCATCCACCCGGGCGACGCCAAGGGCCGTATGGTCAACGCAGGCAATCTGTTCTGCGACTTCAACGCGTTGCTCCCCTACGTGCAGCGCCCGGAGTATACGGAAGGCTACGAGGGCTTTTATCACCTTGAGGGCGTATCTGCAACCGTCGATCACGCCACGGCGCGCTACATCGTCCGCGACCATGACGCCGCCAAGTTCCAGCAGAAACTCGACCTTATTGATGCCGCCGCCTCGATGCTCAACCAGCGTCTGGGTGAGGAGCGCGTAACGGTCGAGATTAAGCAGCAGTATCGAAATATGGCCGAAATCGTTCGTGACTATCCCGAGCTTATTGATGTTGCCAAGGAAGCCTACCTTGCCTGCGGCGTTGAGCCCCAAGTGCTGCCGATTCGCGGCGGCACCGACGGCGCGCAGCTGTCGTTCCGCGGTCTGCCCTGCCCCAACCTTTCCACCGGCGGCTATTGCTATCACGGCGTCAACGAGTTCGTCCCGGTCAGTTCGCTCGTCAAGATGACCGACGTGCTCCAGGAGCTCGTCGCCCGCTTTGCATAAGCCTGGCCGCTCAAGCCTAAAAGACAAACCGCCCCGTCCTCTACAGAGGACGGGGCGGTTTTTGTACAGGGAGTGTCCCTAACTGCCGGCAGAAAAGGAACGTCCCCAAGTGCCGCAAAATGACGAGATCCACTCTCGCTTTGTGGGTAGTCATTGGGGACGTTCTTGTTTGACTAGTCGTTTAAGAACGTCCCCAATGACTACCCAACGACTAGTCCGGACCAAGGCAACGCCGATGTTTTGGCAACGACAGACACTATGACCCAATCCGAGGGCACTAAAAAGAT
>JAQDZZ010000014.1:0-5097 GCA_027671585.1 Coriobacteriaceae bacterium AM22-12AC-r | reverse complement strand
CGCGCATGAGCGCATGTCCCGCGGGCCGCGAGGTGCGGTTCCGGAAGAGCTCGGGCGATTAGTGCGGCTCGGCTGAGGACGTCGCCGTCCTTGCACCTGCCGTCTATCGACCAGGTAGTCTACCTGGGCCCTTACCGGAAGGAGAACTAATCCCTGGAACGGCTTCCCGCTTAGATGCCTTCAGCGGTTATCCGCGCCGCACGCGGCTACCCGGCCGTGCCGTTGGTCGACAACCGGTTCACCGGAGGTGCGTCCACCCCGGTCCTCTCGTACTGGGGGCAGCCTCCATCGATTCTCCTGCGCCCACGGAGGATAGGGACCGAACTGTCTCACGACGTTCTGAACCCAGCTCGCGTACCGCTTTAAACGGCGAACAGCCGTACCCTTGGGACCTGCTCCAGCCCCAGGATGCGATGAGCCGACATCGAGGTGCCAAACCTTGCCGTCGATGTGGACTCTTGGGCAAGATCAGCCTGTTATCCCCGGAGTACCTTTTATCCGTTGAGCGACGGCCCACCCACTCGGGGCCGCCGGATCACTAGAGCCTGCTTTCGCACCTGCTCGGCTTGTGGGCCTCGCAGTCAAGCCCGCTTGTACTCTTGCATTCAAAAGGACGGTTGCCGACCGTCCCGAGCGGACCTTCGCGCGCCTCCGTTACCCTTTAGGAGGCGACCGCCCCAGTCAAACTGCCCGCCTGGCACGGTCCCCGAGCCGGTCGACGGCCTCGGGTTAGGACGCCGGTCGCGCGAGGGCAGTATTCCAAGGGCGGCTCCCCGGGGGCTGGCGCCTCCGGATCTGTGCCTCCTGCCTATCCTCTACACGCGGGACCAGCGGCCAATGCCAAGCTGCAGTGAAGGTTCACGGGGTCTTTCCGTCCTTCCGCGGGTAAGTCGCATCTTCACGACCAGTGCAATTTCACCGGGTCCATGGTCGAGACAGCGCCCAAGTCGTTGCGCCTTTCGTGCAGGTCGGAACTTACCCGACAAGGAATTTCGCTACCTTAGGACCGTTATAGTTACGGCCGCCGTTTACCGGGGCTTGGCTTCGGGGCTTCGCCTTGCGGCTAACTCCTCCGCGTGACCTTCCGGCACCGGGCAGGCGTCAGACCCTATACGTCGCCTTGCGGCTTCTGCAGAGTCCTGTGTTTTTGGTAAACAGTCGCTTGGGCCTCTCCACTGCGGCCCGCCTCCGCTCCCGGAGCAAGTCCGTTCACGTACGCGCGGGCACCCCTTCTCCCGAAGTTACGGGGCCATTGTGCCGAGTTCCTTGACCATGGTTGACCCGATCGCCTCGGTATGTTCTACCCACCCACCTGTGTCGGTTTGCGGTACGGGCGCGCACGCGCCTGCCTAGGGGTTTTTCTAGGGACCTCGGGCTCACTCGCTTCGCTTGATCGCTTCGTCCGGAGCCTCGCCCTGTGTGCGGACCGGATTTCCCTGGTCCGCGGGCCGCGCTCCATCACGGGGACGTCCAGAACCCCGCCGAGCCACCCCCATCCGTCGCCCCGTCGGTCGTAGCGCCGCGTGCGCGGTGCAGGAATGTCTGCCTGCTGCGCGTCGGCTACGCCTACCGGCCTCGCCTTAGCCCCCGACTGACCCTGGGAGGATTAGCCTTGCCCAGGAAACCTCGGGTTCACGGCGGACGAGTTACTCTCTCGTCTCTCGCTACTCATGCCAGCATTCTCACTCCCATGCGCTCCACCGCCGGTCGCCCGGCGGCTTCACCGCCCATGGGAAGCTCCCCTACCGATTCTGAAAATCAAAATCCCGCCGCTTCGGTGTCCAGCTTAGCCCCGTGTATTGTCGGCGCATGTCCACTCGACCAGTGAGCTGTTACGCACTCTTTGAATGGATGGCTGCTTCTAAGCCAACATCCTGGTTGTCTGGGCGGACGCACATCCTTTGCCACTCGGCTGGAACTTGGGGACCTTAGCGGGCGGTCCGGGCTGTTTCCCTCTCGAGCACACAGCTTAGCCCACATGCTCTGACTGCCGCGCTCTGGGCCGCCGGCATTCGGAGTTCGGTTGGATTCGGTAGGCGGCGAAGCCCCCTCGTCCATCCGGTGCTCTACCTCCGGCGGTGAACGCGCGACGCTAGCCCTAAAGCTATTTCGGGGAGAACGAGATATCTCCGGGTTTGATTGGCCTTTCACCCCTATCCGCAGGTCATCGCCGCCGTTTTCAACCGACGTGCGTTCGGCCCTCCACGGGGTCTTACCCCCGCTTCAGCCTGCCCACGGATAGCTCACCCGGCTTCGCGTCCGCGGCGCGGGACTCAAGTCGCCCTGTTAAGGCTCGCTTTCGCTCCGGCTCCCTTTCGGTTAACCTCGCCCCGCGCCAGCGACTCGCTGGCTCATTCTACAAAAGGCACGCCGTCACACCATATAGGTGCTCCGACTGCTCGTGGGCGCACGGTTTCAGGTACTGTTTCACTCCCCTCCCGGGGTGCTTTTCACCTTTCCCTCACGGTACTGGTGCGCTATCGGTCACAGGGTAGTACTCAGGCTTGGATGGTGGTCCACCCAGGTTCGGACCGGGTTTCACGTGCCCGGCCCTACTCAGGGACCGCGTCGCGCCGTCCGGTCTGGGTTCGCGTACGGGGCTGTCACCCGCTGCGGCCGGCCCTCCCATGCCGTTCCGCTCCCCAGCCGGACCTGCGCCCGGGGGCGGCAGCCCCCGGATGCGCGGCCCTGCAACCCCGTCGGCGGAACCCCTGCCGGGTATGCCCGCTCGACGGTTTGGCCATCGGTCCCCTTTCGCTCGCCGCTACTCGGGGAGTCTCGAGATTGATTTCCTCTCCTCCGGGTACTTAGATGTTTCAGTTCCCCGGGTTGTCCTCCCCACCCTTATGTGTTCGGGGTGGGGATATCCACACTGCTGTGGATGGGTTCGCCCATTCGGAGACCCCCGGGTCGAAGGATGTGTGCTCCTCGCCGGGGATTATCGCAGCTTGCCGCGTCCTTCATCGGCTCCCTGTGCCAAGGCATCCGCCGTGCGCCCGTGGTATCTTGCGGGACCGCTCTCGGGCCCGCGGGATATCCACGTGTCGCTAATTAAGTTAAATTAATCGATATCATGAATAGCGCTCGTATGTCGCAATTCGGGTATCTCATACCGCGGCACAGTAGTTGACTGTGCTCGCGATCAGATGCTCCTCACTCATATATAAGTGAATTCTTCTTGTTTGGATCGGATGAATGATTGCTATCATTCTGTCTGATAAATCGCAGAAAAGAATCGAGTCTGGAAGAATGATCTTCCATCTCTCTCCTATCGCTATGCGGCTCTCAAGGTACGCGGGTGCGACCCCGGGGACCGGGTGCTGCGGGGAATCATCCTGGCGGACATCTACCGGACGGGCTCCTGCCCTCTATTCGAGTTAAGTTGATCTCTCTAGAAGATGTATCTCCCTAGAAAGGAGGTGATCCAGCCGCACCTTCCGGTACGGCTACCTTGTTACGACTTCACCCCCCTCACCCTCCACACCTTCGGCGCCTCCCCCCTTGCGGTTGGGCCGGCGACTTCGGGTGCAGACGACTCGGGTGGTGTGACGGGCGGTGTGTACAAGGCCCGGGAACGCATTCACCGCGGCATGCTGATCCGCGATTACTAGCAACTCCGACTTCATGGGGGCGGGTTGCAGCCCCCAATCCGAACTGGGGCCGGCTTTCCGGGATCCGCTCCCCCTCGCGGGGTGGCATCCCTCTGTACCGGCCATTGTAGCACGTGTGCAGCCCAGGGCATAAGGGGCATGATGACTTGACGTCGTCCCCGCCCTCCTCCGCCTTGACGGCGGCGGTCCCGCGTGGGTTCCCGGCATCACCCGATGGCAACACGCGGCGGGGGTTGCGCTCGTTGCGGGACTTAACCCAACATCTCACGACACGAGCTGACGACAGCCATGCACCACCTGTATGGGCTCCTCTCGGCCACGGGGTCTCCCCCGCTTCACCCATATGTCAAGCCCTGGTAAGGTTCTTCGCGTTGCTTCGAATTAAGCCACATGCTCCGCTGCTTGTGCGGGCCCCCGTCAATTCCTTTGAGTTTTAGCCTTGCGGCCGTACTCCCCAGGCGGGACGCTTAATGCGTTGGCTGCGGCACGGGGGGATCGTCCCCCCACACCTAGCGTCCATCGTTTACGGCTGGGACTACCAGGGTATCTAATCCTGTTCGCTCCCCCAGCTTTCGCGCCTCAGCGTCGGTCTCGGCCCAGAGGGCCGCCTTCGCCACCGGTGTTCCACCCGATATCTGCGCATTCCACCGCTACACCGGGTGTTCCACCCTCCCCTACCGGACCCAAGCCGCGGAGGTTCCGGGGGCTTCGGGGGGTTGAGCCCCCCGCTTCGACCCCCGGCCTGCCGGGCCGCCTACGCGCGCTTTACGCCCAATGAATCCGGATAACGCTCGCCCCCTACGTATTACCGCGGCTGCTGGCACGTAGTTAGCCGGGGCTTCTTCTGCAGGTACAGTCTTGACTCTTCCCTGCTGAAAGCGGTTTACGACCCGAAGGCCTCCGTCCCGCACGCGGCGTCGCTGCGTCAGGGTTCCCCCCATTGCGCAAGATTCCCCACTGCTGCCTCCCGTAGGAGTCTGGGCCGTGTCTCAGTCCCAATCTGGCCGGTCGGTCTCTCAACCCGGCTACCCGTTGTCGGCACGGTGGGCCGTCACCCCGCCGTCTACCTGATGGGCCGCGGAGCCATCCCCTCCCGCCGGGGCTTTAGCCGGGGTGCCATGCGGCACCCCGGGGTATCCGGTATTACCCGTCCTTTCGGGCGGCTATCCCGGGGGAGGGGGCAGGTTCTCCACGTGTTACTCAGCCGTTCGCCACTCGCTTCCACCCGGAGGTGGGTGCCGTTCGACTTGCATGTGTTAGGCGCGCCGCCAGCGTTCATCCTGAGCCAGGATCGAACTCTCCGTCCAAAATATCTGGGCTTCGAGCCCGTCCGGTCCTCTCAGTCCATCGCTGATCGGTTCCGTTCGATTCATATGGTTTTAGTATAGGAAAAGGAATTTCTCGGGGCCGCCTCTCGGCGGCCTTGCGAAAAACAAATCCAAGTTAGACCATTTCAAATGGTTCGATGTCTGCCCGGATGCGACAC
>JAQDZZ010000013.1:0-9106 GCA_027671585.1 Coriobacteriaceae bacterium AM22-12AC-r | reverse complement strand
CGTGGGAGGCCAGGGCGCCGCTGACCGGTGGACGGCACCGAGCCGTCTGATGACTTTAAGAAGGGGGAGGCCTCGCGGCCTCCCCCTTTTTTGCGTTTACGGGGTGTAAATGACTCAATTACACCAGACGATCTTGTTGTTTTTGGTATTGAGCCTTTATTTAAAGAAAATAAATCGTATAACAAGGGCAACTGCTATGGCCGCAATGATCAAAAGCAGAATTGTCAGCTGATGCTGCTTGCGTCGTTTACTTGACGAAACGAAGATTGATTTTCCCTGTTTTGGCGTTTCGAGATAGCGAGCCGAATGCGTCAAGGTTTGCTTGGGTCGAGGCCCTCTTTGTTGATGAGCGGCGGATGCTTTCATCGGCTCATCGCTAGCTGCGCTGTTTTTAGATAATGGTGCGTCTTTCAGATATACAGGGTCTCCCGAGGCAACGCCCATATGTTTACGTCCCGTTTGGGCATCCTCGAGCGTTTGATATCGATTTCTCGTCACATAATCGGGCTCAGGATCATTAATGGGCTCTTGCGAGATGTGGGGGCGATGGAACCGTGGCGGCTGCGTAGAAGTATCTTCGCCCTGCGTCGGCATAAACATATTGTTCTGGTTTTGGTCGTCCATGATGCCCTTTAGCTCGTTACCAACAACGTGTACGCGCTCATTGTAAGCCCCTTGTTATTTGTAGCTGCGAACATACTTGTTATTTAAGCTCTGGTTCAAAGAACCTTAACCTTACTAAAACCTGAGTCATACACACTTAGATATGCTTATAGTACTGGACTCAAAAAACTTTATAGTCGATGTATATATGAGCACTGGGTGGGCATATATAAGAGCGTCAAAAGAAGTCCCAGTCACCTAGAAGATGGCTCGGCAGTCCTTAAAAGGAGTGGTAAACATGGCAAGCATGGTTCCTTATCGTTCGGTTTTTGGCGTTCGTCCTTCTGCTAGCTCGCTGTTCGATTTGTTTGATGATATGACCGACCTTGCAAACAACTCGATTGCTTCCAAGGCGTTTCCCGTTGACGTTGAGGATAAGGGCGATGGCTACGAGGTCAAGGCGTATCTGACCGGTGTCGCCAAGGATGACATCGACGTTGAGCTCAATGAGGGTCGCCTGTCCATCAGCGTGAACGTCGAGGAGAGCGCCGAAAACGAGGGTAAGAACTTCCTCCAGAAGGAGTTTAGCTCGTACAGCGCGACGCGTGGCGTATATCTGAAGGACGCTTCGAGCGAGGGCCTCTCTGCAAAGTATGCTGACGGCATCCTCACCGTTACGGTTCCTAAGATCGTCGAGAAGAAGAACGTTACGAAGATCTCCATCGACTAACGATGGCTCTGCTTCAATCGAGAGTATGAGTTAAGGGGGGGCTGGGAAGTGATTCCCAGCCCCCCCCTTTGTTGTCTTGAGGGGCTATTGAATGGTTGTCGGTTGATACTGGCTTGCAGGGCGTATCGAGAGCTTCCGTGGCCCTTGAAGACGGGTGACAGAACTGCCGAGTTCATCATCGAGACTTGCATCAAGCGCGTTGGCATAGCTTTTGACGGTAAGGCTTGGACGATTATTGTCCTGGCTGATGTGCATAGCGATGAGCTGTTCGGTGCGATCGGTAACAAGTTCTCGCGCGGCTTCGGCGGCCTGGTTGTTGGAAAGGTGCCCCTTTGCGGACAGGATGCGTTCCTGAAGAAAGCGGGGGTACGGTCCTTCGCGCAACATTGTTACATCGTGGTTGCTTTCGAGCGCGAGAACTCGACAGTCTTTGAGGGTGCCTATGGCCTTGCTCGACAACTCTCCGGTGTCGGTGGCAAACCCAATGGAATCATCGAGAGCATTGAATCGATAGCCGACAGGATTGATGACATCGTGCGATGTTGAGTAGGTTTGTACCTGGATGCCGGCAATGGGGAGCGTGTCGCCGGGGTCAAATTCCTCTACGGGCAGGTGCGCAAGGTTTTCTTTGCATGAAAGGGTGTCCCTGCTAGTAAAGAGGGGACCATGCCAGTGCTTGCACCATACATCGAGCCCCTTGATATGGTCACCATGCTCATGGGTGATTACAAGAGCGGCGACGTCGTCTGCCGAGAGGCCAAGCTCCGCCATGCGTTTAAGTGTCTCGCGGCGGGACAGGCCGTTGTCGATCATGATGAGCCCCTGAGGCCCCTCGACGAGTGCGCAGTTGCCTTTTGAGCCGCTGCCGAGGATATGAAGGTGCAGGCGAGACATAAGATTCCAAAGGATACAATGAGTGCGGACGAATAGAGGAGGAAGCGAATGCCAACGGTATCTCAGCACTATGGACATCATGCCGCGCCGAGGACGGATAAGAGCGCCCTGGCAACGCGGCAGGCCGCTGCCCCCGTAGTGCTCATGGTATCAGGCGGTGCGGACTCGACGGCGCTGCTCCTTATGGCCTGCACATCAAAGCTGGATATCCAGGACGGGCGCGGCGTCGCTCCCATTGCGCGCGAGCGATTGCACGTGCTGCATGTAAACCATCATCTGCGCGGGGAGGCATCCGATGGCGACGAGGCCTTTGTACGTGACCTGTGCGCGCAATACGGCTTGCCGCTGTGTGTTGAGCATGCCTATTTTGATGACGAATCGGGCAATATCGAGGCTGCGGCTCGCGAGGTGCGCTATGCCGCGGCACGGAGATATGTTCGCGAACTTTGTGCCGAATCGGGCGCACCGCGGACGGCGGCTCGTATCTGTACCGCGCATACTTCGTCGGACCGCGCGGAAACATTTTTGATGAACGCCATTAAGGGGTCGGGCCCGGCTGGGCTTTCGAGCATTCCCCGTCGAAGGAATATCGTGGTGCGCCCCTTGCTTGACCTAACTCATGGCGAGCTCGTGGGCTATCTACAGGTACATGGTCAGCCGTGGCGTGAAGATGAGAGCAATGAGGATGTCTCGTATCTGCGAAACTACGTGCGCCATAGAGTGATGCCAGTGGTGGCGCAGCGCAATGCGAGCGTCTGCAAGACGATTGGCGCCGCCTGCGAGATCTTAGGCGATGAGGATGCCTTTCTTTCTCAGCTTTCGGCACAGGCGTTTCGAAGCTGCCTGCGCAAGGAAGCGGCGGGCGCACTGGTGCTCGATGCGCGCCGTCTTGCCGCCGCTGAGGTTGTGATTGCACGGCGTATCGTGCGGTTGGCGATTAAGCGCATCGATCCCGACGCGCGACCGGAGATGCGGCACGTGGAGCGCGTGCTCGCCTGCGTCGCTGCGGGCTCGGGCTCGGTTACGCTTCCTGCGGGAATTGATGCCCGTGTGGAGTTTGGCATGCTGGCGTTCAAGGCCCCGGCGGCGCGCGAGGGTTTAGTGGCCGATTGGATCTCCGTTCCCGGTCGTCTGCCGCTGGGGGCGGGGCATATGCTGACAGCGGAGCCGATGGCTGTGGAGCCGGGGTGCGATATCGTGCACCGTGCCCGCGAGCTTGCTGCTGCCGGAAAGGTTGCGGCCTTGGTGGATGCGGCGGCCCTGGGGTTTGCCGACTGCGATGGCGAGCGGATGTTAGCCGGCTCGCGCGGGGAGATTCCCACCGAGGCACGATCGGCGCGCCTGTGGGTGGATAGCCCTGTGCCGGGAGACGTGATGTGCCCGTTGGGGATGAACGGCCGAAGCAAGAAAGTGTCAGACCTGTTGAACGAGGCGCGCATTCCTGTTTCAGACCGCTCTGGCGTACCCGTGGTAAGAACGGCTCCGGGGGGTGCCGTAGTATGGGTCGCGGGCGTTCGCGCGGACGAACGTTTTAAGTGCACGGCGGCGACGCGCGTGGCCTATCTGCTTCGCGTGGTTGACGCGGATTAGCTCCTCGCACCAGCTTTTCTGTGCGGCGTTGACGGTATTCCCGCGCTGATGGTGCGCGGGCTGGAAAATATACCCCGTGCGCTGCTAGAATGTGTAGTTCGCGTCCATACGGCGGTGTGTGGGCGATTAAGCACAAGAAAGGGTTGTCATGGCTTCTCAACATCCGGATATCGAGAAGGTTCTGTTTACGCAGGAGGATATCGACGGTATCGTCTCTCGCCTAGGCGAGCAGATTACTCGCGACTACGCGGGTAAGGATCTGGTACTGATTGCGGTCCTGCGCGGCGCCGTGGTCTTTATGGGCGACCTGATGCGCAAGATCGAGCTGCCGACCAACATCGATTTCATGGCTGTTTCGAGCTATGGCGACGGTGTGAAGTCTTCGGGTATCGTGCGTATCATTAAGGACCTGGATATCGACATCCGTGGTCGCGACGTGCTGATCGTCGAGGACATTCTGGACTCGGGCCTGACCCTCAAGTACCTGATGAAGAACCTCGAGAGCCGCAAGCCCGCTTCTCTGGAGGTCGCCGCCTTCCTATGGAAGGACGTTGAGGACCGTACCTCGGCCGTCACGCCCAAGTATGTTGGAACCCATTGCCCCGATGCCTTTGTGGTGGGCTACGGCCTCGACTATGCCGAGCGCTATCGCAACCTTCCGTATCTGGGCATTTTGAAACCGGAGGTTTATTCGTAAGATGCCCGACGACCGTAACGATAACAATTCCCAGACTCCCCGGGAGCCTAAGATCCCGGGGATGCCCGGAGGCAAGAAGCCCACGCGTACGGGCTGGCTGTATTTTATTTTGGCTTGCGCGCTTCTGGGCTACGCCTTCTTTAATATGGGCTCCGGCTTTGCCAGCTCCAGCAATACCGTTAAGCTCGCGACGAGCGAGATGGTGAGCGCCATTAAGCAGGATCGCGTCGAAGATTTGACCTATACGGTTCAAGACGGAAGCGTGGCGGGTCATTACTGGAAGACGAAAAAGGACAAGGGTGATACGAGCGAGCTCAAGAGCTTCTCCTCGACCTATGTCGGCTCCGATTCGCTTGCCGAGCTTATGGCGGAGCACCCCGACACCAAGTACATCGTCAACACCAACGACCCCGATTTTTGGGGCGACTTGGCGATGAGCGTGCTGCCGACGATCGCCCTGATCGCCATCATGTTCTACTTTATGCGCCAGATGATGGGCGCCAATAATAGGAACATGCAGTTTGGCAAGACCAATGCCAAGACCAACGAGGCTACGCGTCCCAAGGTCAAGTTCGAGGACGTTGCCGGCGTGGACGAGGCAGTCGAGGAGCTCGAGGAGATCCGTGACTTTTTAAGCGATCCGGATCGCTATCGCAAGCTGGGCGCCAAGATCCCGCGTGGCGTGTTGCTGGTGGGCCCTCCGGGCACCGGTAAAACGTTGCTGGCCAAGGCCGTTGCCGGCGAGGCGGGCGTGCCGTTCTTTAGCATCTCGGGTTCCGACTTTGTCGAGATGTTCGTGGGTGTCGGCGCCAGCCGTGTGCGTGACCTCTTTAAGGAGGCCAAGTCTCAGGCTCCGTCAATCATCTTTATTGACGAGATCGATGCCGTGGGACGTCAGCGCGGAGCCGGTTTGGGCGGCGGCCACGACGAGCGCGAGCAGACGCTCAACCAGCTGCTGGTCGAGATGGACGGTTTTGAGGAAAGCGAGTCGGTCATCCTGATCGCCGCGACCAACCGCCCCGATATTCTGGACCCGGCATTGCTGCGCCCCGGTCGTTTTGATCGTCAAGTTACGGTCGACCGTCCGGACGTGAAGGGCCGCGAGCAGATCTTGCGCGTGCATGCTGAGAACAAGCCGATGGACGAGGACGTTAAGTTTGAGAAGCTCGCCCAGATGACCGTTGGCTTTACTGGTGCCGATTTGGCGAACCTGCTCAACGAGTCTGCGTTGCTGGCCGCTCGCCGTCATCGTTCCGTGATCTCGATGGATGAGGTCGAGGAATCGATGGAGCGCGTGATTGCCGGACCGCAGCGCAAGGGTCGCGTGATGACCGAGGCCGAGCGCACCACGATTGCCTACCACGAGAGCGGCCACGCTCTGGTGGGTCACATCCTGGAGCACTCCGATCCGGTTCACAAGATCTCGATCGTCAGCCGCGGTCAGGCGCTGGGCTACACACTGCAGCTTCCGCAGGAGGATCACTTCCTCAAGACCAAGAACGAGATGCTCGACGAGCTCGCCGTGTTCTTGGGCGGTCGCGTTGCCGAGGAGCTCATGTGCGATGACATCACGTCGGGCGCGAGCAACGACCTGGAGCGCGCGACCAAGATGGCGCGCGAGATGGTCACACGTCTGGGCATGAGCGAGGAGCTGGGCACGCAAGTGTTTGGCGAGGCGCAACATCAGGTGTTCCTTGGTCGCGATTACGCCGATCACCAGGATTACTCCGAGGAGACGGCGCGCCGCATCGATATCGAGGTTCAGCGCATCATGCGCGAGGCCCATCGCCGTGCGGTCGAGATTTTGGATGCCCGTCGCGATCAGCTCGATCTGATGGCCAAGGTGCTGCTTGAGCGCGAGACCGTCGAAGGCGACGCCGTGAACGCCCTGCTCGATAACGAGTGGGACGCCTACCTTGAGCGCGAGGGCGATATCCTGGCGGCCAAGGAGGAGCGCAATGCCAAGGCGGCCGGCATGCCGACCAAGAAGCGCGCGCCTCGTATGAGCGAGGAGGAGCTGGCGGCTGATGCCGCGGCCTTTGCGCAGGCGGCCATGCGGGAGGATGCCGAAGCCGCATCCGATGATGCCGGTGATGGCAATGCTGCCAACGCTGACGGCAACACCGACGCCGACAAATAGTTCTTGTAGCGAAAGCCTCTGCGGGGAAACCTGTGGAGGCTTTTCTTTTGAGCGATATGTTGATTGGGGACAGACTTAAATGAGCGTTTTCACGCATTTAAGTCTGTCCCCAATCAACATTGCTGCGGCGCTTTGCTCGACTAAAGCGTACAATACCGCCTATGCGAAAGGGGAACAGATGATCAACGAAACTATGTATGCTCGCGGTGCGGAAAGCTCCATCATCCGTGAGATTTTTAGCTATGGCCTTGAGCGCAAGGCGCAAATCGGCGCGGAAAACGTGTTCGATTTTTCGCTGGGCAACCCGAGCGTTCCGGCGCCTGCTGCCGTGGCTGAATCCATTAAGAAGGCTTTGGAGCTGCCGAGCGATCAGTTGCATGGATACACGCCTGCACCGGGACTGCCGCAGTGCCGTTCCGCTGTGGCCGTGTCGCTCAACCGCCGTTTTGGCACGAGCTACGAGGGCAAGGATGTCTTTATGACGGTAGGCGCGGCGGCTTCGCTCACCTGCACGCTCAACGCCGTTACGAACCCGGGCGATGAGGTTATCGTCATTGCGCCGTATTTTCCGGAGTATCGCGTCTGGATCGAGAAGGCTGGCTGCACGTGTGTCGAGGCGCTTGCTAACGAGGACACATTCCAGCTGAGCGTGGATAACGTGCTCAAGGCGATTACCGACAAGACGGCTGCCGTCATCATCGACTCGCCCAACAATCCGACCGGTGCCGTATATACACGCGACACGCTGACGCGACTGGCCAATGTTCTGCGCGAGGCCAACGCTCAGCGCGATCCCGAGAATCCGATTATGCTCATCTCTGATGAGCCGTATCGCGAGATTGTCTATGGCGCCGAGGTGCCTTGGGTGCCTTCGATCTACGAGCACACCATCGTGTGCTACTCGTATTCCAAGTCGCTGTCGCTGCCGGGTGAGCGCGTGGGGTGGATCTTGGTTCCCAATACGAATCCTCAGGCAGATCGTCTAATGCCCGCCGTTGCCGGTGCCGCCCGTACGCTGGGCTTCGTATGCGCACCGGCGCTCTTCCAGCGCGTGATCATCGATTGCATCGATGAGCCGAGTGACGTTGAGGCCTATGCACGCAACCGCACCGCGCTTACCGACGCGCTAGCGGAGTACGGCTACACCTATGTTGAGCCGGATGGCGCGTTCTACCTATGGGTGAAGGCGTTGGAGCCCGATGCGAATGCGTTTTGCGAGCGCGCAAAGAAGTATGAGTTGCTTGCGGTTCCCTCGGACAGCTTTGGTATGCCGGGTTGGTTCCGCCTGGGCTATTGCGTGAGCTACGAAACGATTGTCAATTCG
This sequence comes from Coriobacteriaceae bacterium AM22-12AC-r, assembly GCA_027671585.1. Taxonomy (GTDB): domain Bacteria; phylum Actinomycetota; class Coriobacteriia; order Coriobacteriales; family Coriobacteriaceae; genus Collinsella. The sequence continues at coordinate 1,128 of JAQDZZ010000013.1, read as the reverse complement.
CTACCCGCTTGGAAACAGTTGGCGGACGAGTATCGTTAAAAGTAAAGCGCTCTGCCTACAATGTTTTACGTGAAACGGGGTTTGGTGTTAAGCCGGACCCCGTTGTCATGGACGTTGTGTCTTTGGGATGGAGTGGTTTTACGACTATCGAAGGCTATGCGTACAATGAATATAAGCGACGGCCGTGCCAGATAAGGAGACCTGATGCCCTACCTGCTTTCTTGTGACATTCATACCCATACGATGTTCTCTGCGCATGCATATTCGACCATTGAGGAGAATGTGTACTGGGCGGCAGAGCGTGGTCTGCAGGTACTCGGATCTGCCGACCATTTGAGCTCTATGGTTACGGCTTGCCCCAATGACCTGCGCAGTTACCAATTCTTTATCAACCAGGATATCTGGCCGCGCATTTGGAGCGGCGTGCTGGTGCTGCGTGGTGCCGAGGCCGATATCGTTTCGCTGGACGGAAGCCTGTTTGGCGAGGACACTCCTGTCACGCTCGATATCGCCGGCGATTCGTACAGCCGTCAGCATTCACTGTTCGATTTGGTTACGCGCAATTTGGATTATTTAGTGGCAAGCGTGCATAATCCGCAGATTGCCGAAGGTGCGACGCTTGCCCAGGCGACCGAGATGTATATCAATGCCCTGGAGCACCCTAAGGTGTTCATGCTGGGTCACACGGGTCGCTCGGGCGTTCCGTTTGATATCGATGAGGTGTTGTTGGCGGCTAAGGCCAAGCACAAGATTATCGAGATTAACAATCATAGTCTTGAACACGGTGTCGACACTGAGCATTGGGCCGTATGCCGCAAGATCGCCGAGCGCTGCGCCGAGCTGGGCGTGGGCATTGGCGTGTCGACCGATGCCCACATTGGCATGGCCATTGGCAAGCTCGATCACGCGCGCAAGATGCTCGACGAGATTCACTTCCCGCTGGATTTGATCGTGACGCGCGACCGCGAGACGCTGCTGCGCGAGATGGCGGCAGCCGGCGTGTGCGACCTGCGCAAGGGGATGTAGCGGAATTTATAAACCAAGCGAAGGGGGCGGCCCAGACGGGTCGCCCCCTTTCTTGTTTAAAGGCTTTAGCCTGTGCGGGGCGCGCAGCGCGCCGCATCAGAA
>JAQDZZ010000012.1:0-39538 GCA_027671585.1 Coriobacteriaceae bacterium AM22-12AC-r | reverse complement strand
CGTGGGAGGCCAGGGCGCCGCTGACCGGTGGACGGCACCGAGCCGTCATCGAGATTGAAGAAGGGGGAGGCCTCGCGGCCTCCCCCTTTTTTGCGTTTGTGGGCTTTTGTCTCACATAGTAGCTGTGTTTTATAACCCTCGTTTGTCGCATCTTCTGTGAACGGGCTACAATAACTTAGTCTGTGCGATATGGAGGTGAACATGGCTGAAGCTGGTATCGGCGTTGATATCGTCGAGATTTCCCGCATGAAATCAATTCTTGAAAAGACGCCGTCGTTTGCTCGGCGTGTGTTTACCGAAGAAGAGCGTGCGTATTGCGATGCATCATCGCGTCCCGCTGCTCACTATGCGAGCCGTTTTGCTTCGCGCGAGGCGGTGCTTAAAGCTCTCGGTACGGGTTTTAGCCAAGGCGTGGGTTGCAAGGATGTTTCGGTAACGCGTGATAAACTCGGCAAACCGAAGGCGCTGCTTTCGGGCCGTGCACTCGAGATCGCTCATGAGCTGGGTGTTGTTGAGGTAGCTCTTTCCATTACGCTTACAGGAGACTTAGCCGTTGCGAATGCCATCGCGATTACTGAAGATGCTCGACCTAAGCCTAAGGAAGAAAAAGTGAGCAACAAGAAACGCGTTGCGCAGACATTTAAAGAGGCTCGCTCTGTTTTAGATGAGCTTGAGCAGCTGCAGAATTCAGCATTGACGGAGCACCTGGGCGATGCTTCGCAAGATACGCTAGGAGCATAGATGAAACCGGTTTTGAGTACCGAAGAAGTCGTTCGTCTCGAGGATATCATCGAACGCGAAGGGACTTCGAAGGCCGAGCTTATGGAGCTAGCGGGTGAGTTTGCCGCCAACGAGGTCTTGAAGCTCAATCCCGATCGGGTTCTCGTTCTGGTCGGTTTTGGTAATAATGGCGGCGACGGTTGGGTTGCCGCCGATATCCTGAGCCACAAGGGTGTGGACGTGGATATCGTTTCTCCGGTTGAGCCGGATGAGATTCCTGCTGCTCTGGCACGTCATGTTGCTCGTCGAACTGCCGGTCGCGATGTGCACGTTTGCGTCGGTCCCTCGCGTGACGAACTCGAGGTTTTGATCGATAAGGCGGATGTTGTTGTCGATGCCATTTTTGGTACCGGTTTCCACGGGAATCTGCGTGCGCCGTTCTCCATTTGGATTCCTACGGTCAATGAATGCGCCGATTGTGTCGTATCCATTGATGTCCCCTCGGGCCTGAATGCCGAGACGGGCGTTGTTGATGACGACTGCATTCGTGCCGAGCGCACGGTGACGATGATTGCGCCCAAGATTGGTCTGTATAGCGCTGATGGCCCTGAGTATGCTGGTGATTTGATCTGCGGCAATCTTTACGACCGTCTTGACGAGGTCATCGATGATGTCGACCACGCCGCCGAGATTGTCGAGCCCGGTGACTTAGTTGATTACTTTGCTCCGCTACCATCGAATATCGATAAGTATTCCCGTGGCTCTGTGCTTATTGTCGCTGGATCTGCACAATATCCTGGTGCTGCCATTATGGCGGCCAAGTCTGCAGCTCGCGCGGGTGCTGGTTACGTGGCAGTCGCGGCTCCTGACGCCTGTGCCAATCTCATTCGCATGGCACTTCCTTCGATTCCGGTCTTTGCTATTCCGTCTGATTCGCGCGGCTCCTTTGGCGCCGCTGCGCGCATGACGGTGTGCGAGATCGCAAAGAAGTACAGCTGCGTGCTGTGCGGTCCCGGTATGACGACGTCTGCCGGCGCTATGCAGGTGGTTTCGGGCTTGCTCGAGCTTGATGTACCGCTTATCTTGGACGCCGATGCACTCAACTGCCTTGCTAAGATTGCCATTGACGGTATTGATAGTAACCCCGAGATGTATCGTCGCGAGCAGCCGTTGGTTATGACGCCGCACTATCGTGAGCTTTCGCGTCTGGTTGCCGGTGACGAGGTGAACGACCTTGGTACCGCGATTGCAGCCGCGCAGAAGGTTGTCTGGGCTGCAGGCTCCGACAATCTGGTGGTCATTGCCAAGGGGCCGACGACGGCTATCTGTGGCGTTGAGCGTGTGCTGCTGCCGCTCTCGGGTCCGGCTTCTCTGGCAACTGCCGGTTCTGGTGATGTTCTCGCGGGTATTTTGGCCGGCACGCTTGCCACCATGCGCGACGAGATGGATCGTTGGGAGCTGCTGTATTCGTACGCCGTCGCACTTCACAGCTACGCCGGTTTTGCTGCGGCGACGGAGTATGGTGAGAAGAGCGTTATCGCGACCGATCTTATCGACTTGATCGGTCCTGCCATGGAGCTGGCGGCAAAGGATGCGCTCGAAGATCTGGGAATCATGGACGAAGGGTCGGATGACTAATCATGAATAAAGCCGATTTGACGCGCTGGTCCTGGGAAGAGCGTTATCGCGACCGATCTTATCGACTTGATCGGTCCTGCCATGGAGCTGGCGGCAAAGGATGCGCTCGAAGGTCTGGGAATCATGGACGAAGGGTCGGATGACTAATCATGAATAAAGCCGATTTGACGCGCTGGTCCTGGGTCGAGATCGACCGCGGGGCGCTCCGTCGCAACACGAGAGCCTATAAGAACTTGTTGAATCCGCGTCAGCGCCTGTGCTGCGTGGTCAAGGCCGATGCTTATGGTCATGGAGCTGTTGAGTGCGCTAAGATCATGTATTCGGCTGGTGCCGACATGTTTGCCGTGGCGACGGTCAACGAGGGCGTTGGGCTCCGTCAGGGCGGAATTACTAAGCCCATCCTGATTCTAAGCGAGCCGCCTATCGAGGCTATTCCTGCATTGCTCGAGTTCGATATCATGCCCTCGGTCTATACGTCCGATTTTGCTCTCGCGTATGGCGAATGCGCCGTCGCGGCGGGCAAGGTGGGCAAGTACCATCTTGCCATCGAGACGGGCATGAATCGTATCGGCGTTCACTACACACAGGTGCTCGACTTTGTCCGCGGCATCAGCTTCCATCGCGGTATTCAGTGCGACGGCGTATTTACGCACTTTGCCACGGCCGATGAACCTTCGGGTTGGGACTACAAGCTGCAGTGCCAGCGTTTTACCGAGGCCGTTCAGGCCATTAAGGACGCAGGTTTTGAATGCGGTATCGTACATTGTGCCAATACGCCATCCTCGATGCTCGATTCTTCAATGCACTTTGACATGATTCGTGCCGGCATCGGTTTGTATGGTCTGCAGCCATGTGAGCTGAGTGGTCGTGTGATGCAGCTTGATCCCGTCATGAGCGTCCACGCGCGTGTGACGCGCGTGGCGCATCCTGCGATGGGCGAGGGCGTGGGCTACGGCTTTACCTACCGCGTACCGCGCACGCGCGTTCAGATCTGCACCCTTCCGATCGGTTATGCCGATGGCCTTTCGCGTACGCTTTCCAATCGTATGGACGTGCTGTATCGCGGCGAGCGTGTGCGTCAGGTGGGCAATATCTGCATGGACCAGTTTATGGTCGCCATTCAGTCCAACCCGGCGCATGAGATTCCCGAGGCCGAGTATGGTGACGAGATGATCATTGTCGGCCGCGATGGAGATGCCGAGATTACCATGGACGAGATGGCGCGCCTACGCGGCACGATTAACTACGAGGTCGCTTGCGGCTTTGGTATGCGTCTCGACAAGGTCTACGTGTAGGAGTTGCTATGGGCGTCATGCACATTCCCGGCCATAGCCATCAGGCGCCGCGTGAGGTCGCACTCGAGGAGATCGAGGCCGTTCTGGGCGATTGTCACCTTTGCCAGCTTTACCAGTCGCGCCACAACATCGTGTTTGGCGTGGGAAACCCCCGCGCTCGCGTGATGTTTATTGGCGAGGCGCCGGGCCGTAATGAGGATTTGCAGGGCGAGCCCTTTGTGGGGGCGGCAGGCGAGGACCTCAACGGCATTTTGTCGCTGGCGGGGCTCAAACGCGAAGACGTCTACATTGCCAACGTGCTTAAGTGCCGCCCGCCGGGAAACCGCAATCCGCGCCCCGAGGAAGTGCTGGCTTGCTCACCGTTTTTGCGCGAGCAGATTCGAAGCATCTGGCCCGATATCATCGTGACGCTCGGCAACCCCGCAACGCACTTTGTGCTCAAGACCGAGATCGGCATTGCCAAGCTGCGCGGCAGGTTCCATCAGATGGGGCACTTTGTGGTGATGCCCACTTTCCATCCGGCAGCAGCGCTACGCAATCCAGCGTGGCAGGAGCTGCTGGAGGAAGACTTTAAGATGCTGGGCGACTATCTGGGGCGACATCCCGCACCAGAGGACGCCTCGGAATAATAAGGAGCATATATGTCCCTGGAACGCCTGGGGGTAGGTACTTACAAAACGACTTGCGCTGCCGATACGGAGTACTTTGGCGAGCTAATTGCACCGTGCCTTGAGGACGGAGATGTGCTCATCCTGACCGGTGGCCTGGGAGTGGGCAAAACTCACTTTACCAAGGGCGTCTCGCGCGGGCTGGGCGATGGGCATATGGTTACGAGTCCTACGTTTGCGCTCATGGCCGTTCACGATCAAGGTCGTATTCCGCTGTTTCACTTTGATCTATACCGCCTGGAGCATGCCTACGAGCTCGAGGATACGGGCATTTTCGATGTGCTGGGCTATGAGGGTGCTTGCCTGCTGGAATGGGGCGAACAATTCCAGGACGAGCTGACGGATGAGTATCTTTCGGTGACGCTCAGGCGTGATGAGGGCGACAGCGATGTGCGAACGATAACGCTTGAGGCGCACGGTGACCGCGCAATGGAGCTTTCCCATTTGATTGATAAGGCTGTACAAGATGAGCTTGCATAACGACAACGCGCTGGTGGTGGCGCTCGATACCTCGACCGACATGCTTGCCTGCGCGGCAAGCTGGATTGATGGGCAGACGGGCGAGACGAAGCTCGTGAGTGGCGACCACATGTGTCGCCGTCACGCCAACGTTGAGCTCGTGAATACCGTTGATGGCGTGCTGGCTCAAGCCGGTCTGGATCGCAGCGATGTTGGTTGCTATGTGGTCGGCCGCGGCCCGGGGTCCTTTACGGGTGTGCGCATCGGCATCTCCACTGCCAAGGGCCTCGCGCGTGGTGCCAATGTTCCGCTGCTGGGCGTGTCGACGCTCGACGCTTGCGCTTGGACGGCGTGGAAGGCTGGCGTGCGCGGCAAGCTTGGTATCTTGGCCGATGCTATGCGCGGTGAGGTATATCCGGCGCTGTATATGCTGGTCGATGAGGGTCCCGAGCGTCAATTTGAGCGCGAACACGTGGTCAAGGCCGCCGTGGCGCTCGATGAGTGGCGCCAAGCAGCGGACTGGGGCCAGGTTCAGCTGACCGGTGACGGTCTCGTGCGCTATGGCAAGCTGCTGGGTGAGGACGAGGCCGCCCGCTGCGTGGAGCGCGACCTGTGGTGGCCTTCGGGCGAGGGCTTGCTGCTCGCGCACGCTGCGGGTGACGGCGATCCGGCCCGCGTCCTGCCGATTTACACGCGCCTTTCGGATGCCGAGGAAAACGAGCGCAAGCGTCTTGGTCTTGCCGAGAGTGCGCAGAGCGAAATTACGGGTGTTGCCGATGAGCTCGCCGGTCGTCATCTGCAGTTCCGTCCCATGGGCGCGGCGGATGCCGAGGGCGCGAGCGCGCTGGAGGCTGCCTGCTTTGAAGGTGCCGGACACGAGGCATGGACGCCGGGCATGTTCCTGTCCGAACTGGGCGAGGACGTCGCTGCGCCGCGTAGTTGGTGGGTGGCACACGACGACGGCAAGCTGCTGGGCCTTGCCGGCGGTATGGTCGTGGACGGTGATGTGCAGATTCTGGATGTCGCCGTCGACCCGGCACATCGCCGTGAGGGCATTGCCCGCAAGCTGCTGTCGCACGTGAGCTATGATGCCCAGATGCTCGGCTGCACCACGGCTTCGCTCGAGGTCGAGGACGGTAACGAGGGAGCGATCGCGCTTTATAACGCTCTGGGCTTTACCGAGGCTGGCCGTCGCCGCGACTACTATGGTGCCGGCAAGGACGCCATCGTCATGACGGCTCCGCTGCCCCTGGTGCTTCCGGTCGATAATGCTTCGCCCGAGCCGACGGCGGCAGAGCAGCGCGTATGGCCGCTGCCTGCGCCTGGGCGCTCCGAGGGGGATCGTGCCGAAATTGAGCGCCGCCGCCTAGTGCTCGCTATCGAGAGCTCCTGCGACGAGACGGCCGTGGCGATTATCGATGCGGATGGCAATATGCTGGCCAACCAGGTGTCGACACAGATTGATTTTCACGCCCGCTTTGGCGGCGTGGTGCCCGAGATCGCCTCGCGCAAACACGTTGAGGTGATTGTGAGTGTCGTGGATGCGGCGCTCGAGGATGCCGCAGCATCGCTTGGTCTTGAGGGTGGAGCCATCGCGCCGAGCGAACTCGCCGCTGTTGGCGTGACACAGGGTCCGGGCCTGGTGGGTGCTCTGGTAGTGGGCGTCGCCTTCGCCAAGGGCTTTGCCTATGCCGCCGGTAAACCGCTCGTGTGCGTCAACCATCTGGAGGGCCATCTGTTCGCCAATCTGCTGGCGCAGCCCGATCTCAGGCCGCCGTTTATCTTCACGCTCGTCTCGGGCGGTCATACCATGCTCGTGCACGTGAAGGCATGGGGCGACTACGAGGTACTTGGTGAGACACTCGACGATGCTGTGGGCGAGGCCTTCGACAAGGTAGCCAAGGCGTTGGGTCTGGGCTATCCAGGTGGCCCCATCATCTCCAAGCTGGCCGAGACGGGCAATCCCCGCGCGATCGATTTTCCTCGCGCGCTTAACAGCAGGGGGGACTATCGCTTCTCGCTTTCGGGCCTCAAGACGGCGGTGACGCTCTACATCGAGCAGGAGACCAAGGCCGGGCGCACGATTCACCTGCCCGATCTGGCGGCTTCGTTTGAGGCAGCCGTCTTTGACGTTCAGTACAAGAAGGCCAAGAACGCGCTGCATGCCACCGGATGCAAGGAATACTGCATCGGCGGCGGCGTCTCGGCTAATCCGCATCTGCGCGAGATGATGATCAAGAAGCTTGGGCGTCAGGGGATCCGCGTGACGGTACCGCCGCTTTCGGCGTGCACCGACAACGCCGCCATGATCGCAGAGGTTGCTCGCCGTAAATTCGACCGAGGAGAAATCTCGCCGTTCGACGTCGATGCCGATCCGAACATGACGCTGTAGTCGCAAAGGTGCGATCCCCGGCGCTGCCCGGGCGCCAACGGCCGCATATGAACTTTCCTGCTCTACAGTCCTGCTCACGACGGAGGCCACATTAAGTGGCCTCCTGTTCGTGCGGAACTCGCGATAAAGTTCATATGCGGCCGTTGGCGCCCGGGCAGCGCCGGGGACCTTTCTGTATCGATATGGCTTCTGGGCTGGATCGGCGTCGACAACGTCCAGCAAGGTTAACAAGCCAGCGTCGAATTTCCGGCGTGCTTTAGCTGAAAGAAAAGATGGCATGCGGAGCTTTGCTCCGCATTTGGGATGGGAGCCCCTCGGGAGCGAGCGGGCGTATACAAGGTTTATCGCGAGTTCCGCACGAGCCGGAGAGCACTTAATGTGCTCTCCGTGCGAGCAGGACTGTAGAGCAGGAAACCTTGTATACGCCCGCTCGCTCCCGAGGGGCATCTCTCATGCAAAAACTTTTGTTGGGTAAAGTCCGAGGTCAGCGGCGTTTTATAACGAGAAATTCAAAAAAGTTGAAAATTCATTACTTATTTGCGTTGACTTTAGGTAACTAAAGTTTCATACTCCTTTTTCAACCACTGGGGGATGTGAACACGCACGGATCGTTCGCATCATGATTGAAGAGGATTTTTTAGACATGTTCACGCATCAGCTAAACATTATCAGCGTAGTAATTATCTGATGCGGGTTAGCACATACAGCTAGCCCGTACGATAACGGGCGGCTGATGAAGATGAGGGCCGTCGAGCGCAACCGACGGCCCTCATTTTTTATGTCTGAGAAGTTCTTTTTAGAGGAGGAAATGTAATGAACGGAGTTTTGCTCATGGTTGTGGCCGCGGCGGTGCTCGCCTGCGGCTATCTGGGCTATGGCCGATGGCTGGCCAACAAGTGGGGCGTTGACAAAGAGGCCCTCACGCCGGCCAAGCGCATGAAGGACGGCAAGAGCTTCTCGCCCGTCTCCGCCTTCACCGCGTTCTCGCACCAGTTCAGCTCGATCTGCGGTGCTGGCCCTGTCACGGGCACGATCGTCGCCATGGCCTTTGGCTGGCTGCCCGTCGTGCTCTGGGTCCTCGTCGGCGGCATCTTCTTTGGCGCCGTCCACGACTTTGGCGCCCTGTACGCCTCGATGAAGAACAACGGCAAGTCGCTCGCTCAGCTCATCGAGAAGTACATCGGCAAGACCGGCCGTCGCCTGTTCCTGCTGTTCTGCTGGCTGTTCTGCATCATCGTCATCGCCGCCTTCACCGACATGGTCTGCAAGACGTTCATGTTCACCCCGGCCGTTGACGCTTCTGGTGCTGCTACCGGTGCCATCGACTTCACCAAGTCCTATGCCGCCGGCTGCGCTGGTACCATCTCCATCCTGTTCACCTTCGTCGCTATCGCCTTTGGTTGGGCCCAGAAGAAGTTCAAGCTCACCGGTGCTGCCGAGTTTGTCACCGGCGTGGTGCTCATGGTTCTCATGTTTGCCGTCGGCATGCAGTTCCCGGTCTACCTGGACAAGTTCCAGTGGTTCGCCGTCGTTATGGTCTACCTGGTCTTCGCCGGCGCTATGCCCATCCAGATGCTCAAGACCCCGCGTGACTACCTCACCTCGATCATGATGATTGTCATGATCGCCTGCGCTGTCCTCGGCATCGTCGTCCTTGGTGTTAACGGCCAGGCCACGATGACCGCCCCGGTCTTTACCGGCTTCTCCAGCGCTTCCGGCATGATGTTCCCCGTCCTGTTTGTCTCCGTTGCTTGCGGCGCTCTCTCCGGTTTCCACAGCCTCGTTTCTTCCGGCACCTCTTCTAAGCAGGTCGAGAAGGAGCAGGACGCCGTCAAGGTCGGCTATGGCGCCATGGTCGTCGAGTCCTTCGTCGGCATCCTCGCCATCATCGTTGCCGGCATCATGTTCTCCGACATGAACACCGCCGGTACCGGCGCCCTCAATGCCGGCGTCGCTTCCACCCCGTTCCAGATCTTTGCCGCCGGCATCTCCCGCGGTATGCAGGCCTTTGGCGTTGACGGCACGCTCGCTACCGTCTTCATGACCATGAACGTCTCCGCTCTGGCCCTGACCTCGCTCGACGCTGTCGCCCGCATCGCCCGCACCTCGTTCTCCGAGTTCTTTGCCCAGACCAACGACGCCCTGGCCATCGAGTCCAAGGCCGGCTACATGAAGGTCCTCGGCAACCCCTGGTTCGCCACGGTCGTCACCCTGCTTCCCGGCCTCGCCCTCGCCTTTGGCGGCTATGCCAACATCTGGCCGCTCTTTGGTGCCTCCAACCAGCTGCTTGGCGGTATGACCATGATCACCCTCGCCGTGTTCTGCAAGTGCACTGGCCGCAAGGGTTGGATGCTCTACGTGCCCGTCGCCTTCCTGCTCTGCTGCACGTTCACCTCGCTGGTCCAGAGCGCCATGGGCTGCATGACCGCCGTCCAGGCTTATGGCTTCTTTGGCACCATCCCGGCTACCGCCACCACGGCTGCCGTCTCCGTCGCTGCCACTAAGGGCCTGCAGCTCGTCTTCGCTGTCCTGCTGATGGTCCTGGGCCTCATCGTTGCCGTCAACTGCCTCAAGGAGTTCTTCGGCAAAGAGGCCGGCTCCATGCCCGACGAGGAGCCCGAGTGGTCCGAGATGGGCAAGGCCGAGTACGGTCGCGCCGCTGCTGCGGAGGCTCCCGCCGACGCCGAGGCTGTCAAGGCCTAGTCGACTTGATGGAGTGATCGTTCCATCCATATGACTCGGAAAGACCGGGTCCGCGACTTCGCGGGCTCGGTCTTTTTTCATGCGAAAGCAGGTGACGCTCGAGTGCTCTCGCAGATGTTTTGCGTGGATAAGGGTGCGCGTTGTACCATATAGACGTATATATGTACATATGAAAGGGGCCCCGTGGCCAAGACGGTATATTCCGATAATCAAAACAATGTCGATGCTTTGGCTGAGCGCCTGAGCAGCCAGACGTCGCTTTCTGCCGAGCGCGCCAAGCTGGTTGCCTACGACCTGCTCTGCCGCAAGGCGCTCAAGATCAAGTCGAGCGCGCTGGCGCAGATTTTCCGTTCCGTCGATAAGGAATGCGACACCAAGGCGATGCGCGACGAACTCATCGCGGCAAAGATCGTTACCAAGATCGAGGGCAGCGGCATTAACGGGCGCCCGGCGTTCTATACCATCAATGCCGAGATCCGCGATGCCCAGGAGCAGCCTGCCGAGTCCGTCGAAGATTTTGTCGTCGAGGATTCCGCTGACGTGCCTGCTGTGGAAGAAGCTGCTCCGCGTGAGCATGTCGATACCGATGAGTTGCTCGATGAGAACGTCGTGCGTGCCTTTACGGCCAAGGCGGGACGCGGCGGTTTTGGCGGGGGTGGCAAGCGCGATGCGCAGCGCCGCGCCCAGCAGGAGCGCTTCCGTCGTGCCGTTGCTCAAAAGGGTGAGACGGATGCCGAGGCTGTTGAGAACGAGGTTGCTGCCGAGTCGCAGAGGCCCGCGAAGGAGCAAAAGCCCGTGGAGGCCCAGGAGCCCCAGCGTCGCCGTGGTGCCCACTTTAAGGCTGCGCAGCAGGATGTCGCGCATGAGGTTGAAGAGCCTTCCGAGGCTGCAGACGATGTTGAGGAGTCTGCCAAGAAGGCTCCGGGTTCATGCCGTCCCGGGCGTGGTTTTGCGAGGCGCGCGTATCCCGTAAGGCGTCAGGAGAAGGGCGAGCCGGCTTCGACCGCTCAGGCCGAGAAGGCCGAACAAACCGAGAAAACCGTTGAGCCGGCGGCTCGCGAGCAGCAACCTTCCGAGTCGCAGCCTGCGGCTGACACTGAGGTCAAAGCTCAACAGACCGCTGATAAGCAGGCTGGGGAGAGCGCCTCAGGCAAGCCCCGCCGTCGTCGTCACCGCGGCGGTCGTGGCTCAAATGCCGAGGCCGCGGCCGAGAAGACAGCGACACAAAACGGAGATGAGAAGGCCGAGACTCCGGTGGATCAGGTCAAGCGCCAGCCGGCGAAGGAGGCCAAGTCCGATCGTCCGCAAAAGCGCTCGTCTGCGCCCAAGCAGGAACGTAATACCCGGGCAGATTCCAAGCGTAAGCCTCATGCACAGGCTGAGCCTGCCGCGGCTGATAGTGCTACCCAGCAGCCCGAGTCGGCCGTCCACGGCGAGGTATCGGCGTTTGCCCTTGCCCGCGTTTTAGGCAGGCAGCTGCTCAAAGTTGTCCCTACGCCTACGGCGCTCTCTAAGATCAAGGAGCAGCAGACACAGATCGTAAAGGTCGAGGGCAAGGACGGCAAAAAGGCTCCGCAGCGCACTCAGCACAACGAGATGTCCAACCGCAAGATTGCCGAGGAAATCGCAATCATCCAGGCTTGGATCGAGCAAAACCGAGGTGCCGATACGCCGGTTGCCTCGCGCCGCCAGCGTGCCTACCAGATTTTTAACGACGAGAAGGCTTTTGACGGCAAGCACGGCGAGCGTCTAATTCGGCGTATGACCGAAAAGGGCATCAGCATGCAGGCGATTAAGGTCGCCCCCAACCGCCCCGTGCACTTTACGGGTTTCTTTACGCTGGGCGCCGATAAGCCGTTCATTATGGTCGAGAACCTGGACACCTACGACGAGATCGTCAAGCTCCTGCGCGGCCGCAAGCACGCTAAGCTCTTTGGCATCAAGGTGGGCGGCGTGATTTTTGGCGGCGGATGCAAGGCGAGCGTCTCGCATGCCCTGGACGATTATCTGGCTGAGATCGGCTATCGCTTTAACTACGTCTACTACGTGGGCGATATCGACCGCGAGGGCGCGCGCATCGTCGAGCAGGCTCGCAATGCCAATGTGGTTGAGATTCGCCTGCATGCCGGCATGTACCGCGCCATGCTCGCCGAGCATAAGCGTCGCGTGAAGGCCGGCGGCGAGTGCGAGCCCGCGGCTGCCAACCAGGGCGTGCCGCAGAACTTGGCGGCGACGATCAAGGATCTGCCCATGGTCACGCGCGTGCAGTTCCGCAATGTGCTGCGCGAGGGCGGGCGCATTCCGCAGGAGATTCTGATGACCGCCGACTATCGGGATGGCGACTCGGGAAGCTTCGACCGCATGCTGAACAACTAAATTCCGCCGGCCCCGGGAGAGCGGGGACACCGGCTTAGGTTTCCTGCTCTACAGTCCTGCTCACGACGGAGGCCACATTAAGTGGCCTCCTGTTCGTGCGGAACTCGCGATAAACCTAAGCCGGTGTCCCCGCTCTCCCGGGGCCTGTCGTGGCTTGGCCGTTGCATGCGGCTCGCTTTTCGGAACGGGGCTGACGGACACGTTCCGAAATCTACCACCGTCGCTGTGCAGGGTGTCTATAAAGAGCCGTGGCCAAAAAACATCAAATATGAGTACTGATACTCTTTTAGTAGCAGTAATTTTGACCACATTTAAGGTGATTTGACGTGTCGATCGAGCAGATAAGCTGCCGTATCTCCTCAAGTGTTCATTAAAGGAAGACCTTGATGCGAATAAATCTCATTAAGATCTTCTTTTATTAACGAAAATAATGTAGCTACAACGGTGACAGTACTCATATTTGCCGTTTTTTGGCCACAGTCCTTCGGAGGGTCCTCGAAAATAGTCCCGAGCCGGCACTTGGGGACGTTCCTATAATGCCGGCACTTAGGAGCGTCCCCAAGTGCCGACACCGCGTCTGCCTGCGGCGGCCGCGCCCCGCTGCATCGCTCCGCACCCTTGCGGGTTCGAATCCCTCCGCTTGGCGGCGTTGGCTCGATTTGCTTGACGTGAGGGGCTCTTGGCTGGTGTGGGACGGAGGGATTCCGCGTCCGCCTGGTCGGCGGCCGCGCCCCGCTGCGTCGCTTCGCTCCTTGCGTGCTGCGCTGGAAAACGCTTCGCGTTTCCTCAGCTCCGCACCCTTGCGGGTTCGAATTCCTCCGCTTGCCCACAAGAAAGCGCCCTGGGCCGTTATGGGCTTAGGGCGCTCAGTTTTAATGGCTGGGACGGAGGGATTCGAACCCCCAACAGCCGGCACCAAAAACCGGAGTTCTACCGTTGAACTACGTCCCAATGTGTGGTGTTGCCCAAAAGCAACTCGTCTAGTTTACCTAATCTGCGAGGGCATCGCAAACGCCGTCGAGTAGGCGTACGGCGAGCGTCTGCGCGTCGCTGGCCGTGAAGGTGCCGTTGTAGCGCGTCATGCCCGTGAGCTCAATGCGAATGCGAGCCGGCTTCTGCTGCGCGGCGACATTGGCGGTGCGGATGCGCTGGGCCAGGTTGTGGCACTCGGCGAGGGCAATCGTGGCGCGTGGCGCGGCGTCGGCGGGCAGCTCGTCGCTTGCGATCTCGAGCACCAGGTCAACGTCGGTTGGGACCTCGGAGTCGCAGAGCATCATGCCGCTGTTGTCGGTCGTTGCCGTGGCGATGTTCCACATGCGCGAAGCAACGCTGCGTGCGATGGGGTCCTCACCGATAACGGCGATCTGGAAGCGCTCGAGCACGTTGGCGGCGCGAGCAAAACCGATGCGGGACTCGGCTTCGGTGACCGAGGGCTTGCCCTCCCACACATGATGCAGGCGGTTGATGTAGGCGTAGGTGTCCTGGAAGGCCATGCCGTCGGCAAACAGGCCGACATTTTCCTGGAACTGCTGCAGGGCGGCCTCGGTATGCGGACCAAAGTAGCCGTCGTCTTCGCCACAGGCAAAGCCCAAAACGTTGAGAGCGCGCTGCAGGGCCTGCACATCGGCGCCATGGAAATTGGGCATGCGCAGATACAGGGTGCGGTCGCCCAGCTTATACGAGGCGTCGACCAGGGCGCTCCAACAGGGGATATCGACGGCATGACCGGCAGCAAGGCCGCTGTCGAGCCTGAAGGTGCTGACGGCCTGCTCGGTGGTGGTGCCAAAGCGCTTGTCGACAACCTCGGCGTCATCGATTGTATAGCCGAGCTGCAGAAGGCGGGACTGAACATCCTCGACGGCTGCTCCCTGCATGCCCGTGGTAATAGGTTCCATGAACGAACCCCTTTCGGCGTACCATTCGTACTATTTTGAGCGCGTGTCGGATAGACAACGCGAGACAATGCATAAACATGCACTCAACAGTGTAGCAACTTGTACCCAAACGCGCTGCCCACAGGTTTTATGACCCCCGCTAGTTAAGACGCTCCACAAAGAAATCTGCCATTGAGAGGAAGAGCTCGCGCGCATGCGGGTCGAGCTCGACGCCTTCGATAGCGGCCTTGGCCTTAGCGGTCAGGTCGAGCGCATAGGTGTGGGCGTAATCGATGGAGCCGGTCTCCTGGAAGATCTCCACGGCGCGTGCGAGCTGCGCAGGGTCCTCGGTGCCCGAGGAAAGGATTGCCTCGATCTCGTCGTGATAGCGCTCGTCTGACAGGGCATGCACGGCAACGAGGGTGCGCTTGCCCTCGGTGATATCGGTGCGGAAGTCCTTGTTGGCGGCCTCCTTGGTGCCGATCAAGTTGAGCAGGTCGTCTTGAATCTGGAAGGCAAGGCCCGTGTGCAGCCCAAAGGCGCGCAGTGCCTCAATCTGCTCTTCGCTGCCGCCGCCGATAATGGCTCCGGCGGCAAGCGGCGTCGCTCCGCTGTAGTACGCGGTCTTGTGCGTCGCCATGTCCAGATAATCGTCGACCGAAATGTCAAAGCGCCCGTCGCGGACCCAGCCCAGGTCGAGCGCCTGGCCCTCGATGGTACGGACGATCATCTCGGTAAGCTCGTGGAGCACGCGAAGCTTCACGTCTGCGTTGAGCGTGGGGTCGTCGAGAACCGTCTTGGTGACCATGGTGAGCGCCAGGTCACCGCAGTTGATGGCAAGACCGGTGCCCTCGTTAAGGTGCATGCAGGGCTTGCCGCGACGAATCTGCCCGTTGTCGGCGATGTCGTCGTGGATGAGTGCGCCCGACTGAAAGTGCTCGATGGCCGCCGCTGCGCTGCGGGCGCTCTCAAAGCTGCCGCCTACCGCAGTGGCGGCGAGCATGCAGATGAGCGGGCGGTGGCGCTTGCCAGCGTTTGCCGTAAATGCCGAGAGCGGGGTATACAGGTAGCGCTCGATATCGGCGGAAGTCGCCTGTCCGTCAAAGAACGTGGCCAGATAGTCGTTAATCTGGTCAAAGTGCTGGGCTAAAAAGCTGGTAAACGGACTGGACACGGGTTCTCGCATTCTTTGATAGGTTGCATCGTTGCATTATGTAGACAACATATTGCCACATTAGGGCGTCGAGCGCGGCGGTTGAAGACGATTGGTCCATGCGGCCGCAAGTGCGGTAGGGGCTTGGCTAGATAAGCCCAAAGTGTTCGAGCGCGGTGACGACGCCGTCGTGGTCGATGCTGTCGGTGACATAGTCGGCCTTTTCCTTGAGGAAGTCCGGTGCGTTGCCCATGGCGATGCCAACGTCGACGGCGTTCATCAGCGAGACGTCATTGCTGGCGTCGCCGATGCCGTATACGGTTCCGTGGTGGGGATCGAGGGCGTCGAGTACGGACTGGATACCCTCGCGCTTGGTGCATTCGCGAGGCGAAATCTCGGTCACTTCGAGCTCGAGCTCGTTAAAGCAGAGCAGCGGCTCAAACGCTTGATCCTGAGCGATGCGGTTGGCAAGCGACGTGGACATTAAGATCTTGTAGGCGCTGTAATGTTGCAGCTGCGTAATTGCATCGCCCACGGTGCGGGCGTATCCCGGGGCGTCGGGCGCATCGGCACTCATGCGAACGACGCCATTGAGTCCCTCAAAACGAATCACTTCGTCCGATTGCTCAAGAATGGGAGCAAGGCGCTGCAGCATGCCGGGCGTCATCGCCAAATCGCGAATCACGTGTCCCTCAAGTTCGACATAGCCACCCGCGAGGCAGACGATGCCGGTCCAGGGCAGCTCGAGCAGCTTTGGATGGATGCAGCTCAGCGTGCGCCCTGTGCAGATAAACGCCATATTGCCCTTGGCGACAAAATCACGGATGGCTTGCGAGACCGCTTCATTGGGATAGGGGGAGAGGTCTCGCTCGCTCTCGGGAAGCTCTTGTGCCACTCGAGGGTCTTGCCAGGCGAGTGTTCCGTCGATATCGAAGAAGCAGATATCGCCGCGCTTATGGGCTGCGCTGGCGGCAGGGGAGGCCGAGGTGGTGGGCGCAAATCCCGGCTCGAGGCCCATGATCTGGTCAAAATGCTCTTTAACGCGGGGAACGGAGATGCCAATAATCACCTGGGCGGTCTTGCCCGTAATGATGAGGCCCTTGGCGCCCGCCGCGACGAAGGCTGCGTTGTCTGCGACAACGGAAGGTTCTGCGACCTCAACGCGCAGACGCGTGGCGCAATTGGTCGCTCCTACAATATTGCTAACGCCACCCAAGAGCGCAACGACTTGCTCAGCAAGCAGATGATCTTGGGATGATTGGTTGTCGGTGCCGTTTTGGGCCGCGCCTTCTTTGGCAGAGCTTTTTCCCGTCAGACGTGCGAGCGCCGCATCGCTGGCGATATGATCCTCGCGGCCTGGGGTTTTTAGGTCGAAAGCCAGAATGAGGCCCCGGAAGACCAGAAAAAAGACAGCGCTAAACATCAGACCGATACCGAGCGCCAAAAGGTAGGAGCCGGCATGCATTCGCATGAGTGGGATGAAGTTGAAGGCCGTCATTTCCATGAGACCGCCCGAGAAGATGCCGACGATGCCAAAGAAGTTCATGGTCATGGCAAGGCAGGAGGACAGGACGGCGTAGAGCAAAAAGAGTCCGGGATAGGTGAACATAAAGAGAAACTCGAGCGGCTCGGTGACGCCGCAGACCACCGAGGCGACGATGGCGGGCAAAAGGATGACCTTAAGGCCGGCGCGGCGTTCGGGTTTGGCGGTGAAATAGAATGCTGCCGCGATGGCGGGAAGGCCAAAGAGCTTGCCCCAGCCGGTGGCGGTAAAACCTGCCCAGGGCGCAAGTTCATTTAAAGGGCGCGTGCTATGGGAGAGAATGGGGAGCAGGTTGGTCCACGTGGCGTAAATACCGTCGTGAATGACCAGATTGTCGTAATAGATGGGCATATAGAGCAGATGGTGCAGCCCCATGGGCTCGAGCGCTCGCTCCAAAAACACAAAGATGCCCACGCCGAAGGGGCCGACGCCCGCAAGTGCGTGGCGCAGCGTTTCGGTCACAGCGTATGCGAAAGGCACGATGGCGGCCGAGATGGCGGCAAGGGCAAACACGGCAAAAAAGCTGATGAGGTAGACCAGCGAGGAACCCGAGAAGGTGCCGAGCCAATCGGGAACCTTGGCATCGTAGAAGCGGTCATGGATCGCGACGACGGTTGCCGACACCGCCAGCGGGCCGATAATGCCGGTGTCGAGCGTCTTGATGCCGTCGATGACGGTGATGCCGCTAGCGGAGGTCAAAAACGACGGGTACTTAAGCCCAAGGTTGTCTCCGCTCAGCTTAATGATCTCGCTCAAAAAGAAACAGTAGGCAAAATAGGCTACGAGCGCCTCGAGGCAGCAGCGTGCCGGTTGCTTTTGGGCAAGGCCGATAGGCAGCGCTACGGCAAAAAGGAGTGGAAGGCGCTTAAAGACCGTCCACGAGCCGCGCTGAATGATAGTCCAGAAAACGTACCAGGGGGTTCCGTATACGGCGAGGTCGCCGACGATATCCACGGTCGTTGCGAGGGCGGAGATGCCGACCATGAGGCCTGATATAGAAAACAGCATGGCGGGCGCGAACATGGCTCCGCCAAAACGTTGGATTTTCTGCAGCATAATATGCCTTTCGGATGCAACATGCTGTGCGAGCAAGAACGTTTAAACAATGAACTCATTGTAGAGGACTGGCTGCTTGCCGCATTGACGGTTTTGATTCGGTCCGATTTGGGTTTCGGGGGAACCGTCGACGGTAAATAATCCGTGCTTTACCGATAATCGGTTTAAACAACTTTAAGAAATGCTATCGTGCCTAGCCATACATATTCATTAGAGGTGAAATCATGCCAAAAGCGATTTACGAAGGAATCTACCGCGAGATCCGTTCGCGCATCATCAACGGGACCTATGCGTTTCAGGAGATGCTGCCAACCGAAGCCGAGCTGACCGCGGAGTTTGGCTGCACGCGCAATACCGTTCGACGCGCCTTGAGCATGCTGGCCGACCAGATGTTTGTGCAGCCTATACACGGTAAGGGCGTGCGCGTTATTTGGCTTAAGGGCGAAACCGACATGCTGGGCGCACTCGAAGAGGTTGAGTCGTTTGGCGAGTTCGCAAAACGCAACAATGCCGTCGCATCGACCGAGGTCAAGTCTTTTGAACATTTGATTTGCACTGAGCAACTCTCACGTCGCCTGGGCTTTAAGGTGGGCGAGGAGCTGATTCGCGTAGTGCGTGTCCGAAGCCTCAACGGCAGCGCGCGCCAAGTGGACCATGGCTACTTTTTGGCGTCGATCGCCAAGGGCCTGACCCCCGAGATCGCGGCGGATTCTATCTACGGCTATCTGGAGCACAAGCGCGGCGTCAAAGTGATGGCGAGCCGTCGTACGGTGAGTGTCGAGCTCGCCAACGATGAAGACTGCAGCTATCTGGACCTCGGCAAGTACAACTGCGTCGCCGTTATGGAGAGCCAGTCGTACACCTCGGACGGCATCTTGTTCGAGGTCACGCATGCCCGCACACACCCCGAGATCTTCCATTACCGCGTCAATTCCAAGCGATAGCCGGCTAGCTCGCAGCCTGACGAGACTCATGCCCTCAAAGCGAAAACGCCCGGTCAAACCGACGATGCATCGGCTTGATCGGGCGTTTTCTCTGCATTCGATAACAAATAATTGTTTATACAAAACTTGTCAAGTATCAAGTCGAAATTACCGTTCACCGAAGTTTTTCTACCGCTCTAGTAATACTTGTTCAAACAACTAGCCAAATAGCGTATTGTACAAGTCAGCAAAAGGGGCAAAGTCCCCGAGCCAATCTCCGAAGGCGGCGGCAAAGGGTGCCGCCACGGTGTGAAAGGGTGGATTGTAATGAAGAACGAAATGAGCAGAAGGCAGTTCCTGGGCTTTGCTGGTTCCGCGGCTGCGGTTCTTGGTCTGGGCCTCGTGGGCTGCGGTGGTTCTGCCGGCTCTGGCTCCTCTGCTTCTGGTGACGCTGCCGAGGTCTACTTCCTCCAGTTCAAGCCTGAGGTCGACAAGGAGTGGAAGGAGATCGCCAAGGCGTACAAGAAGGAGAAGGGCGTCGAGGTCAAGATCGTGACCGCCGCCTCCAACACCTACGAGGAGAAGCTCAAGTCCGAGATGTCCAAGAGCTCCGCTCCGACGCTGTTCCAGGTCAACGGCCCCACCGGCCTTAAGAACTGGAAGGACTACTGCGCCGATCTTTCCGACACCAAGCTCCGCGGCGAGCTCATCGACGACTCCCTGGCGCTGCAGTCCGACGGCAAGGATCTGGGTATCGACTGGGTTCAGGAGAGCTACGGCATCATCTACAACAAGGAGCTCCTCGAGAAGGCCGGCTACAAGGCCGAGGACATCAACTCCTTCGACAAGCTGAAGGCTTGCGCCGATGACATCCAGGCCCGCAAGGACGAGCTCGGCGTTGACGGTGCCTTCACTTCCGCCGGCATGGATGACTCCTCCAGCTGGCGCTACACCACGCACCTCGCCAACCTCCCGCTCTACTACGAGTTCGAGAAGGAGCACAATCAGGAGGACGACGAGATCAAGGGCGAGTATCTCGACAACTTTAAGCAGATCTTCGACCTGTATATCACCGACTCCACCTGCGATCCTTCGCAGCTCGCCTCCAAGACCGGTGACGACGCCACCAACGAGTTCGCAACCGGCAAGGCCGTCTTCTACCAGAACGGCTCTTGGGCCTACGCCGACCTCACCAAGGCCGGTATGACCGACGACCAGCTCGGCATGCTGCCGATCTACATCGGCGTCGACGGCGAGGAGAACCAGGGCCTGTGCTCCGGCGGCGAGAACTACTGGTGCGTCAGCTCCCAGGCTTCCGAGGATGCCCAGAAGGCCACCGAGGACTTCATGTATTGGTGCGTCACTTCTGACACCGCCACCAGCATCATCGCTGACAAGATGGGTCTGACCGCCCCGTTCAAGAGCGCTAAGGAGACCACCAACGTCTTCTCGCAGCAGGCCGTTGCTATGGCCAAGGACGGCAAGAAGACCGTCGCTTGGGACTTCGTTTACATCCCCTCCGAGGAGTGGAAGAAGAACCTCAAGCAGGCTCTCATCGCTTATGCTGCCGACAACACCAAGTGGGACGGCGTCAAGAACGCCTTCGTCGATGGCTGGAAGACCGAGAAGGCTGCTTCCGAGTAAGCAGTTGCTGCCCAAGCTATCTGATTAGCGACAGGGGGCGGGCAGACGTAGGTTTGCCCGCCCCCTGCATATTGAAAGGACCCTTCTATGGGCAAAGCACTCAAGCGCTGGTGGCCGCTCTTTATGCTGCCCACGTGCCTGGCGTTTATGATCGGGTTCGTGATTCCCTTTATCCAGGGTTTCTATCTCTCGTTCTGCCAGTTTATTACCATCAATAACGCGCACTTTGTCGGTATCGAGAACTACGTGCGCGCGCTGTCCGATCCGCAGTTCTCCACGTCGTTCTTCTTTACCGTGGCGTTTGCCTTCCTGTCGACGGTGCTCATCAACGTGATCGCGCTGGCCATCGCGCAGGCGCTCACCCGCAAAGCGCTCAAGGGCACCAACATCTTCCGTACGATCTTCTTTATGCCTAACCTGATCGGCGGCATCGTGCTGGGCTACATTTGGCAGATTCTGATCAACTGCCTGCTCTCCAACGTGGGCGCCCAGCTCATCGCCCTTAACTCTGCTGCTGGCTTCTGGGGCCTTATCATCCTGACCCTGTGGCAGCAGGTCGGCTACATGATGATCATCTACATCGCCGGTCTGCAGTCCATCCCGTCTGACTACATCGAGGCCGCCAAGGTCGATGGCGCTACGGCATGGCAGACGTTTTGGAAGGTTAAGATCCCCAACCTGATGCCGACCATCACCATCTGCCTGTTCCTGTCCATCACCAACGGCTTTAAGCTGTTCGACCAGAACCTCGCCCTTACCGGTGGCGCCCCGGCGCACTCCACCGAGATGCTCGCCCTGAACATCTACAACACGTTCTATTCGCGTGCTGGCATCGCATGGCAGGGCATCGGTCAGGCCAAGGCAGTTATCTTCTGCATCCTGGTCGTAGCCATCTCTATGATCCAGCTTAAGGCCACGAGGTCCAAGGAGGTGCAGCAGTAATGAAACGCGATAAGGTTATCAACCGCGCGCTCTCGATCTTCTTTACGATTCTGTCGCTCGCATGGATCTACCCCGTGTTCATGATTGCGCTCAATTCCTTTAAGAAAGCGACCGCAATCAGCACCACCACGGCGTTCGATCTGCTCACGCCCGAGACGTTCAACGGCCTCGCAAACTACGTGCACGCTCTGAACGAGCAGGGCTTTGCCTCGGCGTTTATGTACTCGCTCATCATCACGGTCACGTCGGTCGTGCTGATTCTGGTGTGCTGCTCCATGTGCGCTTGGTACGTGGTGCGCGTCAACAGCAAGATCTCGAACTTCTTCTATTACCTGTTCGTCTTCTCGATGGTCGTACCGTTCCAGATGCTCATGTTCACGCTGTCCAACCTCGCGGACCGCATCGGCTTTAACACGCCGTTTAACATCTGCTTCATCTACCTTGGTTTTGGCGCGGGCCTCGCGGTCTTTATGTTCGCCGGCTTCGTCAAGAACATCCCGCTCGAGATTGAGGAAGCGGCCATGATCGACGGCTGCAACCCGGTCCAGGTGTTCTTTAAGATCGTCCTTCCCATTATGAAGCCCACCTATCTTTCGGTCGGCATCCTTGAGACCATGTGGGTCTGGAACGACTATCTGCTGCCCTACCTTACGCTCGACTCCACCAAGTACAAGACCATTCCTATCTTGATCCAGTACTTCCGCGGTGGCTATGGCCACGTCGAGCTCGGCCCCATGATGGCATGCATCATGATGGTCGTCATCCCCATCGTCATCATGTACATCTTCTGCCAGAAGTACATCATTGACGGCGTTGTGGCAGGGGCCGTCAAGGGCTGATGCCGTAACTGTTTTGCAAGTTTTGGCGGCGCCCCTCAGCGTGGCGCCGCGTATCGAAAGGTAGAGACATGGCCGAGATCGTTCTCAAACATGTTCAGAAGGTGTATCCCAACAACGAGTCCAAAAAGAAGGGCTTCTTTGGCAAAAAGAAGAAGACCGAGGAGAAGAAGCACAACCTCAAGGTTACCGAGGACGGCGTGCTCGCGGTGGAGGACTTTAACCTCACCGTGCATGACCAGGAGTTTATCGTCCTCGTTGGCCCTTCTGGCTGTGGTAAGTCCACGACGATGCGCATGGTCGCCGGCCTGGAGGACATCACCTCGGGCGATGTGCTCATCGATGGCAAGCGCGTCAACGACGTCGCTCCCAAGGACCGCGACATCGCCATGGTGTTCCAGAGCTATGCTCTGTACCCCAATATGACGGTGTACGAGAACATGGCGTTTACGCTCGAGCTCAAGAAGGTCCCCAAGGACGAGATCGACCGTAAGGTTCGCTCCGCTGCCGAGATCCTGGGTATTACCGAGTACCTCGACCGTAAGCCTAAGGCGCTCTCCGGCGGTCAGCGTCAGCGCGTCGCCATCGGCCGCGCCATCGTGCGTGATCCTAAGGTCTTCCTGATGGACGAGCCGCTGTCCAACCTGGACGCCAAGCTGCGTAACCAGATGCGTGCCGAGCTCATCAAGCTGCGCCACGAGATCAAGGGCACGTTCATCTACGTCACTCATGACCAGACCGAGGCCATGACCCTCGGTGACCGTATCGTGGTCATGAAGGACGGCGTCGTCCAGCAGATCGCCACCCCGCAGGAGGTCTTCAACCATCCCGCGAACATCTTCGTCGCCGGCTTTATCGGCGTGCCGCAGATGAACTTCTTCGATGCCCAGCTGGTGCGCTCGGGCAACGGCTTTACCGTCAAGACCGAGGATATGAACGTGGCGCTCGCCCCCGAGACCTGCGCTCAGCTTGCTCTCAACTGGGACGGCGGCGACGTGAAGGAGATCACGGCCGGCGTGCGTCCCGAGCAGATTCTGCTTGCCGACAAGGACGAGGAGGGCGCGCTCCAGGGTACCGTCGAGGTGACCGAGCTCATGGGTTCGACCGAGCATGTCCACGTGACCGCTCCCGATGGCCAGTTCGTCCTGATCATTCCCGTTGTCGACCTCGAGGCCAAGGGTGCGCTCAAGGCGGGCGACCCCATCTGGTTCAAGTTTGAGAAGAACGCGACCCACCTCTTCGATAAGGTCTCTGGCAAGAACCTTATCTAGGCCCGGTGCAACCAGGCCCTTCCTTTGGGCGACTGCGGTATTGCCATCCTTTTGCCGCGGTCACATATAAGGCTCCCCTCCCGTCCACTGGGCGAGAGGGGAGCCTTTCTTTGTGTTGGGACTGCCTGACCGGTCGTTTGTCTCGATCTGTAACGGATAGGGCCGATTTCGGACGTTAGATGTTACAGATCGAGACGGTTCCGCTGAGCTAACCATTTCATCTAAATCTGTAACACCAAAGGCGAATTTCACCTGCTAGATGTTACAGATTGAGATAAACCCAAGGGGAGGGGCCGGTATGTCTCAATCTGTAACAGCTGGGACCGTTTTGGTTGAGTAGTTGTTATGGATCGAGATTGTTTGGCCGAGTCGGATCACAGGGTAACGTGCGAGCACAAAAAACGGAGCCGCGTTGCCGTGGCTCCGTTTTCAAGAGGATGGGCGATGAAACCGAATTAGCTCAGGTGCCAGATCTCGTCGTTGTACTGGGAGATCGTGCGGTCGGACGAGAAGGTGCCGGCGTTGGCGATGTTGATCAGCGCCTTGCGCATCCAAGCGTCCTGGTCCTCGTAGTCGGCCAGCACGCGCTCCTTGGTCTGGATGTACTCCTCAATGTCGAGTAGAGCCATAAACCAGTCCTTGCCCATGATGTCGTCGTGCAGGCGCTGCAGGCGCTCGGCGTTGCCGGTCGCCATAAAGGCGGGGTTGGTGATGAAGTCCACCAGCAGCTTGATGCCGGGCTTGCGGTAGAGCGCGCCGGCGTCATAGGTGCCGTCGGCGTAGAGCTGCTCGACCTGCTTGGACGAGGCGCCAAAGGTATAGATGTTCTCGTCGCCGACAAGCTCGGCAATCTCCACGTTGGCACCGTCGAGCGTGCACAGGGTCAAAGCGCCGTTGAGCATGAACTTCATGTTGGAGGTGCCGCTCGCCTCCTTGGAGGCCAGGCTGATCTGCTCGGAGATGTCAGCAGCGGGGATCACGCGCTCGGCAGCGGTGACGTTGTAGTTCTCGATCATGACAACCTGCAGGTAGGGAGCCACGTCGGGGTCGTTTGCAATCCACTGGGACAGCGTCAGGATCAGGTGAATGATGTCTTGGGCGATAGTGTAGGCAGGGGCCGCCTTGCCGCCAAAGATGATGGTGACGGGATGCTTAGGTCTGTTGCCGTTCTTGATATCGAGGTACTTCCAGATGATGTAGAGCGCGAGCATCTGCTGGCGCTTGTACTCGTGGATGCGCTTGACCTGGACGTCGATGATGGCGTTGGAGGGAATGGTCACGCCCTGCTCGAGCGCCATGAACTGGCGCATGATGGCCTTGGCCTCGGCCTTGGTGGCGGCCAGGCGCTCAAGAACATTCTTGTCGTCGGCGAACTTGGCGAGTTTGCTCAGATCGCCGGTGCTGCGCCAATCGGTGCCGATCACATCGTCGAGCAGGCTGGCGAGCGCGGGGTTGGCGCCATGGATCCAACGGCGGAAGGTGATGCCGTTGGTCTTGTTGGAGAACTTCTCGGGGTAGATCTCGTAGAACGGATGAAGCTCGGTATCCTCCAGGATCTTGGTGTGCAGCGCGGCGACGCCGTTGATGGAGAAGCCAAAGTGGATGTCCATGTGGGCCATGTGGACGGTGTCGTGCTCGTCAATGATGGCGACGCGCGGGTCATCGTGCTCGGCCTTGGCGATCTCATCGAGCTTGACGATAATGTCGGCGATGGCAGGGGAGACCTTTTGCAGGCTGGCGAGCGGCCACTTCTCGAGGGCCTCGGCAAGAATCGTGTGGTTAGTGTAGGCGACCATGGACCGTACGATGGTCACGGCCTCGTCAAACTCGATGTCGTGCTCGGTGGTGAGCAGGCGAATGAGCTCGGGAATGACCATGGTGGGGTGCGTGTCATTGATCTGGACTACGGCGTAGTCGGCCAGGTCGTGCAAGTTGCTGCCGCGCTCGATGGCCTCGTCGATCAGGAGCTGGGCGGCGTTGCTCACCATGAAGTATTCCTGGTAGATGCGAAGCAGGCGGCCCTGCTCGTCGGAATCATCCGGATAGAGGAACAAGGTGAGGTTCTTGGCGATCTCGGTCTTGTCGAAGTCGATGGAGCTGCCGGGGACCAGGCCGTCGTCGACACTTGCCAGGTCGAACAGGCGTAGGCGGTTCTTGGTGGGCTGGCCATAACCGGGTACATCGATGTTGACGAGCTTGGAAGTAACGGCAAAATCACCGAACTCGACGGTGTAGGAGCGGTCGTCGTCGACTAGGATGTCCTGCTCACCGAGCCACTCGTCGGGGACGGCCTTCTGCTGGTTGTCGACAAAGCGCTGGCGGAACAGGCCGTAATGGTAGTTGAGGCCCACGCCATCGCCGGTCAAGCCCAGCGTGGCGATGGAATCCAGGAAGCATGCGGCCAGACGGCCCAGGCCGCCGTTGCCGAGCGACGGTTCGACCTCGAACTCCTCGATCTTGTTGAGGTCGTGGCCCGCGGCGGTGAGCTGGTCCTTAACCTCGTCATAGATGCCAAGGTCGATCATATTGTTGATGAGCAGCTTGCCGATCAAAAACTCGGCAGAGATGTAGTAGAGCTTTTTCTTGCCGTTGTTGAGAGGACAGGCGGCAGAGCGCTCCTGCACGAGCTTGGCCAGCAGCTTATAAATACGACGGTCATCGAGCTGCTCGAGCGAGGTGCCAAAGGACTGCTCGGCAAGATCCGCAAGATTGATACGGGGCATGTTTCCTCCTGTGATGGGTTGATTACATGTCAGAAATTCAAAAGAAGCCCGCGCGAGGGATTGGAGTGGCCTCGCGCGGGGAAAACGGACGCGTCCGCACGATGGGGTGGGGTCGGGCGCGGTGGCTCCTATTGGGGAAGCTCAATTTCGTCTTCCGACGGGATGCGGAAGTAGGTCTCGGTCCAGCCGGTGAGCTTGTGCTCGAGCTCGCGGGTGATGGCGCCATCGAGCATGCGCCAGGTCCAGTTGCCGCCCATGGTGGCGGGAGTGTTGATGCGCGCCTCGTTGCCCAGGTTGAGCAGGTCCTGCATGGTGTAGATGCAGGTATCGCTTACGCTGGCGGCGATGGCGCGGTTGAGTGCATCGGCCATGGGCTCGCCTGCCTGCTGGTGGGTGTACAGGGCCGCCTGCTCGCGCTGACGCGGGGTGGCCGTTCCCTCAAACCAACCGCGCGCCGTCTCGTTGTCGTGTGTGCCCACATAGGCGACGGTGTTGGCAATGTAGTTGTGCGGCAGGTAGTACGAGTTGGTGCCCTCAAAGGCGAACTGCAAGATCTTCATGCCGGGGAAGCCCGAGTTGTCGCGCATGTCGATGACGCCGGGGGTGAGGAAGCCCAGGTCTTCGGCGATGATGGGCAGCGTGCCGAGCTTTTCCTCGAGCGTCTTGAAGAACTTGAGGCCGGGGCCCTGCGTCCACGAACCGTAGGACGAATCGGGTGAGGAGAACGGCACCTCCCAATAGGCCTCGAAGCCGCGGAAGTGATCCAGGCGGATGACATCGTACATGTCGAGGGCGGCGCGGATACGGCCCTCCCACCAGGAGAAACCGTCGGCTTCCATGGCGTCCCAGTCGTAGATGGGATTGCCCCAGTACTGGCCGGTGGCCGAGAACTGGTCGGGCGGCGTGCCGGCGACACTCACAGGATTACCGGCGGCGTCGATCTTAAAGAGCTCGGGCGTGGCCCACATCTCGACGGAGTCGCGCGAGACATAGATGGGCAGGTCGCCGATGATGAGGATATCGCGCTCGTTGGCATAGGCCTTGAGGCGGCTCCACTGACGATTGAAGAAGTACTGCGTCATCTGGTGGTAGAGCATGCGCGCGGGATGGGCGGCGCAGACCTTGGCAGAAGCCTCGCCGCGGGTACGGAGCTCTGCGGGCCACTCCCAAAAGGCCTTGAGACCGCACTCCTCCTTGACGGTCATGAACTCGCAGTAGGGGATGAGCCAGTCTTCGTTTGCTTGGACAAAGTCGTCGAAGTCGGCCGGCTTGTCGGCGGCAAAGCGCTCGGCGGCGCGGTCGAGAATCTGACGACGGCCACCAAAGATGGCACCATAGTCGACATTGCTGGGGTCGGAGCCCAGGTACACGCCGTCGATATCGCACTGCTCCAGATAGCCGGCCTCGATAAGCTCGGCAAAGTCGATGAAATTGGGGTTGCCCGCACGGGCCGAGAACGACTGATAGGGCGAGTCGCCATAGCTCGTTGTCGTAAGGGGCAGAATCTGCCAGTAATGTTGTTTGCACGAGGCGAGAAAATCGACGAAGTCGTAGGCATTCCAGCCAAAGCCGCCGATTCCGTATGGTCCGGGCAGAGATGAGACGGGCATGAGGACGCCGCTTGCACGCTCCATGAATGCGCTCACCAACCTTCTTGTTGTGGGGTCGGCCTGCCGATGGGTGTGCAGTCCGCCTCCGATGTTCTGATTCGATACGCCTATTGTAAAACATGTTGTTTAAACATGTACAGGCAAGATAAAAAAGTTGGTCGATTTTCGGCGAATGGCTACATGCCATGAAAAAGCCCCGACCTCACAACGTGAGATCGGGGCAAGAACGGTATGTAGGTTTTTGCTACTCGGCGTCGGCGAAGCCGTTGGGGTTGTGGCTCTGCCAGTTCCAGCTATCGCGGCACATGTCCGCGATGTCGTACTGGGCCTTCCAGCCCATCATGCGCTCGGCCTTGGAGGCATCGCACCAGTTGGCAGCGATGTCGCCGGCGCGGCGCTCGCGGATCACGTAGGGCAGCTCCTTGCCACAAGCCTTGGAGAAGGCGGCGACGACCTCGAGTACCGAGGTGCCGGTACCGGTGCCCAGGTTAAAGATCTCGACGCCGGTCTTGCCGTTCATCCAGTTAAGGGCGGCAACGTGACCAGAGGCCAGATCGCACACGTGGATGTAGTCGCGCACGCCGGTGCCGTCGGGGGTGGGGTAGTCGTTGCCAAAGACCTGAACGGCCTCGAGCTTGCCCACGGCGACCTGGGCGACATAGGGCACCAGGTTGTTGGGGATGCCCTTGGGGTCCTCGCCGATCAGGCCCGACGGATGAGCGCCGATGGGGTTGAAGTAACGGAGCAGCACGACGTCCCACTCGGGGTCGGCGGTGTGGACGTCCATAAGGATCTGCTCGATCATCCACTTGGTCCAGCCATAGGGGTTGGTTGCGGGCTTCTTGGGGTCTTCCTCGGTGACGGGCGGGTTGTCCGGGTCGCCGTAGACGGTCGAGGAGCTCGAGAAGATGATGGACTTGCAGCCATGGTTGCGCATGACGTCGATGAGCACCAGGGTGTTCTCGATGTTGTTGTGGTAGTACTCGACGGGCTTGCTCACCGACTCGCCGACGGCCTTAAAGCCGGCAAAGTGGATGACACGGTCGATCTGATGGGTATCGAAGATCTTGTTCATCGCATCGCGGTCGAGCACGTTGGCCTTGTAGAAGGTGAGGTTCTTGGCGGCTTCGTCGCCCACGATGGTCTTGACGCGGTCGACGGCGACGGCGCTGGAGTTGGAGAGATCATCGACGATGACGACCTGGTAGCCACCCTCGAGCAGCTGAACGACGGTGTGCGAGCCGATAAAGCCGGCGCCACCGGTAACGAGGACGCAGGTGTCTTTGGGGTCGAGTGCTTTGGACATGTAGTCTCCTATCGAATCAGGAACACTTCTAGAGGGGAGTATAGCGCAGGCGGGGACGCCCAAATGGTGCACTGTAGGAAAAGCAGAGGATTATGTTAACGTACTCATATAAGAGCTTGCTCAATTGTTACCTCAAATTTGACAATTGCTTACGAGCCGCCGACCTTGTAGTTTCCTGCCGTTCGTGGAAATCGTTGGGACGCGCCATATGTACGCTAATATGTATGAGTTGAGCGACATATAAATAAGCATGTAACGGAGTACATATGTCACCAAACAGCGATTCCATCCTTTCCCAGGAGCTCTCGCGCCGCACTGCCCTTAAGGCCCTGTTCGGCGCCGCTTCTGCGGCAGTTCTTTTTGGCCTGCCCACTCGCGCCCATGCGGCGGAGGCTTCCAAAGAAACCACCGATAAATTGAATGCCGCCCAGGCCCAACTCGACGAGGTTCAGGCCCAGCTCGACAGCATCGCAAATGAGTATGCGGCGCTGGCCAACAAGAATGCCCAGACCCTCAACGACATCGAGAATGTCCAGGGCAAGATTGACGACACGCAGGCCCAGATCGATGAAAAGAAGGCCGAGCTCAAGAAGAAGCGCAACGACCTTTCCGATCGCGTGGCCGCCAGCTACAAGTCCGGCGGTACGAACATCCTGTCGCTGCTGCTGGCCTCTGGCTCGTTTGAGGAACTCGTCGCCAACGCGCATTACGTTGAGAAGATCAACAAGAGCGACCGCGATGCCATCGAGGATATCCAGACGATTCAGGCTGAGCTCGACGCACAGAAGACCGAGCTCGAATCACAAAAGGCCGACCTGGAGAAGCTCAAGGACCAGCAGACTGCTCAGATGCAGGACATGCAGGCCAAGCAGCAGGAGGTCCAGACAGTTCTGAACGGCCTCTCCGACGATGTCAAGGAACTCATGGCCCAGCGTGATTCCGAGATTCTCGCTGCCGCCCAGGCAGAGGAGGCTGCCAGGAAGGCTGCTACTGCCGCGGCTGCCGCAAACAAGAACAATTCCTACTCGGGTGGTTCAAGCTCGGGTGGCGGATCGTATGCGCCCGGAACTCCGCAACAGAATGCCGGCTCGGGCAAGCAGCAGGCCGTCGTCAACGCATGCTACTCCACCCCTTCGCCTGGCCTGAACTGGTGCGCCGCTTGGGTTACCAACGTATTCCGCAACGCCGGCGTGGGCTACTTTGGCGGCAACGCGTGCGACATGTTTAACGCCTGGTGCTACAGCTCCGATCGTTCGGCGCTGCAGGTGGGCATGATCGTGGCCGACTCGTCGCACAGTGGTACCGGTACGCCGGGCCTGCTGTACGGACACGTGGGCATCTATGTTGGTGGCGGCATCGTTATGAGCAACGAGGGCTCCATTACGTCTAAGTCACTTGATGCGTTTATTCGGTTCTACGGTACTGGCTCTGGCGTGCGCTGGGGCTGGCTCGGCGGTATTGCGCTGTCGTAACGCAAGTTGGGCCGCGTGCCCGCCCGCAATATACTTGATTGCCTGCTCGGGCAGTCCTGCGCAAGACGAAGGCCACATTAAGTGGCCTTCTTTGCGTGCGGAACTCGCGATCAATCAAATATATTGCGGGCGGGCACGCGGCCCTCTCGGGTTCGGGGCGCTACGCACCGGATTGGTTGTCTGAATAAAAGAAAGTGAAGGCCCCTTTCGGGGCCTTCTTTTTTAGAGGAATTCGCCGACTCGGTGGACTTCGGGTTCGAGGTCTACGTCGAATTGGTCTTTGACGGTTGTTTGGATGTGGCGGATGAGTTCGTCGACATCGGCGGCGGTGGCGTGGTCGGCGTTGACGATGAAGCCGCAGTGCTTTTCGCTCACCTGCGCGCCGCCGATGGCGTGTCCTCGCAGGCCGGCGTCCATGATGAGCTTGCCGGCAAAGTAGCCCTCGGGGCGCTTGAAGGTGGAGCCGGCACTCGGCATGTCGAGCGGCTGCTTGTCCTCGCGGCGCTGGCGGTAGTCGTCCATGTCGGCCTTGATCATCGCGGCGTTGCCCGGGGCGAGATTGAAAGTGGCCGAAAGCACGACGAAACCGTCGTCGGCAATGCGGCTCTTGCGATAGCCCAGGTTGAGCTCATCGACATCGAACTCAATAATGCTGCCGCTACCGCGGGTGCCGTCGTCGAGCATGCGGGCGGGCTTGTAGACGCGCACGGACTCCAGCACATCGGCCATGCAAGCGCCGTATGCTCCGGCGTTCATGTAGCAGGCACCGCCGACCGATCCGGGAATGCCCGAGATGGGCTCCATGCCGGTAAGGCCGGCCTCGGCTGCCGCGGCTGCGACATCGGAAAGCAAGGCGCCGGCTGCCGCCGTGACGTGCGTGCCGTCGACCGTAATGTCGGAGAGGCCCTCGCCCAGCGCTACGACGACGCCGCGGATGCCCTTGTCGCCGACGAGCAAGTCGGAGCCGTTGCCCACGATGGTGAGTGGTAGATTGCAGCGATAGCAGGTATCGAGCGTGGCGACGAGGCCCTGCTCAGTATCGGGCGTGACAAAGACGTCGGCCGGACCGCCGATCTTAAACGTGGTGTGCTCGCGTATGGGCTCGCTCATCAGCACGTTGTCCTCGCCGGCAACGCCAGCGAGCGCGCACAGCAGGTCCTCGTTAAAAAAATCGTTCTCGTGCATACGAATATCCGCCTTTTGGTGGTCGTTGTCATCAATCGATTGCAATATACCCCACCCGGACGGATTTGGTGCGCTGGCGGCGATAAAACAGCCGTCCACCGGATTGGTAAAGTGTTTATCACCGAGGTAGAGGGGTAGTCGCTATACTTTCAAGAGATTGCGCGTAAACCCGGAAGGAGCGAGATGGCCAACAAAGTCACCCTCAAGCAGATCGCCCAGGAGGTGGGGCTTTCCCCCTCGTCGGTCTCGCTTGTTCTCAATAATCGGCCCTGTCGCATCTCGGAAGAAAACCGCAAGCTCATCAAAGAGGTCGCGGCGCGCAACCACTATGTTCCCAACCAGATTGCGCGCAGCCTGGTCATGCGCGAGTCGCGCACGCTGGGCCTTATCGTCCCTAACATCGAGAGCCGCTTTTTTGCCTCGCTCGCCGGTAGCCTGGAAAAGCGCTGCCGCGAGGACGGCTATGCGCTCTTCATTACCAGCTCGGGCGGAAGCGCCGATGACGATCTGGAGCTGCTGCGCCAGCTGGTGACGCGCGGCGTTGATGGCGTCTTCCTGGTGGTGGGTGACGAGTTCTCCGATGACCGCGCCCTGCGCGAAGAGGTCAGCCACCTGCCCATCCCGGCCGTAATGGTCGACCGTGCCATTGAGGGGCTCGAGTGCGACAAGGTGATGTTCGACCACGAGATGGGCGGCTATATGGCCACCCGCTATCTGATCGAGCAAGGCCACCGCCGTATTGCCTGCCTGGTTAATGCCCGCCGTTCCAATACGGGTCGCAAGCGACTTGCCGGCTATGAGCGCGCGCTGCGCGAGGTTGGCCTGCCGATCGACGCGCGTTTGGAGTTTGAGAGCGAGTACTACATTCCGAGCGCATACGAGGCCTCGGAGGCAGTGCTCGCAACTGACGCCACTGCCGTGTTCGCAAGCTCGGATAACATTGCCCTCGGTTTGCTCAAGCGCTTGCACGAGATGGGGAAGAGCATCCCGGGCGATATCTCGGTGGTGAGCTATGACAACTCGGCGGCCGACGTTCTCTTTGAGCCGGCACTGACCGCGATTGAGCAGGACCCTGGTGTCCTTGCGGAGCATGCTTTTGGCTGCATGTCCAAGCGTCTTGCCGGTAGGGGCGGCAGGCGTGCCGAAGAGGTCGTTCTGGAGCCGGAGCTTATCGTTAAGGACAGCGTGCTCGAGCTTACTAAACACAACTAAACACGTTTACCAATTTGCAGAGACCGAATGTGGAGCACCTGTGACAATCAACGCCGCAGGTGAATGTCGCGTTTTGCTAATCGATGGGATTGATAAGGGTGGTAAAACGTTTTTTCACCATGATAAAACGTTTTAGCAAATATACTGGTCCCAACGAAAGGTTGCCGTATTGGAGGGTGACCGCACAGCGAAGGGACATAAACAATGGCTAAAACATTGGGGACGCCGTGGCAAAAGCTGGGCCACGAGGTGCCGGCTTCCGAGCTCGAGGGCGTCGACCTGTATTGGCGCGCATCGAACTATCTGTCCGTCGGTCAGATCTACCTTCGCTCTAACCCGCTAATGCGCCCCGACTTTGTCGACGAGAAAACCGGTGAGGTGCGCGACTTCGGTCGTCCGGACGTTAAGCACCGCCTGGTTGGCCACTGGGGCACCACGCCCGGCATCAACTTCCTGCTCGGTCACGTCAATCGACTGATCGCCGACCACAACCAGAATGCTATCTTCTTGATGGGCCCTGGTCACGGTGGCCCCGCCGGTACTGCTCAGTCGCTGCTCGACGGCACCTACCGCGAGATTCGCCCCGACATCACCAATGACGAGGCAGGCCTGCAGAAGTTCTTCCGCCAGTTCTCCTATCCCGGCGGCATCCCGAGCCACTTTGCGCCCGAGACGCCCGGTTCCATCCACGAGGGCGGCGAGCTCGGCTACACGCTCAGCCACGCTTACGGTGCCGTCATGGACAACCCGAGCCTGTTGGCCGTGGCCGTGGTGGGCGACGGCGAGTCCGAGACCGGCCCGCTCGCGACCTCTTGGCAATCCAACAAGCTCGTGAACCCGGCAACCGACGGTATCGTTTTGCCGATCCTGCACCTCAACGGCTACAAGATCGCCAACCCCACCATCCTCGCCCGCGTGTCCGACGAAGAGCTCACCAAGTTCTTTGAGGGCATGGGCTATAAGCCGCACTTCTTTGTCGCCGGCTTTGACGACGAGAGCCACGCAAACATCCACGAGCGCTTCGCTGCCCTGTTTGAGCAGGTCTTTGATGAGATCTGCGACATCAAGGCCACCGCGCAGGCCCAGGCCGCCGCAGGCGAGACCGTGGCCCGCCCTGCCTACCCCATGATCGTGTTCCGCACGCCCAAGGGCTGGACCTGCCCCAAGCACATCGACGGCAAGAAGACCGAAGACTCCTGGCGCGCCCATCAGGTGCCGCTGGCAAGCGCCAAGGACACTCACGAGCACTTCCGCGTGCTGCGCGAGTGGCTGCGCTCCTACAAGCCCGAGGAGCTCTTTACGCCCGAGGGCCAGGTACGCCCCGAGGTGACGGCCTTTATGCCGACCGGCGAGCTGCGCATTGGCGCCAATCCCAACGCGAACGGCGGCAAGGTGCGCCGCGAGCTCGAGCTGCCCGATATCCACGCCCACGAGATCCCCGTCGCCGAGAAAGGTCACGGCTGGGGCTCCACCGAGGCCGCTCGCGTCTTTGGTGAGTACACTGCCGACGTTCTGGCCAAGAACATGGACGATTTCCGCATCTTTGGCCCCGACGAGACCGCGTCTAACCGCCTGCAGGCCGCCTACAAGGTGACCAAGAAGCAGTGGGACGCCGGCTTCTATGAGGACGATGCCAACGACGAGCTGCTCGCCGGCTCCGGTAAGGTTGTCGAGCAGCTGTCCGAGCACCAGTGCGAGGGCTTCCTCGAGGCCTACGTGCTCACCGGCCGCTCCGGTGTGTGGAGCTCCTACGAGAGCTTTGTCCACGTGGTCGATTCCATGGTCAACCAGCATTGCAAGTGGCTCGAGGCCACCAAGCGCGAGATTCCGTGGCGTGCCCCCATCAGCGGACTCAACATTTTGCTGTCGAGCCATGTCTGGCGTCAGGACCACAACGGCTTCTCGCACCAGGACCCCGGCTTTATCGACCTGATGCTCAACAAGGCCAACGACACGCATATCGTGAATGCGTACTATCCGGCCGACGCCAACATGGCCCTCGCTGTGGCCGAGCGCGTCTATCAGTCCACCGACTGCGTCAACGCCATTTTCTGCGGCAAGCAGCCTGCTCCGACTTTCCAGACGGTTGACGAGGCCTGCGCCGAGCTCGCCGAGGGTGTCGCGGCTTGGGAGTGGGCATCGACTGCCGACTCGCTCGCCGAGGCTGACGTCGTGGTTGCGACCTGCGGTGACGTGCCGACGCTCGAGGCTCTGGCCGCAACCGATATGCTGCGCGAGCTAGGCATTAAGGTGTGGTTCGTTAACGTGGTCGATCTGCTCAAGATTCAGAACGTCTGCGAGAACGACCAGGCCATCAGCGATGAGCGCTGGGCTGAGCTGTTCGGCTGCGGTGAGAAGCCCGTGCTCTTTGCATTCCACGCCTATGCCGGCACGATTCGCCGCCTGATCTGGAACCGCCCCGGCCACGACGCCTTCCGCGTCC
The DNA here is from genome assembly GCA_027671585.1 of Coriobacteriaceae bacterium AM22-12AC-r. Taxonomy (GTDB): domain Bacteria; phylum Actinomycetota; class Coriobacteriia; order Coriobacteriales; family Coriobacteriaceae; genus Collinsella. The sequence continues at coordinate 4,094 of JAQDZZ010000012.1, read as the reverse complement.
ACGGCTACGAGGAGAAGGGCTCCACGACCACGCCGTTCGACATGCTGCGTCTGAACAACATGGACCGCTGGGCCCTGGCCGCCGACGTGCTGCGCATGGTCGACGCCGACAAGTTTGCAGAGCGGATTGACGAGTGGGAGGCATTCCGCACCGAGGCCTTTGAGTTCGCGTGCGACGAGGGCTTCGATCACCCGGCCTTTACCGACTGGGTCTGGCCCGACGCTGCAGCTGCAACTGCCGCCGACGGCACGCTCTCCGCAACCCAAATGACCGCAGGCGACAACGAATAGCATCCGGGACGGTCTCGCGCTGGGGCCGCCTCCGGGCGGGTGCCTTCCTCTGAGAAGTGGGCTTCGCGAACTTCTCAGAGGAAGGCACCCGCCCGGAGGCGGCCCTCTCGACCGTTTCGATCTGCGGCGCTGATATTTTTTAATGTAATGGGGACTTGGCTGTTGCTGCCTTGTGGATCGTGCATCCAACTAGGGTCAGCCAAGATTACATTGCCGGGGCCGGAGAGGCATACTTTGTTTTGAGAAGTTCGCGAAGCCCACTTCTCAAAACAAAGTATGCCTCCCCGGCCCTCGCCCGTATTACCCCGCTGGGCGAGCCATAGACGCCGCGTACCGATAGGGTAAGGCGGCGGCTTGAAATTGGTGCTATATTCAGCTTGAGTTGTTAAATGTTAGTAGGAGAGGCTGATATGGGGCTGTTCAAGAAGAAAAACCCGCAGGATGCCTTTGATCCCGATGTGTTTACCATCACGGATACGATTTTGGACCCGCCGCGGTTTACGTTTTTGCCGGCTATCTACCAGGATGCCACGCGTCGCAAGTGGGCCGTACATCAGCGCGGCGGCGAGCCGAAGATTTTTGACTATGCGGACGTGTTGCAGTGCGAAGTGGCCGAGGCGGGCGATCCGGAGGCCGATGAAGCGGTCTCTAAACAGGAATTTGCCCAGCGTATTCTGGCAAATCCCGCTAAGGCGGCAAAAATGAACGCAGCCAAGCGTAATATGTGTCTTGGTATGGGCGTTGTTGTGGCGGTTCAGACGGGAAAAGACGAGGTTTCCAAACTAGAGATTCCCGTTATGACCGATGAAGTCAAACGCGATTCAAGCCTGTATAAGTCGTATCGGAATGTCGCCGAGAAGATCAAGGCCGAATTTGATGCCATGGGTGGTCTGGCCTAATTTTGGCGACATACGTTTCTGAACGAGGAGTCTGTGCAATGGCAGGCGAATCTTATGCAATTCCCCCCAAAGATCGTGCTGTTGAGGGGATTCTTTGGTATATCCAGCACCATCAGCTTGCCGGCGGCGATCGCCTGCCGGCCGAGCGCGTGCTGTGCGAAGAGATTGGCGTTTCGCGTACGGCGTTGCGCGCCGGTATCACGCGGCTCATCTCGTGTGGAACGCTCGAGAGCCGTCGCGGATCGGGTACGTATGTGTGTCCTCCCAAACCGCTCAATATCTTTCAGGAAACGTATAACTTCTCCGATGCTGTGCGGACTGCCGGCCTGCACCCCTCTTCTCGTCTGGTTTCCACCGGGGCCATCGAGGCGGATGAGGCGCTTGCCGACAAGCTTGGGGTTGCTGTAGGCGCTCCTTTGCTCCGCATGCAGCGTGTTCGACTTATTGAGGGCGAGCCGGCGTCAATTGAGACGGCTCACGTTAACCTGTCCCTGTGCCCCTCGCTTCCCGATCACGATTTTGAGTGTGAGAGCCTTTACGATGTCTTGCTCAAAGAAGGCGGCGTGCGCGTTGAGCATGGACGTGAGCATATCTCCATCTCGCGTTTGAACGCCGAAGAGGCCGAGTTGCTCCAGCAAGAAGAGGGAACGCCGGTGTTCTATGAGAGCACGATAGAATTTGATAAGGACATGCGTTTTGTGGAGCATTGCAAATCGGTGATTTTGCCCACAAAGTTCCGCTTTGCCGATAACGGCGAGAAGAACGGCATGAGGAGCGTGGCAGGTGAACAATGGCTGAAACAGTAGATGCCACCCCGGTTTATATGCGCATTCGACGCCGCATCGAGGAGCGTATCGAGCGCGGTATATATCCCACGGGTTCCATGATTCCGTCCGAAAAAGACCTCGCCGAGGAATTTGGTACGACGCGCTTGACCATCCGAAGCGCTGTCGATGAGCTGGTTCGGCGTGGGCAGATTCGACGCGTCCGCGGAAAGGGCGCGTTTGTGGCACAGAAAGTGCCCGTTGCCTACGAGCGAACGGGAGGCTTTCGCGAATCAGTTCGTGCTTCGGGCGGCGAGCCGTCCGTCCGCATCCTCGCGCGTTCCAAGCGTTATGCGGGTCCATATTATGCCAACCTGTTTGGCATTGCCGAGGACGATTTACTGTATTCGATTCGGCGTTTGAACTGCGTCAACGGCGATCCCGTATCGATTGAGATGGCGTTCATCCCGTGCCTGCTGTTTCCCACAATCGAAGATATTGACGTGTCGGTCTTCAGTTTGTACGAGACCTATGAGATGTTGGGCCGAAAGCCGGTCATGGCACAGGAAAAGCTCGATATCGAAGCGCTGGGCGCGCGAGATGCCGGCCTGCTTGGACTGGAGCAGGGCGATCTTGCCTTGACGCTTGAGTGCGTGAGCTTCGATGCGAGCGGCCAGGCAATCGAGTACGTCAAGTCGTTTAACCGCGGTGATGCGGGTGGATATACCTATACGTACTAGCTGGTTTTTAGCATAACGGGCTGAAAATCTGACGGAATTTTGATTCGTTGAGCAAACTGCATATACAACCTTACATGGCTCAAAATCAACCGTTCGCCGATGGGGATAAATTAATCGACAAAGAGATATCAAAAAGCCGTAACCTGTAACTGTGATTGGTATCAAATACTAATGATTTGTTACGAGGTGAGACGATGAAGATGCTCGATTACGTTCAGCTTGCCCATGTGCGTATGGGAGAGAACCTCGAGCGTTCGTCTGAGCTGGTAGCGCAGCTCGTTGATATTTTCCAGTCCGGTTCTTTTGACGCGCTGCGCATCGTTGCTTCGGGTTCGTCGCGCCATGCCGCCGATTGCGCCCGCGATTACCTGCAAGATACCCTGCAAATGCAGGTGTCCGTTGTGACGCCCGAGGCCTTCGTCGATTTTGAGCACACCTATCCGCAGCATGCGCTCAACATTGCCGTTTCGCAGAGCGGCTATTCGACCAATACGATCGCGGCTCTTGATTACATGCGCGCGCACGATATGGCTGCAGTTGCGCTCACGGCAAACGTCGAGGCACCCATCAAGGAACACGCTGACATCGTTCTTGACTACGGTGTGGGTGTCGAGTCGGTGGACTTTGTGACTCTGGGCGTCGAGGTTCTCGTTGAGTACCTGGTGCTCTTTGGTATTTACGGCGGCCAGGCGCGCGGAACGATTGACGCCAAGGGCGTTGCCCAGCGTCTTGACGACCTGCGCGAGGCTATCCAGGCCAATGCCGTGATGTGCAAGATCGCCGAGGCATATGTCCAAAACCACATGCTCGAGCTTTCTGAGCACATGCCCGCCATGGTCGTCGGCAACGGCCCCAACTATGGCGTTGCCGAAGAAGCGGCCCTCAAGCTGAGCGAGACCATCAAGATTCCTGCCATGCATCACGAGGGCGAGGAGTTCGTCCACGGTCCCGAGATGCAGATAACCCCAGGCTACCACGTGTTTATCGTCGACGATCCGCAGGGGTCGGAGCGTCTTGCGAATATCGCCGATGCGCTATCGAACGTTACGACAAAAACGGTGCTGCTCACGGCCCATCCCAGGGGTAGGGCTCACGAGGTTGCGGTGCCTCAGGTGGCTCCGCTGCTCAGCGCAATTCCCAATCTTGTGTTCTTCCAGACGATTGCGGCCATAATCGCCGAGCGTCTGAAGTCATGGGACGTACACCCGTATCTCGATGCCGTCTCCAAACAGATGGAGGTTAAGGCGGAGGGCTACGAAGAGTCAGTCAATGCGCTTAAGGCCAAAGCGGCCGAGTGTTACGGAATGTAAGCGGGCTTTGATGCCCGTTGGCATGGGGGATGTGGAGACAACCCCAGAAAGGAGAAGCAAATGAAGGAAACCGAGAAGATCGAGATCATGC
>JAQDZZ010000011.1:0-53926 GCA_027671585.1 Coriobacteriaceae bacterium AM22-12AC-r | reverse complement strand
GCCGAGTTCGCGATCCCCGGCCTTGACGACGAGTTCCGCGTCATCGTGTCTCCGTGGATTCTCTCCTCGCTGATCACCGATCGCCTTGCCGCTTACTACGAGACGGTCACCAAGCACAACCTCAACTACCGTCGTTACTATCACCAGTTCGACTACTAATAGTTAACCACTCATTTAAGAAGCACCCTGCCCGGGCGCATGCGTCCGGGCATTTTTATGCCGAAATTCGCAAGAAAGGGGAATCGAATGAGGCAGTTTATCGTGGCGTCCCATGCTCATTTCGCGTCTGGAATCGTCGAGAGCATCGGCCTGCTCTCCGGCGAGCGCGAAAACGTCCATGCGCTGTCTATGTATGTCGACGGAAACGAGGATCTGGTCAAGGAGGCCGCAGCGATTCTGGACGACTTTGCCGCGGACGATGAGGTTGTCGTTTGCACCGACCTCTTTGGCGGCAGCGTCAACAACGAGTTCACCAAGATCGTCCAGACGCGCCCCAACACGCACCTGGTGACCAATATGAACCTGCCACTCCTTATTCAGCTGCTGTTCGTGTCCGATTCCACCCCGATCGATGAGGCCATTCGCCAGATCGTCGAGGCGGACGACACTAAGGTCAAGTACGTCAACGATCTGCTGGGGCAGGCCGAACTCGACGAGTTTTAATCGCTAGGAGCACACCATGATTCAGATGATTCGCGTGGACTATCGACTGCTTCACGGCCAGGTTGCCGTTAGCTGGACCTCGGCTCTGGGTGCCGACTGCATCCTGTTGGTGAGCGACACGGTCCTCAATGACAAGCTTCGCCTGCAGGCCCTTTCCCTTGCAAAGCCTGAGGGATGCAAGGTCGTTGTCAAAAATACCGAGGACGCCGTCAAGGCGCTTCAGAGCGGTGTGACCGACAAGTACAAGCTCTTCGTGGTTTGCGAGACGATCCAGCAGGCCGGTGCCGTCGCCAAGGCGATGGGCGTCAAGAAGATCAACCTCGGCAATGTTGCCTTTAGCGAGGATGCCCGCCAGGTCTCGACGAGCGTATTTCTCACGCCCGAAAACGAGGCATACGTCAAAGAGCTGCTCGGCGAGGGCTACGAGCTGTTCATTCAGATGATTCCGGCAGATGCGAAGACTGACGCCGCGAAGGTCATCGGTTAGGGGCTGTCATGGTTATCAAGACAATCCTGATTTTCCTGATCGCCCTTTTGGGTTATTCCGAGTGGCTGACGGGCACGAGCTACCTCCAGCGCCCGATCGTGCTCGGACCTCTGGTTGGCCTTGTCATGGGCGACATGGTGACCGGCACGATCATGGGCGCCACGATGGAGCTTGCCATGGTCGGCGCCATCTCGGTCGGTGCGTATAACCCGCCCGATACGATTTCCGGAACCATCCTGGGCGTGTCGCTTGCCATGCAGGCCGGTGCGGACGCTTCGGCGGCCCTGACCCTGGGCATTCCCATCGCAACGATCGTCCTGGCGCTCGATACGGCCCTGGGCCAGCCGGTGATGCTACTGCTGGTGCACCGTATCGACAAAAACGTCGAGGACGGAGACACCAAGGCCATCACGCGCAACATGCTCATCGCCGGTTATGCGCAGAGCTGGTGCGGCCTGCTGATTATTCCCCTGGCATTCTTCTTTGGCGCCGATTCCGTCGCCAGCCTGCTCAACATCATCCCCGATTTCGTTCAGACCGGCATGGATGTTGCCGCCGCCTTCTTGCCCGCACTCGGCTTTGCGATGCTGGCGCAGATGATTATGAACAAAACGGTGGCTCCGTTCTTCTTCGCCGGCTTCTTCCTTGTCGCCTACTTTGGCATTAGCACGACGGGCGTGGCGATCTTTGCCGCGATCATCGTCGTCGCGATGACGGTTTTGGGTGACAAGAAAAAGGCGGAGCAGCCCGCAGTGGCAACCGAGGATCCTGCGATTGGGAGTGGGTTCGATGAGTTTTAAGTTTGAGTCTTCTTACGACGGGCTGATTTCCCGCGCAGACCTTAAGAAACTGTTCTGGCGCTCGATTCCCTATGAGCATTCCTGGAACTACGAGCGTATGGGCCATATCGGCTTTATGTGGGCCCTTATGCCGATCCTGCGCAAGCTGTATCCGCAGGATGCGGACTTTAAGGCCGCCCTTAAGCGCCATATGGAGCTCTATAACGTCACGCCGTACATCTCGACGCTCCCCATGTCCATTGCTGCCGCAATGGAAGAGGTCAACGCTACTGACGATAGCTTTGACACGAGCGCGATCTCTAATGTCAAGCTTGCTTTGATGGGACCGCTGTCCGGCGTGGGCGATGCCTTCTACTGGGGCACACTGCGAATTTTGGCAACGGGTGTCGGCACGTCGCTGGCGCTGCAGGGCTCTATTCTTGGCCCGATTTTGTTCCTGCTCGTGTTCAACGTCCCTCACTACATCATCCGTTACCTGCTGACGTTTGTGGGATATCGCTTTGGCTCGGACATGATCAGCAAGGTCCAGGAATCGGGCATTATGGACACGATCGTCAAGATGGCCTCTATCATGGGCGCCATGGTGATCGGAGCTATGACCATGGAGATGGTCACCGTGGACATTCCGCTCATGGTCGGCGCGGGCGATGGCGCTCAGACGCTCGCCGAGCTGCTCAACGGAATCTTCCCGGGCTTTGTCACGATGGGGCTGTTTGGAATCGTCTATCTCATGCTCAAGAAGAAGATGAATCCGCTGCTCATCATGCTCGTGATCCTGCTCGTGAGTATCGCCGGCGCGTTCTTTGGAGTGCTTGGTGTTCAGTAGGGCATCCGTCATAATTAAAACAATGTAAGAGGGGGCGTCGCGCACACTGTGCTGCGGCGCCCTTTTGCCGAAAGGTGGACAAGATGGAGTATCCGCAGCTTGCCGTCATGAATATCAGCCATCGTTATTTTGACCTTGAGGAGTTCTTTTCCTCGGCAGCGGCCTCGGGCTACACGTGTTGCGAGCTTTGGACCGGGGCGATGCATCTGTATGTCGATTGCCATGGATACGATTCGCTCGAGCAGGTGCGGGAGCTGTCGCAGCGGTATGGAGTTCGGATTGTGGGACTTTGTCCCGAACAGAACAACCCCAAGCCGTGGAATATCGCGGCGCGCGGGAATGAGGCGCGTGCCCGCACGCTCGCGTACTTTAAGAACGTTGTGGATATCGCGGCGGAACTTGGAGCCGAGCAGGTCATGGTCTCGAGCGGCTGGGCATTTTTGAACGAGCCGATCGAGGACGCGTGGGGTCGCAGCGCCTCGATGCTGCGTGCGATTGCCGAGCATGCGGGAGAACGCGGCGTGCGACTGGTGCTCGAAGCCCTACAGCCGGTTGAGTCGATGATCGTGAACTCGGCGGCCGATACGAAGCGCATGATCGAGGCAGTTGATCATCCGGCACTTAAGGCGTGTCTGGATATGGGCGCCATGGCGGTGGCGGGGGATACCATCGACGATTACTTCGATCTGCTTGGCGATGATGTCGCCCACGTGCATTTTGTCGATGTTGCGGCAGATGGCACGACGCATCTTGCTTGGGGTGACGGCGACCGCGATATGCGCGCTGACCTGGATAGGCTGGTGGCGCGCGGCTATCGCGGAGTTGTTTCGGCCGAGACCTATGACGGGCGCTATTTTGCCGACCCCGCAGCTGCCGATGCGCAGGTAATGGCAGAGTATCGTCGTGCGATTGGCGCCTAGGTGGGGTTGGGCTGCGGCAATCTGCCCCATGTTTCCAAATGAATACGGTGTGAGCGGCTGCGACGGATTTCCCCCGCAAACACTCTAGTATGCTAAAGTACCCAGAAGACCGGCGGAGCTATGCCGGTCTTCTGTTCTATACGAAACACAGCATGAGGAGGCTCGCCAGATGACGGCCACACCGTGGGGATTCCGGGACATATTGCCCGAGGAGGCTCAGGCGCGCGAGGAGATCGCATGTACGGTGAAGGGCTGCTTCAGGGAGCATCATTACCTTCCGGTCGAGACGCCGCTGCTCGAGGACAAGGGTTCGCTCGAGGAAGGTGGCCGCATTGCGGACACGCCGTTTAAGCTCTTTGACGATGACGGGCGTTTGCTGGTGGTCCGTCCCGACAACACGTTGCCGATCGTGCGCTTGGTTTCGACCCGCATGCGCGCGGCCGATTTGCCGCTGCGCCTGCGCTACGAGGCACCGGTGGTTCGCGAGTGCCAGCGCAATGCCGGCGGCTCGCGTCAGTTTACGCAGCTGGGCTTTGAGCTCATCGGCGCGGGCGACGCCGCGGGCGATGTCGAGATTGTCTCGCTCGTGGCCGAGGCTGTGCGCGAGCTGGCGCTGCCCGATGCGCGCATTATCGCAGGTAGCGTGCGTCCTTTTAAGGAGCTGCTCGCGGCGTGCGAGAATCGCGAGCTGGCTGCCGAGGCCCTGCGCTGCGTGCACGCCAATGACTTTGTGGGCCTCGATGCCCGCGTGGCGGCAAGCGCCGAGTCCGAGGCCGTCAAGGCCGCCATTAGCGAGCTGCCGCGCTTGCACGGCGGTGCCGAGGTGCTTGACCGTGTGGACGCGCTGCTGGAAGCTGCCGGTATCGCCGCGCCGCTGACGCGCGAGCTGCGTGCCCTGGTCGAGGGTCTGGCACCCGAGGACGCCCAGGTGCTGTCCTTCGACTTCTCCATCATGAACTCTTTTGATTACTACACGGGTCTGGTCTTTAAGGCCTATGCCGGTGGCCTGCCCGATCCGGTGGGCTCGGGCGGTCGCTACGACTCCATCTTTACCGGCGCGTTTGGCGACGGCATCGAGGTGCCGGCGGCGGGATTTGCCTTTTCGCTCGAGCGCCTGGAGGCCGCGCGCACTTCGGCTGAGGACGCCGCTTCCGACGGCGACCACGCCGCGGGCCGTGGTGCCGAGGGTCCGCTGCGCATCGCCGTGCCCAAGGGCTCGCTCAAGGCCGACACGCTCGACGTGCTCGAGGCCGCGGGTCTGGACGTCTCTGAGCTGCGTGATCCCGGCCGTCACCTGATCGTGCGCGGCCGCGACACGCGTGCCGGCGAGGGCGCGGTCGGCGATATCGAGTTTGTCATCGTGCGCCCCAGCGATGCGCCCGCCTTTGTGGGCTGCGGCGGTGCCGATTGCGGCATCTGCGGTTGGGACTCGCTCATCGAGGCCGACCTCAACCTGCTGCAGCTGGTCGATCTGGGCTACGGCCTGTGCACCTTTATCGAGGCGGAGCCCGCGTGGCGCGCCGGTCAGGCCGAGCGCAACTATGCCCGCCGCGGGTCGCTTCGCGTGGCAACCAAGTACCCGCGCATCGCGAGTGCCTGGTATGCTGAGCGCGGCGTGAACGCCGACATCGTCTCGCTGCACGGCAATATCGAGCTGGGGCCCATCGTCGGCATGACCGATCGCATCGTGGACATTACCGCCACTGGTGCCACCCTACGCGACAACGACTTGGTCATCACCGGCCGCATCATGGACTGCACGGCCCGCTTCTTTGTCAACCCGGGCGCCGCGCGCCTGGACCCGCGCGTTCGCAACCTGGCCGATCGCCTGGCGACTGCCGTGAAGGACAAGCATTTTGAGCCCGTCGCGGGCTCGGCACAATAGCGCGAGCGCGCACGGGCGCCCCAACGTACGGGCTGCGGGCCGATTGGCGCCGCCGCCCGGCCTCTCGTTTTTGGAACACAACCTCGACCGATAGGGGATACCGATATGAAGACCATCAAGCTTGCTCCCGGTGAGCGCCTCGTTACCAACCAGCTCAACCGCAAGGGCGTGCTACCGCAAAACATCGTCGACGCCGCCCGCGATATCGTGGCCAACGTGCGCGCCAACGGCGATGCCGCGGTGCGCGATTACTGTCAGCGTTTTGACGGCGTTGAGCTGCAGAGCTTCCGTCTGCCGCAAGAGCAGATCGATGCCGCGCTCGAAGGCCTCGATCCCGCTTTTGTCGCGGCGCTCGAAAAGGCTGCACGCCAGATTCGCGAGTTCCACCAGCGCGAGGTCGAGCAGAGCTGGTTTACCACGCGCCCGGACGGCACGATGCTCGGCGTTAAGGTGACCCCGCTCGCGGCGGCCGGCATCTATGTACCGGGCGGTCGCGCGCAGTACCCTTCCACCGTGCTTATGAACGCCATTCCCGCCAAGGTCGCCGGCGTTGAGCGCGTGGTCATGGTGACCCCGCCGCAAAAAGATGGTCTGATTAGCCCCTATACGCTCGCGGCGGCCAAGCTCGGCGGCGTGGACGAAATCTATATGGTGGGCGGCGCCCAGGCCGTGGCCGCGCTGGCGTACGGTACCGAGACCATTCCGCGTGTCGACAAGATTACCGGCCCGGGTAACGCCTTTGTCGCCGCTGCCAAGCAGATTGTCTCGGGTGATGTGGGTATCGATATGGTCGCCGGTCCCTCCGAGGTCTGCGTGCTGGCCGACGCCACGGCCAAGCCCATGGTGGTCGCGGCCGACCTGATGGCCCAGGCCGAGCATGATCCGCTGGCGGCCTGCTATCTGGTGACCTGCGACGAGCAGTTTGCGCGTGAGGTTGAGGCAGGTATCGACATCCTGGTGGCACAGTCCCCGCGTGCCGAGATCACGCGTGCCTCGCTCGACAACGAAGGCACCATCGTGGTGGCCGCCGACATGGCGGCTGCCGTCGAGGCAGTGAACACCGTGGCGCCCGAGCACCTTGAGCTGCATTGCAAGGATGCGATGGGCCTGCTCGGCGGCATTCGCAACGCCGGCGCCATCTTTGTGGGCGCTTGGAGCTCCGAGCCGCTCGGCGATTACGTTGCCGGCCCCAATCACACGCTGCCGACCGGCGGCACGGCCATGTTCTCCAACCCGCTTTCGGTCGAAGAGTTCGTCAAGCGCTCGAGTGTCATTTGCTATACACCCGAGGGCCTGCTCTCCGATGCTCCCGCTACGCAGCGCCTGGCCGAGGCCGAGGGTCTGTGGGCACACGCGCTTTCGGCCGCACTGCGCCGCCGCGTGTTGGAGCAGGGCGAGGATGCCGTGAGCGCCGAGTCGCTCGCCGCGGCCGACCTGACCAAGGTTGCCTGGCCGGGCGACGCCGTGGCGACGGTTGCCGAGGGCGTGGACCTGGCGGCTGCAAGCGCGGATGGCGCCGGCGCGACTGGCAAGGAGGCCTAATATGGCCGAACTCACGCCGCGCATGAAGGAGCTCGTCCAGCCCTACTTGGCCGGCATTGAGCCCTACGATCCCAACTTTACGCCCACGCGCATCAACCTTTCGGCAAACGAGAACACCTACCCCGTGCCGGCCGACGTGCGCGAGGCGGTTGATGCGGCGCTTGCCGCCACGCCGCTCAACCGCTATCCCGACCCCATGTCCAACGACCTGCGCGACGAGCTTGCCGCTTGGCATGGCGTGACGCGCGAGAATGTCTGCGTGGGCAACGGCGGCGACGAGCTGCTTTATAACTACCTGTTGGCGTTTGGCGGCGCGGGACGGACCCTGCTCAACTGCCCGCCGTGCTTTAGCGAGTATGCGTTCTTTGCGTCGCTCTGTCAGACCGAGGTGCGCGACGTGTGGCGCGACCCCGCGACCTTTGAGCTCGACCAGGCAGCCGTGCTTGCGGCGGCGTCCGAGTGCAACCTGGCAATCGTGACCTCGCCCAACAACCCCACGGGTGACGTGGCACCGCTCGACTTTGTCGCGGCGCTGTGCGATGCGTGCCCCGGCATGGTAATGGTTGACGAGGCCTACGTGGAGTTTGCCGACGATTCGTTTGGCGCGGTCACCACGGCGCAGGGGCTTATCGCCGAGCATCCCAACCTGGTGATTCTGCATACGTTGTCCAAGGCGTTTGGCGCTGCCGGTACGCGTCTGGGTTACGTGATCGCGGCGCCGGAAGTCATCGACGTGTTCGCGGCGATTCGCCAGATCTATTCAGTTAACGTGCTGAGCCAGGCGGCAGCACTTGCCTGCGTGCGTGCCCGTGATGCCTACACGCCCGTGGTGGCACAGATCGCATCCGAGCGCGAGCGCGAGCTGTGCGCCCTGCGCGCAATGGCTGCCGAGGGCATGCCCGTGGAGGCATGGCCGAGCGCGGCGAACTTTGTGCTCGTGCGCACGCCGCATGCCACGCGCGTGCGCGAGCGTCTGCGCGACGAGTATTCGATTTTGGTGCGCGACTTTAGCTACGCGCCGGGGCTTGCGGACTGTCTGCGCATCACTGTGGGTACGCCGCAGGAAAACGACGAGGTGCTGGCCGCGTTTGCCGCGCTGGTGAAGGAGGAGATGTAGATGGACCGCTATGCCGAGGTAACCCGCAAGACGGGCGAGACCGACATTGTCGTAAAGCTCGACCTGGACGGATCTGGCGTGTGCGATATCTCGACCGGCGTGCCGTTTTTCGACCACATGCTCAACGCTTTTGGCCGCCATGGCCTGTTCGATCTGACGGTGCATGCGGTGGGCGACGTCGAGGTCGACGCGCACCACACCGTTGAGGACACGGGCATTGTGCTGGGCGAGGCGTTTTGCCAGGCGCTGGGCGACAAGGCGGGTATTACGCGCTTTGCCGACGCGGCGATCGCCATGGACGAGACACTCGTGATGGCCGCCGTGGATATCTCGGGTCGCGGGCAGGCCTATTGCGAGCTGCCCGTGCCGACTGAGCGCGTGGGCAGCTTTGATACCGAGCTGGCCGTCGAGTTCTTCTATGCCTTTGCGCGCGATGCCAAGCTCACGCTGCACGTGCGCGAGCTGGCGGGCGGCAATTCGCACCACATTATCGAGGCCGCCTTTAAGGCCGTGGGCCGCACGATGCGCCGCGCCTGCGAACTCGATCCCCGCGTGCAGGGTATCCCCAGCACCAAGGGCTCGCTGTAACCGTCACAAGGGTAAAACCACCACGAAGATGCCTGTCCTCTTTGTGGTGGTTTTGGATGATGAGAAGTGGAGGGGCCGCGTGGGCGAACCGAAGATCGTGGTGGTCGACTACCACAAGGGCAACTTGTCGAGCGTCGTGCGCGGGCTTGCGCGCGCCGGTGCTGCCGCCTGCACGTCGGACGATCCGGAGCAGATCCGCAACGCCGACGGCCTGGTCATCCCGGGCGTGGGTGCGTTCTATGACGCGATCGCCTTTATGCGTCAGAGCGGCGAGGAGGTGGCCGTGCTCGATGCCGTTGCCGCCGGAACTCCGCTGCTCGGCATCTGCCTGGGCCTTCAGCTGTTTTTTGAGCGCGGCAACGAGGGCGTGCCTGCGAACGAGGACGCGGACGCGGACGACGATGCCTCCGAGCAGGCCGGTGGTCCCTGGGTCGATGGCCTGGGCATCATGCGTGGCTCGTGCACGCACCTGGAGTCGAGCCGTCTGAAGGTCCCGCACGTGGGCTGGGACCAGGTGCGCATGACGCCCGCCGGTGCGGCCGATCCGTTGCTTGCCGGTTTTGCCGAGGGCGCCAACATGTATTTCACTCACAGCTACGCGGTGGCCGACGACGTCGATGCCGCCGATGTGTTGGCGCGCACGCACTATACACGGAGCTTCCCGTGCATCGTGCGCCACGGCAACGTGTGGGGCTGCCAGTTCCATCCCGAGAAATCCTCTGCGCTGGGTCAGCGCATCCTTAAGAACTTCGTGAGCATCGTCGAGGGGGCCGGCCGATGATTCTGTTTCCCGCAATCGATTTGATCGGCGGCAAGGTCGTGCGCCTGGAGCGCGGCGACCGGAGCCGCTGTAAGGTGTATTCTGACGACCCCGTGGCCGTTGCCCGCTCCTTTGCCGAGCAGGGCGCGAGCTGGGTGCACGTCGTCGACCTGTCCGCTGCCTTTGGCGAGGACGAGGACGCGTGCGCTGCCAACTCGGCAGCGATTAAGGCCATCTGCGGCGTCGACGGTCTGTCCGCGGACGTGGGCGGCGGCGTTCGTTCGCTCGCGCGCATCGACGAGCTGGCCGGCTACGGCGCGCGTCGCATCGCGCTAGGCACGGTGCTCGTGACCGAGCCGGGATTTGCCGAGGTGGCGGCGCAAGGCTTTGGCGAGTTACTGGTGGCAGACATTGCCGCCCGTGACGGCCAGGTCAAGGTGAATGGTTGGCGCGACGGCGCGGGTGTGGCGCTCGACGACGCCGTGGCGCAGCTCACCGAGCTGGGCTTTAAACATCTGGTGTATACCGATATCGCGCGCGACGGTATGCAGACGGGCATCGACGTGGCAGCATATCGCCACGTGGCCGAGGTCGCGGGCTTTCCCGTTGTGGCGTCGGGCGGCATCTCGACGCTCGATGATATCCGTGCGCTCGCCGCGGTGGGCGAGGGCGCTATTGAGGGCGCCATCACCGGTCGCGCGCTCTACGAGGGCAACTTTACGCTGGTACAGGCGTTGGCCGCCGCGCGAGGGGAGGAGTAGCCCATGCTTACCAAACGCGTCATTCCCTGCCTGGACGTTAAGGACGGCCGCGTGGTCAAGGGCGTCAACTTTGTGAGCCTGCGCGATGCGGGCGATCCGGTGGAGCTTGCCCGTGCCTACGATCGCGAGGGTGCGGACGAGGTCGTGTTCCTGGACATCACTGCCACGAGCGACAACCGTGCGACGACCATCGAGATGGCGGCGCATGCGGCCGAGGAGCTCGCCATTCCCTACACCGTGGGCGGTGGCTTTCGCGACCTTGCGGGCATGCGAACGATGGTGGCGGCCGGTGCCGACAAGGTATCGCTCAACTCTGCCGCCGTGCGCGACCCGTTGCTGATCAGCCAAGCTGCCGCGGCGTTTGGCAGCCAGGCCGTGGTCGTGGCGATCGATGCCAAGCGCGTCGGCCTGCCTGGGCAGCCGGATGCCGACAAGTGGGAGGTCTTTACCGCGGGAGGCCGCAATGCCACGGGTATCGACGCGGTGGCGTGGGCCGAGGAGGCGGCTCGCCGCGGCGCCGGCGAGGTCTTGCTGACCAGCATGGACCGCGACGGCACCAAGGCCGGCTTTGACCTGGCACTCACCCGCGCCGTGGCGCGTACGGTGCCGATTCCCGTCATCGCGAGCGGTGGCGTGGGCACGCTCGAGCATTTTGCCGAGGGCGTGATCGAGGGCGAAGCCGACGCCGTGCTGGCGGCCAGCGTCTTTCACTTTGGAACCTTCAGCATTCGCCAGGTGAAGGAATATATGGCCAGCCAGGGCATCCCTGTCAGGTTGGACTTCTAGCGCTGCGGCTTGCCCAGGCACCGCATCTTGCCGCTCAAACCGTCGCTCGCGTACCAAAGTACGCGTCGCTCCTCTTTCGCGGCAACCTGCGGCACCTGGACAACCCTCGCCGACCTGTGGGGTTTACGGTAATTACTTGGGAGAAATGATGACTGAGGTAGTAGAAGCTGCTGATCTTAAATACGACGCCCGCGGGCTGATTCCTTGCGTGGTTCAGCAGCATGACACCGGTGAGGTGCTTATGGTTGCTTGGATGAACGAGGAATCGGTGGGGCTGACGCTCAAGACCGGGACCACGTGGTTTTGGAGTCGCAGCCGTCAGGAGCTCTGGAACAAGGGCGCGACGAGTGGCAACATGCAGGAGGTCAAGGAGCTCTGGGCCGACTGCGATAGCGATACGCTGCTGGTCAAGGTGGACTCACCGGGCCCGGCCTGCCATACCGGCAACCGTACCTGCTTCTTTAAGCGCGTGGAAGGGGGAGTGCGATGAAAGTCGTGACGCCGTTCGAGGTCGCCGAATGCAACACCGAGCTCCTCCGCACGGGCGTGCCATGCCGCGTGCACCTGACTGATGCCTGCGGGGCGCAGTCGCTTTGGCTCGAGGCCGAGAAGGAAAGGCTCAATGAGGCCCATGCCGTCATCGTCGAGTTCTTTGAGAAAAAGGGCGCAAAGCCTCGGTTCGATGAGACCGGTACCTACTTTACGCTGCAGTAGCGAGAGGAAATAACCATGGGAGTCAGAACAGCTAACGTGCAGCCGGGAAATATCGGCGAGACGCTGACGGGTCTGGCCGAGGTGATTCACGGTCGTCGCGATGCGTCGCCACAGGAGAGCTACACCGCCCGTCTGCTGACCGACGTCGAGGACGAGCTGCTCAAGAAGCTTGCCGAGGAGGCGAGCGAGGTGATCATGGCCTGCAAGGATAACGATCACGATCACATCCGCTACGAGGCCGGCGACCTGATCTACCACTTGCTCGTGACGCTCGAGCGCTACGGCATCACCCTCGACGAACTGGCCGGCGAACTCAACGCCCGCCGCCACTAGTCATTGGGGACGTTCTTAAACGACTAGTTAGGCGAGGGGCGTGGATTCCCATTCGCCGGTGGGGTGGGGGATATCGAAGGCCCGGTAGCCGCAGTCGTAGGCGTGGGCCTGGGCCTCGCGGATGTTCCAGCAGATGTCGCAGGCGCGGTGCGCGTCCGAGCCAAAGGTGATGGGCACCTCGGCATGGGCGAAGCGGCGCAACAGCCCGGTCGCGGGGTAGTAATCGTCGAGCCCCTTGCGCGGTGCGGCGGTCGAGACCTCAACGCGGCGACCCGTATCGTGGGCGCATTCGGCCATCTGCTCCCAAAACGGCGCGGGGTCAAAGTCGGGTGCAAAGCCGTCCTTCGAAAAGCGCATGACCAGGTCGGGATGGGCCATCGCGTCAAAGTTGAGTGAGCTTTCGCAAGCACGGCACCAGTCGTCGACGTAGCACTCCCACACGCCGCGCACGCCTAAGTTTTCCCAAACATGCAAGTTGGTATCGTCGTCGATCCAGCCGCAAAGGGAATCGGGTGTATCGGGGCGCGCGACGTCCTCTGTCCCTGCCGTGCCCGCGGCGCCTGCCGCAATATCGTCCGGGTTGCCAATCCAGTGCACGCTGCCCAGACGTACGACGGCGCCCTGGGACCAGTGCTCTACCAAGGGCTCGCAGCCCTCGTACCAATCGCATTCAAAACCGTAGATAAAGGTGAGCTCCGGCGCAATCTGCGCGGCGAGTTTGCGGGCGTCCTCAAAGGCCAAACGATGTGCCGGCAAGTCGCCCTCGACGACCTGCACCTCGCAGTTAGCATCCATACTGGCGGGCAGGGTAAGGTGGTCGGTCGAGACCATGACGCGGCAGCCGGCGGCAGCAGCGGCACGGACGTTGTCCTCGAACGAGGCGTGCCCGTCCGAGAACGAGGTATGAGTATGGCAATCGACCAGCGGGCAGGCGGGCATGGTGACTCCTTTGCGTCAAGCGAATCCGCTTCATTGTAATGGCGCAGCTCTCAACACGCCGGGCACGCCGGGGGTCGAAATCGATTGGAAAGGCTGCGCGGCGCGCGGTGCGGCCTCGCTCTAAAATGTGTACGTCAGCCTCCAAAAGCTGCAAAAAATGACATGTTTGGAGGCTGACGTACACGTTTGAGACGAGGGCGAGGGGCGGGGCAGCGCGTGCCGGCGCCGGCGACTACTTGCTTCGTGTCGCCGCTCGTTTGGACTGCACGGTTATAATCGCGTGCCGCACGGCGGTGACGGGACGATAGCGGATCATACGCGGTCCCGACCAGCGCATGACCTCGCGGATCTTCTCGCGCATGGCAGGCCGGTAACAATGCGAAGGACAGGCCGAGCAAAATGTCTTGGTGCCCATGTGCGGGCAGTGCTCAATGCGCGCGATGGCGTATTTCTGCAGCTCGGCGCATTCGGGGCAGAGCGTAACGGTTCGGAGCCCGAGTTTGACGCGAGTGGGCTTTTCGCCGTTGGGAGCCTGCTTACCCTCGTGGCCGCCGCGATGATGCCCGCGGCACCACAGTGCAATCATCTGCGACACCATCTGGGCCTCGCGTGCACGTTTGCGCGCCAGCTCCGGCGTGTCGACCGGGCGCGCCATTAGCTCAGCCTCCCGTGCTCGACCGAAAGCGAGCAATCGGCAAACGCGCAGGTGCTGGCACGGTGGCTTACGAGCACAATGGTCTTGCCGCGGCGCTTGAGCTCGTCAACGGCCTGCATTACGGCTGCTTCGTTGAGAGCGTCGAGTGCGCTGGTGGGCTCGTCGAGCAAGATGAAGGGTGCGTCGTTGAGGAAGATGCGCGCAAGGCCGATGCGCTGGCGCTCGCCGCCCGAAAGCGAGTCGCCCAGCTCGGCAACGGGCGTGTCGAGACCCTGCGGCAGGCGGTCGATGAGGGCGGTAAGCGAAGCGGAGCGGCAAGCGTCGAGCAGCTCGGCATCGGTGGCGCTGGCGTGCGCAACCAGCAGATTCTCGCGTACGGTGCCGCAGAACAGATGCGTGTCCTGGGTCATATAGGCCTCGTGGCTGCGCAGGCTCGCCGTGTTGATGTGGCGGGCATCGATGCCGCTCACCGTGATGGTGCCAGCTGCGGGGTCCCAAAAACGCATGAGCAGCTTAAGCAGCGTCGACTTGCCCGAGCCCGAGCGCCCCATGATGCAGGTCATGGTGCCGGGCGCAAAGGTGCAGGTCACGTCGTCGAGGATGAGACTCGCAGCGGGGTCGTTCGCGGCCTGCTCTGTGGCGTCGGCGCCGCCCGCGTCCACGCCGCCCGCATAGCTAAAGCTCACATGCTCGGCTGCGGCTCCGGCAAACTCAACGTCCTGTCCATCGGCGACCTCGGCGCACTGGGGCTGCTCGTCGAGCAAATCGAGCACGCGTGCGCCCGAGGCGAGCGTCTCCTGAAGTGAGGCGCCCAGGCGGCTCACGGCCATCACCGAGCCAAACGACGACACAAAGGTAAAGACGGCGACAAACGCTGCGGCAAAGTCAATCATTCCCGCAGCCACCAGCTGCAGCGCACGCCCGAGCATCACCAGATTGACCGCAAGAATAAGCGCATCGGCTACGGCCTCGCTGGCCGCCTGGCGGCGCTTGAGGCGCGCGTCCACGGCGCCGACTTGCTCGGTCAGATTGCCCAGGGCACGGCTACGATCGGCGCCACCGGCAAACTGGATAGTCTCGGACGCGCCGCGTAGACTGTCGAGCACAAAGGCACCCAGCTTACCGGCGCCCTCGCGGCTCTGGTGGCCGGTGGTGCCGCATGCCTTGGCCGAGATCAGGGGCAGCAGCACGCCCAGGACCGCGTAGGCCACGAGCGCGATGCCCGCGAGCTCGGGGCTCACAGCCAGCAAAAAGCCCTCAAACACAACGGTGCAGACCAGAGCTATGGCAATGGGCGAGATGGTGTGCGCGTAGAAGACCTCGAGCAGCTCGATATCCGAGGTGACCAGGCTCACGAGCTCGCCCTTGCCGCGGCCCTCGAGCTTGGCGGGGGCGAGCTGGCGCAGGGCGCCAAACACCAGGTCGCGAACGTGCGCGAGCAGACGGAATGCGATGTAATGGTTGCAGAGCTGCTCGCCGTAGTGGAGCGGCCCGCGTGCGATGCCGCAGGCGGCGCAGGCCGCGCATGCTGCGATCAGACCAAGCCCCAAGGCGTTGCGGCCCAGCGCGGCCATAAGGCCGAGGGCGCCAAAGGCCGGCACGAACGCGGCGGTGAGCATGCCAATGCTGCCCAGCGCGACGGCTAGCACAAGCCAGCCGGCAAGCGGTCGGACAAGCCCCATCATGCGCCACATGATGGACGGCGCCGAGCGACGGGCGCGGCCGGAGTCAGGCGCCGCGGCAGCGGAAGACGAGCCGGCACCGTTGAGGCCATCGGTACGGGCGGTGCTGCCGTCAACAGCCTCAACCGCGCCGGCATCCTCGGCATCACCCTCCGCATACGCATATGCCGAGAGCTGCTCCTGGCTGTTCCACATGCGCGCATAGGCGCCCGCGCCCGACAGGAGCTCATCATGGGTGCCGCGCTCGGCAATGCGACCGCGCTCCAGCACCAGAATCTGGTCGGCGTCCACGATCGTCGACAGGCGATGCGCCACCACAATTACGGTGTGCTCGCCGGCAAGCGACGCGATGACCTCGCCGATCGCGGCCTCGCTTGCGGCATCGACGTTGCTCGTCGCCTCGTCAAACACATAGATGGGCGAGTCGTGCAGCAGGGCGCGGGCCATGCACACGCGCTGGCGCTGGCCGCCCGAAAGGTTGGTGCCACCCTCGTTAATCACCATGTCGAGCCCGCCGTTGGCCCGCACAAAGGCCGCCACGCGCGTGCGGTCGAGCGCGCGCAAAAGCTCGGTGTCGGTGGCGTTGGGCTGGGCGAGCAGCAGGTTGTCGCGCAGGGTGCCGGCAAACAGGTAGCCGTTGGTGGGCACCAGCGTGACGGCGCGCATGAGTGAGGCGGCCGTGACATCGCGCAGCTCGACGCCGCCAATGCGCACGCTGCCGCGGTAGGCGTCCTTGCGGCCCGCGATAATCCCCGCGAGCGTGGACTTGCCGCCGCCGCTTTCGCCCACGAGTGCCACGAGCGAGCCGTGCGCAATGGTCGCGCTGGCGCTGTCCAGCACGGTGCGGTCGCCGTAGGCATAGCTCACGCCTGCGAGCTCGATATCGCCGCGACCATCAAGCTCAACATCGCCGCGCTCGGGCTCGGGCGTATCCAAAATGCCAAACATGCGGCGCGAGGCGGCCATGCCGTTCATGGCCGTGTGGAACAGCGATCCCAGGCGGCGCATAGGCAAAAAGAACTCCTGTGACAGAAAGACGATGAGGAAGGCAGCCTCAAAGCCGATCTTGCCCGTGGCGAGCTGCAGTGCGGCCACGATAATGCCGAGCGCGGCGCCCATATAGACGACCAGGTCCATAACGCAAATGGAGCGCAGCTGCATCACCAGCAGGTGCATGGTCGCTGTGCGGAAACGCTCGGACTCGGCGTTGATGCGCTCGTGCCAGCTTCGATCGGCCTGGTAGACCTTAAGGGTGGTGAGACCCTGCACGGCCTCCAGGAACATGCCGCCAAGATCGACATAGCTGCCCCAGTACTCGGCACCGATCTTTTTGGCGTTGCGCATGACCATCATAATGGAGACGGGGATGACCGGAACGCAGGCGAGCAGCAGCGCGGCGGGAAGACCCGCTTGGCCCACGAGCAGTACAAACAGCGTGATGGGTGCCAAGCCGGCAAAGAAGAGCTGCGGCAGGTAGCCGCCAAAGTACACCTGGAGTTGCGTGGCGCCCTCGACGCTGGTCTGGACGGCCTCGGCGGTGGGGACGGTCTCGGTGTAGGAGGGGCCGAGTGCGGTGAGCTTGTCGTAGACGAACGAGCGCACGCGGCGGACGGCCTCGAACGCGGCTTTGTCGCCGGCGCGTTGGGCCAGGTAGATGGAGGCGGCGCGCACGATGATGGCGGCGGCGAGCGGCAGGGCCGCCTGTGCGAGGGCATCGACGGCGAGCGCGGCGGAAAGGCCGTCCGTGACGATGCCGCCCAAGATGCGCGCAAGCACCCACATCACCGTGATGTTTGCCATGAGCGCGATCCACTTAAACAGGACGCTTGCCATAATGTAGGGCGTTGCCTGCGGAACCAGGGAGAAGAGCCGCTTCTCGAACATGAAACCTCCTATGCCGTAACGATGCCGGGCGGGGGTCCTCGGCAGCCGCTTAGTTAGCCAAATGCAACTAGAGTAACATCGTGCAGCGGGTAAGTATGCCGAGGGTAATTTTTGGTCGATGAACTGCGTAGAAAGTCCAAAATTGTTGAGTGCGGCGAACTTTGTGGTGGACGGAGTGCGGGCGCAATTCTGATCGTGTGCGGCCTCGCTCCAAAACGTGTACGTCAGCCTCCAAAACCGACAAAAAATGACATGTTTGGAGGCTGACGTACACGTTTGGATAGGGGTGAGGGCGGCGACGGACGAAAGTCACGCCTGTGCCACGTCCGATGTGCTAGCGTTTGGGTGAATAAAACGAGCCCGTGCGGAAAGGATTCGGACCGTATGCAACGTGGAAGTACATCTCCGCTGTCCCGCGAGACCGATGCGCCCGAAACTATCGTCAAGCTGGAGTGCGACATCGATGACGCGTCGCCCGAGGTGCTCGCCTACGCCGCCGACCGCCTGCGCGAGGCCGGCGCCCGCGAGGTGCACTGGCTGCCCCTCTACTGCAAAAAGGGCCGCCCCGGATGGCAGTTGCAGGTGATTTGCTCGCATGAGGATATCGAACGCCTGCAGACGATTATCTTTTTGGAAACCACGACCAACGCCGTTCGTCGCCAGGTGATGGAACGCGTTTGCCTGCCGCGCCGATTCGAGCAGGTGACGACGCCTTGGGGCGAGGTATCCGTTAAGGTGGCGACTCTGCCCGACGGCAGCGAGCGCGCGGCTCCCGAATACGAGGATTGCGCCCGCCTTGCCCGCGAGCATGGCGCGCCGCTCCAACGCGTGATGCAGGCGGCTCAGAGCGCGGCGCTGCGATTTGAGTAACACGGTAGATGGGCTCCACATCCGCCGGACCCCGTATTCAGCCCCCATCAACTCCGCTTCGAAAGGACTCCCCATGAAATACCTCATCGCCTCCGACATCCATGGCTCGGCATACTGGGCCGAGCGCCTCTGCGCTGCCATCGAATCCGAGCAGCCCGACCGCATCGTGCTGCTGGGCGACCTGCTCTACCACGGCCCGCGTAACGACCTGCCGCGCGACTACGCCCCCAAGCGCGTGATTCCGCTGCTCAACGCCCTGGCCGACCGCATCATCGCGGTGCGCGGCAACTGCGACGCCGAGGTCGACCAGATGGTGCTCGACTTTCCCGTCATGGCCAACTACGCCACGTTGTTCGACGAGGCCGGCCGCGAGCTGTTCTTGACACACGGCCACGTTTTTGGCGCCGGTATGCACAACAGCGTCGACCACGTGCCCGCGCTGCCCGAAGGCTCCGCGCTCGTCTACGGCCACACGCATATCAAGGTTAACGAGGCAAGCGAGGCGCACCCGGGCCTGTGGCTTTTCAACCCCGGCAGCGTGAGCATTCCCAAGGACGGTACGCACAGCTACGGCATCTACGAGGGCGGCGCGTTCCGTCACGTGATCCTGGAGGAGGAATAACCATGGCGCAGCACATGGCTCAGCAAAATGCCGAGGGCTCGCGCGACCTGTCCACGCTGGTCGACGCGTCGGCCGAGCTGCAGCATCTGGTGCAGACCATTTGGCGCCTGCGTCAGCCCGACGGCTGCCCGTGGGACCGCGAGCAGACGCACCGCAGCATTGGCAAGAACATGATCGAGGAGGCCTATGAGGCGCTCGACTGCATCGAGGCCGACGATGCCACGCATCTGCGCGAGGAGCTGGGCGACGTGCTCATGCAGGTGGTGCTGCATGCGCAGATTGCGGCGGACGCCGGCGAGTTTACGCTGGCCGACGTGGCACGCGATATTGACGCCAAGCTCATTCGCCGCCACCCGCACGTGTTTGGCGATGCGGATGCCGACAACCCCGACGAGGTGCTCAAGATCTGGGATGAGGTCAAGCTTGCCGAGAAGGCTGCCAAGGACAAGGCTGTGGCGGCGGACGAGGCTGCGCCCGAAGGCCTGCTCGACGGCGTGCCCACGCACCTGCCGGCGCTGATGCAAGCTCAGAAGGTGTCGCGCAAGGCGGCGGCCGTGGGCTTTGAGTGGGAGACGGTCCAGGATGTGTGGGACGAGGTTGCCGAGGAGCGTGCCGAGTTTGAGGCCGAGGCTCCCGGAACGCCCGAGCGCGAGATGGAGTTTGGAGACCTGCTCTTTGCCCTAGTCAACGTTGCGCGTAAAGAGGGGATTGACGCCGAGAGCGCCCTGCGCGCGAGCACGGCAAAGTTCCGCCGCCGCTGGGCCGCGATGGAGCAGATGGCGGCCAACGCCCACGTGGATCTGGCCGAGCTTTCGACCCATGGCCTCAACGACCTCTGGGATGCCGCAAAGGCAGAGGAGTAAGACTGCGGGGGCGACGGGACGGACTTTCTCATCGCCCCCATTATTTTTCAAAAAGATTGTATCCCTTGGCTAACTTAGGGCATAATGCAAAAAGTGCGATAAGGCTAACTTATGAACCTGCGCGCCACTGTAGCGTGCAAGCCGTGTCGCCAAGCATTCAACCCGTTTCCAAGTGAGAGGGAGACAACATGAGCGATATTTTGGATGTCTACGGTCGCGAGGTACTCGACAGCCGCGGCAACCCCACCGTCGAGGTCGAGGTCGTGCTCGAGGACGGCAGCTTCGGCCGCGCGATGGTGCCTTCGGGCGCTTCGACCGGCGCCTTTGAGGCCTGCGAGCTGCGCGATGGCGACAAGGGTCGCTACCTGGGCAAGGGCGTCTCGCAGGCCGTCGAGCACGTCAATAACGAGTGCGCTAACGCCGTCGTGGGCCTCGACGCCTTCGACCAGCGCGCCGTCGATGCCGCGCTGATTGCCGCGGACGGTACCCCCAACAAGACCAATCTCGGTGCCAACGCCATTCTGGGTGTGTCGCTGGCAGTTGCCCGCGCCGCTGCCGAGTCGGCGGGTCTTTCGCTGTACCAGTATCTGGGTGGCGTCAACGCCCACCTGCTGCCCACACCTATGATGAACATTCTCAACGGCGGCGTGCATGCCGACAATAACGTCGACTTCCAGGAGTTCATGATCATGCCGGTGGGCGCCCCGAGCTTTGCCGAGGGCCTGCGTTGGTGCGCCGAGGTCTACCACACCCTCAAGGGTGTGCTGCACGAGGCCGGCCTGGGCGGCGGCGTGGGCGACGAGGGTGGCTTTGCGCCCAACCTCAAGACCAATGCCGAGCCGTTCGAGTACATCACCAAGGCCGTCGAGAAGGCTGGCTTTAAGCCCGGCGTCGACTTCATGTACGCCATGGACCCGGCCTCGACCGAGTTCTACAACGCCGAGACCGGCATGTACGAGCTCAAGGGCGAGGGCGTGGAGTACACGAGTGCCCAGATGGTTGATTACTGGGAGAAGCTCGTCGACACCTATCCCATCATCTCCATCGAGGACGGCATGGCCGAGGAGGACTGGGACGGCTGGGTTGAGCTCACCCGTCGCATTGGCAACAAGGTGCAGCTGGTGGGCGACGACCTGTTCGTCACCAACACCGAGCGCCTTAAGAAGGGCATCGAGCTGGGTGCCGCCAACGCGATCCTGGTCAAGGTCAATCAGATCGGCACGCTCACCGAGTCGCTTGAGGCCATCGAGACCGCCAAGGAGGCCGGTTACGCCTGCATCGTGAGTCACCGCTCCGGCGAGACCGAGGATTCCACGATCGCCGACCTGGTCGTGGGCGTCAATGCCGGCCAGATCAAGTCGGGCGCCCCGTGCCGCAGCGACCGTATCGCCAAGTACAACCAGCTCATTCGCATCGAGGACGAGCTCGAGGGCAGCGCGCGCTACGCCGGTAAGACCGCGTTCTACAACATTCGCTAAACGGGCGAATTTGGCGAGGGGGAGGCTGACTCGGTTCCGTCCCGCCTTGACTGGATGCTGCAAAGCGCCATGGGCGCTGGGCCATACGGCTCAGCGCCTTTTTTATGTCGAGCAAAGGCTGGCGAAGGCGGTGCAGGCGCTCGTGCTATAACTAAAGGACTTAGCGCAAACAAACCTCAACCGCACAAGGCGCACATGGATCAGATTTACGACAACA
The DNA here is from genome assembly GCA_027671585.1 of Coriobacteriaceae bacterium AM22-12AC-r. Lineage (GTDB taxonomy): Bacteria > Actinomycetota > Coriobacteriia > Coriobacteriales > Coriobacteriaceae > Collinsella. The sequence continues at coordinate 32,534 of JAQDZZ010000011.1, read as the reverse complement.
GGTACTATTCCGCCGGTTCGCGCGAGCCGTCGCCTCGCCGTGCGCGCACGGTGCAGCTCGGTGGGTCCGCCTACGCCGGCGTCGACCGCCCCGCGCAGCGCCCGACAAGTACCTCGCGCCCCAATGCTCAAGTGAATACTTCGACAGATGGACCGGTGCGCCCGGCACGTTCGTCGCATACGTCGCGTCCCTCGACTCAGGCACACGACAAATCGAGCAGGCCCTCGAACCGTTTTTCGGGCTCGGACTTTATGCGCTACGCCAACGACAACGCGGTGGTCAAGGCGATCTATGACTTTACGCATGGCTCTCTGCGTCCGCTGTTTATCGGTATCGTGGTGGCGCTGGCGCTCGTGAGCCTGTATTTCCCCGTGCGCGACCTGTACGTGGCAAAGCGTTCGAGCGATATCTTGGCCAAGCAGGTCGAGATTCGCCAGCAATACAATGATGGGCTGCAAAAAAGCGTCGACAAGCTGCTCTCGGAGGAGGGTATCAAGGACGCGGCGTCCGAGGACCTGGGCCTGGTGATGCCCGGCGAGAAGAAGATTGACGTGCTAGGCTTGGACGACGATTCGGACTCGTCGTCGAGCAAAAAGTCCTCAAACGCCAAGAAGGCCAGCGAAGTGGCCAAGGAAATCGAAGAAGTCGGCAAGGACGCGCCGTGGTACATCCAGGCGCTCGACATGCTGTTTGGGTTTAACGGCGTCGAGGGCCAGACGGTCGTGTCCAACGGCAAATAGCGCCCGGAGGGGAGCCCGCAATGACAAATTGCAAACGCTATAAGGTGGCCGCGATCGACCTGGGAACGGTGTCGTCGCGACTGGTGTTGGCCCAGGTCGAGGGCGGAGCGATTGTGGAATCGTCCAAGCATACCGAGATTACCGACCTGGGCGAGGGCGTGGACGCGACGGGGCGCTTCTGCGAGGCGGCTGTCGAGCGTGTGCTCGCTGCGTGCCGCATGTTTGTGGACGAGGCCCGTGCCTTTGGGGCCGTGTGCGTCTGCACCACGTGCACGAGTGCCGCGCGCGATGCGTCCAATGCCGCGCTGCTGCTGGACGGCCTGCGCGAGTTGGGGCTCAAACCACAGGTGATTCCGGGCGAGGTCGAGGCGCGCCTGACATTTTTTGGCGTGGCGCACGACTTTGCCGGCGAGCGCATCATCGTCGCCGATTCGGGCGGCGGCTCCACGGAGCTCGCGACGGGCGTCTATGCGCCTGAGCGCGGGGTCTTTGCGCTGGAGGGAACGCGCTCGCTGGACATCGGTTGTCGCCGCGTGACGGAGCGCTTTTTCTCCGCGTTGCCGCCCGCGGATGGCGAGCTTGCTGCCGCTGTCGCGTGGGCAGGCGAGCAGTTCGCCGCCTATTTTGAGGGCCTGCCTGTCGACTTTGAGCGCGCCGAACGCTTAGTCGCGGTGGGCGGCACGGTGACTACGCTGGTGGCTCTGGTCCACGAGCTGGAACCGTACGATTCGAGCTTTGTGCACCTACGCGAGCTGTCGCTGGAGCAGGTCTCGGCCGCTATCGAGCGCATGTCTGTGTTGGACGCGGAAGGCATCGCCGCGCTACCGGGTGTACAGCCCAAACGCGCGGGCGTGATCTTGGCTGGTGCCGTGGTGATTCGCGAGCTTATGCGAGCCGGCGGCTACGACACGCTCACCGTAAGCGAGAACAGCCTGCTTGCCGGCATGGCCGCCACCATTAACGAGGTTCTCGACGGTGAGCTACCCACCATCGGCTGGACCCCCAGCCTCAGCGCCTTTTAACTATTCCACCGCAACTTAGAGCTCCGCCGGCGTGAAAAAGAGACGAGCCCGCATCCCTTGGGGATACGGGCTCGAACGCTTCATATGGTAGGGGCGGTGGGACTCGAACCCACAATCCTTGCGGCGAGGGATTTTAAGTCCCCTGCGTATGCCAATTCCGCCACGCCCCCGTGAGACTAGAAGTCTAGCACAAGCCGTCCGTTACGCGTTGACGGCCATCGAGTGTTGGCCCGACTTTTCCAAGTACTCGGCGAACTTGGCCTCGTCGCCCTTGTTCTGGTACTGCAGGGCTAGCAGGTATTCCAGGCGGCAGCTCTTAACCTTGTCGTCACCGGCTTCCTTGAGCATGCGCTCCAGCTCGGGAATGTCGTTGTGGCGCTTGAGGATCATCGTGTCGTACATCAGCTGGCATTCGTGTGCGACCGCCTCGGCCTGACCGTCCTCAAAGCCCTTGATCTCGTGCAGAAGCTCCTTGGACTTTTTGCGGTCCTCCTGGCCAGCATAGTAGTTAAAGGCCTTAATCACCAGGTCGACGCGCTGCATCTTGGGCAGATTGAGCCCCAGCAGCAAATCGAACATCTCATCGGCGCGCTTGTGGTCCTCGCGCAGCAGATAGGAGTTCAGACGCAGGTAGTCGCGGTTGTAGCGCGGGTACAGCATGCTGGTGAGTTTGCCGTCGAGCAAACGATCGAACTCGTCCCACTGCTTGGCAGCCATAAGCTGCTGCAGACGCTTGAACGTGGTGCGTTTTTTGACGCTAAAGAACACCGACACGCCGATGCAGATGATAACGACGGCGGTCCAGAGTGTGCGGGAATCGGGCATATTGGGATCCTTAGTCGCTCATATAGCGAGCGGTATGACAACACGTACTAGATGTATTATACGCAGCGCGCAAGCAAACTGGCATAAAAGCTCATCGAGGCTGAGTGCCATCGCTCGCTGCGGTACACTTACCTAAAGTAAACCATGAAGGGAGACATTACCTATGAAGAAGATCGTTTTGGCTTGCGGTGCTGGCGCTGCTACTTCCACGCTCGTTGCCCAGAAGGTCGCTACCATGCTCGACGCCAACGGTTATGCCGGCAAGTATGAGATCGTGCAGTGCGCCATCTCTGAGGCCAAGGACGCTTGCGACGAGGGCGCCGACCTGCTGATCGCCACCACCGTTGCTCCCGAGGGCCTCACCTGCCCGTACGTGAGCGGCGTGCCCTTCATGACCGGCATGAACCGCGTCGCTGCCGAGAAGGCCGTCCTCGACGTCATGGCTCAGTAGGCGCTGACTGTATGAGTGAGCAGAACGCCAATCCGGTCGAGCTCTTTGGCATGCGCGTTGCCCATGTGGGCATTAACGCCACCGACCCGGCAGATGCCCTGGGGATCGCGGAGCTGTTCTCGACGATGATGGGCCTGCCCGTTATCGAGACCCCGGTTTCGTACTTTAACGATTCGCTGATCGAGGTCATGAAGCAGAACGGTCGTGGCACCAAGGGCCACATCGGCTTTGCCGTCAACGACATCGACGCTGCCGAGAAGTGGTTTGCCGAGCGCGGGCTCGAGGTCAACGAGGAGTCGCGCGTGCTGCTGCCCGACGGCGGCACCAAGCTCGTGTACTTTAAGCGCGAGTTCGCCGGCTTCGCCGTGCACCTGTGCCGCGAGTAGCGCACAGGCTGCTATAGCTAACGAAAAATGGGGTAAGGCCACGTGGCCTTACCCCATTTTTAATGCCGAGAGGGTGACTGACGGGCTGCCGTAAAACGAAGGTGAATGCTTTTCCGCGAAGTGAACGAGTGAAATTGGACCCCTGGAGCATCGACACTTTGGAGGCACCGTTTCCTGCGGTTTCGTAAGGTTTTTCCTGCGGTTTTGGCGTCAAAAAGTGTGGATGCTTCGGGGGTCCAAAATAGGTCGTTCACTTCGCGGAAAAGCATTCACCTTCGATTCGTGAGAGACGCCCCTACCGCGGCAGGCGAATCGTAAAGCGGCTGCCGACGCCCTCGACTGAGGTCACGCCAATGACACCACCATGGCTATCGACGATCCACTTGGCAATGGCAAGCCCCAGACCCGAGCCCTGCGCGCCGGCATCGCGTGCGTTGTCGGCGCGGTAGAACCGTTCAAACGCGTGAGCTGCGGATTCCTGGTTCATGCCGATACCCTCGTCCTCAACACTTATGTCGATCGTGCCTGCGCCCGCATCCGGCGCTACGCCAAACGAGATGGGCGTGCCCGCGTCCGAATACTTGGCGGCGTTTTGCACGATCACGCGCAGAGCCTGCTTCACGAGCGCCACGTCAACGGGCGCGTCGCAGCGCGGGTCGCTGACAAGCGCAGCGTCGTACGCCAGTCGATACGTGTGCGCGGCATCGATCATCTGTGACTCCTCGCATACCTCGCCGACCAGCGCGGCCAGGTTGGTATTCGCACGCCGCAGGACCGTGCGTCCGGCGTCGCCGCGTGCCAAAAACAGCAGCTGTTCCACGAGCTCTTGCATGTGCTCGCTTTCGGCCTTGAGGGACGCGATGGATTCTGCCAGCACGTCCGGGTCGTCTTTGCCCCAGCGGTCGAGCATGTTCACGTAGCCCTGAATCACCGCGATGGGCGTGCGCAGCTCGTGGCTCGCGTCGTTGACAAAGCGCATCTGCTGCAGCTTGGCCTCTTGCATCTGGCGCAGCAGGCGGTTGAGCGCGACCTCGATGCTTGCCAGGTCGGCGTCGCCGGTGGTGACGCTCGGCGAGTCGACGCTTGCGCGCTCGATGGCCTGCTCGAGCGTTTCCATCTTGCCGCCGGAGAGCTGCATGCGGCCGAGTTCGTCCACGCGCAGGGCCAGATCGTTGAGCGGCGCCATGGTGCGGCGCACGCGGCGGGCGCCGCCGAGCATGTTGAGCACGCTGATGACCTGCCAACCCACAACTACAAGGTAGAGAGGCCATAGCGTGACGAGGTCCTGCGCGAGGGGGAAAGTCTTGGTGGTACGCGCAAGCTCGACGGTATAGGTGAGCGTTGTCAGGTCCCAGCCGCGCGCGGGCGTCAGCGACATGCTGCGAACGGTGGCGCTGGGGATCCATCCTGCGGTAAACGCGCCGTTGGGCAGCGTCTGGTTGTATCCATAGACGAGGATCGCCACCGCAATAACCAACAGCAACAGATCGAGCCAGACGTAGCTCATCAGGCGGCGCCACATATAGCTCCAGTTGATGGCGCGGGCGATGGAGGTGACGCGCTTGGCCTCGGCATTACGCGCGGCAGACATAGCCCACCCCGCGCACGGTCTGGATGATGCGGGCACCGCCGGCGTCTTCGATCTTGGCGCGCAGGTGCGCGATGTGCACGTCGACGTTGTTGGTGTCGCCTACGTATTCGTAGCCCAGCGCCTCGTGCGCGATGCGCTCGCGCGTGAGCACGGTTTCGGCATGCGTCATAAGCAGGGCGAGGACGTCGAACTCGCGGGCCGTGAGCGCGATGGGCGAGCCGCCGACCGTGACTTCGCGGCGGTCGGGATCGAGCGCGACCGAACCCACGGCGAGTGCGGCGGGGGAGGGCGCGGCAGCGGTCTGGGCCGTGTCGGTTGCCGGGGACATTGTGGCGATACCGGCGGCCGTGCCGCTCGCTACGCCAGCCCCGGCCCCGCCGCCGCCAACGCCCGAAGCCGCCCGCACGGCTTCCGAGCGCTTCAGCGCCACGCGGATCCGTGCGAACAGCTCCTCGATCGCAAACGGCTTGGTCAGGTAATCGTCGGCGCCGGCGTCGAGCCCGGCAACCTTGTCCATCACGGCATCGCGCGCGGTGACCATGATCACTGGCGCATCCTTGTGCTTGCGTATGCGCCGCAGCACCTCCATGCCGTTGAGCTGCGGCAACAGTACATCGAGCAGAATCAGATCGTAGTCGCGCTCCAACGCCAGGTCAACGGCGGTGCGTCCGTCGGCGGCGTGCTCCACCTGGTAGCCCTCGTGCTCCAGCTCGAGTGTCACAAAGCGGGCGATTTTCTCCTCGTCCTCTACGATCAGGATTCGTGCCATGCGTGCCCCCGTCTGCGATTACTTGTCGTCGTTGAGATTTTGCTTGATGTCGTCCGCGGCGTTAGCAGCGCTATCCATAAGGTTGTTGATGCTGCCGGGCACGTCGCCGTCGCTGTCGATGCGGTAGCGCATGCCAAAGAACAGGCCAATCAGCATCAGCCATATCGTGGCGCCCCAGGCAAACAGCGCGACGATGGGAATCAGGATGGGGATGTTGAGGATGATCGCATCGCGGCGCGTGGCGATAAACTTGGTGTCCAGACTCAGGCGGAAGAGCTTTTTGAGGTACTCCCACACGCTGTCCATCTTCTTGGAGAAGTCGGTCTTTTCACTCGACTTTTCGTAGGCTGCCTGCGCGGCGACCATCTCGGCCGAGGGCTCATCGACTGGCGCGGACTCGGTGGCGGCATGCGCCGACGTGGTCTGGGTCTTGCCCTGCGACTCGAGCCAAATGATGGCATCCAAAACGTTGCCGTCGGCAGCGTCGAGCGCCGCCTTGGCATCGGTGTAACTCACGTTGCACTTGGTGCGGATGGTTTCAACTTTTTCGAGGTCGTCCATGACCTGTCCTTTCGTTCGATGGGCGCGACGCCGGGCGACCTGCCCGGGCGCGAGCGTTGCGTTCGTCGGCCTGCGTTGCGCGGTGCCGCCCGCCCTTGGTCGAACTCTATAGTGCAGGTTATAGATTAAGCGATTCTTGAGCCAAGATTAATGTTGGATGAGTTTTTGGGTGGTGTGGGCACAGGCAGTCTTTGAGGCAAGTGCAGGCCGGGCGCCCGGGGCGTAAGGGTAAATTTGTGTCCGCACGGCGAGATATACTTATTACCAACGTTAAGGGCGTGACGGGGCAAAGTTGCCTGCCGCCCGCGAAATCAGAGGGGTCGCCGTGCCGTATGGCGCAAACGAGCGGGGTCCCGACGCAAACAGGGGGTCATAGGTGCATATCTACGCTATGAGTGACATTCACGGGTGTTTGGACGCCTTTAAGGCATCGCTATCCACCATCGACCTCGATGCCCAGGACTTCAAGCTGGTCTTACTTGGCGATTACTGCGATCGAGGCCCCGATTCGCTTGGCGTCTTTGAGCTCATCATGGACCTGCAAAAACGTTACGGCGATCGCGTCGTGGCACTGCGTGGCAACCATGAGGAGATGTTCCTTGAGTACATTGACGAGGTGAACGATCCCAATTTCACGCAGGCATGGATACTTGCCGACAGCAATCTGGCAACGACTAAGAGCTTCTTAGATGCCGAGGCATTCAAGCACGTTAAGCATCTGTTGAGGCTCAGGGAGTTCGAGGAAGCGTACGCCTTTACGGTCGAGAGCATGAAGGCCGAGCATGCGGACATCATCGCGTGGGTCCGCAAGCTCCCTTATTTTTACGAGAGCCCCTTCGGCCAGGTTTTTGTGCACGCCGGTATTGAAGAGGATGCCGGGGAGTATTGGAAGATGGGCACGTCTGCCGAGTCGTTTACCATGATGCCGCCCGATTACGTGGGGCGTAAGTTCTACCTGGATGTTATCGCCGGGCACATCAATACCGAAGCGGCTTCGGGCATCGCAGGCTACCGCGGTATCTGGTATGACGGAGCCAGCCATTTCTACATTGACGGGAACGTAGTTCAGCACGGTGAGGTCGTCGTGCTGAACTACGACTCAGAGACAGGGAAGTACAGCGGGCAAGGGCTGGAGTAGGTTGGCGGGCGATTATTTGTCTGCCAACCTACGCAGTGCTTCTTTAAGCCAACCATTCATCGCTTCCGAGCGATATGTTATTGTCCAGGGCTTTGGGGCCGTCTTCGGTTTAACAAGCTGTAGCTTGATGCGCCTGTTTTCAGGCTGGTTAGGGGAACACAATAACTGTAGATGCAATGCACTTAAATCGCCCATGTCCCGCGATTTAAAATGTTGATACAGGCAATGGTATTCGTGCTGATCACTGCTTAAAGCGTGAGCGACATCGAGGTATGCGAGCACGGAGATGAGCACATGCCATTGCTGATTTTAATTGTCATGCGCGCTGTCGGTAAAGGGCTTGAAGGCATCGACTTCTGCAATTGTATCGTCGTCAAAATAAAAGCGGTAATGCTTTTGCTTATCGGTGCGGTGTCTGAGCACAAGATAGAAGGCCGCGTTTTCCGGGTGATTTTTCATTATGTTAATTGTCGGTCCGAGTCTTTTTGCCTGCTTCGCTTGTCTCCATTCGGTTCCACACCAATCGCCCCATACGTCTTCCCTGAGAGCGGCTTCCATTGCAGCGAGCTCACTGTTGTCAAGCTGATTCAGAGCGACTATGGCTTCGCCCAACGTCTCGGCATCGTCTGCGCTATTACTGCTTTCGGAACCGATCTCGCAGGAATCGTTGCACCATCCAATGAAGTTCTTGACGCCTATTCCTATTGGATGATCGATATGAAACTTTTTGGTCGGGGATGCACTGTTGCGCACGCTATCGACACGGTTGAAAAAGTCCTGGATGTGGTTCAAATCGGCGAGCTTGGCTTCGTCCATATCTGGATTCCTTTCTCATCAGGAAACATGTCTCATTATAGGCATGCCTGCGGTCGTAGCGGCTAGGGGTGCCAGCATGGTCCCAGGGGAGGAAAATGATGGCCTCTCAACGACAGCGCTGCGGCAGGAACAGATTAAGCAAGGCACTGCGCCTGTGCGTTATGCAAATCACGTTGCAAAAGTATGAAAATATCCTACAAATGCAACATGAAGTACTTTAGCAACATAACGGCGATAAGCGAGCTTTCCGAGAGCGAGGGCGTGTTCACCACGGCTCAGGCGGCTCGCATGGACATTTCTCGAGATGCGCTGGCGCACTCATGCCGCGTGGGGCGTCTTGAGCGGATATGCCACGGCGCCTACCGGATGTCGGGCGCGCAGCGCCGAGACACCGACGAGCTCAACGCTCTTTGGAAGCCCACCAATCCCTCCCTGTGCGCGTGGGAGAGAAAACGCCAGTGGGATGGCATCGCCGTGAGCGGTACGACTGCGGCGAACCTGCAGCAAATGGGCGATTTCCATCTGTCCCCCCTACAGGATGACCGCGCCCATGCGCATCAATACGAGAAACGATTCCCTTTCTTTTGTAAAGCGCGAGATTGCCGAGCGGGATATCGTTTGGCTCGACGGCCTGCCGGTAACCAAGCCCGAGCGCACGCTTGTCGATCTTTGCCTCGATTGCGAGGACCCCTCATTAATTATCGATGCCTATAACGATGCGCTTGGGCGAGGGCTCGATATACAGCGGCTGAAAGAATTCGTAAAGGAGAACTCTAAAACCGCCAAGCGGCGCGGACTGATGATGCCTTTGCTGATGGTACTGAACGGGTAATGTGAAACAGAGGACATGGTGAAGTACAAAACGCCTGCCGCATTGAAGATGACTGTTAGGAATGCCGCAAGGCAGTTTTAAATGAGCGCCGAAACGTGAATAATCGTGCTGCGACTGTCACGTTATTGCCGGTAGCGCTACCGTTCGCATGATTTGGGTGCCGGTAAGTGATAATTGATTAATGGCCGCTGCTATACTTATCGATTATGATGCTAGTAAGATTGGCTTTGGATGGAATCGATGCAGCTTGAGCCCGAACCGAGGATTTTAATTGAAAGCCTAAGAGATATTGGGTATTCGTTTAATAGTGCACTAGCTGATATTGTTGACAATTCTATTACCGCGAGGGCAAGGAATATCTCAATCCTTGCTATTCCTTCTGATGACTTCAGAATTGCAATCATTGATGACGGTGAGGGGCTTGGCAGAGATGAGTTAATGCATGCCATGAGGCTCGGTAGCACTGATCCGAGGTGCAAGCGGAATTTGAACGATCTCGGGCGTTTTGGTCTCGGGTTAAAAACCGCTTCATTTTCACAATGCAGAAGGCTGACGGTTGTGTCAAAGAAAAACGGTGAAGTGAATGCCTTCACGTGGGATCTCGATCTTGTTGCCAGTGAAAACAAATGGACAGTTTTGGAACAGAAAAGAACGGACTCCATTCCGTTTATTGGAGAGATGAACGAGACGGGTACGCTTGTTCTATGGGAAAAACTTGATCGTCTAACCGGGGTAAATGGATCCGGAAAAGCCAATTACGACAGAATTATAAGTGAGGCTCAAGATTACCTCTCTCTTGTATTTCATCGTTACTTAGCGGGAGAACGTGGGCTCAAGCGCATTAAGGTCAATGTGAATAATCGCACGCTTGACCCCATCGATCCATTTAATGTTAGCAATCAGGCGACGCAACCATCGCCTGTCGAAAATGTTTGTCCCGGCGTTACGATGCAGGCGTTTACTCTTCCGCATAGGTCAAATTATGCTTCAGATGCAGAGTATGAAAAGTTTGCTCTTCCTGGCGGTTACTTAAAGAATCAGGGAGTCTTTCTCTATCGCGCGAAGCGCTTGATACTGCATGGAACTTGGTTTGGGATTGCCAAGAAAACCGCTCTCACCCAGTTGTGCCGCGTGAAGATTGATATTGATGTTAACCAAGATGAAGCATGGAAAATTGACGTTAAGAAAGTGTCCGCTCAGCTTCCGGAAGAAGTAAGGGCGAGTATCAAACAATTGATTGCTCATATTGGTGCGCCTTCAAAAAGAGTTTATCGTCGTCGCGGCGCTAGGTTAACGAGGCCTGAGGTATATCCGGCTTGGAATGCGATAAAAACTGGAGACAAGACCCTTTATTGCATTAATCGCAAAAACCCAATTCTTGATAGCTTCAATTCATCTCTTGATGATGATCAGAGGGCTGCTTTCAAGACTGTTCTTTCGCTGGTCGAATCGTCATTCCCAACGGAATCTCTTTTTTACGAACTGTCGAACAACGAAGGGTCAGTTTGCTTTGAGGAGATGAAAGACGATGACTTTTGTAATGCTGTTCTCACTTTCTTTGGCTCATTAAAACAAATGGGGAAGGATGAGGATGACATCCTCTCCACTATGAGGTCAGTTGACTTGTTCGCCACACGTTGGAATGAAGTACTTGCCATTTTGGGAATCGAGGAGTGCTAAATGGACGCCACACTAGAGCAGTTCATCAATTACATTGACAACTCCGCCAGAGATAAACTAGAGAACGATGACGGCGTTCCCGAAGAGGCGGATGTTGCGGATACCTATTCGCAGTTCTACACTGCATTCGCCGGAATTTTCCCTGTATCTAAACAATGCGACAAGGATGATATCGTCCGTAGGCTTGTTGAGAAGTATTGTAGCGAGCTTACGATTAAGAAAAAGCTTGGCTTTGAGTTTAAGGATGAGGATAGCCATCCCTGGTTGAGTGAAGCAGAAGACTCGATCGAATGGTTCTACTGGAATCGCTATAGGCGATACTTGGTGCGCGATAAGAAATGGGCGCCCGCCGCGGTTAAGTCGATAGATAGGGACAGTCGCAACATCCTTGACTTAATGGCCAATCCTTTAGAGTGCGGCTCTTTTACAAGACGCGGCCTCGTAGTCGCATCCGTTCAATCGGGAAAAACTGCAAATTATATTGGGCTGATATCCCGCGCCGCCGACGCGGGATATCGAATCATTATCGTCATGGCCGGCGTGCATAATGTCCTGCGAAATCAGACGCAAGCTCGTCTTGAAGATGGTTTTACAGGTTTTAACATTGAGAACAGCACAGTCGAACCGGTTGGCGTTGGCAAGGGGAGTCAAGCCCGACGACCAATTGCCTGTACCTCGAGAGAAGCAGACTTTAGTACAGAACGAGCTAAGGCTTTAAGGTGCATCCAGCCGACGCAAACAAACGAACCTTTTTTGTTTGTTGTTAAGAAGAATAGTAAGTCTCTCCAGCAGGTAATTGAATGGCTGGATGCCAGCAATAGCCAGGATCAACCTCTGTTGCTCATTGACGATGAAGCGGATAATGCTTCGATTAACGGAAAATACAAGCTCGAAAAGCGAGAGAATGAACCGACCAAAATCAATGGGCAGATAAGAAACCTGCTTAACCTATTCAATAAGGCCTGCTATGTTGGCTACACTGCTACGCCATTTGCTAACGTTTTGATCGACCCTAGCGTTGACAGCGATGAGTATGGCAAGGACCTTTTCCCGAGCAACTTTATTTATACGCTTGAGGAGTCCTCTGACTACTTCGGTGCCAAAAAGGTATTCGGAGATTACGACGAGCCTACTCACAAGCACTTGCGTTTCATTGACGATGCGGACGATGTCCTTCCTGCAAAACATAAAAGTAGCTTTGAGCCCTTTATGCTTCCCCTTAGTCTAAAGGCGGCAATTCGTACTTTTGTATTGGCGACGACGATAAAGACACTTCGTTTTGGCACTAATTTCCATTCAACGATGATGGTCAATGTATCTCCCTATAAGAAACCGCAGAATTGCATGCGGAATCTAGTTGAGGATTACCTTAACGACCTGAATACGGCGGCGAAATCCTATGGGGCCTTAAACCCGGAGGAGGCGCTTGAGGCTTCTCCGCACCTAAAGGATTTGAAAGCTAGTTGGGAGCTGGAATATGCAGGCTGCGGTTTTGGCTGGAGCGAAATACAGCCACGTCTCTACGACCCGGATTATCATGTTCTGAGCATCAATACAGACTCAGGAGATGCTCTGGACTATGAGAACAGGAACGAGCGAGTTATCGCGGTTGGCGGATATAGGCTTTCTCGTGGTTTAACCCTTGAAGGGTTAACGGTCTCTTACTATTCGCGAAACGCCAGAGCATATGATGCGCTGATGCAGATGGCTCGTTGGTTTGGATATAGGCCTCAGTATGAGGATCTTTGTCGTGTATGGATGACCGACGAGGCGGCGGGCTGGTACAAATACGTTGCCGATTCGACGGAGAATCTGTTCGATCAACTAAGGAGCATGCGCCAAGTTAAGCGCACTCCAAAGAATTACGTTTTGAAAATACGCCAGAGCCCTGATGCCCTGACCGTTACCGCGAGAAATAAGATGGGTGCCGGGCAAAAGGAAAAGGCCCCTATCGATTTAAACGAGGGATTCGTTGAAACGATTGCATTTGACAGGGACGCGGAGATAGTTGCCGATAACGAGGCGGCATGCAGGGGCCTTCTTAGCGCAATAAAGGGGTATGCGGACTTCAAAGACGGGGGCTCTTATAGATATCTTTATAAGGGGGTTCCGGTCAAGTTTGTTACCGCTTTTCTAGAAGCCTATGAAAATGAAGATGGCCTTTCGCCAAAGTCTCAAAAAGCTCCAATCCTAAGCTACGTCAACGAACGGCTGCTTGATGGCGAGCTGAAGGAATGGGACGTTCTCTTGGCACATGGCTCTCGATCAAATGATCCAATCGATTTGCCTGTTGATGGAACGGTCAGCATGGAGCAAAGATATCCCGGTAGCGCTTCGAACAATGATGTCGTTGTTGTCGGAGAGAAACATCGTTTATCCAGTCGTGGAGTTGAGGCCGCTGGCTTAAGTGCGGAAGAAAGGAAAATGGCGGAAGAACGATATGCTGCAGACCATAGCGGCGACAAGGCGAAAAACTGTTCTGATCTCTATTATCGTCAAATAAGGAGGCGGCCATTGCTGGTTTTGCATCCGATTTGCATGCGATTTGGAGAAATCAAAATTAAAGAAAAGAAGGAGGCCGGAAAAGAAGCTCCTTCCTGGTGGAAGAGCTGGGATGCTCAGGAATGCGTTTTCGGCTGGAGCATCAGTTTTCCGCACACCGATAAGCAAACGCGACCAGTCACTTACGTTTTTAATTCTGTGGCACTGGAGAACATGATGCCGGAACCCGAAGATAGCGATGATGATTATGAAGACGACTAGCGATAATCCGTGGGAAGAGCTGCCTAGATCGCGTGGAAGGGGCGACTACAACACGAGAATGGTCGCACCCGATGTCAATCCCGATGCAAAAAGGATTTATTGGGCAAAGGGGCGCTCTAATCACCCTGCTTTTCTTGTCGAATATGACAGCAGCGAGACGGGGGCACCGGAGCCTCCCAAGTTTAAGAACATCTCTATTCGAGACATTGAATCGGAGCGCTCCATACTGCTTGAGCTCCAAGACCAGGAAATGAAAGCCCAATTTCTCCGCTTATGTCTTGATATTGCCGACTCGGTGCAGAAAGCCCCCACCGTTGCGATGAGGAAGATGACCTTCATGAGGCTCGAGAAATGGGCTTCGTTTCTCAGGCCCGGGCGTGGTCCCCTCACAGCCGAGCAACAAAAAGGGCTTATCGGCGAGCTGCTTTTTCTTAAACGGGTTTCCGCTGCCATTTACGAGCCGTCGAATGCCTTGAGTGGCTGGACAGGGCCAGAACGCTCTAAGCGCGATTTCGGTTACGGGCAGATTTTCGTCGAGGTGAAAAGCAAACGAGGGTCGTCGAATTCGGAAATTGGAATATCGTCAGAAGAGCAATTGAACACCAACGAAAGTGAAAGGCTCTTCTTATATGTCGTTGAGTTGAACAGCGCTACGGATGAAGATAAAGCGGCATTCAGCCTTACCGATGTCGTCAACGATGTTCAAATGCTCTTCGACAGCCCATTGGATTTGGCGCACTTTCAGGAGAAGCTGTCGGATGCCGGGTATTTTCCGGAAGACGATTATTCCCACACCTTGTGGAGCGAGGGCGTAACTGAAACATATGAAGTTAAGGATGGATTTCCGCGAATCGTTTCCAGTTCGTGTCCGCCTGGAGTTAAGGCTGTTACATATAAAATCGACCTTGGCTACTGCTCTGATTACGAAGTTGATCAGAGCGCAATTACCCAAGCATTGAGGTGAATTAGATGACAGATTCCACTTCGTTTCAGGAGGAACTGTTTCAAGAGGTCAAGAATAAGGCGGACTCAGAGGGAGTCTATAAGAACGATGCGTTCTTTGACCTCATCACTGATTATCTTTGCGATGCGGGAGAATTCGATGAGGCCATCCCCGCCTTCTGTCAGAGAACTGGAATAAGGGTTGATGGCTACTGTGGCGATCCTTTTGAGTCAAGCAGAAAAGTCCTTGGCCTCATTGTCCTCGACTTCAACCAAGATACTGGCTTGCTGACATTAACGAATTCTGAAATGGAGGCAGATTTTCGGCGGCTTGAGAAATTCGTAACCAAAGCATTGGATTCTCAATTTAGGGAATCTCTTGAGCCGACGGATCCGGGGTTTGGGCTCGCCGATTTAATTCACGCTCGCTGGAACGAAATCGAGCGAGTTAATCTGTATCTTCTTTCAAACAAAAAACTTAGCCAAAGGGTTTCGGGTAAAGAGACGGGGAGTGTCCTTGGCAAAGAGGTTGTTTACAACGTCTGGGATCTTGAACGGATAGGTAATCTTATTGAATCGGGTCGTGAGCGGGAGAGACTGCTCATTGACTTTAACGAATTGCCGACGGGTCCGATTCGGGCCCTTCTCGCAAGCTCTCCGAAAGACAAGAACAAGGTTTACCTTGCTGCGATACCGGGTGTCGATTTGGCGCGCATCTACGATCGTTGGGGAGCGCGACTTCTTGAGCAAAACGTCCGTGTATTTCTTCAGGCGAGAAGCAATGTCAACAAGGGTATAAAGCGTACTCTCGAGAATGAGCCCGAGCTTTTCTTCTCGTTCAATAACGGTATCACGGCGACCGCAGAGAGCGTTACAACGGAGAGCGGGGAAGACGGGCTTTTAATTGACCGTCTAGAAAACCTGCAGATAGTTAACGGTGGCCAGACAACCGCATCGGTTTATGCCGCATATAAGGCTGGTAAAAGTTTGGACCGCGTGTTTGTCCAAATGAAGCTTAGTGTTGTCAGCCCGGAAGAGGCTCTCGAACTGGTGCCTAGGATCTCTGAATATGCAAACAGCCAGAATAAGGTTTCTTCAGCCGACTTCTTTGCAAACCACCCTTATCACGTGAGGATCGAAGAGTTCTCGCAAAGGATACTTGCTCCCATGCGGGCAGATAGCTTCACGCAAACCAAATGGTTCTACGAGCGGGCAAGAGGCTCATATCGAGATAAGCAAGCTTATCTTACGCCTGCGCAGAAGCGTAAATTTGTTGCTGAGTTTCCTAAAACGCAGACTTTTACGAAAACGGATTTGGCAAAATATCTCATGGTCTGGACGAATAAGGCCTACTTGGTCAATCGCGGTGCCCAGAAGAACTTCTCTGAATTTGCTCGGCTAATTAAAGACTCCTGGGATAAGGATGAGAGTCAGTTCAATGAGACTTATTTCAAATATTTGATTGCCAAGAAAATTATATTCGATCGCACAGGCAAGATTGTGCAGGCGCGTGATTGGTGGGAAACCGGCAGCTATCGCTCGCAGCATGTAGTCCTTGCGGTGGGAGTGCTTTCAAATGCAGTTTCCGCTTTAGGAAAAGCCGTTAACTTTCTTGGCATTTGGAATCAACAATCGTTGTCGCCAGCGTTTGAGAGGGCGCTTGGGCAAGCATCTGACGCTGCGCATGATGTATTGATGCATCCCGCGACGGGCTATCGAAACATTTCTGAATGGGCAAAACAACAGAAATGCTGGGAGGCTATCAAGTTAAAAAAGGTTGATTGGGACAAAGAGTGGCTTGGCGAGCTTATTGACCTCGATGAGGAGAAAGACATTCAGCGAGAGGGCTCCCGTAACCAGAAAACGCTGAATGGGATTGAAGCTCAGACGGCGGTTTGCGAGATGGGAAGCGGATTTTGGCAAAATGTTCTTAACTGGTGCCTTGCAGAGGGCGAGGGAACTGAGAAGGAACGGGGTATTTTGCAGTATGCATGTGCCTTGCCAAACAAAGTGCCCTCCGAGAGCCAGTCCGTTGTACTTATTAACATGATGAAGCGGCTGCACAGAGTCGGCTGTCCTTACCGTGTTAAGAGCAGTCAGTATCGTCTGTAAGATTCTCGTAAAACCCGTGGGCTTCTTTTCCAAGTGCCTTTGCGACTACCGCCGCTATCTGCTGGGCAAGTAGCGGCGGCACCGCGTTACCCACCTGAGTGTACTGAGACGTTCTGTTGCCTTCGAACAGATAGTCATCTGGGAAGGTTTGAAGTCTTGCGGCCTCTCTCACGGTAAGGCTCCTGCATTGCGACGGATCCGGATGGATGTAATAGTGTCCGTCCTTGGCGATATGCGAGGTGATGGTCGTAGAGGGTCTTCCCCATACTTGCACACGAAAACGGTCGTTGAATTTATAGTTACCAGTCGTTTTTGCTGCCTGGACGTTCTTATGATTGGGAAGCAATGACTCGGGGAATTCTTCAAGGCGTGCGGGCGTACCGTATTTTTCTGCATATGCCGCACAAAAGAGATAACGGTCAAGATCGCTCGCCAAGTGAGAGCGAGACTCATGATTTGTGAGGACCTTGCTATTTCCGAGCCTTCCTCTATACCATTCTTCATATCGATTGTGGACGGGATCAACTTTGTGCTTTGCGGTTAACTTTGGCGCGTAGCGTGAAATAACCCTATCAAGGATGTCTGTAAGATCGTTGCATTCGCCATTGTCTTTCAACTCTTTTGCCGCTGAGTTTATGTACTCTGCCCAGTTCATATCGCGCCAGTTTTCGTTGCGTTCAGAGAATCCGCTTCGCAGTTTAGGCAGCCCACGAAGGGCTGACCCAAGAGTGCAAACATGCTTTTTGGTTAGCGTGCTCGGTTCGATTCCGGTGTCATTTTTAATACCAAGGAGAATGACCCTGTGGCGCATCTGGGGGATTCCATACTGTTCGGCTTTGACAACGTAATCTTTTGGATTATGGGGGTCATCAGTGACGAGGGAATGGATAGTGTATCCCGCCTCTTCCATATCTTTGCATATGCGGTTAAAAACGCCATGGCCCTCGTGCTTTGCAGAAAGAAGTCCTTTGACGTTTTCCATAACGAAGACATCCGGCTTTAGCTCGTTGATAAACGAGAGGTAGCAACGGTAGAGGGTGTGCTTCGGGTCCTCTTCGAATGTAATGTCATGCTTGCGCCGCGATCTGCCCACCAACGAATATGCTTGGCACGGAGGTCCGCCAATAAGGACTAGCGGACCCCTATCACGGTCTTCAAACCATCTTGTCACGCGTTCGGCGCCGAGTTTGACCAAGCGGTCGTCTCCATCGACGAGCTCGTCGCATAAAGCTTCTTCGCAAGCAGCCTGCCATTCTTTTGGGCGGTAGCGGATAAGTTGGTCGAAGGTCTCATTGTCATGCTTTTTCATGTATCTGAGATAAACTCTCGGCAATGTTCCGTCCGGTTCTGCAATTTTGCGCAGATATGAACGAAGCCTCAGGGTCTGATGAGCCTGCTTGTCACGTTCAATGGACATGATTGTTTGGAACACGGGCTTGTTCTCAGCGTCTCGAAGTGATGAGAAGCCTTCCCCAAGGCCTCCCGGGCCCGCGAATAAGTCAATAACGGGAATCACTGCTAACCCTCTCCAAACAGAAACTTCTAGATATCCAGGCTACCAGGATGAAAGTCAAACGTCCAGGAGTGTCTCGCTATGTAAATAAACTTTCTATTTATAGCAGTTGCGGGAAACTCGATAAGTGCAGGCGGCGCGCCAGCATTTGAGTTTCTGCTCAAAGATGGCCCAGATCGCTTCCTGTCAAACGGGCATCTTATGGGCATTCCAAAAATGCGGGAATGAAATTGTTCAACGCACTCTTGAACGATTCGCCTCATATCATTGTTCTGCGCCTTGACGCTGCTTTGACTGAGCCCGACTTATAATGGCTCTGATGTAATTCTGCAGGTTCTTGTCGCTACGTGACAAGAACTTGCAAAATTCGCAAGTTCTTGTCATTCTGTGAGAAAAACTTGCAGATTGGGGCGAGCGATGGATAAACGGATGGTTCCCAGAAATCGATATCTCGAGAAGTTAATCGCCTTCCGTGACACGGATGTCATCAAGGTCGTAACGGGTATGCGCCGTTGTGGCAAATCGACGCTTCTGGACATGATGCGCAAACATCTGGAGGATAACGGCGTTCCATCCGAATGTCTTTTGACCTTTAAGATGGAGTCATTTGAGCTGGAGGGCGTGCGTGATTGGCGAGAGCTTTACCGCCACGTGGACGGCCTAATGCCTGCGGGCAAGAGGTGCTATCTCTTCTTCGACGAGCTTCAGGAGGTTGCCGGATGGGAGAAGGCGATTAACGCATTTCGTGTCGACCGGGACTGCGATATATATGTTACGGGTTCGAATGCTTTTCTCCTCTCGTCAGAGATCGCGACCTTAATCTCGGGCAGGTATGTCGAGATTCGGATGCACCCGCTCGCTTTTTCGGAATATGTCGACTTTCTTGGTCCGACTGACGTCACGAATAGGCTCGCTGTTTTTGGTCGGGAGGATATTGTTGCACTCGACGATCTTCTTGACCGATATCTGACATTTGGAGGCCTGCCGTTTCTCGCTGCTTCAAAGCTGCCGGAGCAGGAAATGAAGGACTATATCTGGAGCACGTACCAAACAATCGTCGGGCGCGACATTTTGGCTCGCGAGGCGCGTCGGGGTAGACGGTCGGTGACGAGCAGGAGTGTGCTCGACCGCGTCACTTCCTACTTGGCTGATAACATTTCAAACCCGACATCAATTAATAAGATCGTTGGAACGCTGGCAGAGAACGGGGCGAAATCCTCGCACGGCGTCGTGGACACTTGTGTGTCCGCCCTTGAGGAGACCTATATCTTTTCGCACGCGCGCCGATTTGATATTAAGGGTCGGGACATTTTGAAGACCGGCGGCAAGTTTTACATTGAGGATCTGGGACTTCGAGCCTTCTTGGATGGGTATCGCGGCAGCGACAGCGGACGTGTTCTCGAAAATGCCGTTTACAATCGCCTTGTCTATGACGGATACCAGGTCTTCACGGGTCATCTTCGAGATGCCGAAATCGACTTTGTTGCGATAGGCGACGGCTCGGATCGTAAGTTTATTCAGGTCACAGAGTCGATTGACGAGGAGGCGACGCGTAAGCGCGAGCTGCGTCCATTTGAGCTCACGTCGCTCGAGAAGATTACCGGCGGTTACGAGAAGATCGTCGTCGTTCGTCAGGGGAGCCATCCGACCGACATCGACGGCATCAAAATCGTTTCTGCAGTCGATTTCTTAATGGGTAGGCTTGGGGCTTAGGGCGTTTGGAGCGCGTCTGTTTCCTATGCCTAGCGACATTGCCACAGCTCGTGACGCCGCCGGCTTCTTCCTTTCCGTCGGGCGGCACCAACTCAGCTGATCCGTTGGGGATGGAGGAAAGCGGACCATTTTCGGCGCGCCGCAGGTGATACGAATCCTGCGGCGCGCTGTTTTTTGCGCGAGGGCTTTCAGCTGTGTCCGCAAGACATGTGACACTTACCCTGCCGCCCTGCTCTGCCGCGGTGGCATGTACCCAAACAACGGTCCTCTAAGGAGTTCGATATCGATGAGTGATAACACCAAGCATCTCGCAAAGAAGTGCGTCAAGGACGCGGGGCCGTGCCTCGCGCTGTGCCTTGCCGGCGTAGGGGTCGCGGTGCTAGCTGTTCTGGGGCCGTTTGACGTGCTCAGAAGTGCCAGTTTTCTGCATGTTTGTATGGCCCTTGCCGGCGCCATGATGACCGGCGGCGTGCTCGATTTGGTTTTTTGGGTGCTTGACCCGTTTGGATGGGAGAACGAGGGGTAAGCCCTAAGGGCTGGAAGGGCTGGAAGGGCTGAAACGGTTGGAACGGTTGGCTTAGTGATCGCGCGGAATGCGGGCTAGCGACTTGCAGGGAAGTGGTAATCCGATGACGGTCTATGTGACGGGTGATATTCACGGCGGCGTCGACATGCAAAAGCTGCGCGACTGGGAGCTTGGGGATAGTCTGACGAGCGACGACTATCTCATCATCGCGGGCGACTTTGGCCTTCCGTGGGATTTCTCTGCCGAGGAGTGCGCCGACATCGCCTGGCTGGAGTCGCGGCCCTATACCGTGCTGTTTGTCGACGGTAACCACGAGCGCTTCGACCATTGGGCGGAGCGTCCCATGGAGCTGTGGCACGGTGGGCTGACGCAGCGCCTGTCGGACACCTCTCCCATACGGCGCCTGACGCATGGCGAGATTTTTGAGCTCGACGGCTCAACGATCTTTACTATGGGCGGTGCCACGAGCGTGGACAAGGAATACCGCATTCCGTATTCCAGCTGGTGGCCACAGGAGCTGCCGGACGAGCGCAACTTTGAGGAGGCGTGGACAAAGCTCGACAGCGTGGGCTGGAAGGTCGACTACGTAATTACCCACACCTGCTCTACGCACATGCTTTCGCCCACGCTCTATCCGGCGCCCGGCTGGGATTGCCCCGGCGTTGATCGACTTACGGCGTTTTTCGATGAGCTGGAAGATCGCTTGGACTACAAGC
This sequence comes from Coriobacteriaceae bacterium AM22-12AC-r, assembly GCA_027671585.1. Lineage (GTDB taxonomy): Bacteria > Actinomycetota > Coriobacteriia > Coriobacteriales > Coriobacteriaceae > Collinsella. The sequence goes on along the minus strand of JAQDZZ010000011.1, from coordinate 11,438 downwards.
GCTGGTACTACGGCCATTTTCATCGCGACGCCAACCCGGCCGAGCGTCACACCGTGCTCTACGACTGCATCGTTCGCCTGGGCGACGAGCTCCAGCCTTGGGATGTTGCGTAGGGGCGGGGCGTATTTGGCTATTCAGCCGTTATGGTGATGTTTTCCCGGTGTGCGCGGATAGCACCCCAGCTAAAGTGCTCGATCAGTTGCTCAGCAGAGCGCGGCGTGGTGTCCGGCGCGATGCCCGTTTGCCCGGCGAGCCAGCCCAGCAGTGCCTCGGGTGTGCTAAAGCGGGCGCGGAGCTCGCCCAGGTCCAGATCGCGATCGCGCTTGGAAAGGCGGCGGCCGTCCGGCGACATGAGCAGCGGGATGTGCGCGTAGTGCGGCGTGGGCAGTCCCAGCAGATGCTGCAGATAGATCTGGCGCGGCGTGGACCCCAGCAGGTCGCATCCGCGTACGATCTCGGTAACACCCATGGCGGCGTCATCGACCACCACGGCCAGCTGATAGGCAAACACGCCGTCGCTGCGGCGTACCAAAAAGTCGCCGCACTCGGTGGCGAGCGCCTCGCATTGGGCACCATACGTGCGGTCCACAAATTCGATCACATCGTCTGCGAGGTCGTCGACGGCGGGCACGCGCAGGCGCGTGGCCGGGGCGCGCAGGGCACTGCGGCGGGCAACCTCCTCGGCAGAAAGGCCTCGGCAGGCGCCGCGGTAGATGGGCGTGCCGTCACTGGCGTGCGGCGCGCTTGCGGTGTGGAGCTCGGCGCGCGTGCAAAAACAGGGGTAGGTGAGGCCGGCGTCTTGCAGCTGGCGCAAGGCGCTCTCGTACAGGTCTAGGCGATCGTGCTGGTAGTAGGGGCCTTCGTCCCACTCCAGCCCCAGCCAGGCTAGGTCCTCGATGAGCTGGGCGGCAAGTTCCGGGCGCTTACAGCGATCGTCCAGGTCCTCGATGCGCAACACAATGCTGCCGCCCTGGCTGCGGGCCGAAAGCCACGAGCACAGGCAGCTGAACACGTTGCCCAGGTGCATACGGCCCGAGGGCGACGGGGCGAAGCGCCCCACGACGGGCGCGGGAGCGGCCGGCGTCGTTGGCGCGTCGGCGGCGGGTGTTGCTATGTTGCGTGCGTTGATGTCCATGCGGACGAGTATAGCGCGGGGCGCGGTGGGGGAGACGCTGCCGTGGCCTGCAAGTTGCTGAGGCCGCGCGTTGCGCGTGCCGGACCACCGGCTCGGCACCTTAATCGTCGTCAATCAATCTAGCCCTCAAACGACAGAAACCCCGGCAGCTCTTCGCAACTGCCGGGGTTTCCGCGGAAAAGGGGGACATGATCCTCGAGCGAACGGCAAAGGGGCAAACCGTTTTCGCTCAACTGCTTTATGCCCCTCGCTCGCCGGCTTAATCGGCTCATGCCGCGCCCACACAAAGCCGCTACACCTGTGATGGAGCTATGAAGTGGTATCTATTGCCGGAGCGGGCTATGCCAAGGAGTGTCCCAGATTGCCGACAGATAAGGAACGTCCCCAGGTGCCGGCCGCGGGCGTGACTTTTGTCCCGTTTTGACGCTCCGCTGGCCTAGATGTTCGTCACATGAACCCGCAAACGTGGGACAATGACGCTACTGGTACCACAGACAAAGGATGTGCCTATGAACGCCCCCGTTGCCCAGCCCTGTTGGCAGCGCCGCCTGTTTGCGCGGTTCGCTTCCGTCTGCGCACTCGTCGCGCTTGCGTTGTTGCTGCTGCCTGCCGTCGCGCACGCCGACGGCTACTCCATGAGCCAAACCTATATCGGTGCCACGGTTGAGGCCGATGGCTCGCTGACCGTTGTCGAGGGACGCCAGTTCGATTTCGACGATGACATTAACGGCGTGTATTGGGATATCAATACAGGCTCTAACCAGCAAGGCGGCTCGGTGGTCGTCAATGTGCTGAGCGTCGAGGAAGACGACACTGCGTTTAACAAGGTCGACAGCGCAAATAAAGGCGACGACGGCGTTTACACGGTGGAACAGTCCGACGACGGCGTAAAGATTAAGGTGTTCAGCCCTCACGAGAGCGGCGACAGCGCAATCTACTACGTGAGTTATTCCATGACCGGTGCGGTTATGAACTGGGCCGATACCGCCGAGCTCTACTGGAAATTCGTCGGCGACGGCTGGTCGGCGGACTCCGATGACGTCGAGATGGAAGTCTACTTTGCAAATGCCGCTGCCGGGACGGCTGCCGTCAAGGGCGATAACTTCCGCGCATGGGGCCACGGCCCGCTGACGGGCGACGTGTCGCTCGATGCGGACGAGCCCATGGTCACCTATACCATTCCCTGCGTGCATGAGGGCGAATTCGCCGAGGCACGCATCGCCTTCCCCAGCGACTGGGTGCCGCAGCTTGCCGTCTCGGGCGAAAAGCGCATGTCGACGATTCTGAGCGAAGAGAAGGAATGGGCCGACGAGGCCAACGCTCGCCGTGAGCACGCGCGTGCGGTTGCCGGCGCGATTGCCGTGGTGTGTGTTGTCGTGGCGGTTGCCTATACCGGTGTGATCGTGATGCTTAAGCTGCGCAGGCCCAAACCCAAGCCGCTCTTTCAGGACGAGTGCTTCCGCGATGTGCCCTCGGCCGACCATCCCGCGGTGCTTGCAGCTCTCATGAGCTGGAACGACGTGCCCGATCAGGCATATATCGCCACGCTTATGAAGCTCACCGACGACCGCGTGATCAAGCTGGAAGAAGCGACCGAGACCAAGAAGAAGGGTCTGCTCCGTCGCGAAAAAGAGGAGCAGACGTATCGCATCACAGTGACCGGCGAGGCCTGGAAGGCTGCCAAGAAGGACGGCATCGATCGCGATGTGCTCAAGGTCTTCTTCGCCGGCGTTAAGCCCGATAAAGACGGCGTCCGTTCACGCACGTTTAGCGAGCTGGAGGAGTATGCCAGCGAGCGTACTGAATCTGTTGGCAACAAGCTCGAGGACTATCAAAGCACGGTTAAGGGCAAGCTGGAGACGCGCGAGCTTATCGCCTCGGACGGCACCATCGCCCTGGTTGCCGGCTTGGTTCTCGGCATCATCATCGTCTTTGGCATTCTGGGCTCTCTGATCTATACCGACTTTGCGGACGCCAACGTCGGTGCCGCTATGATCTCGATCCCCGTCACGATCGTGGGCTTTGTCCTGAGCTGCACCTTCCGCCGCTACACGCCGGAGGGCGCCGAGGTGGCGGCTCGCTGCAAGGCGCTCAAGCATTGGCTCGAGGACTTTACGCGTCTGAAGGAGGCCGTCCCCAGCGACCTGATCTTGTGGAACAAGTTGCTGGTGATGGGCGTTGCCCTGGGCGTTTCGAAAGAAGTGCTGCGACAGCTGGCCGAAGCCGTGCCTGCGGACCTGCGCAACAGTGACGATTTCTACGACAACTACCCCTGCTACTGGTGGTATTACCATCACTACGGCAACGAGTCCCCGCTCGATTCGTTCAACGATGTGTACCACGAGACCATCCGCGAGCTGGCTTCGAGTTCCGATAGCTCGAGCGGCGGCAGCGGTGGCGGCTTTTCCGGTGGCGGCGGTGGCGGCGTCGGCGGAGGCGGCGGCGGAACGTTCTAGCGAGCGCTTGCTTTGGGGTGGATCTTTCTGGGCGGTTGCCAGGGAAGATTCATCCCATTTTTGTGCATCGAAACGGGTCAAACTTTCCGCTGCGGACCTTCGCGCAAGGGACAGTGGACAAAAAATGCCAAATATGAGTACTGTTGCTGCGTTGGTCACATATGTTTGCACATAATAATGGGCTCCTAATGAGAGTACTTCTCGTTAGGAGCCCATTTTATTGAACATTTGGGGAGTTATGTCAGCTCGTGCAGCTGGTCGTCATGCCTATAAGCATCAAAAATGCCCCAAATCGCTGCTACTAAAAAGGTAACAGTACTCATATTTGATGTTTTTTGACCAAGGCTATCTACAAACCCCCTAGGCCACTCATTGGGGACAGACTTAAATGACTAGTTGTTGGGGATCAGTCATTGGGGACGTTCTTAAATGACCAGGTGTGGCTGCTTGGGCTAGGCTGTTAGGTCGAGTTCGTAGAGATAGCTTTCGCGCGGCATGTCGTGACGACGCTCTTCGCGGTTGGCGCGGTGCGTGGCCGTGCGCTTAAAGCCGTGCAACTCGTAGAACTTCCACGAGCAGTTGGAGTCGGTGTACAGGTGCGCCCTTGTCGCCCCGCGCGAGGACAGGTACGAGACCGCGGCATCGAGCAACACTGAGCCTACACCCAGGCCGTGGACATCGGGATCGACGGCGAGCAGCGTGACTTCGTTGTCGTGCGGCAACGGGCTGCTCTCGAGCAGGCGGTTGTTGGTTCGGATGGTTGCACGCACAAACGAGAGATACTCGGCGCAGGCATCAGGCTCCAGCTCACGCATCTGCGATAGCAGCGCGCGTTCGGTATCCATCCAATGTTCCTTAACGGTGGCGCCGGAGCTCTGTCCCGCACGCGCGAGCGAAATGCCACGCGCCTGACCGTCGATTACGGCAACCTGCGAAAACGTCGATGACGAAAGGCAATAGGCGAGGTCGCACGCGGCCTCAAGGCGGTTGTACTCATCGTTATCCGAATTGTTATGCCAAAGCTGCTGCAGAATCAGCGCGATGGCGTCGAAGTCTTCGGTATCAAACGGTCGGTAGAGAACCCGCGAGACCATGGTGCCTCTTTCTTTTGCGGATGCATATCGAGCACAGTTCTACCACGCTATTGGCATCTAATTATGGTGCCCCTGTGTTCCATGAACTCACCGTGCCCATCCCCTCCGCGCGCAAACTTTTTCTGCACATGCGCCCGTTGCGGGGTGCATCGATGCGCTCGATGCGCTACATTGAATCAGTATTTTCAATGCCGCTGCGCGAGCGCTGCAGATCGACGTATCACCGACTCACAGAGCACGGCGGCGTACCAGACAGGAGGACTGCATGGGATCTGATGTGAAGATCGCACGCGCGTTGATCTCGGTTACCGATAAAACGGGTGTCGTCGATTTCGCACGGACGCTGGTCGATGACTTTGGCGTCGAGATCATCTCTACGGGCGGCACGGCTCGTGCCATCGAGGACGCGGGCGTTCCCGTAACCCCCATCGAGGAGTTCACGGGCTATCCCGAGATGATGGACGGCCGCGTTAAGACCCTGCACCCCAAGGTTCACGGCGCGCTGCTGGCCCGCCGCGATTCCGAGCAGCACATGCAGGAGGCCGCTCAGCACGGCATTAAGCTGATCGACTTGGTCGTCGTCAACCTGTACGAGTTCGAGAAGACCGTCGCCAACCCCGAGGTCACCTTTGCGGACGCCATCGAGCACATCGACATCGGCGGTCCCTCTATGCTGCGCTCCGCCGCTAAGAACGCCGCGAGCGTTACCGTCATCTCCGACCCGGCCGACTATGATGCCGTCCTGGCCGAGATGCACGAGACCGGTGGCTGCACCACGCTTTCCACCCGTCGTCGCCTGCAGGTGAAGGTCTACCAGACCACCGCCGCCTACGACACGGCTATCTCCCGTTGGCTTGCCGCCCAGGCAAGTGACGTGGCGGACACCTCTGCCAAGCTCGAGATTTCGCTGGAGAAGGTCGACGACCTGCGCTATGGTGAGAATCCTCAGCAAAAGGCTACGGTCTACCGCTTTGCCGAGGGCTGCGAGAACACCGCGAGCTCTCAGTTCCCGCTTGTGGGCTCCGAGCAGATCCAGGGCAAGCCGCTCAGCTACAACAACTATCTGGATGCCGATGCCGCTTGGAACCTGGTCCGCGAGTTCGACGAGCCGGCCTGCGTGATCCTCAAGCACCAGAACCCCTGCGGTTCCGCCGTCGCCGAGGACATCACGGCCGCCTACGACTGCGCCTTCGCCTGCGATCCCAAGAGCGCCTTCGGCGGCATCATCGCCTGCAACCGCGAGGTTCCCTATGAGCTGGTTGAGCACTTTGCCGATCAGAACAAGCAGTTCGTCGAGGTCATCATCGCCCCGAGCTATACCGCCGAGGCGCTCGAGCGCATGGCCAAGCGCCCCAACCTGCGCGTGCTGGCTACCGGCGGCGTGGACCACGGTGCCCAAGTGGAGCTGCGCTCCATCGACGGCGGCATGCTGGTGCAGGAAGTCGACCACGTGACCGAGGATCCCGCGACCTTTACGTTCCCCACCGACCGCAAGCCCACCGATGCCGAAATGGCCGAGCTCGAGTTTGCCTGGAAGGTCTGCAAGGGCGTCAAGTCCAATGCTATCCTGGTCTCCAAGGGCAAGGCCGGCATTGGCATGGGCCCGGGTCAGCCTAACCGCGTTGACTCTGCACTGCTTGCCTGCGAGCGTGCCGAGGACTTCTGCGAGCGCGAGGGCGTGGAGAAGGGCGGCTTTGCTTGCGCAAGCGACGCGTTCTTCCCGTTCCGCGACAACGTCGACGTGCTTGCCGCGCACGGCGTGACCTGCATCATCCAGCCCGGCGGCTCCAAGCGTGACGACGAGAGCATCCAGGCCTGCAACGAGCATGGTATTGCGATGGTCTTCACCGGAGCCAGGCATTTTAGGCACTAGAGGCTTTCCCAAGCACCCGACCTTGCCCCTCAAACCGTCGCTTGCGTACATTTAGTACGCGGCGCTCCTCTTTCGGGGCAATCTCGGGCACTTGGAAAACCCTTAATGGGATGTTTCTCTATCCCATTAAACTGTTCGGTCGCCTGACCATATCGTCAAAATAATCTCTGCAAAAGACGGCTGCTCCGTTTGGAGGGCCGTCTTTTTGGTATAAGAGGACGGAATGACTAACACGAAAGGTACAACCATGCCCCAGATTGATGATGCCGAGCTGTTTGGCAATGCCGAGGATCAGCGTGCGTACGAGGACTTTTGCGCCAATCAGGAGGCGGTCGAGAAGTTCACGCTCGACAAGCCCGCGCTTGTCTGCCGTTGGCGCATGTCCAATAAAAAGGTGCCCATGCTCAACCGCCACATCCGCGCGCTGTCCGAGCGCCTGGTGCAGGGCGAGCTACTTACCCATAACATGCTCAGCTGGGCCAAGCAGCACGTTGAGTGGTCGCTTGCCGAGGGCGATTACACCGCGCGCGACGGCGTACTCATGCTGGTGATCGACATCAACGGCAACGCTGCCATGACGGTGGGGGAGTACGAGCCGCTAGCCGATACGTCGGCCAAGGCGCTGCGTGCCCGCTCCGCCGAGGCCCGCTCCGAGGCCGACGAGACCGGCGTGGCGCCCGAGCTACTTGCCGCCGTCAACGACGGGAGGCTTGCCTTTGTGGCGCCGGCGGACGAGTGCCTGTGCGGCACGGCGACCCTTATTGAGCAGCTGGCCCAGACCAAGGGCATCCCGGTCGCGCGCGTGGACATTCCCGCTCAGCTCAAGGGCGCGCTGTTCCTAGTGAGCGACGAGCACGGCGTGGTCCCCGCCGACGATACCGATGCCGCCGAGTCCGACGCCGCCACGGTCGCCTTCTTCGCCGAAGGCTACGAAAAGCTCCGCGCCCGCCGCTAAATGATTTTTCTGGGACGGGGATTATTTAATCATTTGATCCCCGCGCCCGCTGCGAGCGAGGGGCGATTCGAACGCTTTCGTTCGCGAACAGTTCTGTCATCTTAATGCCGCGCGAGGCGCGCACCGGCGACTTCGCGGCAATAATGGCAGTAAGACAACCAAGAGGGGGGAACGGAATCCATGGCGCTGATCTATATCGTTGAGGACGACGAGCCCATTCGTCGTGAGCTTGCCGATATCCTTGCCCGTGCCGGTTTTGAGGTCGAGGCCTGCGAGTCGTTCGAGCATGTCTCGCGTGACATCCTGGCCGCTGCACCCGACTTGGTACTGCTCGACCTGACGCTTCCCGTCAAAGACGGCCAGCATATCTGCCACGAAGTCCGCCGCGAATCCGAGGTTCCCATCATCGTCCTCACGTCGCGCACGACCGAGATCGACGAGGTCATGGCCATGACGCTCGGCGCGGACGACTTCGTTTCCAAGCCCTATAGCGCCCGCGTCCTCGTGGCGCGCATCAACGCGCTGATGCGCCGCACCACGGCGGCAGGCGAGCGTAGCACCATGGTCCACAAGGGGCTGGAACTCGACCTCGCCCGCTCCGCGGTCACCAACACGGCAACCGGCGACAGCACCGAGCTCACCAAAAACGAGCTGCGCATCCTCTCTCTGCTCCTGAGCCGCGCGGGCAAGATCGTCTCGCGCTCGGCCATCATGCAGGACCTGTGGGACTCCGATGCCTTCGTGGACGACAACACGCTCACCGTCAACATCAACCGCCTGCGCACCACGCTCGAAAAAATCGGCATCAAGGGGTATTTGACCACGCATCGCGGCCAAGGCTATTCGGTTTAGGGGCCGGCTATGTCGTTTGGCAAGTTCTTTAAAGATGCACTGCTTCCCGTCGCCGTGTGGACGTGCGGCGTGCTGCTGAGCTGCTTTGTGCTGACGGTCGCCGGCGCACCCGTTTCTATCGTGGTCGTGGCGGTTGGCGTGTCCTTTATCTTCGGTATGCTCGGCATCGTGATCGAGTGCGCTCGCCGTCGCCGTTTTCTGCGTCAGTTGGAGCGCGCGGCAGAGGAGCTCGAGAGTCCCGCATGGGTGCAGGAGATGGTGCAATGCCCGACCTATGCCGAGGGCGAGCTCGAATACGAGGTCTTGCGCCGGGTGGGCAAAGCTGCCTGCGACGAGGTTGCCGAAGGCCGACGTCAGACCGATGACTATCGCGACTATATCGAGAGCTGGGTCCACGAGGCCAAGCTGCCCCTGGCGGCGGCCCACCTGATTTTGGAAAACCTGGACGGCAGCGAAGACGACCTGTCGCGTGTGGATGACCTGGGTCGCGAGCTGGCTCGCGTGGAGCGCTATATCGACCAGGCGCTGTACTATGCGCGCTCGGAAGTCGTGGAGCGCGACTACCTGATTCGCCGTTGGGATCTCAAGACCTTGGTGACGGGCGCGATTAAAGCCAACGCGCGCGAGCTTATCGCGGCGCACGTGGCTCCGGTGTGCGAGAACCTCGACTTTGAGGTCTTTACCGACGAGAAATGGCTCGAGTTTATTCTAGGTCAGCTTATTCAGAACAGCATCAAATATGCGCGCGAGGACGGCGCAAAGATCGTGTTTTCGGGCGCGTTGCTGGACGAGGGCCTGGCGAGCGAACGCATCGAGCTTACCGTCGCGGACAACGGCTGCGGCGTGAGCGCGGCCGACCTGCCGCGCGTGTTCGAGAAGGGTTTTACCGGCGACAACGGCCGCACCACCAAGCGCGCAACGGGCATCGGCCTCTACCTGGTGGCGCGCCTGTGCTCCAAGATGGGCATCGACGTCACCGCGGCATCCGAGCCCGGCGAAGGCTTCGTCGTAACATTCGCGTTTTCAACGAATAAGTTTCAATATTTCGAGTAACGCACGCGGCAGACGCCCACCCAAACAAAAACGTGCAGCCCAAACAAAACGTGCCACCCCAAACGGGGCGGCACGCTATCTTTTATCAGCCAACTCGCTGAAGTAAGGCTGCGAAGGCCGCGGGGCCGGGAGGGGTTTCCTAAGGACACATCCCGCAGCCGCAACGCGGCGAGGACGTGCCCGTGGAAACCCCGCAGGCCCCGCGGCCGGTGGGAGCAACGCTACTTCACGACCAAAATGTCGCAGTCCGTATTGCGCAGCAGGAACGTCGAAATCGAACCCAGCAGCGCATACTTGATCGAGGACAGGCCGCGGGCGCCGCAGAGCACCAGGTCGGGCTTGACCACGTCGAGCATCTCGTCTTTGAGCGTCTCACGAATACGGCCGGCGCGAATCATGACTTCGACCTCGGGAATGTCGGGATTGGCCTTGGCCTCTTCGAGCTGCTTGGCGATGGAGTTCTTAAATGCCTCCTCTAGGCCGTTGACCAGATCGACCGGATAGGAACCGGCGCTCTCGAGCGCCGTGGAATCGATAACGTGGCCGATGATTAGCTTGGCGCCGTTGTTCGCGGCGACCTTGATGGCGCGTGCGAGCACAAAATCCTGCTGTTCAGTACCGTCGAGTGAAACAAATACCTTGGTGTAGCCCTCGTTCATGGTTTCCTCCTTGGTCTATCGCACGGGCACGGGGCTCGTGCATCGGGCGGGCGCGGGCGCGTTGGCCGCCGGACACTTTATCTTGTTGCAGTTATACCCAAGGATTTGGGTTTGACCGCTCGCAATTCTGTGAACGGGCGAGTTTTTTGGTAAGGGTAGGCGCAGGCGCGCCGCCAACGGTTGATAATGGGACATCGCCCGCACCGTCCGCAGAACAATATCGGCGGGTGTCTAACGAGGGGGTCCCTTTGGATATCATCGAGCTTTTAAAATCTGCCTTCATGGGCCTGGTCGAGGGCATCACCGAATGGCTGCCTGTTTCGTCGACCGGTCACATGATCTTGGTGGACGAGTTCGTCAAGATGAACGTGAGCGAGACGTTCTGGAACATGTTCCTGGTCGTGATTCAGCTTGGCGCCATTTTGGCCGTCTGTGTGCTGTTCTTCCATGAGCTCAATCCGTTCTCGCCCAGCAAGGGCAAGGAGGGCCGTCACGACACCTGGGTGCTGTGGGGCAAGATTGTGCTCGGTTGCATTCCTGCGGCGGCGATCGGCCTGCCGCTCAACGACTGGATGGAGGAGCATTTCTACAATGCTCCCGTCGTGGCGCTGGCGCTCATTGTGTACGGCGTGCTGTTTATCGTGATCGAGAACTGGCGCGCGAGCAAGCGCGAGGAAATGGCCGTTGCCGGTTCGTTTGGTTCGCGTGCTGTGGTGTCGGGTGAACGTCCCGCCGGTGCGCACTTTGCGGCGCCCGCCACGGCTACCGCTGAGGATGAGGACGATGACGAGAATCTGGACTTTGGTTCCATCGCCACGCTCGAGGATCTAAGCTGGAAGACTGCGCTGGGTATCGGCTGCTTCCAAGTGCTTTCGCTGGTGCCTGGTACGTCTCGCTCCGGTTCTACCATCATCGGCGGCCTGCTTTTGGGCTGCACGCGCTCGGTGGCGTCTAAGTTCACGTTCTTCCTGGCCATCCCTGTCATGTTTGGCGCGAGTGCGCTCAAGCTGGTCAAGTACTTCATCAAGGGCGGCACGTTCGGCACCAACGAGATCGCCATCTTGGGCGTGGGCTGCGCCGTCGCCTTTGTGGTGTCGCTCATTGCCATCAAGTGGCTTATGGGCTTCGTTCGCCGTCACGACTTCAAGTGCTTCGGCGTCTACCGCATCATCCTGGGCATCGTGGTGCTCGCGTACTTCTTCGTTCTGGAGCCTATGCTCGGCCTGTAACTTGGTTGACGCTGCGCGGCGGCCAGAGCGACAACTTGTCATTCAACGAGGGCGGCATGACCAAAAGGTCTATGCTGCCCTCTTTTTTAAAGGCTTTAGCCTGTGCGGGGCGCGCAGCGCGCCGCATCAGAA
>JAQDZZ010000010.1:0-80743 GCA_027671585.1 Coriobacteriaceae bacterium AM22-12AC-r | reverse complement strand
ACGGATCGTCCTGGTCGCCCTTCTCCGACGCCGACCTGGTGGCGTGCACAACTTTGGGCACGCCGATTATGGGTAAGTCTGCAGCTTCGGTTTCGAGCATGGTTTCTTTGTACAACTCTACTGGACATACTTATCCGACTATTTATGCCTCGAAGGGTGCAGCAACTATTAATGACTTTTGCCAGATAGTATTAGAGGAAGCGAATGCTGAAGGTGTTAAGGCGGAAATCCTGTTTGCCCAAGCAATGCACGAAACTGGCTGGCTTCAGTTTGGTGGTAGCGTAAAAGCGGAACAATGCAACTTCGGTGGAATCGGCGCCGTGAATGTCACCGCGGGTGGTGCGTCATTTGGGGATGTGCGATCTGGTCTCCGCGCACAGGTTCAACATTTAAAGGCTTACGCTTCGAAAGAGCCATTAAATAATCTTTGCATCGACCCCCGTTTTGAAAAAGTAGAGCGCGGCGTTGCGCCATGCGTCGAGGATTTAAATGGTCGCTGGGCAGTACCCGGCGAAGGGTATGGGCAGCGTATCGCCCATATCGCAACGCAGAGTATTTAATCAGATTGCTAACGTTGTTGAGGTCTAGTATATGAAGCTGCTGCTCCTATTTTTAATGATGTTTGCCGGGTTATGGTTCTTCGCAGAGCTTGTGATGAAAATGGGGCTTATCTCCAAGTGTAGGGATAAAACCAATCGGTTTTATTGGGCATTGCTATTCCTATGCACAACGCTTGTTGTGCTGTTTGTTTACCGCAAGTTCATTTTTGGCGATATCGTCTATGCATTCAACGACATTGGGAGCGATACCACCCAGCAGTACATCCCGTTGTATCTAGATTTGATTCATGATTTTCAAAGAGGGAACGTATCTGTATGGAACCAGAATTACGGACTTGGATGCAGTAGACTTGTTTACCAGTCTCTATACTTCGACCCTTTTAATTTGATACTAATTCCATCGTGTGTATATTTGGGCGATTGGTTTTTACCATATGCGCTGATTTCTATCCAGATTGCTAAGGTTTATATTGCCTCGATAGGTTTCTATATCTTCCTTAGTTTTTATGGCTTTAAGGAGCCAGCTAAAATTGTATCGTCTCTTGTGTATTCGATTAATGGATACCTAGTTCTTTGGGGAAATCACTATTTTCTTGGTAATGCATGCCTCTTTGTTCTTTTAATTCTGGTTGGCATCGAACTGTATTTCGATAATCGATCTCGTCTTGGACGATTGCTTCTTTCGGCTGGCGTGGCGCTCGTCACCCTTCTCAGTGTATATATTTCGTTTATGACATTGGTGCCCTGTGCAATTTATGCATTATTGCGAGGGGTCTATCTGAATGAAAGCTGGTCAAAGGGCTTCAAATCGTTTTCCGATTTTATATTGCCAGTTGTAGGGGGATTGCTCGTTTCAGCAGTCGTTTCAGTTCCCGTCGCATATTTGTTGCTGTTCGATTCCAGCCGAATATCTGGCGGACCGTCTCTTCAGTCAAAGGTGCTGACCGCACTCTCTTCCAATGTTGGATTGGGAGACTTGCGTTTATTTTTACTTCGAGTAATGGGTAATAATTATGCTGGAACCTGGTCTTCAGACTTTGGTTCTTCGAATTACTATGAGCTTCCTCAGATTGGATGCTCTGGCGTTATTTATTCATTTATATTTCTATATCTTGTTTGGCTGCTCTCTTCCAAAAGATCTAGAACGCGCAACATCGTTCTCGGCATTGCCCTTGTGTTGCCCTGCCTATATCTGATTAATACTTTTTTCCCTGCATTTTTAAATGTATTTTCTGAGGTCAAGTATCGGTCATCCTTTTTCATTCCGGTTTGCTGCTGCTTGGTGATAGCAGTTGTGTTTGATCAGCTCCAGAGTGCTCACTTTTATTCAAAACCGAGTATTCTCGTTGCTTTATTAATTAGCTTGGTAATTAGCGTTCTATGTTGTATTGGCAACGAGGGCGACGCAAAGGCGCTTTCGTTATTTTTGATGCTTGTCTGTATTGCGCTTATTGCATGTTTGTTGCTATCGGTAAAGTCCCTTGTTCGATTTGTCTTCATCTTGTCAATATCTGCCGTCTCGCTTTCTATGGCTGATGCTTATGTTTCCGTCACTTGTCGCACGCACTTGAAAAAGGACTCATTTCCTACTTATCAACTCGTCGAGTCTGGAATCTCGGCAAATGCTCTTAATTACGTTATGGATAATGATTCAAGTGTTTACAGGATGGACAAGACATTTTCTGAATGGTCAGTCTTTCAAGATGGCTTAATCCAAAATTATGATGGAGTTACTTCCTATAATTCCACCCGGCCAAAAGAGGAGATTTCTCTACTGGATGCTTTTTGGCAGGGCAATACTGATGGGACCCCTTCACATGTTTATTCCGCATTCTTTTTTGATCAAAACGAAGGGGATGCAGCTGCTTTATTTGGAGTCAAGTACGTTTTATCTGGTGATGAATTAAGCTATGACTGGCTTGATTTGGTTGAAGTAATTGATCATATATACATTTACAAAAATCGTCATTACTCGTTTGGAACGTTTTATTCTAATGTGAGAAAGGAAAATGACTGCATCAATGAAAATCATAATTCCTTATGGGATTGTCTGAATAGCGGCGAGGCCATAGTTGATGACGATAGCTATGCCAAGCTCGACCGAACCTTAAACAACGATCATGATTCCAAGGTGTCGTCAGTCAATGTCACTGAGGTTGATGAAGGACGTTACGATGTATCCGTTTCTTCAGACAACGATGGGCTCGTGATGGTGCCGGTGCTCTCCAGCCCTGGCTGGCGTGCATTTGTTGACGGTTCAGAGGCGGAGTGTATAACAGTAAATTACGGGTTTATTTCTACCGCTGTCTCCAAGGGCGAGCATCACGTTGAATTTGTATACATACCGTATGGTTTAATGTTAGGTATCTTCTTAAGTCTCTTAGGTCTGTTTATTGTTTGTGTGGTTGTCGCTACGCCTTTTCGGCGTGGCTAATGTGTAGGTGATTGTAATGAAGCTAGTGGCTGCTGTCCGCGGCTGCGGAACTGTATATTTCGCTCTTGATGGTGAACTTCCTGCCTCTTATGCTGTCGATGTGGTTTCTAAGTCTGGTAATTTGATCCCGTATTCAAGTCACTTAATTGACTCATTGCTTGTAATTGCAATTCCTTTGCTTGAGGGTGAAGATTTCAATCTATCTGTGTTTTCTTGTAATCAAAAATTGAATCGGTTATTTAGTAAGAACTTCGGATGGGATGAAATTAAGTGGATTTCACGATTCAATTATCGATTTAAGTCATCGTTGTCTTATTTAATTCGCGACTCAGATCGTCAGGTATATTCAAATCAAATTCATGTGAGACCCACTATTCTCTTGAAATCAGCAGATGGCTCTGAGTTAATATGCAAAGGAGTTATTTGTTATCCCCATAGTGAGATTTTAGCTCGACTCGACGTTATTGATTCAGATGGCAGGGCGTTAGCGTATAAACCGGATTTTGGAAGAACCAATACCATTGATATGGGTGGGCTTAAGAGGAAAGAGACCTCTTTTAGCCTTCGTTTGTCGGTCGGTCCGAAGAGCTATTGCCTAGTCGCTAATGTTGAATCAAAGTCCGTCCAGACCGGTTTTCTGTGCTTTGATCCTGCATCTGTTGAGTTTTATTCAGATGTCTGTTCTCCACACTTTTATAAGGCGTCTTCGCCGGGTTTGTATTCTGAATTTTGTGCAAAGCGGCATGACTATTTGGCAATGCTTGATTCGTGTGACTTTGATACGAGTTGTTCGCTGAAATTCAGTATCGTTGTGCCACTGTATAAGACCCCTCTTAAGTTTCTTCATGAGATGATTGATTCCGTTCTCAATCAGATTTATCTAAATTGGGAGCTTATTTTGATTAACTCAACACCTGATTGTGTTGAGCTGTGTTCAGCTTTGGATCAATTGAAAGATGAGCGCATTAAGGTCGTTACTCTAGATTCGAATAAGGGTATTTCGGGGAACACTAACTTTGGCATTGCTGAAGCAAAGGGCGATTATGTCGTGTTTTTCGATCACGACGATACACTCGATCCATTTGCTCTTTATAGATACGCAGAGCGAATTCAGGACTGTCCTGATACTGATGCACTGTATTGCGATGAGGACTTCTTAAATGAGGACGGTGAGTATGTGGCCCCTCATTTCAAGTCTGATTTCAATCTGGATTTGCTTCGCGTTCATAACTACATAACTCATCTGCTTTGCGTTCGTGCTTCGTTCGCTAAAGAACTCATGCTACGGAAAAAGTTCGATGGAGCTCAAGACTATGATTTTCTGTTGCGCTTAGTAGAGAGAACTCAGAATATCTATCATGTCCCCGAGGTTCTCTATCATTGGAGAATTAGCGATACGTCAACTGCGAAGAGCGCGGGAAATAAGAACTATGCCGACGATGCTGGCAGAAGGGCACTGCAAGAGCATTTGGATCGTTGCGGTCTGAACGGTACTGCGGAGTTAACTGATTCTGCCTGTTTCTATCACATTGCCTACGCTCTTAATGAAGAACCCTTGGTCAGTATCGTTATCCCCAATAAAGATAGCGTTGAGGTCTTACGCCGCTGCATTGACTCTATTGAGGAAAAAACTGATTACCGCAACTTCGAGATTCTGGTTGTTGAGAATAACAGTACGGAGGACGCGACATTTGAGTATTACCGCACCGTTCCCGAGCAATATGAGAACGTTCGCATTGCAACATGGGATGGTCCGTTTAATTACTCCGCTATCAATAATTATGGCGTTGGACTGACATCCGGCAAATACCTGCTGTTCTTGAATAATGACACTGAGGTTATTGAGGGCTGCTGGCTTTCTTCAATGCTGTCTTTCTGTCAGCGTGAGGACGTTGGGGCCGTCGGTGCAAAATTGCTATATCCGGATGATACGGTACAACATGCGGGCGTAATGATGATTTGCTGTAAAAATGAAGGTGAAATGGGTGGGCCCGTTCACGTATTCAACAACCTTGACCGGGATGATCCAGGTTACATGCGCCGCGCTGTTATTTCACAAGACTTAAGCGCCGTTACTGCTGCCTGCATGATGACAAAGCGCTCTGTATTTGAAGAGCTTAATGGGTTTAATGAAGACTTCGAAGTCGCGTTTAATGACGTTGATTTCTGCCTGAGGGTACGTTCACTCGATAAGTTAGTTGTTTTCGATGCAGATGCGCTTCTGTATCATTATGAATCCTTTAGTCGCGGCTATGAGACCGGTGAGAAGAAAATTCGATTTATGCGCGAGCAGGGTAAATTGCGCACTGCTTGGGCGGAGTACTATGTCAATGGTGACCCGTACCACGGTCCGATGAGCACTATGTAGATTGAAGTAAAGCTCTGGCGACACAATAAGTCGCCAGAGCTTTACTTATGAAATAGTTTTCCGAATATACTGGTCTGCCTTTTATTGATTTGATTGCAGATGCTTATAACATCCAAAAGGTCCAGTTTATTTGCTATGAAGTGGATACTTTTTGCCCCTGATAAGTGATACTGCGGATCGAATGTCAAAAACGTCTCTTGCGCTGTATTTGAGGAAAAACAGTTATTCGAAATGGGCTTGCAATTGCTAATAGTGCACTTGCACGGCTTATTATCGGGATCGAATCTAATGATAATAAGCCCGCTTCTCATTTGCTCTGGGAGGTCTATTTCGACTTCAGTTGAGTACCTATATTTAAACCGATAGCTATTGCACTGCTGGGCTTGTGGGTTGGATTCAGATTCTTTGTCATAAAAGAGCTCGCCTTGGCCAATGCAAGCGTTTTCGTAGCTTGTTGAATAATTCATCGCCTTAAGCCTGTAGAGTTCTTTTGCTTCATCAGAAATTTCATTCTGCACGTGTGGCTTTTTGTCTTTATTAACATTTATAAAGCTCATGACTTGTTCGAATAGATTTTCTAGTTGGAATCTGTTTATGCATAAATCCTTTATCTGGCTTTGCATCCTTTGGGCTTCTGCATAGCTATTGACTAAATCATTTTAGAGTTGTTGCGCTGAGCTCTTTCGTTTCTCTGGTCGTCCAGAAAAATTGAAAAGGGCATTATGTTCGATGTTATTAGGAGTGATATAGCCAGGTCCCCCGAAGTGGTCATAGCAATAGAAGGGTACTCCCATGGGCATACATTCCTGTGCGGTTCTTCCGATGGAAGCTACAGCATCATATTGAGAAAGTAATTCCGGCGTCACTTTGACACTTTGAGATTGATAGCCAAAGACATCGGCCCTTATTCGTCTTTTTTTAATAAATCAAATGCTTCGAGGCATTCTGGAGCGGGATGATTAGATATGCAGCAGATGCTTTTCAGTTCATTATTTCCCTGGTAGTTATAATCGTAAAAAGATTTCGTGCAGTAGTTTGGAAAGACGTGAACGGGGGGCTGAATATTATGCGCCTGAGCACTGTTTTCTATATGACCTTTAACTTCATGGCTGACGGCGATGATTCCGTCTGACAGATTTGTGAAAAAGGGCAAGCCTTCATGTTCATCTGAGAGCCCGAGTACTGAAAAAAATGGATGAGAACGTAATTCTTTGAAGTGAATATATGTATTCACTTACTATTCGGTGTTGTGCAATAAATAAATCATACTGATTCTCGAGTTTGGTCTCGTCTCCTAGGGTCAATACTTCGATGCCTTCTTTTTCAAATTCTTTAAGTAAAGGGTAAGCGGCGCATAAGCAAAAGCAGGTGACAACGTAGCCTCTATTTTGCAGTTGTTTGGCGAACTCAAGAGTGTGAAGCTCTGAGCCAGTACGGGAGTTGATGTTCAGGTTGGTAAGCAGAGCCGTTGGCATGTGTTGATCCTCTTCCGAAAGGATTAATGGCAGTCAAATTAATATAGAATTACTTTAGCCTTCTCCACTTTTGTTTTTTCCTTAGAAGGAGTTTTTGATATGAAAGGCATCATCCTCGCCGGCGGGTCCGGCACCCGCCTGTACCCGCTCACGCTCGTGACCTCCAAGCAGCTGCTGCCGGTCTACGACAAGCCCATGATCTACTACCCGCTGTCCACCCTCATGCTGGCGGGCATCCGGGACATCCTGGTCATCTCCACGCCGACCGACCTCCCCAACTTCGAGCGCCTGCTCGGCGACGGCTCGCGCTACGGCGTGAATCTCTCCTACGCCGAGCAGCCCTCGCCGGACGGCCTGGCCCAGGCGTTCACCATCGGCGAGGACTTCATCGCCGGCGAGCCGTGCGCCCTGGTGCTCGGCGACAACATCTTCTACGGCAACGGCCTGTCGCGCCACCTGACGCGCGCCGTCCAGAACGCCGAGTCGGGCCGCGCCACGGTCTTCGGCTACCACGTGGACGACCCCGAGCGCTTCGGCGTCGTGGAGTTCGACCGCGAGGGCAGGGCCGTCTCCATCGAGGAGAAGCCCGCCGAGCCCAAGAGCTCCTACGCCGTCACCGGCCTGTACTTCTACCCGGGCGACGTCGCCGCCAAGGCGCACAGGGTGGAGCCGTCCGCGCGCGGCGAGCTGGAGATCACCACGCTCAACCAGATGTACCTGGAGGAGGGGACGCTGTCCGTGGTGACCCTCGGACGCGGCTACGCGTGGCTGGACACCGGCACCATGGAGAGCCTCCACGAGGCCGCGGAGTTCGTCCGCGCCGTGGAGCACTCCCAGGACCTTCCCGTGTCCGTGCCCGAAGAGATCGCCTGGGAGAACGGCTGGATCACGACCGCCGAGCTGGAGGAGGCCGCGAAGGCCTACGGCAAGTCGGTCTACGGCCAGCACCTGAAGAAGGTTGCTGCCGGCGAGATCGTCAACAGCCCGCGCGAGTATTAGCGCCTTCTTGCTTTCTTTTAGGGGCCACCGTTATTTGGTGGCCCCTTTCGTTATGATTACGGTGACCATATAGCCAAAATGATTGGGGGTGGATGTGTTAAGCGTCTACTTTGGCGATATGCCAGAAGCGATTTACAACACAGCGACATATTTCAAAAACTCTTACCGGTCTTCTTGGATTACGGATTCCTATGCGGTCTCGATAATTAAAGATGTCGATCGATCGGATGTTGTCTCCGAAAACGTCATCGAAAGCCCTGTGCTTGGTTCCATCTCCCCACTCCAGCTTTCTGGTGGCGTGAAAACGTTGCTGCTTATGAGATTTGATCGTAAACATATTTTTAACGCTTCGACCTGTGGTGATAACTGTGCCAAGTGGATTCTCGACATGGCGAAAGACCGCAAGCTCGTTGTGAATCTCTATCATGCGATGGACTTTGGTCGCGATGAGTTTAAAATCAAAGTCGTGAACAGCGGTCGAATCGTTCATAACATGGCCGAATTGATTCATGAGTCGATTCCGTATCTGTAGGTGCTGCTTATGAACGGTTCGCATCTTGTTAAGATTTCCCGCCGCAGGGGAACCAAGTACACATTTACCATCAAGCGAAACATCACTATTGTGCGTGGCGATAGCGGCACGGGCAAGACGACACTGTTTGATATGGTCGCAGACTACATGCGAACGGGTGAGCAGTCGGGTGTTTCCTTGCAATGCGATTGTCCCTGTGTCGCCCTGACCGATTATGATTGGCGAAACCAGCTTTCGTCCGTTCATGACTCGATTGTATTTGTCGATGAGGGCTTAAAAGAGATTCATTCTGATGAGTTTGCCCATCATGTGCTGTATTCCTCGAATTATTTCGTGCTGATCTCAAGGGCTGATTTCCCTAATCTTCCGTATAGCGTGGATGAGATTTACAAGATTAAGACGAGCGGAAAATACCATTCTTTCGTCCCTGTTTATCAAGATCGTGGGAATCATCGTTATGCTATTTCCCGGTCGGCGCCAAAACAGGACTTTTCTATCCTTCTATGCGAGGACAGTAAGTCTGGTTTCCAGTTCTTTGAACGGCATTTCGCTGACAGTGAGCTTTCCTGTGCTTCTGCCATGACGAACAGCGCGATTTTAGGCTGGTTGGATCAGCATCTCGACGATCGCGTGTTTGTTGTTGCGGACGGAGCGGCATTTGGGTGCTATGCGGACCGTGTCCTTAAGCTGCAAGACATTCACCGCGATGCTGTTACGGTTTGTCTTCCCGAGTCGTTTGAGTGGCTTCTGCTGAGCTCCGGCGTAATTTCAGGGTTAGATGCCAAAGCGGTTTTGCAAGAGCCGGAAGCGTTTGCAGACAGTGAGAAGTTTAAAAGCTGGGAGGACTTCTTCTATAAGTACTTACGCGATAAAACTGGGAATTCGGTCTTCCGGTATGACAAAGACAGCATTCCGGAAGCTTTTTGTGGGGGAAGTAATTCTGCGAAGGTTATGGCTCTTATCGCATGCCGAAATGTCCGATAGTTTTGTTGAATAGTGTCGCGGCGTCACTTCCTGCGGCATACTAAAGAAGCTGTACTTGCTTCAGATTGGATTTTCATGTCTGAGATTTTTGAACCTAAGAACATCATCGTCACGGGCGGCTGCGGCTTCATCGGCAGCAACTTCGTGCACTACGTGGTGAAGAACCACCCCGAGGTACACGTCACCGTCCTGGACAAGCTGACCTACGCCGGCAACCCCGAGAACATCGCCGGGCTGCCCGCGGACCGCGTGGAGCTCGTCGTGGGCGACATCTGCGACGCCGAGCTTTTGGACCGCATCGTCCCAGGCCACGACGCCATCGTGCACTACGCCGCGGAGTCCCACAACGACAACTCCATCGCCGACCCCGAGCCGTTCCTGCGTACCAACGTGGAGGGCACCTTCCGCCTGCTGGAGGCCGTGAGAAAGCACGGTCTCCGCTACCACCACGTCTCCACCGACGAGGTCTACGGCGACCTGGCGCTCGACGACCCGGCCAAGTTCACCGAGGAGACGCCGTACCACCCGAGCTCGCCGTACAGCTCCACCAAGGCGAGCTCCGACATGCTCGTGCGCGCCTGGACCCGCACCTACGGGCTTCGCACCACGATCTCCAACTGCTCCAACAACTACGGCCCCTACCAGCACGTGGAGAAGTTCATCCCCAGGCAGATCACCAACATCATCGACGGCGTGCGCCCCAAGCTCTACGGCCGCGGCGAGAACGTCCGCGACTGGATCCACACCGAGGACCACTCCTCGGCCGTCTGGGACATCCTCACCAAGGGCCGCGTGGGGGAGACCTACCTCATCGGCGCAAATGGCGAGAGGAACAACATCACGGTCCTGCGCATGATCCTGGAGGCGATGGGGCGCGACCCCGAGGACTTCGACTGGGTCGCCGACCGCCCCGGCCACGACCGCCGCTACGCCATCGACAGCACGAAGCTCCAGCGCGAGCTGGGCTGGAGGCCGGCCCACACCGACTTCGCCGGGGGGCTCAGGCAGACAATCGACTGGTATGTGGAGAACGAGTCCTGGTGGCGCTCGGCCAAGGAGGCCACCGAGGCCAGGTACAAGGCACAGGGCCAGTAGGAGGGGAGAGACATGGCTGACATCGCATTCGAGAAGGACCTCTCCGTCGCCGAGACCGGCATCGGGGGCCTCAAGGTCGTCGACCTGGCCGTCCACGGCGACTCGCGCGGCTGGTTCAAGGAGAACTGGCAGCGCGCCAAGATGTGCGCCCTGGGCATCCCGGACCTCCGCGTCGTCCAGAACAACATCTCCTACAACGACAGCCGCGGCGTCACGCGCGGCATCCACGCCGAGCCCTGGGACAAGTTCATCTCCGTGGCCCGCGGCTCGGTCTTCGGCGCATGGGTCGACCTGCGCGAGGGCAGCGCCACCTACGGGAAGGTGTTCACCTGCACGCTCGACCCGTCCAAGGCCATCTACGTCCCCCGCGGCGTGGGCAACTCCTTCCAGGCGCTCGAGGACGGCACCGCCTACACCTACCTGGTGGACGCCCACTGGTCGCTGGAGCTCAAGAGGACCTACACCTTCGTGAACCTCGCCGACCCCGAGCTCGCCATCGAGTGGCCGATCCCGCTGGACCAGGCCACCGTCTCCGAGGCCGACCTCAACCACCCGATGCTCAAGGACGTCGTCCCCATGGCGCCGAAGCGCACCCTCGTCACCGGCTGCAACGGCCAGCTGGGCCGCGCGGTCCGCAAGCTCGCCGAGGAGCGCGGCGTCGCCAAGGACTTCGACTTCTGCGACATCGACACCTTCGACATGTCCGACCCGGAGGCCTATTCGCAGTACGACTGGTCGCTCTACGGCACCGTCATCAACTGCGGCGCCTACACGGCCGTGGATAAGGCGGAGGCCCCCGAGGGCCGCGTTGTCGCCTGGAAGGCCAACGCGACCGGCCCCGCCCTTCTCGCCCGCACCTGCGCCGGGCACGGCATCACGCTCGTCCACGTGTCCTCCGACTACGTCTTCGACGGCGCCGCCGAGGTCCACACGGAGGACGAGCCCCTCAGCCCGCTGTCCGTCTACGGCCAGACCAAGGCCGCCGGCGACATCGCCGTCGCGGGGTGCCCGCGCCACTACATCGTGCGCTCCAGCTGGGTCATCGGCGAGGGGCACAACTTCGTCAAGACCATGAAGGGGCTTTCCGACCGCGTCGCCGACCCCGAGGACAAGCTCGAGCAGGTCACGGTCGTGGACGACCAGCTGGGCCGCCTGACCTTCACGCGCGACATGGCCGCGGCCATCTTCCACGTGCTGGACACGCACGCCCCCTACGGCACCTATAACTGCACCGGCTCCGGTGCCGTGAGGAGCTGGGCCGACATCGCCCGCGCCGTCTTCGAGGCCGCCAACGGCAACGGGGACAGGGTCGTGCCGGTATCGACCGCCGACTACTACGCCGGTGCCGAGGGCCCCGTCGCCCCGCGCCCGGTCCACTCCGCGCTCGACCTGTCCAGGCTCGAGTCGGTCGGCTTCCATATGCCCGACTGGGAGGAAGAGCTGGGGGAGTACCTCAAGACGCTCTAGCCGCTGTTATTGATTTGACGAGAGCAAAAGCCGCCGTTCTTAACGGCGGCTTTTCTTGTTTCTGGCGAATAGCTCCGCCGTAACAAGTGCAATGGCGGTCGCAAGACTCACTGCAAGCCCCGCAAGGGCGCCCGGAGTCTTGTAGGTCATCACGATCCTATTTGCGCCTTTCTGCATGTTCAGGGATGACAAGCCCTTATCGGCGGCGGGCGTTAGTTCTGCGGTGGTTTCGTTTACCGTTACGTTCCAGCCTTCATCGTACGGAACGCTCAGCAGCAGGGTGCCGTCATCCTTGGCGGAATACTCGCCTTCGATCCTTCCGTCCTCAAAAACCGTCGGAATAAACTCGCTCGTCTTAAGCTTGTTAATGACCCGTTTGAATACGTCCAGATTGAGGGCGTAAAAGACCGGCTCATTGTTTTGGGGCATGTCTGTATAGCCCTCTGCGACTCCGATTGACACCGTATGCTGGCTCGGGGCTTCCGATGCATCCGCAATCTGGCGGATATTGTTGTCGAATCTCCAGGCTTCGTTTTCGATCGTTCGCTTGTCGATGGTAAGGGCGACGGGCCAATAGCTGCCGGCGGTCGCATCTTTGTTGATGTAGAGATACCCGATGGAACCCGATGGCACGGTGACGTTCCACTGCCTTAAGTTCTGGCTGTCCACTGTCTGTGTGGCTTCAATCTTGGTATAGAGTTCAATCTTGCGGCCTAGGATTTTGCCATATAGATCGTTTTGCTTCTCGAAGGGGTTCTCGCCGTCTAACGCGCAGTTTTGGATGTCTTTTGATGCCGCAATACCAAGACTGAGCGCGAAGGGGTTCTTGTATACCGAGTTTGCTGCGCCGGCCAGCTCTGGCATTGCCGTGTATCCCATAGGCGCGTGCTCGGCGATGGCGTACTTGACTCCCAGTAGAGCATCGACGGCAAGAATGGGTTCGGCATAACGGGTCGAAAACTCGCCGACACTGCTGTATCCAAGGGAATTGAGCAGTGCGATGGCCTGCGGGTTGTTGGCGGACGAATACGAGGACAGTTGGTTGTATCCAAGCGTCAGACCTTCGTTGAGGGCGGCGCTATCGACACGCGTGGTCGTGCGGTCAATGCGATAAAATGACGTAGTATCCTGGTCTTGAATGGCCGTGATTGTGTTGGTTGCGGTGTTTACATAGGTGCAGTTGGCATTCTCGGAATAGCCCACGTACAGCTGATTCCACATGACATGGGCGTTGGCAAACAACTCAATGACGGTGAGTGCCAGGAGGGGCATGATGACGATGGGGCGATAGGCTTGGCGCAATTTGGGTTGGTTTTTGAGCTCCTGCAACGAATAGCCTGCGGCCCACATCGTAAAGAAGCTCAGCAAAAAGGCTGTACGCGAATAGAATCCGTTGGGAACGCGCATGCCGCACCAGATGTACTCGAGCGGGCTCAAAACGGAGCTGGCGACCAGGATCATCGTGACGACGAGTGTTGCGATGCGCGTCTTGATTGAAACCGTGCGGTTAACCAGCAGGCTCACCGCGAGCAGCATCATGATGATGCCGCAATAGAACTGCGGTGTGCTTTCGTTGTTTACCCACATGCAGGGAAGAAAGCCCCTGATGAGCGACTTGAGGCTGGTTTTAAGTATGGGGCCGAGTGCCAGAACGGGTCCGCCCTTGGACATGGCAAGGATGGTCGGCAAAAAGGTCCAGGCGGACAGAAGCAGTCCAAGCGCGATAGCCCCGGCGAATCGCAGGGCCCGATCGAGCATGAGCTTCCGGCTAAATCCATCTTCTGCAACATAATCTACAAATTCGACCAATACGAAGATGCAGAGGAACAGGATGCTGATGTAGGCCGTATACCAGCAGAACATGACATTGAGCGCCGTTGCGATGACGAGGCGGATCACTCGCCGCTTGCGGATGAGCTCGTGGCATCCGTAGGCGCAGATGGGCAGCAGAATGAGGCAATCGATCCAGAGCGGGTTGCGCAGGTTGCTGATGGTCCAGCTGCAAAATGTGAACGAGAGGGAAAGCAGGAATGCTGCGGGCTTGGGTAGGTCAAAGCGCTTTTGCAGGAACCAGGCGCTGCTGATGTGGATGCAGCCCAGTTTGAGCGCGGTTATGGCAAATACGAAGAGCGTCAGCTTGTCTGCGGGAAACAGCACGCAGAGCAGGTTGAAGGGGCTGGCGAGGTAGTAGCTATAGAGCCCCCATGTGTTCATGCCGAGTCCCTGTGAGAAGGAATAGCGAAGGTTTGCCTCGCCTAAAAGGACGCGGCGAAACCACGCGAAGAAGTCGATGTATTGGTATTTGAGATCGTTGGTGAGAAACGAGTTGTCGCCAAAGGGGTAGACATGCCCCGCCGCTGCAAGTGCGACAAAGAGCGCGACGGAAAATGTGAAGCAGGCGGAGTAGAACGCCACATTCTTGAGCGTGCTGTTATTGGGCCGTGTCATCAGATTCCTCGTTGGACTCTCGGATGATATAGATGGGGCGGCGCTTGGCCTCCAAGTAGGCTTTCGCCAAGTACTCGCCAATGATTCCCAGGCACAGGAGCTGCATGCCGCCAAACAGCGTAATGAGGCAGGCAAGGGAGGGCCATCCGCCTACGGGGTCGCCCCAAACAAGCGTTTTGACCAGGATGACGATAAATCCCAAGATGGCGATGAGGCAGAAGACGATACCCGTGAGGGCAGCGAGGGAGAGCGGCGCCGTGGAAAACGCGACGATGCCGTCGATGGAATAGAGGAGCAGCGACCAAAAGTTCCATTTGGTCTCGCCGGCCACGCGGTTGACGTTTACGTAGGGGAGCCATTTGGTCTTGAAGCCGACCCAGCCGTAAATGCCCTTGGAGAATCGGTTGTATTCGCCCATGGAGATGATGGCGTTGACCATAGGTCGCTTCATAAGCCTAAAATCGCGTGCTCCGTCAACGATGTCGGCCTTGGAAATGCGGTTGATGATCTTGTAGAACATACGGGCACAGAACGACCTGATGGGAGGCTCGCCTTTGCGGGTGGTCCTGCGTGTGGCGACGTTGTCGTAGTCTTCGGTTTGCAGAATCTCGTACATTTGCGGCAAGAGCGAGGGCGGGTCCTGCATGTCAGCGTCCATGGTGGCAACATAGTCGCCCTTTGCGTGCTGGAGTCCGGCGAGTAGTGCCGCCTCCTTGCCAAAGTTGCGTGAGAAAGAGTGCCAGCGGATGGCGTATGGGTGCGCCGCCTCGGCCTCCGCCTTCATGACAGTGAGCGTTTTGTCCGCCGAGCCATCGTCGATGAGGACGGCTTCAAAGGAGATGCCGGGGTTTTGCTGGGTCATGATGCGAACGACGCCATCGAGCTCTTTGAGAAAGATTGGAAGTGATTCCTGCTCGTTGTAGCACGGCACGACGATGGAGATGAGCGGCATGGTGGTTTACCTCTCGCTTGGCTTGGAAGTAGGGTGGCAGGGCTGGTCGTCGTAGGCGTACTTGCTGTACACGTTGACCTCCCACTGCTTTTTTTCGACCTTTGCCACGGAATCCAGGATGAATCCGGTCGCAAGGCTCAGACCGCACAGGAACATAAACGACGCGGCGAGTATGGCGGTGGGGAAGCGCGGGACCAGACCGGTCTGGAAATACTCGACAACGATGGGCATGCCCAGGGCAAGGCCGATTACCGCAAACAGAAGCGCGACGAGGCTGAAGAACTTCAGCGGGCGGTAGTCCTTGAACAGCGTGCCGATCATCGCGACGACTTTAATGCCGTCGCTCACGGTATTGAGCTTGGACTCGGAGCCTTCCGGACGGTCGCGGTACTCGATGGGCACATCTTTGATGCGCCAACGGTGGTCGACGGCGTGGATCGAGAGCTCGGTTTCGATTTGGAAGCCCTCGGAAAGCACAGGGAAGGTTTTAACGAACGGGCGGCTCATGGCGCGGTAGCCGGTCATGACGTCATCGAAGCTGTAACCATAGATCCACTTGATCATGGCGCGGACCAGATTGTTGCCAAAGCCGTGGAATGCGCGCTTGTTCTCCTCGGCGTAGGTGCCGTTGGAAAGGCGGTCGCCTACGGTCATATCGGCCGTGCCGTTAAGGATGGGCTCGCAGAGGGCTTTGGCCGCCTCGGCGGGGTAGGTGTCGTCTCCGTCGACCATCAGGTAGCAATCGGCGTCGATGTCGCGAAACATCTGGCGGCACACGTTGCCCTTTCCCTGACGGGGTTCAAAGCGGACCGTGGCGCCGTGCTCGGTGGCGATGCGTGAGGTATCGTCCGACGAGTTGTTGTCATAGACATAGACCGTCGCTTGCGGAAGCTCGCGGTGAAAGTCGTCGATGACCTTACCAATCGTGAGCGCTTCGTTGTAGCAAGGGATGATGACGGCGATGGATTTAGAATTCACTCAATGCTCCTTATACAATCAATCCTTGAAAGTATAGCCGTTTGGGCTTGTCATCCTAAGATGTGGGTTAGTTCTCCAGTTTTGTTGCGCGAATCGTTTGCATGGCCGTCGGGTCTATACTGTTCGTTTGTCAACGATTACGAGTAAAGGAGTTGCATCCGTGTCGGATCAGACAAAGCAACAAGAAGCTCGCAGTCTGCCTGCGACGTTTGCTAAGAACGAATTTGAGAAGGACGCGTTTATCCTTCGTCAGCTGGTTACCAAGGATTTTAAGATCAAGTATCGCCGTAGCGTTCTGGGCGTCGCATGGTCGGTGCTCAACCCGCTTCTGATGATGATCGTCATGGCCATCGTGTTCTCGACGATTTTTGCCCAGGGCCGCAATGGCTCGATTACGCCCGAGATGTACCCGCTGTACTTGATCGTGGGTAACGTTACCTTTGCCGTCATGTCCGAGTCTACGAACCAGGCCCTGACGTCGATCGTGGGTGCTGCCCCGCTGCTCAAGAAGGTTAAGGTGCACCGTTGGGTCTTCCCAGTACAGAAGGTGCTCTTCTCGCTGGTTAACTTTGCCTTCTCGCTGGTCGCCGTTGCCATCGTCATGCTGTGGTTCCATGTTATGCCTTCTTGGCACCTGATTCTGCTGCCGGTCTGCCTGCTGCTGCTTATGTGCTTCTGCATGGGCTTGGGCATGATGCTCTCGGCCCTCACGGTCTTTTTCCGCGACGTTATGCATCTGTGGAGTGTTGTCATCACGGCTTGGACCTATATCACGCCTATTTTCTGGACGACCGACTTTGTTGCTCAGATGCCGCATATCGTTCGGATCTTGGTGTATGCGAACCCCATGTACAACTACCTGCAGTTTATGCGTGATATCTTCCTGTTCCAGACTACGCCCTCGCTTTTGACGTTTGGTATGTGCGTCGCTTGGGCGGTCCTTGCGCTTGTTATTGGCTACACCGTGTTCCATAAGTCCGAGCGCAAGTTCATCCTCTACATCTAAGGAGTGCTGTGATGACTGAATCTGTTGTTGATTACAGCGAGCAGCCTCTGGCTGTCGAGGTCGACGACGTCACCATGATCTTTAACATGGCGTCCGAGTCGCTGACCAACCTCAAGGAGTACTTCATCAAGCTTGCCAAGCACGAGCTGTTCTTTGAGGAGTTTAGGGCGCTTAAGCACATCTCGTTCGATATTCATCGTGGCGAGGTCGTGGGTCTGGTCGGCACCAATGGCTCCGGCAAGTCTACGATGCTCAAGATTATCGCTGGCGTGCTTGAGCCTAGCGAGGGCAGTGTTAAGGTGCACGGTAACATCGCGCCGCTGATTGAGCTTGGTGCCGGCTTTGACCCCGAGCTGACTGCCCGCGAGAACATCTATCTGAACGGTGCCCTGCTCGGCTATACCAAGGAGTTCATCGACGCCAACTTTGACGGCATTATCGAGTTCGCTGAGCTGCAGAACTTTGTCGATATGCCGCTTAAGAACTTCTCCTCGGGCATGGTGGCGCGTATCGCCTTTGCAATCGCGACGATTACCGAGCCCGATATTCTAATCGTTGACGAGACGCTGTCCGTCGGTGATGTGTTCTTCCAGCAGAAGTGCGAGGCCCGCATCCAGCACTTTATCCAGAGCGGTGACGTGACGGTTCTGTTCGTTTCGCACTCTATGGAGCAGGTTGAGCGCATCTGCCAGCGTGCCGTTTGGATTGAGAAGGGTGACCTTCGCATGGACGGTCCGGTCGATGAGGTCTGCAAGGCGTACCGCGAGCAGTTCAACTAGGTTATAATTACTTGCGCCTGACAGGCTTGTGCTTGCTTGGGCGTGCGGTTATTTGCTCCATTAGCTCAGTTGGATAGAGCAGGGGACTTCTAATCCCAAGGTCGACGGTTCGAATCCGCCATGGAGCACCATCGTTTATTAAGCCCGGACCGCTAGGTGGTCTGGGCTTTTTTCATCTTGTGTGCTGCGGTTTTGAAGGGTTCGCAATGGGAAGCAAAAGGCTCGACTGGATTGATATTGCAAAGGGGATCGCAATTATTCTGGTCATTGTGGGGCACACCGTTCCAAATCCCTCTCCCTTGCGACACGCGATCTTCTCGTTTCACATGCCGTTGTTCTTTATTCTTGCCGGGTATACGTTTAGGCCGAAGCCGTGGCGTGAGCTGCTGAGTGGTTCGGTGTCACGCCTGCTGGTGCCGTATGTGGTTCTTGCACTGGCGTGGCAGGTGCCGACGTTCTTGATGAGCGGTGTTCCTTTGACGAACGGTACGCTGGTTGCGGGGTTTAAGATGCTTGTGCTTGCTTCGGGCGTTGATGTCCCTGGGCTTGGTGTCGCTGCCGTTGGCATGGCATGGTTTTTGGCGGCGCTGTTTACGTCGCGCCTGCTGTTTAATGCGCTTGTGCGGCTGTTTGATCGCGGCGGGATTGGGGTTGTTTGGCAGGGCGTTGTCTGTGCCTCGATTGCCTTTTGCGGTTTGAGCGTGTCTCGCTATTTTGGTGCTTACCTGCCGCTCGATTTGGATTTGAGCTGCTATATCGTCTTGCTGATGTGGATTGGTTATATGGCGCGCCAAAGGGGGCTGGAGCCGAGCGTGAGCAAGCCTCTGCTGTTTATTGGAGCCGGTGTTGCTTGGCTCGTCCTTGCCGCGCTGAGTGGGCTTGAGCTTTCGAGCCGCCGCGTGGATGGATTTGTTGTTGCGACGGTTGCTGCTGTTGCGGGTAGCTACTGCGTCTGTTGGGTTTCGATGGCGTTGGAGAAGTTGAAAGACGTGCCGGTTTTGGGGTCCTTTGAGCGAGGACTCGTGTTTTGCGGACAAGCCAGTCTGGCAATCTTTGCAATCCACGCGGTCGATTGGTTTATCCCTTGGCAGACGATGCCTCTACTTATGACGCTGCCAACATCGTGGCTCTTTGCATCAATCGTACGTTGCGCCTGCGATATCGGCCTGGCATACGTGATCAGGAAGGCGTAATTAAAAGTGGGGAGGACCAAGTTGGTCCTCCCCACTTTTAATTACGCCTTCAGACACTCGGGCAAGACGCTTGCAACTGCATCCATCGCCTGCGGCTTTAGGTACTGCTCGTTGAGCCGTGCCTTTCTGTAGACGTAGCGAGTGTCTGCCGAGTACTTGATCAATACGTCGGTGAAGAACCGCTCCCAGCTCAGGTAGTCGCGGCTTTCGATATAGCTTGAGGGATCCTCGAGGATTTTTAAGATATCGTTACTGGGAATGAGGCCAGATTGCAGGAGTGTCCACTCGAATGATTCGGGGAGGAACAAGCGTACGTTCTTGTAAACGCGCTGTCCGAGCACCTTTTCGATGTAGGGACCAAATGCTGCTCCGTCTCCAATAGCAAGGATGTTTTGCTCGGGACATTCGTGAATCGTACGTTTTAGATTCGCAACGCCGGTGGCGGTATAGCAGGGGATCCCGAGTCGGTTGCAAAGAGCGTCGTAGAATTGATAGCCAGATTTGCTATCCTCAACAACTACGGCGTCGGGTGCCTCGAATCCAACATTTAGGTCCTGGTAAAGCATGTTTGCTGTGTGGCTGTATATCGGTTTTGTTACCGAGTAGAAGCGTTTATCGCTCTTTCGACCATTGATTGTTTTACTCGTGGTGTTTACCAGCTTTAGGATTTCGTCGACACTGTAGGGGAGCTCGCTGGCGTCTCGACGAGATATCAGAACAAAATAGTTGGACGACCCGTTAACGGCTTTTGCGAAGTCTTTTGAGTAGATAAATTCGTTGCCCTCATCTAAAAAGATTATTGAGTCCTCGATAATCGAAAGCTCGCGCTTCCAACGTCTGCCGGAAAGCGTTTCGCAGGGCACGTCGCAGCTGAGTGTAACGCCGCTTTCCGGTCCTCGGTCGTTGTAGTCGCGAATCATCGAGATAAGCGTCGTTTTGCCCGTGCCGCTGTTGCCGCGAATGAAGGAAATGTTGCGTTTAAAGGTGAGTGTGTATTTGACCTTTGCACGCTCTACGACAACGGTATGCGTTCCCTTCATTACTCATCAACATCCAAAAAGTCATTCGTGGCGCCAACAAACTCCTGCATGTTTCTGACGATGCGGTTATCGTTTTCAATGCGGATTTCAAAATTCTTCCAGGGGAACTTCATGATGTGGTAAAGGGTCACCAGCACATCCTGCTCTTTGCCGATCTTGAGTAGCCAGCGGGCACAGTTGTCTCCGCAGGTAGATGCGTTGAACACCATATTTGGGAGATTGCGTACTAACAGCAGCGTCTTGACGCCGCCGGACAGTTCGAGTGGGGTGATTGAGCCCAGCTGCTTGCTTACGATGTTGTGGGGGCCGATGAGCTCTGATCCGTCCACGCTTTTAATAATCTGTGCGGCCATAGGATCTTCGAACCATGAGTCCAAGTATGAGTTCCTAAAATAGGTTTCGGTATCATAAATTGAGCCGGGGTAATCTCCCAGGTGAATGCTAAGCATGCGGATCTCCAGACGTTGCGTAACTGCAAAGATTATATGCCAGTAAATAAATGCCGGCAGCAGCGAGGTTGCTGCCGCCGGCGTAGGTCTCTGCGATCGCGTGGCGAGTGAATTACTTGGTCCGTGAACCTATTTATCGAGATGCTCTTTCAGCAGCTCCAGCGCATGGGCGTAGCCCTGGAGGCCTTCGCCGGTGATGGTTGCAAAACAGGCCAGGCGGGCGTAGCTCACCTGGCGGAAGTCCTCGCGCGTCTCGACGGCGCTAATGTGGACCTCCACAGCCGGGATGGCGACGGCCTTGAGGGCGTCCAGGATCGCCACGCTCGTGTGCGTGTAAGCCGCCGGGTTGATGACGATGCCGTTGACCTTACCGTATGCCTCCTGGATCTTGTCGACGATGCTGCCCTCGTGGTTGGACTGGAAGACCTCAACCTCGTCGAAGCCCTGTGCGGCGCCGGCCTCCTTGCAGATCTGGACCAAGCGGTCGTAGTTGTCGCTACCGTAGATGCCCGGCTCGCGAATGCCGAGCATGTTGAGGTTGGGGCCGTTGATGACGAGTGCTTTCATGGCTGCTTCCTTTGTGGTTGGTCGGGCGGTGCGACGGAATGGAAAACCACCACAAAGGTGCCTGTCCCTTTGTGGTGGTTTTGGTTAGAGGGCTGGGGGAAGGGTGTCGACGACGGCAGCCGCGGTGTTGGCTGCGCAGTCGCGCGAGTCGATGATGTAGTCGGCCCAGGCGCGGTAGCGCGGCATGCGCTGCTCGGCCAGCTTGTCGATACCGTCGCGGGCGGTGATGGGGCGACCCTTGTGGGCGAGCTCATCGAGCTTGCGGTTGAGCATCACAATCTGGCTGTTCTGGTGCAGCAGCGGGTAGTTCTCGTCTCGCGTGACGACGCCGCCGCCGGTGGAAAGCACCAGGCCGCTGCGCTTGGAGATGTCGGCCAGGGCCGCCGTCTCCCGCTCGCGGAAGGCCGGCTCGCCGCGCTCGACGATAAAGTCGGCGCAAGGCATGCCCAGACGCTCCTCGAGGGCGCGGTCCAGATCGATGTGCTCGCGGCCGGTGAGCAGGGCGATCTGCTCACCCACGCGGGTTTTGCCCGAGCCCGGCATGCCGATCAGGGCGATGTTCTGCTCATGGCGGGAAAGACGCTCCGTCACGTCCAGGATGCGCTCGCGCGGGGTGACCTGGCCGGTATAGCGCTCGACGGCTTGCGCCGCCTGGGCCACAAGCATGAGCAAACCGCCGACGCAGGGGATGCCGCGACGCTCGGCCTCGAGCATGAGCCCTGTGCAGGCGGGGTTGTAGACGATATCGATGACGCCCTCGAGCGCATCGAGGCCCTCGAGCGTGCAAGGCGCGTCGGGGCAGTGGGGGAACATACCGGCAGGCGTGCAGTTGATGAGTAACGCGGCGTCGGTCTGCTGTGCGATGTTGTCGTAGTTGACCTCGCTCGCGCGTCCCACGGGCACCACGATCGCGCCCAGGTCGCCCAGCACCATGCTGGCCGTGGTGCCGGCGCCGCCGGTGGCTCCGAGCACGAGGGCCTTCTTGCCGGTAATCTCCACACCCAGCTCCTCGACCAGGCACTGGAAACCGAAGTAGTCGGTGTTGTCGCCGCGCAGACGGCCATCGGGCAGACGCGTGATCGTGTTGACGTTGCCCATGCGTTCGGCGAGCGGGCTCAGCTCGTCCAGGTATTCCATGACGGCGCGCTTGTAGGGAATGGTCACGTTGGTGCCCTCCCACTCGTCGCCCGTCATAAAGGCTGCGAGGTCCTCGGGCTCGCGCTCAAAACGCACGTACTCAAGCCCCGCGAGTTCCTTGTAGATGGTCGGGGTGTAGCTGTGGCCCAGCACGCGGCCCAGCACGCCGTAGGGGCGGCTTGTGGCGACGTCAGTCATCTAGAGCACCTCCGTGTAGCTGCCAAAGTAGGTGAAGCTCTCGCACACGTCGTCAATCGAGTCGAGCAGGTCGTCGAGGGCTTTGCTGCCAAAGGGACAGTCCAGATCGAAGTAGAACATAAACTCAAAGTCGCGCCCGGGGATGGGGCGGCTCTCGAGCTTGATAAGGTTGATGTTGAGCGCATAGAAGCGCTCGAGCACGCGATAGAGGGCGCCCGGTTCGTTGGCCGTGGTGATCATGAGCGAGGTACGGTTGGCGCCGGGATAGACGCGCGGCTCGCGGCTGATGACGACGAAGCGTGTGTAGTTGTTGTCCGAGTCCTGAATGTTGGGCTCCAGCACCTCCAGGCCGTAGAGCGCCGCGCAACTGCGCGAGGCGATGGCGGCGACGTCGGTGCGCTCGGAGTTGGCGACCATCTCGGCCGACATGGCCGTGTTGAGATACTTGGTGGCGTGCAGCTCGTGCGCGTCGATAAAGCCGGCGCATTGCGCGATGGCCTGACCGTGGCTATAGACCTCACGAACATCCTGCAGCTTGGTGCCGGGTTTGACGAGCAGGTTGTGATCGATCTTGAGGCGCAGCGAGCGCACAATGTGGAAGTCGAACTGTGCGAGCAGGTCGTAGACCGCGTTGACCGAGCCCGCGGTGGAGTTTTCGATGGGCAGTACGCCAAACTCGCAGAAGCCGTCTCGCACGGCGCGCATGACACCTTCGAAGGTCTCGAAGAACGCGATATCGGGCACGTCGAAGAGCTTGCACGCGGCGATCTGGCTGTAGGCGCCTTCAACGCCCTGGCAGGCGACGCTGGCAGTCTGGGGGAAGGGCGTATCGAAGGCCTCGGCAGTGTCGTGGGCCTTTTGCGAGACCGTGGTGCCCTTGAGCTCGTTGATATAGCGCTGCTGCTCGGCCTTGCTCATGCTCATGAGGAGGCGGAACAGCGTGATGGTCTGCGCCTCGTAGCGCTCGGGCGCGCGGCCGGCAAGGTTGTTGAGCTTGGAGCGCTCGCGGGCGGGGTCGAAGACGGCCTTGCCCATCTCGATTTTTGATTTGGCGACCTCGGTGGCAATGTCCATGCGTTCGACAAAACTGTTGAGGAGCGTGGTGTCGATGCCATCGATGGTCTGGCGGATGTCAGCAAGGTCCATTGGGACCCCTTTCCTGAATGGTTGCCCGGGGTGGGTGGACTAAAGTTGGGCGGCGTCCTCGAGGAGGGCGTCCCAGATAGCCAGCGCTGCGGCTGCTTCGGCTACGGGGACGGCGCGCGGGACGATGCAGGGATCGTGGCGGCCGTGGACCGAGAGCTCGGCATTTTCCATAGCGTCCATGTCCACCGTCTGCTGCTCGCGGCCAATGGAGGGCGTGGGCTTTACGGCCATGCGCCACATGACGGGTGCGCCGGTCGAAATGCCGCCCAGGATGCCGCCGGCATTATTGGATTCGACCTCGATCTTGCCGGTCTCGGCGTCGATGCGATACGGATCGTTGTTCTCGCTGCCGCGCATGGCCGCGACGGCAAAGCCCATGCCAAACTCCACGCCCTTCACGGCGGGAATTCCAAACGCGATCTGCGCGATGCGGTTCTCGATGCCATCGAACATGGGGTCGCCGATGCCCGCGGGCAGGCCGTAGATACCGCACTCCACGATGCCGCCGATGCTGTCGAGCTCGTCGCGCGCGGCCAGAATCTCCTCGCGCATGCGACCGCCAGCTGCGGCGTCAATGCACGGCAAGTCGTTCGAAAGGATCGCCTTGCGATCGGTCTCGCGATAGACCATATCGTCCATGGGCAGATCGGAGATGCCGCCAATCTGCGCTACATGCGCCATGACCTTAATGCCGCGGGCCTCAAGTGCCTGCAGCGCGATACCGCCGGCGATGCACAAGGGTGCCGTCAGGCGGCCGGAGAAGTGCCCGCCGCCGGCGACGTCGTGCATGTTGTGATACTTTACGCGCGCCGGAAAATCGGCATGGCCCGGGCGGGGCTTGCGGCGCAGCTCGGAGTAGTCCTTGGAGCGCGTGTTGGTGTTCTCGATGATCGCGGCGATAGGCGCGCCCGTGGTGTGTCCATCAACTATGCCGGCGATAATGTGGGCGGCGTCGGCCTCGCGGCGCTTGGTCGCGGTCTCGTCACGGCCGGGGGCGCGACGGTCCAAAAAGGACTGCAGCTGCTCCAGGTCAACGGCGATACCTGCCGGAATGCCATCGAGCGAGCAGCCGATGGCGGGGGAGTGCGACTGGCCGAAGATGCTTACGTGCAAGACGTTGCCAAAGGTCGAGGACATGCTATTCCTCCTCGAGCGTGACCTTGCCGCCCAGCAGGCGGTAGTGGTCGAAGAAATCGGGATAGGACTTGTTGACGGCCTCGGCGCCGTGGATCACGACCTCGCCGGTTGCGCGACTAGCGGCGATGGCGGCCATCATGGCGATGCGGTGGTCGTTGTGCGAATCGACCTCGCCGCCGGTAAAGACATCGACGCCCTTGATGATGAGGTCGTCACCGGCGATGCGCACCTGCGCGCCCAGCGCGGTGAGCTCGCGGGTGGTGGTGACCAGACGGTCAGATTCCTTGATGCGCAGGCGCGCGCAATCACGGATGAACGTGCGGCCCTGAGCCAGTGATGCCACGGCCGAGATGACGGGCACCAGGTCCGGAATGTCGTGGGCGCTCATCTCAAAGCCGGCGAGCTTGTCGGACTGGACGGTGGCGGCGTTCGTGGAGCGCACGATGCGGGCGCCAAAGCGCGAAAGCGCGGCGAGCACGTTGCGGTCGCCCTGTGCGGAGCTCAGCGACACGCCCTCGACGGTGATTGGTTCGGTGCCGATGGCGCCGGCGCACAGCCAAAAGGCAGCGTTGGACCAGTCGCCCTCGACGGCTACGCTGCCGGGCGTGCGGTACGAGCCGCTGTTCACACGGAAGTTCGTGATCTCGGGCTGGCCGTCCTTGGCCGGAATACGCTCGACGTTGACCTCGACGCCGAAGGCCTTCATGGCCTGGATCGTCAGGTTGATGTAGGGGCGGCTCTCGATGAGGCTGGTTACCTGCACACAGGAGGGCTGGGACAGCAACGGGGCTGCCAGCAGCAGGCCGGAGATATACTGCGAGCTCACGTTGCCAGGAAGCACAAAGGTGCCCGGGCGCATGCGGCCGCTCGTCTTGAGCGGAAAACCGCCCATGCCCTGCAGGTCGCAACCGGCGGCAATGATCTCGTCCGAGAGCGGGGAGAGCGGGCGGGCGCCCAGGCGGCCCTGGCCCACGAAGGTGGCCTCCGCGCCCAGCGCACAGGCGACAGGCAGCATGAAGCGCAGCGTGGAGCCACTCTCGCCGCAGTCGAGCGTGCCGCCGGCAAGGGCCTTGAGCAGGCCAAATTCAATACTCTTCATGGTGGGGTGGACCTGGAAGCCGTCCTCGACGGTCTCGATGCGGGCGCCGAGCGCCGTGAGGCAGCGCACCGTGGCCTCGATATCGGCGCAGGTCGTGTTGCAGGTAACGTGCGTCTCGCCGTTGGCAAGCGCGGCGCAGATGATGAGGCGATGCGCCATCGACTTGGACGCGATGGCGGGAACGGTGCCCTTGAGCGGGGACGGGGTGATGCGGGCTAGCATGCGGATGCGTCTCCCTTCTGGCCGAGTCCCTCGGCAATCAAATCGTGGAAGGTGGAAAGCGGCGTGCGGTCGATGCTGCAACGGCCAATGCCGTGCGGAATTACCAGGTCGATGGTGTCTCCCGCGCGCTTTTTGTCGTGGAGCGCCTCAGCAAAGACAGCGTCGGCATCTAGGTCGCAGCGGGTCTTGAGGCCGTGGCGGGCGCAGAGCTCCTCTATACGATTGGGCAGCTCGGCATTGCAGACGCCATGCAGTGCTGCGGCACGCGTGATGATGCCCATGCCGATCGAAACGCAGTTGCCGTGGCCGAGCTCAAAGTGTTCGCAGGCTTCGACGGCGTGCCCGGCGCTGTGGCCAAAGTTGAGGAGCTTGCGCTGATTGGTTTCGCGCTCGTCGGCAACGACCACGGCGCGCTTAATGTCGATATTGCGGGCGATGATGATCGCTACACGGGCCACGTCGCGGTTGAGCAGCTCAAGCGTGAGCGGGGTCTTCTCCAGCTCGGCGAAGAGCTCGGGGTCGGCGATCACGGCGTGCTTGACGACCTCGCCGCAGCCGTCGGCGAACTGCTCGGGCGTGAGGGTGGCAAGGCATCCCACGTCGGCGATGACCACGCTCGGCTGCCAAAAGGCGCCGGCTAGGTTCTTGCCGGCTGCCAGGTCGATGGCCGTCTTGCCGCCGACCGACGAATCCACCATGGCGAGCAGGCTTGTGGGAATCTGCACAAACTTGCAGCCGCGCATGTAGGTGGCGGCCACAAAGCCCGCCACGTCGCCCACGACGCCGCCGCCGAGTGCCACGATCACGTCGGAGCGCGAAAGCTCGTGCTCGGCCACAAACTCCAAAATGGCGACGTAGGTCTCGGCGCGCTTATGGGCCTCGCCGGCCTCGAAGGTGCAGATGCTCACCTCGTAGCCTGCGGATTCGAGGCTCTGCTTAACGGGCATCTGGTAGAGGGGGCCTACGTTGGTGTCCGTCACGATGACGGCGCGCGAGCCGCCGGCGGTGGCGCGTACGAGCGGACCTGCCTGCTCCAGCAAAAACGTGCCCACATGCACCTGGTAGGGGCGTGCGGTGTCGATATCGATGGTAATCGCCATAAGCTTCGGTCCTTTCGACCTGGCGTGATGGGTGGTCTAGTGGGAGGCCTCGTCGTCGAGCGCGCGCTTAATTCGGTCGCCCTCGGCAAGGAGATTCTCCAGATAGCGCTGGTCGCGGTCCTTAAGGGCGCGGCTGTATGCGCCGAGCGATTCGATCAGATGGTCGATCTCGAAGGCGAGCGCATCGGCGTCGTCGATCATGAGCTCGGACCACATCTGCGGATTGAGGTGCGCCACGCGGGTGAGATCGCGGTAGCTACCGGCCGAAAAGCCGTGGTGGACCTGGGCAGTGGGGCTTTTGACGTAGGCGTTGGATACCACGTGCGCAAGCTGGCTCGTGAAGGCGATGACACGGTCGTGCTCGGCGGCGCTGGTCACGCTGAACTTGCCAAAGCCCAAGGGGCGCACCATCTCGCGCACCTGGCCCAAAAGCTCCAGCTTGAGCGCATCGTCCACCGCGGGCGGTACGAGCACCAGCGGGGCGCCCTGGAACAGGTCGGCGCGGGAGTGTGCATAGCCCGAGTACTGCGTGCCCGCCATGGGGTGCGCGCCCACAAAGTAAAAGCCGTGCTCGCGGGCAAGCTCAAAGGCGCGCTCGCACACGATACCCTTGACGCCCACCGTGTCAATTACCACGGGGCCCATGATGGCCTCGGTATCGGTGGCGTCGGCGAGTGCCTGGGCGTGTGCCTCGAGCCACTCGATGCAGGCTTCGGGGTAGCAAGCCAGGACGATGATGTCGCATTCGCCGAGCGTCTCGTCGTTGAGCTCGCCGGCAACGGTGCCCATGCTGGCAGCCGTCATGACATCGTCATCGGGATCCCAGGCCAGCACGCGGACGCCCGCCTGCGCATAGCCGCGGGCAAAGCTGCCGCCGATGAGGCCAAGGCCGACGATGCCGGCGCACTTGGGGCTGCCCTGGTTAACGCGCGCGTTTCTCACTGTACCCATGGGCTACTCCATGGTCTCTTGGCAGACGACCTCGCGGATGGCTCGGATGCGGCGCATGGTGTCGTCGAACTGATCGGGGGTGAGGGCCTGGGCGCCGTCGGACCAGGCGCGGCTCGGCTCGTCGTGGACCTCGATCTCCAGGCCGTTGGCGCCGCAGGCGGTCGCGGCAAGCGCCATGGGCTCAACGTAGCGGGTGTAGCCGGTGGCGTGGCTGGGGTCGGCGACGACGGGCAGGTGCGACAGGTGGTGCAGCACCGGCACGGCGTTGAGGTCGAATGTGTTGCGGGTACGGGTCTCGAAGGTGCGGATGCCGCGCTCGCACAGGATGACGTTGTCGTTGCCCTCGCTCATGATGTACTCGGCGGCCATGAGCAGCTCATCGATCGTGCCGGACATGCCGCGCTTAAGCAAGATCGGAGTCTTGGTCTTGCCGACCTCTTTGAGCAGAGGGAAGTTCTGGGCGTTGCGGGCGCCGATCTGCATAACGTCGATTTTCTTGTCCAGGAAGACCTGCACGTCGCGCGGGTCCATGATCTCGGTGACGATCGGCATGTCGAGCTCGGCAGACGCCTCGCACAGCAGGTCCAGACCGGCGGGGCCCATGCCCTGGTAGGCGTACGGGGAAGTGCGGGGCTTGTAGGCACCGCCGCGCAGCATCGTGGCACCGGCGGCCTTCACGCGGCGGGCGATGCGGATGAGGTTCTCGCCCTCGACGGAGCACGGGCCGGCGATGACCTGGAACTGGTCGCCGCCGATCTTGACGCCGTGGCCGCAGTCGATGACGGAGTCCTCGGGGTGGAACTTGCGGTTGGCGCGCTTGAACGGCTCGGAGACGCGCTGCACGCGCTCGACGACGTCCATGGACTCGAGCAGGAACGGGTCGATCTTGGTCGTGTCGCCCACCAGGCCGATGATGGTCTCGTTCTCGCCGCGCGAGACGTCGGTCTTGAGTCCCTTTTTCTCGATCCAGCTGACGATGTGGCTGACGGCCTCGTCGCTGGCGCTCTGCTTTAAAATTGCAATCATGGTGTGCCTCTCACCTCGATGGATAGTCCTTGCAAAAACGGCCCGCATTGCGAGCCGTTTTATATGGTGCATGAGAGTTTATACTATCTGACTCGCTTTTGCCGCCTAAAGCGTGCCGTCGCGGCGCGTCTTCCACGTAATTGCAAAGCTTTTTCTATTATTTTGTTAGCCCGTGGCGCACTTGGGTATAATGCCAAACGTTGGCCCTATTAGCTCAGGGGATTAGAGCGTCTGCCTCCGGAGCAGAAGGCCGTTGGTTCGAATCCAACATGGGGCACCATCGAACGTAAGACCGTCCGAACCTCGCATGGTCCGGGCGGTTTTCTTATACCGACGCGACGTGATGGGACGTGGTATGGCAGCAACGGATATCGAGCGCGGACTCTCGACCGCCGAGGTCGAGGAGCGCATCGCCGCTGGTAAGATCAACCGCAACATGGAGCTCAAGACCAAGTCGGTCCGCGAGCTCATTATCGAGAACCTCTGCACGCTGTTTAACTTAATCAACGTGGTCTTGGCGATTTTGGTGTTGCTGACCGGTTCGTTTAAAAACCTGACGTTCCTGTTCGTGGTGTTCTTGAACACGGCAATTGGCGTCATTCAGTCCATGCGTTCCAAGCGGATGGTCGACAAGCTTACGCTGCTCACCTCTAAGAAGGCCATCGCGGTGCGCGACGGCGCCGAGGTGGAGCTCGACCTGGACCAGATCGTGCTCGACGATATCATTCGCCTGGGTCGCGGTGACCAGATTCCGGCCGACGCCGTGGTAGTGTCGGGCGAGGCGCTCGTCAACGAGAGCCTGCTGACGGGCGAGAGCGATCTCATCAAAAAGCAGCCCGGCTCCGAGCTCATGAGCGGCAGCTTTATCGACTCGGGCCTGTTGCGTGCCCGCGTGATCCATGTCGGCGCCGATAACTACGTGGCAAAGATCAACAACGAGGCCAAGTACGTCAAAAAGGTCAATTCCGAGATCATGAACGCGCTGAACGCCATCGTGCGGTTCGCGAGTATTATCATGATTCCGCTTGGTCTGGCGCTCTTTACCTCGAGTGTGAGCGAGCTGTGGGATGCCGCGGGAACCCCGGGCGATAGCGCGCTTTCCTGGTGCTTCTCCGAGCTGCTGGCCGGTCGTGTGCCTTCTTCGGCGCTGCTGTCCACGGTGGGTGCCCTGCTGGGCATGATTCCGCAGGGCCTGGTGCTGCTGACCTCGTCGGTGCTCGCGATTGCCACGGTGCGCCTGGCTCGTCGCAAGGTGCTGGCACAGCAGCTCTACTGCATCGAGACGCTTGCGCGCGTCGACGTGCTGTGCCTGGACAAGACGGGCACCATTACCTCGGGCCGCATGGAGGTCGAGGGCACCTACCCGCTGCCTGTTGAAGGTGTTGGCTTTGGCGCGGACTCGGATGAGGCAGCTGTCCCCGTCGAGACCACGGTGCTCGACTTTGCGCTTGCCAACGTGGCACGTGCGACCTCGGCAGATGCTAACGAGACCTGCCAGGCGCTGCTCAACTACTACGCCGATCGTCCGGTCGAGGTGTCCGAGCCGCTGTCGGTCATTCCGTTCTCGTCGTCCAAAAAGTGGAGCGGCGCGTCGTTTGCGCAGGGCTCCTATGTGATGGGCGCCGCGCAGTTTGTACTCTCCGATCGCGCATTTGCTCAGGTCGAGAACCGTGTCGCCGAGCTCGCCGACACTTGCCGCGTGCTCGTTGTGGCGCGCGTGGACGGCTTTACGCCCGACGGCGATATGGTGGGCGAGGCCGAGCCCGTGGGTTTCGTGACCATCCGTGACGAGATTCGCACCTCGGCGGCCGAGACCATCGGCTATTTTAACGAGCAGGGCGTGACCCTCAACGTGATCAGCGGCGACGACCCGCGTACGGTGTCGTCGATCGCGCGCGTGGTGGGCGTGCCCGGGGCGGATGCTTACGTGGACGCGACAACCCTCGATACGCCTGCCAAGCTCGATGCGGCGGTGGACCGCTATCACGTCTTTGGGCGTGTGACGCCGCAGCAGAAGCGCGAGCTCGTACAGGCGCTCAAACGCCGCGGGCACACCGTGGCCATGACGGGCGACGGCGTCAACGACGTTCTGGCGCTCAAGGAGGCCGACTGCTCCGTGGCGATGGCCGCCGGCTCCGATGCCGCGCGCAATGTGGCCGAGATCGTGCTCGTCGATAACGACTTTGCCTCGATGCCCGCTGTGGTGGCCGAGGGCCGTCGTTCTATCAATAACCTGCAGCGCTCTGCCGCGCTCTTTCTGACTAAGACGCTTTTCTCGATGGGCCTGGCGGCGCTGTGCATCGCGCTGCCGCCGTATCCCTTCGAGCCCATTCAGATGACGCTCATCAACTTCTTCTGCATCGGCGCGCCGGGCTTTGTGCTGGGCCTGGAGCCCAACAACGCCCGCGTGAAGGGGTCGTTCTTGATCAACGTGCTTAAGCGTGCGCTGCCGGCGTCGATTGCGGTCATTTTGGCCGCGGCGCTCGATATCTTTGTGGCGCGCGTATTTGGCTTTAGCCAGCTTACGCTTTCGACCATGTGCCTGCTCACGTCGTGCGCGGCGAGTGTCAGCCTGATCTGGCGCATTTCGCAGCCGCTCACGCCCTTGCGCGTGGTGCTTTTCGTGTTTGTCATCGCTGGTATTTTGACGGGCGTTATCGGGTTCCCGGAGCTGCTGTCGATTGCCAACTTGTCGATGGGTCAGATTGTCATCTTGGCGGCTATCGTCGTCTTTACCTGTGCGGTGTTCTTTAAGCTTGCCACGATGATGGACTCGCTTAAGCCCCGTCGCCGTCATGCGGCCACCGGCTTTGGCCGTGGTGTGCGCGTCCACCTGGGTCGCGGTGGCGGCAAGGTGAGCTCGACGGGTTCGACGGCCGAGCGTTTTGCCAAGCGCGTCGCCGCCGACATGGCGCAGCGCCGCGAAGATCGCACCGCTCGCGAGGCCGAGGCCCGTGCACTCGAGGGCGTGGCCCAGGCCCAGCCCAAGAAAAAGAGGAGTACCGGAGCCAAGCGCTCTCGCGTGACCAAGTCCGCCCAAGGCATCAAAGTCTCGATGCCAAGCAAAAAGAAGAAGTAACTACGCGCCCTGGCGATGTTGAATTGGTGCCTTGCTCCTGTGGGGCCGTGGCGATGTTATGCTCTAACCTCGATTATTTGAATTGCTTCGAAAAGAGGATGCCGTGATCTGCCCGCATTGCCTTAAGACTATCGAGGACGGCGCCTCGTTCTGCCCCTACTGCAACGCCTACGTGGGTCCGGGCGATGGTCCGGAGCACACCGAGTTCGTGTTCTGTGAGGGCTGCGGTGCCCGTCTTTCTCCGCATGATCGTACGTGCCCCAAATGCGGACGCCCCGCTCCGGGTATCCTCTCCAAGGACGCGGCCGCATCCGACCTGGCAGCGGGCCGCACGGCGGGCTTTCCGCGCCTAACGCAAGAGCAGATCGATACCGAGGTGCCGCATGCGCCGGCCTCTGCCGCTGCGGTGCTTTCGGACGCCGCCGACCCCAATGAGACCTGCGTGCTGCCAGCTTTCGATAAGGATTTCGGTATCCCCAAGGTCGATATTCCCACGCCCGTTTCCCTGCATGACGATGCTCAAAAACCCAAGCGCAAGGTGCA
Organism: Coriobacteriaceae bacterium AM22-12AC-r; assembly: GCA_027671585.1. Classification (GTDB taxonomy): domain Bacteria; phylum Actinomycetota; class Coriobacteriia; order Coriobacteriales; family Coriobacteriaceae; genus Collinsella. Next base: position 47,779 of record JAQDZZ010000010.1, on the reverse strand, counting down.
TCCCGACGAGGACGCCTATCACAAGCACAAGCGTCATATCCCCAAGCCGCTCATTATCATCGCGGTCCTTGCCGTCGTGTGCGGTGGTGCCTATTGGTTCGTGACGACCGACCCCATGGGTGTTATGCCTGGCTTCTACGACCAGTTTGGCCAAGCTGCACAAACCACCTTCCCCACGCGTCAAAAGGGCGAGGCGACTGAGGACGATACCAAGCAGGGCGATTCTGCCGAGGTGGTCCAGGAAGAAACCGTGCTCACCGATGATCAGCTCTATACCAGGCTCGACGGTCTGTATCAGACCATCGTGTCCTACGCTGACGAGGACCAGATCGGCGAGGTCATCGATTCCTTTAACAACGGTTATCTCCGAACGCCGCTGTCCACCCGTCAGGAGCTGTCGCAGAGTGCCTACGCCCTGCGCGACCAGATCAAAAAGACGCAAGATGAGCTCAACAACCTGAAAGTACAGGACGATACGGTCTATGCGGATGACATCGCCCACTTAAAGCAGCTTGCCGAGTGGATGTATGAGCGCGTCGACGTGATCTGCCAGAGCTGGGATATCTCGCTGGCCATTCCCGATGGCGAGTCGATGAGTTCCCACCAAAGCGAGATCCTGGCGCCCATCGCGCAGGGCGGCAACAGCGCGCTGAACCAGTACGATGCCAATGTGGGTTCCTGGAAGCCGCAGCAGCGTTCCTAAAATTAGTTCGCCATAGTCGGCATAACCTACGTGCGCAATTGATGTAAACCCGTGCTTATTGCTACAATTCGTACAAATATGCTTTAAACGCACGAGGAAGGAACCACATGTTTGGTTTTAAGAAAGAGCTCTACACGCCCGAGTATCAGCTTGTCGGCGACGAGTGCGCCGTAATCGAGACGTCGAAGGGTACCATCAAGGTCAAGTTTGACGGCGAGGGCGCTCCCATTCATGTCGCGAACTTCTGCGAGCTTTCCACGATGGGCTTCTATGATGGCCTTAAGTTCCATCGCTATGTGCCCGGTTTTGTTATCCAGGGCGGCGACCCCAATACCCGCGACATGTCCGGCGCCGACGTCGCTGCCGGTCTTGAGGGCCCCGACGGTATGCCCGGTACCGGTGGCCCCGGCTACTGCATCAAGGGCGAGTTTGCCACCAATCCGCGCAACAGCCATGTCGATGGCGCCCTTGCCATGGCACGCTCCATGGACCCCGATTCCGCGGGTTCGCAGTTCTACTTCTGCCTGGGTGCCCAGCATAACCTCGATTCCGGTTACACCGTCTTTGGTACCACGGTCGAGGGTCTCGATGTGATTTCGCAGCTGCGTGCCGGCGACGAGATCGTCCATGTCGAGATCGTTCACGAGTAAAGGGGACTTCCTTGAATAGCCAGCTGATCCAACAGGGCCGCGCCGCTTACCGCGCGGGTGATTTTTCTGCTGCAGCCCAGATGCTTGGGGCGGCAAAGACTCCCGATGAGATTATGGGCGAGGCCGATCACCTTCGTGGCAACGCCTTGATGCACCTGGGCATGTATGCCGAGGCCGCCGAGGCCTATGCCGCCGCCCTCAACGACGGCACCTACGGCAAGCGCGGCGCGCTGCTCACCAACCGCGGCAAGGCGCTCGCCGCCGTGGGCGACTACACGACGGCCGCCCAGGCGTTCTCAGCTGCTACGCAGGATGCTTCCTATGCCACGCCGTTCAAGGCCTATCTGGGCCTGGGCAATGCGCTGTTCCAGTCGGGCGACTATGCCAACGCGGGAACCGCCTTCCGTCAGGCTGCCATCGACGGCGCCAATCCGGCTCCTGCCGCCGCGCTCGGCGAGCTCGGTCGTTGCTTCATTAAGCTCGGCCGTCCGGCGGATGCCGTGGAGACTTACCGCACGGCTATCGACTTTGCCGGCCCCCGCGACGACACGCGTGCGCTCAACGCCGGCATGGGTCAGGCGCTTTCTGCCGCCGGCCGTCCCTCCGACGCACTCGACGCCTTTAATGCCGCTACTGCCGATGGCATCTACCAGCTCACCTCCGAGCAGGCCGATGAGCTTGCCCGCGTGCAGGATTCGCTTGCCGCGCTGTCTGCCCAGACGGCTATGGCCACGGCTCCGGCGCCCGCGATGGACGCTCCTGCCGTCGATCCGCTCGATCCTACGGGCGCGACCGGTCAGTTTATGCCCGATCCCTCGGACACCGGCTTCTTTACGCTGTCCGAGTCCGAGATGGTCCAGCAGGACCGTCAGGATCGTAAGCAGGCCAAGGTCCGTCGTCGCCATCGCCACACGGGTCTCAAAGTCTTCATCGTGCTGCTTCTGCTCATTTTGATTGCCGCGGGCGGTCTGGGCTTTGCCTACACGCGAGGCTTTGGCTTCCCGTCTCAGGAATCTGTCGTTGCCGATCTGTTCCAGGCTGCCGGCGACGGTGACACCGCAAAGGCCGAGTCTTGCCTGGCCTCGAGCCTGTCCGAGGACGCCAAGTCGATGATCATCTCCTCGATTCCGCAGGGTGCCACCGTGTCCGTCGAGGGCATGGATCAGTCCATGACCGAGACGACCGCCAAGGTGAAGGCATCGCTGTCCAAGGGCGGCGAGCAGGAGTACACCGTCAAATTCGTGCGCTCCGACAACCATATCGGCTGGGCCGTTTCTTCGCTCGATATGGATTTCTCGGCTGCTGACAACCAGTAGTGACCTTATGGGATTTAGCTTTGCCCGGCGCTTCACCGCAAGTGAGGTGCCGGGCTTGCGCTAGTATGATGGGCTAGTAGTTTTCCAGCAATCATCCAACACATCAGGAGTTGCGTTGTTTTCTTTGATGGATATGTTCTTCGGTAGCTATGCGGGCGATCTTGCCATCGACCTCGGCACCGCAAATACGCTTGTCTCCGTGCGCGGCAAGGGCATCGTCATTCGTGAGCCCTCTGTTGTCGCCATCGACAAGAACGACGAGCGCATCTTGGCGGTCGGTATCGAGGCAAAGCGCATGCTCGGCCGTACGCCCGGCAACATCGTGGCCGTTCGTCCCCTGAAGGACGGCGTCATCGCCGACTTCGATGTTACCGAGGCCATGCTTCGCTACTTTATCGATAAGGCGTCCGAGAAGCGCTATCCGTGGACTCCGCGTCCGCGTGTTGTCGTCTGCGTTCCCTCCGGTGTCACGTCGGTTGAGAAGCGCGCTGTCTTTGAGGCCACGATCCAGGCCGGTGCCCGCCAGGCCTATCTGATCGAAGAGCCTATGGCAGCCGCTATCGGCGCCGACCTACCCGTCGAGGAACCCACCGGCTCCATGGTCATCGACATCGGCGGCGGTACCACCGAGGTCGCCGTTATCGCTATGGGCGGCATCGTCGTCTCGCAGTCCATTCGTATTGCCGGCGACGAGTTCGATCAGGCCATCCTCACGCACGTTCGTGATGCCTACAACCTGGCCATCGGCGAGCGTACGGCAGAGGACATCAAGATCAAGGTCGGTTCCGCCGTGCCGCTCAAGGACGAGCTCGACGTTGAGGTCAACGGCCGCGACGTGATCACCGGTCTGCCCAAGACCGTGCGCATCGAGAGCGAGGAGATTCGTCGCGCGCTCAACAAGCCGCTCGACGAGATGGCCAAGGCCGTCAAGGACGCACTCGACGCTACGCCTCCCGATCTTGCCTCGGACCTTATGTACTACGGCATTTTGCTGACCGGTGGCGGCGCGCTGCTGCGCGGTCTCGACGTGCGCCTGCGCGATGAGACCGGTGTTTCGGTCAACGTTAGCCCCACGGCGCTCGATAACGTCGTTAACGGCTGTGCCCGCGTGCTCGAGGCCAATGCGTTTGATGGCGGCTTCGTCCAGACCAATGCTTAATTTCCAAAAGGTGGATTCCATTTGGCACGATCTTCGGGTTTCTCCACAAATCTGAATACCAAGCGACAATCAACGGGTATGCGCCCGTTGATTGTTTTCAGCCTGATTTCGGTGTTGCTGCTCACGTTTTACATCCGCGAGGGCGAGGCAGGACCGATTCATGCCGTGCGCTCGGGCGTGACGACGATTACCTCGCCGGTGCGCTTTGTGGGCTCGGCTGTGGCGGCTCCCTTCAATGCGATCGGTAACGTGTTCTCTAACCTTACGGCGTCGCAGGACACGCTTGACGAGCTTAAGAAGCAAAACGAGGAACTGACCTCTAAGGTTGCCGAGCTCTCCGAGGCTCAAAAGACCGCCGAGCGTCTGGAGGGGCTGGTCGGCCTGCAGTCGACCTATAACCTCAAATCGACCGCTGCTCGTATCGTTGGTGCCTCCGGCGATGCCTGGACCTCGACCGTTACCATCGACAAGGGCTCTGCCGACGGCCTTACCATCAACATGCCCGTGACGAGTTCTGCCGGTGTTATCGGCCAGATTATCGAGGTATCGGCCAAGACCTCTACCGTGCGCCTGATTGGCGACGAGAACTCCGGCGTATCCGCCATGGTGCAGGACACGCGCGCCCAGGGTATGCTGCAGGGTCAGGCTGACGGCACGCTGCGTCTTGAGTACGTGAGCGTCGACTCCGATGTTAAGGTTGGCGACATCATCGTGACCTCGGGCATTGGCGGTGTGTTCCCCAAGGGCCTTCCGCTCGGCACCGTCTCGTCGGTTGAAAAATCCGCAAACGACGTGTACTACACCATTGTGGTGCGCGCCCAGACGACGGCCGAGAACAACGAGGAAGTGCTGGTCATCACCTCGCTGACCGACGAACAGTCGGCCTCGGATGAGGACGTGAGCACGGCCAACAGCACGCCGCAGGGAACGTCGCGCGATGCTGCGACCAAGACGAAGGACGAGAGCTCGGATGACAGTTCCGACACGTCCGAGACGACCGATTCTGGCTCGAGCGAATAGGGGGCATGTCCATGGATCTACACGAGCAGGGGATGAGCTCCCGCACGTTTGTAATCGCCGCCATCGTGTGTGTGCTGTTGCAGGCAGGCCTGGCACCGCAGATCTCCATTGCGGGAGGTCGCGTCAACTTCATGATTATTCTGGTGTGCCTAAGCGTGTTCTCGGGCGACCCGACCCGTGCCGTCGTCTGCGGTTTTTGCAGCGGCTTGTTTTATGACCTGTCCGCTGCCGTTCCGGTGGGCGTTATGTCGCTTCTGCTGACCGTGGGTTCTTTTGCCCTGGTGCACAGCGCCGTCGGTCAGACGGGCGGTACCCCGAGTGCGCGCGGCGTCACCGTGGGCGCCTTTGCGCTCGTCATTAATGTGATCTACAGCATCATCTTGCTGTTTATGGGTTTGGAGACGAGCTTTGTCGTGGCGATCTTCGGCCATGCGCTGCCGTCCTCGATCCTGACGGGTCTGGTTGCCATTCCGTTTTTGATGTCCGGCGTCGTGCCGCAGTCCGGCTATGGATTCTCCGCACGTGGCGGACGCCAGACGGGTATGCGCTTTAAGCCCAAGACCCGCAAGCTCAAATAGGGGAGGCCCGTAGATGTCTTCCCAGATGACGGTTATTATCGCCGGTATCGTGCTGGTTGTGGCCATCGTGGTCGCGCTGGTCATCATGCGTCGTGGCGATTCCCGTTTTACCTACGATACACAGCATGGAACGGCCCCGCGCGCCACCGAGGGCGAGGGCAATACCGCGGCGACCGCCTTTAAGGGCCGCTTCTCCATCCTCACCACGGGTGTGGGCGCGATGTTCGCGGCGCTTGCCGTCAAGCTGTGGGGCATGCAGATGGTCTCGTCGGACTATTACGAAAAGCAGGCTAATAGCAATCAGACGCGCACCGTTACCACACCCGCTGTGCGCGGCCGCATCCTCGACCGCAATGGCGTGGCACTTGTCCAGAACCGTCCCTCACTTGCTGTCGTGGCCTACCGCGACCTTGCCGAGGATGAGGTTTTGGTTCGCCATCTTGCCAACGTGCTTGGAATGCCTTATGTGGCGGTCCTTCGCAATATTCAGGACAATACAGAGGGCGCTCAGAGCCTGCATACCATCGCGACGGACGTCCGTCGCTCCACGGTTGCCTATATCAAGGAACACGCCGGCGAGTTCCCGGGCGTCAAGATTGCCGAGCGTACCGAGCGCCAGTACCCGTACGGCGAGACGGCCTGTCACATTTTGGGCTATACCGGCACCATTACCTCCGAGCAGCTCGAGGCCCAGAATAAGAAAACCTCTGGCGATGATGATGCTTCTGCTGGCAAGATTACGTACCAGTCGGGCGATATCGTGGGCCAGGCGGGCGTTGAGAGCTACTACGAAAACCTGCTGCAGGGTATTCGTGGCGAGCAGACCGTCAAGGTCGATGCCTCGGGCAATGTGACCGGTCAGGCCGGCGCCGTGCCCGCGAAGGCCGGCTCCGACATTAAGCTCACGCTCGACCTTAAGATCCAACAGGCCTGTGAGACGGCACTGGCGAGCGCTATCGAGCTTGCCAAGACCACTGGCTACAGCAATGCCGGCAACGGCGCTGTGGTGTGTCTCGATCCCAACAATGGCGAGATCCTGGGCATGGCGAGCGAGCCCAAGTTCGATCCGTCCGTCTTTATCGGCGGCGTCTCAAATGACGTGTGGACCGAGCTCAATGATGACAAGGGTTCGCACCCGCTGCTCAACCGCGCCATTAGCGGACAGTACATGTCGGCTTCGACCATCAAGCCGCTCTCGGCACTGGCCGGTCTTGAGTTTGGAACCTACACGTCGGGGCAGACGACCAACTGCACGGGCTATTGGACGGGTCTGGGCAAGTCGTGGGGCAAGTACTGCTGGCTGCATTCCGGCCACGGCACCATGACGCTGCAGTCGGGTATCGCCAACTCGTGCGACCCCGTCTTCTACGACATGGGCAAGGCGTTCTTTTATGACGAGAAACATTCCGAGGGGCTGCAGGAGGTCTTTCGTCGCTGGGGCCTAGGCAAGACCTGCGGTATCGATCTGCCGAGTGAGGGCGCGGGCCGTATTCCCGATGCCGAGTGGAAAGAGTCGTACTTCACCGACGCATCTGCCGAGGACCGCAAGTGGAATGCCGGTGATATGACGAACATTGCCATCGGCCAGGGCGACATCCTGGTGACGCCCCTGCAGATGGCGTGCGCCTATATGGGTCTTGCCAACGGCGGTAAACAGTACGTGCCTCACGTGTTTTTATCTGCCGTGTCGCGCGATGGCGACGGCGATGCCTATAAGTACAACGGCAAGGGCAAGAAGAAGCGCCTGGAGGCCAAGATCAACAGCGATTCGGATTTGGCTCTTGTTCGCAACGGCATGCACGACGTGATATACACGGCATCGACGTCCCTGGCGGCGCACTTTGGTACCCTGACGCCGCAGGTATACGGCAAGTCGGGCACGGGCGAGAAAAGCGGCGAGGACGAATACGCTTGGTTCTGCGCCTATGCACCGGCCGATGACCCCAAGTATGTCATCGCTACCGTCCTGGAGCAGGGCGGTGGTGGCTCAGATACCGCGATGCATGTCGTGCGCGACGTGCTCGGCGTGATTTATGACGAGCCCGATACCTCTTCGGCCTCGGGCGATTCTTCGGTTCGATAGGAGGTTGCGATGGATTTTTCTCCGGCGGATCTGTTCCGTTCAACCAAGACCGGCTCTCGCAGCAGCCTGGACCGTGTCAACAAGCAACTTTCGGCCTCGCGCGGCACGTTTCGCCAAAAGGTGCATATCGGTGTGCTCGTGGCTACTGTGGCCCTCGTCGCCTACGGTGCCATCATTATCTGGTCGGCTTCGCAGTTTAAGGCCGACGCTTCGTTCTCACGCCATCTGCTGGGAATTGGAATCGGTACGGTGCTGGCGGTGCTGGTCTGGCGTACCGACCTGCGCGGTATTTCCAATTTCTCGACGGCGTTGCTCGTCATCGACCTGATCGTGATCCTCTCGCCCAAGATTCCAGGTCTGTCCTATACGGGCGGTCTGGGCATGACGGGCTGGATCAAGATTCCCGGTATCGGCTTGACATTCCAGCCGGTTGAGCTTGCCAAGCTCATCACCATCTTCTTTATTGCTACGCTTGGCTCGCAGTATAACGGTCGCATCGATACCGTTCGCGACTACGTCAAGCTCTGCGGCATGCTGTCCATTCCGTTTTTGGCCGTCGTTGCCATGGGCGACCTGGGCTCGGGCCTGGTCGTGCTTGTTTCGGGCGCCATCGTCATCTGTATGAGCGGTGCACGCCGCGAATGGGTGCTGTCGACCCTGGCCCTGCTCGTGGGCCTGGTGGCCCTCGTTCTGGCGCTTGATTCGGTCTTTGATTCGTTGCTCGGCCACGATGTGCTCATCAAGCAGTACCAGATGAACCGTCTGACGGTCTTTATCGACCCCGATAATGCCGATTCGGACGATGCCTACAACCTGCAGCAGTCGCTAATCGCCGTTGGCTCGGGCGGCTTCTTTGGTAAGGGTTTGGGCCATGCGACGCAGTCGGCCGGCGGCTTTCTGCCTGAGTTCCACACCGACTTTGTCTTCGCCTTCCTATCCGAGACCTTTGGCTTTTGCGGTTCCTTTTTGCTCCTGTGCCTCTACGTGCTGCTGATCTTTTCGACGATTCGCGTCGCCTTTAAGTGTGAGTCGCTGTTCTTGCGCCTATCGTGTGTGGGCATCGTTGGCATGTGGGCGTTCCAGACCTTCGAAAACATCGGCATGTGCATTGGCATGATGCCGATTACCGGTATTCCGCTACCGTTTATTAGCTTCGGTTCGTCTTCGATGATGATTCAGCTGCTGACGGTGGGTATCGTACAATCCATATGGCGGCATCGTTCGGGCGCCGCGTAACCGCTGGAGGGGTTTGCTATGAAAATTCCCGTAGATAAGCTGACCCGCGCTTTTAAGATGGGCGCGTCCGTTAAGAAGGATTCCGATACGCCGGTGCGCGTCTCGGTCTATCTGGATTCGTCCGCCTCGCGCTTTCTGGCCGAGACGGTGCGTGACGCCTTTGTGCCGCAGACGACCTCGGGCATTGTGCGCGTCGAACGTCTGGGGGAGGAGCGAATTGCTCCAAAGACCGATACCGATGTGGTGCTGGTGCTCTCGTGTGGTTCCGACCGCTTGGAGAGTGCCGTGCAGGAGCTCGTGATCGCCGGCGCGCCCGTATGCGTGCTTGCCGAGTCTGCTGTGGAGGTGCCGTTTATCGAGGAGTCCACGCCCATGCTCGGCGTGGTAGCGGCAACCGATAAGACGTATCTGCTCGAGACGCTTGCCCGCTGGATTCTCGATCGCACCGACAAGGAAACGGCTTTTGCGGCGAATTTTGCCTTCATGCGCATCGCGGCGGCCAATCGTATCATCACCTCGTGCGCGCTCACCAATATGGCGACCGGTGCGCTGGTGTTTTTGCCGGGCGCCGATTATCCCGTTATGGCGCTGGCGCAGGTGGGCATGCTCTTTGAGCTCGCTGCCGTCTTTGGACGCGGCATTAAGCCCGAGCGCGGCTACGAGGTCGCCGGCGTGCTTGCCGGCGGTCTTGTGATCCGCGCGGTCACCCGCGCGCTCGTCAAGCAGACGCCGCATATTGGGTTTGCCGTCAAGGCGCTCACTGCTGCCGCGGGCACCTATGGCATGGGCCGTGCGCTCGTTTCGCTCTACGAGCGCGATGTCGACTACAGCCGTGCCAACGAGGTGGTCACTGCCACGTTCTCCCGCGTTCGCGATCTGGTGACCACGGTCGCGGGCGCTACCCGTCCTATGGCGTCCTATCAAGACGCATCCGATCTCGCTGCTTAGGGGTTTTCCGTTGCGCGTTCCGTATCAAGACTGCTTTCATTTAATTGAGCCGCTGCTCGCCAAGGTCGAAAAGCCGAGCCGCTATATCGATCACGAGTGGGGCACGCTTTCCAAGCCCGATGCCGACTACCGTTGCTGCCTGATCTACCCGGATGTGTACGAGGTTGGTTTGCCCAACCAGGGCATCGCCATCCTCTACAACATCCTTAACCAGGCCGAGGGCATCTCCTGCGAGCGTGGCTATGTGCCGTGGCCCGATATGGGTGACGCCATGCGCGAGGCGGGTATTCCGCTGCTCTCGCTCGAGGGTGCAGCGCCGGTCGCTTCGTTTGATATCGTCGGTCTGCATGTGCCGCACGAGATGGCGGTGACGAACTTCCTCGAGGCTCTCGACCTCGCTGGCATTCCGCTGTTGGCGGCCGACCGCACCGAGGACGACCCCATTATCATCGCCGGTGGTCCTTCGGTGTACAACCCCGAGCCGTACGCGGCCTTCTTCGATGCCATCCTCATCGGCGAGGGCGAGGAATCGCTGCTCGAGACCTGCCAGCTGCATCGCCGCCTGCGCGACGAAGGAGTCCCGCGCGAGCAGATTGTTGAGCAGCTTGCATCCATTGCCGGCAACTACGTGCCGTCGCTCTATGAGGTTCGTCACGACGAGCCCTGCTCGCCGCATGGCTACACCGTGCCGCGTGAGGGCAAGAATGCGCCGACCGTGGTCTACAAGCGCGTCGTCGAGGATTTCGGCGCCACGAATCCGCTGTCGCAGTCGTGCGTGCCCTATGCGCAGCTGGTTCACGACCGCCTGTCTATCGAGATCCTGCGCGGCTGCGCCCGCGGCTGTCGTTTTTGTCAGGCCGGCATGACGTATCGCCCGGTGCGCGAGCGCTCGGCCGACCAGATCGTCTCGTCGGTGATTCAGGGTCTGGAAAAGACCGGCTATGACGAGGTGTCGCTGACCTCGCTCTCCACGACCGACCACTCCTGCATTCGCGACGTGCTCGGCAGGCTCAACCGCCGCCTGGAGGATACGGGTATTCGCGTGTCTATTCCGTCGCAGCGCCTGGATTCGTTTGGCGTGGATATGGCCGAGTCGGTCGCCGGCGAAAAGAAGGGCGGCCTGACGTTCGCGCCCGAGGCCGGCAGCCAGCGCATGCGCGACATCATTAACAAGAACGTGACCGAGGAGGACCTGGACCGTGCGGCCAAGGCAGCCTTCGAGGCCGGCTGGAACCGCATGAAGCTCTACTTTATGATGGGCCTTCCCGGCGAGCGCGACGAGGACATCGTGGCCATCGCCAATCTGGCCGATCACGTGCTGGAGCTCGGTCGTTCCGTGGTGCCCAAGGCTCGTCGCGGCTCGATCTCGGTGTCCATCTCGGTTTCGGTCTTTATTCCCAAGGCTGCCACGCCGTTCCAGTGGTGCCCGCAGCTCGACTACGACGACGTCAAGCGCCGCCAGAAGCTGCTTGTCACGAGCGTTCGCAACCGTGCCGTCCGCGTGCATTACCACGATGCCGAGACCTCGCTCATCGAGGCCGCGCTGTCCCGCGCCGGTCGTGACATGACGCCCGTCATCATCGATGCTTGGCGCGCGGGCTCTCGCTTTGACGCTTGGGTAGAGCATTTCTCGCTCGATAACTGGAAGGAGGCTGCTGCCAAAAACGGCATCGACCTCAATGAGCTCGTGCACCTGCCCTACGAGTTGGACTGGCGCCTACCGTGGGAGCATGTGAGCACCGGCTGCACGCGCGGCTTCCTCGAGCGCGAGTACCGTCGCTCACTCGAGGGCGTCACGACTCCCGACTGCACCCGCACGTCGTGCACCGGCTGCGGAATCTGCCCCACGCTTCACGCCAAGAATGTATTGATGGGTGATCGCGCATGAGTGAGCGCCTGACCGACAACCCCACGCTCTTTAGACTTCGTGTTCGCTATGGCAAGCGCGATCGCCTTAAGTACCTGGGCCATCTCGAAGTAATCCATACCATTGAGCGCATCGTGCGCCGTGCGGGGCTTCCCTATGCCGTCACGCAGGGCTTCTCTCCGCACATGCGCGTGGGCTTCTCTTCGGCGCTACCGGTGGGTACGTCGTCGACCTGCGAGTGGTATGACCTGTTTATGACCGAGTTCGTGGCGCTCGACGAGGCGTTTGGGCGCCTGGCTGCGGCGTCTCCGGCCGATCTGGCGCCCATCGAGGCGGCGTACATCGACGTGCGCACACCGGCGTTGACGGCGCAGCTCACGCGTCTGTCGTATCGCATCGACCTGCACTTGGATCCCGAGGCGCCCGTAAGCGCCGACGAGGTTCGTCGTGCGATCGACACGCTGCGCGCGGACCATGGCATCGACTACGCGCGCGGCAAAAAGAGCAAGCGCTTGGATTTGGATCACACGCTCGTGGGTTATGAGCTCACGGCGGGGGAGCGTCCGGACCATCTGGTGCTCATGCTCGACACCCATGCCGATAACGAGGGTTCCATGCGTCCGGAGATTTTGCTTTCAGCTGCTGATGTTTTGTTGCAGGGCTTGACCCCGGGCGTCGATGCACCTATTGTTTCCACCGGTATGCAAGACCTCGTGACCATCTGCTCCTACGATGTCGAGCGTCAGAATCAAGCATGCGAGGACGACGAGGGCCGACTCGTCAGCCCCATACCTGTGCGAACTTGTGGATTTGCTCCACATACTCGTTGACGGGGGTATTATCGCCTGCTACTATATTCGGCTGTTGCACTAACTGATGCATGAAGGGCAAGTAAACATGTACGCAATCGTTAACACGGGCGGCAAGCAGTACAAGGTCGCCACCGACGATGTCATCACCGTCGAGAAGATCGAGGGCAATGAGGGCGACAAGGTCACCCTGCCGGTCATCTTCCTCAACGATGGTAAGAAGATCGTCACCGATCCCGACAAGCTGGCCAAGGCCAAGGTTACCGCTCAGATCGTTGAGCAGTTCAAGGGCGAGAAGCAGCTGGTCTTCAAGTTCCACAAGCGCAAGCGCTATCGTCGTCTGAAGGGTCACCGTCAGCAGCTCACCAAGCTGAAGATCGTGAAGGTTCAGGCTACCTCCCGCGCCAAGAAGGCTGTCAAGGCAGAGGCTGAGGCTGTCGCCGAGGCTCCCGTCGCCGAGTAGATTACACTCGTAACGAAAGAGTAGGTATACACAATGGCACACAAAAAAGGACTCGGTTCCTCCCGTAATGGCCGTGACTCCCGCGGTCAGCGCCTTGGCACGAAGCGCTATGCCGGCCAGACGGTAACCACGGGCACGATTCTCGTCCGTCAGCACGGCACGCACATCCATCCGGGTGAGAACGTTGGCCGTGGCAAGGACGATACGCTGTTCGCGCTGGTCGACGGTACCGTTGAGTTCCACAAGGGTATCAAGCACAGGGTCAGCGTACGCCCGCTCGCGAACGCGTAATTCACCCTTCATAGAGCACATATGTGGGAGGCACTTGAGTTTTAGGATTCAAGGGTCTCCCTCTTTTTTGTAGGAGGCGATTCTGTTGTCACAGTTCACCGATATCAGCCGCATTAACGTGTGCGGCGGCGACGGCGGAGCCGGGTGCATGTCGTTTAGGCGCGAGGCATTTGTTCCCAAGGGCGGCCCCGATGGCGGCGACGGCGGTCGTGGCGGCAATGTCGTCATCCAGGCCGATGCTCAGCTGTCTTCGTTGATCGATTACCGCTTTAAGCATCACTTCCGCGCCGAACGCGGCACGCACGGGCAGGGTGCCCGTCGTAACGGCAAGAGCGGCGAGGACCTGATCCTGAAGGTTCCCATGGGCACCGTGGTGCGCGAGCTCGACCCCGAGACGCAGACCCCGATGTTCGAGATTGCCGACCTGGTGCACGATGGCGAGCGCGTTGTCGTGGCGCCCGGCGGTGCCGGTGGCCTGGGCAACACGCACTTTGTGACGTCGGTGCGTCGCGCGCCCGCGTTCGCTCAGCTGGGCGAACCGGCCGAGGAGCACTGGATTGAGCTTGAGATGAAGCTTATGGCCGATGCCGCGCTCGTGGGTTTCCCCTCGGTGGGCAAGTCCTCGCTTATCGCGCGCATGAGTGCCGCCCGTCCCAAGATCGCCGACTATCCGTTTACAACGCTCGTGCCGAACCTCGGCATGGTGCGTGCCGGTGAGTATTCTTACGTCGTTGCCGACGTTCCTGGTTTGATCGAGGGCGCGAGCGAGGGCAAGGGCCTGGGCCACCAGTTCCTGCGCCACATTGAGCGCACGGCGCTCATCATGCATGTCGTCGACATGACGGGCGGGTTTGAGGATCGCGATCCGGTCGAGGATTACCGTATCATCAACCGTGAGCTCGAGCAGTATGGCGCCGAGCTTTCGGAGCGTCCGCAGATCGTCGTCGCCAACAAGTGCGATGCGCCGGGCACGGCCGACAAGATTGCCGACCTCAAGCGTGCGGCACTCGACGACGGCCATTTGTTCTTTGCCGTGTCCGCCGTGACGGGCGCCGGTCTCAATACGCTGATGCTTGCCGTAGGCGAGCAGGTGGCTAAGCTTCGCGCCGAGCTGGCGGTCTCTGATGAGCCGGTCGATCTGCGCGACGAGGAGTGGGAGCGCCGCCGTCTGCAGCGCGAGAAGCGGTTCCGCATTGTCCAGGAAGAGCCCGGTGCCTTCCGCGTGGTCGGTCGTGCCATCGAGCGCATGGTCATCCAGACCGACTGGGAAAACGAGGAAGCCGTCATCTACCTGCAGCATAAGTTTGCGCGTATGGGTGTTGACGACGCGCTCGAGAAGGCCGGTTGCCGTGCGGGCGACGAGGTCCGCATTTGCCAGCGCGCCTTTGACTTTGAGGGCGCTGAGGACTTCTCGGAGTACGAGGAGCTCGAGGACGCTGGTGAGGACGTTGCCGTTGAGGCCATTGACGTGGCCGATGCTGCGGATGAGGGCGTCGAGGCTATCGATGCGGCTGATGCCGCGGACGATGCCGAGACCTCGGAGGGCGAGTAAGCCATGTCGCTGCGCGGTGGAATCGGTTTGCCCGAGCTTCCCATAAAAGAGGGCAAGGAGTTTCGGCTTGGCATTATGGGCGGCACATTCGACCCGATTCATTACGGGCACCTGGTGACTGCCGAGCAGGCGCGCGAGTCGCTCGACTTGGACGCTGTGCTCTTTATGCCGGCGGGCTCTCCCGCCTTTAAGCTTGACAAGCCGGTGACGCCTGCCGAGGACCGTTATGCCATGACGGTCCTCGCCACCGCCGCGAACCCGGCCTTTTTGGCGAGCCGGTTCGAGATTGACCGTCCGGGCGTAACCTATACGGCCGATACGCTTCATGCCCTTCGCGATTTTTACCCGCCGCAGGTAAAGCTCTACTTTATTACGGGCGCCGATGCGATTATCGATATTGTGACCTGGCATGATGCCGAACGAATCGCTGAGCTTGCTACCTTTATTGCGGCGACGCGACCGGGCTTTGATATCGATACGGCGCGTGCCCGAATCAAAGAGTCGGGGCTGCCGTTCGACGTGCGCTATATTCAGATTCCGGCGCTGGCGATCAGCTCGACGAACATTCGTAAGCGAGTTGCCCGCGGCATGAGCGTGCGCTATCTTACGAGCGAGTCCGTGCTCGGCTACATTCGCAAGCGCAGGCTATATGCCGATTTGGGCCAAGAAGATTTTGAGTGATGGGGGCTACGTTGTCGGTAGAGGATCAGTTTGAGGGCGATGAGCGCGCGCTGCTCAAGCGCATTCAAGAGCTGCTCGATGTTCGCATGAAAGATAAGCGCAAGCGCTATGTGCATTCGCTGGGTGTTGCCGAGACCGCACTTCATCTGGCCGAGGTCTACGGCGTTGACCGCTTTGATGCGGCTGCCGCCGGCTTAATTCACGATTGGGACAAGGTTCTTTCCGATGACGAGCTCGTGGCCCGCGCGCTTCACTATGGCATCAAGGTTGCCGGCTCTCCTTCCGCCGCGACGCCGCTTTTGCATGGCCCTGTTGCCGCCTATGAGCTTCCGCAGCTTTTCCCCGAGCTGTCGTCGGCTGTTTTCCAGGCTGTCGACCGTCACACCGTGGGTGCCTGCGACATGACGCCGCTCGATATGGTGGTCTTTGTGGCCGATGCCATCGAACCCAACCGCCATGGTGATTATGCCCACGCGCTGCGCAAGATGGTGGGGGAGTCGACGCTTGACGAGTTGTTCTTCTCCTGTTTTGCGCAGGGTCTGGTCTATGTGATCCAGTCCGGGCGCTATCTTTATCCCACGGCTATTACGATTTACAACCATTACGCCCAGCTGCGCTAGCTCGGGTGTGTCTAGAAAGAGGTATTCCATGGCCGACGAGACCATGACTGACGAGCAGATTCTTGAAGGTGTGGAGCACAAGAGTTTCGTTGCCACGTCCGACCGCACCGCCGCCTCGCTGTCCGCGAGCGGTGTCGCCGCCGAGGATGTCGCCCGCGCCGCCGCGCAGGCCGCCTACGACAAGAAGGGCGAGGACGTGCAGGTGCTCGACCTGACCGAGCTTTCCGACGTGTGCGACTACTTTGTGCTTGCCACCGGTACCAACAACCGCCAGGTCGATTCGATCGTCGACGAGATCGAGGAGAAGGTCGCCGAGGCTTGCAGCGAGCATCCGTTCTCCATCGAGGGCCGCGAGCAGAAGACCTGGATGCTCATGGACTACGGCTCGGTTGTCGTCCACGTCTTCACTCCCGAAGCCCGCGACTTCTACCGCCTAGAAAAGCTCTGGGGTGACGCCCCCCAGCTCCCCCTCAATCTCCTCTAGTAGCTCATTTGATACGGGGATTTTTAGCTAGCTTCGCGCATTTCGCCGGGCAGTTGCGGTTTTCCGCACCTGCCCGGCTTTCTTTTTGCCTAAAGGCGGTTAATCGTTGAAGCGGGATTGGCGGCCGAAGGATAGGGCGGTGTCGCCGAACTTGTCTCGGACGGCGTCGATAGCGACCGAGAGGTCGCGGCGGTCGCTGGATTGGGCTCCGCGGTCGTCGACTTCGCAGAACAGGTCGGTCTGGATGCCGCCTTGGTGGTCGAAGTCGCTCATGCCGATGCCCGCTAAGCGAACATGCGTGCCTTCCTGCCAGATGTTGTCGAGCAGTTCGAGCGCAACCGCCACGAAGATGTTCTCATCGTCGGTCGGATGAGGCAGCCGGCGCTGTGCCGTACGCCCGCTGCCATACGAATACTTGAGCTTGAGCGTCACCGTGGCGCCCGTCAGTCCCTGACGGCGCAGGCGGCGTCCCACTGACTCGCCCAACAGCGCAATCGCCGCTTCGATGTCCCCGCGCTCAGTCAAATCTTTCGCAAAGGTGCGCTCATTGCTCACCGATTTAACCTCACGCTCTTCATCGAGACTTGTGACTTCGGAGATTTCGAGTCCCAGCGCACGCTGGCGCATGCGTTCGCCGTTGACGCCAAAAATAGAGGCCAAGGTGGATTCCGGTGCACGTGATAGCTCGCCGAGGGTGTAGATGCGCATGCGGCGCAGTCGTTCCTCGGCCGAGCGCCCGATGCCGCTCATGGCAGACACTGGTAGCGCGGCCAAAAAGCGCTGTTCCGTCCCGGGGCGCACAATCGTCAATCCAAACGGCTTGTCACGCTCGCTTGCGATCTTTGCGACCGTCTTGTTGCAGCCCACGCCAATGGAGCAGGTCACTCCCAGCGCTGCCACGCGGTCGCTTATACGCCGCGCAACCTGCAACGGGTCTTCGGGCTCAAAGCGACCCGGTGTGATATCGATAAAAGCTTCGTCGATGGATACGCGCTCAACGCGCGGGGTCTCGTCGGCGAGAATCGCCATAACCTGCGCGCTCACCTCGCGGTAGCGATCAAAGTGCCCGTGCGTCCAAATGGCTTGCGGGCACAAGCGCCGCGCCTCGGCCGAGGCCATGGCAGAGTGCACGCCAAAGCGACGTGCCTCATACGAACACGTGGACACGACGCCACGCGAATCGGCGTCACCGCCCACGATGAGCGGCTTTCCGCGCCATTCGGGATGATCGAGCATCTCCACGCTCGCAAAAAACGCATCGAGGTCCATCAGACCCACCGCCGGACCCGTCCAGGGAGGCGGCGTGACGCCCATGGCATCCTCATAACCGTATGTATGTTCGCGTCTTTCCATGTCATGAGTATACCGCGCAGCTCATGTGGGGTGCGTGGATGTGCTTGCAAATCGCGAATTCTTGTCTAAGATATGGATTTGCCTTCGACTACACCGAAGAAGTTGGTCTCACGGACTTCACCTGCCCGCGTCGATGGCGTATTATGTTCAACTGTTTGTTTGTAGTTGCAGCCTAAAGCTGCTTGGTTGGAGGAGTTTCCTTTGGCAGTCAAGATTCGCCTTGCTCGTCACGGCGCTAAGAAGCGTCCGTACTACCGTGTCGTCGTCGCCGATTCCCGCGCCCCGCGTGACGGTCGTATCATCGAGGAGGTTGGCCGCTACAACCCGATGACCGCCCCCAAGACCATCAACCTCGATCTCGAGAAGATCGCTGACTGGCAGTCCAAGGGCGCTCAGCTCACCGACGCTGTCGCTGCTCTGGTCAAGGCCGCCAACGAGGGCGAGAAGACCGAGACCGTCGTCAAGAAGTCCAAGAAGCAGCTCGCCAAAGAGGCCGAGGCCGCTAAGGCTGCCGCTGAGGCCGCTGAGGGCGCCGAGGAGTAAATCGTGCCTGAGGTTGACGCTGCACAGCTCGAGGGTGAGGCAATGCTCTCAGATCGCATCGCCGATCTCGTCGAATATCTCGTTGTTCAGATCGTCGACGACCCGGATTCCGTGAGCCTCGAGGTCATCGATGGCGACGACGCTTCTACGATTGAGGTTTCGGTTGCCGAGGATGACGTCGCTAAGGTCATCGGCCGTCGTGGCCGTACCATTAAGGCCATCCGCACGCTCGCCCGTGCACTGGCCGCTCGCCTCGACACTGCTGTCGAGGTAGAGGTTCTGGGCTAGGACTTTGAGGTCCCAGTACAAAAACATCGCCCGTGTGGTCAAGCCACACGGAAGGAAGGGGGAGGTCCTCGCGCAGCCGCTGCGGGGGCTTCCTTCTGTATTGGAGCCGGGCATGCGCGTCGCCCTGACGCCGCCGGCGCTCAAGCGCGACCGTTTTTGCACGGTCGTATCCGTCACCGATACGGGCGATGGCGATCTGGTCTCGTTTGAGGGCATTGACGACTTGACGGCCGCCGAGGGCATCACGGGATGCTATGTGTTGGCAAATCGTGACGATTTTGAGCTCGATTCACTCGACGCCGCCTATACCGACCTGATGGGTCGCGAGGTGGTCGACGAGCGCTTCGGTTCACTCGGCACGATCGTCGAGATCATGTCGACGCCCGCTAACGATGTTTGGGTTGTCGAGGGTGATCGGTACGGCGAGGTACTGATTCCCGTGATCGAGCAGGTTGTGCTCGATCTTCCCGACACAGGAACAATTTCCGTCCACGTTATGGACGGCCTGATCGATATGGACAAGTAGGGAGGACAACATGCTGATTGAGACCCTTTCGGTCTTTCCCGAGATGTTTGAGCCCGTTATGTCCACGTCGATTTTGGGCCGCGCCCGCAAGGCCGGCCTTTTTGATTTTAAGGCGTATAACCTGCGCGACTGGACGCACGACCGCCATCGTACCGTCGATGACGAGCCGTACGGCGGCGGGCAGGGCATGCTCATGAAGGTCGAGCCTATTGCCGAGGCCATCGAGGCTATTAGCTCCGAGGGTCCTAAGCCCACCGTGGTGTTTTTTACCCCCTGTGGCGAGCCCTTTACACAGCATGTGGCCGAGCGCCTGCTCAAAAGCGAGCGCTTGCTGTTTGTGTGCAGCCGTTACGAGGGTGTCGACGAGCGTGCCTATGCGTATGCCGACGAGCGCCTGTCGATCGGCGATTACGTGCTCACGGGCGGCGAGCTTCCCGCTATGGTCGTTGCCGATGCCGTCGTACGCCTGATTCCCGGCGCCCTTGGTGACGAGATGAGCAACGTCGACGAGTCGTTCTCGACCGCCGAGGACGGAGGCCTGCTCGAGTATGCGCAGTACACTCGCCCTGCTGAATTCAACGGCGAGGGCGTGCCGCCTGTGCTCGTGAGCGGTGACCATGCCAAGGTTGACGCCTGGCGCCGTAAGAATTCAATCGAGCGCACCTGCCGCTGGCGTCCCGACCTGATCGAGACGGCACGGCTTACGCCCCAGGAGCGCGCATACGCGCAGGAGATTCTGGACGCTTCGTATTCGCAGGGCGAGGAGTGAGAATGGTTCCATCGCAGCATTCCGCGTTGAGGGGCGCTTTTGAGTGGGTCGCGGTCATCGCGATCGCGCTCGTGGCCACCTTCCTGATCCGCGCCTTTGTGGTCGAGCCCTTTGTGGTACCCACCGGCTCCATGGAGGACACGATCGAGATTGGCGACCAGATCCTGGCACAAAAGGTGAGCCTCGAGCTCGGTCAGCCCGTCAAACAGGGTGATATCGTGGTGTTCCACAACCCCGATGCCACTTCCGAGCATGATGTTCTTGTCAAGCGTGTTATTGCCACGGCCGGCCAGACGGTCGACCTGCAGGACGGCAAGGTGGTCGTTGACGGCCAAGCGCTCGACGAGGACTATACGACGGGCATGAGCTGGCCGCTTTCGGTCCAAGCGCCTGGCGCCCAGGTGAGTTATCCCTACACCGTTCCCGACGGGTGCGTGTGGGTGATGGGCGACAACCGCGAAAACTCTGCCGACTCGCGCTACTTTGGCCCGGTCGACCGCTCCGACTTGATCGCCGTGGCGCTCGTGCGTTACTGGCCGCTCAACCGTATCGGCGCTATCGACTAAAAACCGCTATAGTACAGTACCTAACCGTGTAATCGTTTCGACGAGGGGATATTAGAGGCATGAACGCTTCATCGCTTTCCTTCCAAGACATCATCCTGCGCCTCCAGCAGTACTGGGGCGAGCAGGGCTGCGTCATTATGCAGCCCTATGACTCCGAGGTCGGTGCCGGTACCTTCCATACCGCGACCACGCTGCGCTCGCTCGGTCCCGCCGAGTGGCGCACCTGCTATGCGCAGCCCTGCCGCCGTCCCGCCGACGGCCGCTACGGCGAGAACCCCAACCGCATGCAGCACTACTATCAGTTCCAGGTGCTCATCAAGCCCTCGCCGGTCAACGCCCAGGAGCTCTACCTGGGTTCGCTGGCCGCCATTGGCCTGGACCCCAACGACCATGACGTCCGCTTTGTCGAGGACGACTGGGAGAGTCCGACGCTCGGCGCCTGGGGCCTTGGCTGGGAGGTCTGGCTCAATGGCATGGAGGTCACGCAGTTTACGTACTTCCAGCAGGTGGGCGGCATCGAGGTCGACCCCGTGCCCGTCGAGATCACCTATGGCCTGGAGCGTATCGCCATGTACGCGCAGGGCGTCAACTCGGTCTATGACCTGGTGTGGAGCTACCTGCCCGACGGCACGCCCATGACCTATGGTGACGTGTTCCTCGAGAACGAGCGCGAGTTCAGCGCTTACAACTTTGAGGTCGCCAACGTCGAGATGATGCGTCAGAAGTTTGACGACTATGAGGCCGAGTGCCACTCCTGCCTGGAGCGCAAACTGCCGCTGCCGGCGTACGACTGCGTCATGAAGTGCAGCCATGCCTTCAACCTGCTCGATGCCCGCGGCGCCCTGTCCGCGGTCGAGCGTGCCAACTACATCCTGCGCGTCCGCGCCGTCGCCAAGGCGTGCTGCGAGGCCTACATGGCCGAGGTCGCCGGAGTCAACGAGAATGCCGACCAGGAAGGCGAGGTGGCGTAAGCCATGGCAGACGCTAAGGATTTCCTGTTTGAGATCGGTACGGAGGAAATGCCCTCTGCACCGCTGAACAATGCCGTCAAGCAGCTTGGCACCATGATCGCCAAGGGTCTCGATGAGGCCGGTCTGGCCCACGGCGAGGTCCGCGTGATCTCGAGCCCGCGTCGCCTGGCTGCGCTCGTTGCCGACGTCGCCACCGCGACCGATGAGGTTCACGAGGTCAAGCGTGGCCCTGCGGCAAACATCGCCTTTGACGCCGACGGTAACGCCACCAAGGCCGCCCAGGGCTTCGCCCGCAAGTGCGGTGTGGCTGCCGAGGATCTGGTCCGTCGCGAGGACACCGACGGCCGTGAGTACGTCTTTGCCGAGAAGAACATTCCTTCCGCCCCGGCCACCCCGATCCTGACGGCCCTGTGCGAGAAGACCATCGCCGGCCTGCAGTGGCCCAACTACCGTAGTCAGCGCTGGGGCCACGAGCATGCCACGTTCGTGCGTCCGGTCCGTTGGATCTGCTGCCTTTTGGGCGAGGACGTCGTGCCCGTGTCGTTTGCCGACGTGACGAGCGGCAACACCACGCGCGGTCATCGCGTACTTGGTCCCGGTGACCACGTTGTTGCCAGCCCCGCCGTCTACGAGCAGGTGCTCGAGGACGCCGGCGTGCTTTCTGCCGAGCGCCGTCGCAAGGCTATCCTCGCCGGTATCGCCGAGGTCGAGGCTGCGCGCCCTGGCTGCCACGTCGACACGCCCAAGAAGGTCTTCGAGGAGGTCATCAACCTCTGCGAGTGGCCGACGGTGCTCGTCGGTACCTTCGATGAGGAGTTCCTCAAGGTCCCGCACGAGATCATCTGCGAGTCTATGCTCACCAACCAGCGCTACTTCCCGATCTATGACGGCGAGGGCAAGCTGACGCGTGAGTTCGTGGTCGTCTCCAACAGCAAGCCCGAGAACGCCGAGCGCGTGATTGACGGCAACGAGCGCGTCGTGCGCGCCCGCCTGGACGACGCCAAGTTCTTCTACGAGGAGGATCTGAAGATCTCCCTCGACGAGTTCCGTGAGCGCCTGGCCAAGGTTGCCTTCCAGGAGAAGCTCGGCAGCGTGCTCGCCAAGTCCGAGCGTATTGAGCAGCTCGCGCTCACTATTGCCCGTGAGGCTCACCTGGGTGCCCACCTGGCCGCCGATGCCGGCCGCGCCGCGCACCTGTGCAAGGCCGACCTGGTGTCCAACGCCGTTGTCGAGTTCACGAGCCAGCAGGGTGTGATGGGCGGTTACTACGCCATCGCGATGGGGGAGAACGAAGAGGTCGCTCACGCTATTCGCGATCACTATCGTCCCCGCTTTGCCGGCGACGAGCTGCCCGAGGGCACCGCTGGCTGCATTGTGGCCTGCGCCGACAAGCTCGATACCATTGCCGGCATCTTTGCCATCGGCGAGCCCCCGACCGGCTCTTCCGACCCGTACGCGCTGCGTCGTGCCGCCATCGGCATCATCAACATCCTGCGCGACCGTCTGCCGATCGACCCCACGTCGCTCATCGACTTTGCGCTCGAGCTCTATAGCGAGCAGGGCATTGAGTTCGACGCCGCCGAGGTCGCCCAGCAGGTTCGCGACTTCTTCCACGGCCGTCTGGTGAGCATGGCCCGCGACGAGAAGATCCCGGCCGACACCGTTGCCGCTGTTTCCGCGGTGCACATCATTGCCCCGTCGGTCTTCTTCGCCCGCTGCGCCGCCCTCGACGAGGCCCGCAAGAACGACGCCGAGACCTTCGACAACCTGGCGACCGCCTACGCCCGAGCCGCGCATATCTCCAAGCCCGAGCTGGGCGCGGAGTACGATCGCGCCCTGATGGGCGAGGTCGAGCTTGCGCTTGCCGACGCCTCCGAGGCCGCTCAGACCGCCGTCGATGCCGCCCTTGCCGCCGAGGATTATCCTGCTGCGTTTGCCGCTCTGGCCGCCCTGCGCGCCCCCATCGACCGTTTCTTTGACGAGGTTATGGTCATGGACAAGGACGAGCAGCTTCGCGATAATCGCCTTAAGCTGCTCAACCGCTTTGAGGCCGTTTTCTCCGGCATCGCCAACATTGGTGAGCTTGCCCGCAAAAAGTAAGCTAGCCTGCGCATAAGCGCAAAAGGAGCCCCGCATGGATTGCCCGGTCACCGCTCGTCCCACTGTTATCGTTATTTCCGACTCGCTCGGTGATACCGCTTGTGAGGTGGTGCTTGCGGCGTCCGGGCAATTTGATGAAGGGGCTTTTCGTGTTTTACGCCTGCCTAAGGTGACCTCGGTGGAGCAGGTCAAATCGTTTGTGGGCCCGAGAGTCGATGCCGACCATCGCGATATCGCCGTGTTCCATACCATCGTCGACCCGGCGCTTCGGGCTCGCGTGCTCGACTACTTGGGCATGCTGCACATTCGCTCGGTCGACCTGATCGGCCCGTCGCTCGCGGTGCTGTCGTCGCTTATTGGCGTGCCACCAAAAGGAGTGGCGGGTGTGATCCATAAGACCGATGACCGGTATTTCCATCGTATCGAGGCCATGGAGTACTTTGTCGAGCACGATGACGGGCGCGGCTGCGATGATCTGTCGGGTGCCGATATCGTGCTGCTGGGCGTGTCGCGCACATCCAAGACGCCGCTGTCGATGTATTTGGCCTATCAGGGCTATAAGGTCGCCAATGTTCCGCTGGCGCACGGTATGGAGCCGCCCAAGTCGATTTACGAGGTCGATCCGATGCGTCTTTTCGGTCTGATTTCGACCGTCGATGTGATTTCCGAGATTCGCGATAGCCGCCTGGGCGACGACTATGCCCGTGCCGTTGCGGGCTCCTATGCCGAGCCTGAGAGTGTACGCAGTGAGCTCGAGGAGGCTCGCGCCCTCATGAAACGTCTGGGTTGCTTTGTGGTTCGCACCGACGGCAAGGCGATCGAGGAAAGCGCCTCCGAGATCATCGCTCACCTCGAAGAGATTCAAGAGGCAAGAGCCCACCGTGCCGCCCTCCGCGCTCAACAAAAGTAGTTAATTTGGGACGGGGCTTTTTTAGCTACCCTGGCTGAGGTTACGAGCTCTTTGGCCGATTGCCTGCGGGGGCAGCTAAAAAAGCCCCATCCCAAATTAACTACTTATGATAAACCGATTTAGCAGTATTTCTTACATCTGACCTGCGAGTTCCTTTGTTGGTATCTTCATAAGGTAGCCACCTTTACCTACCGTTTACCGCAGGTTTTAGCACGTTTACCAAACCGCGCATCCTCTGCTCAAGCCCGTTCAAATCCCGCCGTATAGTTCCCTCACGGCCCGCATCCGGCGGGTCGATTCGTTACCACGGTCGTGCGCGAGAGCGCATGGAAGGGGAAGTATCGTGAGCGATTGCAAGAGGGTTTACCGTTTTGGAACCGATGCCCAGGGCACTTGTGTCACCGAGGGCGACAAGTCCATGAACTTCGTGCTTGGCGGCAAAGGCGCGAACCTTGCCGAGATGAGCCGTATCGGCCTGCCGGTTCCCGGTGGCTTTACCATTACCTGCCAGACCTGCGTTGAGTACTCTGGTGCCGGCAACGTGTGGCCGGAGGGCGCGCTCGACGAAATCGTTGCCGCCGAGGTCGACCTCGAGGCCCGCTGCGGCAAGAAGCTCGGCGATGCCTCCGATCCGCTGCTCGTGTCGGTTCGCTCGGGCGCTCCGTTTTCCATGCCCGGCATGATGGATACGGTTCTCAACCTGGGCCTCAACGACGATTCCGTCCAGGGCCTTATCGCCCAGACGCAGAACCCGCGCTTTGCCTGGGATAGCTATCGTCGCTTTATCCAGATGTTCTCCAACGTCGTCATGGGTGTCGATGCCGACTTGTTCGAAAACGCCCTGACCCAGGCCCGCCTGGTCGCCGGCGTTCGCGTCGACTCCGAGCTATCGGCCGAGGACCTGCAGGAGCTCGTCGAGACCTTTAAGAGCATTTTCTCTGAGAACGTCGAGGCCGCCCTGTACCCCGAGCTCGAAGTCGCCGACGGCAAGCCCGTCTTCCCACATGATCCGGAGCTCCAGCTGCGCCTTGCCATTCAGGCCGTCTTTGGCAGCTGGATGAACGAGCGTGCCTGCATCTACCGCAAGCAACACGGCATTTCCGACGACCTTGGCACCGCTGTCAACGTCCAGGCTATGGCCTTTGGCAATAAGGGCGAGACCTCGGCGACCGGCGTCGCCTTTACGCGCAATCCGGCCGACGGCACCAAGGAGTTCTACGGTGACTTTCTGGTCAACGCTCAGGGCGAGGACGTCGTCGCCGGCATCCGTAACACCGAGCCCATCGCCGACCTAAAGACCACCCCGGGCCTCGAGTCCGCGGGTGAGGAGCTTGAGCGTGTCTTCCTGACGCTCGAGGATCACTACCGCGACATGTGCGATATCGAGTTCACCATCGAACAGGGTAAGCTCTGGATGCTCCAGACCCGCGTGGGCAAGCGTACCGCAACCGCCGCCCTGCGCATCGCTATCGAGATGGTCGGAGAAGGCCTCATCACCCGTGAGGAGGCCGTGAGCCGCATCGACCCCGCGCAGCTCGACCAGCTCCTGCACCCGCAGTTCGACTCCTCCAAGAAGTACGAGGCGCTCGCATGTGGCCTTAACGCCAGTCCCGGTGCCGCTGTGGGCGAGGTCGTGTTCTCGAGTGACGACGCCGTCGCACGTTCCGTCGAGGGTCACAAGGTCATTCTGGTCCGCTGGGAGACCAACCCCGACGACCTGAAGGGTATGGTCGCCGCCGAGGGTATCTTGACGAGCCACGGTGGTAAGACGAGCCATGCCGCCGTTATCGCCCGTGGCATGGGTGCCCCCTGCGTCTGCGGTGTCGAGCGTTTCCATATCGACGCGGCCGAGAAGGTCGTGCGTATCGAGGGCAGCGATCGCGTGCTGCACGAGGGCGACATCATCTCCATCGACGGAACCCAAGGCATTGTCGTTGATGGCGCTGTCGATTTGGTTTCCGCTGAGCTCACCGGCGACCTGGACACCATCCTGTCTTGGGCCGACGAGATCCGCCTGGACGAGACTGACGGCCACGCCAACCACGTGCGCGTCAACGCCGACAACCCCGAGGATGCCGAGCTCGCGCTCGAGTTTGGCGCCGAGGCCATCGGCCTGTGCCGCACCGAGCACATGTTCCTGGGCGATCGCAAGAACATCATCCAGAGCTTTATCCTTTCTGACGATGAGGCCGTGAAGCAGCAGGCTCTGGCCGATCTGCTCAAGGTTCAGACCGAGGACTTCTTGGCGATGTTCAAGACCATGTCCGGTCGCGATGTGGTCGTTCGCCTGCTCGATCCGCCGCTTCATGAGTTCCTGGATGATCCTCGCGAGCTTGAGGTCGCCATCACCAAGAAGGAGGCCGCCGGCGCCAGCGAGGAAGAGCTCGCCGCCCTGCGTGCCCGCCTGCGTCGTATCGACGGCATGGTCGAGTCCAACCCGATGCTCGGCCTGCGCGGCGTACGCCTGTCCGTCGTCTTCGGTGACCTGCCGCTCATGCAGGTTCGTGCCGTGGCAACGGCTGCCGCCCGCCTTATCAAGGAAGGCGTCGACCCGCGTCCCGAGATTATGGTCCCGCTCGTTTCCATTACGGCCGAGCACGTTCAGACTCGCGAGGTCATCGAGCGCGTGATTGCCGAGGTTTCCTCCGAGGAAGGTGTCGAGCTCAACATTCCCGTGGGCACGATGCTCGAGCTGCCGCGCGCCTGCATGGTCGCCGACGAGATTGCACAGCACGCCGACTTCTTCTGCTTTGGCACCAACGACCTTACGCAGACGACTTTTGGTTTCTCGCGTGACGACGCCGAGGCCAAGTTCATCCCGCTGTACATGCATAAGAAGATCTTGAAGGACAACCCCTTCGAGACCATCGACTCGGCGGTGCTGGAGCTCGTGCGCATGGCCGTCGAGAAGGGCCGCGCTACCAACCCCGGCATGCACTTTGGCGTGTGCGGTGAGCACGGCGGCGACCCTAAGTCCATCAAGGGCCTGTTCAACGTTGCCGATGTGGACTATGTGTCCTGCTCGCCTTAC
Organism: Coriobacteriaceae bacterium AM22-12AC-r; assembly: GCA_027671585.1. Taxonomy (GTDB): domain Bacteria; phylum Actinomycetota; class Coriobacteriia; order Coriobacteriales; family Coriobacteriaceae; genus Collinsella. Next base: position 20,262 of record JAQDZZ010000010.1, on the reverse strand, counting down.
CGCGTGCCCCTGGCGCGCCTGGCTGCCGCTCAGGCCAAGCTCGAGGCCAAGCGTTCCGCTTAACTGACTCGCGTTCCATTTGCGCCTTTTATGCCCCCCTTCGCGCCGTCGCGCCCCCTGTGGACGCGGCGGCGTTTTACGTTGGTTCAATACATTGGCAACTGACGGGAGGACTGCGATGAAAAACCTGACCAGGTATTTGCAACGAGCGCGTCGGGGAGCGCAGATGACCCTGTGCTGGGTGGTCGTTGCGGTCACGGCGCTTTGCGGGATGCCGACAGCCGGTTTTGCCCTTCAAGATGAATCGCGTGACGAGCTCTATGGTGACGTGGTCAACCCGCTCACCATTACGGTCAACGATCGCGACTGCACGTTTGTAGATATCGATGACGGCAAGCTCGAGGGCCGTACCTCGATGTACGACAACGTCTCGTTCTACACGGCCGCCGTCAAAAAGGTGCTGCCCAACTGGGCATCGCTTGCCTATAACATCCTTGGCTATGGCGGAGGCGACGACTCCAAGGACTTTTTGTACTGGGACCACGCCGGTAAGGGCTTTGAGAAGGACTTCGGTAAGGGTCACTACATCTATCTGTATGATGCGCTTTCGGGCGGCAACGGTGAGCATTCCGACGGCGCCGACAAGTCCATTCAAAGTGGCCTGACGTCGGCGAAAGGCCTGAACGCGGTCTATGAGCGCCTGACCGAAGATATCGCCGACTGCATCGGCCACAAGCTGACCGGCGAGGATTTTCGTAAATACGTGCCACTCGACGGCCTGTCGCAAGACACGAGCGAGCAAGACGTGATCTATGCCACCATCGCGTGCGTGGATAAGCTCGGCGGCACCTATCAGTACGATTTCAATGGCTTTGGCATCGCGTTCTATAACTTTAGAGTTCAGCAGCTCAACAGCGTGAACAAGCTTAACTGTGCGCCCGAGGACGCGCCGGGCTATTCCTTTGTTGATTCTAAGACCGAGCAGGAGCTCGTAACCTCGGCACTTAACGTCGGCTATGAGGACGCCTCGCAGAGTATCACGCTCGCCCGCGGTACCGAGGAGACGGTCGGCACGAGCACTTCTGAATCCGCATCGTATTCCAAAGGCGGCTCGTGGGGCGCATCGGTAAGCCTCAAGGAGTCGCTGGGCGTGCCCGGAACGGTGAGCGAGGAGATCGAGACCTCGTTTTCGGCCGAAACCACGATGTCCCAGTTGTGGGAGGCGAGCAAGACCGAGGAACAGTCGATCACCACGACGGACAATCAATCGGTCACCGTCAATATGACGATCCCGGCGCACACGCAGGTCAATAGCAAGCAGACGAGTTCTACCACAACGCTTTCCGAGGACTATGACCAGCCGGTGGGCGTGACGTTCGACGTGATTATCTTTAACATGAACGGCGAGTGCTACGACGACAACGCCGCCGTGCAGGAGTTCCATACCGCCGGTTATGACCAGCGCTCGTTCTACACCACCTTTGGCGATCAGTCGACCGACGCCGTGCAGAACCTGTTCCTGCGCTCAATCGCCCATCGTGGCGACGACGGCTACGATACCACCGCCGGAAACGTCACGAGCTGGTCGTATCGCACCAACAACCACATGGTGCGCGCCATCGATTGGAATTCGGTCCTGGCCGATCGCGAGGTGCCTTCGCGCAACGGTGGCGCCCCGCGCACGTGCAACGTGCTCAACGACATGGCCGCGACCTATCCCATGTCCATTACGGGTTCCAATCTGTCGTTTGAGTCGGTGACGGTCGATACGCAGCTGGGTACGCCGCAGCCTATTAAGCCCATCTCCAAGATTCTCGTGTCGCTGCAGACCGATAAGACCCGAAGGCTTACGGTTGGAGACGAAGACCCCATCTCTTCCTATCGCGTGCGTGCAAGGGACGAGGACGATGTTGACTACTACGGCTTTGTGAAGTCGTCGGGCGACTGGCGCGTGGTCGATAAAAAGGGCAAGGAATGCAAGTCCGACGTCATCGAGATCCAGACCGACCCTGTCACCCACGAACAAGTCGTGGTGGGTAAAAAGGCCGGCACCGCCTACGTAAAGTACTTTATCCCCGAGGATACCTATGTGGACGTGAACGGGCATGTCTCGACCAATGACGAGATCGACGCCGCGGCCTATAAATATAAGGTAAGTGATGTGACGCCCGAGCCGTTTAATGGCAGCATCAAACTCGAGGGCTCGGCACAGACCGTCGTCGGCGTCGAGGAAAATCTCAACGGTATCGAAGGCCTGACGGCTACGGTCTATGACACGACGGGCAAGGAAGTCGATAGAGTCTGCAGCTGGGAGGCCCAGTAGCTCGAGAGCAAGGGCATTTCGGTCGCGACGGACGGCGCGATGACCATCTCGCAACCGGGCACCTTCCATGTTCGCGCCTTTATTGACGGCGTGTATTCCGATTGGGCCGAGGTCATCGCCGCACCCGCACCGGTCGACCCAATGACGACCGTGGTCGAGACACCGGTGAGCGTTACGTCCGTATCTTCGGGGGATTCTTCGGCAACGACGGATAGCACGGCTCCTGCCCAGGGAGAGCAGGCCGCTTCCGAAGCGAACGCGGCCGAGTCTGCTCCGGCGAGCGACGATGCCACTGCATTGGCTGATGACACCGCGCCCGCTGCCGCGAAGGATGCCTCGCCGATTCCTACGGGCCTCGTTACCGTTTTGACCGATATCTGCCGCTACGGCATCGATCACGGCCTCATCAGCACATCAAATAGGGAAGAGATGACCAAGCAGGACTTCGACATCTTGGGCATCCTGTACCTGATGGCGGACAGCCAGGACCTGGTGCCCCAAGACGCCGAGGACGCGATGAGCGAATGGGTCCGTGACAACTATAATGACGACGAGCTTGCCACCTGGAAGCAGCATGCGCTTTCGGTGCTGCTCGAATACGGCTATATCGCGCCCGGAACGACCGTGGCGACGCCGACGACTGATGCTGCGGACGGCGCATAAGTGCAGAAAGAGTGCGTGTTTTTGTCTTTTTGCGTACGGGCAAAATAGTTCTTGCAGCCAAGGTCGTGGCGTGTATACTCGAATACGTTTGTTCAACTACGTGCCGGCCAAGGTGGTACGGCACCTCTAGAAGAGTAAGGAATTGCACATGGATTACATCCGCGCAATCGAGCGTCAGCAGATCCGCGAGGACATCCCGCAGGTCCGCGTTGCCGACAACGTCAAGGTTCACTACCGCATTAAGGAAGGCGACCGCGAGCGCATCCAGGTTTTCCAGGGTGACGTCATCCGCATGGCCGGCGCCGGTGCCCGTGAGACCTTCACCGTCCGCAAGATTTCCTTCGGTGTCGGTGTTGAGCGTACCTTCCCGCTTCACAGCCCCAAGATCGCCAAGCTCGAGGTCGTCCGTCATGGTCGCGTCCGTCGCGCCAAGCTGTACTACCTCCGCGACAAGGTGGGCAAGGCTGCTCGCATCCCCGAGAAGCGCTAAGAAGATCGCAGCGTCTGTCCACTCGTTTGGACAAAAGGGTCACCTTCGGGTGGCCCTTCTTTTTATCTGATTTGCATGCAAGGAGGCCCCGATATGGCCAACATGACGAGCTCGGTTTCGGCATCGCAGGTTGCCGGCGAGCTGGCGAGCGCCACGTTTGAGGAGATCCCCGCCCTCGTGGAGCATTATCGCGAGGATCCGCGCCAGCAAGTGATCAAGGCTTGCGAGCGCGCCCTTAAGCGCCATGCCAAGGAACTTGCCGAGCGCGAGCGCGTCAACGGTATGTACGAGCTGATGCACGAGCTCGGTGGGGATGGCGTGGTCGTGGGTGTCGACGAGGTGGGTCGCGGCTCGGTGGCCGGTCCTTTGACGGTGTGCGCCGTGTGCCTTCCCATGGAGCCGCGCGTCTGGGGCATCAACGATTCCAAAAAGCTCACGCCGGCGCGCCGCGAGCTGCTCTCGGTGAAGATTGCCGAGGTCGCGACGGCGATTGGTTTTTGCCATATCGCGCCTGCCGATATCGACGATATGGGCATGGCCCGCGCCATCCGCGCTGCCGTCGCGGGCGCCGTGGCCGATACGGGGCTCGAGCCCGATTGCGTGCTTATGGACGGTAACCCCTTGGGCGCCGTTCCCAACGAGCGCGACGTGGTGAAGGGCGATGCCAAAATCGCCTGTATCGCCGCGGCGTCCATCATGGCCAAGGTCACGCGTGACGAGATGATGGTCGAGTACGACGCCGAGTACCCCGAGTATCATTTGGCCGAGTCGAAGGGCTACGCAAGTCCCGAGCACATCGAGGCGATTCGCAAACATGGACTTTGTCCGCTGCATCGTGTGAGCTTTTGCGGAAACTTTCTGCAGACTGAGCGCCTTTTCTAGGCCAATTGTGGAGACAGGGACCTCTGGCGTTTTATAAACCTGCTGGTAGCGGGCCGTGTGCAACGTGATAGTTGCGTACGGCCCGTTTTTTGTCGGTATTTGGTCAGCTTTTGGTTTGTTTCCGGTACTTACCCGCATGAAAGGCGCCCTCATCATCGGGGCAATGCAGTGTGCGGGAAAGGAGACCCCATGTGTGCCGCAAGCAAAAAGAGCAAGACGCAGCAACTCAAGGAGCGCTGGGAAGACGGCGAGCTCGACTGCGGGGCGATTACGCCCGAGTTTATCAAGGGGCTCAGTCCCCGCGAGCTCGGCATGCTGGGCGAGCTGATCACCATCGATTACTTTAACGAGCGTGGATACACCTTGTTGGAGCAGGGCTATCGTTGCATTGAGGGCGAAGCCGATCTGGTGCTGCTCGATGAGCTCGATGATGTCGTGGTGATGGCCGAGGTCAAGACGAGACGCGTCGCCCTGGATTGCACCACGCGGGTCTTTCCCGAGGAGGCCGTGGACGCCCAAAAGCAGCGTCGGTATCGCCGTATCGCAAGTTACTATCTCATGGAGCACTATCCGCTCAGGTCGATTCGCTTCGATGCCGTGGGCGTCACCATCCGCGGCGGGCATATCGCCGAGATTGAGCACCAGTACAATGCGTTCGATTGGCAGGTGTCGTGATGGCGTTTGAGACGTTTGCCGTACACGCGGCCTGTATCCGCGGCGTCGAGGCAATTCCCGTCACCGTCGAGGTTTCGCTTGCCGGTGGCGTTCCGGGCATCCAGATGCTCGGCATTCCGAGTATGGAGGTGATGGAGTCGCGCGGGCGTATCCGGTGCGCTATGCGCTCGGCAGGCTTCGAGATCCCGCGCTCTGGCATTACCGTCAACCTGGCACCCGGCGATATTCGCAAGACCGGTAGCGGCTTTGATCTGCCCATCGCCATCGCGGTTCTGGCGGCCGATGGGCAGATTCCCCGTGACAACCTCGATCGCTGCCTTATCGCCGGCGAGCTCGGCTTGGACGGTACGGTGCTTCCCGTCAAGGGCGAGGTGGCGTTTCAGCTATTGGCGCGTGATATGGGGCTGTCCTTTATCGCCGGCAGGTCCGATCAGCATGTGCCGCTCGCGGGCGTGGATTGTGGATTCATCGATCATTTGTCTCAGCTTGCCCATGGCATGGGCGAGGCGGCTCGGCACTATCTGGATTCCGAGGGCGTCGAGGCGACCTTTGAGCCCGAGCTCGACTATGCCGACGTACTGGGGCAGGAAGTCGCTAAACGCGGCATGGCGCTTGCGGCGGCAGGAGAACTCGGCTTGCTCATGATTGGGTCCCCGGGATCGGGCAAGACGATGCTTGCGCGCCGTATGACCGGCATCCTGCCCGAGCTTTCCATTGAGGATCAGCAGGAGGCGCTGTGCATCCATTCGGTCTTGGGCGAGAACATCGATGGCTTATTGGCAGGTCATCGGCCGTTTCGAAGCCCCCATCACAGTATTTCAACGGCGGGTCTCATTGGCGGAGGACGCCCGGTGCATCCGGGTGAGATCAGCCTGGCTCATGGCGGCGTGCTCTTTTTGGACGAGCTTGCCGAGTTTCCCACGGGTGTGCTGCAGACGCTGCGTCAGCCCATCGAACGCGGCTATGTGAGGATCGTACGCGTCGACGGGGCCTTTACCTTCCCGTCGCGCTTTCAGCTGCTGGCCGCGAGCAATCCCTGCTCCTGCGGCTTTTTGGGCGATCGCGAGGTGCCATGCCGCTGCTCGGCATCGATGGTGGAGCGCTATCGGGCAAAGCTGCGCGGTCCTTTAGCCGACCGTATCGACATGATGATCGATGTGACCCGTCCCGACCCCCAAGTGATTATCGAGGGTGCGGAGGGTATGTCGTCGGCCGAGTTGCGTGACTACGTTGTGCGCGGTCGCGCCTTTCGCGCCTGGCGCGAGTCCCGTATGGACGATGCGGATGCCGAGGTCGAGGATGACGAGACGCGGTCCATTGACGGCGTCGTTTCGACCTTTGAGCTCGATGATGCGGCGGAGAAGTGTGTGCTCGGCCTGTCGAAGCGCACGCATCTCACGGGCCGCGGCATCGTGCGCCTGGTGCGTATCGCACGTACCATCGCCGATGTCGCCGAGAGCGAGCAGGTGACGCAGGATCACGTGCTCGAGGCGGCGATGTACCAGGGAAGGAGGGACCAATGATGGCCGAGGGGACCTTCGAACTGCATCCAGGTGACGCGTTGTATCCAGAGTCCGTTTTGGAGCTATCTGATGTACCCCAGACGCTCTTTGTGCGCGGCAACCCCGAGGTGCTTTCGACGCCTGCGCTCTCCATCATCGGCGCGCGCAAGGCCTCTCCGTATGGTCTTGCCGTGGCAGAGCTTGCGGCAAAGATGGCGGTCGAGGCGGGAGTGACGGTTGTTTCGGGCGGCGCGGTCGGTTGTGACCAGGCCTCGGGTTGGGCTGCGGTCAACGCCGGCGGCAAACACGTCGTGGTGCTAGGGACGGGCGCCGACGTGGTTTACCCGCGTTCGAGCGCGGGGCTTATTACTCGCACGCTCGATACGGGCGGCGCGATCGTGTCGATCTCTCCGTGGGGCATGGGTCCGCGCAAGTTTGCCTTTCCGCGCCGCAATCGCGTGATCGCGGCCCTGTCGCAAGCCCTCTTTGTATCCGAGGCGGGTATGCCTTCCGGGACGTTTTCTACAGCCGAGGCTGCTATGGATTTGGGGCGCGAACTTCTTGCCGTGCCGGGGTCGATCCTATCGCCCGAGTCGCGTGGCACGAATTACCTCATTGCGAACGGTGCCTGCTGCATCATCGACGAGGAATCTATCGAGATGGCTATCTCACGCATCTACGGCACCCTGCGCTACTCGCGCCCCGATGCTCCCGGCATTGCCGACCTGGATCCAACGCAGCAGACCGTGATGCATGCGCTCATCGCCTCTCCGCTCAAGGTCGATGACATTGCGGCGCTCGTCTCGCTTGATGCCGTCGGCGTACTTAAGCTCCTGGGTTCGCTTGAGCTCGAGGGCCTTATCGAGCGCATGATGGATGGAAGGTATGCGCCCTCCAAGTTTGCCCTTCACGCCCAGACGCCCTTCGGTCACAATGGAAAACGTGTCAATTAGAAAGGTGTTTGCAGATGCAGTTCGATCAGGTGACGGTTATCGGTGGCGGTCTGGCGGGATCGGAGTGCGCGATCCAGCTGGCAGATCGCGGGTTTGCCGTAAAGCTGTGCGAGATGCGCCCCCAGGTGAGCTCCCCGGCCCACCATACCGATCACCTGGCAGAGCTCGTCTGCTCCAATTCGTTTAAGTCGACCCGTCCGGATTCCGCGGCTGGTTTGCTGAAGGCCGAGCTTGAGCGCATGGGTTCGGTCCTGCTCGATTGCGCCCATCGCGCGGCTGTTCCCGCCGGTGGCGCCTTGGCGGTCGACCGCGTCAAGTTTTCCGAGCTTGTCGAGGACGAGGTTGCCGCCCGTCCCAATATCGAGATCGTTCACGGCGAGGTCACGCAGATTCCCGAAGGTCACGTGGTCATTGCCGCCGGCCCCTTGTGCTCGCCGGCGTTGAGCGAAGAGGTCGTGAAGCTCGTCGGTGGCGACGCCCTTGCGTTCTTCGATGCCGCGGCGCCGATCGTCGATGCCTCCACGCTCGATATGGACGTGCTGTTCTCGCAGTCGCGCTACGAGGAGCAGGGGAGCGGCGACTATCTCAACGCTCCGCTCAACAAGGAAGAGTACGAGGCCTTTATCGAGGCGCTTACCACGGCCGACCGCGTGGTGCTCAAGGACTTTGAGGGCGGCGATCTGTTCCAGGCCTGCCAGCCTGCCGAGGAAGTTGCGCGCACCGGCAAGGACGCCATTCGCTTTGGCGCCATGAAGCCCGTCGGCCTCACCGACCCGCGAACCGGTCGTCGTCCCTGGGCGGCGATTCAGCTGCGTGCCGAGAACAAGGAGAAGACCGCCTATAACCTGGTGGGCTTCCAGACCAACCTGACCTTTGGCGAGCAGAAGCGCGTCTTCCATATGGTGCCGGGTCTGGAGAACGCCGAGTTCTTCCGCTACGGTGTCATGCACCGCAATACCTTTGTCGATGCGCCGCACGTGCTCGATGGCACCTTTGCCGTGCCTGGTACCGGCGTGCGCCTGGCCGGTCAGATCACCGGCACCGAGGGGTACATGGAAGCCGTGGCGACAGGTCTGCTCGCGGCACTCAACACCTATGCCGAGGCTGTCGGGGCCGCTCCCGTCGAGCTGCCGCGCGTGGGTGCTTTGGGCGCGCTCGTGGGCTATGCTACCGATCCGGCCACGGTGGGCTATCAGCCTATGCATGTCAACTTTGGCCTGGTGCCGCCACTCGAGGATGGTAAGCGCCGCAGCAAGCGCGACCGCTACCAGGCCTATGCGGACCGTGCGCTCGAGGCCCTTGATGCCTATCTGGCCACTCGCCCCGATCTGTTTGGAGGCGACCGGTCATAGCCTTTGACCTGTACGACACCGTCGACTCGTTTATTGCCTATATCTCACGCGTCGAGGGACTTTCTCCCAACACGGTGACGGCCTATGGCTCGAGGCTGGAGCGCTTTGCTGCCTGGTGCGAGCGTGAGAATATAGATTCTTTCGCTGCCGACGTGCGCACCATTCGTCGCTATCTTGCCGAGCTTTCGCGTGAGCAGGTGACTCCCCGAACGCTTGCGGCACACCTGTCTGCCATTCGCTCGCTCTATCGGTGGATGGCTGCCGAGGGGGTCGTGGAGGGCGATGTGGTCTCGGCAATTTCCTCGCCCAAGCTCCCGCGCGATCTACCCGGTGTGCTGACGACCCATCAGGTGGAGGCGCTGCTCAAGACGCCTGATACCTCAACACCCGCGGGACTGCGCGATGCGGCGATGCTCGAGCTGCTCTATGCCTCGGGCGCCCGTATCTCTGAGCTCGCAGCACTCAATGTGGAGTCCATTGCGTGGTCCGAACGCACGCTGCGCCTGTGGGGCAAGGGGAGCAAAGAACGTATCGTCCCTCTGTATCGTCGTGCGCTCGAGGCGACGCGTCTCTATATTGAGGAGGGGAGGCCGGAGTTGCTCGCTCAGGCAAAGCGTCGTGACCCCGCTACCGGGCCGCATCCGCTGCTTATATCGGCGCGCGGTAATCGCATGAGTGCCGCCATGCTCAGGCGGCGGTTTCATATGCTGGCGACGCTCGCCGGCATTCCGGCCGACATCGCCCCGCATGCGATGCGCCATACCTTTGCGACCGACTTGCTCGAGGGCGGCGCGGACCTGCGCTCGGTTCAAGAGCTGCTGGGTCATGCGAGCCTGTCCACGACGCAGATCTACACGCATCTCACGCCCGATCGGCTCAAACGTGCCGTGGCTCAAGCCCATCCCCGAGGCGAATAGTGGCTGGGACGTCCCGCGCCGCACTCAGGTGTGTGGTTTTGATTGCGGGTTGGCAGGAAGAAGCATTCCTGCTATCATTCATCGGGTTGCTTCACGGCAACATGTTTTTATCACGCACGCGCGGCTACTTCATACCGTGGTGCCCGGGCTTTGGTAGCACATGTCCGGGTTGGTTTTGGAGGATGACCCCGCGCGGAGGCAAACCACAGGAGGTTTAACATGGCTACCAAGATTAATATCCGCACCCTGCTCGAGGCCGGCTGCCACTTCGGTCACCAGACCCGTCGCTGGAACCCCAAGATGAAGCCGTTCATCTTCGGTGAGCGCAACGGCATCTACATCCTCGACCTCAAGCAGACCATCCTCGACGCCGATCAGGCCTACACCTTCGTCAAGAACGTCGCCAAGGGTGGCAACGTGCTGTTCGTCGGCACCAAGAAGCAGGCTCAGGAGGCCGTCAAGAACGCTGCTGAGCGCGCCAACATGCCCTACATCAACCAGCGTTGGCTCGGCGGCATGCTGACCAACTTCGTCACCATCCGCTCTCGCATCAACCGCATGGAGGAGCTCGAGGCCATGGTCGAGGACGGCCGCATGGCTGTTCTGCCCAAGAAGGAGCAGGCTGTTCTCGGTAAGGAGCTCACCAAGCTCCAGACCAACCTCGGTGGCGCCCGCGACATGAAGGGCCTGCCTCAGGCTCTCTTCGTCATCGACACCAAGCGCGAGGAGAACGCCATCAAGGAGGCCCAGCGCCTGAACATCCCCGTCGTCGCTCTGATCGACACCAACTCCGATCCCGACGAGGTCGAGTACGGCATCCCCTGCAACGATGACGCTATCTCCGCTGTCACCCTTATGTGCGAGCTCATGGCTGACGCCTGCCTCGCTGGCTCCGGCAAGGAGCAGGTCTCCGAGGCCGAGATGGCCGCTGAGCCCAAGGCCGAGTAAATCAGTCTTAGTTAATTCTTTTTCATCTCTTTGAAAGGAACCACAATGGCCCAGATTACCGCCGCTATGGTCAAGCAGCTCCGCGAGATGACCGACTCCCCGATGATGGAGTGCAAGAAGGCTCTCGTCGAGGCAGACGGCGACATGGACGCTGCTGTCGACGTTCTGCGTAAGAACGGCCTTGCCAAGGCTGCCAAGAAGGCTGGCCGTGAGACCAACGAGGGCGCTGTCGCCGCGTTCGTCTCCGAGGATGGCAAGACCGGCGCTCTGCTCGAGCTTTCCTGCGAGACCGACTTCGTTGGCTCCAACGCCAAGTTCACCGGCTTTGCTTCCATGGTCGCCGAGGTTGTCGCTACCACCGAGCCTGCTGACGTCGACGCCCTGCTCGAGAAGCCGATGGGCGAGGAGACCGTTTCCTCCGAGCTCACCGAGATGATTCACATCATGGGCGAGAACATGAAGATTTCCCGTTTCGCCGCCCGCAAGGCCGAGAACGGCGCGCTCGCTTCTTACATCCACATGGGTGGTAAGATCGGCGTCCTCGTCGAGTTCGCCTTCGAGAAGGCCGAGACCGCTCAGGCTGAGTCCTTCAAGACCTTCGCTCACGACGTTGCCCTTCAGGTTGCCGCCGTTGCCCCGATCTGCGCCACCCGCGATCAGGTTCCGGCCGAGACCGTCGAGCACGAGAAGCAGATCTACATGGCTCAGGCTGCCGAGTCCGGCAAGCCCGAGGCTATCCAGGAGAAGATGGCTGTCGGCCGTCTGGAGAAGTTCTACAAGCAGTCCGTGCTCACCGAGCAGGAGTTCATCAAGGACAGCTCCCTCACCATCAAGAAGTACGCTGAGCAGGTCTCCAAGGAGCTCGGCGACACCATTACCGTCGTTGCCTTTGACCGTCTGGTCCGTGGCGAGTAAATAAGCTCTTGTAGCTGGTAATGAGCAGGCTGTGGGTTTTACTCACAGCCTGCTTTTTCATGGCTCTTCTTAGAGCCTTTGATAGAATGTTGAGAGTTCAATCTAAAGGAGGATCGCTTTGTCCGACATCCGATATAAACGCGTGCTTCTGAAGCTTTCTGGCGAAGCACTGATGGGCGACGGCCACTATGGCATCGACCCCAAGGTTACCGACCATCTTGCCAAACAGGTCAAGGAGCTGCTCGCCGTTGGCCATGAGGTCGGCGTCGTTGTCGGCGGCGGCAATATTTTCCGCGGCATGGCCGGCGCTGCCGGTGGCATGGAGCGTGCTCAGGCCGACTACATGGGCATGCTGGCAACCGTTATGAACGCGCTTGCCCTGCAGGATGCCTTCGAGCATAACGATGTTCCCTGCCGCGTGATGAGCGCTATCCAGATGAACGAGATCTGCGAGCCCTATATTCGTCGCCGCGCTATCAACCATCTGTCCAAGGGCAACGTCGTCATCTTCGCTGCCGGTTCGGGCAATCCGTACTTTACGACCGACACCGCCGCGGCTCTTCGTGCGTGCGAGATTGGCGCCGAGATTCTGATTAAAGCCACCAAGGTTGACGGCATCTACGACAAGGATCCCGTCAAGTGCGCCGATGCCGTCCGTTTTGACAAGATTACCTATCACGAGGTTCTCGTCCGCGGTCTGCAGGTTATGGATTCCACGGCTACGGCACTGTGTCAGGATAACCGTATGCCGATTTTGGTCCTCAACATCGATGGCGAGGACACCGTCAAGCGCGCGCTTTCGGGTGAGCCCGTCGGCACGCTCGTCTATCAGGAGGATTAAGCATGGCAGAGAACATCACCGCCCATATGGACAAGTCGCTCGAGTCCCTCAAGCACAACTTCTCCAAGGTTCGTACCGGCCGCGCCAACGCCAACATTCTGTCCGACATCACCGTTGATTATTACGGTGTCCCCACGCCGGTCACGCAGGTTGCCGCCGTCAAGACCCCCGAGGCTCACATGCTGCTCATCGAGCCGTGGGACAAGGCGCTCATCAACGCTATCGTCAAGGCCATCGGCGCTTCCGATCTGGGCATTACCCCCAACTCCGATGGCACCGTCGTTCGTCTGCCGTTCCCGGCCCCCACTGAGGAGCGCCGTCGCGAGCTCGTCAAGGAGTGCCGCGAGTACGCCGAGCAGGCCAAGGTGTCTATCCGCAACATCCGTCGCGACTTCAACAATAAGCTCGAGCGCGATGAGGAGCTCACCGAGGACGATGTCCGTCGCGAGCAGGCCAAGGTCCAGAAGCACACCGATGAGTATGTCGCCAAGGTGGAGGAGCTTCTGAAGGAAAAAGAAGCCGAGGTCATGGAGATCTAAGGTGCAATACGACGAGCATAAACTGGTCGAGTACTTTGCCGACGCCCCTGCGGGCGTCGGTTTTTCCGACCTTGACCTCAATAAGATTCCGCACCATATCTCGTGCATCATGGACGGCAACGGTCGTTGGGCTACGTCGCGCGGTCTTGCGCGCACCGAGGGTCATAAGGCAGGTATCGTCTCGCTGCGCGAGATCATTACCGCCTGCGTGCGCCTAGGCGTCGACGTGCTTTCTGCCTATGCGTTTTCTACCGAAAACTGGAACCGTCCGCAGCATGAGGTCAACGTTTTGATGCATCTGTTTGCCAAGACGTTTATCGACGAGCTGCCGCTTCTGAAGCGCGAAAACGTGCGTGTTGTCTTTTTGGGTGACATTTCCGCGCTGCCCAAGAAGACCCGCGACGTTTTTGAACGCGGTCTTGCCGAGTGCGCCGATCATACCGGTATGACGCTGGCGCTTGCCGTCAACTACGGCGCGCGTGCCGAGATTACCCGCGCTGTCCGTCAGATTGCACTCGACGCTGCCGCCGGTAAGATCGATCCTGCCGCAATTGATGACGACATGGTGGCTTCCCACCTCTATACCGCCGGTCTTCCCGATCCTGAGCTTGTGATTCGCACCTCTGGTGAGCTGCGCCTTTCGAACTATCTGCTGTGGCAGGTGGCTTATTCCGAGTTCTACGTCACCGATACCTATTGGCCCGACTTTGATCGTTGGGGCCTTGTCGACGCCATTTTGGCCTATCAGGGCCGTGACCGTAGGTTTGGTGGACTGAGCAAGACCGAGGAGGCTTAATCGTGTCCGATCGTCCCAAGGCATCTGCTCCCAAGACGCCTGCGCGCAAAGCTGCCGCTGCGGGAGCGCCTGCAGCGAAGAACGGTACCGGTTCGTGGCTGGCGGGCTTTATTACCCGTGCCGCCGCCGGTATCGTCTACGCCGTTGTCTTTATCCTGTGCTTGGTTTTGGGTATCGTGCCCACGGCCATCTTTGTTTCTGTCATGAGCGGTCTGTGCTGCTATGAGTTTTTCCGTATGACAAGGCTCGATGGCAAGATGGCTAACGAGCGCATGGGTATCGCTGCCGCCGTACTCTTTCCGCTGTCGGCGTTGGGCGATTCGATGTTGCTGAATGCCCTGCTTTTTGCCCTGATGCTCGCTGTGGGCATTTGGTATGTCTGGTCGCCGCGTACCCGCATCTCTGATGTGGCCGTGACGCTCATGGGTCCCATCTACACTGGCTTTATGCTGTCGGCTATCGTGCTGCTGCGCGATGCCGTGCCCGGTTTTGCCGGCGCCCTGCTTTCAGTGGGCGTTTGCGCGTCCCTTTGGGTCTCCGATTCGTTTGCCTACATCGTGGGCAGCCGTATCGGCAAGCACAAGATGGTTCCCAAGATTTCTCCCAAAAAGAGCTGGGAGGGGTTTGTCGGCGGCATCTTGGGCTCGGTTTTGATTTGGCTCATCCTGTGGGCGACGCACTTCTACAAGCTCAGCCTGCCCTATGCGCTGCTGTGCGGCGTGGTGGTGTCCATTCTGGGCGTTATCGGCGACCTTATCGAGTCGCGTATCAAGCGCGGTGTGGGCGTCAAGGATTCCGGCAACCTTATCCCGGGCCACGGCGGCATGCTCGATCGTAGCGATTCGCTTATCTTCGGCTGCATCACCGCGCAGCTGTTGCTGATGATCGGAGGCGTGCTGTAATGTCCTTCCAGACGACGTATGGCTCCGATGGACGTCTCCGTGTTGCCATCCTGGGCTGTACAGGCTCTATCGGCACCCAGGCGCTCGATGTGTGCCGCCAGCATGCCGATCGCCTGCAGGTGACGGCGCTGTCCGTTAACTCCAGTACCTCTGAGCTCGTTGCCGCTGCCCGTGAGTTCTCGGTTCCGGCGGTTGCCGTAGCCGATGTCGATCATGGCGATGACGCCGTGCTGCAGGAGTTGCCCGAGGGAACGAAGCTCGGCGTTGGCGCGCAGGCGGTTTGCGAGCTCGCGCATCGCGACGATGTCGACTGCGTGCTTGTCGCTATTGTGGGCGCCGCCGGTCTCGAGGCGAGCCATGCGGCCTTGACCTCGAATAAGCGCCTTGCCCTTGCCAACAAGGAGTCCCTCGTCGTCGGTGGCGACTTGCTTATGCCGTTGGCACAACCGGGCCAGCTTATTCCGGTCGACTCTGAGCATTCCGCCATCTACCAGTGCTATCTGGGGGAGAACCCGCGCGAGGCCCACTGCATTTGGCTCACCTGCTCGGGCGGTCCGTTCTTTGGCCGCACGCGCGACGAGCTCGATCGCGTGACGCGTGCCGATGCCCTCGCGCATCCCACGTGGGCCATGGGTGCCAAGATTACCATTGACTCCGCCACCCTCATGAACAAGGGCCTGGAGCGCATTGAGGCCATGCATCTGTTTAACTGCGACCTCGATTTCATTAACGTGGTCGTGCAGCGTCAGTCCAAGATTCACTCTATGGTCGAGTTCGCCGACGGCTCCGTGATGGCGCATCTCGGTGCATCCGACATGCGTATTCCCATCCAGTTCGCGTTCTCGTATCCCGAGCGTTGGGATACTCCGGCGCCTCGTATCGATTTCCGCGAGCTGGGGCAGCTCACGTTTGATGCTGCCGACATGGATACCTTCCGCTGTCTGGCACTGGCCGAGCGTGCCGGCAAGACGGGTGGCACCATGCCGTGCGTGCTCAATGCCGCCAACGAGGTCGCCGTCGATGCCTTCCTGCACGATGGCTGCAGCTTTACCGATATCGATCGCATTGTGGAATCCTGCATGTACGCCCACGATATGCAGGTGGTCGATTCGTTTGAGCAGCTTCGCGACACCGATGCGTGGGCGCGTGAAAAGGCTGCGCAGGTGCTCGCCGCAACCCGTTCCTAACCCATAAGGATTGCTTTTTCGTTTTATGGATACTGTTCTGAGCGTTCTCTCATCGGTCTTTTGGGGCCTGCTGATGCTTTCCGTCCTCGTGTTTTTGCACGAGGGCGGCCACTTTTTGGCGGCGCGTGCCTGCGGCGTCCGTGTGACCGAGTTCTTTTTGGGTCTGCCGTGCCGCTTTGACATCCATTACACGTCGCGTCGCATTGGAACCAAGTTTGGCGTGACCCCGCTGCTGCTGGGTGGCTACGCTGCCATCTGCGGTATGGATCCGACCGACGTCTCGTGTGCCGATCGCGTGCTCGCGGCCATCTATCGCCACGGCCGGGTGACGGTGGCCGATCTTGCCGTCGAGCTCGAGCTGTCCGAGGAGGATGTGCTCGAGGCCTGTGCTTTGCTGTTGGGCTGGGGCTCTATCGCTCCCTGGTATGAAGAAGGGGAAAAGCCTTCGCCCAGCTACTATCCCACCAAGTACCAGACTCTGCCGCGTGACGCGGCGGGTTATACCACCTTTGACGGCCGTCGGTTCGATCGCGGGCATGCGACTGCCGAGGGCGATGTATGGGAACTGCCGTGCGACGAGGCCGAATTCCTTGCGCGCGAGCGCTCGCACACCTATTTGGGCCAGGGCTTTGTCAAGCGTGCCTTTATGCTGCTTGCGGGCATTATCGTCAATATCCTGACGGGTTTTTTGCTCCTTATGAGCATCTATTCCATCGCAGGTGTCACCGTGCCGGTGGATACCAATGTGATTGGCCAGGTTGACGAAGGCTCGATTGCCGCCTCGGCGGGAATCGAGGGCGGCGACGCGATTCTTTCGGTCGACGGAGTATCGTGCTCTACCTGGATGGACGTTTACGATGCCATCGGCAAGGCTGCCGGTAAGGACGATATCGCCATTGAGTACGAGCGTGACGGCAAGCAGCATTCGACCACGGTTGCGCTCAAAGAGGACGATCGCCTAGGTGTGTATGCCTCTACGCAGGTGGTCCGTTTAGACCCCATCACGTCGGCTCGCCTGTCGTTCTCCTATGTTGTGCAGACAGCGGAGGGCGTGATGCGCCTGCTCCAGCCGCAGCATACGATGGAGATTCTCGATCAGTCCTCTTCGATCGTGGGTATTAGCGTTATGTCCTCACAGGCTGCTGCTGCCGGCCCTGCCACGTTCCTTTCGTTTGCCGCCCTCATTTCATTCTCGCTTGGCTTTATGAACCTGCTGCCCATCCCGCCACTCGATGGCGGCAAGCTAGTCATCGAGATCATTCAGAAGATTGCGGGCCGCGAGCTTCCGCTCAAGGTCCAGACGATTGTGAGCTATGTGGGCATCGCGCTCTTTGCGCTGCTGTTTGTCTATATGCTTCGTTCCGACATCCTTCGATTTATTTTGTAGGGGAGTGTTTGGATTGTCTTTATCCCATCCTTTGCCTCGCGAGTTGACGCGCCCCGTGCATGTGGGCGGTGTGCAGATCGGTGGCGGCGCGGCGGTGGTGGTCCAATCCATGACCTGCACCGATACCGCTGATGCCCAGGCAACGCTTGCGCAAGTGTGCGCGTTGGCGCAGGCTGGCTGCGATATCGTGCGTGTGAGCGTGCCCACCGAGGCCGCGCTTGAGGGTTTCCGCACCATCTGTGCCGAGTCTCCGGTGCCGATTGTCGCTGATATCCACTTTAACCATAAGCTCGCCATTGGTGCCGTTGAGGCCGGTGCCGCCAAGCTCCGCATCAATCCCGGCAACATTGGCGATTGGGCCAAGGTCGATGCCGTGATCGATGCCGCGGGCGCCGCTGGGTGCGCGATTCGCATTGGCGTGAACGCGGGCTCGCTTGAGCAGGATATCGCCGAGCGCGAAGACCTCACGCAGCCCGAAAAGCTCGTGATGTCGAGCGAGCGCTTCGTCAAGCACTTTGAGGACCGCGGCTTTACGAACATTGTGCTTTCGGCCAAGGCCCATAGCGTGCAAACGACGCTCGATACTTATCGAGCCCTGTCACGTGAGATTCCCCACGTTCCGCTTCACCTGGGCGTGACGGAGGCGGGGACCAAGCTCCAGGGCACCATCAAGAGCTCTGTAGGCTTGGGTATTTTGCTCTCCGAGGGCATTGGCGACACCATGCGCGTGTCGCTCACGGCCGATCCGGTCGAGGAGCCGCCGGTCGCCTGGGGAATTTTGCAGTCACTGGGCCTGCGTCGCCGTGGTCCCGAGATTGTCTCTTGCCCCACGTGCGCCCGCTGCCAGGTTAACCTGATTCCCATCGCCGAGGAAGTAACCGAGCGGCTTAAGAACTATGCCGCGCCGCTTTCGATTGCCGTCATGGGATGTGCCGTTAATGGCCCCGGTGAGGCTTCTGATGCCGACCTGGGCGTTGCTTGCGGACGTGGTCAGGCCTTGCTCTTTTCGCATGGCCAGATCATTGGTAAAGTAGCTGAGGACCAAATTGTCGATGCGCTTATGGCCGAGGTCGACAAGCTTATTGAGGAGAAATAAATGACTCGAGCAATGTATATGTCTAAGCTGTATGCTCCGACGCTCAAAGAGGATCCGGCCGACGCCGAACTTGCGAGCCATCGCCTGCTGCTCCGTGCCGGCATGATCCGCAAGGAGGCCGCCGGTCTCTATTCCTATCTGCCGCTCGCGTGGCGCTCGATTCGCAAGATCGAGAACATCGTGCGCGACGAGATGGACACTGCCGGCGCCCAGGAGCTCATGATGCCCATCATGGTCGATGCCGAGCTGTGGCGTGAGTCCGGCCGTATCGATGCCTATGGCAAGGAGCTTGTGCGCTTTGATGACCGCCACGGCCGCGAGTTTGTGCTCGGACCCACGCACGAGGAGACCGTGACTGCCCTGGTGCGCAATGAGTTGCGTTCCTACAAGCAGCTGCCAGTGAACCTCTATCACATCCAGGATAAGTTCCGCGACGAGTTCCGTCCCCGTTTTGGCCTGATGCGCGGTCGCGAGTTCATCATGAAGGACGCCTACAGCTTCTCCGCCACGCAGGAGAGCCTGCAGGAGGAGTACGACAAGATGAAGCAGGCCTACGCTAACATTTGCGAGCGCTGCTACATCAAGGCTCTGCCCGTCGTCGCCGATTCCGGCGAGATCGGTGGCGACACCTCCGTCGAGTACATGGCGCTGGCCGAGGCCGGCGAGGCTTCGCTGGTCTACTGTGATGATTGCGGCTTTGCTGCCGATGACGAGGCGGCAAGCACCAAGGTCGTCGTGACCGAGGGCCCCGGCGACGGTACGCTCACCAAGGTCGAGACTCCGGGTATGGGCACCATCGAGGCTGTTGCCAAGTTCTTTGGGTTCCCCGAGAACGGCACGCGCAAGTCCCTGGCGCTCATCGATGCCGAGGGTAAGCCTGTTGTGGCTATCGTTCCGGGCGATCACGAGCTCAACGACTGCAAGGCCGAGCACGTCTTTGGCAAGGGCTATCGCATGATGACCGACGAGGAGCTCCAGACCTACGGTCTGCATAAGGGCTTTATCGGACCGGTTAACCTGCCCGTGGGTATTCGTCTGGTCTGCGATGAGAGCCTGCGTGAGTCCAAGCAGTGGGCCTGCGGTGCCAACGAGGTCGACTATCACTTTACCGGTGCCTGCCCCGAGCGCGATTTTTCCGTCGACGAGTGGGCCGACCTTGTCACTGTCGTTGCCGGCGACCCCTGCCCGCACTGCGGCAAGCCGCTTTCCGCTGCCCGCGGTATCGAGGTCTCTCAGGTCTTCCAGTTGGGCACCAAGTACTCCGAGGCCATGGGTGCCACTTTTATGGACGAGGATGGCAAGGAGAAGCCGCTCATCATGGGTTGCTACGGCGTGGGCGTGTCTCGCTCGCTCGCTGCCGTCGTGGAGCAGCATAACGACGAGCACGGTATCGTCTGGCCGGTCTCCGTTGCCCCGTACGAGGTCGCGGTGATTCCGCTCGACCCCAAGAAGGAGGAGTGCGCTACCGTCTGCGACCAAATCGTCGAGGGTCTGTGCGCCGAGGGTATCGAGGTCGTCGTCGACGATCGCGATGAGCGTCCTGGCTTTAAGTTTGCCGACAACGACCTTATGGGCTTCCCGTATCAGGTGATTCTGGGTAAGCGCGGCCTTAAGAACGGTACCGTTGAGCTCAAGGACCGTGCTACGGGCGAGCGCGAGGATGTGGCGATTGATGAGGTCGTCGCCAAGGTCGCCGAGCTTGTGAAGGCAGCACGCCGTTAATCGACATTTCTGCTAGTAGATGTAATTGCGGGACTGCCCCGTATCTCTCTTAGGATGAGATGCGGGGCAGTCCTTTTTGTTGCGTGAATTAGCTCGACGGGTAAAAGAAAACCCCACAGCCCATATTGAACTGCGCCCCAATTCTTGGACGGGCTAATAAGCGGCCTACGCC
>JAQDZZ010000001.1:330285-395019 GCA_027671585.1 Coriobacteriaceae bacterium AM22-12AC-r | reverse complement strand
TAAAAAAGCCTCCCATTTCTTGTGTCCAAGAAATGGGAGGCAGTTCATAATGAGCTGCGGGGTTTTCTTGTGCCTCCGATGCGAAATAAATCGCTCAGATATTACTGATAATCGACGACGTCGATCCAGTTCTTCAGGAACTCATCGTTCACGTTGCGCTTACGAGCGAGCTCGGAAGCGGCGACGATGCTCGTCCACTGACGCACGACCTGCATGGGCATGTCAGCGCGGTCGCAGTAGAGCTCCAGGTAGGCCTCAGCCTGATCCTTGCTGTTGAGGGCGAAGAGCAGGTAGGTGGTGGCAACGTCGGCAGCAGGGGAGCCCTGGGTGGCGTGTGCCCAGTCGCACACATAGAGCTGGCCGTCGTCGCCGACGATGACGTTGGAGGGGTTGAAGTCGCCGTGGCAGACCTTGAACTCCTTGGTCATGCCGTCCAGACGCTCCTGAAGGTTGTAGCGCGTGGTGGCATTGAGCTGATCAAGGCTGTCGATCATGCGGGCGAACTTGTCGCGCTGACG
The DNA here is from genome assembly GCA_027671585.1 of Coriobacteriaceae bacterium AM22-12AC-r. Classification (GTDB taxonomy): domain Bacteria; phylum Actinomycetota; class Coriobacteriia; order Coriobacteriales; family Coriobacteriaceae; genus Collinsella. Next base: position 394,501 of record JAQDZZ010000001.1, on the reverse strand, counting down.
GTTGAGCAGCGGGGAGGTGTAGCCGTGGATCTCGATCTGGAGGTCGACAAACATCTCGAGATACTCACCAAAGCGCTGAGGCTCGGCAGTCATCTTCTCGGCAAGGGTGGTGCCCGGAACCTTCTCGGTCACGAGCGCCCAGCCGTTGGCGTTCTCGAGCTGGGAAACCTCGAGAGCCTTGGGGCTGCGGATGCCGCACTCATTGATGCGGGCAAGATTCAAAGCCTCGTTGAACACGTCGGAGACAGGCTTGGTCTCGTTAAAGACCTTGACGATCTTGTCGCCCAGGTCGTAAACGACCTTGTTGCCACGGCGGACGAGCTCGGTCTTGGAATCGGGTAGCAGCATGGTTGCATCCTTTCAACGATGCGATAGAAGCGACGGCGGGGGTGTGTGAAACACCCGTGCACCCCCGCCGTTAAAAACCGTGCTAAAACTAGCAGACGGCGTAGTCCTGAGGCTCGCGGCCGTAGTAGGCGTCCAGGTAGAGCTCCTTGATCTCGCTCATGAGCGGGTAGCGCGGGTTAGCGCCGGTGCACTGGTCGTTGAATGCCTGCTCGGTCATCTCGTCGAGGGTGTCGAGGAAGTACTGCTCGTCAACACCGTAGTCGGCGATGGTCTTCTTGACGCCGATGAAGTCCTTGAGCTCCTCGAGCTTCGTGATGAAGTTCTCGAAGACCTCCTTGTCGTCCTTGCCCTCGATGCCGCAGTACTTGGCCATCTCGGCGTAGTTGTGCAGCGCGTTGGGGTAAGGATACTGGGAGAACGTACCCATCTTGACGGGAGCCTCGGCGGCGTTGTAGCGCATAACGCGGGTCAGGATGACGGCGTTTGCGAGGCCGTGGGGCAGGTGATGGAAAGCGCCGAGCTTGTGGGCCATGGAGTGGTTGAGGCCCAGGAAGGCGTTGGCGAAGGCCATACCGGCCATGCAAGAGGCGTTGTGCATCTCCTCGCGGGCATGCGGGTCCTTGGCGCCGTTCGTGAAGCTGGAGGGCAGGTTCTCGAAGACGAGCTTAGCAGCGCGCTCGGAGAGGCCCTTGGTGTAGTCGGAAGCCATGATGGAGACGTAGGACTCGATGGCGTGGGTCATGACGTCGATGCCGGAGGCAGCGGTCAGGCCGCGCGGGGCGGTCATGCAGTTGTCGGCGTCGACGATAGCCATGTTGGGAAGCAGCGCGTAGTCGGCGAGCGGCCACTTGATGCCGGTCTCCTTGTCGGTGATGATGGCGAACGGCGTGCACTCGGAGCCGGTACCCGAAGAGGTCGGGACGGCGACGAAGTAGGCCTTCTTGCCCATCTCGGGGAAAGTGAAGATACGCTTGCGGATGTCCATGAAGTCCATGGCCATGTCCTCAAACTTGCACTCGGGGTGCTCGTACATCATCCACATGATCTTGCCGGCGTCCATAGCGGAGCCACCGCCGACGGCGATGATCACGTCAGGCTCAAAGAGAGCCATCTGCTTGGCGCCGCGACGTGCGCACTGCAGCGACGGATCGGGCTCGACGTCGTAGAAGCAGTCGTGGGCGATGCCCATCTCGTCGAGCTTGGCCTCGATGGCGCGGGTGTTGCCATTCTTGAAGAGGAACTGGTCGGTGACGATGAAGGCGCGCTTCTTGCCCATGACGGTACCGAGCTCGTCGAGGGCGACGGGCGTGGAACCCTTCTTGAAGTAGACCTTCTCGGGAGCGCGGAACCACAGCATGTTCTCACGGCGCTCGGCCACAGTCTTAACGTTGATCAAGTGCTTCACCCCAACGTTCTCGGAGACGGAGTTGCCGCCCCAGGAGCCGCAGCCCAGGGTCAGAGACGGCTTCATGCCAAAGTTGTACAGGTCACCGATGCCGCCGTGCGAGGACGGGGTATTGATGACGATACGACAGGCCTTCATGACGTGCTCGAACAGGCTGATCTTCTCGGCCTGAGCGGGGTGCACGTACAGAGAGGCGGTGTGGCCCGGGCCACCGGCGAGCACCAGGTGCTCGGCCTTGTCGACTGCCTCCTGGAAGTCCTTGGCGTGATACATGGCCAGGACCGGGGAAAGCTTCTCGTGGGAGAACTCTTCCTTGGCGGGGTCGGTGGAGGTGACCTCGGCGATCAGGATCTTGGTCTTGGCGGGAACCTCGATGCCGGCGAGCTCGGCGATCTTGGCGGCAGCCATGCCGGGGATGCGGTGATCGAGGGCGCCATTCTTGAACATGGCGGCACGCAGGGCCTCCATCTCGGCACCCTGCTTGACGAAGTAGCAGCCGCGCTTCTGGAACTCGGCCTTAACCTGGTCATAGATGGTGTCGATGACGGTCACGGACTGCTCGGAAGCGCAGATCATGCCGTTGTCGAAGGTCTTGGAGTGGATGATGGAGTTGACGGCGAGCAGCACGTCGGCGGTGTCGTCGATGACGACCGGGGTGTTACCGGCGCCAACGCCCAGGGCAGGCTTGCCCGAGGAGTAGGCGGCCTTGACCATGCCCGGGCCACCGGTTGCGAGGATGATGTCGACGTCGCGCATGACCATGTTGGTCAGCTCGATGGAGGGGACATCGACCCAGCCGATGATGCCCTCGGGGGCACCGGCCTTGACGGCGGCGTCAAGCACGAGCTTAGCGGCGGCGATGGTGCACTTGGCGGCAGCCGGGTGCGGGGAGATGATGATGGCGTTGCGGGTCTTCAGGCTGATCAGCGTCTTGAAGATCGCGGTGGAGGTGGGGTTGGTCGTCGGGATGACGGCGCCCACGATGCCGATGGGCTCGGCGATCTTGGTGATGCCGTAGGCCTCGTCGCGCTCCAGGACACCACAGGTCTTGGTGTTCTTGTAAGCGTTGTAGATGTACTCTGCGGCGTAGTGGTTCTTGATGACCTTGTCCTCAAGAACGCCGCGGCCGGTCTCCTCGATGGCCATCTTCGCCAACGGGATACGAGCCTTGTTGGCGGCCATGGCGGCCTCATAGAAGATCTTGTCGACCTGCTCCTGCGTGTACGTAGCAAAAAGCGCCTGGGCCTCTCGCATCTGAGCGAGCTTAGCCTCAAGCGCCTCTACGTTGTCCACAATTGCGGGAGTAGTGTTTTCCGGTGACTTTTTCACCATTTGTGTCTCCTTGCGATCGGAGATTTACCCTACGTCTTGCATGATAGCAAGAAATAATTCGGTAAACGGTAAGATTCCCGTAAAAGGCATACTAAAACGTTTCAATCAACTGAAACGTTTCAACTATAAGTATCTGCCTATTGCATTGCCCCGCTCATTGGGGACAGACTTACATGAGTGGTTTCACTCATTTGGGACAGACATCGATTTGCGATTTTGTCGTTTTGGGCCTGTTTTTGTCGCTGATTGGATATAAATAGGTCACAGGCTCAGCATTTCGCGTTCCTTCTCTCCTTTTAGGTGTTGCCTGTACGGCTTTGAAAGGAGAGACCATGCCCCGATGCGCCCGCGAAATTTCGCTCACCGGCTATTACCACGTCTTTGACCGCGGTAACTCCAAACAGATCATTTTTGAAGATGATTCCGACCGCTATCGTTTCCTATCGGACATATCGGACAGGTTTGCGTGCCATGACGTGGCGGTGTTGGCCTGGTGTCTTATGGACAACCACTTCCATTTGATGGTTGATGACCCATATGACAACCTTTCAAAGGCAATGCAGTGCGCGCTGACGGCGTATGCCAAGTATTTCAATGGGAAAACGGGAAGAACGGGCCATCTGTTTGACAATCGCTATTCGCGGGTCGCGGTTGAGTCGGACACGCAGGCAGTGCAGCTGCTCGACTATATTCATCTCAATCCCGTGAAGGGTGCGCTTGACTCGCTCGAGGCGTACCGCTGGTCAAGCTATAAGGCGTATCAGCTGGGCTATGATCCCTTTGACATCTGTGATGCGGCCCCTATGCTTGATGTTGTCGGAGGCTCCCGTCGCTATTGCGAGCATCTCAAGAAAGTTGCCGGGCGCATCTGGTCAGTGGAGGTTCTTCCGCGCCGGCGGATCCCCGATGAGGAGGCCCTTTTCGTTGCGCGCGAAGTCCTGACGAGCATAGATCCTGCGTTGCTCAAGGCCCTGCCACGCCCCGAACGCGATGCCTGCCTGCTGAGGCTCAGGCGGGCACATCTCACGGTCAAGCAAATTGCCCGTATCACCGGTATCGGCGCCACAAGCGTGACCAAGGCTACTGCAGGCTGGAAGGATACAGCGTGAGATAGGGGCCGGAGCCGATCGGGACGCCGCATGCGTGCGTCATGTCTGTCCCCAATGCGTGAAAACACTCATCTAAGTGTGTCTCCAATGAGTGGGGCTATGATCCCTTTGAAAAGTGCAAACACTCATGTAAGTCTGTCCCCAATGAGTGCAAAAGGCGCCCTCCTTAGGGGAGGGCGCCTTTGGTAAGTTCTATGTGAACGCGAGGTCTTTGACCCGGAGAGTCCGAGGTACTTGTTGGTAAGACCTTATTTAGGAGCGCGCAACCTTGCCAGACTTGAGGCAGGTGGAGCAAACGTTCATCTTGCGACGGTGACCATCGACGACGACGTAGACGCGCTGGATGTTGGGGCGGAACTTACGGTTGGTGACGCGGTGAGAGTGGCTGATGGAGCGACCGGCAACGGGGTGCTTACCGCAAACTTCGCAAACTTTGGACATAACTGACCCTCCTTGGGCGACAAACGAACATGTCGCGTTAACAAACAAGCCTGAACTATAGCACAGAAGTCACTCCCTGTGCGCAATCTACACAGAGATATTCCTCTTTTGGCGATAGTGCCCACGCTACGGCCCTGGACGTAGATCCGATTTGCGTGCAGCAGGGGGGATTATGCCAGCTCGCAACAAGGTTTTCAAGCTCGTCCCACAAATATATATAGGTTTATTGAGCGTAGGGCTCCGTTTACGGATTGCTCTGTATTTATGCTCGCAATTAAGCTCAAGGTTGGCTACACTATCCCTTGACCATTAAAGGGGTACGAGATACCCACATGGAATTACATAGCTGCCAAAGAGCAGCCCTTCCTGTGGGTGTCTGGTCCGCTTTGAGCGGTCGGGCATCTATTTTTTTGACTGTGTCAGCAGTCAAGACATGTGAGGAAGGAGATCGATGGGCACGACTTCCCCCAAGGCGGTCATCATGGACGAGACCGCCGTCAATCGAGCGATGACCCGCATCGCGCACGAGATTCTCGAGCGCAACGAGGGCTGTGAAGACCTCGCTCTGGTCGGCATCGTCACGCGCGGCGACCTTCTGGCAAAGAAGCTCGCCGAGGAGATCAAGGAGATCGAGGGCGTCGACGTTCCGCTCGGCAGCCTCGATATCAGCTTCTACCGCGATGACTATGCGACCAATTTCGCTCCCGCGATCCACGCTACCAACATTCCCTTCAGCGTCGACGGCAAGCGCGTCGTGCTGGTGGACGACATCCTGTATACGGGCCGTACCATCCGCGCCGCTCTGGACGCCGTTATGGACCTGGGCCGTCCGAGCCGTGTTGAGCTGGCAGTTCTCGTTGACCGTGGCCACCGTGAGCTCCCCATCTCGCCGGACTTTGTCGGCAAGAACGTTCCCTCGTCGCATGAGGAGAACGTGCACCTATATATGAAGGAAGTCGACGGCCACACCGCCGTCGAGATTAACGACGTCGCGCCGGGTTCCCACGTGGGCTCCGCGCCGCTGGGAGGTGAGTAGTACCGTGGCGTTCAACCATAAGCACCTGATCGACATTACCGAGTACTCCGAAGAGGACATCAAGCTCATCCTCGAGACCGCCAAGGCGTTCTCCGAGGTCAACGAGCGTGCGATCAAGAAGGTCCCCACGCTCAAGGGCAAGACCATCGTCAACATGTTTAACGAGCCCTCGACGCGCACGCGCAGCTCCTTCGAGCTCGCCGAGAAGCGTCTTTCGGCCGACAGCCTCAACTTTGGCGGCTCTTCGACCTCCACGGTCAAGGGCGAGAGCCTCGTCGATACCGTCGAGACCCTCAACGCCTATAAGATCGACTGCATCGTCGTGCGCGACAAGCACGCCGGCGCGCCCTACATCGTCACGCAGAACTCGCCCGCGAGCGTCATCTGCGCCGGCGACGGCAAGCACAACCACCCCACGCAGGCCCTGCTCGACCTGTACACCATCTGGGAGCACAAGGGCGACTTCCACGGTCTGAAGGTCGCCGTCGTCGGCGATATCGCGCACTCCCGTGTCTGCGGCTCGCTGATCCCCGCCCTTAAGACCATGGGCTGCGAGACCTACGCCGTCGCCCCCGGCACGCTGCTGCCGCCGGCGCCCGAGGTCCTGGGCTGCGACCACGTGACGAGCGACCTCGATTCCGTCCTGCCCGAGCTGGACGTCGTCTACATGCTGCGCGTGCAGCAGGAGCGCCTCGAGGGTGCCCCGTTCCCGACCATTCGTGAGTACCACAAGCTCTTCGGCCTGACCAAGGACCGCGAGAAGCTCATGAAGCCCGACGCGATCATCTGTCACCCGGGCCCCATCAACCGCGGCGTCGAGTTCGACTCCTATATGGCCGACCACCCGCAACGCTCCGTCATCCTGGAGCAGGTCTACGCCGGTATCTGCGTGCGTATGGCTATCCTGTATCTGCTGCTTGGAGGTGCCGATAATGGCCTTGCTTCTTAAGAATGCCCACGTCGTCGACCCGTCCGTCGAGCTTGACGGTGTCGTTGACGTCCTGATTGACGGCGATAAGATCGCCGAGGTCGGCGAGAATCTCGCCGTCGAGGGAGCCGAGGTCCGCGACCTTTCCGGCAAGTATCTCGTCCCCGGCCTGGTGGATATGCACGTGCATCTGCGCGAGCCTGGCTACGAGGTCAAAGAGGACATCGAGAGTGGCACTCGCGCTGCTGCCAAGGGCGGCTTCACCGGCGTGTGCGCCATGCCCAACACCGATCCCGTCACCGATAACGGCACCGTCGTGGAGTTCGTCAAGTCCCGCGCTGCCGAGGTCGGTCACTGCCGCGTCTATCCGTCGGGCGCCATGACCCGCGGTCTTAAGGGCGAGGCTATGTCCGAGATGGGCGATATGGTCGCCCACGGCGCCGTCGCCTTCACCGACGACGGTCGTGGCGTGCAGGGCGCGGGCATGCTCCGTCGCTGCATGGACTACGGCAAGATGTTCGGCAAGGTCTTTATGAGCCACTGCCAGGACGAGGACCTGGTCGGCCACGGCCAGATCAACGAGGGCAAGGTCTCGACCCGTCTGGCTCTCGAGGGCTGGCCGGCTGCCGGCGAGGAGCTCCAGATCGCCCGCGACATCGAGATTGCCAAGCTGACCGGTGCCAAGCTGCACATCCAGCACATCTCCACCGCTCATGGCCTGGAGCTCGTGCGTGCCGGTAAGGCTGCCGGTGTCCAGGTGACCTGCGAGGCTACCCCGCACCACATGTTCCTGACCGAGAACGACCTGGACGAGACCTACAACACCTCGCTCAAGGTCAATCCGCCGCTGCGCACCGACGAGGATGCCGAGGCCATCCGTCAGGGTGTCATCGACGGTACCGTCGACGCTATCGTTACCGACCACGCTCCCCACACCCCGTGGGAGAAGGCCCGCGAGTTCGAGCTCGCGCCCTTTGGAATGATTGGCCTCGAGACTTCGCTGTCGCTCGTGCTCACTGAGCTGGTCAACACGGGCAAGATGAGCGTGAGCCGCATGGTCGAGCTCATGGCCATCAAGCCGCGTGAGATTCTGGGCCTCGATCAGGTTCAGGTCAAGGCGGGCTCTGTCGCCGACCTGACCGTGTTCGACCCCTCCGCAACCTGGACGGTTGGCGAGGACGGTTACGAGTCGCGCGCCGAGAACTCCGGTTTTGCCGGCCGCACGCTCACCGGTCGTGCCACCGATGTATTTGTCGGTGGCAAGCAGACGCTCGCCGACGGCTGCATCTGCTAGCATAGCCTTATCGCTTTTGTGCGCGGCGCCCTTGCGGTGCCGCGCTTTCTGTTCGTTTAGACCATGCAACCGCATGGGGGATTGGAGCGTCTATGCCCACACCTTCCACTGCACGCATGCACGACTTCGAGGTCGTCTCGAACCGGGAGATCGCCGACGGCATCTTCTCGCTCGTCATCTCGGCCCCCAAGCTTGCAAGTGCGCTCAAGCCCGGTCAGTTTGTGAACATCGCCGTCCCCGGCGATGCGTCTTCTCTGCTTCGTGTGCCCTTGAGTTTCTACCGCGCCGACGCCGAGGCTGGCACCGTCGAGCTGTGGTACGCCGTCGTGGGCGACGATACCCGCCGTTTGTCCCAGATGGGCCCTGGCTCCACCTCTAACCTGTTGGGCCCCGGTGGCCGTGGCTGGATGGTACCCGAGGGCACCAGGAAGGCACTGCTCGTCGCCGGTGGCATCGGCGTTCCGCCTGTGCTGTGTCTTGCCGGCATGCTTGCCGAGCAGGGTGTTGATGTGGACGTGTGCCTGGGCTTTGGCACCGCTTCCAAGGCCGTGGGTGTCGATGAGTTCCGCGCGCTGGGCGCCACGGTTAACGTGTGCACCGACGACGGTTCGCTCGGCACGCACGGTTTTTGCACCGATCCGGCAGCCGAGCTGCTTGGAGAGGGCGGCTACGACTACGTCGCCAGCTGCGGCCCCGCCGTCATGATGAAGAAGGTCGCCGCCGCAGCCGCCGAGGCCGGTGCGTACTGTGAGGTGTCGCTTGAGCGCATGATGAGCTGTGGCTTTGGCGCCTGCAACACCTGCAATGTCGAGACGGTCGACGGTATGAAGGGCGCCTGCATGTGCGGCCCTGTGTTCGATGCTTCCAAGGTGGTGGTCTTCTAGTGGGTACCGTGAACATGGCCGTCGATTTCGGCGGCGTCAAGATGCAGAACCCCATCAACACCGCAGCCGGTACCTTTGGCTACGGTTGGCAGTTCCAGAACTTCTTTGATGTTTCCCAGCTGGGCGCCATCACCACCAAGGGTTGCGCTGCCGAGCCCTGGCCCGGCAATCCCGCGCCTCGCATGGCCGAGATCCCGGGCGGCATGATCAACTCCGTGGGCCTTCAGAACCCCGGCGTGGCCGCCTTTGCCCGTGAGTCCGGTCCTTGGCTCGAACAGCTGTCCAAGGACGGCTGCCAGGTCATCTGTCAGGTTGCCGGCCACTCCGTTGACGAGTTTGTCCGCGCACTCGAGATGTATGTCGAGCTGTGCCCCTGGGCTGCCGGCTACGAGATCAACGTGAGCTGCCCTAATATTGCCGCCGGCGGTGCCGCCATGGGATCAACGCCCGAGGGCGCCTCTTCCGTTATGGCTGCCTGCCGCAAGGTGACCGATAAGCCGCTGTTCGTAAAGATGGCTCCGGTCAACGTTGCCGAGATTGCCAAAGCCCTCGAGGCCGCAGGCGCCGACGGCCTTTCGGTCATCAATTCCATCCAGGGCATGGCCATTGACGTGCACACCCGCAAGTCCCGCGTTGCCAAACCCAAGGGCGGCCTTTCGGGCCCGCTGTGCCACCACATCGCCGTGCGCATGGTCTGGGAGGTTGCCCAGGCCGTCGATATCCCCATCAACGGTGTCGGCGGTGTCATGACCGGCGAGGATGCGGCTGAGTTTATCCTGGCCGGCGCCACCTGCGTGTCGGTCGGCATGGCCAACTTCGTCGATCCGTGTGCTTCGCTTAAGATCGCGCATGAGCTCGAGGCCTGGGCCGAGTCCCAGGGCGTGAAGGACATCAACGAGCTGGTAGGTGCTTTCGAATGCTAGAGAATGATGCCCGCGACCGTGTTATCGTCGCCCTCGACTGCGACCGTGAGCGCGCGCTCGAGCTCGCCCACGAGCTTTCGGGTCATGCTGCCTGGCTCAAGGTCGGCATGACGCTCTATTACGCTGAGGGTCCCCAGATCGTCAAGACGTTCAAGGACCTGGGCTTTAAGGTCTTCCTCGACCTTAAGTTCCATGACATTCCGCATCAGGTGCGCGGCGCTGCCCGCTCGGCTTCGCTTGCCGGTGCCGACCTGCTTTCGGTCCACGGCCTGGGCTCGGGTGCTATGCTCGCTGCCTGCCGCGAGGGTGCCGAGGAGGCGCGTGAGGACCGCGCCAAGCTCGTCGCCATCACCGTGCTCACGAGCATGAATCAGGATGCCTTGAGCGAGATCGGCGTCGAGTCGCCCGTGGCCGAGGAGGCCGCCCGCTTGGCAAAGCTTGCTCAGGCCAATGGCATCGATGGCATCGTGTGCTCACCGATGGAGGCTCACGACATGCGTGAGCTGCTGGGTCCTGATGCCCTGATCGTGACTCCGGGTGTGCGTCCGGTGGGTGCCGCCCTTGGTGACCAGTCCCGCGTGGCGACGCCTTCCCAGGCTATCGAGCGTGGCGCAAGCCACATTGTGGTGGGCCGTCCCATCACCGGTGCCGACGATCCGGTTGCCGCCTTTGACGCCATCGTCGCCGAGCTGGTCGAAAACGTCGCGTAAAAGATTCCCCTAAGTCACCACTTTTGGGTCTCATTAGCACAAAATAGCCCCTGTGCCTGCGTAAACTTTCCCATCCTTTGTGTGGAATCGCAGGTCAGGGGCTTAACTTTGGGCGCAGTATATTGCACTTTTTGCGGGTATCGTCTAACCTATGGAGCCGCTATTGGGCATTTTGTACGTTCTACGTGCTAAAATGCCAATTATTGAATCAGATATAACCCAACTATTTGGAGGTACGAATGGCACTCCCTCAGCTTACCGACGAGCAGCGCAAGCAGGCTCTTGAGAAGGCTGCTGCCGCACGTCACGCCCGCGCTGAGCTTCGCGAGCAGATCAAGAAGGGCGAGAAGTCCCTCGAGTCCGTGCTCAACTCCGATGACCCCATCGCTTCCCGCATGAAGGTTTCCACCCTCATCGAGTCTCTCCCCGGTTATGGCAAGGCCAAGGCCGCCAAGATCATGGAGGAGCTCGGTATCTCCGCTACTCGTCGCGTCCAGGGCCTCGGCGTCCGTCAGCGCGAGCAGCTCCTCGAGCAGCTGACCAAATAAGTGAGCGCTCAGGATTCCAAGCTCTTTGTGATTTCTGGACCGTCAGGCGCAGGCAAGGGTACGCTCGTCACTCGTGTGCGCGAGCGCCGCTCGAACCTGGGTCTGACGGTTTCGGCTACCACGCGAGCACCACGCAAAGGTGAGGTCGACGGCGTCAACTACTTTTTTCTGACGCGCGAGGAGTTCGACCGCCGCGTGGCAAACGGTGAGTTTGTTGAGTGGGCCGAGGTCCACGGTAACTGCTACGGCACGTTGGTGAGCGAGGTCACATCCAAGCTCGCCTCGGGCTCGTCTCTGATTTTGGAGATCGATGTCCAGGGCGCCCTGCAGGTGAAGGAGCGTTTCCCCGAGGCCGTGCTGATCTTTATCAAGCCGCCTTCGCTTGAGGTGCTCCGCGAGCGTCTAGTCGGTCGCGGTACCGAGACGCCCGAGACGATTGAGCTGCGTATGGCAAACGCCGCCGATGAGCTTGCCCTTGCCGACCGCTACGACGACGTCGTGGTGAATGACGATCTCGACCGCGCGACCGATGAGCTCGTTCGCGTTCTCGATATGCATGAAAGGATCTGAGGTCCGTGTCCGTTGTAAAGCCTTGCATTGACGATCTTCTGGAGAAGACCGATCACAACCGCTTCCTGCTCGCTTCGCTTGCCTCCAAGCGCGCCTGCGACATCAATAGCATGCTGCGTGGCCAGCACAACCGCGTGCTTGCCGTCCAGGATGTCGATGACATCACCATCGGGCTTTCCGGTGCCGATACCATCTCGATGGCTATGGACGAGATTGTCGACGGCGACATCTCTTACGACGAGGCCCGTTACGAGAAGGCGCTCGGCCACAAGGTTGCTGAAGCCTAAATGGCGGCTCGCGTCTGCCTAGTCCACTATCACGAGGTTGGGCTGAAGGGCAAGAACCGCGCACATTTTGAGCATATCCTCATGGATAACATCAAGGCGGCCTTGGCCGCCTTTTCCGTGAACGCCGTGTCTCGAATTTCCGGTTATATCCTCGTGACCTTTAACGAGCATCAGGCCGACGAGGCGGCGCGTGTCATCCGCACCGTCCCCGGCGTTGCCCGTGTGTCTTTGGCGTATCACACCAACCGCGACCCGCAGGAGTACTGCGCCGCCGCTGTGAAGGCGCTGCGCGAGTTTGGTTCCTTCGATTCGTTTAAGGTGCACGCCAAGCGCTCCAATACTGACTATGAGCTCACCTCGATCGATATCAATCGACAGGTTGGCGAGGTGCTGTGTGAGGCGTTTCCCGATAAAAAGGTCCAGATGCACGACCCCGACGCGATGGTGCACGTTCTGGTGGTTCAGGGTAGTGTCTACGTGTATGCGCACTCCGAGCGCGGCGTTGGCGGCCTTCCGGTGGGTTCTGCCGGCAAGGTCGTGACGCTTCTGTCGTCGGGTATCGATTCTCCGGTGGCGACCTGGATGCTCGCGCGTCGCGGCGCGGTGTGCGTGCCGGTGCATTTCTCCGGTCGTCCGCAGACGCCCGACACGAGTGAATACCTGGTGCAGGACATCATCCGTGCGCTTGAGCCGGGTGTCCAGATCGGCCGCCTGTACGTGGTGCCGTTTGGCGACTGCCAGCGTGAGATCTCGGTCACCTGTCCCAGCAACCTGCGCGTGATCATGTATCGCCGCATTATGTATTCGGTTGCTGAGCGCATTGCACACATCGAGGGTGCCAGGGCCATCGTTACGGGCGAATCGCTTGGGCAGGTTGCCTCCCAAACGCTTGAGAACATCATGGCCGTCAACGAAGCCGTGAAGATTCCCGTGTTCCGTCCTCTCATCGGTTCGGACAAACAGGAGATCATCGCACGCGCCGAGGAGATCGGTACGTTCGATATCTCGACTGAGGCCGCTCCCGACTGCTGCACGCTGTTTATGCCACGCCGTCCCGAGACGCACGCTAAACTCGATGCCGTGCATGAGGCCTGGGAACTGTTTGATTACGAGGAGATGATTGAGCGTCTGCTCAATCAGACCGAGTACATCGACTTCGAGAGCAACACGTACAAGGCCCCTAAGACCTTAAAACGCAAACATTCTGAGCTTGCTCCGCGTGAGATTTACCAAGATCACGAGTAAATATGTGCATAGACCGACGATGCGCCTGCATCGTCGGTCTTTTGCTATCTGGGCATTTTGCGGCTAAGTGTTCATTTGCTGACGTGTGCCTGAATAAATGGACATTATTTCGTAAGGTTTTGGTCAGCTTTTGGTTTGACCGCGAAAACCGGTGTGGACGTGCGGAAGCTGCGGCGTTCGTTTCCTGACACGATGGTGTTGGGAGGTTTTGCTATGGCGCAGCGCGAACAACACGAACGAGTCAAAAAGATGGACCGCTGGGCGGGCAAACTGCTCGGTCATAAGGCGGTGGTGATGGCGATACTGGTCGTCATTGCGATGGCGAGTGGACTGGCAATGGCGAACTTTGGCGGCGGTGCCGGCGGTGTGTCGTTTGAGCGCACTGATGGTTCGGGCACGTTAGTGGAGCCGGGATCCGGCGATGCTTCGAATGGAAAGACATCTGAAGGCTCTTCGCCTAAGGCGTCTGCCGCGGCAGAGGTCTATGTCGATGTTGATGGCGCCGTGGTGTCACCCGGTGTATATCGCCTCAAAGACGGGGCGCGGGTGGCTCAGGCGATTGATGCCGCCGGCGGGCTGGCGCCCGAAGCAGACGTTACGGGGCTTAATCGTGCATCCAAGGTCACTGATGGACAAAAAATTCACGTTCCAACGGTAGGGGAGCAGCAGGTGTCCATTGCGGAAGCCGGTGTTGATGGTGGGACTTCCGCATCATCAGGCGTTAGTGGCGCAACAGGCCTAGTAAACATTAATACGGCAAGCTCGGCAGAGCTGCAGACGCTCTCGGGAATCGGTCCCTCAATGGCACAGTCGATTATCGATGAGCGGACAAAGAACGGTGCTTTTGCTTCGGTTGACGATCTGATGCGCGTGTCGGGAATCGGCGAGAAGAAGCTTGCCAAAATCAAAGATTGCATCTGCGTATGAGTGCGACCGAGCGAGAGCATGTGATGCCTCCGCGGCCCCTGATTCCGTGGACGATGGCCCTGTGTGCCGGCATGTGCGTGAGCTGCGCCTTGGTGCTCAGCATAGCCGCTGATGCGCTGCTGAGGGAGCGGGCGACGGCGGTCGGGCCGCTATGGGCCATTCCCGTTGCGGCAGCGGTTTTCGTTGTGCTGGCTCACTCTTGTGCGCGGCTTGCCCCTTTGAAGCGGTGGCTGTATGCCGCGTCCGTCGGTCTCGTGGCGGGAGCGGTCGTCTCGGCGTGGTGGGCTGTGGGTGCGCTCAGCGCCTCGAAGGCGCTCGACGGTCGAGCGGCAAGCGGCCTCGAGTTTGTCGTGCAGGGTGATCCATCCATAAACGACGACGTGTATTCCTATACCTGCGAGGCACGCGCGGACGGTAAGAACTTGGCAACGGTTCGCCTATCGTGTGATCGTGAGCTCAAGGTCGGGGCGCACGTGCGTGTTATCGGTCGCGTTTCACGTTTTGAGAACGATGCATATGGACGATCGCGCGTGCTCCGAGGCGAGGTGCGCAAGGTTAAAGCCGTTCGGATTGTGTCGGTCGATGAGGGTTCTCCGGGGCCGCTGCTTCGGCTGCGAAATGGGCTGCTTGCGTCCATCGCGCCTGCGACCGACCCGGCGCGTGCGCTCATAGCCGGTGTCGTCTGCGGTCGTTCGGCCGAGCTGCGCGTCCAGCCGGCGGGCGACTGGTTTTCGGTGACGGGAACGGCGCATCTTATCGCCGTCTCGGGCAGCCATTTGGCCATCGTGGGGTTTGTAATCGAGGGTGTATTGCAAAAGATTCGGTGCCCACGTTGCCTTCAGCGGGCGATATTGGCGATAACGCTTGTGGGTTACGCTGCCTTTACTGGCGCGTCTCCCTCGGCCGTGCGTGCGTGCTGCATGGTGTTCGCGACGCTTGTCGTAAACGGCGCGGGGCGTCGCCGGCACGGCCTTTCGGCACTCTTCGTAACCATGTCCATCTTTGTGCTACTGCGGCCGACGGTGCTGTTCGAGATGGGCTTTCAGCTTTCATGTGCCAGCGTCTTTGCCATTCTGTGCTTTTGCCCCTATGCGACCTACGCTTTGAGTGAGCTGGGTGTGCCATCGGGCGTTGCCAGCATGCTTTCCGTCACGCTGTGCTCGCAACTGGCGACACTTCCCATCACCATTCCTGCCTTCGGTACATTCTCGCTCATTGCTCCGTTGGCAAATGCGGTCATCGGTCCGGTTGTGAGCGTATTGCTCGCTGTGTCGATCGTGCTGGCTCCCTTTTCGCTCGTGGGACCGTTGCGGACTTGGGCTCTCGTTGTGCCCATGATTGCCGCCCGTTGCGCGCTGTTCTTCGAGCAGCTGTTTGCCGCCATGCCGGGTGCATCCGTGGGCGTGCCGCCCGATAGCATGTGGATTTACCTAGTGCCGTGTTTGCTGGCGGTTCTGCTGGTCTGGTGGCCGCGTCCCCGTGTACGTCCTATGGCGGTGGGGCTTGCATGCCTGGTGCTCTTGGCTGCGATTCCGTACGTCTATTGGGATCGATTTGCTCCGCCTTCGGTGACGGTGCTCGATGTGGGCCAGGCCGATGCGATTCTTATCCGCCAGGGCGGCACAGTAGCGCTCGTCGACTGTGGGCTCGACGAGCGTGTGGTGGCGGCGTTGGTTCGCAATAACGTGCACCATATCGATGCCGTCTTTGTGACGCATTGGGATGAGGACCACTGGGGTGGTCTGCCTGCCGTGCTCGAACAGTTTTCGGTCGGAACGATTGCCGTGGCGGCGGATGCGCTGGAGGATGCCCCTGCCGAGGTATTGAACCGACCTGGCGTGGAGTATCGGCAGGTGCGCCGTGGGGATACGGTCGATATCGGCTCATTTTGCGCCCGCGTGATGTGGCCATTCGAGTCCGTGGATGGCGAGGGAAATGAGGATTCGCTCGTCCTGCTGCTCTCTTATGTTCAGGAAGGCAAGGGCCTTCGTATGCTCCTCACCGGTGATGCCGAACTCGACCAAGAACGGGAATTCGCGCAGGAGGTGGGGGATATCGATGTCCTTAAACTTGGGCATCACGGCTCCAAGGTTTCAGTCGATGGCGAGTTGCTGGGCGTCCTGAAGCCCGAGCTTTCCCTCGCGAGCGCGGGCGAGGGGAATCGATACGGCCATCCGTCCGATGCCTGCATCGATGCCGTTAAGGAAGCGGGCGGCGTGTTCACGTGCACCATCGAACACGGCGACATTACCGTCACGCCGACTGTGAATGGCTTTGCGATGCGATGCCAGAGACCGTGACGACGTCGTTGGCGTGTGGTGGGCCCCTGGGCTAGAATGGCACGGAACGAATGCGAAGGCCTGCGGGAGGGGAGTGCAATGTCCGAAACCGGTCTGCTGCCGGCATATCTGATCGTCGGTACCGACGGAGTCAAGCGCGATCACGCCGTCTCGCGTATGAAAGCGCGTCTGGAAAAGTCGGGTATGGTCGAGTTCAACCTCGACGAGCGCGATATGACCAAGGACCCCGATATCGAGTCTATTATCGGATCGCTTAACACCTTTCCCATGGGCAGCGAGTTTCGCTTAGTAATCCTTGATGGCTGCTCAAAGCTCGCCAAGGCGGTCTCGGAGCCGCTCGTTGAGTATCTGGCGAGTCCCAGCCCCACAACGGTCTGCCTCATCATCGCCGACTCGCTTGCCAAGAACACGCGCCTGTATAAGGCGATCGCCAAGATCGACAAGAAGGCCGTGATCGATTGCTCCGGCACCAAGCGCTGGGAGCTACCGCGCCGTGTGCAGCAGATGGCGACGCAGCACGGCAAGTCGATCTCGACGGCGGCCGCCGAGGAACTCGTCTCGCGTTCGGGTGAAAACACTCGCATGCTCGATAACGACTTGGCTAAGCTTGCCCAGATGGTCGAGGCGCCCCAGATTGAGCTTGCCGACGTTGAGCGCTGGATTGTACGTACGGCCGAGGTTCAACCCTGGGACTTCCTCAACGCCGTCTCGGCTCGCGATATGCGGCGATCGCTCGAGCTCTTTAAGCTTTTGCCCTCCAAGAGCTACGTGTGGACTTACACATTGCTGTGCGGCCGCATCCGCGAGCTTATCGTTGCCAAGGCGCTCGATGCGCGCGGACAGGGTCGTGAGCTGGCCGCAACGCTCAAGCTCCAGTCCTGGCAGGTCAAGAATCACCTGACCTGGGCACGTCGCTTTTCGATGGCAGAGCTCGTTGCCGCGCTCGAGTGCGCGGTCGATGTGGAGCTCGCACTGAAGGGTTCGGCCGATTCTCAGACCGCGCTTTTGCTCTGGATTACGAACACTTTGAGAAAATCGTGATGATACCTGCCTATTTGACAAATTCGTTCTATCCCTTTGAGGGGGAGCGTGCTATAGTAGGCGCTTGCATGACCTCACCGTGTCTCAGAGGTGTCATACATTTTTTGCAAGGAACTCGAAAGGAACTCCAGAAGTGGCAAACATCAAGTCTCAGAAGAAGCGTATCCGCACCAATGAGGCAGCTCGCATGCGTAACAAGGCTGTCAAGTCCGAGCTCAAGACGCTGACCAAGCACGTCCAGTCCGCCGTCGCCGAGGGCGACGCCGAGAAGGCCCAGGCTGCCCTCAAGACCGTCACCAAGCGTCTCGACATGGCTGCCGCCAAGCATGTTATCCACAAGAACCAGGCTTCCAACCGCAAGTCCGGTCTTGCCAAGCTCGTGAACAGCATCAACGCCTAAGTTGTAAATTTCACACCACACAGATTACGCGCATAAATGGAGCCTGTTTTATGGAACAGGCTCCATTTTTTGTACCGCTCGGGTAAGATAGTCCGCATGAATACTTCAATTGACATTTCCCACATCCGCAACTTCTCGATTGTTGCGCATATCGACCATGGCAAGTCCACGATCAGTGACCGCATCCTCGAGCTCACCCATACCGTCGACGAGCGTGACATGGAGTCGCAGCTGCTCGACACCATGGATATCGAGCGCGAGCGCGGCATCACGATCAAGTCTAATGCCGTTCGCGTTTCCTATGACGCCGACGATGGCGAGACGTATCAGTTCAACCTGATCGATACGCCGGGCCACGTGGACTTTACCTACGAGGTCTCGCGTTCGCTGGCCGCCTGCGAGGGCGCAGTGCTCGTCGTCGACGCCACGCAGGGCGTCGAGGCACAGACCGTCTCCAACGCGACGCTCGCCATGAACGCCAACCTGGATATCGTGCCCGCCATCAACAAGATCGACCTGCCGTCGGCACACCCCGATGAGGTCAAGACCGAGATCGAGGATGACCTGGCGATTCCCGCCGACGATGCCGTATGCGTATCGGGCAAGACCGGCGAGGGCATCCACGATCTGCTGGAGTCCATCGTCTTTTTGATCTCACCGCCCAAGGGCGATGCAAACGCGCCGCTCAAGGCGCTCATCCTGGACTCGTATTTTGATGAGTACCGCGGCGTCGTCGCCACGGTCCGTGTCTTTGACGGCTCCATCAAGAAGGGCGATACCCTGCGCATGATGCAGGCCAAGGGCGATTTTTTGGTCGATGGCGTGGGTGCCAAGCGTCCCGCCGAGACGCCGGTCGACGCGCTGACCGTTGGCGAGGTGGGCTACGTGGTCACGGGCCTGAAGGACCCCGAGGCCGTGCGCGTGGGCGATACCCTCACGTGGGCCTCGAACCCCTGCCCCGAGCCGCTTCCGGGCTACCGCGAGGCCAAGCCCATGGTCTACACGGGCCTGTTCCCGATCGACAACAAGGACTACGAGAATCTGCGCGACGCCCTCGATAAGCTGCACGTCAACGACCCGTCGTTGGTGTGGGAGCCCGAGACCTCGGTGGCGCTCGGCTTTGGCTTCCGCGTGGGCTTCCTGGGCCTGCTGCACATGGAAGTCGTCAAGGAACGCCTGGAGCGCGAGTTCAACCTGGACCTCATTGCCACGAGTCCCTCGGTCGACTATCACGTCTACAAGACCGACGGCGAGATGATCGATGTCCGCAGTCCGCAGGACCTTCCCGAGGCCACGCGCATCGATCGTATCGAGGAACCCTACCTCAAGGCAAAGATCATCTGCCCGCCTGAGTACACGGGTGCCGTCATGCAGCTCGCCATTGAGCACCGCGGCGTCACAACCGATATGATCCACCTGACGAGCAAATCGGTCGAGATGCGCTTCGATATGCCGCTCGCCGAGCTCATCTTGGACTTCTTCGATCAGCTCAAGAGCCGCACCAAGGGCTATGCCTCGCTCGACTACGAGTTCAACGAGTACCGTCCCTCCGAGCTCGTGAAGCTCGATATTTTGCTTTCGGGCGACGAGGTGGACGCGCTTTCGTTTATCGTCCATAAGGACAAGGCATATGGCCTGGCCCGTGGCTTGTGCGACAAGCTCAAGGAGATCATCCCGCGTCAGCTGTTCGAGGTGCCCATCCAGGGTGCTATCGGCAATAAGATCATTGCCCGCTCCACCGTCAAGGCGCGTCGCAAGGACGTGCTTGCTAAGTGCTACGGCGGCGATATCTCGCGTAAGCGCAAGCTGCTCGAGAAGCAGAAAGAGGGCAAGAAGCGCATGAAGGCCATCGGATCGGTCGAGGTCCCGCAGGAGGCCTTTATGGCGATCCTCAAGGTGGACGAGTAGGTCCATGGCGCTTTCTGAATACAGCAAGCGGCTGCTGGGCGCCTATGCCGAGCAGCCGTTCCTTATGGCTCCCATGGCGGGCGTGACCGACCCTGCCTACCGCATCATGTGCCGCCGTCGCGGTGCCAACCTTGCCTACAGCGAGATGGTGAGCGTGGCGGGCCTTGCCTATGCCAGCAACAAGACCTGGCGCCTGGTGCTACCGGCCGACGAGGAGCAGCAGATTTGCGTGCAACTCTTCGGCTCCAAGCCCGATCAGTTTGCGAGCGCCGTCGTCGCCGTCGAGGAGCGCGTTGGCGATCGCCTGTCGCTCATCGATATCAATATGGCATGCCCCGCCCGCAAGGTTGTTACCAAGGGCGAGGGCTCGGCGCTCATGCGCACGCCCGACCTGGCGGAGAAGATCGTCGAGGCCACGGTGGGCGCGGCGCACGTGCCCGTGACCGTCAAGATTCGCAAAGGCTTTTATGCCGAGGACCGCAATGCCGCGACATTTGCCCAGATGCTTGAGGGCGCAGGGGCTGCCGCAGTCGCCGTGCATGGTCGTTGCGCCACGCAGCTCTACACCGGCCAGGCCGATTGGTCGGTCGTCGATGAGGTTGCCGACGCTGTCGAGATTCCCGTGATCGGTTCGGGTGATGTGTTCACCGCCGAGGATGCCGCGGAGCATCTGCGAAACTCGGGTGCCAGCGCGGTGTTTATCGCGCGCGGCATCTACGGGAACCCGTGGGTGTTTGGCGATGCTCGCGCTCTTGCGCTCGATGGCACACCGGTGCCGGCGCGCAGCTCTGTCGAGCGCCTGGACGCCCTGCGTGAGCACCTAACGCTGACGCATGAGCTCCTGCCGCTCATGTCGCGTGCCCGTACGTACGCAAGCTGGTACTTAAAAGGCATGCCCCATGCCGCCGCTTGGCGTGCCCATGTGGTGCGCTGCTCCACGTATGAGGAGTTTATGGCGCTGGTCGATGATATCGAGCGCGATGTGGTGGCCTGCGAGGCTGCCCTTGCCGCCGGCGAATCGGTGCCCCCTCATCCGCTGGAGGCTTAAGGGTGGCCGTTACCGCGCTGTACGTGCACGTGCCGTTCTGTGCCCAAAAGTGCCGCTACTGCGACTTCGACTCGCGCAGCTTTGCTTCGTGTGATTTGGATGCCGCGCTCGATTCCTATTTTGAGCAGTTGTTCGCGCGTCTCGATGCTTTTGGCAAGGCTGGGGCCCTCGACCAGATCCGCACCGTCTATGTTGGCGGCGGCACGCCGTCGCTGGCGGGGGAGCGCCTGGTGGAGCTGGCGCGGCGTATTCGTGCGTGGTGCGCCCCCGTTGAGTTTACCTGCGAGGCCAATCCCGAGTCGCTGACCGCCGAGCTTGCTACTGCGCTTGCCAAGGTTGGTGTCACACGCGTTTCTCTGGGCGTGCAAACGTTCGATAACACCGAACTTACCGCCATCGGCCGCATTCACGATGCCGATCGGGCGCTCGCCGCCATCGCGACGGTCAAGGACGCTGGGCTTGACGTGTCGTGCGACCTTATGTGCGGACTTCCCGGGCAGACCGCAGCGAGTTGGAAGCGTACGCTCGAGGGCGTGCTGGCGGCGGTTCCGCATCATGTGTCGGTTTACCCGCTCACGCTCGAGGTGGGGACGCCCCTCTATCGCATGGCGTGCCGTGACGAGTCGCTCGAGCCCGACGAGGATTTTCAGGCCGCCTGCATGGACGTGGCGCGCGAGCTCCTGGGTGCCGCCGGCTATCACCCGTATGAGGTGGCGAGCTACGCGCTCGACGGCCATGAATGCGCCCATAACATTGCCTACTGGACCGGACGGGGCTACCTGGGCCTGGGCCGTTCTGCCGCCGGTATGCTTGATACTGGGGATTTCGACCGTCTTGCAGGTTTGTTCCCCGGCGTGTCTGCTCGAGGCGATGCGTACCGTGTGCGTTTGGTTCAGCGCGACGATGATGCGACGTCGTTTGAGGCCGAATACCTGTCGCAGCGAGAGGCTGCGGCCGAAGACCTGATGCTCGCCTGTCGCATGACGCGCGGTATTGCGTCCGATCTGTTGGTTCGTGCGACTTGCGTCATCCCAACGGGCGAGCTGGCAGCTGCCTGCGATCGCGCGCTCGAATTGGGTCTTGCCACTTGGGTGCCCGAGACGCTCGGGGTCCATGAGGGACCCTTTACTTCGGCAGATGTCGTCGCGGGCCATGTTCGAGCTCGTCTGGCGCCGACCCATTTGGGCTGGCTCGATGGAAATGTTCTGTTCGAGCTGTTTTGGAATCTAGCTTAGACCGCTCGGGTAGAATTACCGGAATATATACGCTGCTGTGAGCAGGAGGTTGCCGCGCATGGCGACGATGAACGAAAAAGATTATTACGAGATTCTGGGTGTCTCCAAGGACGCTACCTCGCGTGATATACAGAAGGCCTTTCAGCAAAAGGCCCGCAAGCTCCATCCGGACGTCAACAAAGAGCCGGACGCCGAGGAAAAGTTCAAAGAGGTTTCCGAGGCCTACGCCGTGCTTTCGGATGAGCAAAAACGTGCGCGCTACGACGCCATGCGTTCTGGCAATCCCTTTGCCGGTGCTCCTACAGCTTCGCCCTATGGTGGCGGCTACGCCGGCAACACGGGCTATGGCAATCCCTTTGAGGGCGGCTTTCCCTTTGGTGCCGCCTGGGGCCAGCAGCGTCGCGGCCAGGCTGCCTACAATCCCGAGAACGGCGCCAACGTGGTCGTCGATATCAAACTGGACGCCAAGGAGGCCAAGGGCGGTGCCCGTAAGACCGTCCGCTATACGCGCTTCGATACCTGTGGCCACTGTGGCGGCTCGGGCTCCGTTTCGTCTGAGCATGCCCATACCTGCCCGAGCTGCGGTGGCCGCGGGCACATCGACGTCGACTTGTCCTTCCTGTTTGGTGCGGGCACGTTCCAGTCTGTCTGCCCCGAGTGCGGCGGTTCCGGTAAGGTCGTGGCCGACCCCTGCCCTGATTGCGGAGGCAGCGGTCGTACTCGCGTAACCTCCGAGCAGACGATTGAGTTTCCTGCCGGCACGCACGATGGCGACGAGGTCCGCATTAGCGGCATGGGTCACGCCGGCACCAACGGTGCCGCGGGCGGCGATCTGGTCGGCCGTGCCCATGTCGAGGCCGAGCGCCTGGAAGGCAAGGCCCGTACCGGTTTTTACCTGATGGGCATCGTGGCGCCGTTCTTGGTGCTGTCGGCCATCTCGGGCGTGTTCTCGGCCTTTGCCATGATGTGCTTTATTCCGTTTGCCATGGGCCTGTTTATGGTGGTCTCGGACGGCGTGCTTCACCGCAGTCTGCTGTGGTGGAAGCGCGGCGCGATGCAGTTTGCCAACGGTTTTGCCAACGGATTTATGTTTGCGCTCGTGTCGGTTTGGTTTGCGAGCTGCTCGCAGCGTGTCATGCTTTCGCCTTACGGAATGCAATAACATCAAACCCTCTGTTTGCGGTCGGCCCAGCTTGGGTATAGGACGCACTGTGACAATAATGAAAGTCGGAAGGATTCGGTCGTGTCGGAAAATAGGGATTACTACGAGGTGCTTGGCGTCGACAAGGATGCCGACGCGCGGACGATTAAGCGTGCGTTTCTAAAGAAGGCCCGTACCGTACATCCGGATGTTTCGGACGACCCCGAGGCTGAGGCCAAGTTCAAGGAGCTTAACGAGGCCTATTCCGTTCTTTCCGATGAGCAGAAGCGTGCTAACTACGACCGTTACGGCACTGCCGACGGCCCTGGTGGTTCGGGCTACGTCGATATCAACGATATCTTTGGTGGCATGGGCATGGACGACTTGTTCTCGTCGTTCTTTGGCCGCGGTGCCGGCGGTGGCACCCGCAGCCGTCGTGAGCGTCGTCGCGGACGTGACATGGCCATCTCGCTTTCGGTGACGCTCGAAGAGGCGGCGCTCGGCTGCAAAAAGACGATCAGCTATGACCGCCTTGCTCCTTGCGAGGACTGCAATGGCACCGGTAGGGCAGAGGGCGCACAGGAAAAGCAGTGCGGCCGCTGCCACGGTACGGGCTACGTCACGACGGTTCAGCGATCGTTTTTGGGCCAGGTTCAGTCTTCCTCGCCTTGCCCCGATTGCCATGGCGAGGGCACGGTTATCGACCATCCCTGCGAGACTTGCGACGGTCAGGGCCGCACGCCTTCTCATGAAAAGATCGACATCGATATTCCCTCCGGCGTTTCGACCGGTCGCCAGCTGCGTGTGAGCGGCTTTGGCGAGGCCGGCCTTCGCGGCGAGCCTTCGGGCGACTTGATTGTCAACGTGCGCGTTGCCGACCATGAGCGCTTTAAGCGCAACGGTGACGACCTGTACCTGGTGAGCGATATCTCGATTGCGCAGGCTGCGCTCGGCTGCGAGATCGAGGTCGAGGGCATTATGCCCGACGAGGTCGTCAAGCTGTGCGTCCCCGCCGGCGCCCAGTACGGCGACACCGTGAGCGTCAATAATTACGGCATGCCGCGCATTGGCGGTGGCGGTTCGCGTGGCCGCCTGATCGTGCAACTGCGCGTGGTCGTTCCCACCAATCTTTCCAATAAGCAACGCGAGCTGCTCCGTGCTTTTGCCGACGAGATGGGCGATGACGTCGCTTCCGGTAAGAAGTCGGTGACCGACCGTATCAAGAGCGCCCTCGACGACATCCTCGATTAAGGAGCCCGCGTGCTCGCACCTCATATCTCCGTCGTCAACCTCGGCTGCCGTGTCAACCGGGTTGAGTCCGACCGTATCACTGCCGACCTTATGCGCCTGGGCTTTGCAATGGTGGAGCCTCAGGATGCCGAGCTGATTGTCATTAACACCTGTGCCGTTACGGGCGAGGCCGAGGCCAAGACCCGTAAGGCCGTCCGCCATGCGCTGGCCTATCAAAACGAGCCTTATGTGGTCGTGACCGGATGCGTAGTCAATCTGCACCCCGAGGAGCTGCTGGAGCTTTCGGACCGCGTGATCGCCGAGCCGTCCAAGATCGATGTCGCCGAACGCGTCTGCGAGGTGCTGGGCGTTGAGTCCGATGACGTTCCCGCTTGCAGCGACGGTGAGGTTGTCGACGCACTCGGTCGCTCGCGTCTGGGCGTGAAGATCCAGGACGGCTGCAACCATCGTTGCACCTATTGTATTGTGTGGAAGGCCCGCGGCCCCGAGCGCTCCGTGCCGGTCGAGTCTGTGCTCGAGCAAGTTCGCGAGGCTCAGGAGGCCGGCGTGCCCGAGGTGGTGCTGACGGGTGTGAACCTGGGCGCCTACGATGGCAAGAGCGCGACTGATGAACACGTCGAGATCGATGAGCTGCTCGAGGCGATCATGGAGCGCACCTCTATTCCGCATGTGCGCATTTCCTCGGTTGAGCCCATGGATATCTCTGAGTCCCTGCTTAAGGTGATGGCGCGCTATCCGCAGCGTATCGCGCCGTTCTTGCATCTTCCCGTGCAGTCCGGGTGCACCAGGACACTGCATCGCATGGGTCGTCCCTATAGTGCGGAGGCCTTTGAGGACACAGTACGCATGATTCGTACCAATCTGCCGCAGGCGTCACTTTCTTGTGACGTCATCGTCGGTTTCCCCGGCGAGACGGACGAGGAGTTTGAGGAGTCGCTGGCGCTGTGCCGCCGCGTGGGATTCTCGCGCATGCACGTGTTCCGCTACAGCAAGCGTCCCGGTACGCTTGCGGCCGATATGCCCGATCAGGTGCCGCCCGAGGTTATGGCCGAGCGCAGCCGTCGTATGCGAGCCACGGCGCAGGAGCTCGCCATTGCCGATGCTCGCCGTCGCGTGGGAACCATCGAGCGTGCCGTGCTCGAGTATGGCGACAACCTGACGCTCGGTTCGTTCCATCATGCCCGTCTAGACGATACCTGTGGACTCACAGCCCCGTGCCTGCTCGATGTTGCTATCATCGGAGTCGATGATTCCGGCTTGGTCCATGCACACAGGGAGGTTCATGGAAGCCTCGAAGATTAGACTTACCGTTCCCGAGGGTATTGACCCCTCGCGCGTTTTGGGCGCCGGCGACGGCGTCCTTCGTGCGCTCGAGAGCTTGGTTCGCGCTCACGTGGTCGCCCGTGGCGACAGTATCGCCGTGAGCGGTGATCCGGACGAGGTGGAGCTCGTGGCGCGCTTTTTCGAGCATGCTTTTCGCGAGGCGGCTGCCGGACGCACGCTGTCTGCCGACGATGTCTCTCGCTGTCTGGCCGTCTTGCGCGACGGTGAGCACGAGGCTACGTCGCTTCGCGATGATGTGCTGCTTTCATATCGCGGCCGTGCCATTCGCCCCAAAACGCTCGGCCAAAAGCGCTATGTGGATGCCATCCGCTCGCATACCATCACTTTTGGCCTGGGTCCTGCCGGTACCGGCAAGACCTATCTGGCCATGGCGCTCGCCGTTGCCGCGCTCAAGCGTCACGAGGTGGGCCGTCTGATCTTGACGCGTCCGGTTGTCGAGGCGGGGGAGAACCTGGGCTTTTTGCCCGGTACCCTTGAGGAAAAGATCGATCCGTACATGCGTCCGCTCTACGACGCCCTTTTTGACATGATGGATCGCGAGCGCACCGATGAGCTCATGGAGCGCGGCGTGATCGAGATCGCCCCGCTTGCCTACATGCGCGGCCGCACGCTGAGCGACGCCTTCGTGGTGCTCGATGAGGCGCAAAATACCACGCCCGAGCAGATGAAGATGTTCCTGACGCGCCTGGGCTTTAACTCCAAGTTTGTGATTACTGGCGACCTGAGTCAGCGCGACCTGGTGGGTCGTCGCGGCGGTCTTGCCGACGTCGAGCAGATTTTGGGCCGTGTCGACGATGTCGCATTTTCTCACCTCGAGCGTGCCGACGTGGTGCGCCATGCTTTGGTGGGGCGTATCGTCGAGGCGTACGATGCTTATGATGATGTGCGCGAGAAACGCGTGCACGACCGAAAGGAGTCCCGTTGAGTGTATTGATCAGCAATGATGCCGAGCTCGATACGCTGCTCGACGCGCAAGAGGTAGAGCACATCTGCGAGGTCGTGCTTGCCGCCGAGGGCGTTGAGCGTGAAGTCGAGATTTCCCTTTCGTATGTCGATGAGGACGAGATGCACGAGCTCAACCACGAGTGGCGCGGTATCGACCGTTCCACCGATGTCCTCTCGTTTGAATGCGACTCGGCCTTTGACGAGGATATTCCCGCCGACGAGACGCTCGAGCTCGGAGATATCATCTTGGCCCCGCAGGTCATTGCCCGTCAGGCCCCCGGCTTTGGCAATAGCCCTGCCGATGAGTGCCGCCTGATGCTCGTTCATGGCATGCTGCACCTGCTGGGGTATGACCATATCGAGGACGACGAGGCCGAGGTCATGGAGGCGCGCGAGGACGCCATCCTGCGCGATCTGGCGCTCGAGCGCGGCGAGGACCCCAAACTGGTCCACGTCGGCCCCATCACCAACCACGCCCACGACTAGGAGCCGTCTATGATTCCCGGATCGAACAAGGACCATCCGTCCTTCTTAAAGTCGTTTTCCTACGCTTTGGAGGGCTTCGTCACCGCCGTCAAGACCGAGCGCAACATTAAGGTCATGCTCGTGGCGGGCGTGTGCACCGTCATTGCCGGCTGCATCGTGGGGCTCGACATTGCCGAGTGGGGCATGGTTATCATCTGTTGTGGCTTGGTGATTCACGGCGAGCTTTGCAACACCGCCATGGAGGCGATTGTCGATCTGGCGACCCAGGAGCTCCATCCGCTGGCAAAGCGTGCGAAGGATATCGCCGCCGCCTCCGTATACGTTCTTTCCATCACCGCCGCGATTGTGGGCTTGCTGGTATTTGCCCACGCGCTCGGCTTTATTTAGAAAGGGATTCCCATGTCCGACACTATGCAGCCTAACGACGAGATCCTGGACGACGAGTCCAGGGACGCGGTGGATGCCGACGAGTTCGAGGAGGTTGAGGAGTTTGACCCGTTTGAGGGCATGAGCGACGAGGAGCTTGACGCCCTGTGCGACGAGGACGATGGCTCCATGGGCTTTGGCGACGTTGAGCCCGGTTTCCGCAGCGGCTTCGTTGCCCTGGTCGGTCGTCCCAACGCCGGCAAGTCCACGCTGCTCAACGCCTGTTATGGTAAAAAGGTCGCCATCACCTCGCCGGTCGCCCAGACGACCCGCCGCCGCATGCGCGCCGTGGTTAACCGCCCCGGCTACCAGCTGGTCTTTGTCGATACCCCGGGTATCCACAAGCCCAAGGACGGCCTGGGCTCCGAGCTCAATAAGAGCGCGCTGTTCGAGCTGAATGATGTCGACGTCGTCGCTTTTTTGATTGACGCCACCAAGCCTATCGGCAGGGGAGATGCCTGGGTTGCCGAGCGCGTCAAGAGCGCCCGTTGCAAGAAGGTCCTGGTGCTTACCAAGGCCGATGAGGCCGATCCCGCACAGGTTATGGAGCAGCTTAAGGCGGCCCATGAGCTGATGGACTATGACGACGAGATCGTGACGTCGTCGGTCAAGAACTTCAACGTCGACGCCTTCATCGAGACCGTTGCGCACTTTTTGCCCGAGGGTCCGCGTTGGTTCCCCGAGGACATGGGTACCGACGCTTCCGATGAGACGCTCGTTGCCGAGTTTGTGCGCGAGAAGGTCTTGCGCCGCACCCGTGATGAGATTCCGCACTCCGTCGGCGTGATCTGCGATGCGCTCGAGCAGACCAAGAAGGTGCTGCGCGTGCATGCCACCATTTATGTCGAGCGCGAGGGCCAAAAGGGCATCATCATCGGCAAGGGCGGCGAGATGATCAAGCATATCGGTATCGACGCCCGTCGCGATCTTGAGCGCATCTTTGGCACGCAGGTCTTTTTGGAGCTGGATGTGAAGGTCAAGGCTGGCTGGCGCGACGATGAGGCCCAGATTCGCCGCTTTGGTTACAACGCCGAGGACTAAGGGCGCGCGGCGCGCATGGCAGGTTCCCGGACATATCGCACGAAGGTGCTCGTCCTCGACAAGACGAAGCTCAAAGAGACGGACCTGATCCTGACGATGCTTGACGAGCGGGGTCGGCAGGTTCGTGCCGTGGCAAAGGGCGCCCGCAAACCCGGTGGGCGCCTGGCTGCGCGCTGCGAGCTGTTCTGTACTGTTGATATGCTGCTCGCGCATGGACGGTCGCTCGACGTGGTTTCCCAGGCCGAGCTTATGGAGGCGCCGCTCGGCGCTGCGCCCGATTACGAGACGACCTGCGCCGCAAGCGCGATCGCCGAGGTCGCGCGCGTGTGCTCGTTCGAGGACGCCGAGGACCCGTTTACCTTTGCCATTACACAGCGCGCGCTTGCCCTGGTGGGCGACGGCCTCGATGCGGCGCATATGGACCTGCTCGTGGCTGCATATGTCTTTAAGCTGCTGTCGCACGTTGGCTATCGACCCGATTTTTCGGCCTGCGTGCTGTGCGGAGACCCCATGCTGTCGTATTTTTCGCCCCGGGCGGGCGGTCTCATGTGCGGGTCGTGCGCGTCGAGCGTTCCGGGTGCCGAGCTGGTGTCGACCGGTGAGGTCGCGTGGCTGCGCGCCCTTATGTCCATGACCTTCGATGCACTTATGGCCGAGAGGGTCGACCCTCATACCGCTGCCTTTTTGTTGGGGCTTTCACATGTTTGGGCTGCGACGCACGCCGATCAGCGCCTCCGTGCGATGGAATTCATGTTGGGTCGGTGATGATGCACAGGCGCGGGCTGCTTGTGGTAACATACCGACCTGTTGGTACCTCGACCTTGGATGCTCGCTCCACCGGCGGCTTCCCAGTCCGAGGCGAATCGCGTCGCCCGCGGGCGACAAGAAACGAAAGGTGAAACAATGACTGTTTCCAAAGAGCGCAAGGCGGAGCTGACTGCCCAGTTCGGTAACACCCCGGTTGACACCGGCAACCCCAAGGTTCAGGTCGCCATCCTGTCCGAGCGCATCAAGGAGCTGACCGAGCACATGAAGTCCCACCAGAAGGACTTCCACACTCGTCGTGGCCTGCTCATGCTCGTCGGCCGTCGTCGTCGTCTTCTCTCCTACATCAAGAAGAACGACATCGTCGAGTACCGTGAGCTCATCAAGGCTCTGGGCATCCGCGACAACATCCAGTAAGGATTTGTACATGCTAAGAGCGTCCTGCGCAGCGGGGCGCTCTTTTTGTGTAAGGGCGCGAACAATCACGCTCTGAAGCGTGGCGGGGGCAGGGGGCCCGCGTCACATGAGAAGCCCGCAGGCAAGGGGCCTGTGGGGTAAAGGAGAACAATGACACTCGTATCCAAGACCTTTGAGCTGTACGGCAAGACCTACACCTTTGAGTCCGGCGAGCTTGCCAAGCAGGCCACCGGCGCCTGCCTGGTCAAGCAGGGCGACACCACGATGCTCGACACCGTGGTCGTCTCCAAGGAGCGCAAGAACTACGACTTCTTCCCGCTGACCGTCGACTTCAACGAGAAAATGTACGCAGCCGGCCGCATCCCGGGTGGTTACCTCAAGCGTGAGGGCCGTCCCAGCGAGAAGGCCACGCTCACCGCGCGCATGATTGACCGCCCGATTCGCCCGAGCTTCCCGGACGGCTTCCGCAACGAGGTCCACATCGTCGCCACCTCGCTCGTCGCCGACCAGGTCAACCCCTTCGACGTCATCAACGTCATGGGCGCTTCCCTGGCCATGACGCTCGG
Source organism: Coriobacteriaceae bacterium AM22-12AC-r (assembly GCA_027671585.1). Taxonomy (GTDB): domain Bacteria; phylum Actinomycetota; class Coriobacteriia; order Coriobacteriales; family Coriobacteriaceae; genus Collinsella. Next base: position 364,200 of record JAQDZZ010000001.1, on the reverse strand, counting down.
CGGCGTGCCCTTCGAGGGCCCGCTTGCCTGCGTGCGTATCGGCCGTAACGTGGAGACCGGCGAGTTTATCGTCAACCCCACCTATGAGGAGCGCGAGAACTCCGATCTGGACCTGGAGCTGGGCGGCTCTGCCGACTTCATCTCGATGGTCGAGGCCGGCGCCGAGGAGATCTCCGAGGACGACATGCTCGCCGCCATGAAGTTTGGCCAGGAGGCCCTTGCCGCCTTCTGCCAGGCCCAGGACGAGTTCGTCGCCGAGTGGGAGCAGGTCAACGGCCCCATCGTCAAGAAGGAGTACCCGCTTGACCAGCCCGTCGAGGAGGTCCAGGAGCGCATCTTCGCCCACTACGACGAGATGGCTGCCGCCCTTCGCGACGCCGACAAGCTCTCCCGTATCGGTAAGGTCGAGGCTCTGAAGGAGTCCATCCGCGCCGAGTTCACCGATGAGGAGCAGGCCGCTTGGGAGCGCGAGATCCCCGTGGCGCTCAAGAAGCTCGAGAAGAAGGCCATGCGTACCATGGTCGTCGAGACCGGCGAGCGCGTCGACGGTCGTGCCGCCGATGAGATTCGCCCCATCATGGTGAAGGACAACTATCTCCCGCTCGTTCACGGCTCCGGCCTGTTCCAGCGTGGCCAGACCCAGGTGCTTTCCGTCCTGTCGCTCGGCATGCTCAACGAGGGTCAGCGTCTGGATACCATCGAGCCCACCGAGGGCAAGCGCTACATGCACCACTACAACTTCCCGCCGTTCTGCACCGGCGAGACCGGCCGTATGGGCAGCCCCAAGCGTCGCGAGATCGGCCATGGCAACCTGGCCGAGCGCGCCCTGCTTCCGGTGCTCCCCGACGAGAACGAGTTCCCCTACGCCATCCGTGTCGTCTCCGAGGTCATGGAGTCCAACGGCTCCTCTTCGATGGCCTCGACCTGCGGCTCCACGCTCGCCCTTATGGACGGCGGCGTGCCCATTAAGCGCCCGGTCTCCGGTATCGCCATGGGCCTGATCCAGGAGGAGGGCAAGACCGTGGTCCTGTCCGACATCCAGGGTCTCGAGGACTTCCTGGGCGATATGGACTTTAAGGTCACCGGCACCACCGAGGGTATCACCGCCCTGCAGATGGACAACAAGGCCACCGGTCTTACCTTCGACATCTTGGCCCGCGCCCTGCAGCAGGCCAAGGAGGGTCGCGCCTTCATCCTGCAGAAGATGCTCGACGTGATTCCCGAGCCGCGCCACGCCACGCGCAGCACCGCCCCGCGCATCGTTTCCATCCAGGTCCCGACCGACAAGATCCGCGACGTTATCGGTTCCGGCGGCAAGGTCATCCGTGGTATCCAGGACGAGACCGGCGCTTCGGTCGACATCCAGGAGGATGGCACCGTCTTTGTCGGCGGCACCGGCGAGTCCGTCGACCAGGCTGTCGAGCGCATCAAGCTCATCATCAAGGTTCCCGAGCCGGGCGAGGAGTACACCGGTCGCGTGGTCTCCATCCAGCCCTTCGGCGCCTTCGTGAACCTGCTGCCCGGTAAGGACGGCCTGCTGCACATCTCTCGCGTCGCCAAGGGTCGTGTGGAGAAGGTCGAGGACGTCCTCAACGTGGGCGACGAGGTCAAGGTCGTCGTCATCGAGGTCGACGATCGCGGCAAGATCTCGCTCGATCGTCTTGACAAGCCCGAGGCCCCAGCTCGCGCCGAGGGTGCCTCCGAGGGCGACGGCGAGCACTTTCAGCGTCGTGAGCGTCCGCGTCGCGAGCGCTCCGAGCGCAGCGACCGTCCGCGCCGTCCCGGTGACAACGGAGGCCGCAAGCCCCGCCGTCACCACGATGCCGAGTAACAGCTACACATAAGCAGCTCAACAAGGGCGACTCCGGACAGGGGTCGCCCTTTTGCTTGCGCCCGGGAGGGCCGCATGCGAAGTTTCCTGCTTTACAGTCCTGCGCTAGACGGAAAGCACATTAAGTGCTTTCCTTTGCGTGCGGAACTCGCGATAAACTTCACATGCGGCCCTCCCGGGCGCAAGCAAAAGGGCTGGTTAGCGCCGCTCGATATTTAGTTAGACAGTCTCATCAGTAGTCAGATTTCAGATCTGTAGATAGACGCAGCAGCATATCTCAAGATAAAACCTACCAAAATAAACCTGTCCCTTATTGGCAGGTTCCCCGCGAGGGAGGGCACAGATGAAGTTTATCGCGAGTTCCGCACGAACAGGAGGCCACTTAATGTGGCCTCCGTCGTGAGCAGGACTGTAGAGCAGGAAACTTCATCCGTGCCCTCCCTCGCGGGGAACCGGCGGGATAGACCGTTTCAGATGGGGCTTTGATGCATGGGTGGTCTGTTGTTGTGCAAATGGGTATCATACTGTGGTTATTGCATCGACTCTGCGATGCATCGTTGTACGTTCCCGGCGGTCGGTTTGCCAGAAGCGCCCCGTCGGTTGTTCCGGACCCGTTTCGAAGAAAGGAAACCACACTTACCTATGGCAGCTAAAAAATCATCTCCCTTGAAGATCATTCCGCTCGGCGGCCTTGACGGCATCGGCAAGAACATGACGGTCTTCGAGTGCGGCGACGACATGGTGCTCGTCGACGCCGGCCTCATGTTCCCCGACGATTCCCAACCCGGTATCGACCTGGTGCTTCCCGACTACACCTATGTTCTGGAGAACGAGGAGAAGCTCCGCGGCATCATCGTCACCCACGGCCACGAGGACCACACCGGTTCGCTTCCGTACTTGCTGCAGGACCTCAACAACAAGGTGCCCATCTTCTCGAGCAAGCTGACGCTTGGTTTTATCGAGGGCAAGCTCTCCGAGTTCCGCATTCGCGCACCCAAGTTCCGTGAGGTCAAGGGCGGCAGCCACGTCAATCTGGGTGGCATCTCGCTCGACTTCTTCTCGATGACGCACTCCATTCCGGGTGCTTTGGGCGTGTTTATTCGCACCAACCAGGGCACCGTTATGCACACGGGCGACTTTAAGCTCGACCAGACGCCCATCGACGGCGTCACGCCCGACTATGCCGCCATCAGCCGCTTTGCCAAGCAGGGCATCGACCTGCTGCTTTCCGACTCCACCAACGCCACGGTTCCGGGCTTTACCAAGTCCGAGGCCGAAGTCGGCCCCAACCTGCTGCACGCCATCAAGAACGCTCCGGGCCGTGTGTTCGTCGCGTCGTTCTCGAGCCACATCCATCGTCTGCAGCAGATCTGCGACGCCGCTCGCAAGTGCGGCCGTAAGGTCGTCGTGACCGGACGTTCCATGCTCACCAACACCCGCGTGGCGCGCGAGCTGGGCTACCTCAACATCGACGATGCCGATATCCTCGATGCCTTCGATATCGATAACCTGCCCGACGACAAGATCGTCGTCATGTGCACCGGCTCTCAGGGCGAGCCGCTGTCCGCGTTGTCCCGCATGGCCAACGGCGAGCATAAGACGCTTTCCATCCACGAGGGCGATACCGTTATCCTCTCGGCAACTCCCGTTCCCGGCAACGAGAAGGCCGTCCAACAGGTCGTCAACAGCCTGGCCAAGCTTGGTTGCGATGTTTGGGATAAGTCTCGCGCCCTCGTCCATGTCTCGGGCCACGGCAGCCAGGAGGAGCTCAAGCTCCTGATGGCTATGGCCAAGCCCACCTACTTTATGCCGGTTCACGGTGAGGCCGTGCACCTGCGGGCACACGCCCAGCTCGCCCGCAAGATGGGCCTTAAGGACGATCATATCTTTATCCTCGACAACGGTGACACGCTCGAGATGCGCGGCGGTATCGTCAAGCGCGGTACGCCCGTTGAGTCCGGCGTCGTCTATGTCGACGGTCTGCGCATCGGTGACACCGATCCCATCGTTCTGCGCGATCGCCAAAAGCTCGCCAACGACGGTATGGTCACGGCCGTAGCCATCGTCTCGCTCAAGCACAAGAAGATCGAGGCTATCGAGTTCTCGGGCCGCGGTGTTTCGTTTGCCATCGACGACCAGTTCTCCGAGGATGCCTCCGCAGCCATCATGAAGACGATCGAGAAGGGCAAGTTTAGCTTTACCAGCAGCGGCTCCGATGCCATTCGCAAGGCCGTGCGCGATTCGCTCTCTAACTTTATCTGGAGCCGTACGCGCACCCGTCCGATGATCATTCCGGTCGTCATGGAGGTTTAGTTTGGCGCGCGGATCTGCACAAAACGCCAAAGGCAATAAAGCCAACAATCAACCGGCATCTGCTAAGGGTGCCGGTTCCCATCTCCGTGCCAATAAGGGTCACGAGGCGGAGTTCGATGAGTTCGAGCCCCTGGTCGAGCCTTCGGCCAATCGCGATATTGCCGGCGTGGTCATTGCCGTTTTGGCGATTGCATCCTTCATTGCCGTGATTTCGCCAGCAACGGCGCCCGTGACGGCTGCTGTCGCCGGTTTCTATCACCTCGGCTTTGGCCTGGGCGCCTACGTGTTGCCGATCGTCATCTTGCTGTTTGCCGCCACGCTCTTTTTGGGTGAGGACTCGCCGCTCAACATTCGCTCGGTTGCGGGTGGCGCCGTGGTCTTTGTGGCCATTGTCTCTATCCTTTCGCTGATGGTGCCGGGCACGAGCGATTCGTGCGACCTCATGTTTACGCCGCAGAACCTTTCCGCGTCGGGCGGCTACATTGGCGCCTTTATCGCAAGTACCTTGCAAAACGCCCTGGGTAAACCTATTGCCATGGTTGTCTTGCTGGGACTTGTCGTCGTTGGCTTGGTCATTATCGGCTTTTCGGTGGGCGGTGTTTTGCGCTCCGCACGTGATCGTGCTGCCGATTTTGCCGAGCGTCGTCGTGCCGATGTCAATGCGAGCCCGTGGGGCGATGAGGAGGCCCTGTCGGTTCCCGGCGCCGTCCGTCCTCACCTGAGCATTCTGCGTCAGAAGGGAACTGACGTTGCCGTGACCACGGTCATGGGTGGCGATGTCGATGCGGTTTTGGATGACGACGAGGACGATGACCCGTTTGTCGACGTGTCCGAGGCCGTGGAGGCCGAGCGCGCCAAGACCACACTGCTGCCGCGCCGCCATGCCAAGAAGGACAAGGTCGCACCCAAGCTCAACACGAGCGAGCCCGACCCGTCTTGGTCCGATAGCGAAATCGAGCTCACCGAGGGCGATGACGAGGAGACTCCGCTCGAGACCGCCAAGACCACCTTGCTGCCGCGTCGCCGTGTCAAGGCAGGACAGGTCACCGGACAGTTTTCGATAGAAGACGACCCGGACAAGGCTGACGAGTCAGAGCCGCCGTTTGCCGTGAATCCCGTTTCGGCAGCTCCGCAGATCCCCGACTTCCTAAAGCATCCCAAGGTTTCCGATGCTTCCTCCTCTACGGCTTCCACTGCTCCTGTTGCAGCCGGCGATGGGGGAGCGGACGGTACCACTGCCGACGCCGAGGGCGAACAAGAGGATGGCCTCAAGCTCCCGCCGCTCGAAATCCTGCACGCCAACCCGCAGTCGGCGTCCGCCGCGTCTTCTGACAAGGAGCTGGAACAGACTGCCGAGTCATTGCAGTCCACCTTGCTTGAGTTTGGCCGCAGTGCCCGCGTGGTCGGCTGGATCGCCGGCCCCACGGTGACGACCTTTAAACTGCAGCCCGGTGAGGGCGAGCGTGTGAGCAAAATTTCGAGCCTCGAGGACGATATCGCGCTTTCGCTCGCTGCCCAGTCGGTGCGTATCTTTGCCCCGATCCCCGGCACCTCGCTCGTGGGCATCGAGATTCCCAACCGCAAGCGCCAGAACGTCAATCTGGGCGACGTGCTGCCCTATGTGAAGGGCGGTCCGCTCGAGCTCGCCATCGGCCGCGACGCCGAGGGCACGCCGGTTGTCGCCGACCTCGCCAAGATGCCTCACCTGTTGATTGCCGGTACGACCGGTTCTGGTAAGTCGGTGATGATCAATTCCATCATCACGACATTGCTCATGCGCGCCCTTCCCGAGGACGTTCGCCTGATCATGGTCGACCCCAAGCGCGTCGAGCTTGCGGGCTATAACGGTCTGCCGCATCTCTATGTGCCCGTGGTGACCGAGCCCAAGCAGGCCGCGAGCGCTCTGCAATGGGCTGTGTCCGAGATGGAGCGTCGCCTGAAGGTCTTCGAGCGTCTCAACGTGCGTAAGATCTCGACCTACAACGAAAAGCAGGCTGCTGGCGAGTTTGAGCATTACGACAATCCGCCGCAAAAGATGCCCTACCTTGTCATTATCATTGACGAGCTCTCTGACCTGATGATGGTCGCCGGTAAGGATGTCGAGGCCTCGATCGTGCGTATTGCACAGCTGGGCCGTGCCGCCGGTATTCATCTTATCGTTGCCACGCAGCGCCCCAGCTCCAACGTGGTGACGGGCCTCATCAAGGCCAACATCACCAACCGCATCGCCTTTAACGTCGCCACGGGCATCGACTCGCGCGTCATCATCGACCAGATGGGCGCCGAGAAGCTCACCGGTTTGGGCGACATGTTGTTCTCCAAGGTCGACTGGGGCAAGCCCCGCCGTATCCAGGGCTGCTTTGTCTCGGATGATGAGATCAACGAGATTGTCGAGTTCGTCAAGTCGCAGAGTGAGCCAGACTACCACGAGGAGATCCTGTCTGCCGTGGCGCCCGCTTCCATGTCCATGGCGGGTGGCGGCGGCATTGTCCGCACCGGAGTAGCCGAGCCGCAAGACGATGATCCGCTCATTTGGGAAGCCGCCCATATTGTGGTGGAATCGCAGCTTGGCTCCACATCTGGCCTGCAACGTCGTCTGAAGGTTGGCTATGCGCGTGCCGGGCGTATTATGGACATGCTGGAAGAAAAGGGTGTCGTCGGCCCGCCCGACGGTTCCAAGCCGCGCGAGGTCCTGTTGGACGAGGAGGGGCTTGCCGCGCTGGAATCTGTCGACGCCGAGATGGCACGTGAAGATCGTGAGTTTGGAGGATTCTGATGGCTGCACGCTTTGGTGACATGCTGCTCGAGCAGCGTCGCCGAATGGGCCTTTCCATTCAGCAGGTCGCCAACACCATCAAAATCAGGCCGCAGATCATCGAGTTTTTCGAGACCGGTAACTTTGCTTCGATGCCGCCGCGCGGCTATGCGCAGGGCATGATTTCGAGCTATGCTCGCTTTTTGGGCCTCAATCCACGCGAGGTCGTCAATGCCTACTTTGACGAGCTGATGGCATACGAGCGCGAGACGTCGCAGCGGGGCGGTCGTTTTCAGGACGCCGCCGGCTATGTCAATTCGCGTTCCTCTGTCGATAACGGGCGCTTCCTGATGGTTCAGGGCGGTCGTTCGACCCGCTATGGACAGCGTCCTCAGCAGGCCGGTTATATTACCGAGACGGGTTCGGGCGAGGAGATTCGCTCGCAGCGTGACCGGTTCCGCAGTACGCCGATGCCCGAGGACCGTGCGCTTCCCGCTGCCCGCGGCGTGGCGCGTGACCCTCGTGCCGGCTACGGCGACGGCGGCTATTCTGATCGCGGTCACCGTGGTATCTCCACCGGACGCTCTCGCAGTGGCTATGCGGACGCCGATACCACGCAGGTGACGCCGCGTCTTCGCTCTCAACCACAGCCGTATGGCCAGCGCTCTTCGGCTCCGCGTGCGGGCCAGCGTGGCTATCAAGGCCGCGGTGAACTTGCGCCCCGCTCGGGTCAGTGCAGCCTTCAGGGCCAGGGTGGCTATCGCGGCCGTTCCGACAGCAATCGTGGTCGTATGCCTCAGGGAGGCGGCCGCAGCAGTTCCAGTCGTGGACGCGGCGGTTCCCGTACTCCTCAAAACAACGGTCTCGATCCGCGTATCGTCTACGCCGGCATCGGTGCCGTGGCGTTGCTGCTGATCGTGCTCATCGTGGTACTTCTGCGCGGCTGCGCATCTTCGACGCCCGAGACCACGCCCGAGACGCCCGCTGTTACCAAGACGACGACCAAGAAGTCTTCTAAGAAGACCGAAACGGTCGACGAGGACGAAGACACCGATGAGCCGACTGACGAGTCGACTGATTCGGACGCCGCCAAGACGACGGCCAAGAAGGAAGAGAACGAGGTCACAAAGGTTAAGGTCTCCGTTGCCAAGGGAAAGACCGCGTGGATTGAGGTCAAGGTCGACGGAAAGTCGGTCTATGGCGCCCAGGCGACTGGCCCCTTTGAGCAGGAGTACACGCCCGAGTCCTCGATCGAGATCACCACGTCCAAGCCTTCCGATGTCACCGTTACCAAGAACGGCGAAAAGGTCCGTTACGATACCAAGACCTCGGGCGTGGCGCGTGTGACGATCACCGTTCCCAAGAAGGAGACGACTGATTCCGAGAATGGTGAAAGTTCTGATGGTGCCGACACCACCGACGGCACCGATGCCCAGTCCACGGATGGCGCCGATACCGCAACTGACGGCCAGACGCCCACCGATTCTACCGACTATTCGTACGATAGCTATTAAGCCGCTCGTACGCGAAAGGAAACATCATGGCTAAAGATTCCAGCTTCGACGTCGTGTCCGAGGTCAACATGCAAGAGGTCGACAACGCCTTCCAGCAAACCACGCGCGAGATTTCCCAGCGCTATGACCTGAAGGATTCCGGCGCCACGATCGAGCTTTCGAAGGGCGACAAGCTCTTTACGATCAACGCCCCGGCCGACTTTGTCTCCAAGCAGATTATCGACGTGCTGAGCTCCAAGCTCGTCAAGCGCGGCATTGACCTCAAGGCTGTCTCGTGGGATGCTCCGCAGGCGGCATCGGGCGGCACCGTGCGCGTGCTCGGCCATATCGTCGAGGGCATCGACCAGGCGACCGCCAAGAAGATCAACAAGGACATCAAGGATCAAAAGCTCAAGGTCAAGGTGACCATCGAGGCCGACAAGCTTCGTGTTTCCTCCGCTTCGAAGGACGCGTTGCAGACCGTGATCCAGTTCCTGCGCGACCAGGACTACGGCCAGCCGCTGCAGTTCACCAACTACCGCTAATATCATTCGAAAGGACTGCTCTCCAACATGGATACACCGTTGGGCTCCGTGCTCTACATCACCCTCGGGTGCGCTAAGAACGAGGTTGACACCGACCGCATGCGTTCTCTTTTGACCGCCGCGGGCTACGAGGAGGCATCCGACCCACAGGATGCCGATATCGCCATCGTCAATACATGCTCGTTCCTCGCCTCCGCAACGTCCGAGAGCATCGAGACCACGCTCGAGCTCGCCAACGAGGTTCAGGACGGCGTTCGTTCTTGTCCCATCGTCATGTGCGGCTGTGTGCCGTCGCGCTATGGCGACGACCTGCCCGATGAGCTGCCCGAGGTCGCTGCCTTTGTGAAGGCCGACGAGGAGGACGGCATCGTGGCGGTCATCGATGGCGTGCTGGGTGTCGAGCGTGAGATCGCCGCCTATATTCCGCAAGTCAAGCGCACTGTCGAGGGCGCCGTTGCTTACGTCAAGATTTCCGATGGCTGCAACCGCTTCTGCAGCTTCTGCATGATCCCCTATATTCGCGGTCGCTATCATTCGCGCAATGCCGAGAGCATTATCTCCGAGGTGCGCGACTTGGTTGCCGGTGGCGTGCGAGAGATCGTGCTGATCGGCCAGGACACGGGCATCTGGGGCACCGACTTTGCGGATGATGACGTCGCCGAGGGCTCGCCGCGCAATCTGGCGCAGCTGCTGCGCGCTGTAGCCGAGGCCGTGCGCCCGCAGAACGTCTGGGTCCGTGTTCTCTACCTGCAGCCCGAGGGCATGACCGACGAGCTTATCGAGACGATTCGCGATACCCCCGAGGTGCTACCCTATATCGATATCCCCGTGCAGCACTGCGACGCACGCATCCTTAAGGCCATGCGTCGCTCCGGTTCGCGCCAGGAGCTCGAGGACCTGTTCCGCGATCTGCGCGAGCGCATCCCCGACATCGTGATCCGTTCCACGGCCATGGTTGGCTTCCCGACCGAGACCGACGACGAGTTCCGCGACCTTATCGACTTTATGGACACCGTCGGCTTCGACTACACGAGCGTCTTTGCCTACTCGCAGGAGGAGGGCAGCCTGGCCGCCAAGATGGAGGGCCAGGTCGACGAAGAGGTCAAGCTCGAGCGCGCCCAGGAGGCCATGGACCTGGCCGAGTCGCTCGGTTTTGCTGCAACTGCCGCACATGTTGGCGAGCGCGCCCAGGTGATTGTCGACGGTATCGAAGAGACCGAGGACGGCGCCGAGCTGATCGGACATGCCTGGTTCCAGGCGCCTGATTCCGATGGCGCGGTGCATCTGGATGCCAGCGAGGCATCTGTGGGCGATATTCTGACGGTCGAGTTTACCGATAGCTTCTGCTATGAGCTTATCGGCCATGTTGTGGAGTAGGAGAGCGTCGTGGCAAACGAGAGCAATAAGGAACTGACGAGTGTTTGGACGCCCGCCAACATCGTGACGTGCGTTCGCATCGTCTTTATCCCGGTGTTCATGATCGTGTCGGCGCTTTCTCACACGAGTGTTGCCGGTACAGATTGGAGCACCTTCGACGGCCCGCTCGCCGCCGCTGCCTTCATTCTGTACGTCATCCTGTCGTGCACCGATAAGGTTGACGGCTACCTGGCGCGCTCGCGCAACGAGATTACCGACTTCGGTAAATTCTTGGACCCCATCGCCGACAAGCTGCTCGTATTCTCGGCCCTGCTGCTATTCTTGGACTTTGGTGCCGTGTCGGTTTGGTCCGTGTTCATCATCTTGTTCCGCGAGCTGCTGGTAAGCGCCCTGCGCATGGTTGCGAGTGCCGCCGGCGTGGTCGTTGCGGCCGATAAGCTCGGCAAGTACAAGACGGCGACCACGATGGTCTCCATCTGCGGTTACCTGTGCGTCTTTGCGATGGCCGGCTTGCACCTTGGCCCGCTGGCGCTGACGCTCGGCATCTACTCGGTGTCGCGTTTCCTGTACGCCGTTGCCGTTGTCCTGACCGTTATCTCGGGCGCCCAGTACTTCTGGAACTGCCGCAAGATCGTCTTTTCGGTCTAGGTCCTAGTGGGTATGACGGACTCTTTTGAGCAGATTTCCGCACATAACGAGGAGCTGGCGCGTCATATTGTCGAGCGCGCGAGCGCTCGGGGCGTGACGGTTTCGACGGCTGAGTCGCTGACAGCAGGTATGATCGCCTCGACGATTGCCGATATCCCGGGCGCCTCGGCGGTGCTGCGTGGCGGTGCGGTGACCTACTGCGATGAGATCAAGCATCGCGTTTTGGGTGTTGATCAGGAGACGCTCGACCGCTATACCGCGGTGTCGCATCAGACCGCGCGCGAGATGGCGGCGCGTTCGCTGGAGCTGTACCAGAGCGATATTGCAGTGAGCGCAACGGGTTATGCCGGCCCCGGCGGCGGCACTGAGGACGATCCGGCTGGCACTTTCTATATTGGCTGGGCGTATCGCGCGGCTGATGGGGAAGTGCCGGTCGTGGACTCTGTGCGCTGCCACTATGAGGGCGACCGTTCGTGTGTTCGTGCCCATGCGGTCGCGGAGGCATTGGGACGCATTGCCCTTGTGCTTAACTCTATGGAATAGACGTGTTTTAAGGGGCCTTCGGGCCCCTTAATTGTGGAGATAGGGACCCCTGACGAATTTAGCGTTTGCGCTGGTCATAGGTGTATTTTTGTCTTTCTTGTTCTTATTTGCCCCTTTGTGGTCAAGCATTTGGTCAGTGTTTGGTCGGCGTTTGGTTGGGTTTTGGAAAGACTGCCTGCATATGATTGGCCTGAACGGTTGACCACGAACAGCCGTTCGTTTATTATCGATGCAGGTTGTTAAGAGGAGGGCTATTCATGGCCAAGAATTCAGGTCCCGTACGTACCGTTCATGCTCGCACGACGGGTAAAGAGCGCGATGAGATGATCGCCACCACCAAGGCCGAGATCGAGAAGAAGTTCGGTCAAGGCTCCATCATGAGGTATGGTGACGGCGGCCCCGAGCTTGAGGTTGAGGCCATCCCCACGGGCGCTCTGGCACTCGATGCCGCTCTGGGTATCGGCGGTGTGCCGCGCGGCCGTATCGTCGAGATTTACGGTCCTGAGTCCTCCGGTAAGACGACGCTTTCGCTCGAGATCCTGGCCGAAGCCCAGGCAATGGGTGGCGTGGTAGCATTTATCGATGCCGAGCACGCGCTCGATCCCACGTATGCCGCGCGCATTGGCGTGGATATCGACGAGGTACTGATTTCCCAGCCTGATACGGGTGAGCAGGCGCTCGAGATTGTTGACATGCTCGTGCGTTCCGGCGCCATCGATGCCATCGTCGTCGACTCCGTCGCCGCGCTGACCCCGCGTGCCGAGATCGAGGGAGAGATCGGCGATACCACGGTCGGTTTGCAAGCTCGTCTGATGAGTCAGGCGCTCCGCAAGCTCGCCGGCTCGCTGTCCAAGTCCAACACGACATGCATCTTCATTAACCAGCTGCGAGAGAAGATCGGCGTCATGTTCGGCAACCCCGAGACCACGACGGGCGGCCGCGCCCTTAAGTTCTTCTCTTCGGTGCGTATCGACATTCGCCGCATCGACAGCATTAAGCTTAAGGATGAGATTATCGGTAACCGCGTGCGTGCCAAGGTCGTTAAGAACAAGGTGGCAGCTCCGTTCCGTTCTGCTGAGTTCGACATCATGTACGGTACGGGCATCTCTAAGGAGGGCTCGATTCTGGACATGGCTGTCGAGTGCGGCATTTGCAAGAAGATGGGCTCCTGGTTTGCCTATGGCGAGGACAAGCTCGGCAACGGTCGCGAGGCCGCCAAGGCGTTCCTGCGCGAACACCCCGATTGTGCCGACGAGATTGAGCATAAGGTCCGCCTTGCCTGCGGGCTTGAGTTTGATGACGATGCTCCGTCCGAGGTCGAGCTGACCGATCAGCCTGCGCCTGAGGAGTTTGACGAGCTTTACGCCATCGATGGTTCCGCCATGCTCGATGATGACGACGAGTAGCGGTTACGCTCATGTCGTATACGGTGACCGAGGCCACGGTCGTCTTTCCCGATAAGAAGGCGGCCTCCTCTTTCTCGAGCGGGTATGCGTCCAAAAAGCCTTGCGCACAGATCGATTGTGAGCTTGAGGGCGGTTTTGAGCGGTCCATTTGGATTCCCGTGCGGGTCGCGCGCCTGTATGTCAAAAATCGCCCCGATCTTCCCTGTGATTGGGATAACTTTCGTGAAGCGGTGCAGCTCATCGAGCGTAAATGTGCACTTACCATGGTGACCGAGATGCTATCGCGACGCGACCATGCGACGGGTGAGGTCTGTGACAAGTTGGCACGCTACGGCTTTCGCCAGCCCGCGATCGATTTCGCCGTCGAGCGCGCCACCGAGTATCGCTTTTTAGACGAGAACCGCTTTTGCTCGTACTTTATCGAGGAACGCAAGCGGCGCGGTTGGGGACAGCGTAAAATCGAGACCGAGCTCAAGCGCCGTCATGTCGTGCTCGATGACATTCCCGGTTATCCGGAGGATTATTTTGCCGTCGAAGACGATTTGGCGCGTGCGTCAGCCCTGCTCGCCAAGCGGCGTGTTCCAGAGACGCGCGGATTCGAAAAACTGGTTCGGTTTTTGATGGGCAAGGGCTTCTCGTATCACATCGCCTCCGATGCCGTTAAGGCACGTCTTAATGCCGAACGTGAGGAATGTGCGGTTTAGGCGTATGCGTTTTGTGGCCCTGCCGTTCACCGCGTTTTAGCCGCCGTGCTGGAGCCATTTATTTGACAGTTGTTGTGGTTCAACGTACGATAAACACTGTCATTTGCTTTGTGATATGTGCTCATCTGTGATGAGTTTGTTTATATGTTTATCTGTATCCGACCCGCATAAGCTGCGCCCATATTACTCAAATGTCGCGAGCCGTTCGTAAGGACGGTTCGCTTTGTTGTGTAACGAATCCATAAAAAGGAGTGAGCATGCCTATCATCGCAGCGCTCGTTGGCATCATTTTGGGTGCCATCGCCGCCATTGCCTACATGCGCACCGCCAAGCAGGGTAGTCTTCACGAGGCCGACGAAAAAATCCAGTCGGCACACGCACAGGCTGAGTCCCTGATCGGTGATGCTAAGCGTCAGGCCGAGACCCTCAAAAAAGAGGCTCTGCTCGAGGCTAAAGAGGAGATCATCAAGAACAAGCAGGCCGCCGAGGCCGAGGACAAGCAGCGTAAGAACGAGATTCGTACGCTCGAGAACCGCGTGATGCAGCGCGAGGAATCCCTCGATCGCCGCAACGACGCTCTCGACAAGCGCGAGCATCAGCTGTCCAGCCAGGCCGGTCAGGTCGAGAAGCGCTCCCGTGAGCTCGAGGAGCTCTGCGCAAAGCAGACCTCCGAGCTCGAGCGTATCGCCGACCTTACCCGCGAGGACGCCCACAAGGAGCTCCTCAATAAGGTTCGCGGCGAGGTCACCCACGAGGCCGCCACGATCATTCGCGAGTCCGAGCAGCAGGTTCGCGCCGAGTGCCACAAGACCGCCCAGGAAATTCTGTCTCTGGCGATTCAGCGCTGCGCTGCCGACCACACTGCCGAGGTCACCGTTACCTCCGTGCACATTCCCTCTGATGACCTCAAGGGCCGTATCATCGGTCGCGAGGGTCGCAACATCCGGACCTTCGAGCAGGTTTCCGGCGTCAACCTCGTGATCGACGACACGCCCGAGACCGTCGTTCTTTCGAGCTTCGACCCGGTCCGTCGTGAGACCGCCCGTGTCGCCCTCGAGAACCTCATCGCCGACGGCCGCATTCACCCTGCCCGTATCGAGGAGATGTATCACAAGGCCGCCGACCTGGTTCAGCAGCGCGTGCGCGAGGCTGGCGAGCAGGCTGCCTTCGATACCGGCATCCACGACCTGCACCCCGAGATCGTCAAGACCCTTGGTGCCCTGCGCTACCGTACCTCGTTTGGTCAGAACGTACTTCAGCACTCCCTCGAGGTCTCTGATCTGTGCGGCGTGATGGCTTCCGAGCTTGGCCTGGACGTTGTGACTGCCAAGCGCGCTGGCCTGCTGCACGACCTGGGCAAGGCAATCGACCATGACGTCGAGGGCCCGCATGCCGTCATCGGCGCCGAGCTGGCCCGCCGTTATGGCGAGAAGCCCGTTATCGTCCACGCTATCGAGGCTCACCATGCCGATGTCGACCCCAACACGGTGCTCGATGTCCTGGTGCAGGCCGCCGATGCTGTCTCTGCCTCTCGCCCCGGTGCCCGTCGCGAGTCTGCCGAGAACTACATCAAGCGTCTTGAGAAGCTCGAGGAGATCGCCAACTCCCATGACGGCGTCGAGCGCACCTATGCCATGCAGGCTGGTCGCGAGGTCCACGTCATGGTTCAGCCGGACAAGATCTCCGATGCCCAGTCCACGGTCCTGGCTCACGATATCGCCCATCAGATCGAGGAAGAGATGGAGTATCCCGGTCAGGTGCGCGTCGTCGTGATTCGCGAGAGCCGCGCTGTCGATATCGCTAAATAACATGAGCGACGCGAACGAGCTCATCTCATTTATCGCGTCGATGTCGGGGGAGGGCAACCTTCGCGTCGAGGAGAACCTTGGCGAGGGGTATGTCCGCCTCCGCGTTTCGGAGGCCGAGCGGCGCCAGGCAAAGCACGACATTCAGCATGTCGAGGATATCGTCATCGAAATGCTCCGTAATGCTCGCGATGCCGGCGCCGACAAGGTCTATCTCGCCACGACCAAGGAAGACGGCGTCCGCACGCTTGTCTTTCTGGATAACGGTTCGGGCGTTCCGCAGGATATGCAAGAGCGAATCTTTGATGCCCGCGTTACCTCCAAGCTCGAGAGCATGAAGATGGACCGTTGGGGCGTTCACGGTCGTGGCATGGCATTGTTTTCGATCAAGCAGAACACCGATGAGGCCCGTGTGGTCACGTCCGGTGTCGATCTTGGTTCAGCCTTTAAGGTGAGCGTCGCGGCCGACCGCCTCAGTGAGCGTGCCGATCAGTCCAGCTGGCCCCAGGCCGTCAAGGATGAGGACGGACGTTATGTCTGTGCTCGCGGTCCGCATAATATTATTCGCGCTGCATGTGAGTTTGCGCTCGAGGAGTTGCGTGGTTGCGATGTCTATCTTGGTTCTCCGTCTGAGATTGCCGCGACCCTTTATGCTCAGGCGTCAAGCCGGCTTGATACGTCTCGTCTCCTGTTCATTGATGACGAGAGCGAGCTTCCGGTTGTCGATCGTTTAGGCCTTGCTTCTGATGCCGAGGACTTTATCCGTATCTGTTCGGGTTTGGGTCTTGAGATGTCCGAGCGCACGGCCCATCGCATTTTGGCGGGGCAGATTAAGCCCGTTCGCGGTGTGGCCGCGCGTCTGCTGCGCGAGCGTGATTCGTCCTCGCATGCGCCGGCTCCTGTCGATCTCGCGAAGGATCGTCGCGGGCTACGTATTGCCAAGGATGACATGGCACAGTTTTCGCGTGCTGTGGAGCGCGACTTTAATGACCTTGCTGCCCGGTACTATCTCAACCTTTGCGGCGACCCAAAGATTCGTGTTTCGCGTGATCGAATCACCGTGACCTTTGATCTTGCCAAAGACGAATAGTGCCTTTACCGAGTCCACTCGGTACGATACAGTTATTGCAGTTAAAACGTACTTTTAAATGCAGGAGTTTCTTCATGGATTGCCTGAAGGTATCAAGCAAATCATCGCCCGCGTCCGTTGCCGGCGCCATCGCCGGCATGGTCAAGGATGGTGTACCCGTCAACATCCAGTGTGTCGGCGCCGGTGCCGTCAACCAGGCCATTAAGGCCGTTGCTATCGCGCGCGGTTTTTTGATTCCAACCGGTTTTGATATTTCCTGCGCGCCCGTGTTCTCCGACATCCTCATTAACGGGGAGTCGCGCACGGCCATCCGCCTTTCTATCTACGTTCACCAGATCAATCGAGCTGCTATGGATAACGTCGTCATGGATGATGTTAAGCCTGTGGCATAGCTTCTGATTGCCTCGTTTTGCTCCCCATCGTTAGGACTTATGCACATGGACCAGCGTTCCGTACGCGATATTCTTGCCGGTAAAACCTACTTTATCCGCACCTTTGGCTGCCAGATGAATCAGCACGATTCCGAGCGCGTGAGCGGTCTGCTTGATTCGTATGGCTGCCTCATGGCGCTCGATCCCGCGCATGCCGATATCGTTGTCTTCATGACGTGCTGCGTGCGCGAGGCCGCCGATACTCGCCTGTACGGTCAGTGCAATTCCTGCAAAAGCCTGCCGTCTTCGCCTTCGGGCAAGCGCGTGGTTGCCGTTGGTGGCTGCATCGCGCAGCGCGATGGCGAGGGCCTGCTCACCAACGTCGATAACGTCAATGTCATCTTTGGCACGCATTCCATCGCGCATGTGGCCGAGCTCATTGCCGAGGCGTTCCTTGATGGCAAGCGTCATATCCGTACCAATGAGCATGAGGATACGGATGCCATGAGCATGCCGTGGCATCGCGAGACTCAGTATCACGCCTGGGTGCCCATCATGACGGGCTGCAATAATTTCTGCACCTATTGCATCGTGCCGTACGTGCGTGGTCGCGAAAAGAGCCGCCCCTTCGAGGAGATTGTCGACGAGGTGACCGGTTTGGTACGCCAGGGCGTGCGTGAGATTACGCTGTTGGGCCAAAACGTTAACTCATATGGTCGCGATCTGTTTGGCAAGCCGCGTTTTGCCGATCTGCTGCGTGCCGTGGGCGATACGGGCGTGGAGCGCATCTTCTTTACGTCTTCGCATCCCAAGGACCTGCTGCCCGAGACCATCGACGCCATGGCCGAGACGCCTGCCGTTATGCCGCAGCTGCACTTGGCCGTCCAGTCCGGTTCGACGCGGATCCTCAAAGAGATGAATCGCCGTTATACACGCGAGGACTATCTGGGCCTTGTCGATCGCATTCGCAACCGCATGCCCGATATCGCGCTCTCGACCGACATTATCGTTGGCTTCCCGGGCGAGACTGAAGAAGACTTTGAGCAGACGCTCTCACTTGCCGAGGCGGTCCGCTATGCTCAGGCCTATACCTTCATCTATTCCAAGCGCGCCGGTACCCCGGCCGCCGAGATTGACGATCCTACGCCGCATGAGGTTATTCTCGAGCGTTTCAACCGTCTGGTTAAGGTTATCGAGACCATGGCACACGAGTATAACCAGGGTGAGCTTCATACTGTGGTTCCGGCGCTCATTGAGGGAACGAGTAAAAAGAACGACGCGGTCCTGCTGGGCAAGAGTCCCAAGAATCAGACCGTGCATGCGCCTATCCCCGAGGGTTACAGCATCGATCAGCTTGTTGGCAAGATCGTTGATGTTGACGTTGACGTTGCCAAGACCTGGTATTTGTCCGGCTCCGTTGTGGGCGAGCCGCGCTAATGGTTTCTCCCGGGTCAGGTCTTTCCGCCGTTGCGATCGTCGGTCCGACGGCGGTTGGTAAGAGTGATGTTGCCGACCGTTTGGCAGCTCGTCTTTCGTCCGAAGTGCTGTCGTGCGATGCGATGCAAATCTATCGCGGCATGGACATCGGTACCGCAAAGATGGCGCCCGATGAGTGCACGGCGCCGCTGCGTCTCGTCGACATTGTAGAGCCGGGTGTGGCATATTCTGCTGCGCTTTATCAGGCCGACGCTCGCGCGCATGTTGAACGTCTCCTTGGTTCGGGTTGCCTGCCGGTTTTTTGCGGAGGTACGGGGCTGTATCTCAAGGCCGCCCTCGATGAGATGGACTTTCCCTCGGGTGAACTTGAGGACGATCGTCGTGCGGGCTATCAGGAGCTTGCCGAGCGTATTGGCGAGGAAGAACTGCATGCCTTGCTTGCCGAGCGCGATCCAGAATCGGCTGCTGTTATTCATCCCCATAACGTGCGCCGTGTGATTCGTGCGCTCGAGATGAATGATGATGGTATCTCCTATGCACAGCAAAAAAGTCAGTTTAGTGTTCCGCGCGAGCATTATCATGCCCTATGGTTTGGTTTGACGCGTAATCGCGAGGTGCTCTACGAGCGCATTAATCTGCGCGTCGATCTGATGTTTGAGCAGGGTCTTGTCGATGAGGTCCGCGGTCTTATGGGCCAGGGGCTGGGAGATGCCCTGACGTCGATGCAGGCAATTGGCTATAAAGAGATCATTGATGCTTTCAATGGCGTGATGAGCATGGATGAGGCTCGCGAACTCATTAAGATGCGTTCGCGTCGTTATGCCAAGCGTCAGCTTTCGTGGTTTAAGCGCGATGACCGTATCGTGTGGTTTGATATGGATGAATGTACGATCGATGAGGTCGTTGAGGATATCCTGCATCGTATTGAGGCTGCCTAATGCCCCGTTTCCCCCTTGTTCCCACGGCACCCGAGCCCGAGCGTGCCATTTTAGTTGGTGTTGAGTGGCGCGACAATGCATGGCCGCTCGATCGCTCGCTTGATGAGCTGGAGCGTCTTGCCCACACAGCTGGTGCCCAGTGCGTGGCACGCTTGTCGCAGCGTTTGGTAAAGCCGTATCCTAAATCGTTTATCGGTTCCGGTAAGGTTGAAGAGCTGTGCGGCCTGGTGCATCGCATGGATGCCGATGTCGTTATTTTTGACGACGACCTGACCCCCTCGCAGCAATCCTATTTGGAGAAAGCCGTGGGCGAGCCGGTAAAGATTATCGATCGTACTGCACTGATCCTGGATATCTTTGGCCTGCATGCTCAGACGCGTGAGGGACGCCTGCAGGTACAGCTGGCACAGCTTCAATATTTGTTGCCTCGCCTGCGTGGCATGTGGAGCCATCTCGCTAAGGAGCAGACGCGCGGCGGCATCGGCTCACGTTTTGGTCAGGGCGAAAGTCAGCTCGAGGTCGACCGTCGCCTCATTCGTAATAAGATCGCTGCGCTTCGTCGTGAGCTCAAGCAGGTTGAACAGCGTCGCGATGTTCAATCCAAGAGTCGCATTGAGTCCCCGGCGTTTCGCGTCGCGTTAGCCGGTTATACCAATGCCGGTAAATCGACGTTGCTCAATCGTCTGACCGGCTCTACGGTACTTTCGCAGGACAAGCTGTTTGCTACGCTCGACCCGACGACGCGTTCGTATCGTCTGCCCGGCGGTCGCGGCATGACGATTACCGATACCGTCGGCTTTATTCAAAAGCTGCCGCATGGTCTGGTCGATGCCTTTAAATCGACGCTGTCCGAGGTTTTGGGTGCCGATCTAATTCTCAAAGTCGTAGATGCGTCTGACGAGGACTATGAGCGGCAGCTGGAGGCTGTCGACCGCGTGCTTGATGAGATCGGCGCCGGAGAGCGTTTAACGCTGATTGTATTCAATAAAATCGATCTTCTCGATAGCGTCGATCGATTGAGTTTCCGTCGTCGCTATCCGGAGGCCGTTCTGTTCTCGGCCCAAACGGGCGAGGGGCTCGACGATCTCGTCGACCGGATTGCTCGCGAGGCAGCTGCCACCGATGTGTTGCTCTCCGCTGATATCCCGTATCGTGAGGGCGCTCTCATCACGCTGGTGCATGAGCAGGGAACCCTTCTGCATGAGGAATATCTCGAGGACGGCGTTCGCATTGTGGCGAAACTGCCGGCTCGTATTGCACCGCGGCTCGAGCGTTATCGCACCGAGTAGACGATCTCCAAAATGCCCAGAATGATGGGCTGATGCAGCAGATAAAAGGGGAGAGCGTGACGTCCAAGGCTGGCGAGCGCCGGCAGGGGGTTGGCGTAGGCCCAGCTAGGGACGGTCTTATCGATACTCTTCGCTATGTGTGCGGCGAAGTATCCTGCAAGATACATAAAGATAAACGGGATGATGGGGTAGTAATCACCTGAGACAAACCCAGGGCTCGGAAATCCCAGCCACGCCAGGTAGGGGACAGGGTAGATCGTTTTGGGGATGCTCCAGGTGAGGGCGAACAACACAAGGCATAGGGGCATGCCCCATCTCGCCGTTATCTTCTTAAGGACGGGATCGGTCAACGCCACGATGCCGGTGCATGCGGCCATGCAGTAGATGATGCCAAAATTAACCGAATCGTCGAATGAAGCAAGTGTTGTTGCCAACCAGACAACGAGTGCTGCTAAGGCGTATTTGGCGGCACGTTTGATATTGTTGCGCGAAAGAGTGCACATCCAACCCGCGATAAACAAAAATACCCAGCTGATGCTGGCGCGCCAGACGTCTTGAAAGACAGTCTGGGTAAACCAAGGCATATCCCAGCCGTACAGGTAGGCGAGATCATAGCAAGCGTGAAAACCTGCCATAGAAATCATCGTAAACCCGCGGACGGTATCAAAGATGGTGATGCGTTTTTGCATTACGAGAACCGGCGCATTAAACCGACAACTTTACCCAAAATAACGGGGTTCGTCGCATAGATGGGCTCCATAGTGTCGTTCTCGGGCTGCAAGCGCACGCGCCCCTGCTCCTTGTAGAACGTCTTGACGGTCGCTGAACCATCAATCATGGCCACGACAATTTCGCCGTTCATGGCACTCTTTTGTTCACGGACGATGATGTAATCGCCATTGAAGATGCCGACATTGATCATTGAGCTCCCATGCACCTCAAGGATAAAGGAACCCTGATCAGTGGCGATTTCGGTCGGGATAGTAAACGTGTCTTCAATATTCTGCTCGGCCAGAATAGGAATCCCTGCCGCGACGCGACCAACGAGCGGTAGCGAGACCGTTCCGCGAGGTGCGGTGGGCTCGTCAGATTTAGAAATTGAGACAGAGGAACCGTCCTCGTTAAAGAGTTCCAGGGCGCGCGGTTTGGTGGCATCGCGCTTGAGTAGCCCGCGCGCCTCCAGGGCAGAGAGATGGGCGTGCACGGTGCTGGGGGAGGAAAGGCCCACGGCAGAAGCCATCTCGCGCACGCTGGGCGGATAACCCTTCTCCTGCTGATATTCCTTGATGAAGTCGTAAATTTGCTGCTGACGCTTGGTAATTTTGCGAGCCATCAGGGCATCCTCTCTACCCATGTCAAACAAATGTTCGAATTTTGCTTGACAGGAACAACTGTTCGAAGATAATAATAACCGAACATTCGTTCTCGCGCTAGACATTTTTGTCCGCGCGGCTTGATAAAACTGTTCTCAGCAAAACACGCGAGAGGAGAACATGATGAACGTAACGAATATGGTCCAGGGAAACCTCGCCCTTAAGCTCGAGACGCCTGCAGAACCCACTTTTACGGTTGTTCAGGGTGGCCGCTCCGGCTTTCAGCCTTTGACCGTAAAGCCTGCGCGCAATCAGCAGGCTGTAGTCGCGCCGGCCCGCGTTGCCCTGAAGGTTCCGACGATTGTCGCCGTCGCCGTTGCGCTTACGCTCTTCTTTGTCCTCGCTATGTCGGTCTTTAGCGCTCGTCACGCCGCGTATGCCGAGTCCGTTTCCAACATTACCTACGGGACCATTCGCGTTCAGCCTGGCGATTCTCTTTGGTCGCTTGCCGAAGAATATCCAATCGAAGGCCTTTCCACGCAAGAGACTTCCGACATGATCCGTAGCGTCAATCATCTGGAGCATGGTTCGCTCGCCGCCGGTGCGCATCTTAAGGTTCCTGCTCGTTCGTAATCATTATCGCGCTGCGCATGGTACCCTTGTTATCGTTTAAGAGGAGGTACCATGCGCTGTCCCAAATGCGGCAAGGCACATACCCGCGTCGTTGATTCCCGTATGCAGGAGTCAAATAACACCATTAAGCGCCGTCGCGAATGTTGCTCGTGTAACTACCGCTTTACAACGTTCGAGCGATGCGAGGACCCTATCGAGGTCATTAAGTCAGACGGAACCAAGCAGCGGTTCGATCGCAATAAGCTGCTCGTCGGCTTGATGCGAGCCACCATCAAGCGCGATATCGACACTAAGAAGCTCAATGAGATTATCGATGACATCGAGGTCGAGCTGCGCTCTCGCACGCTGACGGCCGTCACGTCCCATGAGTTGGGTGACATGGTGCTCAAGCGCTTGGCCAAGATCGACAAGGTTGCGTACATCCGTTTTGCCTCGGTCTACCGTGATTTCAAAGACGTCGATGAGTTTCTGCAAGAGCTCGACAAGCTAAGGTGATTTCATGTCCAACATTACCGTCAACATTAAACGTCTCGACCCAACCGTCGAGCTTCCCAAATACGCCCATCCTACGGATGCCGGTTTGGACCTGCGTTCCAACGAGGATTGCATTCTGAAGCCCTTTGAGCGTCGTCTGGTCTCCACGGGCCTAGCTATCGCCCTGCCCGACGGCTACGCCGGCTTCGTCCAGCCCCGCAGCGGCCTGGCCATCAAGCAAGGCCTGTCTATAGTCAACACGCCGGGCCTCATCGACGCCCACTACCGAGGAGAGCTCAAAGTCATCCTCATTAACCTAGACCCCACGAACAACATCCAAATCAACAAAGGCGACCGCATCGCCCAGCTTGTCATCCAAGAAGTCCCTACGGTCAACCTCGTAGAAGTAGAAGAACTAGACGAAACCGACCGAGGAGCCGGCGGTTTCGGTTCTAGCGGCGTCGCTTAAACTCAATCGTCAGCTCACCAGTGGGAGGGGCCTATATATCATCCCGTGCTCAAACATTCTCGCGGGGCGCTCGTATCCCTCCCGCCCGTCTCTCACACATATCATTCCATGCTCAAACATTCTCGCTTCGCTTCGCTCGCTGCGAAACTGCGCGTGGAACGATATGTGTGAGAGACAGGCGGGCGGCTACTCGCTTGAAAAAATATTTACATTCTAGTAAGCCAATGCGACAAAGGAACAATCCCTTTGTCGCATTGGCTTACTGTATTTAGATTTTCCGGTTTCGCCTTTGAAGGTTCTAGTGGTGGGGAATCTGGTATAGCTGCTAGTACGTAAACGCAGCTTACCTGCGGGAGGCCCCTATATATCGTCCCACGCGCAGTTTCGCAGCGAAGCGAGAATGTTTGAGCATGGGATGATATATAGGGGCCTCCCGCAGGTAAGCGGACATAAAGACGCTAGCGGATATGCGCGGGTTTTCCGCCCCAGTAGAAGCGGCAAAAGGCTCTTTTGCGCTTTTGGGGTTTGCCTACGAGCTCCATGGCGGCGATGGCTATGTCTTCGGCTGCGTGGGGGCGGCGTAGTACTTCGCCGTTGATGAGTAGGGCTTTGAGTGATTCGGGATGGTCGTGCAAGTGACGTAGGGTAACGATGAGCTCTCGTGCGGTGGTGACATGCATGCTGGCGCCCATGCCGGTGAGCATGGTGGTGTTGGCCTTTTCCTGGCCATAGGACTTGCCCAGCAGGATCATCGGCAGATGTGCGCATAGGCACTCGGTGACGGTGAGTCCGCCCGATTTGAGAATTGCCAGGTCGCAGCCGTGCATAAGCGCTGCCATATCATCGACATAGTCAAGAACCGTGACGTTCTCGAGTTTCATGGCATCGAAGAGTGTCTTGAGGCGGGCGGCGTATTCGGCGTCCTTGCCCGGCAAAAAGACGAAGTGCATGTCCTCGAAGCTGCGCAGGAAGGGGAGTGTGTGGTCCATCGCCGCGCGAAAGCGAACGTACGGTTGAGGCAAACTGGCGCCGGCCATTACCAGCACGACGGTCTTGTCGGTGGGGAGGTTGAACTTGGCTAGCTCTTCCTCGCGATTGTAATCCGTGTCGAATCCGGCGCGAATAGGAATGCCGGTAATGCGAATCTTTGTCTCGGGCACCTTGCGCGGACGTAGCGTTTCGGCCATAAATTCGTTGGCAACACAGAATAAATCGGTGTCCTTGTGGGGCCACCAGCCCTCGACTTCGTAGTCGGTCGGCACGCAGATGACCGGATAATCGATACCCGTAATTACGCGGGCGCCCACGGCGACATTGGCTGCTGTGATGTGCGTTGCGACCACGGCTATGGGCCTGCGGCTACGAATATATTCGTTGAAGGCGGGGAACATAATTCGCGACCATGCTGTGCCGCCGCCCCAGAGCAGATGTCCCGTAAGCGTATATCGCCAGGTCAGGTCGTAAATGGGGCGCGTGGCTCCCGTAAAAGAAGCCGCGGTTTTATTGCCGTCGAATTTAATACGTCCAAAATCAAGGATATCGAGTGCTTCAATCTCAACATCCTCGGGGATGCCATTGTTGCCGCGGATGAGGTCGAATGCCTGCGCAATCGCATTTGCGGCGGCCTTGTGGCCCGAGCCGACCGAGGCGTGCACGATGGTCACGAGAGGTTTTTGCTGAGCCGAGAGCGTGGTTTTCTTCGATTGGGGAGTGCTGAGCGTAAGCAGGGGAGCGTCGTCGCTCGTCTGCGTCTGATCCATCGATAACTCCCCTTCGACGTTGTAACATGGATTTATCATTGTAGTGCATGAGTGTCACGTTCACGTAAATTTGGGTATGAGCGCAAAGAACGACAACGTTTCGACGAAAGGACGCTTCATGACTACCGATAAGCCGATCGATGTTGCGATTATCGGTGGCGGCCCCGCGGGCTATGCTGCCGCCATTTATGCTGCGCGTGCCAACCTGACGACGACCGTGATTGAGCAGGGCATGTCGGGAGGGCAGATCGCCACAACCAATGAGGTCGAGAACTATCCGGGTTTCCCGCTCCTGAGTGGCGCCGAACTCGGCGAGCGTTTTCAGCAGCATGCAGAGGGCCTGGGAGCACAGGTTACATGGAGCATGGTTACGGGTATCGATTACGATGCCGATGCAGCGTTGTTTACGGTGCATCACGATATGGGCGATACGCTGGCCTCGAGCGTTATCGCTTGCATGGGTGCCACGCCGCGTCCGGCAGGTTTCGCAGGCGAGGATACGTATCGCGGTCGTGGCGTTTCGTATTGCGCGACGTGTGACGGCATGTTCTTCCGTGGCAAGCGGGTCTTTGTTATCGGAGGCGGCAATTCGGCATGCGAGGAGGCGCTGTTCCTGGCCGACATTGCCAGCAGCGTGACCATCGTGCTGCGTCGCGATCAGTTCCGTGCGCCTGGTGGTGTTGTTCAGAAAGTACTCGAAAAGGATAATATTACAGTTAGGTACCAAACTAGTATTGTGGAGCTATCGGGCGAAGCCATGCCAACGACGATCACCTTTAAGGATAATGCATCCGGGGAAACTCATACCGAGTCATTTGAGCCCGGCTCATTCGGCATCTTTGTTTTTACGGGGACGCAGCCCCATACCGAGCTTGTTGAGCATCTAGTCGACCTGGCTCCCGACGGCGGCATTGTCACCGACGATTCGATGGCCACCCGTACACCTGGTCTATTTGCCGCTGGCGACATCCGTTCCAAGCGCTTACGCCAGGTTGTGACCGCCGTTTCTGATGGAGCCATAGCGGCAACCAGCGCATACGCTTTCCTTCGCGCATAAGTACGATAATATATCTTATGTAAGGTTGTTATCAATTTACTAAATGGCGGGACAAAGCATCAGTGCACTGTCCCGCCAATTTTCTTGGCGGCTATGTGGTATGCAAAACTAGATAACCTAGAATACAATATAGAAAACGAACGGAGGCCTCTTATGAACCACGCTAAATACGTTATTCCGATGTCCGATTCGTCGGTCAGCATTAAGCCCGAGGATATTCAGCCCACGGTGCTACCCGATGCATTCATTCAGTCCGATATCGTGCGTAAACTCAATACGTTGAGTCTGCCGCGCTATAACCAGTTGCCCAATGTGACGCTCTACCGCGACCAGGTCATTGAGTATGTTGCGCTGTGGATGGAGCCGCTGTCCATTTGCGTTGAGCACCCTGTCATTACGCCATCGATGATCAATAACTACGTGAAGGTCGGCCTGGTGCCTGCTCCGGTCAAAAAGCAATATGGCCGCGAGCAGATTGCCCGCCTGATCGCTATCTGCCTCTTTAAGCAGGTGTTACCTATTGCTGCGGTGCAGGCACTCTTTAACATTCAGCGTTTGAGCTACGATGCCCCGACGGCCTTCGATTATGTGGTCGATCAGCTCGAGGTATCGATTCGTTCGGCGTTTTCCGTCGAGCAGACGCCGGTTCCCGATACGGCGCATCAGGTAACGCGTGAGTCGCTGCTTGTGCGCAGTGCGGTTTCATCCTTCGTTTCGAAGGCGTACCTGATGAGCTATCTAAAGTTTAATGGGTTTAATAGCTAGCCGACGTATAAAACGGGCGGAGCAAAGGGTCATCTGTCACTTTGTCCCGCCCGTATTTTTGCTTGGTTGGACGTTATTGGCCCGAAGCCACGCCCATGCCGTAGCCGATAATGAGCCCATGCATTTCGGCATAGTATGAATCTAGCCCGTTACAGGGCATGATGATAGTCTTGGAGCCTGGCCAGCGCTCCACAATTCGGCTGGCAAGTGCTTGGGCGCCTGCCTCATTCTCGACATGGTCGATAACGACCTCGCCGCCCGTAAAACCTTCGGCTTCCATGGTGTCGATGATCTTGTTGAGCATCTTCTTTTCGCCACGCGTGTGCCCGACGAGTTCGATTTTACCGGCCTCACTCGCCGTGCCCAAAATGCGAATATTAAGCTTGTTGGCAATGACGCCGGCTGCCTTAGGAATACGTCCGGCTTTGGCGAGGTTTTCGTAATTGCACAAGCTGAAGAGGATTTTGCTGTTCTGCTCAAGGCTATCGAAGTATGCGCAAGCGTCCTCGAATGAGACATCCGGGTTGCTTGCAAGATAACGATCAAACAGCAAGAAGATCAGGTCCATCTTGCCGCCTGCTGCCCGCGAATTAACCAGGTGAATCTGACGATTGGGCTCTTCGGCAAGAACCATATCGCGAGCCGTGGCTGCCGCGTTGTAGCTGCCCGACACGCCCTCAGAGATTGGCATGCAGATGGTCTTGTCTGCCAATTTGAAGAGCTCGGCCCACTCCCCTACGCTGGGACAAGCGCTCGAAGAAGCGTTCGTCTCCGCCTGAACAGCGCAGTTGAGCTCATGTACATCGAGCGAAAGGTCATCGACGAATTCACGCTCCCCCACTCGAATTTTGAGGGGCGCAAATGCAAATGTGGTATGGGGCGCGGTCGGTTGCCAATCGCGGAGGTTACAGCTTGAATCGGAGATAAGTGCCCAGCTCATAGAGGGTCCTTTCTAATTGTTCCTCAACAATTATAGCCATCTTGCAAACCGAATGTACGGCTATCTAGTTTTGAATACTAGATAGCCGTACAAGATTAGAGACAAAAGAATAGACCTCGCGACTTTAAGCCACGAGGTCCACATTCACACGCTGTGTAAGATGACTTAGTAGCGCACGAAGATATAGTTGTTGTTCATGCCGGCGGCAACGGAGCTGATGATAACACCTGTGTTGTAGTCGGAAGCATGAATCATCTGACCACCACCGATGTAAATGCCGGTGTGGTACGAGTTGACCACAACGTCACCGGGCTGCGGATCGGACACACGCGTCCAGCCCATAAAGGTACCCGTGGTGCCGAGGCGGCAATAGCGACCCGTGAGGCAATAGCTAACAAAACCAGAGCAGTCGAAGCTGTTCGGTCCAATTCCGCCCCAGGAATAGGCGCAACCAAGCTTGCTGTATGCACGCGAGACAACAGAACCGCCATCGACGGACTGGCTCGGAGCAGAAGGCGTCGGAGCCGGAGCGGGCGTGGAGGGCTGCGGTGTAGGAGCAGGTGCCGGCGTAGGAGCCGGAGTGTTGCCGCCCTGGTTGTTGTTATTGCTGGTCTGGCCACCGTTGTTGGTGTTCTCGGTTGTACCGGCAGTCTCGTTGCTCACCGTGGCCTTCTCGGCAGTGCTGGCGTTGATGCCGGCCTGCAGCGCGGCGTTGGCCTCGGCCTCTGCGGCAAGCTCGGCCTGCAGCTGCGAATCCAGGGAGTTTACGACGTTCTGGGCTTCAGCCTGCTGGGCGTTAAGCTCATCGACCTTCTTTTGCGTGGTGGCGACGTTCTTCTCCTGCTCGGCCTGCTTATCGGTGAGCTGCTGCTTAAGCTCCTTGACCTCTTGAATGGTCTGAGCTTGCTTGTCGGAAACTTTGCCGTAGTAGAACAGGCGGTTGAGCATATCGCTCAGATCATCGACACCCGTCAAAACCTGAAGCAGGCTCAGACCGCCGGTTTTGTACTCGCCGGCGACATAGGTCGAGAGCTTGGCCTGACCATCGGCGATCTCCTGCTGCTTTTGCGTGATCTCGCCGGCAGTCTGATCGAGCGCCTGCGTCTGCGTGGCAAGCTCATCGTAAATCTGCTGGGTTTGGGTGCCGATCTGCTCGAGTTTCGTACGAGCAGCGGCAAGGTCGGATGCGGTATCGGCGTAGGCAGGAGCCGCGAGGCCCAAGCCCAAAACACAAGCGAGGGTTGCCGTAGCAGCGCAGCGTGCCATGTTTTTGTGCGTGTTTGCTGTGCGCATGTAGCTTCCTTTCCAGTAACTAAGGGTAACGGCTAGTCTACCGTCACCAGGCTAAAGAGCTCCACATCGTCATCAGACGGCGTGAGCTTCTCGCGCGGGTTGAGAAACGCAAGCTCAAGTATACAACCGTAACCGATAAGCTTTGCGCCCATATCTCGCACCAGTTTACCTGTTGCCTCGACGGTTCCGCCCGTCGCGACCAAGTCGTCCAGAATCAACACGGTATCTTTAGAGCTGATAGCGTCGGCATGGATCTCAATTGAATCGGTGCCGTACTCGAGCTCGTAGCTCTGGCTTACGGTCTCGCGCGGCAGCTTGCCCGGTTTACGTGCGGGAACAAAGCCGGCGCCAAGGGCTACAGCCACCGGTACGCCAACCATAAAGCCGCGAGCCTCGGGACCCACGACCTTGGTGATTCCCATGCCGGCAAAGTGCTCGGCGAGGGTATCGGTCATGGCTTTGAGCGCCTCGGGATTGCCAAAGAGCGGCGTGATGTCTTTAAAGATGACTCCGGGCTCGGGATAGTCGGGGATGTCGACGATTTGAGATTCGAAGTCGTACATTGCATGACCTTTCAATGGGTTGCCGAAATATCAGCAGCGGTTATTTGCCCGCGGTGACGGTGCCGGATTGCGAAGGGGCGACGACCTTGAGCGGCTTTACGAGAGAATCCTCGTGCAAAGCCGGCGCGGCAGTTTCTTCGTTTTTGGCCTTGGTGGACTCGGAGCGAGCGATTTCCTCATCGAGTGCATCAATGTCGGCGTCCTCGACCACGGCGTTGAGCGACTCAAAAACGCGGTTCTTGAGCAGCGCAGTGTGCACACCCTCGGTCAGGTCGTGAAGCTTCTTAAACGCACGCTCGAGCTTGGCGTCGCGCTCGTCATCGGAGGTATCCATTCCGAGCATGCTCACGAGCACCTGCTCAAACATCGAGGACTCGCGGTTGGCGGAAGACACGTACTGACGCAGGTTGCGGGGCTCGATATGGAAGCGTGACAGCTCGGAGCAGTAGCGGATGATTGGAAAATCGCGACCATCGACGAGCTCACGATTCTGCGGACTCTTGATGATGCGAATGAGGTCGTTCTCGGCGAGCGAGCGGATAAACGAAATCTCGACGCCCAGCATATCGGGAATGGTCTCAATGGGATGCAGCTTTTGCTTAGTCTCCTTGGGCTCCGTCTTGAGCGGAACATCGGACAGCAAGCCCACCTCGTAAGCGAGCGTTGACAGGTCCGTGGCGTTTTCCAAGCGCTGCTTAATCACGTTGAGCGGCATGTAGCGGGTCTTCTGCAAATGCAGGATGACCTCAAGGCGATCAACGTCCTCCTTAGAGTACTGACGGTATCCCTTAGGCGTACGATGAGGGGTAATGAGCCCCTCATCTTCTAGAAATCTAATTTTTGAGTTCGAAAGATCGGGGTATGCGCCTCGAAGTAGGTTGACGACTTGGCCGATACTCAGATAGTTGCGTTCGGCCATGCCCTACTCACCGGTTTCGATGCGCTCCGGCGTGCTCTCGTGGTAGATGAGCGTAAACGTACCGATTTGGACGGAAGAACCGTCGTGCAGCGGGGCTGCATTGACGATGGCACCGTCGACCCAGGTGCCATTGAGCGAGCCCAGATCCTCGATGCGAGCGCCGAGGCCCTCGCGGATAATGCGCGCGTGGCTGCGCGATACGGTCATGTCATTGAGGAAGATGCCGTTCGCAGGATCGCGGCCGATGGTGGTCACGTCGTCCTCGAGCTCAAAGGCGGCACCAGTCTGCGGACCCTTGACGATGGACAGAACGGGGGCGGTGATGCGCACGTTGGCCATGAGGTCGGGAACGGTGACGTCGCTTGAAGGCACGCGGAATACGCAGGTAGCGTCAGCAGTCTTATCATTCTGAGGCATATTGTTAACCATGTTGTCCATGACAACCCCTAACTTATCGCGGACGTGCCGCAAATAATGAACCGTACGTAATCATACCCCAACGAATCAGTCTTCGATTTCAGGGTTCAGAAAGTCGATGTCCTCGTCCTCGGGATGCGCGAGAGCCTGTTTAATGGCCACTCCGCCCTTAATGGAATAGATGACAGCCGTGAGCATGGAGAAGATCACGCCGCCGTACACAAAGAAGATGCCGAGGGGCACCGAGCTTCCGTTGAGGCCCGGGAAGGCCGTAAGGGTTGAAGGTAAAAGATGCAGGCCGTCAATAACGGGGAACCCGAGCAGCATGAGCGAGAAGCCGGTCATGAGCAGTGCAGTGGCAATCTTTCCGGGAAAGACGACATCGATGGGGCGACGGTGATAATGACGAACGATAAGCGTGCCGATGCCCAGATAGATGTCGCGGCCAATAATGAGCACGCAGACCCAGATGGGCAGCTCTCCGCGGACCACCAGCCCAAGTACGCCGGTGAACAGCAGCGCACGGTCGCAGATGGGATCCATGACCTTGCCGAGCCACGAGACCGTCTTGGTCATGCGGGCGATCTGACCGTCCATCCAGTCGGTAGAGGCGGCAACGGCGTAGATAACGATGGCGATGACGCGGTTGTTATCCGTCACAAACAGGTACAGAAATACCAGGGTGAGGATCAGGCGCGTAAAGGTGATGAAATTGGAGATCGTAAAGATCTTATTCGACGGGTAATCGGAAGTGCCGATAAGCTCCTTTTTGATCTTCTTTTTGATGCCCACAGGACTCCCCCGCTGGTTAACGACAAAACTTTCGATACTATACCCGTTCCGGCGATGTCTATCCAGCGTAAGCATAGAGAGTCCAGACATATGGAGGATGCTACTGGGTTGTGCGGGATTCTGCATTTGTGTACATCAGCCTCCAAATATGACATTTTTCGGCATCTTTGATGGCTGATGTACACGTTTTGATTCGGTGATTACATCTATCGGGAAAGTTGTTGCCTTAAGCAAATTAATCATGATGTGCGGGTCGAGAAGGGTTGGCGCCAAAAGAGCCCAACGGCCGTTACGGCTTCGTTAGAAACGCGCCCCACCATGGATGGTGAACCCGAAAGGTAAGGCGCGCGGGCACGGCGACTCGGCCCGCGCGCCCGGAAGAGAAAGGATAAACCCATGGGTTACATGCTCGAGACGCGCGGGCTCACCAAGCGCTTCGGCCGCGGCGACCAGGCGCAGGACGCCGTGGCCGACGTGAGCCTTCATATCCGCGAGGGCGAGGTGTACGGGCTGCTCGGTCCCAACGGCGCCGGCAAGTCGACAACGCTCAAGATGATCTGCGGGATGCTGCGGCCGACGGCCGGGGAGATCCTCTTTGCCGGGCACGCCTGGCGCCGCGAGGACCTCTACGCAATCGGCAGCCTCATCGAGGAGGCGCCGCTCTACCCCAACCTCACCGCGCGCGAGAACCTGCGCGTGCGCACCACGCTGCTGGGCCTTCCCGAGAGCCGCATAGATGAGGTGCTCGCCGCCGTGGACCTCGCGGACACCGGGAAGAAGCGCACCGGGCGCTTCTCGATGGGCATGCGGCAGCGCCTGGGGCTCGCGCTGGCGCTGATCGCCCGGCCACGCCTGCTCGTGCTCGACGAGCCCACCAACGGCCTCGACCCCATCGGCATCGAGGAGCTGCGCGACCAGATCCGCGGCTTCGCGGCGGCGGGTACGACGGTGATCGTCTCGAGCCACATCCTCTCCGAGGTGCAGCAGATGGCGGACACCATCGGCATCATCTGCGGGGGGCGCCTCGCCTACGAGGATGCGCTTCGTCCCGGGCAGGACCTCGAGGAACTCTTCATGAGCTTCTGTCGGGAAGGGCGACGAGCGCGCGGGGAGGTGGCGGCATGACGGGTGAGAAAGGCGGCCTGCTCGCGGCCCTGCGCGCCGAGGCCCTGAAGTCGCGCCACGCGGCACCGGTTCGCCTGGCCGTGCTCATGGCGCTGCCGATGCCGCTGCTCGGCGCGATGCCCTACCGGGGCGTGCAGATCTTCAGCGCATGGAACTACTGGTACGCGCTCTTCCTGCCCGTGTGCCTCTCGCTCGTGGTGGCGTGCGTCGCGCGGGCTGATGCTCGCACGCGGATGCGGGGGCTTCTGGGCCTGGGCTTCCCGCTCGGGCGCGCCTGGTGGGCCAAGGCGCTCTGGTGCCTCGCGCTCTGCACGCTCTCGAACCTCGTGGTTTTCGGCATCTACCTCGCGGGATCGGCGTTCTCCTCGCAGGGCCTCACGGCCGCGGG
Source organism: Coriobacteriaceae bacterium AM22-12AC-r (assembly GCA_027671585.1). Taxonomy (GTDB): domain Bacteria; phylum Actinomycetota; class Coriobacteriia; order Coriobacteriales; family Coriobacteriaceae; genus Collinsella. The sequence goes on along the minus strand of JAQDZZ010000001.1, from coordinate 330,747 downwards.
CACGCTCACGATGCTCCTCTGCGCGCTCGTCAACACGGTGACCGCGGCGTGGATGATCCCCGCAGGGCTCTTCCTCACGGCGCGGCTCGGCATGCTCGCGGGCATCTTCTGCCCGCTCGCCGCGCAACTCGTAGGTGGGTTCGCCTGGTCGTTGGTGCCGCTACCGCAGCTCTTTCCGCCGTCGGCGAACATGGTCATCCCCACGAGCTTCATCCCCGTGCTGCCGAGCGGCGAGCCACTCGCGGCGGACATGGCGCTCGGCGGGGCGCTCGCGTCGGACGGCATGCTCACGCTGGCGGGCCTTGCGGTCTGCGCGCTCGCGTTCGCCGCGCTCACGGCGGCGGGCGCGGCCTGGTTCGCGCGCTCCGAGGAGAGGTGATGGCCATGACACGACTCTCCGACCCGATGCCGCGCATGACTCTCTCGCGGGCCCTGCTCTCCGAGGCCCTGCGCCTGGCGCGC
>JAQDZZ010000001.1:0-330275 GCA_027671585.1 Coriobacteriaceae bacterium AM22-12AC-r | reverse complement strand
CCCGCTCACGGCGGTGCATCTCGTCTGCGGCCTGGCAGCCGGTCTTGCCTGCGGCGAGTACTTCTCCGTAACCCGATGGGACCCGGCGCTGGGCGCGGACGCCTACGCCCAGTTTCTCGGCGCTCTCATGCCGCTCATGTCCGCCATCGTCTGCGGGCTCGCTGTGGACGAGGAGCGCGCTGCCGGGCGCCTCGCCAACCTCACGGCGGTCCCCTCGCGCGGGCGCGCCGTCGCGGCGAAGCTGCTCGCCCTTGCGGCGCTCGGCGCGGGCGCGCTGGCCGTGGCGCTCGGCGTGTTCGGGGCCGTGCTCGCCGTCGCCGGGCGCCTGCCGCTCGGGCCCACTCCGCTTGCGGCCGCCTGGGCGGGCATCGTGCTGGGCAGCCTGCCCCTCTACGCGCTGGGGCTCGGCGTGGCCCTGCGCCTCGGCCGCAACGCCGTCATCGGCGCCGGCGCGGCGGGGATGCTCCTCGCGTTCTTCTCGGTGGGCGGACTTGCGCACGGTCTCATGACCGGCGAGCTCACCGGTGCCCTGGCGACGCCCCTGAGCTGGGTGCCGCTCGCCTGGCCCGCGCGCTTGGGGTCGCTCGGGGTGGAGGCCTTCATCGACGCCGTACGCGCGGCGGGCCCACTCCTCACGACTGCGCTCGCTGGCCTCGTGCTCACCCTGGCAGCCGCCGCCGTCCTTCTCGCCTGGTTCTGCCGCTTCGAGGACGGGAAGGCAGATGCATAGGAAGCCGCTCGCCGCCGTGCTCGTCCCCCTCTCCGCAGCGTTTGTCCTGGGCGGGAATGCCCTGCTCGACGCCGGCTGGGGTTCGGCGCTGCGCTCGATCGCCGACTGCGTGCTGCCCAACCCTGAGATCGTCATGTTGGCGCCCGCGGCTGCGCGCAGGGCTCTGGACCGCTGAGCGCGGCGCTAGTACAATTCCGACGAGAGTTTCAGGAGGTCAACATGGCGAGGATACTGGCAGTGGATGATGAACGGGCGATCCTCGACGCGCTCGCGCGCGTCCTCGGCCGCGACGGCCATGAGGTCGTCAGGGCGGCGGACCCGACGGCGGTCCCGGGGATGGACCTCTCGCGCTTCGACCTCGTGCTCTGCGACGTCATGATGCCGGGGCTCGACGGCTTCGAGCTCGTGCGGCAGATCCGTCCGGACTTCGACGGGCCCATCGTCTTCCTGACCGCTCGCGTGGCCGAGGAGGATGCCGTGGCCGCCTACGGCCTGGGCGCCGACGACTACGTCCGCAAGCCCTTCGGGGCCGCGGAGCTGCGCGCCAAGGTCGCGGCCCATCTACGCCGTGAGCGCCGGCCGCGCTCGCACGCCCTCTCCTTCGGGGAGGTGCGGATCGACCTCGGGGCGCGCGACCTCGCCGTGGGTGGCGAGACCGTGCCGCTCACGCCCACCGAGTACGCCATCTGCGAGTACCTCGCGCGCCACCCCGGGCAGGTCATGAGCCGCGCGCAGATACGCGAGGCGGTGCTCGGCTGGGAGAGCGACGCCGACGACGCGGCCATATCCATGCAGGTCAGTCGCGCCCGGAGGAAACTCTCCGAGGCCGGCGCCGATCCGATCGCGACCGTCTGGGGGATGGGGTACAAGTGGCAGCTCTGAAGATCGGGGCGCGAGGTCGCGGGGGCATGCCGCTCTCCTTCGTCATCGCGCGCTACTTCGCCTACGCGTTCGCGGCGGTCGCCACGGCGTGGCTCGCCTCGTTCATGGTGCTCTCCGTGGCGATCAACGCGGGCTTCGTCTACGAGGCAAGCTGGGGGCCGGCCAATGCGCGCGAGGTCGCGGAGGGCCTAGCACGCGACGGCGTCTGCGGGCAGCAGGACGTGCCGACGGCGTACCGCTACCTCATCCTGAACAAGGACGGAAACGTGCTGATGACAGACCTCGAGAGCACGCGGCTCGAGGACGCGACGGAAATGGCCCGTACGGCACTCGCCGCGGATCCGGGCACAGTGGAGATCGAGGGCGGGGGTTCGGGCCTCACCTACGCCGCGTTCCCGCTCAAGGGCGGCGGGGCCTGCGCACTCGTCAGCGAGTACCTGCCGCAGTGGGTCTCGCGCTATCTCGCCGGCCTGCTTCCCAACCCGCAGAACCTCATGCTCGTCGGCGCCACGGCGGGAAGCGCGCTCGCGCTCGCGCTCGTGGCGCGCCGCGCGAGCCGCGTGATCTCGCGCAAGATGGCGCCGCTCGCGGAGGCGGCGGGGCGCGTCGGCGCGGGGGAGCTCGACTTCGCGGTCGGCAGCACCAACGTGCGCGAGGTGAACGACGTCCTCGCCGCGATGGACGCCATGCGGACCTCCCTCGCCGAGTCACTCGAGGCCCGCTGGGCCGCGGAGCGGGGGCAGCGCGAGCAGGTGGCGTCGCTCGCCCACGACCTCAAGACGCCGCTCACCGTGCTGCGCGCCAACGCCGACTTCGTGGCGGAGGAGCTGGAAGACGAGAAAGACGCCGACCTCGCGGCCGCCGCGCGCGACATAGCCGGCAGTGTCGAAAGGCTCGACGGCTACGTGCGCCTGCTCATCGAGGCCTCGCGCGGGTCCGGCGGGGCGGAGAGGGCCCCCATGCGGCCGGCCGAGCTCTGCGAGCAAGTCCTCGCCGAGGCCGCCCAGATCGCCCGGGCGCGAGGCGTGACGCTCGACGCGGCCACGGGCCCTGCTGTCGCGGGCGCGCCCGAGGCCCCGCTCGACCGAACCGCCCTGGCGCGAGCCGCCGCGAACCTCGTGGCCAACGCCGCCGAGCGCGCACGCTCGCGCGTGGCCGTCTCCTGCGACGTCGCGGACGGGCACCTCGTTATCGAGGTTGCCGACGACGGACCGGGCTTTTCTCCCGCCGCCCTCGAACGCGGCTGCGAGCGCCTCTTCACGGACGACTCCTCCCGCTCCTCGCGTGACGGAGGCCGCCACTACGGGCTCGGCCTCCACGTCGCCTCCGAGGCCGCGAGCGCCCACGGGGGCTCCGTCTCGCTCGCCAACGGCCCCTCGGGCGGTGCAGTGGCCACCATCGCGGTCCCCCTGTGCGGGATCTGACTATTTCCTCGATGTCTACCTCGACTGTGATATGTCGCTCGCCGAGGGCGCGACGAGATGGTGTTGCGTCTGCCCCATTTGGTGCTTCTAGCTCAAATTTGATCTGATGTAAGGCCCGTGCAATCCTGCATGGGCCTTTCTTTTGGCAATTGCTCGACCGATTTGTGGCTTGAAACACAAATAATCGAGTTAAGGAGACATGGGGTCATACAGCGGCTCTCAGGGCGCCCTCCGTACTCCCCCCGCCATTGCCTCTGCGGCGTCCTCGTATAGAGCCCATCCTCCTTGGCGTTTCGTTGCAACACCCCACTCGTCCACCGATTAAGTGAACTGCTGGAATAAAGACAGCGACACGCCTGTTCGTTACAGTTGCTATATCTGTGTAAATCGTCGCGATAAATACAGCCGGTACTCGGCTGTATACCAACTACGCGTATGTAGATTCATATCGCGTTAATAAATCGGCTCAAGCGTGTGAAAAACGCGCAAGTAACCGCAAAAGGCGATTATCGCTCAGGTAGTTTTTTGGCCCCTGTTGCTTAATCAAAATTAAGCAATTGCTTAAAACAAAAAAGGTCAAGCACTAGGTGCCTGACCTGCAAACTTCTGGTCGGGACGACTGGATTCGAACCAGCGACCCCTTGACCCCCAGTCAAGTGCGCTACCAAGCTGCGCCACGTCCCGAAGCTTTTGTTTGTTGCTCTGCTCTCGCTCGCAACAGGGAGTATATTAACCCGAAACTTTGTCCTTGTGCAAGAACTTTTTTACAAATTTTGAAGCAAGTCCAAAATTGCATCTGCGAGCTGGGGTTTTGTTAGTACGGGAAGTTCTTGCGTGCCCGCTGTGCTCACGATCCAAGCTTTGTTGGTATCGGTTCCAAAGCCCGAATCGGCGCGCGAAACATCGTTGGCGATAATGGCATCGCAACCCTTACGCGCGAGTTTGCGCTGCGCGTACTCGACGACGTTATCAGTCTCGGCTGCAAAGCCGATTACGAGGCGATCTCCCTTTTGGCGTGAAAGTTCGGCCAAGATGTCAACGGTCTCGATGAGCTCGATTCGATCCAGGCGCTCGTTGGCCTTTTTGAGCTTATGGTCCGCCGGGGCCGCCGGCGTGTAGTCGGCGACGGCGGCGGCGCAAATGGCCGCGTCGGCCGTCTGGAAGGCGCTCAGCGCTGCTTTGAGCATTTCTGAGGCGGTCTGTACGTGCACGCACTCCACACCGCGGGGAACGTCGAGCGATGTCGGTCCCAGCACGAGCGTGACGGCGGCACCGCGACGTGCGGCCTCCCCCGCCAGGGCGATACCCATCTTGCCCGAAGAACGGTTGCCAATGAATCGCACCGGGTCGATCGGCTCGTGCGTGGGGCCGGCGGTGATGACGATGCGCTTGCCCGTCAGGTCTTGCGGCACGGGGTTGAGCACCTCACAGACAGCCTCGACGATGTCCTCGGGCTCGCTCATGCGGCCCGTGTCCACGTCGCCGCACGCAAGGTAGCCGCTGCCGGGTCCCACCACGTGAACGCCGCGGTCGCGCAACGTGGCCATGTTGGCCTGCGTCGCCGGCGCCTTCCACATGCCATTGTTCATGGCCGGCGCGATCACGACGGGCCGCGGCGTCGCAAGCAGCGTGGTGGAGATGAGGTCGTCGGCGATGCCGTTGGCCATCTTGGCGATGATATTGGCCGTCGCGGGCGCCACGACCACCAGATCGGGCTCCTGCGCAAGCGAGATATGGTGGATGGGGTCAGACGGGTCGTCGAATAGCCCAACCGCGACCGGCTCATTGGTGAGCGCGCGGAACGTGAGCGGGCCCACGAACTCCGTGGCATGCTCGCTCATAACGACTTTGACACGTGCGCCGCGCTTTTGCAGCAGGCGCACGATATTGCACGACTTATAGGCGGCGATCCCGCCGGTAATGCCCAGCAGGATCGTTTTTCCCTCAAGTTGCATTGAATTGTTGGATGCCGCCGTCATCGCTAGGCTTCCTTGCTCGGGAGCACCAGGAGGCGGTGGCAATACGGGCAATGCGTGATCTCGCTGCCGTCGTGGTTGAGGTCGCTCATGGACGATGCCTGCAGCGCGGTGTGGCAGACCGTGGGGATGTTGCCCTGGATGGTCTCGACGGCCAAGCCGCGGAACTGCTTGAGCAGACGCTCGTAGTCGGTGAGCACGTCGGCCGGCAGCGTGGCGGCAAGAGCGGTGCGCTCCTTAGTGGCGGCTTCGATCTGAGCCTGCAGGTCGGCAGCCTTGGCGCGGGCGGCCTTGGTATCGGCCTTCACGCCCTCCTCGAACTTGGCGATGATGGCCTGCGCGCGGGTCTCGCGGTCGAGCGCCTCTTTGTGGGCGACAACGACATCCTTGCGGGTGTGCTCAATCTTGTCCAGGCGCTTGGCCAGGGTGGCGAGCTCGTTTTCCAGGTCCTGTACCTCGCGGTAGTCGGAGCCGTCAACGTGGCGCTTCTTAGCGGCCTCGATGGCGTTGTTGGTCTGAATCTCGGTGGTGTTGAGATCGTCGAGCTCAATGTCCAGGTCCTTGCGTTGGGCGTAGAGCTTGGTCATCTCGGACTTGAGCTTTACATAGGTCTTGCGCTTGGAAGCGAGCTCCTTGAGCTCCGGCATATTGGCAAGTTCGCTCTTGTTGCGGGCGAGCTCCAAATCGATCTGTTGCAGCTTGAGTAGCGTAGCGCCGGCGCTCATAAGTTCTCTCCTTTTGTCACAGTCCACCATTGGCAAGGGTTCAGTATTTTAATCGCATGACGGGGGTCGGCCCCGGCGTCAACTGCAGAGTTCATCAATATATCAACGAACGGCTCCTCGGAGCGGTCGTGGCCGAGCAAGATCACCGGCAGCCCGCGCAAGGCAAGGTCTTGCGCCACGTGGTAGCCCGCCTCGCCCGTCACGATGACATCCGCACCGGCGGCGATGGCAAGCTCGCCAAAGTCACCCAGCGAACCGCCCAAAATTGCGATGGTGCGGCACGGGTGATCGGCCTCGCCCCACACGCGCGGGTCGCTGCCAAACGCCGCTGCGGCGCGTGCGGCAAGGTTGCGCAGGCTGCAGGGGTCGTGGAGGGTCGCGAGTGCGCCCAGTCCGCAGGCCTCGGGGTCGTCCACGTGCTCCAACGAGCTTGCGGACGCGGCGTCCAAAAGCCTACTTAGGCAGATACGTGCCTCGTGCGAGCGGTCCAGGTTGGTGTGGAGCGAGATAATGCTCACGCCGCAACGGGCTGCCTCGTAGAGCGCCGCGCTGCATTGGGGGCGCGTCGCGCCGGGCGGGCAAAACGCCTCGGGCGCCTTGATATAGATGGGATGATGCGTCAGCAGCACGTTGGCTCCGGCCTCCTGGGCGCGGTGCACATTGGCTTCGGTCGCATCGAGTGCGCAGGCAACACCGGTAATCTCCGCGGCAGGGTCGCCGACGGAGAGTCCTACATGGTCCCAACTCTCGGCATTGGTCTTGGGATAGCGTGCCAGCAGCGCGCGCTCAAGCTCGGCGACGATCATACGGCACCCACGATCGAGAGCAGCGTTTGGGCGAACTCGTCCAGATCGCTCGGATTTACGCGGTCATCAAAGGAAATGCGCAGTGCTCCCAATGCCTGCTCGCGACCGATGCCCATCGCGCTCAAAACGTGGCTGGGGTCCATACTACCGCTCGAGCATGCCGAGCCTGCCGATACCTCAAAGCCGGCGGCGTCGAGCTTGATGATGAGCTCCTCGGAGTCCATGCCGTCAATGTAGATCGAAACCATACCCGGCAGACGATCGGCCTGCGCGTAGTCGCCCATCGTGGCGTGAATGCGAGGATGGGCCGTAAGCGTGGCATAGAGCTTGTCGGAAAGGGTTTGCAGCGTCGTACGCTCCTGGGCCACATGGGGCGCCAGCGTGCGGGCGGCAGCGGCAAAAGCCAGCTGTGTACGCAGGTCCTGCGTGCCCGCGCGACGTCCGGCTTCCTGTCCACCGCCAAAAATGCGGGGGCGCAGTGGCGTGCGGGTCTTAAGGTAGAGAGCGCCGGAAGCCACGGGGCCGCCGATCTTGTGCGCGGCAACGGTCATAGCGTCGACGCCCAGCTCGGTGACATCGAGCGGAATATGCAAGTAGCCCTGGATGGCATCGGTGTGGAACAGGGCGCCTGCGGTATGCGCGGCCGAGGCAAGCTCGCGGATAGGTTGTACCACGCCGGTCTCGTTGTTGGCGGCCATGATGCTTACGAGCGCCACGTCGTCGCCGAGCAGCTCGATGAGCGCGGCAGGTTCAATGTAGCCCGCACGGCAGGGTTGCACCAGATCGACGGTAAAGCCGGCGGCGCGCAGCAGCGGCAGGTTGTCCAGAATCGAATCGTGCTCGATGGCAGATACGATCACACGGTTACGCTTGCGATCGCGCTGACGAGCGCCCTCGGCAAGACCGAGCAGCGCCAGCTGGTTGGCTTCGGTGCCGCCGTTGGTCAGTACAATCTCGGACGGGCGGACGCGCGCGCCAAAGCTGCGGGCGATCTCGCGACGTGCAACCTCCAGACGCGCGGCAGCCTTGCGGCCGAGCGAATGCAGCGAGTTGGGGTTGACGCCGGCAAGCTCGCTGTCATCGTACTCGCGCTGCGCAAGGAGCGCCTCGGCGCGCATGGGCGTCGAGGCGGCATAGTCAAGATTCACGGGTATGCGGTTTTGACCTGCGGTCATAAGGGTTTATGCCTCCTGTGCGGCCTCGTTGCCCAGCTTCTGCAGCAGCGCAACCTCGGCAGCGGGATCTTCGGACTTAAATACGGCAGAACCGGCCACGAGCACGTTGGCGCCGGCCTTGACGACCTCGACAATGTTCTTGGAAGAAATGCCACCGTCGACCTCGATGAGGGGCGAAACGCCGTGACGCTCGCACATGGCCCTGAGCTCGTGGAGCTTAGCGATGGTGCCCGGGATAAAGCTCTGACCGCCAAAGCCCGGGTTCACGCTCATGAGCAGCACCATATCGACGACGTCGATGATGCTCTCGAGCACGCACACGGGGGTGGCGGGGTTGAGCACCACGCCGGCCTTAACGCCGCGCTGCTGCAGATGGGTGAGCGTGCGGTGCAGGTGCGTGGAGGCCTCGTAGTGTACGGTGATCATATCGGCGCCGGCGTCTGCGTACCAATCGACCGTCTCGTCGGGGTTCGACACCATGAGGTGTGCGTCGACCGGTACATTGGTGGAGCGCTTGACGGCCTTGAGGATGTCAACGCCAAAGGTGAGGTTGCCGGTAAAGTGGCCGTCCATGACGTCGAAGTGCACGTAGTCGGCGCCGGCGATCTTGTCGAGTTCGCCCTTGAGGTTGGCCATGTCGGCCGAGAGGACGGACGGAGCGATTTTAATGGAACCCATGGTAGTAGCCTTTCTGCGCTAGTCGGTGAGTCCGTAGAACTCTTGAGAGGGGACGCGATCGGTAAGAATCTCGAGCGCCCTATCCAAAGTAACACCGTTGTAGAGCGTTTGCTCCACGGCAAAGGTGAGCGGAATGTCTACGCCCAGTGAACGGGCAAGTTCGCTGACGCTGCGGGCCGCGACGGCGCCCTCGACCACCATATGCGTGCGCTCCTGATACTCGTCGAGCGACACACCGTGGGCAAACTCGTAGCCAAAGGTGCGGTTGCGCGAATGCTCCGAGGTGCAGGTGGCAATGAGGTCGCCCATGCCGGCAAGTCCCATGCAGGTCATAGCTTGACCGCCGCGGGCGTGCACCAGACGGCTGATCTCGGCCAGGCCGCGCGTCATGATGAGGGCAAGCGTATTGTCGCCCGCGCCCGAGCCGGCGGAGATGCCGCACACGATGGCGATGACATTTTTCATGGCGCCGCAGACCTCGACACCCGTCATGTCCTGCGACAGATAGATGCGAAAAGCCGTGGACAGGAGCAGGTCCTTGAAGGTCTCCCCCACCTGCTGGTCCTCGCTGGCGATGACGGCGGCCGAAAGCCCGCCACGGCAGATTTCCTCGGCATGGTTGGGGCCCGAAAGCGCCGCCACACGCGTCTCGTTGCCGATCTCGCTGGTGATGACCTCGCTCATGAGCAGGCCAGACTCGGGCTCGATGCCCTTAGTGAGGCAGAGCACTGGGGCGTCGTCCGCGATGAACGGCGCCGCCTGATGGCACACGTCGCGCAAGTGCGTGGAGGGCACGGCAAAGATGATCGCATCGGCACCGTCGAGCGCCTGGGCGAGCTCGGTCGTTGCCACCACGTTGTCCGGCAGCTCGTATCCCACCAGATAGCGCGGGTTGCGGTGCTCGCCGTTAATGCCGGCGGCCGTCTGCTCGCTGTGGGCCCACATGGTCACGCGCTCGGCTCGCGCGGCGGCAAGGCCGGCGACGGCGGTTCCCCAGGAGCCGGAGCCAATCAGCGCAACATTCATGACTCTCTCCTACTTATCGTCGGGCTCGGTGACGCGCTTGGTAAACGAGAGCTTGGACTCCTTACCGGTCATGAGCTTTTGGATATTCGCGCGATGGGCCCACACCACGGTGATGCCGATCATCGCCATGCAAAACTTAAGTCCCAGGCTGCTGTACGGAAAGACCGCGCAAGCAGCGATGGGAAGACCGATGGCCGCGGCAAGCGAGCCCACCGACACGTACTTGGTAATGGCGACGGCCACGATAAACATTCCCAGCAGCGACAGGCCAATGGGCCAGTACCAGGCGAGGATGACGCCCAGACCGACCGCGATGCCCTTGCCACCGTGGAAGTTGAGGTACGGCGAGAAGATGTGGCCCCATACGGCCGCCAGGCAGATGACACCGAGCATCCAGTCGCCGGGGGCTCCAGGCGCCATGATGTTCGGCGGAAAACCATAGCCTAGATCGGCGATGAGCGGGCGGGCGATAAGGACGCAGATGGCGCCCTTAAGGCAGTCAAGCAGCAGCGTGAGTGCAGCGACCTTGGGGCCGGCCACGCGCAGCGCATTGGTGGTGCCGATGTTGCCGGAGCCCGCCTTGCGAATGTCCGTGTGGTTGAACACGCGGCCCAGGATCAGGCCAAACGGAATCGCTCCGATAAAGAACGAGACCACGGCGCAGATGGCGGTCAGCAGAATCGGATTATGCATCCTTTTGTTCCTTCTTCCTAAAGAAGAGTCGAATGGGCGTGCCGGCAAAATCGAAGGTCGAGCGCATGCGGTTCTCCACGTAGCGCTGGTAGGTGTCGTTGACCAGATCGCTGTGGTTGACGAAGAACGTGAACGTCGGCGGATTGACGCCCGTCTGAGTCACGTAGTGCATGCGCAGGCGGCGCTTGCCGTCCACCACGGTGTGGCCGAACTCACGTAGGTCGGTGAGGAACGTGTTGAGGCGCGAGGTGCTGATCTTTTGCGAACGCGTCTTCTCGGCTGCGTCGACCATCGCCCAGATCTTCTCGACGCTGCGGCCAGTGAGGGCAGAGATGCGCAGGTACTGGGCCCAGGGAGCCATGACGCCCAGACGGCGGTCGATGGTCTCCATGCAGGCCTCGCGCTTGCGGTCGTCGTCGAGCAGGTCCCACTTGTTGAGCAGCACAACGATGGCACAGCCGCGCTCGATGGCAAGACCCATGACCTTCTGGTCCTGTTCGGTAACGCCCACGGAGGCGTCGACGACGAGCAGCGCCACGTCGGCGCGGTCGATGGCGCGCAGGCCGCGGACCATCGAGTAGTACTCGATATTCTCGTACACGGTGCTCTTCTTGCGGATGCCCGCGGTGTCGACCATGCGGTAGTGCTTGCCGTTGCGCTCCACGACGGTGTCGATGGCGTCGCGCGTCGTGCCGGCAATGTTGGACACGATAGAGCGGTCGGCGCCTAGGATGCGGTTGAACAGCGAGGACTTGCCGGCGTTGGGGCGGCCGATGATGGCCACGTTCAGCGCATCGGGGAACTCGTCGGCGACCTCGTCCTCTTCCTCCGGAAGCAGGGCCACGATATCGTCGAGCAGGTCGCCCGTGCCATGACCATGCAGGGCCGAGAGCGGCGTGGGCTCACCGATGCCGAGCGAATAGAACTCCCAGATGCTGTCGTTCTCGCGATCGGGGTTGTCGAGCTTGTTCACCAGCAGAAAGACCGGCTTGTCGCAGCGCTTGAGCATGCGAGTGACCGACTCGTCCTCCTCGGTGACGCCGGTGCGGCCATCGACCACAAACAGGATGACGGCGGCTTCCTCGGCGGCGGCGAGCGCCTGGTCGCGGATGGACGTGGCAAAGACGTCGTCGCTCTTGAGCGGCTCGATACCGCCCGTGTCGACGATGGTGAACTCGCGGCCGTTCCAATCGGCCGTGTGATATGAGCGATCGCGCGTGACGCCGCGAGACTCGTGGACGATGGCGTCCGAGGTCTGGGCCAGGCGGTTAACGAGCGTGGACTTGCCCACGTTGGGGCGTCCGACGACGGCGACGATAGGTTTCATCTGCTCTCCTTTAATGGGTAGGGTCAGCGGAATTAGTAGAGTCGGCAGGCACAATGCCAAGGATGTGCTCCAGGGTATCGAGCAGCTCATGCGGCATGGTCGACACCACATGAACCTCGGCGCCGCGACTGGTAAGGCTTGCGAGTAAATCGTCACGATGATACTCGTCAAGCGTCATGCCGTCAGCGTTGAACATGAGCTTAGGCACAAAGAGCATAACCCCCGACAGATCTTGGGGCAGCTGCTCCAAGATGTCACACGCGACGATGAGGCCGGTCACGTCCACGTTGCCGCCAAAGTAGCGGTTCTTGATGGCCGTGACAGTGCCGGCGAGTCCCTGGGGCGACTCCACAAAGCGGGCCACCGTGTCGCGTGCGCTGGCGCCCGAGAGGCACAGCAGGTGCTGGCTGCGGGCGGCGATGGCCTCGCGGACGCGGGCCAGACGCTCGGTATCGGCGGCAAGCACGTCGTCGGTCTCGTCTAGATACGAGCGGATCATGCCGATGCCGTCGTAGTACTGCGGGTAACCGTCGTAAAAGTCCGCCTCGGGAGGATCGATGCCGGCGTCCAGATAGAACTCGTCGCTCATCTGGAAGGTGTGGCGGCCAAAGCGCTCGAAGGCACGGTCCTGGTAGGGACGGATCATGGCAATGGTCTCGCGCGCCAGCTCGGGCTTGTCGCTGTAGGACCAGCTAAAACGGTTCTGATGCTTGGTAAAGCCGAGCGGCACGATGCCCAGGCTTGTGATTTGCTCGTGCTCCTCGCAAAAGCGCAGGGTCTTTTCCAGCTCCTCGCCGTCGTTCATGCCGGGGCACAGCACAATCTGCGCGTGAATCTCGATGCCGGCGGCCATGATGGTCTCGAGTACGTCCATGCCTCGCTGAGCGTTACGGCCCATCATACGACGGCGGACGTCGGGGCTCACAGCGTGGACCGACACGTTCATGGGACTCATGTTGCGCTGGATGACGTTTTGCACGTCCTCGTCGGTGAGGTTCGTAAGCGTGACAAAGTTGCCTTGCAAAAAGCTTAGGCGATAGTCGTCGTCGCGAATATAGAGCGTGGAGCGGCCGCCCTTGGGGAGCATGGTCATAAAGCAGAACACGCAGGCGTTGACGCAGGTACGCATGCCGTCGAAGATGGGGCCATCGAACTCCAAACCCCAATCCTCGCCGGGAAAGCGGTCGAGCTCGACGGGGGTGACGGTGCCGTCGCGCGGGTCGAAAACCTCGAGCTCGACGGTATCATCGTCGGCCTCCCAGAGCCACACAATCATGTCGGTAAGCTGCTCACCGTTGACCGTGAGCACGCGCATGCCCGGCTCGATACCCACATCCCACGCGGGCGATTCGGGACGCACGTTCTTGACGAGCGCGCCCTCACCCGGCTCGGGGTCGCGGCTGCGCCCGTAATCGGCCACCTCGGCGGCGTATGCGGGTACGGTCTGGTCCATGGTTAGCGGCAAAGCTCCTTGATGCGCGTGACGGCGCGTTCGATGTGTTCTTGCGGGGTGGAGGCTCCGGCGGTGATGCCGATGTGGTGAGCGTCGGCAAACCACGCGGCCTGGAGCTCGGAAGCTTCCTCGATGTGATGCGTGCGCTCGCAGGCGTCTGCGCAAATCTGCGCCAGGCGGCGGGTGTTGCCCGAGTTCTTGCCGCCCACGATGACCATGCAGTCGCAGCGGTTGGCAAGTGTGGCTGCTGCCTGTTGACGCTCACTCGTGGCGGCGCAGATGGTGTTGATCACGCGCAGCTCCTGCACGCGCGGGGTGATAGCAGCCACGACCTCGGCGAGGTTCTGCGCAGTCTGGGTGGTTTGCACGACGAGGCCTACCTTGCCCTTGAGCGACAAGGCGGTGGCGTCGGCGGCACAGCTCACGACCTGTGCATCATTGCCGGCGTGGCCCAAGATGCCCTCAACCTCGGGATGGCCCGGCTCGCCTACGACTACCACGCGGTAGCCCTCGCGTACCAGGCGCTCGGCGGCCACATGGACCTTCTTCACGTAGGGACAGGTGGCGTCGACCACGGTAAGGCCGCGCTCGCGGGCAGCATCGATCACTTGCGGCACCACGCCGTGGGCGCGGATGATCACGGTACCGGTTGCGGCGCTATCCAGGTTCTCAGCCAGGCTAACGCCTGCCTCAGCGAGCTCGCGCACCACGATAGGGTTATGGATGAGCGGACCCAAGGTATGGACCTGATTGCACTCCCCTGCCTGCGGTGCAGCGGCCAGCGCCATATCGAGCGCACGCTGTACGCCGTAGCAAGTGCCGGCGTGGGCGGCGATCTCGATGGTAGGCGCGGTTGCGTGGTCGGACGCAGTCGCGGCGGTGTTCGTCACGTTCTCGCTCATGGCTAGAACCTGCCCGGATGCTCGGCGCACAGCTCGTCACGCATGGCGTATACGCGGCTCATGGCCTCGGACTCAAACCAGGTCAGGCGCTCCGTACGCTTAAGCCCGGCCGGCGCGTCCGAAAGCGCGACGGCCTTGCCGGCACGAATCCAGCACTTCTTGGGACGCATGAGCTTTTTGCCCGCGGGCGTGATGTCGGACCAGCCGCAAATGGCGAGCGGGTTGACGGGCGCCTTGCCCATCTGGGCGATGAGCGCAAAACCGCCGTGGACCTCGGGCTTGATCTCGCGCGAGCGGATGCGCGTGCCCTCGGGGAAGATCAGGACGTCCTCGCCGCGCTGCAGCGCATGCTGGGCGGCGCGCAGGCACTTCATGTCGGCGGTGCCGCGCTCCACGGGAATGCCGCCCACGCGGCTAAAGGCCCAGCGTACGATCTTGCTCTTGGCGAACTCGGACTTAAAGATGGGGCGAATGCGGCGGCCGCCAAAGAACAGCGCCGTCTCCACGGCCAAGAGCTCAGCCATCGAGGTGTGGTTGCAGATGACCACGCTGCCGCGGCCGTCCTGGCGCTCAAACAGCAGGTCAGCGTCCTCGACCTTCCAGCGCCACATGAGCTTGGAGAAGGCCCAAAGGATGGCCATGACTACGACGACGGTGCCGCGAATGAGCGCTGGGAACTCTGCGTAGGGGGCGTTGTAATAGTCCTCGGGCGTCTGCTTAAACAGGCGCATGGGCTACCTCCTTTGGTTGATGAGGTCCTCGATAATGCGGACGACCTCGTCGATGGTATGGGCGGTGGAGTCGACGTGCACGGCGTCCTCGGCGGGCACGAGCGGGGCGACCTCGCGGCTGCTGTCAAGCTTGTCGCGCTGCTTAAGGGCGTCGAGAGTCTCGTCGACCTCGGCCTCGAGCTGCTCGGCAGTAAGCGGCTGGGCGTCGTTTTGGTGACGCTGCAGCACGCGGCGGCGGGCGCGCTCGCGCGGGTCGGCGGTCAGGAAGACCTTGACCTGCGCGTTGGGGAACACGACGGTTCCGATGTCGCGACCCTCGGCCACGATATCGCGGTCCTCGGCGGCGCGGCGCTGGTGAATGAGCATGGCGGCGCGCACGCCCGGGTAGGCCGAGACCTTGGACACGTTGGCGTCGACCTGCGGGGTACGAATGGCGGCCGAAGCGTCCTGGCCGTCAATGGTCAGGCGCGTATCCTCGCCGGTGCCGTTGGTAAAGCGAATCTCGATCTGCTCGGCGAGGGCGTCGATGGCCGTCTCGTCGTTCAGATCGATGCCGCGGTCGAGCGCGGCGAAGGTGACGGCGCGATACATGGCGCCCGTGTCGAGCTTGTTAAAGCCCAGCTGGCGGGCGATCTCCTTGGCGATGGTGGATTTGCCGGAACCGGCGGGGCCGTCGATGGCAACGATCATGCAATGCTTCCTTTCGATGGTTGACGTGCTGGTATGGTTCGCGGGGGCAGGGGCGCGGCGGGTTGCCTAGCCTGTGTAGCGCTCGCGGTAGGTGTTGCGCTTGGGTGCGGAGCCGTGGCTGCCGTGGTGACGCGTGCGGCTGGCGGGCGTGTCTTGGGGCTTGCCGCCGTTGCGCTTGGCGCTCGCCTGCTTGGGCGGGATGCCGCCGGCCTTGAGGACCTGTACCTCGCGGTCGGTGAGCTCGCGCCACGAGCCCTTGGCCACGTCCTTGAGCTCCAGGCCGGCAAAGTTGCAGCGATGCAGGCGGATTACCGGATGGTGAATCTTGCTCAGCATGCGCTTGACCTGGTTTTTGCGCCCCTCGCGGATGATGACCTCCACGGCGGTGGTGCCGGGCTTGACGCCTTGCGGAGCCACGGCCTCTGCCTCGCGCGCGTTGATGACGCGGCAGATCGCCGGCTGGCACAGGCCGTCGTCGAGTTCGATGCCGCGGCGGAGTGGTTCTAAGTCGCGATCGGTCAGGTGGCCGTCCACGAGCGCCTGGTAGGTCTTATAGACATGCTTGCTGGGGTGCAGCAGATCCTGCGACAGGTCGCCATCGGTGGTAAAGAGCAAAAGGCCTGTGGTGTCTCGGTCCAGGCGGCCCACCGGGAATAGTCCCGGAAAGCGGTCGCGGGGGACCAGGTCGGCCACGCAAGGGCGCTCCTGCGGGTCGCTCATGGTGGTGAGGTAGCCGGTCGGCTTGTAGAGCATCAAGTACACGGCGCCCTGGTTGAGCTTGACGGGCATGCCGTCGACCTCGATATGGTCGCGGTCGACGTCGACCTTGGTGCCCAGTTCGGTCGCGACCTGGCCGTTGACGGTCACGCGGCCGGCAGTCATCAGGTCTTCCGACCCGCGGCGGCTCGCCACGCCCGCGCGCGCCAAAAAGCGCTGCAGGCGCATGGTGTGCGGATAGACGGGCTGGGCGTCGGACTCGTGCGTATCCGCGTTGGGTACCGCAGCGCCGGCGCGCGTCTCCCCTACTTCGTTAATCCTCGTCATGCAAATCCTCCGAGGTCTCGTCGACGACCAGGGTCTCCAAGTCCTCGATTGCCTCAACATCGTCAACATCGGTATCGAGCAGTTCGCGCTCCTCGTCCAGGTCCTCGGCCTGCTCCTCGAGCGTGGACTGAATGCTGCGGCCGCTCAGGCGTTCGCGGATAAACTGACGCGACTGCTCGTCGGGGGCAAACTGCTCCAGGTCGGGCAGGTCGCGGGTGGAGCGCAGACCGAACTTTTCCAAGAAGGCGTTGGTCGTGCCGTAGATGATGGCCTGACTGCGCTGGGGGTCGCGTCCGAGCTCGCGCACCAGACCTTTGTCCACGAGCGACGCGATGACGCCGTCAGAATTGACGCCGCGGATGCCTTTGACCACCTCGCGCGTCACGGGCTGGTGGTATGCGATGACGGCCAGTGTTTCGAGCGCCGCCTGCGACAGCTTTTGCGTGTCCCAGCTCAGCACATAGGCCTCGACCACGTCGTGGTAGGCGGGATGCGTAAACAGGCGCCAGCCGCCGGCGACCTCGCGCAGCTGAAAGCCACGGTTGGCCTCCTCGTACTCAACCTTGAGCTCGGCGAGCAGCGATGCGCACTCGCCGGGGGCGATATCCAGCGCACCTGCCAGCGCGGGCGCGCTCACCGGGTCGCTCGACACCAGCAGCAGCGCCTCGAGGGCGCCTTTGAGGCTGTTTGCCTCCAGCGTGGAAAGGGTTGACATGGTTGCAGCTCCTATTCGGTGAGCTCGGGGCCCTCGCCAGGCACGTATGCCTCGGCGCCCTCGACGCGGTTGATTTGAATGGTTCCAAAGATCTCGTCCTGGCTCAGCGTGAGCGAGCCACGCTTGGCGAGCTCCAGCATGGCCAAAAAGGTGACGACGAGTTGCTCGGTCGTGGCGTCGCCGTCCAACAGCTCGCGGAAGGTGCAGGTCTGGTGCGCCATGGTAAAGCGGTCGACTGAGGCCACGGTCAGGTCGAGCGGCACGCGATGCGGTGCCACGTGCTCGGCCTCCAGCAAGAAGGTCTGTCGCTTGCCGTCCAGGTCGGCACAGATGACGGCCAGACCGCGCAGGGTGATGCCGGCCAGGTAGTCGGGCATGAGCCCCAGGAACTCGGGGTCGGGGCCGGCCACACGCGGATGCATGCGGCTTTCGGCCTGCATGCGGGCACCGAGGGCCGCAGCCGCGCCCTTAAACTGCTTGTAAGCGATCAGGCGCTGAATCAGGACCTCGCGCAGGGCATCGCCGTCGAGCGCGCTGAGTTCCTCGAGGTCTTCGTCGAACTCGTCATCGTCGTCATCTACTTTGCGCGGGGCCTCCTGCGGCACCAGCGAGGCAGCCTTGATGTCCAAAAGGGTTGCCGCGACTAGCAAAAAGTCGCTCGCCACGTCCAGGTCCAGCGCCTCGATGCGTTCGGCCTCGGCAAGGTACTGCTCGGCCACCTCGCTGATGGAGATAGCGCCGATATCTACTTTTTGGCGGGTTACCAGCTGCAGCAGCAGGTCGAACGGTCCGCTGTAGACCTGCGTCGACACGCGATACGACATCTTCGACCTCCTTTGACGGCGCCTTCGCGGCGCGGTTTGGGTGCATATTACGACCGTTTTGCACGGTCGACCTGTAAGTTTACCTTAGATGCCGGCGATTGCGAAGTTGAGCAGCTGCTCAGCAAGCGGATACACGGTAACGTCGAAATAGCGGCCGATCACATCGATGCCGGTCCACATGGGCAGTAGATACAGCACAATGATGAGGATGGGCATAGCGTATTGCTGCAGACGGTAATAATTGTTGAGCGCCTTGCCTTTGAGGAACGGCACGATGATCGACGAGCCATCGAGCGGCGGGATCGGGACGAGGTTAAAGAACGCGAGCGACAGGTTGACTACGATAAACGTGGCGCCGAAGTTCATGATCTGTGACGCCAGGGCAAAGGACATGTTGGTATAGAGGCTGCCATATGCCGCGTGCATGAGGGCGGCAGCGAGGCACGCGAGCGAGATGTTCGATGCGGGGCCGGCTACGCTCACCAGGACCTCGTCGCGCTTGGGGTGCTTGAGGTTGTTGAGGTAGACGGGCACGGGTTTGGCGAAGGCGAACACTGGGCCGCCGGCCGCGAGCATGAGCAGCGGCAGGATGATGGTGCCAAACGGGTCGATATGGTTAAGCGGGTTGAGCGACACGCGGCCGCGCGAACGGGCCGTCTTGTCGCCGAGCGCCCAGGCCGCGGCGGCGTGTGCGCTCTCGTGGATCACGATGCCCACGATGACGGCGACGGCGCTGGCGAGCAGGTTCATGAGGTAGCTGCTGGACATGGCGCTCCCCTAGCGGACGCGACGCGAGGCGCGCGTGAGCAGGTAGTCGGCCACAAACAGGATGACGGCCACGATGGCGTAATCCAAGCGGAACACGCCGCCAAAGGGCGATGTGATGACGCCGTAGCCGGCGATGGCGCTCGGCAGTGCGCGCGAAAGCTCGACGACAAAGCCCACAATCTGCAGCTTGGCGGTCAGGCCGCTAAAGCACAGCAGCACGGTCATCGCGCTCATAAAGATGCCGCAGATGCGACAGGCGATGGCGATGATGCTCATCGCCACGGCAGCGGCCTTACGAGAGTTCACGCGCGGTCTCCTCTTCGATCTGGGCGGAAAGCTCCAGCCATTCGTCCTCGAGCTTGGGTAGCTCTTGCTTAAGGCCGTTATATTCCCCCAGCGCGGCGTTGAACTTATCCTGATCGGCATAAAGTTCTTCGCTCGCCATCAATTCCATAAGCTCGTCATAGCGGGCGCGCTTTTTGTCGAGCTCCGTCTCGATCTTCTTGAGCTGGTTACGCACGCCCTTGAGCTTTTTGTTGAGCGCAGCGCGGGCTTGGGCCTCGGCGCGCTTTTGCTCCTTGGTCTTTTTGCCCTCGGCAGGCTTGGGGGCGGCGACGGGGGTGTCGGCCTGGGCAGCGCTGGCCTTGGTGGACTTGGTCGTGGCCGGCGCGCTCTCCGTGGACGCCTCGGCGGCGGCGCGGGCCACGAGGTCCTCACGCTTGTAGAGGTAGTAGTCGTAGTCGCCGTCGTAGACCGTGACCTTGCCGTCGCGAATGTCGATGATGCGGTTGGCCACGGCGCGCACCAGGTGCTCGTCGTGGCTGATCAGCACGATGGTGCCGGGGAAGTTTTGCAGGGCGTTCTCGAGCATGTCCACCGAGTCGATGTCTAGGTGGTTGGTGGGCTCGTCCAGGCACAGGAGCGCCTCGGGGGCCACGAGCATCTTGGCCAGGGCCAGACGCGCTTTTTCGCCGCCGGAGAGGACGCGAACCTGCTTCTCGATGGAATCGTTGTCGCTAAACAGGAAGGCGCCCAGTAGGCTGCGCTGCTGCGGCACGGTCCACTTGGGCGTGACGGTGTCGATCTCTTGCAGGACGGTGTTGGACTCGGTCATGCCCTCGAGCGCGTGCTGGGCGTAATAGGCCACGCCCACGTTGGTGCCCAGGTCGCGGGTGCCGGTGGTGGGCGGCTCCAGTCCGGCGATGATCTTCATGAGCGTGGACTTGCCGGCGCCGTTGGGGCCGACGAGCGCCACGTGCTCGCCGCGGTAGAGCTTGAGGTCGATGTCGCTGTAGATGTGCTTGTTGCCGTAGGACTTGGAGACGCCCTCCAGGCCCACGACCATGTCGCCGGAGCGCGGCGGGTCGGGGAACTTAAAGTCGATGTGCTTGTGGCCCTCGGGTAGGATGACAAGCTCCTTTTTGATCTGCTCGATCTTGCGGATGCGCTCCTGGGCCTGGGCTGCCTTGGTGGGCTTGTAGCGGAACTTGTCG
The DNA here is from genome assembly GCA_027671585.1 of Coriobacteriaceae bacterium AM22-12AC-r. GTDB lineage: Bacteria > Actinomycetota > Coriobacteriia > Coriobacteriales > Coriobacteriaceae > Collinsella. The sequence goes on along the minus strand of JAQDZZ010000001.1, from coordinate 310,213 downwards.
ACGAAGACCTGCATGTGGGCGATGTCGCGCTCCTGGGCGGCGCGCTTGGCGCGCATCTGCTCCAGGTTGTCCTCGCGCTGCTTGAGGTAGCTGCTGTAGTTGCCGGTGTAGGTGGTCACGCGGCGGTTCTCGAGGGCGGCGACGTGGTCGACGCAGGCGTCCATGAAGGCGCGGTCGTGGCTGACGATGAGGACGGCGCCGTCGTAGTTGGCGATAAAGCCGCGCAGCCACTGGACGCTTTCGAGGTCCAGGTGGTTGGTGGGCTCGTCCAGCAGCAGCAGGTCGGGGTGGCGCAGGAAGAGCTTGGCGAGCGCGATGCGCATCTGCCAGCCGCCCGAGAACTCGGAGCATGGGCGCTCAAAGTCGGTGACCTTAAAGCCCAGGCCGGAAAGGATTTTGCGGGCGTTGCTCTCGAGCTCGTAGCCGCCCAGGTGCTCAAAGCGGTCCTGGACCTGGCCGTACTCGTTGAGGAGTGCGTCGACGTCCTTGCCCTGCTCGGAGAGCTCGGTGATCTGGGCCTGCAGCTCGTTAGCGCGCTCGCCCATGCGGCGGATTTCCTTGGCGGCGGCCATGACCTCGGCAAGGATGGTGGTGTCCTTGTGCTCCAGATTAGTTTCCTGCTCTAGGTAGCCCACCTGGCAGTCCTTGGCGTACTGGACCTGGCCGGCGTCGGGGCTGTCGATGCCCATGATGATTTTGAGCATGGTGGTTTTGCCGGCGCCGTTAGGGCCCACGAGCGCGAAGCGCTCGCCGGGGTTGATCTGGAAGGACGCGCCGCTAAAGAGGACGCGCGCGCCGAAGCTTTTTTCGATCTTGTCGACCAGGAGGATCATGGTGCCGCCTTTGACCTTGTGTTCCTATATGAAAAAAGCCCCAACTTGCGTTGGAGCCTCATTCAATGCTCGGGTGGAGACGAGGGGGATCGAACCCCTGACCTCTTGACTGCCAGTCAAGCGCTCTCCCAGCTGAGCTACGCCCCCGTGCGAAGAAGTACTATACGGGAACACCGGCGACGATGCAAGGACAATTTTGGAAAAACTTCTGCGGGGGCGGTGTGGCGGTGCCCGGCAGCCGCTCGGGGCGCCCGGAAGCGGGCAAGACGGCCTCCTATCGACTGCAAGGACAAAGGCGAACGCCTGATTCTCCTGGTCGACAAGATCGTGCGTTGAACGACCATCGCGTGCATGGTAGTATTCTTCCTCGTGGTGAGAAACTAATGCAAATGGATAGCCGCCATTACTATCGCAGCCACTAACTACAAGGGCTCTTGGCGCAACGGTTAGCGCAGGGGACTCATAATCCCTGGGTTCTGGGTTCGAATCCCGGAGGGCCCACCAGAATTTCCAAAAGGTCAGACACCATCTCTGGCCTTCTTTCTTTTATATAGCTTAAATTGTGTGCCTATATGAAAAAAAGCCCCAACTTGCGTTGGAGCCTTCTTCAATGCTCGGGTGGAGACGAGGGGGATCGAACCCCTGACCTCTTGACTGCCAGTCAAGCGCTCTCCCAGCTGAGCTACGCCCCCGTGCGAAGAAGAACTATACGGGAACACCGGCGGCGATGCAAGGACAATTTTAGAAAAACTTTCCGCGACGGTATGAGATGAGGTTACAAATCTACTAATAGCCAAGAGCTAATAAAGCCGCAAAGTGTTACACCTCTGCAACAGTTTGAAACACTTATACACGCTTGCATTAAAAACGTAAACCATAGTTACATTTAGTCTATGAGACCCGAGGTACAAAACTTTTAGTTAGGTGATTTTATACATTTGTAGGAATTGTGAAGGGGTCATATTCAATAAAAAAGGAGGCCCCATTTTAATAAAGTTGCAAAATTTGGTGTCACTTTTGATGTCACCCTTGGTGGCAAAAACAAAAAGGCCAGAGGCTTAATACCTCTGACCTGCGCTTTTGATGGTGGGCGATACAAGATTCGAACTTGTGACCCCATCCGTGTGAAGGATATGCTCTACCCCTGAGCCAATCGCCCGTCGCCTTTCGGCAAAAGAGATACTATCATAGCCGCGCGTGGTTTACCAAGAACTTTTTCCCCTCGATTTTAAATTCGTGGGCGCTGGCTGCTCTGGCGCGGTCCAGATTAACAGCAAACCCGCAGCTCAAGGAGCCTTTACCGCTTTATCCACGAGGTCTCGGGGCGGCAGATAAGACGCGCGTTGTTGTAGGCCATCTCGAGCGTGAGGCAGGTGCGCGCGGCGTAGAATCCGCCCTCGCGTTGGATTGTCAGCGCCAGCTCGGGCTTGTCGCCGGTCAGGCACAGCGGCAGAAGCAGTTGAATCCGTCCACCGTAGAACTGTGGCACGGCGAGCGTGTAGTTGGCGGCGGCGCGGCGGGCGGCCTCGACGACGGCGCCCTCAAAGGCGCGGCGCAGTAGCAGCGAGTTTCCCTCCCCCATCAGACTGGCGGGGATGCGCGTGAGGTTTTCCTCGTCGCCCAGGATGTGGTCGATGTTGGAGCGGATTGGCAAGCGGTAGTCAAAGACCAGCTCGGAGGGGTCCTCGGCAAAGCGGACACGGCACGGCAGGTACTCAAACGAGACCAGCATGGGGTCGCTTTCCCTAAAGAAGCCCTTCAAAAACCAGCGTTGGTGTGCGTCGGGCTGGGTGTTGGGCTCAAACAGGCCGTAGATGGTCTCGTAGCGGCGCGTGTACAGGCCGGTGTTGAACAGGCAACGGTCGTCGTCGAACACCAGCGGCAGGTTGGACGGCGCGGTCTGGTTCACGTCGCGCTCGGTCAGAAATACCGCGCGGCTAAACGAGAACGACAGGTAGTTTTTGAGGATGCGGTTGCTGGGGCCCCAGTCCTCGGGATCGGTGAGGTCTACCAGGCGGTCGTAGCTGGGCTCGGGGCAAAACGCAAAGTCGTAGACATTGCTGCACAGGGTGCCGGGGATCTCCATGTGGCGTCCAATCCAATTGATAGCTGGCGTGCGGATGGTTTGATTCTATACGGGCGGCGTCTCCTTGAGGAGCACAGCACAATTGAGCCTAAGCTTATGCGCGAGCTCCTCAAATCGACAAAGTCTCTACCTGCTGTTTCATTGCTTGAAAAGGGCGGTGCGCCTCTGCTTTGGGAAGCATAATTCTAACCATTTTGCTAACCACCATGGTTAGCAAAATGGTTAGAATATGGGCAGAATAGAATCGGAAGGCGGACAGCATGAAATTCCAGGAAACAGAGACAATCGAGCTGAAGGCCATTGCGCAGAACGGCATCAAGAAGGAGATCGTCGCATTTGCGAACTGCGGCGGCGGCACGGTCTACGTTGGCGTCGCCGACGACGGCGCCGTGCCGGGCGTCGAGGACGCGGATGCGTGCGCCCTGCAGGTCTCCAACATGGTGAGAGACGCCGTGAAGCCAGACGTCACCATGTTTGTCAGCTATAAAACGCTCGACTGCGACGGGAAGGCGGTCGTGGCCGTCAAGGTCCAGCGCGGCACGAACCGCCCCTACTACCTAGCGAAGAAGGGCCTGCGCCCCGAGGGTGTCTACGTGCGGCAGGGGTACTCCTCCGTCCCGGCGACCGATGCTGCCATCCGGCAGATGATCAAAGAGACTGACGGCGACAGCTTTGAGGACATGCGCTCCCTCGACCAAGCGCTCACCTTCGAGTCGACGAAAGGGGAATTCGAGACATGAAAGATCCCCTTCGGCGCGCCGCAGATGCAGGCCCTGAATATAACCTCATCGGACGGTCTCTACACAAACCTCGGCCTGCTCCTGTCCGACCAGTGCCCGCATACCGTAAAAGCGGCCGTTTTCGAGGGGACGGACCCGAGTGTGTTCAATGATCGCCGGGAGTTCTCCGGGTCCCTCATGCAGCAGCTCGACGAGGTCTACGACTACATCGACTTCCACAACCAGACCCATGCCACTTACCAAAAGCTGCTGCGCGTCGACACCCGGGACTACCCGGAGGTCGCCGTGCGCGAGGCCTTGCTGAACTCGATCGTGCACAGGGACTACTCCTTCCGCACCAGCACGCTGATCAGCGTCTACGACGACAGGATCGAGTTCGTGTCAGTCGGCGGCCTTCTGCCCGGCTTTGAGCTGGAGGATTTGATGATGGGCGTCTCCGCCTGCCGGAACCCGCATCTCGCCAACGTCTTCTACCGCCTGCAGCTCATCGAGGCATACGGCACGGGGATGAGGAAGATCATGGGGGCCTACGCGGGTGCGGCCTCTCAGCCGCAAATCATGGCCACGAACAACGCATTCAAAATCGTCCTGCCCAACACGAACTTCGCAGCAACGGCAGCGGAAACGCCCACGGCAAACAGCAAGGAGGCGCCCGCTGCTTCCTATTCCCGAGAGGACGAGATCCTGCGGTTCTTGGCAGAGCACCCCTCAATCACCCGAAAGGAAGCGCAGACGTTGCTCGGGATCGGCCAGTCCACGGCCGGCCGCATATTGAAAGAGATGGTGGATAAGGGGCAAATCGCAAGACACGGCGGAGGCCGCACCTTGCGATACGAATTGGCGTAATGATGTGTCTCTGAGGCAATTGTCCACTTTGCCTTCTGGTCAAGAGCAATTGGCTAACGGGCGAGTTGGGGCTCTTATGCCGAGTTCACGATTTAGGCAGGAGAACCTGTGCCCGCGAGATTAATTGCGCCTCATCCTTTTTCTCGAGGGCAATCATCGAACTTAAGGTGGCGCATCGGGGCCATGGAATTAAAGAACTTATCGTCAAAGTAGTCGAGTAGAAACTCTGGAAAAGCCGACAGCACAAACACCGAACCGTCCTCGCTCCGCATTCTTTTCTCCTCGCGGAAAATCGCATCGACCGTAACCAGCTCTCGATATGTCCCAAATGAAACCTCATCGAGATCGAGCAGGCACTTGCATCTCAATACGAAGGCAGCGATTGCATCTTTCCATTGGGGAAGCTCCATGTGCTTCCCCACGTTAACGTTTCCCTCTCCCGACATCTTTTTATATTGAGCGATTTCCGAGTTGTCAACAAAACAGCCTGAATGCGCCTGGCACTGCCCCGCGCGATAATCGTACAGCGCCTCGACCATCGGGTAGCTTATATAGAGCTTTCCGCTCTCGTGCTCGTTATCGAATGCGAGGAGCATTGCCTCCACAAGGGCATCGGACTCGCATCCAGGCGCATTGTTTTGATGGGAGTCGTAGTCAAAGAAGAGAAAGACCTCGTCAACAGAATCCCGCTCCACGCCCTCTAGACATTTTGCAGCGGAAGGCACCGTTTCTCTTAGCACCTCCACAACATCCAGATCGAAGTCCTCCTCTGCAAGCCGTTCGTAGAGCATGTAGATGTTCTGCGCCGCTGGCAGACAGATCACCCTCAGGTCATCTCTCCCTTTCAGAAAAAGCTCTTTCATCTTCTCCGCAAAGCGCAGGTCACGCGACTCCCCTTCAACGATGAAAAGCGTGACCGGACTAGCCATCGAAAGCACCGGCCTTAAACATCTTCTGGAGGTTATGGGCCAATCTGAGCTCCTTGGGCGTTAGCTTCTCCAGCGAGCGAATCTCCCCCTCCTTGAGAATGAAATAGACATCGGGCCGCATGAGGTCGTTCGTCAAAAGGTCCGTGTTGTGCGTCGTAATGAAAACCTGGACACCCTCGAGGTCCCGCAGCATCTCCACGATCGACCGGGACAATTCAAAGTGATAAAAAGCATCGAATTCATCGATGAAGACCAAGGAAGCCTTGCTCATCTTGATATACCAGTAGTAGTACAGAGCAAGTGACATGGTGCCTGTCGAGGCAACCGACGCAAACGGAACGGTACCGCCCTCGAACCTGCAATAAAGCTCGGGAACTCCATTCACGTCCACGGATACGAGGTTCAGGGAGATTCCCTGCTGGCGCAAGAATTCTTGGAAGTCCTCCATCTTTCCCTCGCGAATAATGCCCTGGGTAAAGCTATCCGTGCCAACCAAAAGCCCCTGGTACCCGCGCTCGTCGAGTGAGTAGAACATCAGCATGTTGTCGACAAAGGAGGTGAAGGCTCTAAACGCCCTGGCAGACGGCTCATCTCGCAGTATTGCATTGCTCTTGACGTATTTGACACGCGACAGCCTGTCGGACTCAGCGGGGAGATCGGTAGAAAGCGAGAGGGACTCGGCGCCCGGCAGGTCAACATGGCCCGTTTGAGCGTCGAACCTGTAGCTCAAGACCTCCACGTCATCAATGCACAGGCTCTCGTACACAAGCGTCTGTGGGTCGGTTTTCCCGTAGCGGTATACGACGTCGATATTGTCGAAGACAAAATCGTATTGAAACTCTGCGATTGAACTCTTTGAATCAAGGCACCGATATGGCAAGTATTTTTTGAGCAGCTTTTCCTTGTCGGTCAGATGCAGAACGATGTCGAATATCGCGAGGGCGAAATTGGACTTTCCGCTGCCATTCGCACCATATATGATGCCCTTTGCCTTAACGCCGCCCTGAATCACCTGTTGATTAAATGAGTAGTTGGCGGGATCGGATAGATCAAATGTAATTCGCTTATCGAAGCACTTGAAATTTGAAACCGAAAACTTCTTGAGCATGGTACAGTTCCTCTGCTTTCTGAGGTTATTTGAGACACAGGGTAAAGCAGCTGAGCAAATCGGTCAATTTACCCGTATTTTTAATACGGATATTCCGAAGAAAAACTACGGAAGTACGCGATGCGCACCGGACCTGTCCAACCGATTCCGTAGTGCTGGCAACTACATGAGACAACCTACGAGATATGCGGGGCGAGGTTTTCCAGAGCGACGAACGATAGAGATGCGGATCATCCGAAGAAGGTTGAAATCCACTCAGCCCGGCAGCGTGTAGGCGCAAGTTGAGCGGCGTGCGGAACCCAGGAGCGCTGCTCCCAGCAGGAATAGCGCTAAGGAGACTGCGATCCAGTTGACGTCGGTGGTCTTGGGGAGCGTGGCGGCGGCGCTGGCAGCCTTGGCCTTGGATGGCTTGGACGCCGTGGCCTTGGTCACTGTCGCTTTGGTTGTCGTGGTTATCCTGGGCGTCGTGCTCGCCGGCTTCAGCGCGGGATCCGTCGCGGGCCCGGCACCGGGCTGCCCAGTGGCAGGACCGGCACCGCCGGCCGGCTCGCCCGTGCCACCGGGCGCCTCGCGCCCGCCGGTCTCCCCCGCCGGTGCCGTGGCGCCCTGGGGCTCGATCACTACAAGCGGCGCCATGGCCCCGGAGGCATCCAACACGCCGCCGGCACCGAAGGCCCCGCCCGCAGGCGTCACAAACCGTGCGGACGCAAGCGACCCGCTCGTGCACCCGACACCGCCATCGGTACCGGTCGCATCGAGCCACGAGGCATCGACGGAAAGCCCACACCCGGCCGAGCCGTCGCCGGCGCCAGCGTCCTGCAGGCACACACCGTAGGCACGCACGCCGGCGGCGGGCGCGCCGCCGCGCACGGCCGTGTCGTCGGCGATCACGCGGCCCACACGCGTCACTCCTTCTCGCGCACAGCGCAGATCACCTGGGTGCGCTCGTCGTTCCTTTTGGAGAGTACCTCGCGGCTCGGGTATCCAATGGCCTTTATCGTGCGCGCCAGGCTTTTCCCGTGCCCCGGGTAGCGATTGACCGCATCCCGCTTCGCCTCGTCGGAACACCTCGGCCTGCGATGCTCCCTTTCCAGGAGCTCATCGCCGTCGATCTGGTACTCCTTCCACCAGTTGTGGAGCGTGACGCGGCTGGGGTAGCCGAGCTTTGCTATGGTGTCAGCCGTGCTGCATCCGAACCTGGTGAACGTCACGATGACCTTTGCCCTTTGCTCTGCGCTGTACATCCGTATGATCCTCCCGGTTCTCTTTTGGTCTAGGATTTCCACCGCAGCCCCAAGGGGCTAGAAGGATAAAACAGGCAGGGCCATTGCAGCGCTACGTGTTGAGAACTTGGCCAGCAACGAGAAGTTTGTGAAACGTTTTGTGAAGCGTGGCAGGACGAAGCTACCTCTCGGCAAAGGTACCCCAACCGCCGGCAGGAACGTCGACACAGCTTTCGAGGTAACTCTTCATGATGTCTTCCAATGTGGGCACGCGTCCTTCGGCCAATATGCCCAAGGCATCCAGCACATCGAATACGGCGGCTGCGTCATCGACCCCGAGGAGGTCTTCGTTGCACAGGTCCAACCTCGCACCAAGCACAGTATACCCGTGCTGCACAGCGACCCTCGCAAGGGCATCGTCATCGGCAACCAGCGGGTGCCTTTGGATCTCGACAACCAGCCCATACTCTTCGCCGGGCTTTCTGGAATCAAGATCGAACGCGAGCCCGATCTCTTGGACGACGAGCCACGTTTCGGCATATAGCTTCCCTGCCTCGTCCAAGAATAGCCTCGTCATGGCGGGCACGACATCCCCATACCCAAGAAACTTCCCGCAAAGAAGCGTTTTCGACAGGGAAGAAACCTTCGGATAGCGAGACAGCCACGCCCTGCCCTCTCGAGTTTTAAGCAAGGGGCAAACCTCTTCGGGATTTCCAAGCATTTCCGTAAGCATGTAGAACCTGGCACAGAAGGCGGCGGCGGTAATGTTAATCCGAATGCCGGGCGCGTAATGGCTCATCGGAGTCTCGAAGCCGGCGGCCCTTTCATACGCGCCTCTGCACTCGGCACGCATACCAAGCAAGGCGTAGCACAGGCTCATCTCGAGATAGGGATATCCGAGGGACGGTTGCTTGTTGAGCGTAGCGAGGCGCTCTTCGGCAATCGAGAGCTGCATTTTTGCCACCTCGGGTTTGTCGTACAGTGTCAGCCGGGCAAGCTGCCATCGACACTCGAGCGCCGCCATAACCTGCAAGCTTCCCTCAAGGAGGCCTATAGCCTCATCAGTGTACGACACGGCGCGCTCAACGTTCTCTCCCACCATTAAGGCTAGGGCAGCGCGTTCTCGCAGCACTTGGGAGCGCCGCAGAATCGCCTCGGGAGGAAGGCCATCCTCCATCACATCCAAATCATGCTCCGCGTCCCCATCCTTGAAATACCGCATTACGCTCTCAGCCAAAGTATTTAGGGAGCGGTCATCCACCGCCAAGCCCGAAAGCATCGCCCTCAGGTTCATATGGGCATAGTAACGTGCATCGGGGTCGCTCACGCACAAATACCGATCGCATCCTTCGAAGAAATTGAGCACGGGGGCGGGGTCGAGCCCGTCGGCCCACGCGATTCTTCCCAAGCTCGCCATAGCGACGACGCGCTGTTGCTCGGAAAGGGAGGCATTGCTGAGGGTGCTTTCGACCTCGGCCAAATACAACTTGTTCCTGTCCTCGATGCTTGCCCCTATCTGCCTCATGAAAAGAAGCCGCAGATTGAAGAGCTGCCCAAAATCGTTGGGGCCAATCGGCGCAAGCGCCTTTTCGCATTCCTCAATCAACCCCCACCCTTCTTCAATGCCGCCATCAGGCAAGCCGATTTTCGTTTTATTCAATGTTGCATTCTCAAACAGTAGCAAGAGGAACGACTTATTCCGAACGCCCAGACGCTTGGCTTCACGATACGTCTTCTTGAACTCGTCGTCGGCGACTTTGAACTGACCGTTCACGATATAGCCAACCGCGCGGTTGTGCCAAAGCTGGACTTTGATGAAAGGGTCTGTCTTGTCGGATATCTCGGCCAAGGCGCTTTCGAGTTCCGCTTGCGACCCAGCACGATCGCAAGCGGAGTCCGCGATAATATGGAGGGCGAAATGCCTGAAAGCCGGTTCTAAGTTTTCGTCCTCAAGCATCCTTTTTGCAACGCCGTTGTTTCCCAAGTAGATGTTGCAGAAAATCCTGTCCTTGTCGAGGCAGGCGAGCTGCCTTCTGGACAGTCGATCACGGTCAACCGAGTTCATCAGCCTGAAGGCAGCTACGTAGTCGCAATCGGGAAGAGAGGGATCAGCCTTGCCCACTATGTCATCTAGCCGCTGCGCACACCAAAAATAGTTGGCGGGAAGAGCGAGCAGACACACCGCGAGAAAGACCGATGCCACACCCGTCAACCATAAAAGGCTAAGCCTAACCGATGCAAACAATGCGACGAACGCCAGTGCCACAACAAAGATATCAGCCTTGTAAAACCGCGCCAAAGCCTGCTTACACAACCACAGCAACGCCGGCGCGACGACAATCGAAACCGCCAGGATAGAAAGGGCCGGGTCAGGCCCCGTGACGATATCAATCGCAGCAAGGATATCTTGGAACCCCATAATCCTCCGCTAGACTCGAGTCCAATACTCGTTTGCTATTGTAGCTTGCATTCTATAGTGATCTTCCTTCATGTAGTTTCAAATAGAACACATGTTTTGGAAATTGTTTTTGCAATGACTGGGATATCCGCAACCCGCCGCCAGCATAAAACGCGCATTGTGAGAATTACCTGATCAGCCAGTTTGCAAATTCTACCAGCGGACTGCATATGCCAGCTCGATTGCGAGCTACGAGGGCTTCGCGGCGTGCGCATGTTCACCGGCGACAAGGCCGTCGGCATGGTCGGCTCGCTCGCCGAGATGTTCCCTGGGGCCAAGTGCCGGCGCTGTGCAGCGCACTTCATCCGCATACAGTGGTCTACTGCCCCTGCGCCCTGTACATAGCCTCGGTTGTCTCGTGGACGCCGGCCGCCGTCAGGGTGGCGCCGTGCTCATGGCACGCCGTCCAGACGGGCTCGCCCCCGAAAAGCCGTACGAAGGCGAAAAGTAAGGCGAGAAAATGGCCTTCCTGTTGCACCTGATTGGAATGGGTATGGGGCTGTGCACGCTCGTCGCCTACGCCTGCATCAAAGTAGGGGCTGAAAGCGAAGCGGTTGACGACGCGAGCTGATTAGTGATCGTCAAACTGTTCGGAACCGAACGAAAATAGAGAGGCCCTTTGCAAAAAGGACCTCTCTGCTGATGGCATTCTAGAGAACAGCCCTGGATTGCCCTAAGGCAACAGTAGTGAAATCTTTTCCTTGACCTTACTTGCCATGGCGTAAGACTTAGCAGCTTTGGATGTTCCGCCAAGGGCCAGATAAACATCCATCACCATGTCCGCAACAGTTTGAATAATTTCATCTGAAAGCTTGTCAAGGTCGAGATTCTCTATGTCACCAAATGTCAGGCTATCTTTATTGGACAACATGGAAGCAACGCCCATTATCACGTAAAATCTTATGTCGCTTATTTGGGAACCCTCTAAGTCTCTCTTAATTTGTGGAAACTTCAGGCAAACCTGTTTTCCGAGACTAGCGGCTCTGTAGTAAGCCTCAAGGTTGCCATCCTGACCAAATATTTTCTTATATTGAACTTCGTCAGACAAAAGTGTCGACGGTCTTGCCCTTGCCTGATCCGGCCTGCCGAGAAGTATCGACATCATGCATTGCGCAAGAAAGGAGAGGGTTACGATCTCTTCTCTCTTCCTCCCCTGGTTTTTGTAATAGTTCTTCCGCCTTTCGTAATACAGTCCATTTCTTTTCATGTAGAGTTCTATCTGGATATGGATTTGGTCAGTAGCGCGAAGCGATGTCTTTTTCACCTGAGTTTGGTTGTTCGTCGCCAGTATCACTCTGTTTCTGGTCTCATCGCTTCCCGGCACAAGGATTTTTACCATCACATTTCTGGAATCTTCGGCGTCTTCTGTGCGAGACTCCATAAATTTATATATTTCATACGACGTTTGAAGTCCATTAACGATGCGAGGCTCTTCCATTTTCACTTCTGCTCCTGCTATTTGGTAGGCTTCAGAAGCCAGTATCGTTACCCCGTTGTTGAGCCACCAGAAATCGTCTTCGCTAGGATGCTCCAACGTTTCCCTGATTCCTTTGTTGACTGAAACATTTCCCTCGTAATCTCTGACGTTCGCCTCAAAAAGATAGCTACGGAGCTGTCCTTGGTCGTCAGTGAGGAAGCGGTAGTAATCCGACAAAGACACCAGGCCAAAGACATCCGTTCTCTGAGGAACTGATGCATAGGACCCCGAAAAACGCATAACAAGCCCACTCTCTGCGGGAGGCGACCAGATGCGCATCAATTCGTCTGCTCCAACTAAAACACACGAAGAACTAAATCGGCTTACGCCGACGATTTCGTCAATGGCAGCGGGAAGCTGCTCTTTCTGAATCTTAACGCCGTCCGATGGTGAATCCGCATTCGCGATGTACACGAACTTCATTCGGATTTCGTTTCCGGCCATCGCCGCCGCTTGAATCGCTTCTCTTATTCTTCCAAAAGTATCGATAACGCGATCAGAATATTTATCGTCGAAATCATTTAAGTTTTTATCGAATGTCAGAAGGTCATTGCAGGTGTCCTTCCACTTCAAGAACGCGTCTTCTTTGAATGATTTTGAAACCTTAGTCTGAAGAATAACAATTTCAACCCTTGATCCACGATTGATGTAGTTTTGAATCTGGACATCCTCACTCAAGAAATAATTGTTGGCGAAGATGTAAATAGCATCGCAGCCCCCGTCTCGCGACCCTCCAATGAGCCCTTCCGCTATCTCATCGTCGTCAAGGTCGTATGGAGCCATGTATCGAGAAGAAGCCAACAGTTCAAAGTAGTCCCCTTTAGAACTATATTCAGTCTGCTTAGAGAATTCGTCCGAAATGAATCCGTCTATCAGAATCTGGCTGTTGGTTGGCATTCTTCCTCCTAAAGATGAATAAGCTAATGAAATGATACGACTTTTATGATTTTAGTGTAAGCACCAAAACAACCGCGTCTTAACAGCCTGATAAGCTTTGGGCAAAATCGTCGCAACACTTTATTCAGCATGGGCTGCGGTGACGCAGGCAAACACAGAACGCAGGAACATGTGGGCAGATCGTGAGTAACCGTCTTTCTCCGTACCGCCCGCTACAGGCGGTACGGAGAAAGACGGTTACTCGATAGGTATCTATCGGAATGCGACGCTGCTATATCACTGCATAAACTGGTCGACTTTGGGAACGGTTACGCTTTCAATAGCGGCACTTATTCAGATGACGGCAACTATAAAGTTCAGACAATCAAGAACGTGCGGGACGGCAACGTTGACTGTTCTGACGCCAATCGTATCGTGAACATTCCTGGCCGCATAAAATCGTATTGCAGACTCATGCTAGGAGATATCGTGCTTTCGCTCACGGGCAGTGTTGGTAGGGTCGGAATTGTTGCGGAACCTGACTGTTTACTTAATCATCGAGTTGCCGTGCTCGTTTCTGTCAGGAAAGACACGCTGACAGGATTTTTTTCTGGTTCTGGCAAACTGCCTTTAAGGAACATATGATTGGCATTGCACAGGGAACTGCCCAGTCTAACCTGAGCGCCTTGAAAAACTACAGTTGGAGATACCCCATAATTCCGGTGCCATTTCGGCACTTTGCGAGAACTTGATGCCTCTGTTCGATACCATTCTCGACAACAGGATTGAAATGCAAGCACTTTCCTCGCTTAGAGACGCTCTCCTGTCGATGCTAATGAGCGGGGAAAATCGCGATTGACGAGGTTGTACAATTTGAACATGGACAATAAGGGAACAACGACAAGTTACGAAGGCGTGCTGCCCTCCCATATGCCATTCGATATCTGGGAGGTATACGCCCGTCTCGTGCTTCAATTCCTTGATGAAGCAACGTATAGAAACCTGTCGCATAGGGACAAACCCGACCTTTGGGATGAACTCCATGACCTGGGAGTCGAGGTAACCCAAGCAATATCTCAAGAAACCCAGGAGGCGGACGCTTTGTATGCGAAGCTCCGCGAAACGGATGACGCAAAGCTTAAGGAACGGCTGACGGAACGAATCGAGCAGGTTGGTGCTGAGGTGTTTGATTGGGGCCTCTTCGGTCCCAGCGGCAAAGATTCTTTTGGCCTGGTTATAGAAGCTTACAAGGAAAAACTTGGTAAGCTAAACGGCGGCGGGTATAGGCCATTTGCGCACAATCACCTATTCATAAGGTCGGATGTGCTGGCCGATACGGTAATGCTCGAAGAGGCGCTTGCTGCCTTTCTTTCATTGAGTGCATATTCGGTCTCTTTCGAGCGCGTCATTGTCACGGTGCCAGGGCATAACTACGATTTCGATCTTGTATCTCAAATGTATAAAGCCATATCGTTCGGAAGTGATGATCAATTTAGGATCGCTAAACAAGCGAGGGCGCTTGTCTTAGGCGCGGAGATGAGTTAAGCCACCAAATAATCATTTACCGGGACGTAGGCCTACGCTTCAGAATTGTTTCCATCGAACCAGGAGGAAAGGAGCCCCCGATGGAAGCGCTGATCAATATGGTCCCAGCTCAGATGCAGCCGGTTCTAGACTATCTGCAGCTAAAGCAATTAAAAGCAGTGCTCGAAATCACTCTGCAAAGCCATGCCGAAAGCAGCGTGCCCAGCCGCTGTGACACTACGTCAAATTACTGGCTGGGATTCAACAGCTATCTAACGTTAAATCTCTGGTTTGGATCGGTGGCCAAATCGCTCTAAACCAGAGATTTAACAACTTCCAACCAGATTTTTTCATACTCCATAAAACTCCGCTAACCGAAAACGGTCGAAGTTACATTCAAACCATTTGGAGCAATTTGGATGTGTTCCGCTCTGTGTGCTGAAAACAATCTCGTATTCGGCAACGAGGAACGTTTCTGCCAGTTTTGGAACGCGATGTCCAGATGGATCTGCAAGCGGAATATAAAACAAGCGGCGCTACTATTAGTAGCGCCGCTTGCATCATCAAAGAAGAATCGTTATCGATCGTCTCCGGGGTTTTTCGTTCAAAATTAGAGCATGTCGATTACGGCTCATCGAAGTCCATCCACTCTACAGGCTGCATTAGACCGTAATAATCGACGGGCGTTTTGAATCGAATCCTGCCCAAATGACCGTCGCTCTTCCGCACCCAACTGCGTCCGTAGCGATCGGTGAAAGCCACCTCGCAGCCGAGGGCCTTATGCATCGAACAATCGAGATGCCCGACGCACCTCACGGTTTTGCCCGGAGCAACGGACGAGAGTAGAACTCTGCTGTTGCATCCCTCGACGTCCCTCCCGTCTTGAGGCCCGGCGCCTTGGACAAGTACGGCAGTGAGGATAACTTGGTAAACGATGTCGTTGCTATTGTTCATCACTTCTAGGCCGACCTGTGTCCCGAAATCAATCCTAATCCTGCCAATCGTGGTCGTCTCCCTCTCAGGCATCCTGACCACACGGGCACAGATGGCTGATGCCTGGCTCCGCGCGGCCGTCCGGCGGCCCCGTATCAGCGAGACAATCCACTGGACGAGAGTGAGCGCCAGAGCTAGGAGAGCAACAACCGTGCCGAAATCGATTTGACCGTTGAAACTAATTACAACGCCATCCGGAATCATTTGATCATCCCGTCCACCATCGCCGCCGCCTCAAGGAGAGGCTTCCAGTCGTCGGGCCCCACCTGGCGAACGGCTCGCTGCTTCCGTCGCACATCTCGCATTCTGACCGCAGGCATCTCGTGAAGCCCGGGGTAAATGAGCACGCGATAGAGCTCGTAAAACCCTATTTCAGACATATCATCGTCGGAGCGCACGATGACAGCTGGAAGGCGGGGAAGCCCAAGCCCAGAGCAAAGATCCTGAATTCGACCGAGAACCACGCGCAAATCTGGGACCCCCGCTTCGACCGCAAAGCCCTCGGCGAGCTCGTCGTGGACAAAGGGAAGTCTCTCGACTTTCGCCAAGCGAAGAGTCTCGCGGGCCACGTTCCCAAAGGTCAGTTTGAAGGGCGCACCGACAAAAGAGGTATCATCCTCCGCTGTACGAATCCCCTCGATGTTGTCACGCGCGAGCGTCATTCGCATCAACCCCTCCCGGCCAATCTCTCAAGATGGAGAAGCAATCTTCTCAAACCGCACAATTCAGAGCTTGCGATGGTTCTCAGCAAACCAGTTATCCAAGGTTTCCACACGATGCCTTAAGCGCTTCTCATACAGATTTGCGGGTACCCCGAGCAGATCAAGAAGAATAGCCCTGTACATCAATGAGAGCTTTTTGAGATAGAAAGCACTTTCGAGGCCATTGAGATATTCATCCTTGGGCTGATTGGCCTTAATATGCATAATCCTGACTCGACTGCACTTCAGCTTAGATAAGAACGCATCATAGGCTTTCTTTCCCATCTGCATTTCATAAGCAAAAGCTACCTTACCAAATTCCCCAATGACTGCATCGAGGCACTCTTTTAATGTAGGCTTATTCTTTGCGGCCAAATCAGGGAACAGTCCCCTTTCTTTGTTGCACATCTCAATCAAAGGCTCAGCGAGCTCGATGAGAAAAGCGCATCGAATGTCAATCGGCATCCCAGACCTCGACATAGCATACAGGTACATCTGATTTGTAATGTCGAGCTGCTCCACCAAGTAAAGCCATTTCCCAACCAAGTCGTCAGTCAAAACATCGCAATAGTCAACGAGTTTGTCGTTGGGAATATTCGACGAACGTAAGTCGGAATCGAAATAGCTTAATCGCCGAGCTAGAACCTGTCTGACCTCCGCCTCGCCGTCATCGCCATCCGGCGAGCCGTCGAACTCTGCCCTGACCAATGGAACAAAAGCCCCATCGAACAGCATCAGAAGTCTTTCAATTATAAACAACGGCGTTTGAATGTTCGTCCACGGAATCGGTTCGGCAGCAACAGTGGTTATCTCCCTGGTTCGACATTGCTTGACGACAACATCGTATGCAATGTCCCCGCATCTCATGTTGACGCAGATCTCATGCGGTCCGCCCAGAGCGAGACCGTCTTGCTCATAATACGCGGAAAGCGTTTTAAATCTGGGAATATGCTCTCCCATTGCCCCTCCTGCAAGCAATACCTTTGCACCGTTTATATCGAGCAGGAAACCCAAGAAGCAGTGGTGCGCTGAATATTGGTACAAACCATCCTAACGAATGGTGGCCGAAGGCCATCCTGTCGGGCAGCAAATTCGGTCCGGATTGCCCGAATCGCCGCCTAAAACGCCTGCATCTTACCACCGCTACGCCGCCTTCGCGGGCAACACGACGAATTCCAGGAGCACCGACCTTTCGGCGCGAACGGCCTCCACGGGGCTGATCGGCGGCTCGGCCGCCGCCTCGCCATCCGTCTCGTTCAGGAGTCCCATAGTGGCGATGGCGCACCTGCAGGACCAGTCCCCCTCCAATCTGCAAGCCAAGTTTTTGAAAAAGACCCTATTTTGCACTTTGACACGCCGAGGTCGCCGCAGGAGAGTTGGGATAGATAAAAGGCCTGGCCTCGACTCATTCGAACCGAGGTCAGGCCAATTTTTGCCTATTTACAAAGTCCTGCTCATATTAAAGCAACTGGAGTTGAAAAAGGATAGCTTCATCCGATAGCGTACAGGTATGACCATGCCGGCTTCGACACTGTGCGTGGGAAGTCTTTACTGAAGCGCTTTTTTGACCGCCGGATAATCCCAATAGTATTTACCGTCCCTATAATACATCATGGCGACATGGTTTCCGTGGTACCTAACAGCCTCAGGACACTTCGACCTGTCGACCCGCGTGTTGTTATACAGCACCACGATATCGATATCGGCCTCCATGGCCTTATCGCACTCGTACTTGATGTAGCTGCGATAATCAACGCTATGCATGCGGGCACAGCTAGAAGTCCACGCGTTATAGCTTCCGCAATACCGACAGCTTCCCTTAGTCACGGTGTCCGTCGAATCCCCCACGATAAGCACGAAACGTTTGGAATGATCCATTCTCTCTTTCAGCGAGCTCTTTATGCTGCAGGGCAGGCTGGAATCGCGCGACTGCTGTAAATTGTGGGCATCCGTAAATGAAAGCCCCCAATAGTCGCTGTCGTTCCATTTGTGCAGCTGGTCCACAGCGTCTCGGTCGCCATCCCAGTCAGCAGCGATGTAGGTCCTCGTCCTATAAACCATCTTTCTCTCCAATCCTATTTTCCCAAGCCTCAATATATCCGTTGACTTCGTATAGCCTCATTCGTGCAGCGGTCTTCTCCGTCAAGACGACCACGACGCCTTCTTTGAAATGTCGCTTCGAAGCCCTCAGGGTACAAAGCATGCAGCGAAGAAGGTCGTCCTCCGAGGGCTTCCCGCCGTCGAACCTGGTTATCCCCGACCCCAGCAGCGGAAGAACGACAGGTCTGCCGGCATACATCCTATCTAGCTCATCCCACATGTTGAGCAGGCATTCCTCATATTCGCCACGGCGAAGGCGTGCTCGGTTTAGTTTGTCCATATGCGTGAAGGCGAGCAGTGCGTACTCGTTGTAGTCCTTGATGGTGCCGAGAGGATAGCGAATCCTACCATCCCCAGCTTTGCAAGGCTCCAACAAGCTCGGCCCCAATTTTTCGACTGTACGCTTGAGGGTATTCCAATCAGCGTACCTCTTGATAAAAATGCCGTTGAGAGAATTCCTTGAAATAACCTTGTCATCGACCTGGATGTCGAAATACTCATCGAACGGGATGACCTTCACTCCGTCCGTAACAAAAAGGTCGCCAACCACGATGTCGATGTCCATACCGTTAATCGCCAAATGGACCCCGCTCCTGCTGCGACGATATGTGACGACCGCCGCAAGAATGGCTATCAGAATAAAAAGAACAACGAAAACGAAAAGTCTAAACAGACACCCCGAACCCTTCGGCAGCAGATCAATGAGAGACACGCCCACAACCGCCATAATCGTCGAAATTGCACCGATGATTGCCATCGACCATTTGGCGGACTTTTTCACAAGCGACCAAGTAGCTATATAAGCAATTTGTTTTAGCAAACCACATCTTCCATGAAAGCACTTAAATATAGAACGTATGATAGCCGTTTCTCGCGCAGCTAGTTGAGGCTTTTAGCTCTCGCAGCCAATTCATTATCATACATTTGCATTCGCATCTCTGGTCACGAACTCATACGCCCCACACACGCTGCTCTACCGCCCAGGACACCCCCACGGTCCTCGCCAATGCAAACCAAGGTCAAGAGCCATCGCCGCCTCGTTTATCAATATAGCAGCTTACAATCGTAACGAACGCTTGTGCGATTATACTAGCAATGAAATGAGCACCTCCTCCAGCAACACCAAGGAAAAGAGAGCACACATGAAACGATTAGACGAAGAGCCCACATGCGAGATCGCCAGGGAATCACTAAAACACGACCAACTCGGTCGCCGCGAAATTGTCGCCCAATTTATCCATCTACTTTACAGCGTGAAGGGGCCCTATTCTATTTTCATAGACGCCCCTTGGGGAACAGGCAAAACCTTCTTCGTCAAACAAATCATCGAAACCTTGCGCTTCGGAAACCCGCACATCGACGCAAATGCCCCATCGGACACATCGATCTTCGACAGCAATCTCATGACCAAGATGAGTGAAGATCCTTTTCTGCCAATATACTTCAATGCCTGGGAAAACGACCATTTCAACGACCCGATTGCCCCACTATTGGCAACCATAGCAACCATGGCCGACAAGAAAAAGGTCAATCAGGAGAGAAGCGTTTCCGATATCGCAGCAGGGGCAATAGACTGCGCTTTGTCTTTAACGGGGCTGAATGCAGGAAAGCTCCTCGAGGCAATTAGCGGTAACGATTTCCTTAACGCGTTCAGAAAGAGGCAGGAGCTGAGGGCGAAAACCGAGGAACTCGTGTCAGCGCTTCTGCCGGAAGTCACCAAAAGGGCCGTGCTCTTCATAGACGAGCTCGACAGGTGTCGGCCGGAATTCGCTATGCAGCTACTCGAGCAAACAAAGTCTCTTTTCCTTCAGGATAACATCGTGGTCGTTTATTCAACGGACAGAACGCAACTTGCCTACTCACTCCAAGGAGTCTATGGCCAGAATTACGACTGCCGGCGATACCTTCAACGCTTCTACGACTACCGATTCGATTTGCCCCGAATCAATCCAAATACGTACCTCGAAGCGAAACAGGCCAACATCCATAGCGGATACTTTTTCACGGAAATATGCCAACGGTTTATTGAGCAAAACAACGGAAGCCTTCGCGATTTCAACCGGTTCATCGACAAGCTCAACCAAGGTGTCATCTACATACTGACCGCCTTCGACAGGGAAGGAGACTGGTCAATCTCGTTCTCAAAGAATGCACTTTTGCCGACCTTCCTAACAATGGCGGAATATGAGCCCGAACAATGGGAGCTGGTCAAAACCGGAAAACGCTTCGACCATGTATTTGAGTTCGCAAAAGAGAACGATAAATTCATGGAGTATCTAGACCGCATCATACTGGGAGAGTGCAAATACTTCGAGAAAGGCGGTGAGCCAACTGATGACATTCGAAATAGATACATCGAAGACTTATGCGCGGAAATCTTCCTCGACAGCGATGATGACCCGAGGCTCAAACGAAGCAGAGAGATGCTTAGTATATGTGGCTCGCTCGACAAGAAGACGCTACGAACTTTGATATTTCCCAAGAACGTTATCGGGAAATAGGCGATTAGAAGTGCTTCGCACGAATTATCTGAATTCCGACGCGTATCTCCGGGGCCTCTTTGATTTGCATATGAGGTCAGCCACCATGTGCTCGATGATGCGCTTGGCGTGCTCCTTAGCGTTCCTCGTGCAGGAAGCCGAGGGAGCGGCCGCGTTCTTCCCGTATGCCTTCGCGATCGAATCCTCGGGATCGACCATCCGATAGGAAGGAAGGCAGCATGATATTGGAGTAGAATGACGATTAGATTCTAGGCGATTACACCAACAATCGGGACACCACCGCAAGGCGCCCGCGGTCATGAAAAATGGCGTCGCAACGAACGAATGGCATGCACAGCGCCTCCATGGCCTGCCCTAAACAAGAGAGGCCCCAGCCACCGCGTGGTGGCTGGGGCCTCTTATCGCCCTAAGGAAGTTCGCTAGTCGCGCTTGAAAAGGTCGCGCGTGTACACCTTGTCCGCAACGTCCGCGAGCTCGTCGCTCCAGCGGTTGGCGACGACCACGTCGCAGCCGGCCTTGAAGGCCTCCAGGTCGTGGGTCACCTCGGAGCCGAAGAACTCCGGCGCGTCCAGCGTGGGCTCGTAGACCACCACGGGCACGCCCTTGGCCTTCACGCGCTTCATGACGCCCTGGATGGAGCTCGCGCGGAAGTTGTCGGAGTTGGACTTCATCGTCAGGGTGTTGACGTCCGCGATCAACTTCGGCTTGCCGGCATGCTTGAGATAAATAGGATTGTGTATGGCCTTGCTCTCAACAAGCGATTCGAGTTGTGCGGTTATACCGATGGATGCGATTCTTGGTAAAGCGCAACAACTTCAAGTTGATAAACAGGCTTGCCGCTAATTTCCATTATCGCAACCGAATCACATTTAATTGGACCGGAATTTAAGGCAGCCACTGACTTGATAAGCGCCTCTTTGCTGTCTGTGTCCGTAATTTTGGTAAATACAGTATTTTTCATCAATTGCGTTCCGTCTGGAAACACTCGTTTGATTTGTGCCAAACAGGTCAGTTCTACATCTATAATATCCTGCCGATTAGCTTGATATAGATTTTGGTCAGTTATCGTACCAATTACGGCATAAGCATCGTTTTCCGAGACTATCTCTTCTGCGGAAAATAGCTCTTTGGTGACAGCTCCGATTTTTCTCAATGAAGCTGAGGTGGCGTTATTTGATCCCTTGAGCTTGGTTCCGCCAACCTCTTGCATTTTTTGGCTGAGCTCAGTCATTTCAATCGCTTCATCAACGAGACCTTTAATGGAATTGATCTTAAGATTGACCGGAATGCAGACAAAGTCTCCAGGCTGAGACTTCAAAATCTCTTTTAAGAACTTATGTTGGGACAGCTGCTCGACCACCATGCTCAACATTGAAGTTGTGGTCTGGACCAACTTTGATTCCTTAGAACTCGAATTTCCAGAATTCTTATTAAGCTCCGCTTCGGCTGTTATCCCAAGCTTAAAAATCTTAAAACCAACGCCAGCACCCCCTCTTTTTGAGGAAGTTTTTCCTGAAGACGATTCTTCTTTAATCTCTTCGTATTCAGAAAAGCCCCTATTTAGAATTGCGTAAATATCCAACAGTCTATTTTGGTTTACATAGTATGGGAAAAATACCGAATCAGTTACAGATAAAGGTTTCTCGTCCATATTCCGAATCCCTTCCAGACGATAATCAAATTGACCTCTTGTAGAAAAGAAAGTCTACAAGAGGTCAATTAAACAAATATATTTAGCCTGTTAACACTGGTAGAAAACCAGGCAGGTTACATATGCCGCACCAAATGTCGACTGTTCTATAAGCTCTTCCTCCACACCATCTTGTCCACGACGCCGGTGTAGCTCTGGATGATCTTGACCACCTTGGTGGACACGGTCTCGTCGGCGTAGTCGGGCACGGGTGCCTCGGGAAGCGACCCCTCGGCGTCGAGCTCGACGGCGGTGCGGACCGCCTGGAGCAGGCCGCGCTCGCTGATGCCGGCCAGCGTGAAGCAGGCCTTGTCCAGGGCCTCGGGGCGCTCGGTGGAGGTGCGGATGCACACCGCCGGGAACGGGCGGCCGACGCTCGCGAAGAAGCTCGACTCCTCGGGCAGGGTGCCGGAGTCGGACACCACCGCGAAGGCGTTCATCTGCAGGCAGTTGTAGTCGTGGAAGCCCATGGGCTCGTGCATGCGCACGCGCGGGTCGAGCTTGAAGCCGGTGGCCTCCAGGCGCTTGCGCGAGCGAGGGTGGCAGGAGTACAGGATCGGCATGTCGTATTTCTCGGCCAGCGCGTTGATCGCGGTGAACAGGCTCGTGAAGTTGGCCTCGGTGTCGATGTTCTCCTCGCGGTGTGCGGACAGCAGCATGTAGCGCTTGGGCTCCAGGCCGAGCTCGGAGAGGACGTCCGAGGCCTCGATCTTCTCAAGGTTCGCGCGCAAGACCTCTGCCATGGGCGATCCGGTGACGTAGGTGCGCTCGGGGGCGCAGCCGGTGTCCTTGAGGTAGCGGCGGGCGTGCTCGGAGTAGGCCAGGTTGACGTCGGAGATCACGTCGACGATGCGGCGGTTGGTCTCCTCGGGCAGGCACTCGTCCTTGCAGCGGTTGCCCGCCTCCATGTGGAAGATGGGGATGTGCAGGCGCTTGGCCGCGATGGCGGACAGGCAGCTGTTGGTGTCGCCCAGGATCAGCAGCGCGTCGGGCTTGACCTCGACCATCAGCTTGTAGCTCGCGGCGATGATGTTGCCCACGGTCTCGCCCAAGTCGGCGCCCACGGCGTACAGGTAGACGTCGGGGTCGGCGAGCTCCAGGTCGCGGAAGAAGATGCCGTTGAGCGTGTAGTCGTAGTTCTGCCCGGTGTGCGCCAGCAGGCAGTCGAAGCGGCGGCGGCACTTCTTGATGACCTCGGACAGGCGGATGACCTCGGGGCGGGTGCCCACGATGATCAGCAGCTTCAGACGGCCGTCGTTAGAAAAATTAACTTTAGAATTATCGTTACTCAACATGAGAGCCCCATTCTTTACAATTTGTTATAGCTGATATTTAACGCGAATTCATGCTTTTAGCGGTTTTTTGATATCTTGCGATTACGGATAAGCGGTAGATAAATACCGACACCTCGGCAGCACTTGTCGCGAGGCACATTGTATAGACATTAAAATAATCAGTTACAACAAGAATGATAAGTGCAAGCAGCTGGACGCAGAGACCAATAAAATTTGAAAAATTTGCCCTTGATGAAAGGCCTAGGGGGACAAGCACGGGAAAACAAATAACGTACGACGGGAATATCACCATTATTGCTGGAAGTAGACAGCGCACTATCATGCCGGCCTCTACATAGCTTGGTCCAAAAACAAATTCGCAAATTTGATTCGCATAGATATACAGCACTGCAGCCCCTACAACGATAAAAGGAGTTGTAGTAAGCAATATTTTCTTAACAAGCCTGAAATCTTTGTTTTTAACCATATACGGATATAGGCTATCCGCAATAGGGGAAACGATTGACTTAGAAACGGACAAGAATTTTTCTGAGGCAGAATAGAATCCAACAACAGGCAAGCCTGCGTAGAACATATTGAGAACAATTGGATTTGCCGTTGAGTATACTGTGGAAGAAATTCGTGAAAAGAAAAACGGTAAAGAGTCCTTCGCAAGTAACTGCACCTCGACAACCGTGGGGCGGTGAAGATGTATGCCAAAGACTCTACGATCATACCTAAGACATACCGCTAGCGCCGTAACATTTCCAACTAACAGACAGATCGGAAGCGCTAAAACGTCACTGTCTGAGTGGAGAAATATAAATGTGCACGCAGTTGCAAAAGCGCGTATCGCTACAGTCCTGAAGGTTATGACTTTCATGCGCTCAAGCCCTCGGTATAAATAATCAGGCAGCATCGCAGCAGCGACATAAGCTAAATAATAGAGAGCGTAGAGTAGGAAATATCGGCTATGGTATGGAGACGAGCAGCATGCTACCGCCAAACAACATCCACAGATAATAGCTGAAATGCCTTTTAGAGCGAAAACATTGCCATAAAGATGTGAAAGAAATACAGTATCTTCAGCATGCTGTGCGACTTTTGATGTTGCAGATAAAAGGATTCCAAAATCTAGCACAAGCGACATAAACGTCATAACAGAAATGGCGACGCCAACGACACCATAAGTTTCCGGTGTAAGCACGCGTGTTTGATATGGAATTGTGATCAGAGCGAGAACTTGAGATGAAAACGTTAGAATATACAGAAATAACGTATTTTTAAGAAGTTGCTTCTTGGAATTATCGATCATGAACTATTGCTTTCAATTTAATGAGACGTCCACGTACTACGTTGGGAACTAAATACTTAACGAGTCTTTTGAGTTTCTTTTTAATTGTACGAGAAGGTGTGACATCGGCAGCAACTGACGCGATGCCCGTCTCATGTATCCGCCTGTATACGTTGTCTCTCAAACCAGGTCGAACTACTGGATGTGAAAGCTGAGCATTCAATTGAATTTCCCGTTGATAATCAATAGGAACGAAGGTAAAAAGGCTCTCTACCTCTGACCAGAAATTTCTAGCCTTTTCAGTGTTTAAGGAAATTGAAGAAAGCTGAACCCAGGGATAGAACTTTGGGTAGCAATTCGATGACGCGCAGTCGCCAATGGTCACATCACCAACGCGTTCAGAACTGGCGTATTTACACGTATAGCAGCTTTCCCTATTTGCTGACCCCGTAACAAACAGCGCCATATACGGATCGTCAAATTCATCTCGTCCTTTATATCGCAAACCGGGCGCATTAATATCAACTGAAAAAGTCGTTCTCGCAGAGACGTCTTTCCTTCTGAATGTAATGCTTTGAGCTGGTTTTCCACCAGTAATTGACTCGACATGGTCTTCCCATACCCTCGGAGAAGGTACTCCATGACAAATCAAATCCATCGTAATCAGATTGTCATATGCTTTTCCCAAATATGAAATCAAGCCAGCAACCTGACAAGGACATCCTGAGAATAAGACCCTTCTACCAGATTTAAGACATTTTTCAATTTGACAATATATTCCCTGACAATCGCTTTGAACGTACTTTGATTTCTGAAGAAACGAAATTTCATTTGAGTTAGTTATAAGTCGATGATAAACGTGCCCAGTTGAATCAACCGCTGCTCCGACTACGATTCCTCCATGATCGACAACATAGCGTGCGCACGTGGAAAATACACCGCCCGAACTGCTCTCATTTCTCAGCTGATGGTCATTAGAAAATGCTGCATACATATTTGAAATTGGGCGCAACGTGCAGCGATTAACAGCAGGGCATACTCTGAGGCATTTACCACAAGCAAGACACGATGCACCGTTTATCGAGGGATAAACAAAGCCTTCCGCATCTGGGACCATAGAGATTGAATCGACAGGACACGCATCGGAACATGCAGCACAGCCAGTGCATGCTATACCCACGCATGAAATATCCTGATTACTAGTCATTTAAGGCACCCTTAATCCACGCCATGCATCGAGAGCGCTCCTCGCAAAGGGCTGATTCAGCATAGCTATAGTCTAAATCGATACTAGGAAGCTCACATGCACTTTCAGCCAGCATGCGATTATCCATTCCAACTAAATTAAGCAAATCAACAATTCGGGCACGATTACCTCGAATAGGTTCCATAGCGACGAACGGCTTACCCATATTCACTGAAAACGCCGTTCCGTGAAATGAATCAGTAATCACATATTGAGCGTGATCAATAAGCCAAACAAATTCCTCTGGGGTCATACCCAATAGGAGCCTATCGAAAACCTTGTCCTTAAAGGTATTGTTGCTAAGTCGCCAAAGAGGCAGTCCCGAATCTATTGAGAAACGCTTCCAAAGTTCCATTTCTTTATCGGTTCTGCTCGCGAGATTGAAAACCAGAATGTATCGTTCATTCCCTTTAAATCCTTCGGGCTTTTGGGAAAAAGCACGCCAGTATTCACGATCAAGAAGTAAAGTTGGATCGAGACACCTAAATACTGGCTTCTCCGTCAACGGCGCGATTTGCTCTACTGCATGAGCTTCTCGCACGCTTATCGCATCGAATTTAGTAAGGTACTCTCGAATTTCTTGTTGCTCTATCTCGTTATAGATATGACTGCCGAGACTCGAAGCAAGTGAAAGACGGCGAGTTGCTTTGCCGAATTGAAGAAAGAAAGCGGGCTCAATGCCGCCGGTAATAAAAGGATTCCAAACCTGATCACTGCCGACGATTAGCGCATCAGCTTCAATATCAGCCATTTGAGCACACGAAGTATACACCCGTTCCGTTCGAGGGAGCCTCGAATGGAATTTTTTAAAAGCGCGCGCATGCAGCTTTGCACGCTGGAAAATGATATTTTTGGCCGCTGCTATAAGGCCAGCTTTAAAATCACCATCCTTGATGAGCTGGAAAGGAGTCTCATTTCCTTTTCGCTCATAAGGATTAATGAAATTGAGAATCTCCGCCTTGCAACCAACATTCTTAAGTGCTTCTAGAGTTGCAAATGCTTGCAAACATGCGCCATAGCTCCACGTCATGTGAAAGGTCAGCAGATAGTTGTTATTCGACATCAGATATCCTTTCTAGGGATTAATTCATGCGAACAGATTGAATAAAGAAGAACAAATGCGTAGACAAGATGTTGATAAGGAAAAAATCCATTTAATAGCAACGGAAATAAAATGAAAACGGTGAGGAGTACGGCTGCACCCTTATTTAAAGAAGCGAACAACGAATGAAATAAAGTACATAAGCATGCAAGATACAGGCAAAGACCAGTTAGGCCAAATCCATACAGCAACATTACCAAGTCGTCATGAGCCCAAATATAAAGACTGAGCGCACGTTTATTGAGCTCATAGATTGTTGAAAAAGCGTTTCCAAAAGCTATGCCCATTGAACCAGAATTAGCCCATGCCAGGATATCTGTGAGCCAAATTTCGTTTCTACCATTAGTAATTGCGGATAGCAGCGAGTCTGCGTATATATTTCCGCTAGCAAACTCAAATTTATTAGCCATTCCAGACTTCAGAAATACGGCCTCTCCAAAAAATAAAACAAGGAGTAGCAAGGCAGCTTTAGTCCATTTGTAAGCAAATAGATTTTGAATGAGTAGCAGCAAACAAATAAGAACTGGCACAAGAAACGTTCGGGCGCCAGTCTCCAGCGTCGTATATATGATGACAAGCGAGCACCCGCAATATACAGCCTTAGATCCATTAGTCCGAACGAGAAAAATAATAAGGACAAGCAAAAGAGTACATATAGACGCAAGAGTGTGTTCTGTATTGCATAGCCCCTTAAAGTAGGGGGCTTCTCCCCATGCGACAACATAACCAGTGCCAGTTGCAAGTAGTAAAAGAAGAAACATAGAAGAAAAGATTACGACAACAGATATATAAGTTCGATATTGGAGCAATGCTTCTAAAATAGATGTTCGAAACCTAGGCGAACATATAAGGGAGATCATCAACATTGTGCTTGCGAGATACACCAAGTCGTTTAGCTCCTGAGAAGCGCTTATCATAACAAGAGTTGAATGGAGTGACAGAAGAACGAAGCAGAGCAGGCCCAAATAGGACAGATGTGATCTGCGAGTTGAAACCCATTCAAATATAAGTAGAACTACAAGAGCGAATCCAAGAATCTTATTAATAGGAATAGAGCCAAGAGCACCTTGAAGTAAGGTAGTCACAATATACGTTGCAACAATCAATACAATTGGTCTAGCCGCCATTCCTGTTTCGGAGACGATATTTTGATCGGCGGCATTTAGGGCCTTTGCCATTGAAATCAAGCTATCAACTCCCTATATAGAGCGAATAGTGTTTGAAGATACGCCTGAAATGAGTAGCATTCACGCACCTTGTTATATATACGGCTTCCCGCAACCGATATCGCTTCTGGATTTGACAGCACATTCACGAGCGTGTTCGCAAGCATTTGAGTGTCCTGGGCATTTACTAGCCAACCTGAGTCTCCATTATCGATAATCTCGGAGATTGACCCGACTGATGATGCGATAGAAGGGATCCCATAAGCTGAAGCCTCAAGAAGCGAAAATGGCATTGCCTCGTGATGAGAAGGCAGTACGTTTAGAAGATATTTCGAAAAGAACTTACGATTGGGCTCTACGATGCCGCGATATTTAACACGATGAGAAAGATTTCGTTTTTCAATTTCAACTTGAACCTTGATGTGATCCCTACCGCACAGCTCGAAAATTAGTTCTGGGTCAAGCTTGTCATCGATCAGAACGAGCGCATCCAGTAAATCCAAGACGCCCTTGTCCTTAGAGATATTTCCCAGAAATAAAACTCTAGTGCGGCCCGGCGTGTATAAATTCTCATCTGGACAAGAAACGGCATTGGGAAGAATTAATACACGCTCACTTGGATAATCCAATTTTTGGAACAAGGGGTTCAGATATGTTCCTAGGGCAATGATGCGATCAGATTTTAATAGCGACCAATCTATCAGCTTTTTCATATGACTTGAGGACCGAGATCTAATCTTTGCCAAGTCACAGTGAATGTGAAGTACGACAGACTGTCGATATCTTTTAGCTAGGAATATGATAACGCACGACCTGATCACGCTCGCATTATCAGCCATGTGTATATGAACAATTCCTTCGCCGGTTGAAAAGCGTTTTCGGGCCTTTAAGAGCGCGCTTACAAAACAACGGATCTTTTGAAGGGCATTTCCCTGATTGGTCGTTATTAAATAGCAAAAATCAACTTGCTCGAATCTATCTAGCTCAAAAGAAAGCATGCGCGTTAGCGTACTAATGCCTCCTAAACAGCTCGGATCAACACCAAACATACTTAAGGTGCCAAACTCCGTCTTATTCCTAGTCATCAAATCGTCTCCCGATTAGACGTGCGGGACCCCCCCAAATGCAATTTTCTTCATAAGGGCTACGAACGACGAGCGCACCAGCAGCAATTACTGTTCCATCGGGAATATGCACACCTTTTAAAATCGTAACGTTTGCCCCAATCCAAACATCGTTACCAACAACAATGTCTTGGTCATTACTGGGTAATTTTTCAGTTGGCCTTACAGCTCGCATAGGCTTGTCTTTGACATCAGTGCGATGATCACCAGAGATTAGAGTTATATGTGGGCCAAACATAACATCGTTACCGATAATTACTTCTGCGCCCGTTGTCCAAATTCTTGTATCGGGCCCAAATGACACATCATTACCGACTGAAATGTTCTCCAAGCCTTGCAAATCGCAACGCTTTCCAAGCGAGAAACCCTTTCCGCACCGTGCAAAAGACCGTTTAACGAGGGGCTGAACTATAGCTTTACGAGGAAGCGCTTTCACACTGCGGCCAAAACATAGAAGCGACCGCGAAAAAGAGCCCATGCGGCTAGACCTCCTCGTAGTAGGTGTCAGGGTTCTCGGGGTCGAAGGGCTCGTTGGCCCACATGACCGTCACGAGGTCCTCGGTGTCGGACAGGTTGGTGATGGAGTGCGTGTAGCCCGGGATCATCTCGACCACGCACATGTCGGGGCCGCTCACCACGTACTCGTCGACGGGGAACGGGTTACCTTCGGCGTCCTCCCCCACCTTCCTGAGCCTGATGCTTGCGGTGCCGGAGACCACCAGGAACCTCTCCCACTTGCTCATGTGCCAGTGGTTGCCCTTGGTGATGCCGGGCTTGCTCACATTCACGCTCACCTGCCCGCGCTCCGGCGTGCGCAGGAACTCCGTGAACGAGCCGCGGCCGTCGACATTGGGCTTCAGGCCGTAGGCGAAGTTCCCCGGCTCGTAGTAGGACAGGAACGTGCTCCAGAGCTTCTTGGAGAAGGAGCCCTCCGTCAGGTCGGGCACCGAGAGCGTCTCACGGCTGTCGCGGAAGCTGTCCAGAAGGTAGACGATCTCGCCCAGGGTCTTCACGTCGGTACCGGGGACGTAGCAGAACCCGTCGCCGTCGACGCGCTCCAGCCCCTCGTAGCCGCAGCGGTGCTCCTCGCCGAGCAGCGCGCCCAGCATCTCGCCGACCAGGTCGTCGATGTAGAGGAGCTCAAGCTCCACGGAGGGGTCGTTGACGGTGTAGGGGCGGCCGTTGGCGATGGCGTCGCAGAAGGTCGCCACGGCGGAGTTGTAGCGCGGTCGGCACCACTTGCCGTAGAGGTTGGGGAAGCGGTAGATGAGCACGGGGGCGCCGGTCCTCTCGGAATACTCGCGGAACAGGCCCTCCCCCGCGAGCTTGGACTCGCCGTAGACCGAGCCCTCGAAGCGGCCCGACAGGCTCGCCTGCGCGGAGCTGGAGAGCATGACGGGGCACGTGTTCCCGTGGCGCTCGAGGGCACCGAGCAGCGTGGAGGCGAAACCGAAGTTGCCCTCCATGAACTCCGCCTGGTCCTCGGGGCGGTTGACGCCGGCCAGGTTGAAGACGAAGTCGGCGCGGGAGCAGTAGTCCTCCAGCTCCCCTAGGGCCGAGTCGAGGTCGTACTCCATGACCTCGAGGGGAAGGAGGGTCTGGTATTTCTCGCGGCGGTCCTTGCCATCGCGGATGTTCTTCAGCGCGCAGCAGAGGTTCCTGCCCACGAACCCCTTCGCGCCGGTGACGAGGACGCGCACCCTACTGCACCGCCTCGTGCTCGCGGCCCTCGAGTGCCAGCTGCACGTACTCGGCGGTCTTGATCTTGGCGATGGCGCCCGCCACGTCGAGCCTCTCGGTGTTGTGGCTCGTGTAGGACTCGTCGGCCTGGGTCTCCACCTCGCCGTCGACGACGAACTTGTCGTAGTTGAGGTCGCGCGAGTCGCATGCCACGCGGTAGTAGCCTCCCATGTCCTCGGCGCGCAGTCGCTCCTCGCGGGTCATGAGGGTCTCGAAGAGCTTCTCGCCGTGGCGGGTGCCGATCACCTGGGTGCCCACGCGGCCGAAGACCTCCTGGACGGCCTCGGCGAGGTCGCCGATCGTGGATGCCGGCGCCTTCTGGATGAACAGGTCGCCGGGGTTGGCGTGCTCGAAGGCGAACTGCACCAGGTCCACGGCCTCGTCCAGGTTCATGAGGAAGCGGGTCATGTTGGGGTCGGTCACCGTCAGCGGCTCGCCCTTGCGGATGCGGTCGATGAACAGCGGGATGACGCTGCCGCGCGAGCACATGACGTTGCCGTAGCGGGTGCAGCAGATGGTGGTGCGTCCTGCGCCGTTGCGGGCGTTGGCGTAGATGATGGACTCCATCATGGCCTTGGACTTGCCCATGGCGTTGATGGGGTAGGCCGCCTTGTCGGTGGACAGGCACACGACGCGGTCGACGCCCTCCTCGATCGCGGCGTGCAGGACGTTGTCCGTTCCGATGACGTTGGTGCGCACGGCCTCCATGGGGAAGAACTCGCAGGAGGGCACCTGCTTGAGGGCCGCCGCATGGAAGATGTAGTCCACGCCGTGCATGGCGTCGCGCACGCTCCGGGCGTTGCGGACGTCGCCGATGAAGAAGCGCACCTTGGAGGCGAGCTCCGGGGACCTCTCCTGCAGGCGGTGGCGCATGTCGTCCTGCTTCTTCTCGTCGCGGGAGAAGATGCGGATCTCGGCCAGGTCGGTGTTCATGAAGTGCTTGAGCACGGTGTTGCCGAACGAGCCGGTGCCGCCCGTGATCATGAGGGTCTTGTCTTTGAATGCGGTCGTGGATTTCATCTACTTGCCTTCCTTGCGTTTTGCGCCAGTGAACTGGTAAAAGAGAAACTTTGTGTTAGTAATGAGGTATCGCTTGAAAAGCCGTTTCGGCTCTTGGATAAGTCTGTATAGCCATTCGAGGCTCAAGTCCTGCATCCAGATCGGTGCCTCCGGCACCACTCCGGCGAGGACATTGAAGGCTCCCCCGACACCGATCATTATTGGCTGGGGGCCACCTTTAAGCTCATGCATGAGGACTTCCTGGCGAGGCGCACCCAGCGCAATCCATGCGAAGTCTGCACCCGAATCAGCGATACGTCGCGAAAGGTCTCGCTTCTCGCTATCGGAGAGCGGTCGGAAAACCGAAGGCTCCATGCCAGCTATTTCCAGGCCCGGATATTCCTTTTGAAGTGAATTCTTGAGAGCGTCGAGATTCTTCTGCTCGTTACCGTAGAAGTAATGGCTCCATCCCTGCTGCAAGGAAATGCTGAAAATCTCTCGCATTAGATCGGGTCCAGTTACACGCCCCATTGACTCTATTGTTTTACGTCCAACAACAGATAAAGGCTTGCCGTCGGGAACGGACATGAGGGAGTCCGCTTGGCAGGCCCAATAGGAAGGGTCGTCATGAGCCATAACCGACGTGTGAGCATTGGATACGCAAATATACTCGCCATGTAGCTCATCTATATGGCGAGTGAGAAACTCGACGCACTCAGACATATTGGTTCCCGTGATCGGAACATCGATTACGGGAACACGCTTGAGCTCAACGAATTTTGAATAGTCCCGGAGCATTAGCACGCACCCTTACCGGTGATGACCTCGATCACCGTGAGAGCGACGATCTTGAGGTCCGTAACGGGACCGCGCTTGGCGATGTACTCCAGGTCGCGCTGAACCATCCCATCGAAACCCGTTGAGTTGCGCTCCGTCACCTGCCACCAGCCGGTGATCCCGGGCTTCACGGCCAGGCGCTGCAGGTCGTACTCCGTGTACTCGGCCACCTCGTTGGGCAGCGGCGGGCGCGGACCGACGACGGACATCTGGCCCAGGAACACGTTGAGGAACTGCGGGAACTCGTCGATGGAGTGCTTGCGGATGAACCTGCCGATCTTGGTGACGCGGGGATCGTCCCTCATCTTGAACATGGCGCCGGCGATCTCGTTCTGCCCCTTGAGCTCGGCGAGGCGCTCGTCGGCGTCTTTGTACATGGATCGGAACTTCCACATGCGGAAGGTGGACAGACTGCCGTCGCGGTGGGTCTGGCCCACGCGGATCTGGCTGTAGAACGGGTTGCCCTCGCTCTCCAGGCGGATGGCCGCGGCGAGTACCAGACTGGGTATGGCAATGACGGCCAGCACGCAGCCGCTGAATACGATGTCGAAGGCTCGCTTGACGGCCCTGTAGCCCAGGCGCGTGCGGTCCCAGTCCTTCACGGCCCGCATGGCCTTGTAGCGCATGCTCGCGTCACCGCCGCTCATTGCCTGGGCAACAAGCGCAGCCCCCACCGGTGCTCCTGCAGAATATTCAGTTTTATCTGACAAAATTTCCTTCAAACCTACGTCCCCGTCCCCGGGAATCCTCCCTGTCCCGTTAAACAGGCGCCCGTAATTAGGCGATCGCCTGTTTTAGGTTTCGCATTACGCGCTGCTCGGCTGAAAGCACCGCGAGGCCAACGCGGGTGGTTACGCGCCGGCCGCAAAGGTCGAGCTCCAAATAAGCAGTGCTCTTGCGTCTGTTAATGTTTTTGATAAGGCCCTCGTGGCCCAGTAGAGGACCTGCCGTCACTACGACCTGATCACCGTCTTTTAGGGCTTCGCTCATGGGAACCACGCGGGCTCCCCTATGCGTAAAGTCGCCAATAAGCTGGACCTCTTCTTTTGCCAGCGGCACAAACTGACCGTCCTGGGATAGCACCCGGGCAAAGTCGTCCATGCGCAGCAGATACTGTTGCACGGTGCGGGGATCTGCCGTATCGCAGATAAGGTAACCGGGAAAGAGCGACTTGGTCGTGTTGACCCATTCGCCGTGTACCTTGATCTCGGTTTGAAATTGGGGATAAAAGAGCTCCTGCATGGCGCCAGCCGGCACCACGCGCTCGATGCGCTTGCGCATTACGTCTTCGCGACCGTTAATGACCTGAATCACATACCACACGAGCACCACCCCCTTGCTGTCTTACGTGTGGCTCACGGGGTTTGGGTATGGCTTCGCCAGGGCGCTTGTGCGCGAAGGCGCTCCATATTCAAACCCTGAGCCCAGTTAGACAAGCACGTGGCTCTGCCCCACCGTGAACGGTATGTATACGTGCAGTTGCTAGAGTCGCGGACGTGTATCGCAAAAATGACCGCGACCCCAGCTGGCTGCGTGCGGCCTAGTCAAGCGGGAACAAAACTGGACCGCACGCAAACAGCTGCAAGACTGCTGCAATTTGTCATGAAATGTCGAATCGAAAAACAGCTTGCACAAAGTCAAGAACAAATGCTTTCGATGCGATACGCATGACAACGCTATTGGAGCTCGTGGTTTTTCTGGCACCGCCGTTACGGCCGGATGCTGATCGACCCTGCGCTTTGCGGCTTGTTGGAGCCGTGAGCACAGTTGAACCCATGTAACGTTAGGTATCCTAGCACAGCAGGTGGCCCATGCGTTTTGGGGTGTGTTGAGCAACATATTGTTTATTTGCCGTGGTTATGGGGGATATTGTGCCGTCTTGCACACATTGCCGCAGGTTTATGGGGGTGTGTGCGTTGGTGAGCAACGCCTGAGTTGTCTTGCTGAGGGCGTGAATTGCTCAAACTATTAAGTTTGGCTAACAAACTTTGTACAAAACCGGGAAGGTAATTGCGCAACTTTTTGCGGGGTGGGCGCGGGCGCACGCGTCACTTTCGTTTGTGGGGTTGAGGGATATGAAAAGAGGCCACCGAATACCCGGTGGCCTCTTAGAATCACGATGGTGGAGACGAGGGGGATCGAACCCCTGACCTCTTGACTGCCAGTCAAGCGCTCTCCCAGCTGAGCTACGCCCCCGTGACGAGGTAGTACTATAGGGGAAGATTCTTAGTTGTGCAAGAAGTTTTTTTTGGGTTGTTTCCGTCACTTACGGGTTTTCCTGGGACGGGGCCGAATTGACAGATTTTGACTTCGGCAAAATCTGTCAATTAACCCATCGTCCCGATAAAACCCTCACGCGGCGATGCCTTACTTGTAGAGGTAGGCGATTGCGGTTCCTTGGTGGACTTGGATCTTGGCCGTTTTCCTGACGACATTAGAGATGCCGGTGTCGGCTAACAGGCCTAGGGGGCTGCGATCTAGCTCCCACTCTAGACCGTGTTCGCTTATCTCTGTGTTGGGAGCGATGGCGATGATGGAAAAGGTTTTGCCCTCGGCGCCCTCGATGGTCCAGGTCTCGTCCTGGTGCAGGATTCTAGCCGTCACTTCGTCTTCTTCGATCCAGACGGGGGCGTCCGCATGGCCTGCCAGTAGCCCTAACACAGACAGGGCCATGTCCGGGCGGCCGCCGGTGGCGCAAGTCGCAACCACTTCGGCGCCCGGCCAGCGGCGGCGAACGGAATCGAGCGCCAATGCCAGATCGGTATAGTCCTTGTAGGGGTTGTGACGCTCCACCTCAAAGGCTTCGGCGGCATCGACCAGTGCGCGTCCCTCATCGCTTACGGTGTCGGCATCGCCCACGTAGACGTCGCAGTTCAGGCCAGCGCCCAGCAGCGCGTCGAGCCCGCGGTCCACGGCGACAACGTGGTCGCACTCCCCTGCCAGGTGGCACAGCAACTCGGGGCTCGCCAGCACCGGCGAGCCGCAAACTACTAATACTTTGCAAGCCACGGCCCTCGCCTAGCCTTCAAACGAAAGCACGCGGGCCAGGTCCAGGTCCTCGTAGCTATCGATAAAGATGTCGCAGTTATCGCGAACCTCGTCGCGCTGCATGCGGCCGTGCGGGTCATAAATACCAACGCGTTTAAATCCAGCAGTGCCAGAGCTCTTAAGTCCAAAGACGGCGTCCTCAAACACCCACGCCCGCTCAAACTTGCGCCCGTGACGCTCTTCCAGTCGGCGCAGCGCCAACTCGTACACATCGGGGAATTGCTTGGAGCGCCCCGCCTCACCCGTCGTGGTAATAAACTCCAGATAGCGATCAAGGCCAGCACCCGCAAGGGCGGACTGCACCAGTTCGGCCGGCGTGGACGTGGCCACGCACATCGCAATGCCGGCCGCCTTCGCCTGCTCCAAAAATGCAAGCAGGCCCTCGCGCGGCGGCACCTTGGAGTAGCCATCAATCAAAATCTCGCCCAGCTCGCGATACAGCTCCTCGCCATTCGCGCCAATGCCCCACGTGTCGTGGTATGCCTGGCACTCGTCCTCCAGCGACAAATGCTCAAACTGGGCAAAATCGTCGACCGTTACAGCAATGCCATAACGGCGCAATAACTCGGGCTGGGCATAGGCCCAAACGGGGGTGCTATTAACCAGTGTTCCGTCGCAATCGAAAATAAAAGCAACATTGGGAGCGGCGGTCTGGGACATAAACGTACCTTTCGATGTCAAATGGTAAACAACCTGCTAAAAACGTTTTACCAAACGTCAGCCTAACAGTTTTGAAACCCTAATTGGTAAAACTGTCAAGAGTTTTACCATCGCAATTCTGCCAGTGGTATAAACATGGCGCTCGCCGATTAAACGCCGCCGCAAATCCACTTTTCTCCATAAAAGTAACGAACAGGTGTTATCGTATTTCGTGCCGAAAGTTCCACCGAGCACGCGAGGTGGAACGAATCATAGAACTATCGCCGTCCCTTCGATTCGTGCAGCCTTGGACCTTTCGCATCTAGTCACCAAGGCAACACGCTGCCGCGTCATGATGGGATCAAACGTGAGCGATACAAAGCTAAAGCCAGCAACCAAAAAGCCCGCTACCCGTAAGGCCGCCCCGCACGCACCGGAGCTTTCCAAGGACGATGTCTATCTGTTTGGCATTGGCATGTGGGAGCGCAGCTGGGAAAAGATGGGCGCGCACCCCGACACGCAGAACCGTACGCGCGGATGGCGTTTTTGCGTTTGGGCGCCCGATGTAAAAAGCGTTCACGTCATTGGCGAATTTAATAATTGGGATGAGGAAGCCAACCCGCTGGTGCCCGTACATACGAGCGCTATTTGGGAAGGCTTTATTCCTGGTGCCGAGCAGGGCCAGCTGTATAAATATCTCATCGAGACCAACGAGGGCGAAAAGCTCTACAAGGCCGATCCGTACGCCTTTAAGGCTGAGTGCCCTCCGGGTACCGCCAGCGTGCTATGGACCCTCGATGGCTACCAGTGGAACGACGCCGCGTGGCTTAAGCGCCGCGCCAGCCATAACCACATGTCGCAACCCCTTAACATCTACGAGGTGCATATTGGCTCGTGGAAGCGCCACGGCGACGCGCCGCAGGGCGAGCCGGACGAGTACGGCAACTACCCCGGCCCCATGGATCCCTTC
The DNA here is from genome assembly GCA_027671585.1 of Coriobacteriaceae bacterium AM22-12AC-r. Lineage (GTDB taxonomy): Bacteria > Actinomycetota > Coriobacteriia > Coriobacteriales > Coriobacteriaceae > Collinsella. Next base: position 272,689 of record JAQDZZ010000001.1, on the reverse strand, counting down.
CCCGCGCAGCGCGGCGAGTTCTACACATACGACGACCTGTCGGTGGAGCTCGTGGACTACGTGCGCGACATGGGCTACACGCATATCGAGGTCATGCCGCTGATGGAGCATCCCTTCGACGGCTCCTGGGGCTATCAGACGACCGGCTACTATGCCGCCACGTCGCGCTACGGCAACCCGCAGCAGCTCATGCACTTCATCGATGCATGCCACGAGGCGGGTATTGGAGTGATCATGGACTGGGTGCCCGGCGGTTTTTGCGCCGACTCCCACGGCCTTGCCACCTTTAACGGCCACATGCTGTTTGAGCACGAGATTCACCCCAACTGGGGCACGCACAAGTTTGACTTCGCCCGCGGCGAGGTCCGCTCCTTTCTGGTCTCCAACGTGCTGTACTGGCTCGAGAACTTCCACGTTGACGGCATCCGCATGGATGGCGTGTCCAGCATGCTGTACCTCAACTTTGGCATCGACGATCCGGGCCAAAAGAAGTTCAACAAGTACGGAACCGAGGAGGACCTGGATGCCAGCGCGTTTATCCGCCAGGTCAACTGCGCCGTGGAGGCCCACTTCCCTGACGTGATGATGATGGCCGAGGAGTCCACCGCGTGGCCGCTCGTGACCTACCCGCCGCAGGACGGCGGTCTGGGCTTCCACTACAAGTGGGACATGGGCTGGATGAACGATACCCTGCACTACATGCAGACCGATTTTCCGTGGCGCCCCGGCAACCACGGGCTGCTCACGTTCTCCATCATGTACGCCTTTACCGAGAACTTTATTTGCCCGCTGAGCCACGATGAGGTCGTGCACGGCAAGTGCTCGCTGATCGGCCGCATGCCGGGCGACTGGTGGCGCCAGTTTGCCGGCCTGCGCACGCTCGCCTTCTACCAGATGACGCACCCCGGTGCCAAGCTCAACTTTATGGGCAACGAGATCGGCCAGTTTATTGAGTGGCGCTATTACGAGTCCATCCAGTGGTTCCTGACCGAGGAGTACGAGACCCACCGTCATCATCAGGCGTTTATCAAGGCGCTCAACCACCTGTACACCGCCGAGCCCGCCCTGTACGAGCGCGGCTACACCGACGACGGATTTACCTGGATCGATGCGGATAACTCCAAGCAGTCCATCGTGAGCTTTGTGCGTCAGGGCGAGGACGTCGATGACGACCTGGTGATCCTGATTAACTTTGACCCGGCGAGCTATGAGAGCTTCCGCGTGGGCGTGCCGCGCGAGGGTGACTGGGAGGTCATCTTCGATTCTGACCGTCCTGAGTTTGGCGGCAGCGGCTATGCCGGCAAGGAGCCCTACACCTGCTCGAGCGAGCCCTATCCCTGGAACGGGCAGATGGACTCCATTGAGATTAAGGTACCCGGTCTGGCAGGTGTGGTGCTTAAGCGCCGCGGTCCCAGCAGCTATAAGCCGCCCGTGGTCGAGGAGCCGAAGAAGGCTACGCGTAAGCGCACGTCCTCGGTGAAGCCCAAGACTGCTGCGGTCAAGAAGGCACCGGCTAAGGCGAAGACTACGACGACCAAGGCGAAGGCTGCCGCGAAGCCCGCCGCCAAGGCCACTACGGCCAAGAAACCGGCTGCCAAAAAGGCCGCTACCAAGACCAAGTCTGCTTCTGTTAAGCCGTCTGCCAAGGATGCGTAACAAAACCGTTACAGCTGTAATTACCCGCCCCGACGAGGCGTAGGATACAAGTCATAACCGTTCCGGGAGAAACATCCCCGGGGGAAAGGAACGTATGAATAAGATCTTCGACAACAAGCAGGAGTTTACCGAGCTCTATCGCGATGCCGTCATGAGCATCAGCGGCAAGAGCGTCGAGGCCGCCAGCGACCTCGACCGCTTTAACGCCCTGGCCAAGCTCGTGGCCGAGAAGGCCCGCACCGTTGCCACCAAGAGTGACGCCCGCGTCGCCGCCGAGGGCAAGAAGCGCGTGTACTACTTCTCGATCGAGTTTTTGATCGGCCGACTGCTCGACAACTACCTGCTCAACTTTGGCGTGCGCGACATGGTCGCCGAGGCGCTCGACGACATGGGCTTTGACCTGTCCGTCATCGAGAACCAGGAGCCCGATCCGGCCCTGGGCAACGGTGGCCTGGGTCGTCTGGCCGCGTGCTTCTTGGATTCCATGGCAGCCGAGGGCATTGCCGGCTACGGCAACGGCATGCGCTACCGCTACGGCCTGTTTAAGCAGGAGATCGTCAACGGCAGCCAGGTCGAGGCCACCGACGAGTGGCTCACCCACGGCTATCCTTGGGAAGTCCGTCGTCAGGACAAGGCCGTGACCATTAAGTTTGGCGGCCGCGTCGAGGGCTTTGAGGAGAACGGCCGCACGTTCTACCGCACGGTAGACACGCAGGACATCCTGGCCGTCCCTTATGACATCCCCGTCGTGGGCTATGCCGGCGAAACCGTCAACAAGCTGCGCGTCTGGGCCGCCGAGCCGGTCGAGGAGCACTTTGATCTGGAGGCCTTCAACCGCGGCGACTATGCCCAGGCCGATGCCGAGCGCGCTGAGGCCGAGGCCATCAGCGCCATCCTCTACCCCAACGACGCCGGCGAGCACGGCCGTCTGCTGCGCCTGAAGCAGGAGTACCTGTTTGTTTCGGCCGGTATCTACAGCCTGCTCGACACCTTTGAGAAGGAGCACGGCGCGAACTGGGAGCTGCTGCCGCAGTTTGTAGCCATCCACACCAACGATACCCACCCCGCCATGTGCGGCCCCGAGCTCATGCGTATCCTCATCGACGAGAAGAAGCTCGAGTGGGATGACGCCTGGAACATCGTGACGCAGGTCGTGAGCTACACCAACCACACCATCCTGCCCGAGGCCCTGGAGAAGTGGCCCATCGGCACGTTCTCCAAGCTCCTCCCCCGCGTGTACCAGATCATCGACGAGATCAGCCGTCGTTGGCACGAGTCTTTCGACACCACGCAGGAGGGCTGGCAGGAGCGTCTGCGCCAGACCGCCATCCTGTGGGACGGCGAGATTCGCATGGCCAACCTGTCTGTGATCTGCAGCCACAGCGTCAACGGCGTGGCCAAGATCCATTCCGACATCATCAAGAACATCGTGCTCAAGGACTTTTATGCCCTGACGCCCGAGAAGTTCAACAACAAGACCAACGGCATCTCGCACCGTCGCTTCTTTGCCGAGGCCAACCCCACCTACGCCAAGCTCGTGACCGAGGCCATTGGCGATGGCTGGCTCAAAGACGCCTTTGAGCTTGAGAAACTCAAGGAGTTTAAGGACGACACCGAGTTCCTGAAGGCCGTGGGTGCCTCCAAGCGCGCCAACAAGGAGCGTCTGGCCGCCTACGTCAAGGCCGAGACCGGTCTGGTTATCGACCCCAACACCGTCTTCGATGTCCAGGTAAAGCGCTTCCACGCCTATAAGCGCCAGCTCATGAACATCATGAAGGTGATGGACATCTACAACCGTCGCATCGCCGACCCCAACTTCCACGTGACGCCGACGACCTTCATCTTTAGTGGCAAGGCTGCCTCGAGCTACACCTTCGCCAAGGAGACCATCCGCCTCATTAACTCCGTTGCCGACGTCATCAACAACGATGCCCGCGTCAACGAGGTCATGAAGGTCTGCTTTATCCCCAACTTCCGCGTGAGCAACGCCCAGCTCATCTACCCCGCCGCCGAGATCTCGGAGCAGATTTCCACGGCCGGCAAGGAGGCCTCGGGCACGTCCAACATGAAGCTCATGATGAACGGCGCCATTACGCTGGGCACCCTCGACGGCGCCAACATCGAGATCGCCGACCTGGCCGGCCGTGAGAACGAGGCCATCTTTGGCCTGACCGCTCCCGAGGTCGAGCAGCTCTGGGCATCCAACAACTACTTTGCGTGGGATACCCTCAACGGCGACCGCGAGCGTCTGGGCCGCGTGATGGACGAGCTCAAGGACAACACCTTTGCCGGCCTTTCGGGCAACTTCGAGAGCATCTACAACGAGCTCATGAACAACAACGACCCCGACCTGGTCATGGCCGACTTCCGCAGCTATGTTGATGCATGGGAGAACCTCACGGGCAGCTACGGCGACCAGGAGACCTGGAACCGCAAGGCCCTGCTCAACACCGCCTCGAGTGGCTGGTTCTCGTCCGACCGCACCATTCGCGAGTATCGCGACGAGATCTGGCACGCATAAAGCGCGCGAGCTCCCTTTGCCGCACGGCATTACTCGACGGGCGTGACAGTGCGCCGCGCCCGTCGCTAATGGGTTTAGGAACATCGATGACAGAAGGAGAAATCGATGAGTAAGAAAGAATGCATCGCGATGCTCCTCGCAGGAGGACAGGGCAGCCGATTGGGGGCACTCACCCAAAAGATCGCCAAGCCGGCGGTTAGCTTTGGTGGCAAGTTCCGCATTATCGACTTTTCGCTGTCCAACTGCTCCAACTCGGGCATCGACACGGTGGGCGTTCTGACGCAGTACCGTCCCTACCTGCTGCATGCCTACGTGGGCTCCGGCGAGGCGTGGGATCTGGACAGCCGCGACGGCGGCGTGTCGATCCTGCCGCCGTACGAGACGCAGACCGGTGGCGCCTGGTATGCGGGCACGGCCGACGCCATTACGCAGAACCTCGACTACATCAAGGCCAACGACCCCAAGTACGTCCTGATTCTTTCGGGCGATCACCTGTATCGCATGGACTACCGCAAGATGCTCAAGACGCACATTGAGAACAACGCCGACCTCACGGTGAGCGTTATGCCCGTGCCGTGGGAGGAGGCCAGCCGCTTTGGCATCCTGACCACCGACCCCGAGGACGGCCGCATCACCAAGTTCACCGAGAAGCCCGAGAAGCCCGATTCGAACCTCGCTTCCATGGGCATCTACATCTTCTCGGCCGACGTGCTGATCGAGGCGCTCGAGGAGGACGCTCTGGACCAGCGCTCGAGCCACGACTTTGGCAAGGACATCATCCCCAAGCTGCTCGGCGAGAACAAGCGCCTGTACAGCTACGAGTTCCACGGCTTTTGGAAGGACGTCGGCACCATCGCCAGCTTCCACGAGACCTCGATGGACCTGCTGGGCAACAACCCCGAGTTCGATCTGTTCGACAAGAACTTCCCCATCATGTCCAACATCACCACGCGTCCGCCGCACTACATTGGCCCGGATGGCCGCCTGGACGACTGCCTGGTCTCCAACGGCTGCAAGATCTACGGCACCGCTCGCCACTCGATCCTTTCGACCGATGTCATCATCGAGGAGCGCGCCGTGGTCGAGGACTCCGTGCTGCTGCCGGGTGCGCACGTTAAGAGCGGCGCGCACATCTGCCGCGCTATTCTGGGCGAGAACTCCACGGTCGAAGAGGGCGTGAAGCTCGGCTCTGTCGATACCACCAAGGATACGGCCGTCGTTGGAAATGACGTCGTTATCGGGAAGGGGGAATGATCCGATGATCAATCGCAAGGCCATCGGTTATATCACCGCTAACTACTCTTCGACCTACGGCAGTGTCCTGCTCAAGGACCGCCCCATCGCGTCCGTTCCGTTTTTGGGCCGCTACCGCCTGATCGACTTTCCGCTGTCCAACATGATGAATGCCGGCATTAAGACCGTCGGCGTCGTCATGCCGGGCAATTACCGCTCCCTGATCGACCACGTGGGCTCGGGCAAGGACTGGGGCCTGGACCGCAAGAAGGGCGGCCTGTTCATGGTGCCCGGCAACGCGTACGGCACCACCAAGGGCGGCATGCGCTTCCTGCTGCGCGACATCATCTCCAACAAGACGCTGTTCCAGCGCTCGGAGAATCCCTATGTTGTGATGATGGGCACCAACATCATCTTTAACATGGACCTCAACACCATCATCGAGGCGCACGAGAACTCCGGCGCCCAAATGACCGTGGTGTACTGCAAGGCCACACGCAACGTCGATGACGAGACCAAACTCGAGATTAACGAGAACGGCCGCCTGACGGGCGTGAGCGCCGGCGTCGTGTACGGCGACAACGCGTCTATGGACTGCTGCATCGTCAACCGCGAGACGCTGCTCGAGATCATCGACCACTACCAGGCCGCCGACTATCTGGACCTGCTCGAGGCACTCCAGGGCGACTTTGGCAACATCGACGTGTGCAGCTACGAGTACAAGGGCGAGGTTGTGGGCGTATTTAGTGAGAAGTCGCTGTATCGCCGCAGCATGGACCTGCTCGACCAGACCGTGGCCGATCAGCTCTTCGATCCCGAGCGCCCGATCCTGACCAAGGCTCACGACGTGCCGCCTTCGCGCTATGCGACCGGCAGCCACGCGTGCAACTCGATCATCTCGGCCGGCTGCATCATCAAGGGCACCGTGCGCAACTCGATCCTGTCGCGCGGCGTCGTGGTCGAGGAAGGCGCTTCGGTGACCAACTCGATCATCAACCAGAGCTGCATCATCAAGAGCGGCGCCCGCGTTGAGAACGCCATCCTGGACAAGAACAACGTGGTTCCCACCAACACCGAGCTTCGCGGCACGCCCGAGAATATTCTGGTGCTGGGCAAGGCTCCGTTAACTTCTGACACCACCATCGTACGTTAACGTTGGCACCGCAACATCGCTCGTAACATGTAGAATAGCCGCCCGGTTCGCGCCAGGCGGCTATTCTCGAATTGCAACATGGGAGACAATATGGCAGATTCCAGCAAAAAGATGCAGATTGTGTTTGCCTCGGCCGAGTGCGCACCGTTTGTGAAGACCGGTGGCCTGGGCGACGTGGCGGGCTCGCTGCCTGCGGCGCTTGTGCGCGCCGGCGCCGAAGTTATCGTGATGGTACCCAAGTACGCCACCATCAAGGACGAGTACAAGGCGCAGATGGAGCACTTCTCCGATTTTTACGTGAGTCTGGGCTGGCGCAACGAGTACTGCGGGCTCGAGAAGCTCGAGCACGACGGCGTCACCTATATGTTCATCGACAACGAGCGCTACTTTGCGCGCGACTATCCGTACGGCTTCTTTGACGACGGCGAGCGCTTTGCGTTCTTCTCCAAGGCCATCACCGAGAGCCTGCAGCACCTGCCCGAGGGCTTTGAGTGCGACATCCTGCACTGCAACGACTGGCAGACGGCACTGGCGCCCGTGTTTTTGCGCGAGTTCTACCAGGGCCTGCCGCTGTACGACCGCGTCAAGACTGTGTTCTCGATCCACAACGTGGCGTTCCAAGGTCAGTTTAGCGACACCGTGATGGAGGACATCCTGGGTGTGGCGCATATTCCCGCGGCCGCCTCGCAGCTGCGTTGCGACGCCTGCAGCGTCAACTACATGTTGGGCGCGCTGCGCTATGCCGACGCCATTACCACGGTGAGCCCCACCTATGCCAACGAGATCCAGACGCCCGAATTTGGCGAGGGCCTGGACGGCGTTCTACGCGAGCGCTCCTACGCGCTGCAGGGCATTTTGAATGGCATCGACGTCGCGGGCTTTGACCCGGCGACCGACAAGCGCATTGCCGCCAACTACACGGTAGAGGATCGCTCCGGCAAGGCCGTGTGCAAGGCCAAGCTGCAGGAAGAGCTGGGGCTCGAGGTTCGCGACGACCGCCCGCTTATGGTCATGGTCACGCGTCTGACGCGCCAGAAGGGCATGGACCTGGTCATGTACGCGCTCGACCGCATCCTGGCCGGCGGCGTGCAGGTGGCGGTGCTGGGCACCGGCGACCGCGACTACGAGGACGGCCTGCGCTACTTCCAGGACAAGTACCCCGGCACCATGGCCGCACGCATCGAGTTTGACCCGGCGCTGTCGCAGCGCATGTATGCCGCCGCCGACATGTTCCTGATGCCTTCGAAGTTTGAGCCCTGCGGCCTGTCGCAGATCATCGCCATGCGTTATGGCACCCTGCCCATCGTGCGCGAGACCGGTGGCCTGAAGGACACTGTGATCCCGTACAACGAGTTTACCGGCGAGGGCACGGGCTTCTCGTTTAGCAACTTTAACGGCGACGAGATGGGCGATGCGGTATTCCGCGCGGCGCGTCTGTTCTGGGATAACCGTGACGCCTGGAACCAGCTGGTCACGCAGGCCATGAGCCAGGACTTTAGCTGGACGCGCTCGGCCGACAAGTATCTGGACCTGTACTTCTTTATGCATCCGGAGATTGAGAGGCCGGCGTCTGTTGTCGACGAGCCTGAGGCTGTTGCTGAGCCGGTGGCCGCTGAGCCGGAGCCCAAAGCCAAGGCCGAGGAGAAGCCGGTTGAGGCTGAGCCCGCAAAGGCCGAGCCTGAGGTGAATGCTGAGACTGCTCCTGCGGCAAAGGCAGAGGTCAAGCCTGCCGCGAAGCCTGCCGCCAAGAAGACCACAACCCGCAAGACGACCGCCAAGAAGGCTACGACGACAAAGGCCGCTGCCACCAAGGCCGCCGCAGCAAAGACGACTGCTGCCAAGGCAACGACCACGCGCAAGCGCACGACCGCCGCTGCCAAGAAGGCCGCAGAAGCCGAGGCTGCTCCCAAGGTAAAGGCCGAGGTCGCCGTCGAGGCTCCGGCCAAGACCACTGCCAAGAAGACGACCGCGTCCAAGACCACGACCGCCAAGAAGGCAACGGCAGCCAAGAAGACCACGGCTACGAAATCGACGACCACGAAGGCTGCCGCAAAGTCGGCTGCCAAAGTCGAGGAGACGTCCGCCGAGTCCAAGGCCGAGGCAACCGTCGAGGCCAAGCCGGCCGCCAAGGCCACCACGCGCAAGCGCACTACGACGACGGCCAAGAAGACCACAACCAAGGCCGCTGCTCCCAAGGCGGAGGCTAAGGTCGAGGCCAAGCCCGCAGTAAAGGCCAAGCCGATACCGAAGGCATCCGAGGCCAAGTCCGCTGCCGTCAAAGAGGAGCCCAAGGCCGAGGTAAAGGCCAAGCCCGAGCCCGCCAAGAAGGCCCCGGTCTCCCCCGCCGCCGCGACCGAGGAAAAGGCTCCGACCAAGAAGACCTCCGTCCGCAAGGCAACGGCCACCCGCAAGCGCCGCTAGTACGCAGACGATTCAAAACCTCATCAAACCCTAAGCAAGGGGCGCTCCAACTGGGTGCCCCTTCTCTGTAGGTAGTGGTAAAACGATTTTCTAGGACAACCGTTCGCCGATGGTAAACGGATGTTGTTTATACAGCCTGTGTACAACAGATATACTTACAACTTGTGCGTAAAGCCATGGCCCGCAGGCCGTGATTCTATTGAACTGGACCGTATTATGAGATTGATACACAACAGCCGTCTTCCGCAGTTTCGCACTCCGTTTGGCGCTGTGACCACTGGAACTACCCTTTCGCTCTCCGTGATTCTGGAGGATGCCGACCCCAACCAGGCAACGCTTACGCTGCGCACCTGGGTCGATGAGATCGGTGAGTCTCGGTATCCCATGACGCACGAGGGCGACGGCATTTATACCGTAGAGCTTGAGTGTACCGAGTCCTGTCTTATCTGGTACAGCTTTATCTGCAATATCGAGGGCCAGCCCGAGGTCCGCTTGGGCGCACCGCAGGGTCGCACCGGTGGCGAGGGCGTAACTTACGACTACGCCGAGGTGCCGTCCTTCCAGATTACCGTCTATAAGCACCGCGAAGTGCGTCCCGAGTGGTACGAGCGTGGCATGGTGTACCAGATCTTCCCCGACCGCTATGCCCGCGACGAAAACTGGCGCGAGCGCACGCTGGCCGAAGTCGAAAAACCGCGCAACGGAATCCAGCGCCGCATGATCGAGGACTGGAACGAGTCGCCCGTATACGAGCGCGCCGAGGACGGCTCCATCAAGACCTGGGACTTCTACGGCGGCTCGCTCAAGGGCATCCAAAATGACCTGCCCCGCATCGCGGAGCTGGGCTTTACGGCCATCTACCTCAACCCCATCTTTGAGGCCGCGAGCAACCACCGCTACGACACGGCTGACTACACCAAGATCGACCCAATCCTGGGCACCGAGCAGGACTTTACCGAGTTGTGTGAAGCGGCCGAGAAGCTCGGCATTTCTATTATCCTGGACGGCGTCTTTAACCACACGGGTGACGACTCGATCTACTTTAACCGCTACGGAAACTATCCCGGCGTCGGTGCGTGGCAGAGCGAGGACTCGCCGTGGCGCGATGCGTTTACCTTCCATGAGGACGGTACGTATGACTGCTGGTGGGGCGTGGGCAACATGCCCGCCATCAACGAGAATTCCGAGCTGGTGCGCGAAAAGCTTCTAGGCAAGGACGGCGTTATCCGTAAGTGGCTGCGCGCCGGTGCCCATGGCTGGCGCTTGGACGTGGCCGACGAGCTTTCCGATGACTTCCTAGCCGATATCAAGACCGCCGTGCTCGAGGAAAAACCCGACGCACTGCTGCTCGGCGAAGTCTGGGAGGACGCCTCCAACAAGATCAGCTATGGCCATCTGCGTCGCTACCTGCAGGGATCGGAACTCGACTCCGCCATGGATTACCCCTTCCGCGACATGGTCATCGGCTTTTTGATGGGCTACAAAAACGCCTACCAAGCTGCCGAGGATATCGAGACCCTACGCGAGAACTATCCGCGTGAGGCCCTGTCTTGCGCGCTCAACCTGCTGTCGAGCCACGACCGTCCGCGCATCATCTCGGTGCTCGGCGGCGGCCCTGATGAATCGCAGCTGCCCGAGTGCGAGCGCAGCAAATGGCGTCTGGACGAGAACGCAATGGGCCTGGCCAAGAGCCGTTTTTGGCTCGCGACGCTCATGCAAATGACGTTCCCGGGCGTTCCCTCAATCTATTACGGTGACGAGTACGGGTTGGAGGGTCTCACCGATCCGGGCAATCGCCGCACCCTGCCGACCAAGGACCAACTGCACGACTTCGACACGCTGGCTATTGTCAAAAACGCCTCCGCCGTACGCCGCGCACTACCGTTTATGATCGACGGCGAGATCAAGGCCTTCGCACTCAACGACGAGGTGCTGGCATACAACCGCACGGGCAAGGATGGCGAGTCCGCGACGGTTATCATCAACCGTAGTCTGCGCAATTCGCACTGCGTGACGATTCCGGCGCTCGGCGAATGCGCGAGTGACGTGATCAGCGGCCGCGAGTGCGAGATCCACAACGGTACGGTCACGCTCGATCTGTATCCGCTGGGCTCGTCGATCATCTATCACCATGCCGAGCAGCGTCTGCAGGAGCCGCTCGATCACGGCGCGGGCGTCGTGTGCCACATCACCTCGGTGCCCACCGACGACGGCAAGCCTGGCACAATCGGTGCGCCCACGCGTCGCTTTATTGACCACCTGGCCGCCATGGGCATGCGCTACTGGCAAGTTCTGCCCGTCAATCCCACGGACTTCTTCCGCTCCCCCTATGCCGGTCCTTCGGCCTTTGCAGGCAATATCGACCTGCTGCCCGAGAGCCACGAGGAGCTAGCTGCGGACTTTGCCACCTGGAAGACCCGCGGCGGCGAGGATGCCGACCCGCTGTACACGGCGTTTAAACATCGCAATGCCGATTGGCTCGAGAAATACTGCGTCTACATGGCCGTTAAAAAGTACTTTGAGGGCGAATCGCGCCACGATTGGCCGGCAGATGTTGCGCGCTACAACGAGCATCTGATTGACGACAAGCGCTTCCACGACGAGGCCGAGCTTCAGGCGTACATGCAGTATCGCTTTGACCTGGCTTGGTGCGAGCTTATGAACTATGCGCACAAGAAGGGCATCGAGGTCATCGGCGATATCCCTATGTACGTGTCCGACGATTCGGCAGATGCGTGGAGCGAACCCGAGAATTTCTGGCTATCCGATACCGGCAAGGCAATCGAGATCTCCGGTGCGCCGCCCGATAACTTTGCGCCCGAGGGCCAGGTGTGGGGCAACCCGACGTTCCGCTGGGACCACATGAAGCAGAATGGCTATGGCTGGTGGATGGATCGCCTGCGTCGCGCGTTCTCGCTCTACGACCGCGTGCGTCTGGATCACTTCCTGGGATTCCACAGCTACTTTAGCATTCCTGCGGGCAAGGCCTGCGCCGACGGTCGTTGGCTGGCGGGACCGGGCAAAGACCTGTTCCAGACCGCCTACGACGAGCTGGGTCCGCTCAACTTTATCGCTGAGGACTTGGGCTATCTGACGCCTGGCGTTCGTGCCATGGCTTCGACCTGCGGCTTCCCCGGCATGGACGTGCTGGAGTTTAGCGACTACGACGTTCGTTGCGGTGTGCATCCCACGCCCGGCAAGATTCTGTACACCTCGACGCACGATACGTCGACGCTGGCCGGGTGGTGCACGCGTTCCTTTGCGGGTGGCGACGTGCCGAGCGGTGTTGAGGTGGCGTCCAAGCTGATGAACGACGCGCTGGCAAGCGACGCTCCCCTGGTGATGATGCCGCTGCAAGATGTCTTGGGGCTAGGCGACGACGCGCGCATGAACGTTCCGGGCGTGGCCACGGGCAACTGGACCTGGCAGGCTGACGAGGCGGACATTGCAGCCGCCGAGAACAAAACCGCACAGCTCCTGCGCAACAACAATAGATTCTGGGGCGAAGCGTGATAAAACCCCCGATATAGGGTACAGTTACAGACGTTTGAATTTTTGCGGGCAGAGTAATCTGCCCGCTTTGTGCTGAAAAGGAAGTATTATGGCGCGCTACGATTATAAGTGCTCGAGCTGCGGCAACGTGTTTGAGGTTGAGCATCCCATGTCTGAGACTCCCGAGGTCGTGTGCCCCAGCTGCGGTGCCCCGGCGGCCAAGACGTTCTCGGCCAGCGGCATTAAATTTGAGGGTAGCGGTTTCTACAACACCGACCAGCGAAGCGGCGGCGCCAGCACCAGCGCCACCAGCGGCTGCTGCGCCAACTGCCCGCATAGCCACTAGAAACAACGCGGCCCCGCGATCAACACCGATCGCGGGGCCGCGTCTTTAGCTGCCCAGGTTTCCTTATGAGTTGCGGTGAAATAGTTCCTGAATCGGCCCATCCAACGGCCAAACAGGAACTATTCCACCGCAACTTTTCTATAGACGAGATTTCGGGCTGACGCTAAGTTTGTAACAGTTCAAAACTATGCGGAATTACGGGGCTGAATTGACAACCTCTATCCATACCGGTAATTTGCAAATTTCAACAAGCCATCTACCTGCGGTTTTATCTAGGCCATTTTTGCTGTGGTCGGACATCACCAATCTAGCCCCGTAATCCGCCCTACTTTTGATAGCAGTAAGTATGAGACGGGGCTTTTTTACCACTCTTTACCGATATTGCGATCTCCGCATGCATGACCTCCTTAGTTGCGGTGAAATAAGGACTGTCTGGCGGGTAGAAGCCGATATTCAATCCCTATTTCACCGCAACTTTGTAGTTACTTGTGGACCAGTCTGGCGCAGAAGTGGCCGTCGTAGGAATCCGCGTTTACGGGGACGCTTTGGAAGAGGCCTCGATCGTTCTGGCGTACGGAGACGAGCTTCTTGGCCTGATCGAACTCGGGGAGTTGCAGAATCTGGGCTTCGGAGAGCGGCGCCACGGTAAAGCCGGCGCCCTCGGGAGAAGCCAGGAAGGTATCCACGACCTGCGTGTTCTCTTCATCAAACACCGAGCAGGTGGCATAGATAAGCTCACCGCCGGCAGCCACGCGCGCGGCGGCTTCCTTGAGCATCGTCAGCTGCAGTTTGGGCAGCTCAACCGTCACATCCTTTTCGGTCAGGCGCCACGGGATCTCGGGATGACGACGCATGGTTCCGGTACCCGAGCACGGCGCATCGATAAAGACCGTGTCGAATTTAACCGGCTCGCCAAGCATGGCATCAAACGATGTGAGCACCTCATCAAGCTCGCATGCATCGCCCGAAACCGTACGAACGCCCTGAATACCCGCCTTATGCAGGCGAGCGAGATTCAGATCGCACTTGCGATCATGAAGATCGAGCGCCGTATGCTGACGCTCATAGCCCGCACGCTTGGCCTGGCACATCATCACATAGGTCTTGGTGCCACGACCGGCACCAATCTCAAGGCAGCTACCAGGGCGCGTGGCGGCTGTTGCGATAAGCTGCGCGTTGAGATCAGATGCCACCGCGGCAGCACGCTCAAATACGCCCGACGCAACCGTAACCTGGGCATCAACCGGGGCATGGCAGCCTGGGAAGACAGGCGCGACGAGCTGCGAGATATACGGATCGGGCTTGGTAGCAAAGGCGTTCTCATGAAGGGCCAGCGGCGCGGGGGCCAGATTGCCGGCAAAGTTAAGCGCACCCTCAGGAGTGTCGAACGATGCCATAATGCGAGCGCACAGCCAACGCGGTAGACCCATCAGGCGCGACAGACGAACCAAGCGTCGCTCAGGCTCATCTACATCGGACGCAGTGGCAAAGTCCTCAACGTTGTCCGCGACCTTATGCAACACGGCATTGGCCAAACCTGCGGCAGACTTAGCTCCGCTGCGAACTAGCTCAACGCCCTGACTCACCGCAACGCGGCCAGGGGTATGAAGGTAGAGCATCTCGAAGGCAGAGATACGAAGGGCCATGCGAACACGCGGCGCAACCTTTTTGGGCTTATCGAGAAACTGGTCGAGCAGCTCGTCCAAAATACCCTGCGTGGCGGCAACACCCAGCGCCAAGCGGGCGGCAAAAGCGGAATCGCGCTGGTCAATAGCCTTGGCCGATGCGCGAGAGGACAGCACGTCGCGCGCATACATGCCGCGGCGGTCGGCCTCCATCAACACATCGAGCGCAAGCTTGCGCGCGGGAGACAACTTGCTCATGACAGTACACCCCACCTAAGTTCGGCACCCTGCAGGCCGGCAGCCCAGGCAGAAGCAGCCATGGCACGCTTGCCATCAGGCTTAACCTCGAGCAGTTCAACCGCACCATCGGAAAGGCCCAGGTAAACACGCTTGGCCTTAACGAGAACCTGACCCTCGCCAAGCGACACATCGGCCAGCGCAGCATCGAGGACGCGAACCGTCTTGCCGACAATCACGCAACGAGCAGGAGCGGTATCAGACGAAGCGAGCACATGACGCACGCAATCGAGCGCTGTCATCTGCGGATCCAGACGCATCTCCTGCTTGGAAATCTTGGCAGCATGCGTGACGAGCGACTCATCCTGCTCAATCCAAACAGCCGAGCCATCGGCAAGCGAGGGAAGCGTATCGGCAAGCAACTTACCGCCAAGCTCACCAAGCTCCATGGTCAGTGCCTCGGCATGCTTACCGGCAACCGACGTAGAGGCCTGCGCACAATAAGCGCCCGTATCCACGCCATGCCCAATGCGCATAATGGAAACGCCAGCAACCTCATCACCAGCAAGAATGGCACGCTGAATGGGAGCGGCGCCACGCCAACGAGGCAACAAGGACGCATGAACATTCACAATACCAAGCGGCGCCATATGCAGCACCTCATCAGGCAAAATGCAGCCATAGGCAGCCACACAGAAAATATCAGCCTGCGCAGCCTGGAGCGCCTCAACAACCTCAGGCGTCATGCGATTGGCCTCAACAACCGGCAACCCCAGCTCAAGCGCCTTGGCCTTAACAGGAGAAGGCTCAAGCTTCTTACCACGCCCACGAACGGCATCGGGACGAGTAATAACAAGCGCAATCTCGT
Source organism: Coriobacteriaceae bacterium AM22-12AC-r (assembly GCA_027671585.1). GTDB lineage: Bacteria > Actinomycetota > Coriobacteriia > Coriobacteriales > Coriobacteriaceae > Collinsella. Next base: position 257,137 of record JAQDZZ010000001.1, on the reverse strand, counting down.
TCCCAGCCGCAACAAGCGAAGTCAGCGAAGGCACAGCAAAATCAGGCGTACCCATAAACACAATACGCATAAAGAACGTCTCCCCTCAACCAAAGCCAAGACAGCTACAAATAACGGCGGAAAGCCAAGTACTCAGCCCATCCGCAATAACAATTCAACAAGAACAAATATACCCAAAAACAAAGAAAGAGCCGCATAAAAGCAGCCCTCCCAACAAAGCACCTATCAGCGAAGACGCCCATCCCTGGCCCGACGGCACCCGGGCGAACCGAGCCAGAACAACGCAGTCCCCGGTGCTGGGCGCCCACATATCGTCCCGCGCGCAGTTTCGCAGCAAAGCGAGAATGTTTGAGCACGGGATGATATGTGGGCGCCCAGCACCGGGGACGGTGGGACCTACTCCGTCTCGCCCGGTCGAGCGCCGCGGGCCAGGGCGTCCTGGTACTCCTTGACGGCCTTGATACGCTGCATCGGCTTGAGTCGCTCAAACATGGTGTTGCCGTGCAGGTGATCGATCTCGTGCTGCAGGCACACGCAGAACAGGTCGCCCGTAGCCTCGTAGCGAATCAGGTTTGCGTCCAAGTCGTACGCCTCGACGACGACATGGTCGGGACGCTCGATCTCGCAGCTAATGCCAGGGATGGACAGGCAGCCCTCGCTAAACGGCACCAGATGGTCGCTCTGCTCCACGATCACGGGGTTGATGAGCACGTACGGGTCATAGTCGTTCTTGTCGGTGTAGTCGCAGTCGATGGTGACGAGCTGGATGAGCTCGCCGATCTGCGGGGCAGCAAGGCCGCAACCGCCGTTCTCGAACATCATCTTCTTCATCTTCTCGGCAAGCGCCTCAATCGCTGGGGTGATCTCCTCGATGACGGCGCACTCCTGACGCAGGCGCGGGTCGGGCGACAGTACGATTCCGTTGGCTTCCATGGCCATCCTTTCGGGTTGTTACATCAAATCATAGGCGTCGACGTCAACGCTCACGCTCACGCCGCGCACAGAGCCCACCTCTTTGAGGCAGGCGTCGATATCATCAGAGACATGGTACCCCACGGGCGACTTCACAAGCAGATGGAAGCGGTAACGGTCCTTGGCTCTCTCGATTACACACGAAGCCGGGCCCAGCACCTGCGGCATGGCACTCCCCGCCCTCAAAAAGTCGGGCGCGGCGGCATGCCAGCGGCGCTTAAGAAGCTTTGCAATGCGCCCAATGTAGTCCTGCGCGTCATCCGCGTTCGTCGACCACACCAAAATGTTGACCAGGCGCACAAAGGGCGGATACAGCGCGTCGCGCCGCTGGTCAAGGTCGTAGTCGGTAAAGATAGAACGGTCGTGCTCGGCGACGGCGCGAATGACCGGATCCTCGGGCAGATAGGTCTGGATGATGACCTCGCCGGGACGATCGCCGCGGCCGGCGCGGCCCGCCACCTGCTCCAGCAGATCGTAGGCGCGCTCCCCTGCGCGGAAGTCCGGCAGCTTGAGGGCGAAGTCGGCATTGACCACGCCCACGAGCGTGACCTCGGGAAAGTCGAGACCCTTGGCGATCATTTGGGTGCCCAGCAACACGGCGCAATCGGCCGCATCGAACTGCTCGAGCAGCTTTTTGTGCGCATCCTTGCCGCGCGTGGAATCGGCATCCATGCGGATGATAGCGACGTCCTCGGGCAGCATCTGGTGCAGTGCGTCCTCGATCTGCTGCGTGCCCAGCCCCATTTTTGCCAGGTAGCGACTGCCACATTTGGGGCAACGACTCGTGGGCGCGGGATACGGCTGCACGCGCCAGGAGGATCCGCATGTGTGACATTGCAGCGTGTGCGTGCGCTCGTGATACATAAGCGCGGTGGAGCAGTGGTTGCAGGTGGGAACGCAGCCGCACTCGCGACACATCAGGAAAGGCGCAAAGCCACGGCGGTTATGCAGCAGCACGGCCTTCTCGCGGCGCTCGACCACACGCTCCAAGCCCTCCATCAAGGGTTTTGAGAACATGGAGCGGCTGCCGTGAGAAAACGCACGGCGCAGGTCGGCAATGCGGACCGTGGGAAGCACGGCGTGTCCCGGGCGCTCGGGCATCTCGACACGCGTCCAAGTGGCACCGTTATACGTGCCACGACGGCAGCGGTCGAGGGCCTCGGCAGAAGGCGTGGCGGAGCCCAACACGAGCGGGCAGCGATAGCGCCGCGCCATCTCGGCTGCCACCTCGCGCGCATGGTAGCGCGGACTGGACCCCTGCTTGTAGCTGGTCTCGTGCTCCTCGTCAATGATGATGAGGCCCAGATCGCTGAGAGGGCAAAAGAGCGCCGAACGTGCGCCGACGACCACGCGGGCCGCACCGCTGGCAACCATATCCCACTGGTCCAGACGCTCCCCAGCAGAAAGACGCGAGTGGAAAACCGCGACCGTCTCGCCAAAGCGGGAGCGGAAGCGGCCGACGGTCTGGGCTGTCAGCGAAATCTCGGGTACCAGCACGCAGGCAGAGCGGCCAGCCGCGAGCACGCGCTCGATGGCGGATAGATAGACCTCGGTTTTGCCGGAGCCCGTAACACCGTCCACGAGCACCACGTCGCCGTGCGCATCCAGGCGAGCGCGCTCAATCTGCGCGAGCGCTTGCTGCTGACCGTTCGTAAGCGCGACCGGCGCCTTGCCGCTTGCCGAGGACAGCGTGGTCTGCTCGCTGCAGCCACGCCAGGCGCGGCGCTCTTCCACCACCACGACGCCGCGTTTTTCGAGTGCCTTGATGGTCGCCGACATGCTGTTGTAGAGCAGGTTGAGGTCGCGCGTCGTGACCGGCCCGCACTGGAGCGCCTCGATGAGCTGCCGCTGGCGGACCGCGGTCTTGGGCGGCGTGTAGTCAAAGCCCTCGGGCGTAAGCATGACCCAGCGGTTTTGGATAGGCTTCACGGCGGGACGTTCAACCGTCCACACACTGTCGTCACCCTTGACCACACGCGGGCTGCCGCCAGGGGGCAAGAACAGGCGCAGGCATTCGGAAAGCGTCGCGACATACTCGCGGCTCATCCAGCGTGCAATACGGGCAGCCTCGGCGGTAAAGAGCGGTTTGCTGAGGATGGCCTCGATGGGCTTGATGCGCGCAGGGTCGAGGGCGTTGTTGCCCTGCAGATCGCCCATCTCAGGCGCGATGTCGACGATATAGCCCGCGGCGGCACGGTTACCAAAATGGACTAGGACCGTGGATCCGATCTGCGCCTCGTCAGCAAGGGACCGGGGGATGCCGTAGGCGAATGGCTCGGACAGCGCACGCGTCGGGATGTCGAGGACCACGCTCGCGTAGGCGGCAATGGGCTCGCGCGCAGGCTTAGGCTGAGCCGAGGCAGCGGCAGGCACGGAATTCACCAGAGCCTCCTCCGGTTCCGGTGAACCAAACAGCGACAGTTGCTCGGCCATGGCCCCAGCACCTCCTATCCCATACGTCTACAGAAACAAGAGCCCCGCTCTGAGTGAACGGGGCTCGGATACAAACGTTTGCGCAGCGACTACAGCGCCATCGTGCGGGCGCGGTCGATACGCGCCAGACAGTCGTCACGGCCGACGAGTGCCATGGTCTCGCCCAGCGGGGGGCTCACCATGTTGCCGCAGACGGCGACGCGCACGGCCTGGAACACCACGCGCTTCTTAAGGTCCATCTGCTCGGGCAGCGGCTCAAGCGCGGCGTCGATGGCCTCGGCAGTCCACTTGTCCACGCCCTCGAGCGCGGCCTTGGCGGCATCCAGAATGACGCCCATGCCTTCCTTAGCCAGGCCCTTGTTAACGGATTTCTCGTCATACTCGAGCGCCTCGGCCGTAGCGAAGATGGGAGCGGCGACGGTCACGGCGTCGGCCGGCATCTTGGTGCGCGGCTTGACGATTGCGGCAAGCGCGTCGATCCAGTCCTCGCCGTACTCGACGTTGCCCTCGATGAGACCCGCCTCGTGCAGCTCGGGGACCATGATCTCGTCGGCAAACTGGGCATCGGACATGCCGTTGATGTACTCGGCGTTGACCCAGTCGAGTTTCTTTGGGTCGAAGGTCGCCGGGTTCTTGGAGATGCGGTCGAGCGAGAACTTGCTGGCCAGGACATCGCGCGGGATGATTGTGGTCTCGCCGTCGAGCGACCAGCCGAGCAGCGCCAGGTAGTTGACGAAGGCGTCGGAAAGGTAGCCGGCGTCGCGGTACTCCTCCACCGAGGTGGCGCCATGGCGCTTGGAGAGCTTCTTGCCGTCGGCGCCCAGGATCATGGAGATGTGGGCGAACGTGGGCACGGGCGCGCCGAGGGCCTCGTAGACCATGACCTGACGCGGGGTGTTGGACAGGTGGTCGTCGCCGCGGATGACATGGGTGATCTTCATCATGGCGTCGTCGACGACGGTCGCAAAGTTGTACGTGGGCGTGCCATCGGAGCGGAAGATCACAAAGTCGTCGAGCTCCTTGGCGTCGAAGGTCACCTCGCCGTGGACGGCATCGTGGATGACGACGTCGCCGCGGTCCTCGGGCACCTTGATGCGTAGGACGTAGGACTCGCCGGCCTCGATGCGACGGCGGGCCTCCTCGGGATCAAGATCGCGGCAACGGCGCTGATAGCCCTGGAAGGGATCCTTGCGCTCCTGCGCGGCCTTGCGATCGGCGTCGAGCTGCTCCTTGGTGCAGAAGCAGGGATAGGCCTTACCCTCGTCCCAAAGCTTCTGGGCAGCCTGCTTGTACAGGTCCAGGCGCTCGGTCTGGGCGTAGGGGCCAAAGTCTCCGCCCACCTCGGGACCCTCGTCCCAGTCCAGGCCCAGCCAACGCATGGCGCGCAGGATGATCTGCGTGTTCTCGTCGGTGGAACGGGTGGGATCGGTGTCGTCGATGCGCAGGATGAACGTGCCGCCGTTAGCACGGGCGAAAGCCCAGTTATAGATAGCGGTGCGGGCGCCGCCGATGTGCAGCTTGCCCGTCGGTGAGGGTGCAAAGCGGACGCGAACGTCTGATGCCATGGAAATCTCCTCGATTGCAGGATGGATGTCTAACCGCACCAGTATAAAGCATCAAAGCAACCTCCGCACAAAGGGCACCGACCAGTCATTGGGGACAGACTTAAATGAGCATTCGTTGGGGACGTTCTTCGAAGCTAACTGAACAGGAGTGTCCCAAACTGCCGTCACTTGGGGACGTTCCTAAACTGCCGGCAGAAAAGGACCGTCCCCAAGTGCCGACACATAAGGAACGTCCCCAGGTGCCGTAAGAGTGTTCCTATTGGCTGGTCATTTAAGTCTGTCCCCAATGAGTAGGTGCGGAAAGGGTGTGAATGTTTGATTTACGCGCTATGATGTGCCCTTGCATAGAGAGCCCGGCGGAATGGTAACGGTCGCTGGGACACGTTTTTGAAAGGACAATCATGTCAGAAGAACTTCGTTCCATCCCACCCCAACACGGGTCCTTTGTTTTTACGTCGGAGTCGGTGACCGAAGGTCATCCCGATAAGATCGCTGATCAGATCAGTGACGCCGTCCTCGACGCAATCCTCGCCAAAGAAATAGAGCTGCAGGAGCAGGGCTATATTGCGCCCAACGGTGTGCCCGCCAACGTGGAGAACGTCCGCTGCGCCTGCGAGACCCTCGTGACCACCGGCACGGTCATCGTCGCCGGCGAGATTCGCACCCAGGCCTACGTCGACGTACAGGAAATCGCCCGCGGCGTCATCCGCCGCATTGGCTACAACCGCGCCAAGTTCGGTTTTGACTGCGACACCTGCGGCGTTATGAGCCTCATCCACGAGCAGTCGCCCGATATCGCCCAGGGCGTTGACGAGTCCTTCGAGACCCAGACCGGCGCTACCACCGACCCGATCGACCTGATCGGCGCCGGCGACCAGGGCATGATGTTCGGTTATGCCTCCAACGAGACCAAGACCCTCATGCCCATGCCGCACTACCTGGCAAGCCGCCTGGCCGAGCGCCTGGCTGCCGTGCGCCATGACGGAACCCTGCCCTACCTGCGCCCCGACGGCAAGACCCAGGTCACGGTGCGCTACGAGGAAGGCAAGCCCGTGGAGGTCACGACCATCGTCATCTCCACGCAGCACGCCGCCGAGATTGAGGACATGGGCAAGATCAAGGCCGACCTCATCGAACACGTCATCACCCCGGTCATGGCCGCCGAGAACATGCCGTGGGACAACGCGGACACCTACGTGAACCCCACCGGTCGCTTTGTCGTGGGCGGCCCCATGGGCGACACGGGCCTCACCGGCCGCAAGATCATCGTCGACACCTACGGCGGCTACGGCCGTCACGGCGGCGGCGCCTTTAGCGGCAAGGACTGCACCAAGGTTGACCGCTCCGCCGCGTATGCCGCGCGCTGGGTCGCCAAGAACGTGGTCGCCGCCGGCCTGGCCGACCGCTGCGAAGTCGAGCTTGCCTACGCCATCGGCGTTTCCAAGCCCCTCTCAATCATGGTCGACACCTTCGGTACCGCGCATGTTGCCGAAGACAAGATCGTCGAGGCCGTAGAGAAGACCTTCGACCTGCGCCCGGGCGCAATCATCCGCGACCTAGACCTGCGTCGCCCCATCTACGAAAAGACGGCAGCCTACGGCCACTTCGGCCGAGAAGACGCCGACTTTACCTGGGAGAAGACCGACCGAGTCGAAGAGCTCAAAGCAGCCTGCGGACTGTAATTGGGAACCACCAAGGTCACAACACGCACACGCTTTCAAAAGAAGTACCGCCCCTAAGCGGTACTTCTTTTTTATTTATCCGGTAGTGAAGATGTTTCGATATGAGCCTACGCTGCGTCACCAGCTAATGAATTTTGCAGCACGGGCACTCCAACCATGTATCCTTAGTCCCGAGGGGCGGGGCATAAGGTTGATCGCGAGTTCCGCACGAGCCGGAGAGCACTTAATGTGCTCTCCGTGCGAGCAGGACTGTCCGAGCAGGCGACCTTATGCCCCGCACCTCGGGACGACGAGCCACGTAAAGGAGCAGCCATGGCAGGCAAGCCGCAAACACTAGCTACGACCTCGGCATTCGAGATCTTGGGCCCCGTCATGGTCGGCCCCAGCTCATCGCACACCGCCGGCGCCCTGCGCTGCGCACAAGTTGCCGCCAGCCTGCTGGAAGGCCGCATCACCAAAGTCACCTTTGGCCTGTGGAACTCCTTCGCCCACACCTACCGCGGCCACGGCACCGATCGCGCTCTCGTCGCGGGCATTCTGGGCCTCGACACCGATGACGAGAACATCAAGCAGGCCTTTGACCTCGCACGTAAGCAGGGCCTCGAATATCACTTTGACATCAAGGGCGACGACGCCTCCATCCACCCCAACACCGTCGACATCGATATGGTCGACGCCACGGGCGCCACGGCGCAGGTCCGCGGCGAGAGCTTGGGCGGCGGCAAGATGCGCATCAGCCGCATTAACGGCGTCGGCGTCGACATCTCGGGCATGTATTCCACGCTCTTCGTGGCGCACCAGGACGTCCCCGGCGTGCTCGCAGCGCTCACCAACCTGCTCGCCTACGCCCATGTGAACATCGCCTTCTGCCGCACCTACCGCACCGAAGTGGGCGGCCAGGCCTACTCCGTCTTTGAGACCGACGGCGCCCCCGACGACACCGTCGTCCCCATGCTCCGCAAGCTCGACAATGTCGATTACGCGACCTTTATCGAGCTCCCCGGTTCTGCCTCGTCGCTCTCCCCCGGCGTCTCGGCAAAGGAAATCTTCGACGACGGCGAGCAGCTGCTCGATGCGTGCGAGGAACTGGGGCTCAACATCGGCGCCGTCATGGCCGTGCGCGAGGCACGTCTGACCGGCGAGGCACACGCTATCGCCGCCATGCGCCGCGTACTCGACGTCATGCGCGAAGAGACCACAGCCCCCATTTCCAATCCACAGCGCTCGCTCGGCGGCCTCATCGGCGGCGAGGCAAAGCTTGTCGATGCCACCAGCCGAAACGATCTGAACATAAGCCTGATGGGCGCCGTCCAGACCGACGCCGTGGCCCGCGCCATGGCCGTGCTCGAGCGCTCCGCCACCATGGGCGTGATCGTCGCAGCTCCGACGGCAGGATCCGCGGGTGTTGTACCCGGCTGCGTGCTGGCGCTCGCAGACCATTTGCAGCTGGACGACGAGCAGGTCATGGATGCCCTTTATTGCGCCGCCGCCATCGGCCTCAACCTCACCACGAGCGCCTGCGTTGCCGGCGCCGAGGGCGGCTGTCAGGCCGAGGTCGGAAGTGCGGCCGCCATGGCCGCCGCCGCGCTAGTACAGATGCTCGGCGGCACACCCGAGCAGGCGCTCGACGCCAGTTCCATCGCGCTGAGTAATCTGCTGGGCCTCGTTTGTGACCCCGTCGGTGGCCTCGTGGAGGTGCCCTGCCAAAACCGCAACGCCATCGGCGTGGCAGCCGCCTTTAGCTCTGCACAACTCGCCCTCGCCGGCATTAAGAGCCTGGTGCCGTTTGACCAGATGGCACACGTCATGCTCTCGGTGGGCCACGCGTTGCCGGCCACGCTGCGCGAGACGGCAAAGGGCGGCATCGCGCAGGCTCCGGCCGCACTTTCGGCCTGTGCAAAATGCGGTGTGTGCGGATAGCGACAAAGAACGACTCGAAGGTGGGACAAATGTCCCACCTCTTTTGAATGCCACCGTTTCCATACCACAATCAACTAGGTAATCGCTATAATGCAAGCCCAGTAAAAACACGATGAACCGCAAGGCGAAATTCGAAGGATATGCACACGATGTCGCAAAACGATCGAACTCAACTGATTCCCGATCCGCAGCAGCCGAGCAGGCACACCGGCGGCGTTCAGTCGCCGCGTCCTATCGCGCCGAGCCACGGTCAGCAGCGTGGTGCGGCAAACGCTTCGCAACGCCCGAACCAGCAGCGCCAGCAACGTCAGCAGCGCCAGGCAAACGGCAATACGCCCAAGCAGCCCCCCACGCACGGTCGAGGCGATCGCGGCCCCGCGCGCAAACCCACCGGGAACAATAAGTCGGGCAAAAAGACGACGCTCTTTGTCCTCCTGGGTCTTATCGTCATTGTCTATATCGTAGGCGTCGTAGCGTTTTCGCAGGTAGCCTACCCCAACACCACCATCGCCGGCGTCGACGTCTCGTTCTCCAACGCTTCGTCTGCCGCCACCAAGGTCAACTCAGCGTGGAAGCACTATAAGCTCACCGTGGCGGGCGATGACTTTAGCTGGACCTATCAGCCCGAGTCCGATGAGCCCATCGTCGACGGCGAAGCTGCCGCAAAAGAGATCATCAACCACAACGAAGCCTTTGTATGGCCGGTCCGCCTTGTAGAATCCTTAAGCGGCAAGACCAAAACAACCGCTACCTCCAACGAAGTAGATCTTGATCAAGACGTCGACCTGTCCATGCTCTCCGATACCTTTGACCAAAAGCAGTTTGAGAAGGATCTGGGCACCGCCATCGACGAGTTTAACGAGGGGCGTTCGGGCGCGTTCGAGGCCAATAGCTCCTATGACGAGCAGGCCGGCAAGTTTACCGTCGAGAAGGCGCGCTCCAACGAAAAACTCAACCGCGAGCATGTCATTAAGTATGCCGAGCTCGAGCTTGCCTCGCTGGCCGAGACCGTAGATCTTTCCAAGCTCGGCAACGATGCCTATGAGCCGCTCAATGGAACGCTGACCGATGATCAGATTCAGGCCGCATGCGATGCCGCCAACAACTTCTTGGGCGTCAACGTGACCCTCAAGCTCAACGGCGAGGATGCCGGCAAGGTTGATGGCAGCTCCGTGTTGCAGTGGATCAGCTTTGCCGATCCGGCCAACCCCACGCTCGATACGTCGCAGATCAGCAGCTGGGCAGCCGAGCTCGCCAACGGCTTTAATACCGTGGGCTCCACTCGCTGGTGGACGCGCGCCGATGGCAAGCAGTGCGCCGTCGAAGGCGGCGACTTTGGTTGGTCCATCGACAGTACCTCGCTCGCCAAGCAGGTCGAAGACGCCATTAACAACAAGCAGACCGGCGAAATCGATATCAAGTACTCCCAGAAGGCCGACACCTTTACCGCAAAGGGAGAGCCTGACTGGAAGGCATACGTCGATGTCGATCTGTCCGAGCAGCACGCGCGCTACTACGACGAGAGCGGCAATATTGTGTGGGAGGCCAACTTTATTTCCGGCAAACCGGGCGAAGACGCCACCCCCGAGGGCGTATGGCAGATCAACAGCAACGATGGCGCCAGCAAACTCATCGGTGCCAAGGACCCCGAGACCGGCAAGCCCAAATACGAGAGCCCGGTTAGCTACTGGATGCCGTTTGAGGGCAACATGATCGGCTTCCACGATGCCACCTGGCAAAACGACAAGAGCTTCGATAACGCCGAGTCGTACAAGTGGTGTGGCAGCCACGGTTGCATCAACCTGCGCCTGGCCGACGCCAAGGCACTTCACGACTGCATCAAAGTCGGCCTGTGCGTGGTTGTCCACTCGTAGTGCAACGCGCACATTCCTACAACGCGGAGCTGCTGCGACCAATCTAACAGTTCCGAAAGAATCCGCCATATGCGCCCGCCTTACGCGACGGGCGCATATACTTATTGAGGAACTTTCTATAAAGGAGACGCTATGCCGAATGTCCCCACCATCACCCCAGGCCCGGATGATGCCGAGTACACGCCCGAAGGTGCCACCGAAACGATTCCTCTGATTAAAAACGTACATGCCGACAAGCAGAGCGAACGCACGAACGATACGGCCGAGATTTCCGATGAAGAGGCGTATGCCAAGCTCAAGGCAAAACGTGCCGAACGTCGACGTAAAAAGCTGATTCGACGCGGTATTGCCGCCGGCGTCGTAGGTGCCATCGCGCTCATTGCCATTGTCGCAACCCTGGTTATCAATGCGCAGCCGCAGGGCGCTAGCGGGCCTGTGACCGTTGTGGTGACCGAGGGCACGTTTACCACAACGGTCGAGGCGAAAGGCCAGCTCAAACCCATTTCGTCCTCAGTGGTCTCCCCTTCTGTCGACGGCACGGTCGATTCGATCAACGTGCAGGCAGGCCAATCCGTCAACGAGGGCGACGTGCTCATGACCATTAAAAACGACGAGCTCGATCGCAACGTTGCCGAGGCGCAGCGTGCAGTAGCAGCCGCTCAGGAAGACCTCGCCAACGCGCAGAAAGCCGCAGCTGCCGCGCAGGCCACCCCAACGACGGACGTCGATGGAGCTTCCGCAGCGGCTGGCATCTCCGCCGCATCAGCGGACACGAACGCTGTATCGGCCGCGCAGCGCAGCCTCGCATCGGCCCAGGCAAACCTCGATCAGGCGAACGCCAAGGCCGCCAGCCGTACGGTCACGGCCCCGAGCTCGGGCAGCATCGTGGAGCTCAACGCCAAGGTCGGCGCCACGGTAACAGGCGGAATGATCATGGGCGAAAGCGATACGAGCGGCGGCAAGCAGTGCATGCAGATCGCCGACCTGTCCAAGATGAAGGTGACGGTTCAGGTGGGCGAAAAGGATATCGCCAAAATTGCCGTGGGCCAAAGCGCCAACGTGACCTATCCCGCGTTTCCCGATATCGTGAGCCAGGGCACCGTCACGGCTATCGCCTCGGTGGCAAACTCTGACTCCGGCTCCGGTAGCGGCGGCAGCGTGACCTTTAACGTCGACATCCTCATCGAAGCACCCGACAGTCGCCTTAAGCCGGGTATGACTGCCGAGGTCTCGGTAGTGACCGAGAAGCTCGACGACGTGGTTATGGTGCCGACCATGGCGCTGATGACCGAAGATGGCGAGCACTATTACGTCAATCTGGCCACCGATTCGGAAGGCAAGAAGACGCGCCGCGTGAAGGTGACCGTCGTGACGCAAAACGACAACGAAGCCGTAGTCGGCAAGACACAGATCAAGCGCGACGACCAGGGCAACGAAATCAATCCTGGCGTGCCCACAACCAAACTGCGCGACGGTGACACCCTCGTCATGGACACCGGAGCGGGCGCAACGGCTGACGGCGGCTACAGCGCGGATTCGGGCAGTATGTCTGCCGACGAGGGTATGTAATGCGTCCCGTCATCGACATCCGCAACGTGCACCGCATTTTTGAGAGCGAAGCGGGTTGCGCCCACATCTTGCACAACGTGAGCCTGGCGGTAGATCCCGGCGAGTTCGTCGCCATTACCGGCCCCTCGGGCTCGGGCAAGTCGACGCTCATGAACATCCTAGGCTGCCTGGATAAGCCGACGGCGGGCGACTACTACCTGCAAGGGCTCAACGTGGCCGAGCTTGACGATGACGAGCTCACCGAAGTTCGCGCCCTGAGCATTGGCTTTGTCTTTCAGAGCTTCAACCTGCTGCCGCGCCTGTCGGTTATCGAAAACGTCATGCTGCCGCTGGCCTACACCAACGTACCCCGTAGCCAGCGCGAAATGCGCGCCGTGCACGCGCTGCAGGCCGTCACGCTGCCCGTCGACCATTGGGACCACCGCATATCCGAGCTCTCGGGCGGCCAGATGCAGCGTGTCGCCATCGCACGCGCCCTCGTCAACGATCCGCCCATCATTTTGGCTGACGAGCCGACGGGAAACCTGGACTCCGCAACCGGAGCGCTTGTGATGGAGACCTTCCATAAGCTCCAGGAGCGTGGCAAAACCATCGTGCTTATCACACACGACCCCGGCATTGCCGCCGAGGCCGACCGTGCCATGACCATCCGCGACGGTCGTATACACGACGGCGCGTATATTCCACATACACCGCGGACCCTGCGCAGCGCCGTAGATAGCCTGCCCATGATTTCCGCCTCCGCCAACCCGCCGAAAGGAGTGGTGGCATGAGCGCCCGCGATCTCATCCAGGAAGCACTTCACTCGCTCGAGGCCAACAAGGGGCGCAGCCTGCTCACCATCCTGGGCATTGTCATCGGCATCGCATCGGTCATCGCCATGACTTCGCTCATCGGCGGCATACAAAACAGCCTGGTCAACAGCTTGGGGCTCAATGCAGCCCGCATGGTGCAGATCTATTCGTCCCAAGAACTCACTGATTCTGACGTCCAGAAGCTTCAAAAACTGGTGCCGCAGATAGAGCAGATCGGGATTGTCGACAGCGCGTATACCGAGTACAAGTCTGGCGATAAAAGCTATACCGTCATGGCACAGGGTGTCGACAGCGACATGCTCGACGCCGTGGGTGCCAGCAAGCTCGTTGCAGGACGTGTCTATTCACAGGCAGAGTCTCAATCAGGCTCGCGCGTGGCGCTCATCAGCCGCGGCGGCGCCGATCAGCTTTACGGCAACGAACAGGATGCGCTGGGGAAAACCATCAAGGTGTCCAACGGCGAGGTGCAGATTGTAGGCGTGATTGATGGCGGCAGCGACTCCATGGGCTCGCTCACGCTGTATATGCCACGCGAAACCATCTCCGGCCTGTTTGGCGACGAGAATCCTTCATTCCCCAGCGTGACGGCACTTGCCGCCGAGGGCACAGACATGGACGAGCTCTGCAAGACCATCGAGTCTAAGGTGCGCGCGATGAAGGGCATCTCGGAGGATGATGAGTACGACAGCGTATCGGCGACCTCCATGAAAAGCGCCATCGATGCACTCAACTCGTTTATGGGCGCCTTCTCGCTCATCATGGGCGCTGTCGCCAGTATCTCACTGCTTGTCGGCGGAATCGGCATTATGAATATGATGCTCACCAACGTGACTGAGCGCATCCGCGAGATCGGTATTCGCCGTGCCCTGGGCGCCAGTCGTCGCGATATCACCGCGCAGTTTTTGGCCGAGTCCTCGGCGCTGTGCGTCACCGGTGGCCTGCTGGGTGTCCTGATTGGCTATCTGCTGGCCTGGGGCCTCGCGGTGTTTGCCGCAGGATCAGGGGTTCTCAACGAGCTCGGTGCCAGTGGGCAGATCACACCGAGCTTTTCAATCGCCACGGTGCTGCTGGCCTTCGGCGTCTCCGTCGGCATCGGCGTAATCTTTGGCTTCTACCCCGCTCGCCGCGCGGCAAAGCTCAACCCGGTGGAGTGCCTACGCTACCAGTAAGCCACCACCAGCTACCAGTAAGCCACCACCAACAAGTTGCGGTGAATTAGGGACTGAATATGCTATCTAGCAGCAAAAACAGACACTATTTCACCGCAACTTATTGAAGGGCTGTTTGCGCCAGTTCTGGGCGTCGTCCTCGAGCTATTGATGGATGACGGGCTTGTACGGGTCGAGCTTGCTCGGGGCGCTCCTCCTCGCGGGCGAGAGGGCGCGCAGGCGCGGCGAGCGCCTAGCGCGCGAACTCCCGTAAGAGCGCGTCTTCCACTTCCCGAAGCGAAAGGGCCCCGCCTCCCTCGGCGGGACGGGCGACCACGATGCAGCGCGCTCCCACGTCGCGCGCGGAGGCGATCTTCTCGGCCGTGCCGCCTACGGTTCCCGAGTCCTTGGTCACAAGCCACTGGGCGCCCACCTGCCGAAGCATCGCCTCGTTGAGCTCGCGGGTGAAGGGCCCCTGCATGCCGATGACGTGCGACGGCGAAAACCCCGCGTCGATGCACTTCGTTATAGCACCGGGCAGCGGGAGCACACGCACGAAGAAGCGCTCCGCGAAATCGGCGACGCTCGTGTAAGGAGCAAGCTCCTTGCTCCCCGTCGTGAGAAGCGCGCGACCCGGGTTCTCGGAGAGAAAGCGCGCCGCGCAGGCGATCGACGCGACCGACACGACGCCTTTGGGCAGCGCCTCGACCGGGCGCGCAAGGCGCAGGCATCGTACACCCACGGCGAGCGAAGCGGCCCGGATGTTGCCGCTTGCGAGCGTAGCGAAGGGGTGCGTGGCGTCGACGACGATGCGCGCGCCGGAAAGCTCGCGCTCCATGTCGGCCTCGTCGAGCCTGCCCGCATGCACCTCGATGCCCGGAAGCTCGCCCAAAAGTTCGCCTCCGTACTCGGTTGCCGCGTAGGCACGGGCGGGGATGCCCGCCCCGCCCGCCCATTCGCACAGAAGGCGGCCCTCGGTGGTGCCGGCGAAGATGCGCAGCGCCGGCGCGGATGCGGGCGCCGTCACTTCGGGCCGCCTGGGCGCGTGATCTGGTAGAGCAGCGCGTTCATAATGGCAGCCGCCACGGTCGAGCCGCCCTTGCGACCCCTCGCGACGATGGCCGGCACGCGTCGTGCGAGTAGCTCCTCTTTCGCCTCGACCACGTTCACAAACCCGACCGGCACCCCAACGACGAGCGCGGGCGCGATCTTCCCCGCGTCCATGAGCTCGGCGAGGCGCAGAAGTGCTGTGGGAGCGTTGCCGACGGCCACGATGAGCGGACCCTCGATGCCGCAAGCTTTGTCCATGCTCGCAACGGCACGAGTCGTGCCCGCGGCGCGCGCAGCCGCGGCGACATCAGGGTCGGCCATGTAACACACGGCCTTGCAGCCGAGCTTCTCGAGCGCGGGCTTGCTTATGCCTGCGAGCGCCATGTTCGTGTCGGTGAGCACCGTGGCCCCTGCGCGCAGTGCGTCGAGCGCACAGTGCGCGGCGTCATGGGTGAACACGAGGGAATCGGCGTACGAGAAGTCGGCAGTGGTGTGGATGACGCGCTTCACGACGGGCTCTTCGAGCGGCGGGAACGTGCGGCCGCCGAGCTCTTCGGTGATGATCTCGAAGCTGCGCCGCTCGATGTCGCCGGGCGCCATCTCCTTGGAATCCATCTAGTACTCCACTCCTTCCCTTGCACATATCCCCTGCTCGTAGGGGTGTTTCTCGCACCGCATCTCGGTTATGTAGTCGGCCTTCTCCACGATCTTGCGGGAAGGCGCGCGCCCGGTGAGCACTACTTCGACGCCGAGCGCGGACATATCGAGTGCGCGGTCCACGAGCGCCTCGTCGACAAGCCCCTTCGAAAGCGCGTCGAGCGCCTCGTCGAGCACGAGCAGTCCCTCTTGCGCGCCCTCGAGCTCGACGAGCGCGGAAGCGAGGTTCCCATCGTGCAGCTCGCACGTCGCGGCAAGTTCTTCCGACGTCATCGACCAGGTAAACTTGTCCGACGCCTTCCCCGCGAACACGGGCACGCCAAAATGCTCGGCGAGCAGGCGCACCTCCCCGCTTTCGCCGTCTTTCAGGAACTGCACGACGACGACGCGGCGGCCTGCAGCGAGCATGCGAAGGGCGAGGCCCATCGCCGCCGTGGTCTTGCCTTTGCCGTCGCCATGATACACGTGGATCATACGCCCTCCTCGATAATGCGGTAGACATACTCCATGTCGAGCGCCCCGCGCACGACGTCGGCCAGGCGGTCAAACTCGCGCGCACGGTGATCGGCCGCGGACGCCGCGCCCGCAGCACCCACGACGCTCTCGGGCAGGCCGCGCATACGCGCGAGCGAGCGCGCGAGGGCGAGCGCAACCCCCGGTTCGTCGAACAGGCCGTGGAGATAGGTTCCGAACACGTTTCCGCAGGCCGCGCCTTCTGGTTTGCCGCCAATTGTGCCCGCAGGGGCGCAGGAGACGGTCGTTTCGCCGTCGTGAATCTCGTACCCGCGCGCCGTCATGCCGTTCCACGCCGAGAACGCGCCTTGGGCGCCCGTGATGCGCAGCTCCGACTGGGCGAGGCGCTTTTCCTCCTTGAACACCGTACTTGCAGGGATGAGCCCGAGCCCGCGCGCGGTGCCAGCGCCTTCCCTGCCGTGCGGGTCGGAAAGCTCGTCTCCCAAAAGCTGGTAGCCTCCGCATATGCCGAGCACCGGCGTGCCCGCGCCCGAAAGCGCGCGTACACAGGCTCCGATGCCGCTAGCCGCAAGCCAACGCGCGTCGTCGAGCGTAGTCTTCGAGCCGGGGAGCACCACCAGGTCGGGTCGGCCCAGATCGGTCGTCGAGGAAACGTAGCGCACGCCCACGCCGGGCACGCGCGAAAGCGGGTCGAAGTCGGTGAAGTTCGACAGATGCGGAAGACGCACGACGGCGACGTCGATGACGCCGCGCGCCTCGCGGGCAGATAGGCGCGGCGCGAGCGAGTCCTCGTCGTCCAGGTCAAGCGTAAGATACGGCACGACCCCCACGACGGGAACCCCGCACATCTTCTCGAGCGGGGCCAAACCCGGGCGCAGGATTTCCACATCGCCGCGGAACTTGTTCACCACAAGCCCCCGCAAAAGCGCGCGGTCCTCGGGCGTAAGGAGCGCGACCGTGCCGTAGAGCTGGGCAAACACCCCGCCTGGGTCGATGTCGCCCGCGAGCAGCACGGGGGAGGACACGGCGCGCGCGAGCCCCATGTTGACGATGTCGTTTTCGGCAAGATTGATTTCGGCGGGGCTGCCGGCGCCCTCGATGACGATGACGTCGTTTTCCTCCGCGAGCGAATCGAACGCCTTCAAAATCTGCGGCATGAGCGCCTTCTTTCGCGCGAAGTAGTCCCTCGCAGCGAAGGCTCCCTGCGCCTTGCCGGCCAGGATGAGCTGGCTTCGGTGGCCGCTTTCAGGCTTGAGCAGGATGGGGTTCATGCGCACGTCGGGCGCGATGCCGCACGCCTCGGCCTGCATGATCTGGGCGCGCCCCATCTCGAGCCCGTCGGCCGTGACACCGCTGTTGAGTGCCATGTTCTGGCTCTTGAAGGGAGTCACGCGCAGGCCGTCCTGCGAAAGCACACGGCACAGCCCCGCCGCAAGCAGGCTCTTCCCCGCGTTCGACATGGTGCCCTGGATCATGATGGGCTTCGCCCTACCCACGGGTATCGACCTCCTTCGCCGAGCCTCGGCCATCCGCGCCCGCCATAGCGCCGCTGAAAGAAGCGCCGCCCCGTTCGTCGGGTTCGCCTTCGCCCGATGCACCTTCCACCCGAAGCACGCGGCTGAACGCCATCGCAAGCCGGGCATTCTCCTTGCGCGTGCGCACCGCGACGCGGCACCAGAAACGGGACAGTACCGAAAACGAGTCGCACGTGCGGACCAAAACCCCATGTTTATACAGGCGCTCGGGGATGTCTTTCGCCGGCGTGCGGACTAAAAGGAAGTTCGCATCCGACGGCACGACGGAAAGCCCGAGCGAGGAGAGCTCGTGGGAAAGCCACGCTCGCTCGCCCGCCAATACATCGCGCGTGCGCGAGACGTATTCAATGTCTTCCAGGGCGGCGATGCCCGCGGCCTCGGCGACCGAGGAGACGGGCCACGCCTGCCCCGCCCGGCGAATCCCCTCGATGAGTTGGGCGTTTCCGCTGATCAGATATCCCAACCGCAACCCCGCCATTCCGTAGAGCTTGGTGAACGCGGAGAGCACGGCCACATGGCGCGAACACGCGGCGCGTGCGGCCACGCTCCTTTCGCAGGCGTCAGGCGCAAATCCGATGAAGCACTCGTCCACGACGAGCAGCGCGCCCACCTGCTCGCAGCGGCAAGCCGCGGCATCGATCACACGGGGGTCGACGAGGCGCCCCGTCGGGTTGTTCGGATTGCAGAGGTACGCCACGTCTCCCGGCCCCTCGATCGCGCGGGCGAAGGAGGCGGGCACGTCGAAGTCGTCCGCTTCGGAGAGCGGGAACTCCTGCACGCATGCGCCGTAGTACGATGCCGCCTCCGCATATTCAGAGAACGTCGGCGCGCACACGACGATGCGTTTCGAGCGCACCGCCGCGGCGAGCCGCCAGATAATGTCGGACGCGCCTGCGCCGCAGACGATAGTATCTTCGGGAATGCCCTGGTCGCGCGCTAGGGCGCGAACGAGGGCGAGGCTTTCCCTATCGGGGTAGGCGTCGATTCGAGAAAGCGCCTTGCAAGCTGCGGCGACGGCGCGCGGCGAGGGGCCTGCCGGATTCACGTTCACCGAGAAGTCAATGAGGTCGGAGGCACCCCCTTCGCAAGCGATGCCGAGCGATTGCGCGCTGCCCCCATGCGTACGGGCGCGCAGGATTCCCCCGGCAGCCCGGGGCGCGGCGTGGTCTTCCCTCATGCCATCGCCCCCACGGCGAGCACGACCGCCGCGCGCGCGGCGCCGAAGACGACGAGCGCGCATACGGACGCAGCGAGCATGAGCCTTGTCGCCCGGGCGATGTCGCCCCACTCGATTTCGCGGGACGCGTCGCCTATCGTCGGTTTCTCAACAAGCTTGCCAAAATACAACGCGGGTCCTGCCAGGCGCAGCCCGAGCGCGCCCGCGCACGCCGACTCGGTCTGCGCCGCGTTCGGGCTCGCATGGCGACGCCTGTCGCGGCGCCAGATGCGCGCAGCCCCGCGCGCGTCGAGCCCGACGATCGGGCACACGGCGATCATGAGCAGAGCCGATAAGCGCGAGGGAATCCAGTTCAGCGCATCGTCGAGGCGCGCCGAAGCGCAGCCGAAGTCGATGTAGCGCTCGTTTTTGTAGCCCACCATGCTGTCGAGCGTGTTCACCGCCTTGTACGCCATGCCCAAGGGCGCACCCCCGATCATAAGGTAGAAAAGCGGCGCGATGACGCCGTCGCTCGCGTTCTCCGCCACCGTTTCCACAGCGGCGCGCGCGACGCCCTGCTCGTCGAGAACAGACGTGTCGCGTCCCACGATGAGCCCGACGGCTTCGCGCGCCGCGACAAGGCCGCCCTTCGAGAACGCGCGGGCCACGGCCAGGCTCTGGCGGCGCAGCTCGCATGCCGCGAGAATCTGATAGCTCGCCCATGCCTCGGCCACGAAGCGCAAGCCGGAGTGAACCATGCCGCAAAGATGCAGGATTCCCCAGGTCAAAAGCCCACACGCAAGCGGAAGCGCCACGGCAAGCACAAGCCCTGCGGCGCGCGTGCCCGCGGACGTTTGCGGGAATGCGCCCCGCAGGCGGCCTTCGGCCCACGTGATCGCGCGCCCCATGGCGACGACGGGATGGGGAAGCCAGCGCGGGTCGCCGAAGGCAAGGTCGGCCGCGAACCCGGCGGCGACGGCAAGAATCGTCATCACCGGGCATCGCCCCCCGAAGCGGGGCGAACGTCGCGAAGGCAGCGCCCATCCCAAGTGGCGGCCCATGCGCCGCCCGGCTCGGTATGCACGTCGAAGTATCCCATTTTCGGGACAGCTAGCTCGGAGAGCAGCGCTTTCACGGTACCCGCGTGAACGACGAAGACGGCGCGCCCACTCCCCTGGGCGCGCTCCGATTCGCACGCCTCCCGAAACGCCGCGATGACGCGGCGGGTGAAATCGCTCTTGCCCTCGCCATGCGGGCAGCGCGTCTCGCAACAGGAGTCTACCCAGGCGCGATAGCGCGCATCCTCTTTAAGCTCAGCGGCGCTTCGCCCCTCGAAGTCGCCGAAATCCATCTCGCGCAGACCGGGGCACGCCATAAGCTCCGCGTTCGGGAAGAGGATGCGCGCCGTCTGGTCGGTGCGGGCCATGCCGCTCGTGATAACACGGAACACGTCACGATCGCACGCGAGGTCGCGCAAAGCGCGCTCGCCCGCACTCGACAGGGGCTCGTCGGTGCCCGCCCCGCTGTAGCGATGGTCTTCCGTGCCCGCCGTGGCACCATGGCGCACGAAGACGACTTCCAAAGGCGCACCCGCGCCCTGCGTCCCTCGAGGTGCATCGGCAAGGTTTCCTTTGATGACCTGGGGAATCCCGCACGTCATGCGCACGACGACGTCGGCGCGCGCAGCGAGCGCGCATCCCAGGCGCCCCGCGCGCTCGCGCCATTGGGCGTCTTCCGCACTCATGGGGACGACCCCCGAGCCGACCAAGGGCAGAATCACTGCGTCGAAGCCGATCAGCCGCTCGAGCGCCCGGTCAGCGTCGAGCGCGCGTACGAGTTCCTCAGCACGGTATGCGACGCGGCCGGCAAAAGCCGCGAGCACGCCGCCCTCCGCAAGCTGCGCCGCGTCGACGAAATCGTCCGCCGCGAACCCGAGTTTTTCGCGCACGAAGGTCCTCTTCCCCGAATGCGCGCCACCTACCACGAGCATCATAGGAGCATGCCCCCCACCACCAGCATGGCAAGCATCGCGAGCTCGGCCCATTGCAGAAACCATCCGGCCAAATCCCCCGTCACCCCGCCGAAGCGGGACAGGGCAACATGGCGGTACCACGCGAGCACCAAAAGCCCCGCCACCGCCATAAAGGCGCCGACGGCCTGAGCGCACGCGACCATCCCTGCAGCCGAAGCCGCAGCGAAAGCGCAAAGCGGCACGACGATCGCCGCCCGCTTCTTCGCAGGCGAGAGCCCCGCGGCCATGCCGTCCGCCCGCGCGGCAGGCCAGCATTCAACGGCGAGTCCCGAAAGCGCGCGGGAGAACACGAGCGAGCACAGAAGCGCGAGGAACGCCCCCGCCGTAAGCGGCAGCGCGGTGAACAGGGAAAACTGCAGAATAAGGTACACAACAACACCGATGACCCCGAAGGCGCCCGCCCGCGGATCGTGCATGATCTCGAGCTTTCGCTCGCGCGGGGCCCAACTTGCAAGCGCATCGGAGGTGTCGCAGAGCCCGTCTAGGTGGATGCCTCCCGTCACCGCCACAGGCAGCGCCGCGAGCACGGCCGCGACGATGGTCGCGGGCACGCCGAGCAGGTTCGCCACGTGCCCCCACGCCGTCATGAGGAAGCCTTCCGCAAGGCCCACCAGGGGAAACGCGGCAAGTGCATGGGTTGACCCGAAATCGGTCCAGGCCGATTTCGGGACGGGGATGCGCGAGAACGTTCCGAACGCCGCGCCGATTGCCTCTGCTATCTTCACCTTGTAGGTCCTTCGCCTTTCATCCACACGGGAATCCCGCATACCACTTCGACTGCATGGTCGGCCAGCGCCGCCACGCCCGCGTTCACGCGCGCGAGCGCGCGCCTCCATGCCTCGGTCCCTTCATCGTAGCGCATCCCATCGGCGAACACGTCGACGGTGACCACCACCGTATACGCAGCGGCCTGAGCGAGCCGTTCGATGCCTCCGAGTACCTCGCGCGCCGCAGCGTCAGGGTCACGCGGGGACAAGCCGCCTTCCGCGAAGAGCTCGTTCGCAACCAGGTTGCCCACGTCCTCCAAAAGAAGTGTGCAGCCGCGCGGAAGCCCGGGCGCTGCGGCGCCCACGTCACGCGAGCACTCGAGGGTGGAAAACCCTTTGCCTTCGCGCAGCGCCCGATGGCGCGCGATGCGGCGGGCGCCCTCTTCCCCGAAGGGCTCCATCGTTGCCAGGTACACGCGAGGGCCGTCGTGCCCGAGGCACAGGGACTCGGCGTAGGCGCTCTTGCCGCTCGCGGCGGCGCCGATGACGAGCGTCACCGTCATTTCCCGGCCTCGAAATGCTCGTAAGCAGCCATGCCAGTCGCCGTGAACGTCTTCCCATCCCGGTACACGCGCAGCGCCGAATCCAGAAGGGGCAGATACGCCATGGCGCCCGCGCCCTCGCCCAAGTGCATGCCTGCGTCGAGTGGTGCCTTTATGCCGAGCTCGCGAAGGAGCTCCTGGCTTGCGGGATCGCTTGATGCGTGGGTGCCCACGAGGTAGCCCAAGGCGTTGGGGCACAGGCGCGCCGCGCACAGGGCCGCCGTGCAGGATATGACCCCGTCGAGGAGCGCCGGCGCCTTCGAGGCCGCGGCCCCCAGGTAGAAGCCACACATCGCCGCGATGTCGAAGCCGCCCACCTTCGAGAGCACGTCGATCGGGTCGGCGGGATCGGGCGAGTTCGCGTCGATAGCGCGCTCGACCACGTCGCGCTTGCGCGCGAGCGATGCGTCCGAGAGCCCCGCGCCGCGCCCGACGAGGCTCCGCGCGTCCGCCCGGATGAGCACTGCGGCCACCGCCGCCGAGGTGGTCGTGTTGCCGATGCCCATCTCGCCCGAGGCCAGAAGGCGCACGCCGGCGCGGGCAAGCCCGCACGCGACGGCGATACCGACCTCGATCGCGCGCACGGCCCCATCGCGAGACATAGCGGGGCCGTGCGCGATGTTGCCGCTCCCCCGCCGCACGTTCGCGCGCACCATGCGCGCGTCTTCTATACCCCGGGCCATACCCACGTCGACGGGCACGACCTCGGCACCCGCGAACGCCGCCATGCGGCAGGCGCTCGTGGCCCCCTCGCACATGTTGCGCGCGACGGCTCGCGTCACGTCTTGCCCGCTTTGCGACACGCCTTCGGCAACGACCCCGTTGTCGGAGAAGAATACCGCGAGCGCACGGGGAAACTCGGCCACCTCGGCGCTCCCCTGAGCTGCGGCGATACACGCGACGGCGTCTTCAAAGTCGCCCAATCCCCCCAAGGGGTGCGCGATGGAATCCCACGCGGCGTACGCGGCGGCGCGGGCACACTCGTCTGCGGGCGCGATCCGGGAGAGCGTGGCTTCGAGCACGGCGCCCGGCGCCGACGAGAACGCACGCTCGACTTCCTCGCGGATGCAGGCAAGCGCGGTTTCGGTTGCTTCAGCCATGCAGTCTCCTCTCTACGAACGACGCTGCGGCAGACGCGAACGCGCGCGCAACGTCGGGGTTCGCAGGATAGTACACATGCGGGAAGCCCGCCACCAGGGACGGGGTAGTCGTCATGCACGGCCAGCCCTTGTCGCGCCGGGGCTTCTGCGCCCAGAAGTCGCCGCCCGGGCAGGCGGACTGCCAGTAGTGGAACTCGTGCGCGCGGATGCGTGTGCCGCGCGGCCCGTAGAGCCCGTCGCGTTGGGAAGTGAGCTCCACGTACCCGAAATGGGACAGCCTTCCCCCGTTCTCGCTTGCGCCCTCAAGGGCGCCCGCAACAGGCCAGCGCCGCCCCTCGCTATCGGCGATTTCGCGCTGCAGGTACAGAAACCCACCGCATTCGGCGACCGTCGGCATGCCGGATTCCACCGCGCGCCGCACCGCCTCGCGCATCGGCGCGTTCTCGGAGAGCTGCCGCGCATGGAGTTCCGGGTAGCCGCCCCCCAGATAGAGGGCGCTTGTCCCCCGGGGCAACTCGCTATCACACAAGGGGCTGAAAAAGGCCAGCTCGCAACCCAGGTCCTCGAGCGCGCGCAGGTTCTCCTCGTAGTAGAACGAGAACGCCTCGTCACGCGCGACGGCGACGATGGGCCGCGCTCCCGCGATCGGCTCCAACCGGTAAGGTTCCTCGCGGATATCGGGTGCCGTCACCGCTATTTCGAGCAAGCGGTCGACGTCGACGCTCTTTTCCACCAGCTCGGCCATCTTGTCGATGCGCGCGGAGAGCTGCTCGACCTCGTCGGCGGTCACAAGCCCCAGATGCCGGCTTTCGAGCGAGAACGCCTCGTCGGCGGGGATATTCCCCAAAACCGCGACGCCCGTGTGCTTCTCGATCGCAGGCGCCGCGTAGGCGCAGGCAGCGGCGCTCGTCTTGTTCAGCACGACGCCGCGCACGTTCGCACAAGGCAGGAACTCGGCAATGCCGCGGATTACGGCGGCGAGCGATAAAGACGCCCCGCGCCCGTTCACCACTAAAACGACCGGCGTTTCCGTGTCGCGCGCAACCTGGTAGCTGCTCGCGTCGGCCACGCCGGGCGCCATGCCGTCGTAGAAGCCCATAACCCCCTCGAGCACCGCGACATCCGCGCCCGCGGCGCCGCGTGCGAGCAGGGCGCGCAGCGTCGGGGCGTCGGTGAAGAAGCCGTCTAAATTGCCCGAGCGCGCACCCACGACGCGGCGATGAAAGAGCGGGTCAATGTAGTCGGGTCCGCATTTGAAGGCCGCGCATGCAAGGCCGCGACGCGCGAGCGCGCGCAGGAGCGCGCACGTGACGACCGTCTTGCCGCTCCCGCTCGAGGGCGCAGCGACCATGAAGCGCGGGATGGACGTGCTCACCGGGCGCCGCCTTCCCCACCTGCGGCGTTGCAGTTAGCAAGCGAGACCACCTCAACGGATGGTTTCCCCTCGGCAGAGGGGTCCTCCCCGACAGGTGACTCAACAAGCGCCCCGACATCGGCAAGCTCCTCGGCATCCGCGCCCGCACCACGCGCGCTGACGAGGAACACGGGGTTTTGCGCCTTCATAAGATGGTGCGAGCCTACAGCCTCGGCGCGGGCGGCCGACACCTGGCACGCCTCGAACTCCTTAAAGCGCGAACCCGAGAGGAGCGCGCACGCCTCGGTGAGCGTCTCAACGGTGACGCATGGCACGCACAGGCGAACCTGCGAGTTCTTCTCGAGCGCCGCCTCCACGATGGAGGGAAGCTCGCCCGCGCTCCCGCCGACGAACACGGCGTCGGGGTCGGGCAGTTTCGCGAGCGCTTCGGGGGCGACACCGGGGACCGCATGCACGTTGCCGCACCCGAATGCATCCGCGTTCTCTCGGATGAGCCGCACGCCGGCCGCGTTGCGCTCGACCGCCCATACCGACCCCGCTCGCGCGACGAGCGCCGCCTCGATCGACACGCTCCCCGTGCCGGCGCCGACATCCCACACGGTGTCGGTCGCGGTAAGGCGCAGCTTCGCGAGCGCGACGGCGCGCACCTCCTGCTTGGTCATGGGAACGTCGCCGCGAATGAAGAGCTCGTCGGGAATGCCCGAGGAAGCGTACGGCCAGCGGGGGCTCGCGGCGTGGAATGCGCCCGCAGAGTCCGCCACGAAAGAAGCCGCCGCGGGCGCAGATGCGCCAGCCGGCGCCTCGGAGGCTGCACTAGAGTTCGCAGGCGACCCGGCGCAGCCTGCGAACTCGATAAGCATCACGTTCAAGTCGTCGAACGTCTGACCTGCGATTTCACTTGCGGTCGCGCAGGTGATGCGCTCGTCGGGGTACGACAGGCGCTCGGCCACCGTCACGCGCGCGTCCTCGAAGCCCGCCTGCACAAGCTCGCCCGAAAGCCGCGAGGGGTCTTCCCCGCCCGACGTGGCGAGGAAGAGCTCACCTGCGCGCTCGGCCTCGGCCACGATGTCGCACGCCACGCCGTGAGCGCTCACGAAGCGCCAATCCTGCCATGGACGCGCGAGGCGCGCGGCGAGATACGACGCTGAGCTTATGCCGGGAATGACGCGCACGTCCACCTGCGCGTCGCCGGAGAGCGCCTCCACCAGGCGGCGCGCGCCGCTGAACAGCCCCACATCGCCCGTCATCACGACCACGGCGCGCTGCCACGACGCCGCATCGGTGAGCGCGGCGACGATGTCCGCCGTCTTAACGAGCTCGCATCTCACCACGTCGGGCGGCACGTCGATGCCGACAAGTGCGCGATGAGCGCCGATGACCACGTCGGCGATGTCGATCGCGTCGAGCGCCGCGCGCGAGAGCAAGTCGGGGTTTCCGGGCCCCGCCCCGATGATCGTTACCTTTCGCATGGAATCTCCCGATACCCGCGCGGCGTGACCATACGGCCGCCTACGCGCTTCGTGTCCGCGTTGCCGACGAACACGGTGGTGAACATGTCTGCATCGAACTCCCCCAGCTCGGAGAGCCTGCACATACCCGACTGCTGCCCCTCGCGCCCGATGTTGCGCACCCAGCCGCAGAGCGTGTCGGGGGCCTTCCATTCGAGCATAATCTTCGCCGCGCGCGAGAGCCTGTCGGCGCGCTTTCTGCTGCGCGGGTTGTACAAACAGATGCAGAAGTCGGCGCTCGCCACGGCGGCGAGCCTGCGCTCGATGACCTCCCACGGCGTGAGCAGGTCAGAGAGCGACACGACCGCGAAATCGTGGGCAAGCGGGGCGCCGAGCACCGCCGACCCGCTCTGAGCCGCGGTGGCCCCGGCGATAACTTCCACGTCTACATCGGGGTAGTCCTCCGCAAGCTCCAGCACGGGGCTCGCCATGCCGTACACGCCCGCGTCACCGCTGCACACGAGCGCCACGGCTTCTCCGCTCTGCGCGCGCGAAAGCGCCAGGCGGCACCGTTCGACCTCGTGCATCATCGGCGTCGCGAGATGCGCCGCGTCGGGCACGGCGGCGAGCGCGAGCTCCACGTATTTCGTGTACCCCACAACGATGTCGGCCGCCTCGAGCGCGCGCCGAGCCGCAATCGTCATGCCGTCGGGGCCGCCCGGGCCAATCCCCACCACGAAGAGCTTTCCCATCACCGCTCCTTAAACGAAAGTTCGATAGTTACCTTGGAAAACGCGACGGTCACGCCGCCGTGAGCGAGCTTCGGGAAGAAAAGTTTGCCCCCGCCCGCGAGCGCCGCGCGCTCGCACACGTTGTCGACCCCCACCGTCGCGCGCACGAAATCAGATGGCGAAACGCTGCCTTCGACCTGCGACAACTCCTCTGCGGAATACGTCGCGAGCGGGATACTGCGCGCGTGGCAGAAGGCGAGCAGACCCTCCTCGCGCGCCTTAACGTCGATCGTCGCCGCCTCGCGCACGGCCGAAGGCGAGATGCCCGCCTGCCCGCACGCGAGAAGAAACGCCTCCCCGATCGCTTCGGTGCACGCACCGCGACGGCACCCTATGCCCGCAACGATGCAGGGTAAGACAAGGTGAAGCGGCTCGGGCGCAGGCGCCTGCGCCCGCACGCCCGCCGGCTTCCCCGTCACACCGGCGGGCACGACCTCGCCCGTTGTCTCCGCCGCGCGAACGGACGCACCTGCATTCGCGCCAGCGAACGGCGACACGACGATATCGGCCCGAGCGCGGTCGGACGCAATGTCAACCCCCTCAGGCGGCTGTCCCGAAATCGGCATGTCGGAATAGAGCGCCACGCGCCCGCCCGAAAGCAGCCGCGCCGACACTCGCTTGATAGCCTCGGGATTCGAAACGGCGAGCCCAGCACAGCGCGCCCACGTATCCACCGCCCACACGCCGCGGACGTCGGTCGCCGTGGTGATGACGGGGATGGCCCCTGCCGCGCGTGCCACAGTTTGCGCAAGCTCGTTCGCACCGCCCAAATGCCCCGACAAAAGCGAGACGGCAAAGCGCCCCGCCTCGTCGATCACCACAACCGCGGAATCGTTTGCCTTCGAGGCGACATGCGGCGCGATCGCCCGCACGGCGATGCCCGCCGCGCCCACGAACAGAAGCGCGTCCGACGCTTCCCACGCGAGCGCCGTCCATGCGCGCAGGTCGGCCTTCCCCTCGCCGAACCCGCGCGAAACGGAAACGTTCCAGCCAGAGTCATCTTCACCTGTCTGCGCGCAATCGGAAAGCGCGCGTGCGGTGCGCTCCGCCAACGCATACCCCCTCTCAGTGAACGCTATGCAGGAAACCCTCATCTAGCGCACCACCATCGTCGAGAAGTAGCTGCCCCGATCGGGCACATCGTCGAGCGAGCGGTACACGCGCTCGCCCGGAAGCCCACAGTCCTCTACGAGCTCGGCACCGTCGAAGGCGCCCTCCTCGCGAAGGATGCGCTTCGTGTCCGCAAGCGAGCGGCGCGCCTTCATGACCACCTTCGTCCCCGGCCAGCCGATTGCGCGGCGAACGTCATCGTAGCCGCCGGGCACGATGTGCAGAGGCGACGACATCTCGGGCGTGAGGTCGCGCTCGAGCGCCGCGGCGACCGCGCAGAAGCTCGGCACGCCGGGAATGGCGCGCGCCTCGAACCCGCGGGCGCGCACGTCGGGCGCTATGCGCTGGAAGGTGGCGTAGATGCTTGGGTCCCCCAGGTTCAGCAGCGCGACGTCGCGGGCCGCATCCAGGTGCGCGACAAGCTCGCGAACAAGCGAGGCATGCTCGGCCGCGCGGCGCTCGGCGTCGCGCGTCATCGAGAATCGCACGGGGATCACCGTCTTGCCTGTAAGGTCGACGGCGCCGCGCACAATGTCAAGCGCGACCATGACCCCGTCCGCCGTTTGCGGTGCGGCGATGACCGGACACGATTCGATTGTGCGGACGGCCTTGATCGTGAGCAGCTCGGGGTCGCCAGGCCCCGTGCCCACCCCGTACAGCACGCCTTTACTCATACGTCGCCCCCAATTCCCCGATAACAGCATCGGCGCCCGACGTGCGGAAAAGCTCGCGGCGCCCGGCGTCGAACACGACCGCGGCGATGTCGCATGCGCCCGCCGCGCGGCGGCGCAACCTGTCCTCGATTGCCGCAGCGAGCGAGGCGCGCACAGCGTCCCCCACGCCGGCGGCCTCGATTACCTCAAGCGCCGTCGTGGTCGTGACCGACGACATGATCTCGTGCACGGTCTTCGCGCCCGCGCCGGCCAAGGCCGCGTGGGCGGCCAGAATCTCCGCGCGGCAGTCGGCGGTACGCGAATGGGTGTCCATGATGCCGCCCGCGACCTTCACTAGCTTGCCGATGTGTCCCACAAGAAGGACATTGGTAAATCCCTCGCGAACGCAGCAATCAATCGCATCGCCCACGAAGTTGGAGATGAAGACCACCGGCGCACCGTTTAGGTGGAAATGCCCCGAGATGAACTGCCCGCCGTAGTTGCCGGGCGTGAGCACGACTCCGCGCCGCCCCATAGCCGCATGCTGCCGGATCTCGAGCTCGATGCTGTCGCGCAAGGCAGCAAGGCTGCGCGGCTCGACGATGCCCGTCGTGCCCAGGATGGAAATGCCGTCCTCTATCCCCAGGTGCGGGTTGAAGGTCTTTTCGGCAAGGGCAACACCCTCGGGTACCGAAATCGTCACAGCAATATTTCCAGAAAAGCCGTGCGCGGCACACACCTCGCGCACCGCCGAAGTGATCATCGCGCGCGGCGTCGCGTTGATGGCGGCCGCCCCCACCGGCTGCTCGAGCCCGGGCAACGTCACGCGCCCCACGCCCACGCCGCCATCGACGGAAACTTCCGATTCGCGCGCGGGCACGCCCTTGCTGCCCGCAGCGCCCGTGCCCGACCCCGCATGTTCCACGCGCGCGTACACGAGCACGCCGTCGGTCACATCTGCATCGTCGCCTGCGTCCTTTCGCACGGCGCACTGGGCGCACCCCTCGCCGATACATGCGTCGACCACGTTCGCCTCGACGGGCAGCCCGCCGGGGGTGACGATCGACACGCGGCCGACGGGCTTTCGTGACAAAAGCATCTCGCAGGCCGCCTTCGCCGCAAGCGCGGCGCAACTCCCCGTGGTGTAGCCGCAGCGCAGGCGGGTCGTCCCGGTATATATGTAGTGCTCGAAGGCCACGCTAGCTGCTCGCCTTCCGATACCCCGTGGCAAACGAAGGGTCGTAAAGCTTGCTGCGCTCGTACGACTCCGCTTGCGCGCCGTTGTGCGCAAGCCCACCGCGAACTCCGAGCACGCGGCCCACCACCACGAGCGCCGTGCGGTCGATGCCCTCTCGCGCGCCCGCATCAGCGAGCGTGCCCACTGTGCATCGCACCACGCGCTCCTCAGGCCAGGTCGCCTTGTACACGAGCGCCGCCGGCTCGTCGGAGCTGCGGCCCGCGGCCAAAAGCTCGGCGGAAAGCTCGGCGAGCATACCCGAGCTCAGGAAGATGACCATAGTCGAGCCGCTTTCCGCCATGGTGCGCATGCCCTCGCCCGCGGGCATGGGGGTGCGCCCGGAAAGCCGCGTGATCACGACCGACTGGCTGATTCCCGGCAGCGTGTATTCCTGGCGAAGCGCCGCCGCGGCACCGCAAAAGCTCGACACGCCGGGCACCACCTCGTAGACCACGCCGCGCGCGTCGAGCGCGTCCATCTGCTCCTGGATGGCGCCGTACAGGCACGGGTCGCCCGTGTGCAGGCGCACCACTTCCTCGCCCCGCGCATCCGCCGCGCACATCACGTCGAGCACTTCCTCCAAGGTCATGTGCGCGCTGTCGTAGACGACGCAGGATTCCTTGCACTCGGCGAGCAGCTCGGGGTTCACAAGGCTCCCCGCCCAAACGACCACGTCGGCCGCGCGTAGAAGACGCGCCCCGCGCAGCGTGATAAGGTCGGCGGCGCCCGAACCTGCGCCAACGATATGAATCATCCGAGCCTTCCCTTCCCGTTTCTCATCGCAACCGTTTACGCCGCCATTCGCGCAGCGGGCAAAACACGGCGCCTGCGGCAGCAATCGGCGCAAATACGCAGGCAGGAGGCGCAATGCCGCCCGCGCTGGCTTTGACACGTTCACAAGTGCCCACTATCATAGTAAAAGTTTCGGCAACGAGCATATGACAATCGGATAAAAGGAAATGACCGGCGCGGCGCCTGCACAGCCCGCGCTGGCTTGCGGAGGGAACCAGGTGGGAATCCTGGGCAAGGGACATTACTGTATAGGACGCGCGGGCGAACCGCCTCGCGCCCCAAGCCAGACTGCTTCGCCTTTTCCTCACGGCATCGCCGTGGCGTTAGCTCCTTGTGAACCCCGAGGGGTGCGCTTTTCTTTCGCTTGTGCCGACAAGCAACTGTCGCCGGGGGACCGGCAAACCGAGGAAAGGAAAAACCATGTCCGACCAGATGTCACGCCGCGGCTTCATGGGCGCCGCAGCAACCGGAGCCGTCGCGCTCGCCGGAGTCGCGCTCGCGGGCTGCTCCAACACCTCCGCGAGTTCCGAGAAATCTAGTGAAAAGGAGAAGGCCGCGAAGCCGGTCATCCTCGTCACGAGCTTCGGCACGAGCTACAACGACTCGCGCCACATCACCATCGGCGCCATCGAAGACGCTATCCGCGAGAAGTACTGGCAGGACTACGACATCCGCCGCGCCTTCACCGCGCAGATCATCATCGACAAGCTGAAGAAGCGCGACGGCATCACGATCGACAACATGACCGAGGCGCTTGACCGCTGCGTGGAAGACGGCGTGAAGGAAATCGTCGTGCAGCCGACGCATCTCATGGCTGGCCTGGAATACGCCGACGTGAAAGACGAGCTCGACAAGTACGCCGACAAGTTCGACAAGATCTCGCTCGGCGACCCGCTGCTCACCTCCGACGACGACTACAAAAAGGTGGCCGCAGCCATTAAGGAGAACATGGCGTCCTTCGACGACGGCGAGACGGCGCTGTGCCTCATGGGCCACGGCACCGAAGCCGATTCCAACGCCGACTATGCCAAGATGCAGGAAGTGTTCAAGAACGAGGGTTTGACGCAGTTCTTCGTCGGCACCGTCGAGGCTGAACCGACCTGCGAGGATGTTATCGCCGCCGCGAGCGCCGCAGGCTACAAGAAGGCCGTGCTCGCGCCGTTCATGGTGGTCGCGGGCGACCACGCGAACAACGACATGGCAGACGAGACCGACCCCGACAGCTGGGCTGCGAAGTTCGTGGCCGCCGGCTTCGAAGTGACGTGCCTGCTCCAGGGTCTGGGACAGAACGTCGCGGTCGACGACATCTACGTCTCGCACGTGGACGACGCCATCGCCAAGCTGTAAACTCGCCGCGCACGGGGGCGCCGGTCGCGTCCCCGTGCAACGGGCATGCGCCTTTCCCCGACTGACGACGCATGCCCGTTGCATTCGCATCCCGACCGCCCACCGCACGGCACGGGCGGTCGAAGCGATTGAAAGGAACCCCCTCCATGTTGAAGAAAACCCTCGTCTTCGCCCTGTCGGCGGCGCTTTGCGCGTTCTCGCTCGCCGGCTGCGCCGGAAATTCAATCGACAGCGCAAAGGCAAGCGATGCCGATTCCCAGGAAAAGACCGAACAGGCGGCCGATGCGCCCGCGGGCGCAAGCGCTGCCCCCATCACCGCCGACAAGGTGGCCGACGGCACCTATCCAATCACCGTAGATTCCAGCTCGAACATGTTCAGGATCGTGGACGCCCAGCTCATCGTGGAAAACGGCTCCATGCACTGCGTGATGACGCTTTCCGGCACGGGCTACGGCAAGCTCTTCATGGGCACGGGCGACGAGGCTGCCGCCGCGAGCGAGGCCGACTTCATCCCCTATGTGGAAAACGCGGAAGGCAAGTACACCTACGACGTGCCCGTTGATGCGCTCGACGAGGACACCGCCTGTGCCGCGTGGAGTATTAGAAAAGAGCAGTGGTACGACCGCACACTTGTGTTCGAATCCGCCGGCGTCGATCTGCGCGCCGGCGCACTGAAGTAACGCCATGCGGTCGATTCTTCCCAAGGGGGAAAACAGGAAGCTCCACAGCATCGCGGCGCGCGCGATCGCCTGCGTTCTCGTCGCCCTGCTCGCGCTTCCCTTCGCGGGGTGCAGTGCGAGCCCGAACGCGACCGGTGGCACGGCGGGCTCTCAGGAATACACGGTGAGCGTCTCGCTTTCCGGCGGGTCAGGGCGCGCAAGCATCGCCTCACCCACCACAATTGTGAAGGATGGCG
This sequence comes from Coriobacteriaceae bacterium AM22-12AC-r, assembly GCA_027671585.1. Lineage (GTDB taxonomy): Bacteria > Actinomycetota > Coriobacteriia > Coriobacteriales > Coriobacteriaceae > Collinsella. Next base: position 224,177 of record JAQDZZ010000001.1, on the reverse strand, counting down.
ACACCTACACCGCGACCATCACCTGGTCGAGTTCGAACTACGACAAGATGACCGTCGACGGCGTGGACTACGCCCCCGTAAACGACGGCGGCAACTCCACGTTCGAGATACCCGTCACGCTCGACGAGGACATCGCCGTGTCGGCCGAGACCGTCGCCATGTCGACGCCGCACACCATCGACTACACGCTCCACTTCGACTCATCCACCATGAAGGAGAAATCGGGCGACGATGCAAGCGGCGGCTCCCCTGCGGGAACGGCTTCAAGCGCCGCGGCCGACTTCCACAACGCCGATTTGGGCTGCGGCTGGGAGCCGACGGGAGCGCTTCAGCTTGAATACGCCGAGCACTTCACTGTCGACGAGTTCGAAGGCGGCCTGCGGCTTATCTGCGTTTCGAACGGGGAGCGCTTCCTCGTGGTGCCGCAAGATGCGAAGGTACCTGATGGATTAAGCTCCGACATCGCGGTCATAAGGCGCCCCGCCGACAAGGTGTACCTCGTGTCGTCGGCGACGATGTGCCTGGTCGACGCGCTCGATGCGAACGACAATATCTTAATGTCGGGCACGAAAGCCGACGATTGCTCGGTCGCGGGCTTCAAAAGCGCGCTCGGAAGTGGGGCGATCGCCTACGGCGGCAAGTACAGCGCGCCCGACTACGAGCGAATATCGGCCTCGGGCTGCACGCTCGCCATCGAGAACACCATGATCAACCACACGCCCGATGTGAAGGAAAAGCTGCAGAAGCTCGGGCTCGTCGTGCTCACCGAACAGTCGTCGAGCGAGCCCAAAGCACTCGGGCGCGTCGAGTGGATTAAGCTTTTCGGCGTCCTGTTCGACAAGGAAGACGAGGCCACGCACCTGTTCAACGAGCAGAAGGCCCGCGTCGAGCAAACGTCGGGGCTCGCGTCGTCAGGTAAAACCGTGGCGTATTTCTACATTAACTCGAACGGGGCCGCCGTCACGCGGCGGGCGGGCGACTACGTGGCGCAGATGATCGAGCTTGCAGGCGGCAGCTACGCGCTCGATGACGCGCAGACGGCGTCGACGTCAGGTTCATCAGTAACGCTCGAAATGGAGCGCTTCTACGCGACAGCGAAGGATGCCGACATCATCGTCTACAACGGCACCATCGACGAATCGGTTGCCACCTTGAACGACTTCGTAGGCAAAAACGCGCTATTGTCGCAGTTCAAAGCCGTGAAGAACGGCAACGTCTGGGTCACAAGCGCCGACATGTACCAGCAGATGACTTCTACCGCCGACATTATCGACGAGCTGCACGGGGCGTTCACCGGCGATGACGCGAGCGACTTCCATTATCTGAGGAAGCTCGGTTAGCGCCATGAGAAGCCGGCTTTCCATGGCATACGACGAATCGGGGCGCGCCGCGCGGTGTCGCGTCGTGACGGCGCTGCTCGCTGTTGCCCTCATCGTGCTCGTCGGGGCCAACCTGTGCATCGGGAGCGTGCTCGTGCCCGCAGACCACATCCCCGGCATCCTTTCGGGCGGCGCGGCCAATTCCATGGAAAGCCAGGTCATCTGGGAGATTCGCCTGCCGCGCGTGCTTTCAGCCGTGCTTCTCGGCGGGGCACTTTCGCTTTCCGGGTTCCTGCTGCAGACGTTTTTCAACAACCCCATCGCCGACCCGTTCATCTTGGGCGTCTCCTCGGGCGCAAAGTTCGTCGTCGCGCTTACGATGATCGTACTTCTAGGCGCGAACCAGGCCATGTCCTCGCCGGCCATGGTGGCCGCAGCGTTTCTGGGCTCGCTTATCACCATCGGCTTCGTGCTCCTCATCGCACGGCGCATAAGTTCCATGGCCATGCTCATCGTGGCGGGCGTCATGGTGGGATACATCTGCTCGGCGGCGACGAACTTCCTCATCGCCTTCGCCGACGACCAGTCCATCGTGAACCTGCACAACTGGTCTTTGGGTAGCTTCTCGGGTTCGAGCTGGGACGACATCGCGGTCATCGCGGTCGTGGTGATCACCGTGAGCGCATGCGTATTCGCGATATCGAAGCCCCTTTCCGCCTTCCAGCTGGGAGAAGCCTACGCGAAAAGCGTCGGCGTGAACGTCGAACGCTTCCGCGTGGTGCTCGTCCTTCTAGCGAGCATGCTCTCCGCCTGCGTGACCGCGTTCGCTGGCCCGGTGTCGTTCGTAGGCATCGCGGTTCCGCATCTCGTGAAGTCGGCGCTAAAGTCGTCGAAGCCCATCCGCGTGATTCCTGCGTGTTTCTTGGGAGGCGCCATCTTCTGCGCGGGCTGCGATTTGATCGCGCGCACGCTGTTCTCTCCCGTCGAGCTTTCCATCAGCGCCGTCACCGCCATCTTCGGCGCTCCGGTGGTTATCGCGCTCATGTTGAAGAAGCGGGTGAGGTAGATGGGGGAATTCGTGCCGCGGCCCAAAACGCTCGGAGGGGACATTCCATGCTTAGACAGTCCTGAGCTCGCACGAAAGCGCCAGAAGGCACTTTCGGCTCGTGCGGAACTGCGCGCGGAACGCCTCTTCCGAGCGGAGCCGAACCTCGAAACTACGGTCGAAACGCAGGCTGACGGAGCGCCGCTTTTCCACATAAGCGACCTGTCGGCGGGCTACGACAAGAAGGTCGTAGTCGGAGGCGTCGATCTGGAGGTTCGCGCGGGCGACGTCGTGGCGCTCATCGGGCCGAACGGCTCGGGCAAGTCGACCATCTTAAAAACCATCACACGCCATCTGGCACCGCTTGCCGGCGCGGTCGAGCTCGACGGGCGGGAGATTTCCCGATGGAAGACGGCGGAGTTTGCAAAGAACCTTGCCGTTATGCTGACAGATCGCCCCCGGACCGAGCTCCTCACCTGCCGCGATGTCGTAGAGGCGGGAAGGCACCCCTACACCGGGCGAATGGGCACACTCTCGCCCGACGACCATAGTCGGGTCGACGAGGCCATGAAAACCGCACGTGTGGAAGAGCTCGCCGAGCGCGACTTCATGCAGATAAGCGACGGGCAACGCCAGCGCGTCATACTCGCACGCGCCATCGCGCAGGATCCGCGTGTGCTCGTGCTCGACGAGCCCACGTCGTATCTCGATATCCGCTACCAGATCGACCTGCTGCGAATACTTCGCCACCTTGCGAAATCGCGGAATGTGGCTGTCATCATGTCCATCCACGAACTCGAGCTCGCGCAGAAAAGCGCCGACAAGGTGATTTGCGTGAAGGACGGCCGGGTCTTCCGCGCCGGCGTACCCGAGGACATATTCACGCGCGAGACGATTGGCGAGCTCTACGGCCTTCAACATGGCACCTTCAACGAGCGCTTCGGCAGCGTGGAAATTGGACGCCCGCACGGCGATGCGCACACGTTCGTCATCGCCGGCGCAGGTACGGGGTCGGCTGTGTTTCGCCAGCTCATCCGGCAGGGCAAGGCGTTCTACACGGGCGTTCTGCACGAAGGGGACATCGACTGCGAGCTAGCGCGCGACCTGGCGGCGGAATGCGTGGCCGAGCGCGCCTTCGAGCCGATCGGGGATAAAACCATAGCCCGCGCCAAAGAGCTCCTCGTCCACTGCGCGCGCCTTATCGTGTGCCCCGCCGCCTTCGGCACCATTAACGCCCGCAACGCAGAGCTCGTCGAGTTCGCACGCTCGCACGGTATCGAGGTCATGCGAGCGTGCGAAGGCGCATCGGAGGATTCCCAATTGGGGTGGAAAGGATAAACTGGACTTTCTTTTAAGGATCCTCAGGCTACAGCTCCTACGCCGGCGAGGTCTACTAGGCGCCGGAGAACCTCGTAAACAGGAATTTCCACGCCGACGAGCCCAACCTGCTGTGGCTCACCGACATCACCGAGTTCAGGCTCCCGGGCGGCGAGAAGGTCTACCTGAGCCCGGTCATCGACTGCTTCGGCGGGATGCTCGTCGCCTGGTCGATCGGGCTGCACCCCGACAAGCGCCTCGCGAACTCGAGCCTGCGCCTAATCCAAGCGAGATTCCAGACTCGACAGGCCATTGAGAGTCAGGTCGTTGGCGACCTCCGAGACGCGCTCGATAGGAACCGAGCCGTCAGACAGCGCCCATGTGCGATAGATTCCGATAATACCCGACAGCAAAAACGCCAGATAGTAGTCGAACATCTCGTCCTTGAGACCGTGGGGCAGCAGATCGCGCTCGGCAATCTCGTGCTCGAGCGGCGCACGAAGACGAGCCATAAAATCATCGAGCGGAATGTTCTCGATCAGCTGACGATTGAGCACCAGGTTGTTGCACAGCGCCTCGTTAACGGTTTTAAAGAAGGTCGCCGCCGCGCCCAGGGCGCGCTCGTTGGTGTCACCGTCCATGGAAGCAAGCGTTTTCTCGACCGAGTCGACAATCATCTCCACCACATCGACGGCAATGGCATCGAGCAAGCCATCAACCGTACCAAAGTGCACGTAGAAGGTTTTACGGTCGACATTGGCCTCGCGCGCGATGGCACTCACCGTAATGTCTGCCAGCGGCTTTTCCATGAGCAAGCGCTCAAAAGCGGAAAGGATGGCATTGCGGCTGCGAACGATACGGCGATCAATACGCGGTTTACTGGTGGCCATGGGTGTGTCCCTTCGATATGCGAGCATTCATCAACAGATGAGAGATAATCTACGTAAGAGGATTATCCCCCATACAGCTCAAATATGCCCCGCATCATGAAGAACGCACGACTGCCCTACCGCGACTTAGGGTGCTTCTTCTTATTGAGCGCCGACGGAGATACGCGGATACCGTCGCCCGTCTGGCGCACATAGGCTTTATGAGCCGGCTTAGCGGTCCCAGAAGCCTTCTGAGCGTGCTTCCTGGGATCAACGGTAACAGCATTCGTGGGGTGCGGCTTAGTGGGCGCAGAGGGCGTCTGAGGCTCGCGGCCGAGCTTGCGCATCACGCGATCCCAGCGCGCATGGATGCTCTCGTTGTGGGCGCTCTTAAGGCCCAGCAGGGGCGCAGCCAAAATGGTCGGCGCGATAAACGTAATGAGACGCCACAGCAGATAGCCGGCGGTCGAAGCCGACCCAAAGAAATGACCCAAGAACAAAGCAAAGCCGCCCTCAGCGCCACCAGTTCCACCGGGCAAGGGAACCGCAGAGCTCAGCAGCTGGACAAAGGCGCTCGCGGCCATGACCGAGAAAAAGTCGACCTCGTGGTGGCCAAAGGCGAGCATCAGGAAATACGGCACGAGGTAGAAAAACGCGAGCTGCAGCATGGTGATAAACACGGTGAGCAGCATGGAAGAAAAATGTCCGGCCGAAAGCTTGAACTTCTCGGAGAAGGAGTAGATCTCGCCATCGACAAACGAGCGCCATCCATCGATCTTAGTGGCCGAGACACCTATGCGCTCGAGCCAATTGATGATGCAATGGGCGACGCGCGTGACGGTCTTAGGCATGAGCGCGACGGCGAAGATGCCGAGCAGGATGCAGCAGTGACCGCCAAAACTAAAGACGCACAGCAGCGTCATGTCGCCATAGCGCTCGGCAAAAAACGGCATGCGAGCAAGCAATAGGATAGCGCCCCAGGCAACGAGGCCAAACTGATACACAATAAATCGGGTGAACTGCGTGGCACCCGCTTCGCCCACGTTTTGGCCCGCTTTGGTCAGGCGGTAGATCTGGGCAGGCGTAGAGCCCATCATCATGGGCGTCAGGTTGCCAAAGAAGATGCCACTCGCCTCGACCGAGATCAGGTCGCGAATGCCGACGGGTGAATTGGGGTCGAGCCAGACGGCGATCGCATAGGCCACAATGCCAAAGAACAGATACATAAACATGCAAAGACACGCGACAACGAGCCAGGGCGCCTGGACGCTCGACATAGCAGCCCAGAACTGCCCCATCTGCCCGGTTACCACCAGATAGACGATATAACCCACCAGCACAACGCCGATAAAGATTGCGCCGCGGCGTGCGCTCTTATTGTCATCGCCGCCCGAGGCCTCAACCTCGACCTGGGGCTTGGACGTATGCTGAGAGGACTCCGTCATGAGACTCCTTCTAACAGTCAAAATATCTTGGTTATTGTACCCGTAAGGGCCATAAGCAGAACGCAAAGCTCTTGTTCAAACGGGAATGACAGACAGTTGTTTGATAATAAAAAACCCGGCCTTCCGTGGAAAGACCGGGTATCAGATGCGTGGTAGCCCGTACCAGATTCGAACTGGTGATCTCCGCCTTGAGAGGGCGGCGTCCTAAACCGCTAGACGAACGGGCCATAGGCCTCGGCAGAAAAGAAGTGGTAGCCCGTACCAGATTCGAACTGGTGATCTCCGCCTTGAGAGGGCGGCGTCCTAAACCGCTAGACGAACGGGCCACATAACATCTGCACTGCCGTGCTGCGAGGAAATATATTACGGGACAAAAAACATCAGCGCAAGAAGAAATTCCAAATTGCCGAAAAATTGTCGACAGGTTATGGAACGCGCAGGTCAACTAATTAGCTAATTCAAGTTGAGATGAACCAAAAGGGTTTCGCGATCGTTGGGGATGTTGTCCTCGATAACGGCTTCGAGGGCGGCGTTGAGTAGCTGGCCTAGCTCGGGCCCCGGCTTCACACCGGCGCGGATCAGGTCGCCGCCGTTAATGGCGAGCATCTTGAGCGTATAGGGCTCCCCCGCCTTCAGCAGCTCGTGCGCCATCGCGCGCATCTCCTCAATCGTCTCGACGTAATAGAAGCACGACGGGGCCTTGCCGAGCGTATCGGCACGCTTAAGATCCATGAGCTCGTCCATCAAACGCGGCGTGTCGACGCCCCCGCCCGAAAGCGCGCGCATCATATTGAGCAGGCAGGAGCGCTCGGGGCGCAGCGGCTTGTCGTGATATTTGATGAGCAGGCACACGTCGCGCACCAGGTCGTGCGAGAGCGCCAGGCGATCCATAATGACGCGCGCTTTCTTGGCGCCGAGCTCGGGATGACCGTAGAAGTGTCCGCTGCCGGCGTGATCGACCGTGAAACACTCGGGCTTGGACACATCGTGCAAAAACGCCGCCCACATAAGGCTCGACAAGGGCGCGACGCCGTCGCACAGCGCAAGCTCCCCTGCCACCGTCAGCACACGGGCGATATGTTCGTAGACGTTAAAGGCATGGTAGACGCTACGCTGGTCAAAGCCACGGGCCGGGGCCAGCTCAGGCACAGAGGCACAGATGAGCTCGGGGTAGCGCAGCATCGCGTCTCCCCCATGACCGGTCGAAAGAATGCCCTCGAGCTCAATACCCACACGCTCACGCGCCACGGCATCGAGCAGCGGCGCACACTCGGCAAGCGCGCGCTTAGTCTTTGGCTCAATCATAAAGTCCAGGCGGCAGGCAAAGCGCACCGCACGCAACATGCGCAGGGCGTCCTCGTTAAAACGACGCTTGGGATCGCCGACAGCGCGAATCAGCTTGCGCTCCAAGTCACCCTGGCCGTCGTAGCGGTCGACAAGCCCGCGCTCGGGATGCCAGGCCATGGCGTTGACGGTAAAGTCGCGGCGCGCCAGATCGTCCTCGAGCGAGGCGGCACGCTCCACACTCTGGGGATGGCGACCATCGGTGTAAAAGCCATCCAGACGGTACGTGGTGACCTCGATACGCTCGCCATCGGAAATAGCCGTGATTCCGCCAAATTTAATGCCCGACTCCACAACCGCGATGCCGGCGGCCTCGAGCGCCGCTTTGGACTCCTGCCACAGGCCGCTACAGCACATATCAACATCGTGGCTGGGGCACCCCATCAGGGCGTCGCGCACCCAACCGCCCACGTACCAAGCCTCAAGACCAGCCGCCTCAAGCGCACGCAGGACGCGCAGGGACGCATCGGACGGTTGCGTACCGTTGAGCGAAACATTGCACATGCCTATGGCCTCCTGCACTTGTGAGCGTAAATCGATGGTTCTCAAGAAGTCTAACAAGAAACGAGAAAACACGCACACGCAATCGCGTCGTCGATTAGATAAATCGAGACAGCAGACGCCACATACGTTCAGCGCGCAAAAAACACCCGCCTTGGTAATCCAAAGCGGGTGTTCGGCAACGACGTATCGATGCTGCTAGCAGACCTGGCGAACCTCAATATGCTTCATATATTCGTCCACCTTGGCAAAATCGCCCAGACCGGGGCACTCGACCACGTTGGCGCCGGTAGCCATCGAAAGGCGCAGGGCGTCCTCGACGCGCTCGGGGGCGTCGTGCCACACGGACAGGAAGGCAGCGAGCGAGGAATCGCCGGCGCACACCGTCGACAGCAGCTTGACGTCGAAGGTGCGATTGGCAAACCAAATGTGCTCGCCGTTGGAGAAGTACGCACCGGCGCCACCAAGGGTCAGCAGCACGTTCTTGGCGCCCTTGGCGTGCAGCTCGGCCATCGCGCCCTTGACGGACTCGTCGTCGCCACCGCTCACCTTAATGCCAAAAATATCGAGCAGCTCGTCATCGTTGGGCTTAATCAGCAGCGGCTCCATGGCAATGAGGTCTGCCAGCTGATGGCTCGAGATGTCGAGGACGAACTCGGCCCCCTTGGCCTTGACTCGGCGCAGGACCTCGGCCAGGAAGCCCTCGGAAGTGTTGGGAGGTAGCGAGCCGCTGATGACCAGGCAGGTCATGTCATCAAGCGAATCGATAAGCTCAAACATCTCCTGCTCGTTGGCCTCGTTGATGGCGGCACCGGCGTTGACCATGTTGTACTCGGTGTCGGGGCCGGCATTGAGGAATACGTTGACGCGCGTGATGCCGTCGGTCCACACGGGCTTGACGGGCACGCCCAGGGCCTCGGCACCCTTAACGATAAACTCGCCCGAGAAGCCGGCGAAGAAACCCAGGATCGTGGTGTCGACACCGTAGTGGTCAAGCGTAAACGAGACGTTGAGGCCCTTGCCGTTGGGCGTGTAGACGGCGTTGCGGGTACGCGTGACGGTGTTGGCAGCAAGGCCGTCGCAGGCGATGTTGTAGTCAATGGCGGGATTTGCAGTGAGCGTGTAAATCATGAATGTTCCTTTCACAAGGCAACGTGTTAATGAAAGTATATTCCACGCATCGGTAAAAGGCTAGGACAACTCGGTGAACGGTGTGGAAGCGATGAAGTACGGAAGGACTCCTCTCCCCCGTGGCGGAACAAAAAGGCGCCCCAGCCGAAACCGGGGCGCCGCATGCGCACGAATATGTCGCGTTTCGATTACTGACGATCGAGCTTGCGGACAGCAACGCGCTTGCTGTACTCGTCGACGTGACCGAAGTCGCCGATGCCGACGGACTCGGCAACGTTGGCGCCGGTGGCCATAGCGAGCTTCATGGCCTCCTCGACGTTGTCGCGATCCCTGTACCACTTGTGCAGGAACGCAGCGAGGGTGCAGTCGCCGGCGCAGACGGAAGAAACCAGCTTGATGTTGAACTCACGCTTGGCGTACCAGATGTCCTCGCCGTTGGAGAAGTAAGCGTCACCGCGGCTACCACGGGTGAGCAGCACGTTCTGGACGCCGGCCTCGTGAGCCAGCTTCATGGCAACGCGGACCTCGTCGTCGGTGTCGACCGGCACGCCGAAGATAGCCTTCATCTCGTGATGGTTCGGCTTAATGAGCAGCGGCTTCTTGTGAGCGAGCTCCTTGAGCTTGTCGGAGGACAGGTCCAGGACGACATCGGCGCCACGGGCCTGAGCGTGCTCCATGACCTGAGCCAGGAAGTCGGGCGTAGCTTTGGGAGGCACGGAGCCGGAGACGATCAGGCACTCAAGGTCGCCCGCGGTGTCCAGGATGTTGTAGAGCTCCTCCTGGTGCTGCGGCGTGATCGGAGCACCGGGGTTCAGGATGCCGTACTCGTGCTGGCCATCGTTGACGTAGGTGTTGATGCGCGTGATACCGTCGGTCCAGACCGGGCGGCAGAGGCAACCCAGATTCATGACCTCCTCGACGATGAACTTGCCCGTGAAGCCGGCGAAGAAACCGAGCGCGACGGTGTCGACGCCCATCTTCTTAAAGGCGAAGGACACGTCGAGGCCCTTGCCGTTAGCCGTGTAGCTGGCCGAGCCGGTGCGGACGTTCTCGTCGGGCTCGAGCGGAGAGCTCGAAACCGTCATGTCGACAGCCGGGTTAGCGGTTAGCGTGTAGAACATTTACAGTACCCCCTGTATATGTGAGGGCCGCGTGGCCGGCCCATTCCAACCACGCGGTTACCTCTGATACCAAATTAGCGAGCTGCGGACTCGAGCAGTGCCTTGACCTCGGCAGCGGTGTTGCAGGCGAGCGCCTTCTCGGCGAGCTCGTCACACTCGGCCTTGGTCCACTGGCTGATGGTCTTGCGGGCGCGCAGGATGGACGGAGCGCTCATCGAGAACTCCTCCAGGCCCCAGCTGATCAGCAGCGGCTCAAGCAGCGGATCGGCAGCGGCCTCGCCGCACATGCCGACCATGATACCGGCCTTCACGCCGCTCTCGATGATGTTCTTGAGCGAGCGGAGCACGGCGGGATAGTACACCTGGTACAGGTTGGAGATGGTGTCGTTGCCACGGTCGGCGCACATGGTGTAGCCGATGAGGTCGTTGGTGCCGATAGAGAAGAAGTCGGCGACCTCGGCCAGACGGTCAGCGAGCAGCGAGGCGGCAGGCGTCTCGACCATAATGCCGACCTCGATGTTCTCGTTGAACTTGCGACCCTCTTCGGTCAGCTCGGCCTTGCACTGCTCGACGAGCTCCTTGACGGCCACGACCTCCTCGACGCAGGTGACGAGCGGGATCATGATCTTGACGTCACCAAAGGCGCTGGCGCGCAGCAGGGCGCGGAGCTGAACCTTGTACTGGTCGGGATTGGCCAGGCAGTAACGCACGGCGCGGAAGCCCATGAAGGGGTTCTCTTCCTTGACCATGTGCAGATACGGAATCTCCTTGTCGCCGCCCACATCGAGCGTGCGGATGATGACCGGAGCACCCTTGAGCGCGCTGGCGACCTTACGATAGGCGTTGAACTGCTCCTCCTCGGAAGGAAGCTCAGCAGAGTCCATGAACAGGAACTCGGAGCGGAACAGACCGATAGCCTCGGCGTCGTGATCGAGCGCGTTGGGCACGTCATCGGGGTTACCGATGTTGCAGGCGATGATCTTCTTGATGCCATCGGCAGTCACGGACGGCTTGCCACGGAAGGCCTCGAGGGCTGCCTTCTCGGCAGCGAAGGCCTCGGCCTTGGCGGTGTAGGCAGCGAGCGTCTCCTCGTCGGGATCGGCCTCGACGATACCCTTGCCACCGTCGACGACAACGGTCATACCGTTGCGCAACGCGGTGCAGCTGTTGGAAACCGAAAGGACAGCCGGGATCTCGAGGGCGCGCGCAATGATCGCGGAGTGCGACGTGCGGCCACCGGTCTCGGTGACGATACCGGCAACGTGGGCCTTATCGATCGTGGCGGTCATGGACGGCGTGAGGTCGTGCACGACAACGACGGTATTCTCGGGCAGGACGGAGAGGTCGACGACCTCCTTGCCCAGCAGCTCGGCCAGAATACCGGTGCGGATGTCGGCGATGTCGGCCGCGCGCAGACGGAACATCTCGTCGTCCATGGACAGGAACATGTTCTCGAACATGGTCGAGGTGTCCATGAGCGCCTGCTCGGCGCAGGTGCCGCCGTCAATGGCGGCGTTGATGGCGTCGGTCATGCCCGGGTCCTGAGCCAGGACAATGTGTCCGCTCATGATCTCGGCCTCGGCCTCGCCCACCGTCTCCTTCATGTGGTCGGCCTGAGCCTGGGTCTTCTCGCAGAAGACCGAAAGAGCGGACTGATAGCGCTCCTTCTCTGCTGCCGAATCAGCAACCTCGTGCGGCTCAAACGTCAAGTCGGGATCGACGGCGACCATGACGGTGCCGATACCGATGCCCTCGGAAGCGTTGACTCCCTGATACATTCCCATTCCTCTCTCCGTGTCATGTGATAAAGCGTTTTGCCATATCCATGACAAAAGAGCGCAGCTACCTTACAACAGGTCACTGCGCCCCCAAATATGAACTTAGTTGTTCAACATGCGACCCGTTTGAGTTCTACTCGCCAAGACCGCTCTTGATGAGCTCGATGGCAGCAGCCAGAGCCTCGGCCTCGTCGGCGCCGTCGCACTTGACCTCGACCTCGGTACCGCAGGGGATACCAGCAGCCATGAGGGCCATCGGGGACTTGCCGTTGACCTCCTTCTCGGGGGTGACGACCGTCACGTCACAGGCGTACTTGCCCATGGTGGAGGCGAACAGACCAGCCGGACGCATGTGCAGACCCTGAGGATTAACGAGGGTAGCCTTCTCAGAAACCATAGTTGACTCCTTTTTTGTGTTTAACCCCTGTCATGCATGTGGCAGGAGTCAGATTCACGACGTTGTTTATATTAACTCACATCAAACGGTTTTTCATTGTGTTTCGCACGAATTGTTGGACAGATGTCGTTCGCTGTCCGCTCGCCTGCCGGGCGGGGCGGTTAAGTTTGCTGCTCTACAGTCCTGCGCAAGACGGAAAGCACATTAAGTGCTTTCCTTTGCGTGCGGAACTCGCGACAAACTTAACCGCCCCGCCCGGCAGGCGAGCTGCGGGAACATGCTTCCGTCCAAGAAATATCGTGCAAAAGGAATTCTGGCTGAATTATTGTTCGCGTGGGTGATTCAGTCGATGAGGGCTATTTATGCCCTGTCGGGGACTAAGGAGTGTCCCGGGGTGCCGGCAGGAAAGGAACGTCCCTGAGTGCCGGGTGGTATGAAAAAAGGCGAGGACCCGTAGGGAGTCCTCGCCTTTGTTACAGGGGGCGATGTTATTCGCGTACTGCGGAATTAGACCAGGCGGGCGTTGATCGTCTTGGCGATCTCGGCGGCGTCGGTGGAACCCTTGACGGTGGCACGGAAGTCCTCGTCCATGAGCGCCTCGGCGACCTTGGACAGGATTTTGAGGTGCGTAGTGCCGGCCTGGGCACCGGGGATGAGCAGGGCGATAGCCACGTTGACGGGAGCGCCGTCCATGGTGTCCCAACCGGTCACGCCGGACTCGTCCTTGACGACGATGACGGCAGCCTCGGTAATGGCGTCGGACTTGGCATGCGGGATGGCGAAGCCCTCCATCATGCCCGTGGTGCCCTCGGCCTCGCGGGCCAGGAAGGCGTTCATGACGGCGTCGGCGTCGCTGGCGATACCGGCCTTGACGGCCTGGTTGGAAACGAAGCTCAGAGCCTCGTCACGAGAAGCGAAGTCCTCGGCGACAAAGACATTCTCGACCTTCACGAAGTCGGCAGCCTCGGCCTTGGGGGCCTCGACGGCAGCGGCCTTGGGAGCCTCAACCGGCTTGGCTGCAGGAGCGGCCTTCTGGTTCTTCTCGAAGTCGTACTTCTTGAAGGCCACGAACAGGATGCCACCGACCACAGCGCCGATGAGGATCGCGAGGACCCACAGCGGACCGTTCTCGACAACGGGCAGGACCAGGAAGCCACCGTGAGGCGCCGGGTCGTGAACGTTGAACATAATGGTCAGGATCGAAGCGATAGAGGAACCGAGCATCATGATGGGCATGACGGGCCAGATGTTCTTGGTCATGAACGGAATGGCGCCCTCGGTGATGTGGGTGCAACCAAGGATGAGGTTGACGATACCGGCGTCGTGATCCTCCTGGCTGAAGTACTTCTTGCCGACAACGACGGCGAAGGTGGTGATCAGCGGCGGAACGATGCAAGCGGCGGAGACGGCAGCCATGAAGTTGGTGCCGAAGTTGTAGGTATCGGTGCCAACGCCAGCAGCCAGTGCCTCGGTGAGCATAGCGGTACCGGTGACGTAAGCAGCCTTGTTGACCGGGCCACCCATGTCAAAGGCGCACATGCAGCCGATGGCAAGACCCAGGACAACGGCGCCAGAGGCGGACAGGCCCTTGAGGAAGTCCATCATGGCGGTGTTGATGGCAGCCATGGGGCCGGAAATACCGAGCATGACCAGGCCGACGATAGCCGTCGAGAACAGCGGGTACAGGAAGATGGCCTTGAGGCCGTCCAGGTTCTTGGGCAGACCGGCAAAGACCTTCTCGAGCAGCAGGATGACATAGCCGGCGAGGAAGCCGCCGACGATGCCGCCCAGGAAGCCGAAACCCACGCCGGCGCCACCGGCGTCGATCATACCGGTCTCGGCGTTAACAGGCAGGCCCTGGATGGCGATCATACCGGCAACAAAACCGGGGACGAGCGCAGGACGCTTGCCGATGGATTCGGCGATGTAGGCGGAAAGCACCGGAACCATGAGGTTCATGGCGATGCCGCCGATGATCTTGAGCATCGCAGCAAAGCTGTTGTAGTCAGACGCAGTCGAATCGAAAGACGTAATGCCCCACAGGAACGAGACGGCGGTCAGAACACCACCGGCAACGACGAAGACCAGCATATGGCTGACGCCGTTCATAAGGTGCTTATAGATGACGTGGCCGATAGACTCCTTCTCCTCGACCTCGTCCTCGACATCGGCAGCGGCTGCAACCGTGCCGTCGCTCTTGGCGGCGAGCGCGCGGTCAATCAGCTTACCGGCGGCCTCAACAGACAGGGCCTTGGAAACACCAACGGAAACCATGGGCTTGCCGGCGAAACGCTCAGCCTGGACATCCTTATCGGCTGCGACGACAACGGCCTTGGCGCCAGCGATCTCGCTCTTGGTGAGCTCGTTCTCGACACCGACCTGGCCATGGGTCTCGACCTTAATGGTCAGACCGCGCTCGGCAGCTGCCTTCTCTAGCGCCTCCTTCGCCATGAAGGTGTGCGCGATACCGGTCGGGCAACCGGTGGCGGCGATGATGTCAAACTTAGCCATGTGTCCCTCCTTCTTGAGTACTGCGCCCGCAGGCGCTCCCCTACACGCGCGTCCTTGCGCGCTTTTCCACAACTGAAAGATACCAACCTACCGTCCGCGTGAGAAGAGACAAGGCGCAATTCTCCGGTGAAAGGTTCTTTCATAACCGTAAACGGTAAATGAAAGTTTACCATCAACACTTGAAACGGCAAGGTGTATCTTGTAATTGAAAATCCCCCTATACTATGACATTACAAACGAGTCCATTTTTCATGCCAACCAGGAGCCATCCATGACCGATAGTAGCAAGAGCGCACTTTCCCTCATTAGTACCCACCAGGGATACAGCGAGTCCGAGCAGCGCATTGTCGACTATATATTGGAGCACCAGTCCGAGGCGCCGCGCCTGACGGCCGCCCAGCTCTCACGAGCCGCCGCCACGTCCGAGGCGACCGTTTCGCGCTTCTGCCGCAAGCTGGGCTTTGGCAGCTTCCGCAGCTTTCAGTTTTCGTTGGCGCGCGACTTGGAGAGTCAGCGCAACGAGGGCCTGACTGACGAAGTCTCGCTCGACAACATGGAGCAGAGCCTTAAGAACATCCTGGCTGCAAAGGTGAGCGAGCTTAATGCGACCATCGACGGGATCGACCACGATACGCTGGCGGCTGTTGTACATGCCCTTAAGTATGCAGGGGTTATTGAGTTTGCGGCTGTGGGCAATACGAACGCAGTCGCGCTCGATGCGACGTTTAAGTTTTCGCAGCTGGGCCTGCGCTGCATGGCGAGCACCATTAGCGAGACATCAATCGGCTTTGCACTCACGTTGCGCCCCGGTGACGTCATCGTGCTCATCTCAAACTCCGGCAAATCGCGCCGACTGAATCGCATGGCAAAAGCAGCTCGCGACTGCGGTGCCACCGTAGTCGTCATCAGCAGCGACAGCAAGTCTCCACTCGCGCGCCTGGCAGACTACACTTTTAATACCGTCAACCACGAGGCGCTGCTGACGACGGGTGACTTTGCGTTCTCCAAGATCAGCGCCACGATGATCATCGAAGTTATCTACAACTTCCTGCTGCCCGAGATTGAAGACGCTCGCGAACATATCAGCTACTACGAGGAGCTCATCCAGCCGGACAAGGTCGTTGAGTAAAACGCGTAGTGGGACAAAAAATTTCAGTCTATTTTGTCCCACCAACACCGCTGATACGACCTAGCCTCGAACTTCTTCGAGCATCTGCTTTGCGTGGGCCAAGCTTGCCTCGGACTGATCGCCGCTCAACATGCGGGCAATCTCGGCGGTACGCGCTTCGCCGGTTACCTCGTCCAAATGCGTCTGGGGAACATCGCCCGGCTCCTTGCTGACAACATAATGCTTGTCGGCCATGACGGCGACTTGCGCCAAGTGGGTTACGACAATCACTTGATGCGTAGCGGCAAGATCGGCCAGCACACCAGCAAGAGCACGAGCCGTGGAGCCGCCGACACCGGCATCGACCTCGTCAAATACCAGTGTGTCGACGCCGTCAGCATTACCCAAGACCACCTTGCTCGCCAGCATGACGCGGCTGAGCTCGCCGCCCGAGGCAATGCGGCGCAGGGGACGCGGCGTCAAGCCGACACCGCTGCGATACAAAAGCTCGTAGCTTGAAGGACCCGCCGGCGTCCACTCGGCGCGTGGAAGATCACGCGACTCCCAAACGAGCTCGGCGCCGCCCATCTCCAGGCGCGCCATTTGGCGGCCAACCTCGTGACAAAAACGCGGAGCAGCGGTATTACGCGCACGCTTGAGTGCCTTGGCGGCAGCGAACAGCTCGCGCTCGGCGCTCCCGAGTGCCTCACGCGCCTTTTTGATCTGTTCATCGCCATCATCGACCAGGGACAGCAGCTCTTGCGAGCGATCGCGCATGGCAAAAACATCGTCCATGGTGGGACCCCACTGACGCAACAGGCCCTTGAGGTCGGAATACCGCTCACGCATGCGAGCGAGCTCGCGCGGGTCGAAGGCGACGCCATCGCGATAGGCACGAAGCTCGTTCGCGCTATCCTCAAGGGAGATGCAGGCATCCGAAAGCGCATCGGCAATGTCGCCCAGTTTGCGATCGACGGTAGCCATGCGCGACAGTTCTGCCACGGCGCCGTTCACGGCATCGAGCGCTCCCCCTTCGGAAGTAAGCGATGCATGGGCATCGTTGGCCGTCGCCACCAGCACCTCGGCATGCTCGGAGCGCGGCAGCAGCTCCTCGAGCTCCTCATACTCACCCGGCTTGGGGTCAACCTCGGCGATACGCTCCAGGGCGAAGCGCGCCTCCTCGACGCGACTCCCCTGCGCTCGCGACGCCTCCTCTACGCGACGGACCTCCTTGGCAGCCGCACGCGACGCCTTGAAGCAGGCACGGTAACGGTCGAGCGCCTCGAGCGCAGAGCGACCAGCCCAGGCATCGACCATGGCAACATGATGCGCCGGATCGAGCAGGCGCTGATGTTCATGCTGGCCGCACAGATCCATCATCACGCCGACGCGCTCGGAAAGCTCGCGCACGCTGGCAATGCGACCATCAATCTTGACGCGGCTGCGGCCCTCGGCAGAAAGGCTGCGCTGCACGGTGAAGCCCTCCGCGTCGCGCGGGCCATCGAACAGGCGCGCCTCGACGCTCGCAAGCGCCTCGCCCTCACGCACGGTCGACGAATCCGCGCGCTCGCCCAAGATGAGCTTAAGCGCCGAAAGCAGCGCGGTCTTACCTGCACCAGTCTCGCCAGTCAAAACCGTTAGACCCGAACTCGGAACCAACGTCGCCTCGCGAATGAGCGCGATATTGGAAACCTGCAGCTCATCGATCATGACGCACTCCGTAGAACACGCGGCTCACCGAGTTATAGAAGCTCTCGGGGCCGTAATCCAGCAGCAGCACATCGCCGGGACCGCGACGCACGGCCACGCTCTCGACCGTGCCATCGCAGGTAATAAACTGTCCGTCGATGGCAATGGCCGGCACACTCGGGCGATCATCGGACATAAAGATCTCGACTACATCACTCGGCGAGGTCAAAAAGGCGCGAGCCTGAATGGTATGCGGGGCGATGGGCACACAGACCATACCCGTGTAATCGGGGCTGACGATGGGGCCGCCGGCGGAAAGCGCGTAGCCGGTGGAGCCGGTCGCCGTCGATACGACCACACCATCGCCGCGCAGGCGATCAATATGATGGCCGGACACCGTGATGTCAAACTCAACCATATCGGACAGGGGGCCGCGCGTAAGTGCCATATCGTTGAGGGCAAACGTGCGCACGACATCCTTCGTGCCGTCTTCGCGCACGGACACGATATCCGCGGCGATGGTGGCGCGGCGGCTCACGTGCAGCTCGCCGGACAGGGCATCGCTCACGACCTGCAGAATGTCGCGCTCCTCGGGGCTCGCAGCAGTTAAAAAGCCCAGGTGACCATAGGAAAGACCAAGGATAGGAATCTCGCGATGGTTGAGGATGCGGGCAGCGCGCAGCAACGTACCGTCGCCGCCGAGTGTAATGACCAGATCTGAGCCGTCAATATCAGGCGTGGTTTGAATCTTCGATCGCTGATCGGCCGCCCATGCGACCTCGTAGCCCTGGCGCGAAAGCCAAAGCTCGAGCATCAGGCCGCTCTCGACCGCCTCTTGCTTGTAGTAATTGGGAACCAGAAAGACCTTCATAGCGTTGCAGCTTTCTCGCTCAAAGCCGATACCTGGGATTGCAGCTCATCGTCGGCGCGCTCCCCGGGGACAAACCTTATGCCGTACAAGAAAAACTCAACGTTGCCCTTAGCGCCATGGATGGGCGACACGCACACGTCAAGCGGGAACAGGCCCTTGGCGGCAAAAAGCTCAATCGCCGCCACGAGCGTATCGCGGCGGACGGCGGGGTCGGTCACGATACCGCCCTCGCCCACCAGCGCAGCCGGCGCCTCAAACTGGGGCTTTACGAGCGTGCAGAACGAACCCGAAGGCTTCAGGCACGCCAGCACGGCGTCGATGATATTCGCGATGCTGGTAAACGAGACATCACACACAGTCAGGTCGATGGCGCCGGCATAGCCAAGCTCAGGCAGCTGCGTCACGTTTGTGCGCTCATGCAGCGTCACGCGATCGTCCTGACGCAGCGACCAATCAAACTGGGCACGGCCCACGTCCACCGAGACAACGGTCGAAGCTCCGCGCTTGAGCAGGCAATCGGTAAAGCCGCCGGTAGAGCAGCCCACATCCAGACAGGCAAGGCCCGTCGGATTGATGCCAAACGCATCGAGCGCGCCTTCGAGCTTAAGCCCGCCGCGGCCAACATAGGGAATGCGCCCCTTCACGTGCAGTGGCAGACCCGGAATCACCTTAAGGCCCGGCGAAGTCAAGCGCTCGCCGCCACTCGAGACCAAGCCGGCCATAAGAGTGCGAAGGGCATCCGCGCGATCGGCGCAGATGCCCTGTGAAATCAGTTCGTCATCGAGACGCACGCGTTTCATGAATGCCATCAACCATTCGTATCCGGAGATGCGGCCTAGCTATCCTGGGATTCGTTTGCCGCATCCTCATCGTATTCCTGCTCGAGCTTATCGGCCTCACGAGGCGTCAGCTCAAACTTGTCGACCATATCGACCGCGCGGGAGCCCAGCTCAATCGCCTCGTCAAACAGATCGAGTGAACGCTCCAAGGACGTATCCTTGGAGCGAACGGTAGCGATGATCTGGTCCAGACGGTCCGAAATCTCATCAAAGTTGCGGACAGAACCCTCTGGCATGGCTACTCCTCGACGGAGTCGGCCTCGACGGCCTCAGCAGCGTCCACATCCTCGGCAAGTACACCGGCGGTAGCCTGAGCGGCAGCGACCTTGGCGGCAGCCTCAGCAGCCTGGGCCTCCTCGCGAGCGCGATCCTCGGCCAGCAGTTCCTGGTACAGGTCCTCGCCCGGCAACTCCTCGCTGCGCGCGATCTTGCCCAGCACGCCGTTGACGAACGACGCGGACTGGTCGGTGCCATAGGCCTTGGCAAGTTCGACGGCCTCGTTGATCACGATAGCGTCCGAGACCTCTTCGTCGGTGAGGAAGCGCATCTCGTAGACGGCGATACGCAGCAGATTGCGGTCGGCGCCGGGCATGCGCATAAGATCCCAGTTCTTGGCGACGGCGCGCAGGGCACAGTCGATGCGATCGATATGCTCGTAGGCACCGCGGCACAGCTCCAGCGCATAGGGGTCGAGGGGGCCCTTCGAGATCAGGAAATCGCCCTCGAGGACGCGCTCGAGCGGGCTGTCCGTGGCCTCGGCCTGGAACAGCAGCTGCAGCGCCTGACTGCGGGCAAGCGTACGCCCGCGATAAACCTTAAGGCTCAAAGGTTACTCCTTGGGGAAAACGAGGCCGTCGATGCAAACGTCAACGCGCTCGACCTCAACGCCCACCTGGGCATCGATGGCAGCGACCACGGCAGCGCGAACGGCCTCGGCGAGTTTCTTGAACGGATAGCCAAAGAACACCACAACGCGCACGGTGAGTGCGAGCTTGTCGCCGACGACCTCGGTCTCGACCGCCGGCTCGGAAGCCGGGGCCTTGGACGAGAGCATCATGGAGACAAGGTTGGTGGCAAGGTCCTTGACGCCAACGGAGGCGATGCCCTCGACATCGGACACGGCGCGCGAGACGATGGCGGTCAGAACATCGGGCGAAATGCCGATGCCGTCAATCTTGATTTCCTGGGGCATGAGTCCTCCTAGAAGAGTTGGTTGCTAGACGCGGGAGACGAACTTGCCGTCGCGGGTGTCAACCTTGATGACCTCGCCCTCGTTGAGGTACATGGGGACCTGGATGACAGCGCCGGTGTCGATCGTGGCCGGCTTGGTGGAACCCTGGACGGTGTCGCCCTTAAAGCCCGGGTCGGTCTGGACGATGGTGGTCTCGATGAACATCGGCGGAGTCACGCCCATGAGCTCATCGTCGGCGAAGAGCAGCTGGCAAATGTCGTTCTCGCGCAGCCACTTGGAGTTCTCGCCCACCATGTCCTCGGGAACGGGAACCTGCTCATAGGATTCGTTGTCCATGAAGATGTAGTCGGTGCCATCGTTGTAGAGGTACTGGAACTCACGGGTGGTGAGCATGACGCTCTCGAACTTGGTGCCGGCGTTGCAGGTGTTCTCGACGACGCGGCCGCTCTTGATGTCGCGGGTCTTGTAGCGCACAAACGCGCCGCCCTTGCCCGGCTTGACATGCTGGAACTCGACGATGGTGTAGACCTTGTCCTTAATGCGGAGACCGAGGCCGTTCTTGAAGTCGGCGGTAGAAATGGTAGGCATAGCGACCTTTCTTGTTATGGGCAGAACGCACAAGCGTCCAAATTACATACGAGCGAAATTATACACTTGCAGACGGCGCCTGCAGCGAGCGCATAAAAAGAGAACGCGGGGCGTCCGAATTGCTCCGGAGGCCCCGCCCCAAACTATCTACCGAAGTAGACTAGCAATCGATGACGTGAAGGTCATGCGGCGTCTTGGTGAAGGGCTCGTAGCCGTTCTCGGTGACCACGCCGTAGTCCTCCAGGCGCACACCGCCCACGCCGGGCAGGTAGACGCCGGGCTCCATGGTAATAACCGAGCCGACCTCGATGATATTCTTGCTGCGGTTGAAGTTGGGCAGCTCGTGGATGTCAATGCCCACGCCGTGGCCCAGACCATGGTTGTAGTAATCGCCATAGCCGGCATCGCCAATGATCTTCTTGGAAAGCTTGAAAATGTCGTTGCCCTCGACGCCCGGATGGATGGCGGCGACGCACTCCTCGTGCGCACGGCGCACGAGCGCGTACAAGTCGAGCTGCTCCTGCGTGGGCTCGCCCATCACGACGGTACGAGTCATGTCGGAGCGGTAGTCGCAATAGCCCGCGCCATAATCCATGAGAACGAAGTCGCCCTTCTCGATCACGCGGTCGCTCGGGACGGCATGCGGGTTGGCGGTGTTGGGGCCGCTCGCCACGATGGAGCCGAAGGCCAGGCTGTCGGCGCCGTTGGCGAACATAAAGTTCTCGAGCTCGTTGCGAACCTGCTTCTCGGTCATACCGGGCTTAATATAGCCGAGCATGTGCTGGAAGGCGGCGTCGGTAATCGACTGCGCATGGCGCATGAGCTCGATCTCCTCGGCGTCCTTGATGGCGCGCATCTTGCGAATGTCGTCATGCATCAGCGGCAGCATGCAGGCGACGGAACGATCCTCAAGGCCACGCTGGATACCCTGGTAGAAGTTGATCTGCATGTCGTCCTCGACAGCGCAGACACGGCACTTGTTAGCCGCGATCTTGCCGGCGACCCAACCGGGGATGGTGCCCTCGTCCATGTCGTAGACCCAGGGGCTGCCGGCGGGCGTGTTCTCCTCAAAGCTGTTGAGGTAGCGCGAGTCGGTGTGGAACAGGCACTGATCTGCCGTAATAAACGCGGCGTGCGGAAACTCGAAGGTGTAGTCGAAGACGCCCTTCACGCCCGTAAGCCAACGAAGGTTGGCCTCGTCGCGCACCACGATGGCATCGTAGCCGCGCTCGACCATCAGGGTACGGACACGCTCGATACGACCGGCAGGACCGGCAGCAAACTCAGACATGCAGATTCCTTTCTTGTTGTCTCAAAAAGTGCGGGACGGGTCTCAACCGAACGACGGAATCGCATGCGATCCGCAACCGATTGGAAACCCGCCCCTCAACATGATACGAAAGACGATGGATGTCAATAAATCTTAGAGAAGTTCTTTGCGAGATGCCAAGTAGGCATGAGCATGGCGCTCCAGAACCTCGTCCTCAACGTTCGTTAGACGAATGGCGCCGAGTGCCGCGGGCAGCGGCAACATGCTGCGGTTCGAGCGGACAAACTGCTGCCTGCGGAACTCCTCGATATATGCGGCAGGCTTCAGATCGAAGGAAAGCTCCTCGATACCAAAGTCCTCTAGGCAGTCATCGACATCAAAGACGTAATCGATATCGAAGTCGCAGGCATCATGTGCTAGGCGCGCCTCAAAGCGCATGCCCTCGGACAACAGCTGGTAGGCGGGGACCTGCGAAGCGGCATCGCCCAAGCAGGCGCGCAGGGTACGCTCCCCCGTCTTGCCAAAATCGAGTGCATGGCGGGCGCTCGGGTTCGTGGCCATCAGTACGTCCTTGCGGGCAGTCTGAGACCACTGAACGGCATTGACGAGCGCAACCTCCTCGTCCGCGAGAATCTCGGGGACGGTCTCAGTAAACTGATTCCAACGGGACTTGCTGCTCGAAAGCATGGTGCCAACAAGTATCACATAGCCGAGCTTAAGGTCCTCGGGGTCCGCCTCGCGAACAAGGTCGAGGTCACACACGACCAAGCCCGGCTCGGGACGGAACGCGATAGCGGGAAGCGCATTCGCCGACGAGGCGACGAGCGGCTTCATGGTCGTCGCGACCGTGAGCATGGCGTCGAACGTCGTCGGCAGCAAGGCGCACTCGGTGCGACCGCACCACTGATTGGCACACCAGCAAACGAGCGAGCAGATCGCCGTGTCACCGACAGCGACAACGAGATCGTCGCAGGTAATGCCGTTATCCGACAGGGCGCCAAAGACGGTATCGGCATCGGTCAGCGTAGCGCCGGAAGGCGAAACCTCGAGGACGAGCAGCGACACGGCAAAACCGGCGTCGATCAGCGCATGCTCAACGACCTCACCAAAACGCTCGCATGTGGCGTCGTTCCAAACCACCATCGCGCGCTTAGGCTTGCCCACAGCCGAGGCAAACATGCGCGACAGTTCCTCGAACGCGCCCAATCCGACGCGGACATCGACACTGCGGTTTTGGAAATTGATAAGTTGACGGCGAATCATAGCAGTCCACGCTCCAAAAGCATCTCGGCACAAAGGTAGGAAACGTCCTCGAAGGACTTGTTGCGAATATCAAGGGTAATATCGGCGGCCTGACGATACAGCGGACGGCGATGCTCAAACAGGCGCGCAGCATGCTCGGGAGAGCGGAAATCGGGCCGGGTGTCCGAGCGGCGAATCTGGCGCAACGAGTCCTCAAAGTCGCCTTCGAGGTACACGCAGGTGCCCATATCATGCATCAGTTCAATGTTCAACGGCGTCTCGACGATGCCACCCCCACACGATACCAGCAGGCTGCGCTCGCTTTGGAGCGAACGGAGCGCCGAGGTCTCGAGTTCACGAAAACGATCCTCACCCTCGGTCTCAAAAATCTCGGTCACGGATTTGCCGCATCGACGCACAACCAAACGATCGGTATCGATGAATCGACGCTTGAACATAGTGCCCACGTTGCGCGCCAGCGTCGACTTACCCGCGCCCAAAAAGCCGATAAAGAAGATATGGTCGCAGCCGTGTTTGATGTGCTGAGACATGGCGAAACCTATTCCTCGCAGGGAAGGTCGCGCAGGGCCCGGCGCTCAAAGATACGGAAGATCTGCGTGTACCACAGGTCCTGGGTAGCCTGCGGCTTGACCAGAATAGTGTCAACGCCGGCAAAGTTACCGCTCCACACGTCCGTGTAAAGCTGATCGCCGATCAGCACGGCCTCGTTAGCCGTGGCACCTAGGCGCTTAAGGCCAGCTTTGAGAGCAAACGGGGCGGGCTTCATGGCGTGGCTGATGGCCTCGAGCCCCAACTCGCGCGCCGATGCCATGACCTGATCGCGATGCCAGTTATTGGACACCATACACAGCTTAAAGCCCTTAGCATGGGCGGTTTCGAGCCAAGCGGAGACCGCAGCGGGAACCCGCTCGGTATCGCGCGGCACCAGGGTGTTATCGCGGTCGAGTAGAATGGCGCGCTTGCCGTCGGCCCACAAGGTATCGAGGTCGATGCGGTCGACTGAGGCAACATATCGTTTGGGGCTAAAAATCCGCATGATCAATTCCAAGACTGTTGGTGCTCTTCGTAGGTCTTCGAGAAATACTCCTTGTCCTGTGTAATGTAGAAATACAGGTCATCGGAGTCGGTCGGCTCAAGGGTGGCCTTGAGCGCCTCGAGCGACGGAGAGCAGATGGGCGTGGGCGGTAGGCCCTCGTGCTTATAGGTGTTATACGGGCTATCGCTCTGCAGGTCGTCGGCGGTAACCTCGCCGCCAGTGACATACATCATGGTCGCATCGCTATTGAGGTAGCACAGACCATCGAGCTTGCCCGCCAGACGGTTATAGAAAACCGATGCCACATGCGCGCGCTGATCGGCGTTGAGGCCCTCGCGCTCGACGATCGAGGCAAGGTTAACGATGTCGTAATCGGACATCTCTACGCCATAGCGCTCCTTGATCTTGGCCTCGCAGCTGGCAAAGTTAAGCGACTTATACTCGGCGTGGAACTGGTCAAGCATGGCGCGAATCACATCATCGGCAGACGGGTCCTTACCCAACGAATAGGTCTTGGGGAATAGGAAGCCCTCGAGCGAATCGTTTGCAGCGTCTTTAAGGAAAGCGTAATCGTTCACATAATTTCTCGCCTTAGCTTGGTTAAGGAAGTCCTCCTTCGAAATACTGTCGTACGCCTTGGCCACACGGTCGGCGACCTGGTCAACCGTCAGGCCCTCAGGGATAGTCAGCGCATCGGAGCCCGCATTGGGGCCTTCCATGAGCTGCTGAACGACCTTGGTCGCGTCCATGAGCGTGGTGAACGAATACTTACCCGGTTTAAGCGACATGTCAGCGTTGAGCTTTTTGACCGCCGCGTAATAATCCTTGGGATTTTCGACGATATGGTTCTCGGAGAGAATAGAAGCGATGGTGTCACCCGAGGCACCATCGGGAATCGTGATAATAACTTGCCGGCCAGCAGCGACATTCGCATCCTCACCGGCAAAGAAGCCCTTGACGGCTGGCACGACAAAGAAAACGATCGCGACAAGCGCAAGCACGGCGACGACGCCACCGATCATCATGGGCACCGGGGAGCTTTTCTTTTGGGCACCACGGCAGGAGTGCGTTTTATAGCTCGAGCGCGTGGCCGGAGCAACGCCGTGCGAGCCATGAACATGATGTGTGTGGGGGCGTGATTGCCGGGCCTGCCCCTGCGTGCGCTGGGCAGGAGCCTGCTGCTTAAAACGAGCGCCGCCAGCGGGCTGCGGGGGACGAGTGGCGGGCTGCTGAGCAGCACGCTGTGTAGGCTGCGCCGAACGCTGCATCGGCTGCGCTGGGCGCTGGCCAGGCTGAGCGGGGCGCGGCGCGGGCTGCCGTGTACGATTCTGCTGGCGCGGATCGGAAGCGCTAGGCATGCTGAACCTCCTCGTTATTACGATCGAGCCATGTCTGCAAGAACAGGCTGGCGGCGATCATGTCGATCTTTCCCCTCATCTGCTTTTCGTTGAGGCCCTGCTCTCGCAGAATGCGCTTGGCCTCTTGCGAGGACAGACGCTCATCCTCAAACTCCAGCGGAAGTTCGAGCTCGTCGGCAATCTTTTGGGCCACGCCGGCGACGCGCTCGGCCTGGGGACCGGGCTCACCGGCCATGGTCAAGGGACGTCCGCTTACCAAGATGTCGGGCTCATAGTCCTCGACTAGGTAACGGAACGTCTTGGCCATACCGGTGACCTCGGCAGCCGGCAGCACCTTGACGGGCATCGCCATCTTGCCATCACGGCTCGAGACGGCAATGCCAATCCTGGTCTCCCCTATGTCCAGCGCAAGTGCGACCACAGCGACAACCTAGGTTCTTAGGCGCCAAGCGCGGTCTTGGCGGCCGCGAGGGCATCGGCGATACCGGCAACATTCTTGCCACCGGCCTGGGCCATGTTGGGACGGCCGCCACCGCGACCGTCGACCAGGCCCGCGATCTGCTTGATCACGTTGCCGGCGTGGAAACCAGCCTTCACGGCGTCATCGGAGCCGGCGGCAAGCAGGGCCGGGGTGCCCTTCTCGGTCACGCTGGCGACGACGCAGGCGACAGGGCCGGCGACCTTCTGATGCACGGTATCCCACACGTTGCGCAGGTCGGCAGCCTCAAGGCCCTGAAGCTCAGCAACAACGAGCTTATAGCCCTTCAGCTCGACAGCACCGTCGATGGCGCTGGAAATGGCATCGGAGGAGCCACCGGTGAGCGCCTTCTTGAGCTTGCTGGACGTCTCGCGCAGCACGGCCTGCAGGTTCTCCACGCGGGCGGGAACCTCTTCGACGCGGCACTTGAGTGTAGCGGCAGCGGCGTCGACGAGCGCCAGACGGTCGGCCATGTAGTCGAGGGCACCCTTAGAGGTCACGGCCTCGATACGGCGGACGTTGGAGCCCGTAGAGGACTCGGAAATGATCTTGAACAGACCGATCTCGGCGGTGTTGGCGGCATGGGTGCCACCGCAGAGCTCACGGGAGAACGGATGGTCCTCGGCGCCCACCGAGACGACGCGAACGACGTCGCCATACTTCTCGCCAAACAGGGCGACAGCGCCGGCAGCCTTGGCCTCGTCAATGCCCATGACGCGGGTCACGACCGGCTTGGAAGCGAGGATCTGCTGGTTGACCAGATCCTCGACAGCCTTGAGTTGCTCGGAGGACAGGGCCTCGAAGTGCGTGAAGTCAAAGCGCAGGTGCTCGGGCGTCACCAACGAGCCAGCCTGGGAGACATGCTCGCCCAGGACCTGCTTAAGCGCGGCGTCGAGCAGGTGGGTGGCGGTATGGTTGCGGCGCAGGAAACCGCGGCGCTCGGCATCGAGCGCCGCGGTCAGGGTAGCACCGACGGTCAGTGTGCCCTCGGCAACGTGCGCGACATGAGCATACAGGCCATTGTGGATCTTGGTGTCGGCAACAGTCAGCGCGACGCCTTCGGCGGAAAGCTCGCCGGCATCGCCCTGCTGGCCGCCCATCTCGGCATAGAACGGGGTGCGGTCGAGCACGACCTCGACGTCCTCGCCGGCGGCAGCGGACTTGACGGACTCGCCGTTGCGAACAAGGGCGACAACCTTGGCGCCCTCGATAACGTCGTTGTCATAGCCGTCGAACTCGGTCGCGGCAACCTTGTCCGAAAGCTCGACCCAAACGTCGTTGAAGCTGCCCCAGGCATCGCCCTTGGCGTTGGCGCGGGCGCGGGCCTTCTGGTCCTCCATGCAAGCGGTAAAGCCATCCATATCGACGTCGTGACCGGCAGCGCCGGCAATCTCGACAGTCAGGTCAATGGGGAAACCAAAGGTGTCGTGCAGCTTAAAGGCAACGTCGCCCGGAAGGACAGCGCCGTCGGCGAGCGCGGCCACGGCCTCGTCCAGGTAAACGCGGCCGTTGTCGAGCGTCGTGGAGAAACGCTCCTCCTCGGAGGCGACGATACCCTTAACGAGCGCGACGTTCTTGAGCAGCTCGGGATAGGCCTCGCCCATCTGGGCGTTGACCTCGTCGATAAACTTGGTCAGGAAGGCACCCTCGATGCCCAGTAGGCGGCCGTGGAACACGGCACGACGGAGCAGACGGCGCAAAACGTACTCGCGACCCTCGTTACCGGGCAGGATGCCGTCCGAGATCATAAAGTCGACGGCACGGGAGTGGTCGGCGATGATGCGCAGGGAGCGGCTGGCGCCGGAGTAATCGTCGGCGTCATAGGTCTTGCCGCTGATCTCCTCACCGAGCTTGATGAGGTGCTGCATCAGATCGCCGTCGTAGTTAGCGGTCTTGTGCTGCATGATAGCGGCCATGCGCTCCAGGCCCATGCCCGTATCGAGGTTGCGGTGCGGCAGCTCCGGCATGGAGCCGTCCTCCTGGCGGTCGTACTGGGTAAACACGAGGTTCCAGAACTCAAGGAAACGGTCGCAGTCGCAGCCGGGCTTGCAGTCGGGGCTGCCGCAACCGACCTCTTCGCCCATGTCAAAGTAGATCTCGGAGCACGGACCGCAGGGACCGGTGGGGCCAGCGGCCCAGAAGTTATCGTCCTCGCCCAGACGCGAGATGTGATCCTCGTCAACGCCCAGGGAGCGCCACACGTCATGGGTCTCGTCGTCCTCGGTAAAGACGGTGAAGTACAGGCGGTCGAGCGGCAGCTTGAACTCCTTGGTGATGAGCTCAAAGGCCCAAGTGCAGGCCTGCTGCTTGGAGACGCCACCAAAGGAGAAGTCGCCGAGCATCTCAAAGAAGGACAGATGACGGCCGTCCTCGCCGATGCAGTCGATGTCGTTGGTGCGAACACACTTCTGACAGGAGATTGCGCCGATCTCCTTCATGGTCTTCTTGCCCTGGTAGTACTCCTTAAACTGGTTCATGCCGGCATTGGCGAGCAGCAGCGAAGGATCGTCGGGAACGAGGGACGAAGAAGGATAGAGCTTAAGACCGCGCTCCTCAAAGAAGTTGAGGAACTTAGAGCGAATCTCGGCCGTAGTCATTGACGGGTAGTCAGCACTCATAGAGGGAATCTCCTCGGTTTCACATCGAAACAGTTCAAACGTAACGATATTACCATCCCACCGCGGCTGTGCAAAAAAGAGGGCCGCCAAACAGCGACCCTCCAGCGAAAGTGCATGTTATTTAGGACTAAGCAATCCTTTGAAAAAAATGTTTATAGTAAAAAGAGATAAAATCAATATATCCCTTTTCCCCAATTTTTACAACGGCATTGTAGGGCTTTTTCTCTTTGTTTTTGATTCCTTTTACCAGGGTTTCTTTTCCCTCCAGTAATTCTTTTACATTCGTTTTGGTTAGTTTTTTCTTTCTAAAATGTTCAGCTAAAGTAAACTTACATTCAGGATAATTTGAACAACCATAAAACGATTTTTTTAATACAATATTGTTGCCACACTTAGGACATTTTCCTACAAGGGGTCCCGAGCGCTTAGTGGGAATTTGTACCCCTTATCGATACAAATTCCCCGTAGGCGCTAGGGACCTCTTTAGCTTCTTGGAAGCTGTCAGTAGTATATCTAATAATTTATCTCCATTCCCTTTAGTAACGTGTAACTTTCCAAATTTAAAAAAGCGACTCATAGAATTATTTCCTCCCGTTAAATAATAGATAACTATTAAAAATAGACAATACTTGCTCATAAGTAACGGTACTTAAATTGTTTACTTTGGCGTGTTTCATTGCTTGATGAAACTGATTTTTAGTAAACAGTTGACGATATTCTCGATTGACCCATTTTGAAACAAAGTACGTATATAGCTTCCAATATTTATCTGGAACATCTGTGGTATGGCGGGTAAGTTTTATTAAGACACTGTTTACTTTTGGTTTAGGATGAAAGCATTCCGCTGGCAGCTTAAGCAATTGCTGAATCGAGACTTGAGTGTGCAAGAGCAACCCTAGTGTTCGGTGAATATCCAAGGTACGCTTGTAGAATCCTTCTTCAACAATCAGATAGATGTCAGACGCATGGCTTTCAAAAACCACTTTTTTAATAATTTGTGTGCTTAAATGGTAAGGAATACTCCCAACAATTTTATACCTCTGTTTGTTAGGGAATTGAAACTGTAGAATATCTTGGTGAATTAAAGTGACACGAGTGTTCAGTTTTAATTTTTCTGACGATAAGTTGAATAGATGACTGTCTAATTCAATAGACGTTACCTGTTTACTTATTTTAGCCAGTTTCGTCGTTAAATGCCCTTTACCTGTTCCAATTTCGTAAACGGTATCGGTTTCTTTTAAATTCAATTGTTTTATTATTTGGTTGAGTACTTTTTCACTCGTTAAAAAGTTTTGAGAATATTTTATATTTTTGTTCATGTAATCACTCCTGAAGTGATTACAGCTGTAAATAAATACGGAAGTTAAACGATTTGTTTGTAATTTTAGTTATCTGTTTAAAAAGTCATAAGATTAGTCACTGGTAGGAATTAATCTAACGTATTTATTTATCTGCGTAATCACTGTTTTTAGTCTGTTTCAAAACAGTAGATGTTTTATCTACATTACGCATTTGGAATACCAACATGACGAATCCCTCCTTCTTAATTACAAATTTTTAGCATCTAATTTAACTTCAATTCCTATTATACACAAAATTTTAAGATAAATCAATAGCTGTTGTTAAAATATCGCTTGCTGAAATAGTTTCTTTTTCCGTGTGAATATCAAAATCAATAAAGAAGGTATTGATTTGTCTTAAATTGTTTTCAGAATGTCCTTTAGTGTATGAACGGTTTTCGTCTGCATACGTACCATAACGATAAACGTTTGGTGTCCAATGCGTAAATGTATCTTGATTTTCGTGAATCGCTTCTTCGGAAGTCAGAACAACGCCACGTCCGCCAATCATGCTTTTTTTTGAGCGATACGCAAAAATAGCCCCTTTACTTTTACCTGGCTTGGTAGTGATTGAGCGAATTTTACTATTTTTAAATTTGTACTTTAACAAGCCGTCATGAAGCACAGTTTCTACAACAAAAGGGATATTCATTCAGCTGTTCTCCTTTCTTACGAAAATTAATTAGTTAGAAGCTACGATCAAAGTTGAATCACAACAAAAAAGGCAATCAACTAAGTTTTTCTTAATTGATGGTTGATTTCCGATCTCAGCCGAACACATTGAGCGAATAGGCCGTTCCCGCAGCTAGCCGAACGCCCCCGAGGTCCCATTCGGGCCCCCGGGTCGGCATTTTCCCAGTTGAAGGAACGGTGGAGATGTGTTTCGATGGGTCCGGTGGCCATGCTCCGCCCGCCGCCCGGCACCTCCTCCCAGACCCAGCCGAACGGTCGGTTCCGTCTATTCCGTTTTTCCCTTTCAGGCTAGGACAGCGGGGCATCGCCCCTCTCTGCGCGCGCCCGCGCGATGGGCCCCGGCGTCAGGTCGAGCCCGTCGACGGGCACGTCCTCGATGCCGTACGCCTCCAGCAGCGCCGCCGCGTCGTCGCCGAGCATCGCCCGGAAGGCGCGGGCGGGCGTCGCGAAGCCGAGCGCGCCGCGGGGCTCGGAGTTCACGTGCGACATCGCCAGCGCAAGGTCGGCCGGGGCCAGCCGGTCGAACCTGAGGCCGCGGCCCTTGGGCAGCAGCTTCCTGATCTCGACGTGGTTGCGCTCGCAGGCGCCCTTCTGGTCGCTGCGCCGGGGGTCGCAGTAGAACAGCCTCGTCTCGCCCGGCCCCTCGCCGATCAGCGCGGCGATCGCGCCCTCGTCGGAGAACTCGGCGCCGTTGTCGGTGAGGACGGCGCGGAACACGCGGCGCGCCCCGCCGGCGCCCAGCACCGAGCGCACGCCCCCGAGCGCCGCCGCCACGCTCTCGGCGTCCTTCGCCGCGAGCGGCAGCGCGAGCTGCAGCCTGCTGGGGCGGTGCAGCAGCGTGAGCAGGCAGGCGCCGTCCTCCCGCGAGCCCTCGACGGTGTCCATCTCCCAGGCGGCGGCGCACGCGTCCTCGCCCAGGGCGAGGAACGCGGCGTGCGACCTGCGGGGCGAGTGCGGCGTCGCCCTCTTCGGGGCCCGGTGCGACCTGGGCCTGTAGCCGACCTTGCGCCTGAGCTCCATGTTGGTCATGCCGTCGTAGCCCGCCGCGACCCAGCGGTAGATCGTCGAGGGCGACAGGTCCACGGGCCCGCCGTTGCGGGCGGACAGCTGCTCGGGCGACAGCCCCCGGCCCAGGCCGTCGCGGATGAGGGCGAGCGCCTCGGCCGCGGCGGGCTCGTCGGCGTCTATCCCGCGCCTCGACGAGACGAGGACCGAGTCCGCGCACAGCTGCGCGGCGCGGGCCTCGCAGAAGACGTGCGGGCGGCGCTTGCAGCCGATCGCGCGGTACCGGCCGCACCCGTTGCAGCAGCGCGGCCACGCGGCCAGGCGCGGGCAGGCCGCCGACAG
The DNA here is from genome assembly GCA_027671585.1 of Coriobacteriaceae bacterium AM22-12AC-r. Lineage (GTDB taxonomy): Bacteria > Actinomycetota > Coriobacteriia > Coriobacteriales > Coriobacteriaceae > Collinsella. The sequence goes on along the minus strand of JAQDZZ010000001.1, from coordinate 191,709 downwards.
GTCGGCGGAGGCGTCCACGCGCTCGCCGCGCCTGGCCTTCGGCGCCGTCACGAACCTGTGCGACGCCACCTCGGCGCTCACCGTCGAGGGCGACCTGCCCAGCTCCCTCGCGATCTGCCTGCACGATGCCCCGCGCTCCAGCATCCTCTGGACCGTGTCCCGCTCGTGCCTGGTGAGCCTGCCGTAGGCCCTCGGGGCCGCCTTCCCGGCCCCCTTCTTCCTCTTTCCGGACATGCCGTCCTCCGATCTCCCGGGGCCGGCCGGTCCGGCCCTCAGGGTATCGGATTCCCACATTCACCCGCACATGTGCGGATGAATGTGGGAAGTGTTCGGATGAAGTTGCCAATCAAGGGGCTATTGTTTTGAATGTGCTGAATATCCATGTAAGTTGATTAAAAATCTTGAAAAAAGCTATAATAAACGGTATCAAGCAAGTCTTATAGAAAATAGCCGTTTTGTTCAAGAACATGGTTTGGAACATTTCATGGAACAGCAGAAAATAAAATATACTTGTCCTAAATGCGGTGGCATTATTTCTATTCACGATAAAGAATGTAGCGAATGTCAAGAAAAAATGAAATAACAAAATTTCAGTTTGACAATTTTATATCCATACACACAAAGCAGTTAGTCTTAGGATTAACTGTTTTTTTTAATATGAAAATACTATAATACTATATAAGAATCATCCGGAAGGAGCGACCGATGAATACCAAACGATTTATCCTGAATGCACTTCTGGTTGTAGCACTTTTAGCGCTCTTGGCCTTCTCCCACTGGTATTCAAACCAACCAGCATTTGGCTACGTATTATATGCAGTAATGTCCGGCGATAAGGCCTGTTGCCCTCTGCGAGCAATTGACGTTCTCTATTTCTATGTAGCCGGCCCCTTATCAATCGCTTTGCTCGTGTTTCTTGTCTTTTACAACATCAAAAAACGCTAACAGGGCCTATTCTAACAGGGCCTCTTAGGAATCCGAATCATCCATGGAGCCGTCGATGCCGGTTTTGGTGTCATCGTCCGTATTGGAATCGTCGTCCTTGGCGAAGGGGTTCTTGAAAAAGCCCGTCGCGTCGGGCTGAAGACCCGAGAGCTTGATCCAGGAATTATCGAGCTCGGGCTTGGGCATGGCCTTGGCCTCAGGCGCAGTCTCATTGCCTATGAGCTCAGACTCATAGATGAACGTGTCGTCGCCAAGCGCGTCATAGGCGGCGACCGGGTTGCCCTCGGCATCGCGATACGGCGTACCCTTAAACACGGCGCCTTCGTAGGCAACGAGCTGGCGACCGGTCTCGTTTTCGAAGTAGTACACGAAGATACCCTTGAGGGCCGCACACAGCGGGATGGCGATAACCATGCCGATGGGGCCCATAAGCGCCGAGCCAATAACAAGGGCCGTGAGGCTCATGATGGGATGCACCTGTACCGAGCTCTGCATGACCTTAGGCGAAATGACGTTATCGGTGACGTTTTGTGCCACCATGGTCACAACCAAGGTCCACAACGCCAGCATCGGGCTAAACATGAAACCGAGCACCGTGGCAATCGCAGCGCTCACCCAGGGACCGACAACCGGGACCAAGTGCATGATGCCGGTAAAGATGGCCATGAGCGCCGCATACGGATGCCCGATGATCGTAAAGCCGATAAAGGCAAGGATGCCACCGCAGATGGACGTCACGACCATGCCACGCATGTAACCGCCGACTGAGCGCGAAAGAATCGCGACCATAAAGCGGTACGAGGTCTCCTTTTCCTGACCGATGATGGTGCAGACCTCGTGGTGCATACGGGGATAATCGCAGGCAAGCCAATAGGCAAGCACCAGACCCAAAAAGATCACGAACAGCTGTGAGGCCGTGTTGGTGATAAGCGGAAACACGCCGCGGCCGAGCTCGGCGGCAATCTGTGAGACATATTTGGACGCCACCGTAACGAGCGAAGAAAGGTTATCGTCCAGGTACTCCTTGACCGGCGTGTTGTTGAGCGTCTTGGCGCGCGAGATCATCTCATTAAGGTCGCCGCCCGCAACACGTAGCTGCTCAGGCAGGCGGCTCAGGACTTCCATGATCTGGCCAAAGAGAATCGGCGACAGGATACAGACGACACCGACGAGCACGGCTACGACCACAATGAGCGCGATGAGCGAGCCGATGCCACGGCCCACCCCATGATGCTCAAGCCAGTTGGTAATCGGCGACATTACAAAGGCAATAATGGAGCCGACGGCCAAAAACTCAATAACCGGCGCCAGAATCCCCATGAGGTTAAAGATGACGGCAGCGATCACGATGCAGCCGACGACGGCCCAAATGCGCAGCGTCAGAATGCGGGTGTCGCGCAGCACGCGATCAGTTTGTTGGGGGTGTTCACTCATGAACGAACCATTACTCCGTCGGGGTCAATCTTGTCCTGAATCTTCTTAAGCGTACGGCGCAGCAGACGCGAAACCTGCACCTGGGAGATGCCCAGCTTCTTAGCGATCTCGATCTGGGTCATGCCCTTCACAAAGCGCAGCTCGATCACCTCGCACTCGCGCGGGGAGAAATCGCGAATGGCCTCCTCAATCACCAGACGGTCATCGGTAAAGTCGAGCTCGTTGTCGTCGTCGGCGTAGCGATCGAGAATCGAAGGCGCATCGTCGGAATCGGACGCACCGGGGGCCTCGATGGGTACCGAGGTGTAGGCCGAGGACGATTCCATAGCTTCGAGCACCTCGTCGACGGTCACGTCCAGATATTCAGCGATTTCCTCAACCTTAGGAGAACGCTGCAGCTCGTTGGTGAGCTTATCGGTGGCTTGGTTAACCTTGGCCGAGAGCTCCTGTAGACGACGCGGCACGCGCACGCTCCAGCCCTTGTCGCGGAAGTGGCGCTTAATCTCTCCCAGAATAGTAGGTGTCGCGAACGTGGTGAACTCGAGCCCGCGCTCAGGGTCAAAACGGTCGATAGCCTTGAGCAAGCCCAGATAGCCGACCTGCAAAAGGTCATCGAGCGGCTCACCGCGGTTCTTAAACTTGTTGGCAAGAAACCTTACCAGGTTCATGTGGGACATGACGAGTTGCTCGCGGGCATCCGGATCACCGGTCTCCTTGTAGCGACGAAACAGCTCGCGGGTTTTCTCCTTGTCCCAAGCGGTCTTACCGCTCCGGGAACGTTCGGTCATATTAGATATCCGCCTTGAGGTCGAGGGAAAGCGTTAGGGGCGCCGCGGTCTTTTCGTAGGAATCGCACACGCTTGCAAGAATGAGTTCGGCATACACGGCAGCCTGGTCATCCTCATCGACAGTCGCCTGACCGCCAAAGGTAAAGGTCATTCCCACATGAGATTCGTCGACATCGAATTTGATCGAGATATCGTCGCAGTCGACCGCGGTGCACCCAAAGATGAAGGCCTCCTCGGCAGCCATGCGAATATCCTCGATGCGATCGACGGACATAGAGCACAGGGCGCCGACGTTGGCGGCCGTCATGCGCACCAAGCGCGCGAAACGCGGATCACCGGCAACGCTCAGCGTAATGGGGCAGGTTGTTTCGCTACTCATCGCAGGACTCCTCGGAGGTCTCGGCGGGCGTATAGGTGTAATACTGAGCAGGCTTGGCTGCGGGCTTCTGAGCCGTATCTGCACCATCGGCGGCCTCGTCCTCAGCCTCACCAATCAGAACGTGCACGGTAGGCTGTTCGGCCTCGGCGGCAGTGGCGAGCTTGCGATCGGCGTCGGCTGCAGGAGCCTTCACCTTGTTAAATAACTTCTGCACGGCACCGGCCGCAGAGTCGGTCACGCTCGACACGGCATTGCTGGCCTCGGCCACACTGCCCGTGACCTGAGAAATGTCGCGAACGACCGCCTCAACCTCAACAAGGTTGGACGTCAGGGCGTCAACGGCAGTCTTGCTCGATTTGAGGAGCGGCTCCACCTGAGCAAGTGCCGGTGTAAGCTCATCAACGGCACCATCGAGCTTTGCCACCACGGGCTGTGCCTCGGCGAGCGTGTTGTTGAGGTCGCCCACCGTCTTGTCGAGCGAATCAACGACGGTGCGCGTCTTGCGCAGCGTGAGCGCGAGCTCGATAACAGCCCACACGCCGGCAACGGCAAGTAGCAGCAAGGCGATTTGAATGGGACTCATACAAGCCTCCCAAATGAATCGAAATACAGACGCTCTTCATAGTACCCCAAAGGGGACCGAACATGCCAAGTGTGAGATCGTGGGACAAAATAATCAGCAGCTACTTCGGAGCATTCCCGCTACGGTCGCGCTCGCTTTGCTCTACGCGCCACTCTTCCCAGCCGCGGCCGGCAGGCTGCCAAAACGCACCGCGCTCCAGCCCCTCGGGCAAATAGCGCTGATCGACCCAGCCTTCGGGATAATCATGCGGATACTTGTACACACCGTACTCATCGCTGCCCGGGCGATGGCGATCGCGCAGGTAGCTGGGCACCTCGCGAAGACCACTGCTGTGGATATCGGCCAGCGCCGCATCGATCGAGGCCTCACACGCATTAGACTTGGGCGCCAGGCATACATAGAGCGCAGCCTGTGCCAGGTTGATGCGACACTCGGGATAGCCAATGACCTCGGCAGATGTAAATGCGGCATGTGCCACCAGCAGCGCCTGTGGATCGGCATTGCCAACGTCCTCGGAAGCCTGAATCATGATGCGTCGGGCGATAAACTTGGGATCCTCCCCCGCATCGATCATGCGTGCAAGCCAGTAGATCGTGGCATCGGGGTCGCTACCGCGCATAGACTTGATGAACGCGCTGATAATGTCATAGTGCATGTCGCCGTTTTTGTCATACGAAAAACCTCGGCGTGGATTGGCAATCTTAACGTCATCCACGGTGATGGGATAACGCTCCCCCGCCGCCGGCGCTGGCGTTCCTTCGGTATCGGGACGCGTGACGGCAATCTCGCTCGCAAGCTCAAGGGTCGTCAGAGCCGAGCGCGCATCACCCGCGGCCAGCGTGCAAATGGTCTTGACGGTATCCTCATCGGCCGAGAACTTACCGTTTAAACCCTGCGGTGCCTCGAGCGCACGCTCAATGAGCGTGGCGATATCCTCGTCTTTCAAGTGCTCAAGCTCTACCACGCGCCCACGCGACAACAGCGCGGAGTTGACCTCGAAGTACGGATTCTCGGTCGTGGCGCCAATCATAATGACGGTACGGTTCTCAACGGCATGCAGCAGGGCATCCTGCTGCGACTTCGAAAAACGGTGAATCTCGTCGATAAACAAGATGGTACGCCGGTCATACGTATTCAGGCGCGTCTTTGCCTCGTCGATCACGCGACGCAGGTCCTTTACGGTGCCCGTCACGGCGCTGACCTCGACAAACTCGCTCTTGGTATGGCTGGCGATAATGTGGGCCAGCGTCGTCTTGCCCGTACCGGCCGGCCCGTACAGAATCACGCTCGATAGCACATCATGCTCAATCGCGGCACGCAACCATGAGCCCTTACCGACGGCCTTTTGCTGGCCCACATACTCGTCGAGCGAATTGGGGCGCATGCGAACCGCAAGCGGCGCATTCTGAAAGGAACGCTCACGCGTCGAAGCAGAAAAAAGATCATCCATAGCCATCCCGTGCATCAATCAAAACTTTACCACGAACAGTATACCGAAAAGATACGAACTACCGTTCGTTAATATAGGTACGATGCGGAAACTGCAGACCAGGGAATAGCTTGCTCGTCAGCTCGCAGAAATAGCCGTCCGTCATGCTCGCGATGTAATCCACCACCGCTTGATCCTTGTCGTCCTGCCAGGCATACGTGCGATCGTAGTAGGAAAGCTGCTGCTCGATGCGCGAAATATGATGCTTAAAGATGTACGAGGACTCGTCGCCTTTATTAAGATCTTGCAGGCAGCGGTCGTAGAGCTTTTCGAATGCCTCGCGCAGCTCCGCCTCGGAATCGCCCTCGATACCGCCCTTACTGTAGATCTTCTCGTAGTTCTCGCGCTTGGCCCGGCGGATCTCTTCAAACAGGTCCTCGCTCATCTCGATACGAGGCTTGCCGTAGCTATGCTCGACGATATCGATGGAAGCATGCGTGAGGATCCAGCTGTTGTAGGCGCCGCCCCGACCATCGTCAAAAGCGTCGGGGTCGAGCAGGCCCGCCGCAATGGCGTCCTGACGATCTCGACCGACGTAGGCGAGGATATCCGAGATACGCACCACGCAGCCCTCAAGCGTCATGGGGCGCAGGTGCTCAACCGCGCTATAGCCCGTGGCGATACAGTCCTCAACCGTCTGATCGAACTGGCCAAAGGATGCCATGTGTGACAGCCCAAACACACGCTGCTCATATTCGCCGTTATGGCACAACACGCCATCGAGCGTCTGGAGCGACACGTTGCGGCCATACAGCGCATCGAGCACGCGTACCGACTGCACGTTATGGAAAAAGAAGCGGCCGGTGCGCTCGTGATAGATATCGTTGAGAAAGCGCTCACCGGCATGGCCGAAAGGCGTGTGTCCCAAGTCGTGGCCCAGGCCAATCGCCTCGATCAGATCGCAGTTGAGACCTAGGGCGCGACCGATATCGCGAGCGATACGCGAGACAAGCTGCACATGCTGACCGCGGCGCGACAGGTCATCGTTGCTGCGGAAGCTAAAGACCTGCGTTTTGCCTGCATAACGCGTGTACGCCGGAAGATGAAGAATCTTTTCGGTATCGCGCATAAACGCCGGACGCATAAGCGTGCCTTTGTCGGCAGCGCGATCAATACGACGAATGACCTGATCATCATTGCAGCGATAGGGGTTGACATAGCCCGAAGCACGATCGGCGGAAATGCGCTCGACAAGTTCGAGTGACAATGCCGAGGGAATACGGTCCATGCGCGCCTTAATGACGGCCGTTTCTTGATTAGTTGCCATGGCATGCTCCTTAAGAAGGATGCGCAATCGGTTACAATGTGCAGCCCACGACCTCGATTATGGCAAAAATCGGCACCAAAAACGGGAGCAATGGCAGGACGCGCGATTTTGTGAAGAGGCAGGAGAGGGCAAGGACCAGGAGCGCGACGGCAAATGCCGCGATGCCGCCCATAGGGTTGAGCGTGCAAAGCGCGAAGAGCGCCTTGGCGTCCCCCATGCCGATACCTGGGGTGTGGCGAACACAACGCCAGAGTGACTCAGTAAGCACGAGGAGAAGGTAGACAATAACCGCAAGACCGGCGTGGTCAAGCGCCGTGTTAACGCCCCTGTCGAGCCAAACGCCTGCAAACGCCGCCACCGCACACGCGGCCGCAAGCTCATTGGGAAACCGCCGCTCACGGAGATCAGTCACCGCACCGGCAAAGATGCATATCCAAAAAGGGATATAGACCATCGAGTACCTCCTCGAGCTGCATCGCAAAAGCAAAAACCACCACAAAGGTGCCTATCCCCTTTGTGGTGGTTTTGGTGGTGATTATTTGGCGCCTTGCATGACCTCGTCGAGGGTAACGTTGACGGCGTGTTGCGTCGGGACCCAGTCGACCTTGAGGAACAGTGCAGCCACCGTGATGGGGATATAGCTGAACATAAAGATCGGGAAGGTAAACAGGTTGGTCACCAGACGCCACTTTTGAGCGCAATGAATGTGCTTGTACTCAAAGATGGTCGTGAGCAGCGCCAGGATAAAGAAGGTCTGGTACATCATCACGAACGTCATGATAAGCGAGGCGGCACAAGCCTGCATCTCGACCTCGGTAGCCAAGAAACCATGCGAAAGGCCACCCACGATCAGGAACGTCGCATTGGCGAGCATGGAGATCAGGGACAGCAGCATGCCCGGAGCGATGGTCATAAACATGTCATATGCGGCAAAGCGATGATAGCGGAACGTCGACTTGACCAGATGCTTGCCGTAGGTAAAAAAGACCTGGTAGAAGCCCTTGGTCCAGCGCATGCGCTGTTTCCAGGACGCCTTAAACGTCACCGGCTGCTCGTCAAAGAACTCCGCCGGCGCATAACCGATGCGGATGCCGTGAATGGCGCAGAACGTGGTGAACTGGATGTCCTCGGTCAGTGTATGGAACTGCCAGCCGTGCATGCCCTCGATAACACTGGCGGAGATAAGGTAGCCCGAGCCCGAGACGGCGCAGGACGTCTTGCAGATATTACGCGCGTTGTTGAGGAAGCGGGCCTCACGCAAATACCAGGTGGCGTTGGCAGAGGAAATCCACGAACTGCCGAAGTTCTTGGAGTTACGATAGCTCGTGACCACATGAAAGCCCTGGTCAAAGGCATCATTCATCTTGGAGACGTAATCGCGGGAGATAACATTGTCGGCATCGAAGATAAAGTAGCCCTCAAACGTGTCGGGATACTCGTTGAGAATGCGATCGAAACCAAAGTCCATGACCCAGCTCTTGCCCTTGCGGGCCAGGTCATTGCGCTCGTAAACAATGGCACCGGCCTCGCGCGCGAGCTGCGCCGTGTTGTCGGTGCAAGCATCGGCGACCACGAAGACCTCGATGAGCTCGGACGGATAGTCCTGATCCTTGATAGAGCGTACGAGATTGGCGATCACGGCCTCCTCGTTATGCGCCGCGATAAAGAAGGCATAGCGGTGGAGTTTTTTGGCCTTGGGGGGCGCGACCTCGCCACGAAGAGCGCCAATGACAAAGAAGACCACCTGGTACAGAAAGCAGACCGTGAGTAGCGTAACCACAATCTGATTAAAGATCACGATGGGCGTGTTAGTTTGTAAAAAGGCGAGCATGCAGGCTCCCGAGAACGCGTTACGTAAACAACCGTATATCTTACCGTAGGCTAACCGAGTTCAAGAAACCACCTAATACTGGTTAGGGTTCGAGCAGACCGAGCTGCGGTGCGATTTCGTCGCCGGCGGCAGTGCGGCCGAGCGAGCGCGGGGCTAGGTCATCCAGAACGGCGGCGAGATCCCACGGCAGCTCATCGCGGCACTCAATGCGCTCCCCCGTCACGGGATGATCGAACGCCACACGCCAGGAATGGAGGAATTGCCTGGTCAAACCCTGGTCGGCACGCGCATCGCACTTACCGTAGAGCGGATCGCCCACGCAGGCGTGGTTGATATGGCGCATGTGCACGCGAATCTGATGCGTGCGACCCGTAAACAGGTGGCACTCGACGAGCGTATAGCCATCGTCAAAACGCGTGGAATCGAAGCGCTCGAGGACCCTAAAGGTCGTAATGGCCTGGCGCGCGAAAGGATCGTCCGAAACCGCCATCTTGACACGGTCGCGCGTAGAACGGGCAATGCCGGTGTTAATGGTGCCCTCGTCCATGGCAATGTGGCCGTGGACGAGCGTAATGTAGCGGCGGTCGAGCGTGCGCGTGCGGATGAGATTCTGGAGCGCGCGCTGGGTGTCGTCGTCTTTTGCCGCGAGCATAAGGCCCGAGGTGTCACGATCCAGGCGATGCACGATGCCGGGGCGGTCCTCGCCCTGCACGGTGCCCAGATGGTCAATGCCACAGTGATAGACCAAGGCGTTCGCAAGGGTGCCGCTCTCGTGGCCATGGGCGGGATGGCACACCAGACCGCGCTGCTTGGAGAGCACGATGAGGTAGTCGTCCTCGTAGCGGATATCGATGGGAATGGCCTCGGGAATCACATCGGTGGGATCGTGCGGCTCGGGCAAATCGACCGAAATACGGTCGCCGGAGCGCACGGCATACTTTTTTGACAGGCATGTCTCGCCGTTGACGGCAACGGCACCGCCCTCGATCAGATGCGCGCAGGCAGAGCGCGTAGGGCAGCCGTCATTAGCGCCCAGATAGGCGTCAAGACGCTGACCAGCGGCATCGTCGGCAACAAGGATATGGATGTCGGCCATTAGCGCTCGCTCCTTTCGCGAATCTTGCGGGCACGCTCCCCACGCTGCTGGGCCTTGCGCTTAGCGCGGGCCTCGTCACGGGCGTTGAGTTCGGCGGTCGCGTCGACCTCACGGGCCGCAGGACTCAAGAACATGTAGCCGATGAGGGCAAGCACCACACCGACCGTAATGCCGACATCGGCCACATTGAAGACGGGGAAGTCGATGAAGGTGGTGGCAATAAAATCGGTCACAAAGCCAAAAGCCAGACGGTCGATCGCATTGCCAATGGCGCCGCCCACGACCATAGCCATGCCCACAACCTCAAAGCGAGCAAGCTGGGGCGCGCGAAGCAAGTACACCGCGATCGCAACGATAACGACAAACGCCAGCACGGCAAACGCGAGGCCATGTCCCTCGCCCATGCTAAAGGCAGCACCGATGTTACGCACGAAAAGGAAGTCGATCACACCGGGGATAATAGTCACATGCAGAGCATCACCGACGGCACGAACCGCAAGCTTGGTCAGCTGGTCAACAAGCAGCACGGCCAACGCCACGCTACCAGCAACACCCAACCGCCAACGCAAAGGCGGCGTCATATCCGCAGAACGACCCAAATCAATCCCCTACCCTCAAAAACATCGAATTACGTTTAACGCAATTAACCATCTTATATTGCCACACGCAGAACGCACGACATATCCACCAACGCAAGCGAAATAACCAGCTAAAAACGAAAGCGGCATTCCGAAAAACGGAATGCCGCTTTTATTCAGCGGAGCAAATGGGCCGAAGGCGCCCAAATTCTCCCTATAGCTAAAATGCCGAGTTACCGTGCCTTAAAGGGCATTCGCACACCTCTCGCAGATGTGAGCGTGGCCGTTGTACTCGCCGACAGTGGTGCGGTAGTTCCAGCAACGGTCGCAGCACTCGCCCTCGGCAGCCTCAATGGCAACGGAGAGCTCCTCGCCCTGGGTCAGTTCAACAGCGGAGACGATGTAGAACTCGGCCAGGTCGACGGCCTTGTCGCCGGTCAGCAGCGCATACATTTCGGCGGGAACGACCGCCTTGACGCGGACCTGCTGGCTCTTGGTGAAGGTGCCGGCGGAGCGGGCATCCTCAAGGGCCTTGGTCACGACGCTACGGAGCTCGAGTGAAGCCTCGAGCACGCCCTCAAACTCGTTGGCCTCGTCGACCGTGATGGGCGACTTGTACCAATCGAGCAGCGCGGCGTACTTCTGGTGATCGACGCAGCCGGCGGGCGCATAGGCCATGGCCTCGTCGACCGTATAGGACAAGATCGGCTGCAGGTCGCGCATGAGCATCGAGAAGAGCTCGGCGAGCACGGTCTGGGCGCTGCGACGCTCGAGCGAGCCGGGCTTCTCACAGTACAGACGGTCCTTCAGGGCGTCGAGGTACACGTTGGAAAGCTCGGTAACCACGAAGTCGTAAAGCGCACGGTAAGCGCGCGGGAACTCGTAGCAAGAGTAAGCATCGTCGACCTCGGCCTGGACCTGGGTCAGACGGGCAACCATGAGCTTGTCGAGCGGCAGCAGGTCGGCAAAAGCGACGCCGTCGGTCTCGGGCTCAAACTGGCCCTCAAGCTCGGAGAGCAGGAAGCGCAGCGTGTTGCGGAAACGACGGTAGGCATCGGACGTACGAGCGAGAATCTCGTGGTCGATGGAAACGTCGGAGCTGGTGTCGACCGAGGCGACCCACAGGCGGATGATGTCGGCGCCCATCTCGTCACAGACCTTATTGGGGTCGATGACGTTGCCAAGCGACTTGGACATCTTACGGCCCTGGCCGTCGAGGGTGAAGCCCTGCGAGACGACCGCCTTGTACGGAGCGTGGCCGTTGGCGCCCACCGAGGTAAGCAGCGAGCTCTGGAACCAACCGCGGTGCTGGTCGGAGCCCTCGAGGTACACATCCGCCGGATACTCCAGCTCGGGACGGTACTCGCAGACGGCCTTCCAGGAAACGCCGGAATCCCACCACACGTCGAGGATGTCCTTATCGGCCTTGAGGTGATGGCCGCCGCACTTGGGGCAGACGCAGGCCTCGCCCAGGTAGCTCTCGGGAGCGTCGGTGAACCAGGCGTCGGAGCCCTTATCGTGGAAGAGCTTGATGACGGCGTCGAGCGTGGCGTCGTTCATGACCTTCTCGCCGCAGTCGGCGCAGGTGTAGCTGGGGATAGGCACGCCCCAGTTGCGCTGACGGCTGATGCACCAGTCGGGACGCTGCTCGACCATGGCGCCAATGCGGTTGGCGGCATGCGCCGGATACCATTTAACGTTCTCGCGGACCTCCTTGCCAGCCTGCTCGCGCAAGCCAGTCTTGTCCATCGAGACAAACCACTGGTCGGTAGCACGGAAGAGCACCGGGTGCTTGCAGCGCCAGCAGTGCGGATAGCTGTGCGTGATCTTCTTCTCGAGGACCAGGGTGCCGCGCTCACGCAGGAACTCGATAATGTGAGGGTTGGCCTCGTCGGTATCCATACCGCTGAAGGGGCCACCGGTGCCAAACTCCTCACCGGTGTAGAACTTGCCGTCGTCGTCGACCGGCATGCAGATGTCGGTGATGCCCTCCTTGAGGCAGGCAAAGTAGTCGTCGACGCCGTGGCCGGGCGAGTTGTGGACGATACCGGTACCGTCATCGACACCGACGTAATCGGCCAGCAGCGCCACGCCCTCAACGCCGTCAAAGATCGGCTGCTTGTAGTGGATGTGGTGGAAGGTCTCGGCGGGAACCACATAGGGCTTGCCGTCGACCATAACCGGGGTGTACTCCCAGCCAAACTCCTCGCAGCACTTGGGAGCCAGGTCCTCGAGCATGACCTCGGCACGGCCCTCGTGCTCAACGGCGACATAGGCGGCGCCGGGCTTGAGGGAAACGGCCTGGTCGGAGGGGATGGTCCACGGCGTGGTCGTCCAGATGATAAAGTCGACCGGGCCGTCGAAGTCCTCGAGGCCGGCGGGCTTGGAAGTCATCTCAAAGCGCACGAAGATGGACGGGCTCGTCTCGTCGGAGTACTCAATCTCGGCCTCGGCCAGCGCGGTATGGCAGTGCTTGCACCAGTGAACCGGCTTGTGGCCGCGATAGATCATACCCTTATCGAACATGGCCTTAAAGACCTCGATGTCGGCGGCATCGTGCTGGTGATAGAGCGTCAGGTAGGGATTGTCCCAGTCGCCGAGCACACCCAGACGACGGAAGCCGGCCTTCTGCAGCTCGATGTTCTCGACAGCGAACTTGTTGCAGAGCTCACGGATCTTAGCCGTGGAGGTCTGGTTGAACTTCTCGGTGCCGAGCTTCTCCTCGACCTTGTGCTCAATCGGCTGGCCGTGGCAGTCCCAACCGGGGACATAGGGAACCTCATAGCCCTGCATCATCCAGTAACGGTTGATCATGTCCTTGGAGATCTTGTTCATGGCATGGCCGATGTGGATCGGGCCGTTGGCGTACGGAGGACCGTCGTGCAGCACGAACTTCTTGTGACCCTCGTTCTTCTTCAGAACCTGCTCGTAGACCTTGTTGTCCTGCCAGTCCTTGAGCCGCTTGGGCTCGGACTTGGAAAGACCGGCACGCATGGGAAAACCGGTCTTGGGCAGATTCATCGTCTGCTTGTACTCGTTTGCCACGGTACCCCTTTCTTGTCATGGGCGCGCACGCCCTCTGGGCACCAAAAAAGCGCCCGTCCCTACAAGCTGGGACGAAGCGCCACAAACGGGCTGCACGCCCGCAAAAGCTCTTCGTTTAACCACCCAGCTTAGATGCCCTCGCCCGCGTATTCGCGCGCTCGCATCCGTTACTCGGCTGGTCTGTATCGACGACCATCTCGGCGATGTCTACTAAGACGTGCCTGTGCGGCGCGCCCGTTGGGACCGCAGCTCCGGGGTGATTTTCATCGGTCGCATGCACGGGTTCTCAGCGCTCCCCGCTCTCTGTAGCATGCGGACGGCCGACTACTCGTCCCCATCAACGCTTATGCGCTGTATGGTAACACGGTCAACGCCGGCGAAAAACCCTCAACATCGGTTTCATACTTTAGAAACTTCTCGCGATCGCAAGCACTCACTTGGAGCAAAATACCTGAAAGCACTTTATCTAACGAAAGAAGGCTGCTATGCGCACGATTGGAATGAGCGACTACACCGTCGGCGAGGACTGCTTTGACGAGCTGCCCGGCGCACTGGACGAGTACGGAGCGACCAAGGTCGCGATTATCGGTGGTAAACGAGCACTGGCAGCGGCGCTTCCCGGTATCGAAGCGGCGCTGGAGGGCACCGACGTCGAGATTCTGGAGACGCGCGTCTACGGCACCAACAGTACGCGCGCCAATATCGCCAAGGTTGTGAACTCCCCTGTCTGCCAAGAAGCCGACGTTCTTATCGCATGCGGCGGCGGCAAGGCGCTCGACACCGTCAAGACAGCGGCCATCGAGCTCAAGAAGATCGTCTTTACGGTACCGACGATCTGCTCCAACTGCTCGGCCGCGACCGCCATTGCCGTTGTCTACAACGACGACGGCTCGCTCGAGGGCTATTCGTACCCAAACCGCCCCGCGCACATCTTCATCAACCCCAAGATCATCGCCGAGGCTCCGGCGGAGTACTTCTGGGCGGGCGTGGGCGATGCCCTGTCCAAGCAGCCCGAGGTCGAGTACGCCACGAGCGCCGGCAACCTGGAGCACACCGCCGGACTTGGCCTGGCACTCGCCCACACCTGCTCCGAGCCGCTGTTTACCTATGGCGTGCAGGGTCTAGAGGACGTGCGCCAGGACCTGTCGAGCGAGGCCGTCAAGCAGATCGCGCTCGACATCGTGGTCAACACGGGCTATGTCTCGAACCTGACCAACCAAAACGATTACTACTACAACTCGAGCGTGGCGCATGCGTTCTACAACGCCACGTGCAGCATCCCGCGCGAGGGCTCCTACCTGCACGGCGAGGTCGTGAGCCTGGGCGTGCTCGTGCTGTTTGCCTATACGGGCGATACCAAGAACCTTGAGCGCTACGCCGCCTTTAACAAGCAGATGGGGCTACCCGTGACGCTTGAGCAGGTCGGCCTTTCCGAGGCCGACATCCCTGCCCTGTGCGAGTTCGCGCACGCCACCAACGAGTGGAAGCAGGGCAACCCCGAGCCCTTCACCGACGAAAAGTTCGCCGCCGCCATCAAGGCTGCCGACGCTTACGGCCACACGCTCTAGGGCTGGCCCAAAACCACCACAAAGGGGACAGGCACCTTTCTGGTGGTTTTTTATTGCTCCAGCATTCAGTTCGTACTCGAACCCGATTCTTTACGAGAAAGGGTTCGGGTACGTTTTTTGTTTATCGGAAATTCTGCGGAAGGACTACTCGGAACGGTAAACAGGAACGAACAGAGGCAGGGCATCATCGTGGTGATGGTATCCTGCCTTTTGTTTTGCGGGATCAAGGTCGCTTTATGCGAACTTGATCGCCACTTATATGGGGCATTGATGGCAATTGCTTCGTACGTGCATACCGAGAGCCTGTACACCTCTGGCAAGGCGTAAAACACTAGACTTTATTCCAAAGTCCGTGTGCTAAGGGGGCAGGCCCCTTAGAATTCCTGTGGAGTGTGTACGCACGTACGCTGGAAAACGGCAAAATTTCGCTATATCAGGGCGTTCTATCATTGGAGAGTATGGTATACACGGCTTAGTTCAACAAATAAGAATTTATATATAAAGGAGAATATTGATGAAACTGTTTTTATGTTCTCACTTTTCAAGTGTAGGAAGTCTGATAAAGGAAGAAATTGAAAATAAAAAAGTCGCATTTATTCCAACAGCTTCGCTGCGTGAAGGCTACACCGGTTATGTCGGCTCGGCTCGAAAATTATTCAAAAAGTTGGGAGCAATCGTAACTGAAATTGATATTTCAACGGAGGCTTATTCAACGATACAGTCTCTTTTTGAAGATGCGGATGTGATCTATTTTACCGGCGGAAATTCTTTTTTCCTTATAGACCAGCTCCGTAAAACGGGAACGGATGAGCTGTTGAAGAAAGAATTGGCAAAGGGAAAACTGATGATTGGTGAATCGGCAGGTGCGATTGTATGCGCTCCAAGCATCCAATATATCGAGCAAATGGATGAAATGCCGGAGGACTACTCACAAGAAGATGATTCAGGGCTTAATTTGATTGATTTCTATGTTCTTCCGCATTATCTCACAGCACCATTTAAGAAAGTTACCGAGAAAATAATGGCTGAGTTTTCGGATTTGAATCTATGCCCAATTAACAACCGTCAGGGAATTGTAATTGATGGTGAAGGTTCAAAGGTAATTTGCAAAGACTAATTTGAAAATTCCAGTTAGCTGTACTCGTTCCTAGCAGGGTTTGGGGCAGGCACGCCCCAACAAGAAGCTGTCCCAAAGGGGCAAGAATGGGGACTGCGGATGATTTCATGGACCGTCACGCGGCCCTTCCCAGCGCGGAGCGGAACTCAGCCGGCGTGCGGCCACCGAGCGCATCGCTGCGCCTCTCCGTATTATATCGACCGATCCAGCCCCCGAGCTCCTCGATGAAGCGGGCGGGGGGGTCCAGTCCGACCAGTCCCGGCCGTGCCAGAACTCCTTCTTGAGCAGGCCGAAGAAGCCCTCCATCGCCGCGTTGTCCGGGCTGCAGCCCTTTGCGGACTGGATTGGCTACACTGATGTGGACAGTTCCGGGAGGGGCGCAAGAGACGGGAAGGCCGCGTGCGCGTTCCTGCGCGAGGGCCGCGGGGAGGGGCTGCCTGGGTACGGCGCCTGTCAACTCGGTCTACGTCTTTGATGACCGGGTCGTACTCAATATCAACTTCACGGATGATGCCAAAACGGTCACCCGTGAGGAAGTGTTGGGTTCGAGTGCTATGGACAATGCTCCAGCATGCTGGGATCGAACTCGCTAGCCGGAATCACACGGTACCCGTGACGCAGCAACAGATCGACGAAAACGCCGTTGCCCGCTGTAAGGGTGCCGCTGAATGTTCCGTCGTAGATGCGGCCCGCGCCGCACGAGGGACTACGGTCCTGCAAGATGCGCGCAGCGATCTCGGACGGGCCGCCAAAGTGCTCGCACATATCGAGCGCGCGTTGGGCACCATGGCGAAACTCGCGATCAACCGACACGCCCTCGCGGGTGCGAACCTCACAGCCCACGATCTCGGACGGGTCGCGCGGCGTGGGCAGACCGCCAAAAACCTCGGGGCATACGAGGAGCACCTCGGTCCCCGTACGCTCGCAAGCCTCGACCAACGCGCGGTGGTAATTGTCGAGCCCGTTATACTTGCAGCTCTCGCCCATCAAACAGGCGCTTACCACGATCTTCATTTCCATCCCTCTCAAGCAAAACGCCCCATTTGAGAAAGCTGCTCAAATGGGGCGTCGGCGTTTACTGGCTCGGCCGCGGCTTTACTGCTGCTTTGGCATCAGTGGATTCTCGCGCGTGAGGAGATTCATGAACTCCTCGCCCGTGATCGTCTCCTTCTTGTACAGATAACGAGCCAGCTCATGGAGCTTAAACTTGTTCTCCTTTAGGATCTGCAGGGCGCGGTCGTGCGCATCCTCAATCAGCTTGGCGACGATCGCGTCGACGCGCTCGGCCGTACCGGGGGCACAGGTGAGCGACGTGTCCTGGTTGAGGTAGGCATTCTGAACGGTACCGAGCGCCATCATGCCAAACTCTTCCGACATACCAAAGCGCGTCACCATGTTGCGAGCGAGCTTGGTGGCCTGCTCGATATCGTTGGCAGCGCCGGTCGTCATCTCACCAAAGATGAGCTCCTCGGCAGCACGTCCGCCGCAATAGACGGCGAGCTTGTCCAAGACCTCCTGGCGCGTGGTCAGGAAGCGCTCGTCCTCCTCGACCTGCATGGTGTAGCCCAGAGCACCGCTCGTACGCGGCACGATGGTGATCTTCGTAACCGGCGCAGAACCCTTCTGGCGGGCGGCAACGATGGCATGGCCGATCTCGTGATAGGACACGACCTGTTTCTCGTGATCGGACAGCACCGTGGACTTACGCTGCTGGCCGGCGATGACGACCTCCACCGACTCCTCAAAGTCATCCTGAGTCGCGCGCTTGCGACCCTCGCGGACGGCGCGCAGGGCGCCCTCGTTGATGATGTTGGCCAGGTCGGCACCCGAGGCGCCAGGCGTGGCGCGGGCGATCGCGGTCAGGTCGATCGGCGGCTGCGTCTTCACGCTCTTGGCGTGCAGTTCAAGGATATTCTTGCGACCGGTCAGGTCGGGCAGCTCAACGGGGATGCGGCGGTCGAAGCGGCCGGGGCGCAGTAGGGCCGGATCAAGGCTGTCGGGACGGTTGGTCGCAGCGAGGACGACGATACCCTTGTGGTTATCGAATCCATCCATCTCGGTCAGCAGCTGATTGAGCGTCTGCTCGCGCTCGTCGTTGCCACTAAAGCCGC
Organism: Coriobacteriaceae bacterium AM22-12AC-r; assembly: GCA_027671585.1. Taxonomy (GTDB): domain Bacteria; phylum Actinomycetota; class Coriobacteriia; order Coriobacteriales; family Coriobacteriaceae; genus Collinsella. Next base: position 173,478 of record JAQDZZ010000001.1, on the reverse strand, counting down.
CGCCATCGCGCTTCTTGCCGATGGTATCGATCTCGTCGATAAAGACGATGCACGGGGCCTTTTCCTTGGCCTGCTTAAACAGGTCGCGAACCTTAGCGGCGCCGCGGCCGACAAACATCTCAACAAACTCAGAACCAGAAATACTAAAGAACGGCACGCCCGCCTCGCCGGCCACAGCCTTGGCGAGCAGGGTTTTACCGGTACCCGGAGGGCCGACAAGGAGAGCGCCGCGTGGCAGTTTGGCGCCGATCTCCTCGTAGCGTTGCGGCTTCTCCAGAAAGTCGACGACCTCCTTGAGGGACTCCTTGGCCTCTTCCTGGCCGGCGACATCCTTAAAGGTCACGCCCACGTCCTTGGAGGCGATCACGCGCGCGCCGGACTTGCCCAGTCCACCGCCGCCAAAACCACCGCCGCCAAAGTTCATCGACGGACCGTCATCACCCATGGCCTTCTTCATGCGGCGGTTGAGCCACCAGCCAATCAGGAAGAAAATCACCATGGGAAGAATGAGGGTGAGCAGGTAGTAGGTCATCAGGCCCGAGTTCTTATCGGGAACGACCGACTCAAGCGAAGCACCGGACTCAAGCACGCGATCGGTAAAGCCCGCGTCATTCGGCACACCGGTCGTCTTGTAGGCGATATTCTCGTCCTCGCCCTTCTTGGTGTAATAAATCGTGTAATCGTCCGTGTTGTACTCGACCTTGTCGACGCTCTTCTTATCGAGCGCTTTGACAAACGTCGAGTAATCGGTCTTCGTAATCTGCTGCGTGTGACCGATGTTGGGGAACAGAACGGTCGAGAGCACGAGGTAGACGACGAAGGCGATGAGCACGTAGAGGATCATATTCCGTCTACGTTTGTTGTCATCCATCTCCATCTGCTTGAACTCCATCTACTGGGGTTGATAATGCTATCTAGAATACCCAACCCGAACGGCGATAAACCGACGCCGGGCACGAAAGGACAGAGATGGCATCACTGGAAGTCGGCAAGGTTCAAATCTATACGGGCGACGGCAAGGGCAAGACGACGGCTGCGCTGGGGCTCGCGCTGCGTGCCACGGGCTATGGACTTAACGTGCTCATGCTTCAGTTTGCCAAGAAGCTGCACTGCGCCGAACATGACGCAGCTCCTCGATTGGGGCTACGGATCGTACAAGCCGACCGCGACACGCCCGAGACTTGCGCCGCGCAGATCATGGAGCTCGCACGCGAGCAGATTAGCCAGGTCGACGTGCTGATCTTGGATGAGCTGGGAGAAGCCATGCGCCGCGGCTTTGTGACGCGCGAAGATGTCGAAGCGTTGATCGCGATGAAACCAACCACCACGGAGCTCGTGCTCACCGGCCGGGGCTTGCTGCCCCTCGCCGACCTTGCCGACCTGGTAACCGAAATGCGCCCCGTCAAACACTACTTCGACGAAGGCCTCCTAGCTCGCCAAGGCATCGAATACTAGTCATTGCGGACGTCCCCAATGACTAGGCGGTGGCGCGACCGAGCCAGTTGCCGCTGTGATGGTAGACGGTGAACATCGCGGCGGTGATTACCCAGGTCATGGGGTAGACCAGCAGCAGATGCTCGAGCGAGGGGTCGAGCGGCATAATCGCGAACACCCACGCCACGCGGAGCACGACGGTGCCAAAAATCGTGAGCATCATAGGCTGGAAGCTCACGCCAGCGCCGCGGATGGAGCCGGACGCGTTTTCGATAATCGAGAAGATCGCGTAGAACGGCGCGATGAAATGAAGAATCGTCGTGGTGTAGGCCGAAATCGAAGCATCGTCGACAAACAGACGCGACAACGGACCCGAGAACACCAGTAGCACGGCAGACAGGCCACCAATGAGCATAAACGACAGCACAAGCGACGTATGGTAGCCCTTGCGCATGCGCTCGTAGTTGCGCGCGCCAAAGTTCTGTGCCGAGAACGTGGTGATCGAAACGCCAAGCGCCTCGGTAACCATCCAGACAATGCCATCCAAACGGCCCGAAAGACCCCACGCCGTGGTGACATCGGCACCAAACGAGTTGACCGACACCTGAATCAAAACGTTGGAAATCGAATACGCAGCAGACTGAAAGCCAAGCGGCAGACCACACGAGATCATGCTCTTACAAATGCCAGGATCAATGCAGAGTTTGGACAGTGAAAGCCGCCACGCACCCGGAGCGTGCATCATACGAATCACGATCATCGTGGCGTTGGAGCAAATGGTCAGCGCCACCGCGATGCCGCAGCCCAGAGCCTCCATATGAAGCACGGCAACGAAGATGACATCCAGCACCGCATTAACAAGGCAGCCGGAAGCAATGATCACAGCAGGACCGCGTGTGTCGCCCACGGCGCGCAGCAGCGCCGTTCCCATATTGAGCAGCAGCGCCGCAACCATGGCGGCAAAATAGCAACGAGCATAGGCCACGCCCTCGGCCAATAGTTCATGCGGCGTGTTCATAAGTACCAGCATGGGCTCAACGAACACTATGCCAAGAATCGAGAAAACGATACCGCCCACCAGCGCGAGCGTCATGGCCGTATGGACCGAACGACTCAATCGCTCATCATCGTGCTGACCAAAATACTGACCGGTAATGACCGCGCAGCCAGCGCCAACGCCAACGCAAAAGCCAATGCAGAGCTCGGTGAGCACCATCGTGGCTTGAATGCCACCCAGCGCGAGCTTGCCGCCAAACTGGCCGACGATATACGTACCAATAAGCGTGTAAGCCTGCTGAAAAAACGAGCTAAAGAAGATAGGGACGCACAGCGACAGCAGCTGTTGCCAAATGACACCCTGCGTTACATCGATAGCCGTAGATTTCTTAGCCACACGCCCTCCCCACCAGCGTACGTCAAACAACAAAACGGCAATTTAAGACCAAAGCCAATACCAGCTTAGCACCGACCGACGTCGGCCGAAACGCCCCGAACCAGAGCCCGGTGCTAACTATCTGCCTAGTGATACAGCCCCGGCTGGTAGTGGTACTCGTTGCTCACATGCGGGCACAGCTGCCAAAAGGCAACAGCGCTTGCCGCGGCCACGTTGAGTGAATCGACCCCATGCGCCATCGGAATACGCACGGCGCGGTCGCAGCCTGCAATGGTCTTGGCGCCCAAGCCAGCACCCTCGGTGCCCATAAAGATTGCCAGGCGGTCAATCTCCTGGAGCGCGGGATCGTCCAGCGACACCGAATCATCCGTCAACGCCATAGCGGCACACGAAAAGCCGGCATCGTGTAGCACCGCCAGCCCATCATGCGGCCATACGCGCGCTTCGCTGCCAATGCGTGTCCAGGGCACCTGGAACACCGTGCCCATGCTCACGCGGGCCGAACGACGATACAGCGGATCACAACACGTAGGACTGACCAAAATGCCGTCAACGTTGAGCGCGGCCGCCGAGCGGAATATTGCGCCCACATTGGTATGGTCGACAATGCCCTCGAGCACGCACACGCGCACCGGGCGCTCCCCCGCCGCCTCGACGACGCCGCCCAAGAACTCATCAACCGGAATCTGTCGCGGGCGACGAAATGCCGCGAGCGCACCGCGCGTCACGTTAAAACCCGTCAGACGCTCCATAAGCTCCATCGAGGCAACGAACACGGGAACCGGACCCGCGCCCTCGCGTACCGCCAGGCGCTCAAACAGCGGCATCATTTGGTCGAGCCAGCGCTCGCCCAAAAGAAAGCTCACCGGCTCGTATCCGGCGCGAACCGCACGTTCGATGACCTTGGCACTCTCGGCGATAAAAATGCCCTTCTGCGGCTCCAGCACGCAGCGCAGCTCACGCTCGGTCAGTCGCACGTAGGCATCAAGCCGCTCGTCCTCGAGCGAATCGATTCGCAGCACCTCAACGGCATCAGTCATAGCAGCCAGCCCGCACCTTTCTTTACAGCGCATCTATACCAAACGAGGCGACGCTAAGCGCCGCCCCATGCATTCAAACAATCCGATGATACCGTTCACGCCGGACGATTTACGCCTCAACGCGACGATACGTTACGAACTCATAATCGACACCCTCGTCGCCCTCGCCCGAGGCAATCGTGGCAACACCGCCACGCCGCGCAATCTCCCACGCGGGATCGGCATCCAAATCGGGAAAATACGTATCCACGTCATGCACGCAATGGTTATGCGTAACCTCGGCCTCCACGCAATACGGCAAAAACTGTCGATATACCTCGCCGCCGCCAATCACCCACGCAACGGTCTCATCGGCAACCGCGGCGAGCGCCTCGCCGATACTATGCACCACGTCGACACCTTCGGGCGAAAAATCCTCGTCGCGCGTGAGCACGATATTGCGACGATTCTTGAGCGGCCGTGCGCCGGGAAAACTCAGCAGGTTCTTGCGCCCCATAATAACCGGGCAACCTTTGGTGCACGCCACAAAATGACGCATGTCGGCACGGTTGGACACCACCATGTCGCCCTCGCACCCAATACCCCAGTCATCGCACACGGCGACAATGGCAGAAAGCTTACACGTCATGCACGTCACCTACACCGCAATGGGGATGTTCTTGACCTGCGGGCCGTGCTCATAGCCCTCGACAATCAGGTCGTCGGTCGTAAACGCATAGAAGTCATGCACATCGGGGTTAAGCGTTACCTTAGGCGCGGCAAACTGCGGACGCTCGATAAGCTCGCGGACGATATCGACATGACGGTCGTAAATGTGGGCATCGGCAATCACATGCAGCAACTCTCCGGGAATCATATCGACCGACTGCGCGACCATCATCAGCAAAATGGCGTACTGGCACACATTCCAGTTGTTCGCAGCCAAAATGTCCTGGCTGCGCTGGTTGAGAATCATGTTGAGCGTCGGTTTATCATCCTGCGGGCGTTGCGTCACGTTATACGTCACGCTGTAGGCGCACGGATACAGGTGCATCTCGGACAGGTCGCTAAACACGTAGGTATTCGTCATAATGCGGCGGCTGTACGGCGTGTTCTTAAGGTCGTACAGCACGCGATCCATCTGATCAAAGTCACCCTCGGCATAATGGCTCTTCTGCCCAATCTGATACCCGTAGGCCTTGCCGATGGAGCCAGTCTCGTCGGCCCACTCATCCCAAATATGGCTGTTGAGGTCATGCACGTTATTGGACTTCTTTTGATAGATCCACAGGATCTCATCCATGGCAGATTTGAGGGCCGTACGACGCAGGGTAAGCGCCGGAAACTCCTCACGCAGGTCGTAGCGTGCCGTGACACCAAAGTTTTTAATGGTATAGGCAGGGGTGCCGTCCTCCCACACCGGGCGGACCTTTTGGCCCTCGGTGGTGGTGCCATGGTCCAGAATATCGCGGCACATGGCTACAAACTGTTGATCAGCCTTGCTCATTGACCCTCCTGTCAGTCGCCTATAAGCGAGATTCATTGTAGCCCAGGCGCAAGCGGCCCCACAGCCCTAACATAAGCCCTCATTTTCTGACATATGCCAGAAATTCCTTGCGTAAATCCGCACGGTCGTTATTCTATTGTTGACATATGTCAGATATGGAGAGTGTATGGCAGGAAGACGTGAAAAATTGCGCCGCGTCGGGATCATCCCCGAATATCGCGGTTTTACCCCCGATGGCCTTGCCAGCGGAGAGGCCATCGACATGACGGTCGACGAACTCGAGGTCCTGCGGCTATGCGACCTGGAAGGCCTCAATCAGGAGGCCGTCGCAAAGCACATGGGCATCGCGCGCGCCACGGTGGCGGCAATTTGCAGCCGAGCGCATCGCAAGGTGGCAAATGCGCTGGTCAATGGTCGGGCGCTCATCATCGAGGGCGGCAATATCGCGTACTCCCCCATCACCACAACGACGGCCGTATGGCCAGCAAAGGAGATCGGCACCATGAGAGTGGCAACCACGTATGACAACGGCAACATCTTTATGCACTTTGGCCGCAGCGAGCAGTTCAAGATCTACGACATTCAGGACGGCAAGGTGCTCAGCGAGCAGGTCGTGGGCACCGGCGGCACCGGCCACGGTGCCCTTGCGGGCCTGCTCGCCAACGGCGGCGTGGACACGCTCATCTGCGGCGGCATCGGCGGTGGCGCTATCAACGCGCTTGCCCAAGCCGGCATCACGGTATACGCGGGTGCCCAAGGCAGCTGCGACGCTTGCGTCGAGGCCCTTATCGCCGGCACGCTCGCACAGAACGGCGAGGCCACGTGCGGCTGCCACGGCCACGACCACGAGCACACTCACGAGCATGGCGATTCCTGCGGCTGCCACGGCCATCACGAGCACGAGGGCCACGAGGGCTGCGGCTGCCACTAACGGCACGGCACCGCGAGCTCGGGGCGCGACGCCAAACGCAACCCAACAAACAAAGCCAACAGCAAAGGCCACCCGGTAGCTTCCGTGCGGCCTTTGCCATATCAAGCTGGAATTACAGCTCTATTTCTTATTGCGCATCTGCGCTTCCATCTGGCGCAGCAGCTCCATATCGGACTTGGGACCGCCCATTCCCAAGCCGCCCATGCCGCCCAGACCCATAGCATCCAGGCCGGGGATATTGGGCATGCGCATCTTCTTGCCCTTCTTACCCTTTTTGCCCTTTTTGCCGCCGGCCTGTGCCTGATTGGCCATCGTGCGCATGCGGCCCATCATCTTATTCATCTCGCCCCACTGCTTCATAAGGCCGTTGACCTCGGTGGGGGTTACGCCGGCTCCCTTGGCAATGCGGGCGCGGCGCTGGCCGTTGATGATGGAGGGGCGCAGGCGTTCCTCCTTGGTCATCGACATAATGATGGCCTCGTTCTTGTCGAAGATGCCCTCGTCCAGGTTGCCGCCCATCTGGTTGAGCGCGCGCTGGCCACCGGGGAGCATGCCGAGAATGCCCTTCATGCCGCCCATCTTCTTAACGGCTTTCATCTGGTCGAGCATGTCGTTCATGGTAAAGCCCTCGCGCAGCATGCGCTCGGCGGCCTCGAGCTGCTCGGCATCGGCGGCCTCCTGGGCCTTCTCGATGATGCCGACGACGTCGCCCATGCCCAAGATTCGCTTGGCCATACGGTCGGGGTAGAACGGCTCCAGCGAATCGGGCTTCTCGCCCATGCTCACGAACTTGATGGGCTTGCCGGTCACCTGGCGCACGGAAAGCGCGCCGCCACCACGGGCATCGCCGTCGAGCTTGGAGATGATCACGCCGTCAAAGTCGGTGCGCTCGGCGAAGGTCGAGACGACGTTGACGATATCCTGGCCGGTCATGGCATCGACGACCATCAGCACCTGATCGGGCTTGACGGCCTTCTTGATGTCCACGGCTTCCTGCATCATCTGCTCGTCGATCTGCAAACGACCGGCGGTATCGACGATGACCACGTCACGCAGGTGGTCGACGGCCTCCTGAATAGCGCCCTTGGCGATGTCGACCGGGTGTGCACCGTCGCCACGGAAGACCGGCACGCCGATCTCTCCGCCAAGCGTGGCTAGCTGGTCGGCTGCAGCGGGACGGTAGACGTCGCACGCGGCGAGCAGCGGCGAGCGGCCCTGCTTCTTGAGCAGGTAGGCCAGCTTTACGGCCGCCGTGGTCTTACCGGAGCCCTGCAGGCCCACGAGCATGATGACGTTGGGGATACGGTTGCTAAAGACGAGCTTACTCTCGGTGGAGCCGAGCATCTCGGTGAGCTCGTCGAGCACGATCTTGACGACGTTTTGCGCCGGCGACAGCGACTCCATGACCTCTGCGGTCATGCAGCGCTCCTTGGTCTTGGCGACGAACTCCTTGACAACCTTAAAGTTGACGTCGGCTTCGAGCAGCGCCATGCGAATATCGCGCATGGCCGAGGTGATGTCGGCCTCGGTCAGCTTACCCTTGCCGCGCAGGCGGTCAAATGTGTCATTGAGGCGATCGCTCAGAGAATCAAACACTAGTCACTCCTTAATTGGACTCGCCCACCAGGGCGCGGCAGAAATCTTTGGCATTGAACTCCTGTAGGTCATCGACCTGCTCGCCCACGCCCACGCGCAGAATCGGGAGCTTGAGCTTCTCGGCCACGGCCATGGCGATGCCGCCCTTTGCCGTACCGTCGAGCTTCGTCATGATGATACCGTCCAGACCCAGCGCCTCGTTAAACTCGAGCGCCTGGTTCAGACCGTTCTGGCCGGTGGCGGCATCGATCACGAGCACGACCGAGACGGGCATGGGGCCGGCGGCCATATTGGCGGCGCGCTTACGCGTCACGTTAACCACCTTGGCAAGCTCGCGCATGAGCTCGGGGCTCGTGTGCAGGCGGCCGGCGGTGTCGATCAGCACCAGGTCGCTGCCGCGCTTATCGGCCTCATCGAGCACGTCGTAGCAAACACTTGCCGGGTCGGAGCCGCGATCGCGCTTGATGACGGGGACGCCGGCGCGCTGACCCCACACATCGAGCTGCTCGATGGCGGCGGCGCGGAAGGTATCGGCAGAACCGATCACGACATTCTTACCGCGGGCGGCCATGGCGCTCGCGATCTTGCCGACCGTCGTGGTCTTGCCGGCGCCGTTAATGCCTACAAACAGCACGCAGCTCGGCGTGTCGGAGAACGGATCGCGCTCGGCGGGCACAAAATGCTGCTCGAGCTGCTCAGCCAGGGCGCGACGGAGCTGCGGGGCGGTCTTGAGGTTCTTCTTGGCGGCCGTCTCGCGCAGATCATCGGAGACCTGAATGGCGACCTCGGCGCCCATGTCACCCATAACGAGGGTATCCTCAAGGTCCTCCCAAAAGTCCTCGTCGACCTCGCCGCCAAAGTAGAAGACCTCGTTGAGGGCCTCGCGGCTGCGCTCAAGTCCGCGCGAGAGAGCGTCAAAGAATCCCATTATGCATTCACGACCTTTCCGGTTTCGCGATCGAGTTTTTGCGAGACGACGCGGCTGACGCCGTCGGCTTGCATCGAGACGCCATAGAGAACGTCAGCGTCCTCCATAGTACGGCGCTGATGCGAAATGACCAAGAGCTGCGTATCGGAACGCAACACGTCGAGCGCGCCGATGAGCTTGGACAGGTTGGCGTCGTCAAGTGCCGCCTCGACCTCGTCCAGCACATAGAACGGCACCGTGCGCGTGCGGTACACGGCAAAGAGCAGGGCGAGTGCCGTCAGACTCTTCTCGCCGCCCGACATGAGCATCATCTTGGTGATGCGCTTGCCGCGCGGCTGCGCCACGACCTCGATACCCGTCTCGGCCGGATGCTCAGGATCGGTCATCTCCAGATGAGCCTGGCCACCCGGGAACAGCATAGCGAAGATCTCGCGGAAGTTCGCGTCGACCTTCTCAAACGTCACAAGGAACGCCTTGCGCATCTTGCGATCAATAGCCACCGTGATCTTGGTGAGCGCCTTACGCGCGCTCACCAGATCGGCCAGCTGCTCCTCGATGTAATCGGCGCGGCGCTTGAGCTGCTCGTACTCCTCCATGGCAACTTGGTTCACGGGACCAAGGTTGTTGATCTGGCGCACAAGCTGGTTGAGCTCGCGCTCGGCGGCATCGCGGTCCGTGGGCGCGGGAAGCATGAGCGCTTCCTCGAGTACCGTGTTGCCATCGGCGGTAATGGCCTTAATGGCGGCCTCTACCTGCACCTCGAGCTTGCCACGCGCGACCTTAAACTCGTTTTGCGTGGCGGTGGCGGTATCGACCTTCTCCTTAGCGCGGGCAACCTCTGCCTTGGCATCCTCGATGGTCTTCTTGAGCGAAGCGGAGTCCGCCTCCTCCAGAGAGGCCTGGTCACGCAGACGCGCTGCCCAATCCGACGCGCGCTCCAGCAGGGCCGAATAGCGCTCGTGCATGGGATCGACGCGCAGGCGCAGCAGCTCGAGTGAGCGCGAGGCCTGGCGTATTCCGCGGATACGGCGGTCGATGCCCTCCAGGCGATGCTCCAGATCGGGCACGCGGCCCTTCAGAGAACGAAGGCGCTCGCTCGTCTGGGCCAGGCGGACCTTGGCATCGGCGAGCTTGCCGGCGGCCTCGGAATCGTCACGGCGAACGCGGTCGAGTTCGTCGTTGGCTTCGGCAATCTGAAGGCCAAGATCGCTTGCCTGCGCTCGGGCCTCGTCACGCGAGCGGGTGAGCTCGTCCACGCGCGGGCGCGCAGCGCGAACGGCCTCGGCGGCCTGCTCGCGGCGCTTGGAGATGCGCACGCGCTCGACCTCGGCGTTGTTGGCGCTTTGCTCCAGGCGGCCAATCTCGGAGAGCAGCGAGCGGCGCTCGCCCTCAAGACGGGCGATCTCGCCGGCGGCATCGCCCTCAGCGGCACGCGCCTCTTCGACGGCCGCATTGGCCTCGACGACCTGATCCGACACATGCTCAAACACAGCAGCCAGATCGGGTTCCAGGCCCTCGAGCTCACGGATGCGACGCTTGCGCTCCAAAGCACCCGAAGCCTCTCCGGCGTCGAGCCCCACACGCACCAGGCCGCCGCAGGCGACGCGGGCGCCATCGGGGGTCACGTAAGTCACGCCGTCAACGACAGGCGCGGCCAGCGCAGCCGCCAAGTCGTCGACAACGTAATAGCCGCCGAGAAGGGCCTCGACAACCGGGCCATAACCGGAGCGCACGGACAGACGATCGACCAGACGCGTACCGGCAGCGCCATTGGCAGCAGCACCACCGCTCACGCCGCGCGCCACCAACAGCGCCTCGCCCGAAGCCTTCTTTTGGTCCAAAGCCGCACGACCGGCGCGCTCAAGCGTAGCGGCATCATCAAACAAAAGAGCATCGATATCGCCGGCGAGCAATTGCTCAGCTAGGCCCTCAAGCTCGCGCGGGGCTTCGAGCACATCGCCCAGGCGACCCGTTACGTCATCGCCCAGCGCACCCACCAGACGGCTCACGAGCGGTGAGCTGTCGGCCATGCGGGCATCGAGTTTCTTTTGGCTGGCAAGCTCCGAGCGCACCTCGGATAACTTGTTGCGCGCCTCGCTCTCGCGGGCACGCAGGTCCTTCAGGGCCGCGCGTGCGGTCTCGGTGGCCTCACGCGCATCGACCTGAGCCTGGCGCGCTTCCTCAAGAGCGCCCTCAAGCTCCTCGGCGCGGTCGCGACGGCTCTCGAGCGAGGCCGTGACCTCCTCGAGCTGTTCATCGATCTGCTCCAGGCGCGAGGCATACATGTTGTCCTCGACCTCGGCGTTGCTCAAGGAATCCTTCACCTTGGCGAGCTCGAGCGCGGCGTTATCGGCTACGCGCTGCACATCGCGTTGCTCACGCGTAAGCTGCGAAATCTGATTGTCGAGCGCCACGCGCCGCTCATGGAGCTCGGCGGCGGCAGGACCAGCGGCGTCAACGTCCTCCTGGGCCTGCATGTGCGCACCGGTCACTTCCTCAAGCTGCGCACGCGAGTCCTCGAGCTCCTCGACCACGCGACGTCGCTGATGCTCGGAGCTCGAAATCTGCCCGCGCATGTCAGACAGGCGCGACACCATGTTGTGGCCCTTTTCTTCGAGCAGGCGCATGTCGGAGTTAATGCGGCCGACCACATCTTGCATATGACGGCGCTGCTCACCCAGGTCGCCCACAAACAGGCCCTTTTCCTCGAGCATGACCTGAAGCTTCTCGAGCTCGCGCTCCTTTTCGCCCAAGCGGTACTGCGCAAGCTCCAGCTCGGCCGCGCCCTCTTTGGAGCGGCTCTCCAGGTCGTTCCACTGCGACTGCAGCGAACGCAGCTCGTCGACGGCCAGCATCTGCGTAAGCTCGTTCGCGCGCGAGGACAGCTCTTTGTACTTGCGCGCGCGATCGACCTGACGCTCCAGCGGTCGCAGCTGACGGGCGATTTCCTTATTGATGTCGCGAGCACGCGTCAGATGCTCGTCCATCGACTTAATCTTTTTGAGCGCACGCTCCTTGCGGCGCTTGTGCTTGGAGATGCCGGCGGCCTCCTCGATGAGAGCGCGGCGCTCCTCGGGGCGGCTCTGCAAAATGGCGTCGAGCTTGCCCTGGCTGATGATGGAATGCGTATCCTTGCCCAGGCCCGAATCGTGCAGGATGTCCTGAATGTCCATCAGGCGGCACGGACTCGAGTTGATGAGGTACTCGCTTTCGCCCGAGCGATACATGCGACGGGTGATGGCGACCTCGTCAAAATCGACGGGCAGCATATGGTCCGAATTATCGAGCACCAGCGTGACCTCGGCGACACCCACCGGCTTGCGCGCTGACGAGCCCGAAAAGATGACATCCTCCATGGCCTGGCCGCGCAGCTGCTTGGCGCTCTGCTCACCCAGGACCCACAGGATGGAGTCGGAGATGTTCGATTTTCCCGAGCCGTTGGGACCGACGATGACGGTCAGGCCCGGCTCAAACGTCATATGGGCGCGATCGGCAAACGACTTGAACCCTTTGAGCGTGAGGGACTTGAGATACACGGTTCCTCGCTTACACGTGCTTCTTGTTGAGAATCACGCCGTTGGTGGTGTAACCCATGCGGTCGAGCGCTTCGAGCGCGGCGGCTCCCTCGGCTTCCTTCTTTGAGGAGCCGGAGCCGCGACCCTGGCGAATACCATCGATCAAAACCACGGCGGTAAAGGTGGGCGCATGCGCCGGGCCCTCGGAGCCAACGAGCTTATACGCCGGGGGTTCGTGACCGTCGGCTTGCACGCACTCCTGCAAGAACGATTTGGGGTTCGCGGGGTGCTCGGCACGCTCGGAGGCCAGGTGCGGTTTGAGCGTACGATGGATAAAGTCCGCCACAACATCCCAGCCGGCATCCAGGTACAGCGCACCCACGAGCGACTCGTAGACGTTCTCGAGCGCCGAGTGCAGGCCGCGCGCGCCGGTACCGGTCTCGGAGGCACCAAAGATGATGATGTCGTCGATGCCCAGCTCATGCGACACCTCGGATAGCGTAGCGCCCGAGACAAGCGACACCTTCAGGCGCGTGAGCTTGCCCTCGTCAAACTCGGGATAGGACTCAAAGAGCGAACGGGCGACGACGGCGCCCAAAATGGAATCGCCCAAAAACTCAAGACGCTCATAGCTGGCAGAAACCGGCTGGCCCTCGACGGCCGAAGGATGCGTAAGGGCCGCGCGCAGCAGCACCTTGTCATTGAACTCGTGGCCCAGAATCTCCTGGGCGCGCGTAAGTCGTTCGGATAAAGCCAAGACCTAAGCCTCCCTGGCGTTTTCGATCGCGTCGACGGCGTCGGCGACAGAGTTGAGCGAGAGCAGGGTCTCGTCATCGATCTCGAGATTGAACTCGTCCTCGATAGCCGTAACCAGTTGCAGGCGCTCGAGCGAGTTGGCATCGAGGTCGTCAAAGGTGGTCTCATCGCTAATTTCGGCAACATCGACGCCCAGAACGTCAGCAGCGACCTCGGCGATCTTGTCGAAGATTTCGGAGCGGTCCATAGCGCTTCCTCTCATAGTGCATGAATACCAAAAGAATGGTACCGCCCGGGCGGTACCAAGACACGGTTCTGATTCTACCCCACGAAGCAGGCCGCGAGGCACATAACAGCGCTCTAACTCGCTCTTACAAAACGATGCCGTCCATGGAGTTGGCGACGTTCTCGACCAGCCCCGCGCGCACGGCTTCGGCCGCCGCGAGCGTACCGTTTTTAACAGCCTCGACCGATGTGGCGCCATGGCCGATCAGGACCACGCCACGCAGGCCCAAAAGAATCGCGCCGCCCTTGGCATCACCAGAGAGCTTGGCCTTAATCTCGCGCATCTGCTTTTTGATGAGCAGCGCGGCGATCTTGGTGCCGAGCGAGGCCATAAAGGCGCCCTTGAGCTCCTGTAGCAAAAACTTGGCAGCGCCCTCGGTAGCCTTGAGAGCGATATTGCCCGACATGCCGTCGGCAACAACGACATCGAAATTGCCCGAGGTGAGGTCGGTGCCTTCGCAGTTGCCCACAAAGCCGGGAACGGCGGCTTTCATGGCCGGGAAGCAGGCCTTGGTAAAGTTGGAACCCTTCTCATCCTCGGTGCCATTGGCAAGCAGGCCCACGCGAGGATGCTCGATGCCCAGGACAACGCGGGCATAGGCGCTACCCATCTGGGCAAAACGCACCATGTCGTCGACCTCGACATCGGGGTTGGCGCCCATATCGCACAGCACCGTCAGACCGCCGGCGCGATTGGGCAGCGCATTGGTCAGACAAGGGCGCACCGGCTGCTTCTTGCCTTCGGCCATATATCTAAACGGTGTGACGTAGGCGGTCGCGGCAGCTGTCATGGCGCCGGTCGAGCCAGCGGAGAAGAACGCGTCCGCATTTCCCTTCTTGATGGCGCGGCACGACAGCACGATCGACGATTTACGCTTGGTCATCACGGCGCGAATGGGATCGTCATTCATGGCGATAACGTCGGGTGCCTCAAGGGCCTCAACACGTGCATGGGAAGCAGCAAAGGGATTGACGATTTCGGCGGGGCCAGCTGCCAAGACCTCGATATCGGGATCGGCGGCAAGCGCAGCCTCGATACCATCGAGAACAACCTGAGGTTTCTCGTCTCCGCCCACAACGTCTACACAAACGCGAACGTTACTCATATACATGCTCCTTATACAAAAATGGCCGACTCATTGAGCCGGCCATTGTGGTTCCATTTGGAACGGCATCGCATCCAGAGTATACCGTTACTCGGTAACGATAACCTCACGGTCCTTGTAGAAACCGCAGCTGGGGCACACGTGGTGCGGAAGCTTGACAGCGCCGCAACGGGGGCACGTGGACTGAGCCGCAGCCGAGATCTTCATGTTGGCGGAACGACGGGTGTGAGTGCGGATACGACCCTGCTTTTGTTTAGGTACGGGCATAGTGACCTTCCTTATGAACTATCCAGTGTGGCGATTACGCGCAAGTAGCGATACTACCACAGTTTTACTCATCGAGCTTGAGATTCTTCAATGCTGCAAATGGATTTTCCGTGGCAGCGGCCCATTCTGCCTCTGCCTGGGCGGCGCAATCGCATTGCTCGACGTTGAGATTGCAACCGCAAGTGGGGCACAGGCCGCGGCAATCGGGCTTGCACAGAACGACAAACGGCGTGTCCATGACGACCGCGTCGTTGATGGGCTCACCCAGATCGACGATGCGGTCCTCACCCAGGAGCTCGTAGCCGTCCTCGTAGGCCTCGGGATCCTCGGGCTCCTCGAAGAGGTAGAACTCCTCGATCTCGCCGGCGATATCAAACGAGGCAGACTCCAGGCAACGGTCGCACTCGCCGGTGGCGTGCGCGCGGACCATGCCCGTGAGCAAGACACCGGTACCGGCATTGGTAAAGACAACGTCGTAGTCGATGCCGTCCTGTAGCTGGTACTCCTTCTCGCCCACCGTGTAGGTGGCAACATCGACCTTGCCGGTCAGCGGATACGAATCTCCAGGAAACTCGAGCTGCTCGGAAAGATCGACGGTAACGCTCGGGAACTCAGCCATTACCACTGACCATTCTGTTGAGCGGCACCCTCGTTGAGCTGCTGACGGCAACGGGTAACGGTGCCAGTCAGGCTCTTGAGGTTCTCCTCCAGATGCGTAAAGACCTGCTCTGCATAGTCCTCGGCAGCATAACGCGTCTCGCGCTCGTACTGCTGGGCACGATCGCGGATGTCGTCGGCCTGCTGCTGGGCTAAGCGGACGATCTCCTGCTCACCGGCAATGGTGAGGGCCTGCTGCTGAGCGTCGGCGATGATGGAATCGGCCTGGGCGGCGGCGGAAGCCATAAGCTCCTCGCGCTCCTTAAGGATACGGCGGGACTTCTGCCACTCCTCGGGATAGCTCATGCGGATCTCGTCGAGGATGTTGAAGAACACGTCGGCGTCGATGACCTTGAACTGAGCGTTCTTGCCGAAAGGCGGCTTGGCTTCCTCGATCAGCCCTTCGAGCTCATCGACCAAGCTGACGATCCTATCGCCAGGAAAATTCTCGCCCGGCATCCGGTCTCCTTTCATAGGTAACATATCATCGTGCTAGTTTACCACATGCCACCAGGCAATAAAAAACGTCACGAAAAGCGATGTCTGAGCGCTTCGACCACGTTGGGCGGGACAAACGTCGATACATCGCTGCCGAGTGAGGCGATCTGGCGAACGACCGAGCTCGAGATATAGCCGTACTGCGGCGCACTCATGACAAAGATGGACTCCAGCTCGTTATCCAAGCGATAGTTGAGATCTGCCTGCTGCAGCTCGTACTCAAAGTCGGTCATGGCGCGCAGGCCCTTGACCACGGCCCCCGCCCCCTGCTCGCGAGCGAAGTCGACCAAGAGGCCGGTAAAGGGCAGGACCTCGACGCCGTCGATATCACCGAGCGCCTCGCGGGCCAGCGCCACGCGCTCATCGAGCATAAACGTGGTACCCACACCGTTTTTACCCTGCGACTCGGCAACAGCGACGATCACGCTGGGAAAGATGCGGCGGGCGCGGCGGATGACGTCGATATGGCCAAACGTGATGGGATCGAAGGTGCCCGGGACGATCACGCGGTTGATGGTGTCATTCATGGTCGTCCTCCTGAAACGTCGTGGCATCGTTGTTGTGAGCATCGGTGCCAGCGCAATCTTCCTCACCATCGTCATCGCCGACCCAACGAAGCAGGTCGACCGAGGTAATGCCGTAGCGCTTCTCGCGCACGATCTCAAAGCCTGCCGGATGCGCGCCCGCATCGGCGGCGGCATGCTCAAACAGGGCATAAGCGCCAGGTGCAAGCAGACCCTGCTGAGCCAACTTCTGCAGCAGCTCCTCGACCGGCTCGGCACCAAAAGCATAGGGCGGGTCGAGCAGGACCAGATCAAAGGGGCCGCCCGGCACACGACCGCGCGAGGCACTCGCCAGCATGTCGCCCGTTATCACGCGCCAACGCGCACGGTCACGGCAGAGCGACTCGATATTCTTGGTAATGAGCCGCGCGGCATTCCGATCGATCTCGAACGTCGTGAGCGAGCGGGCACCACGTGAGAGCATCTCTAACCCTAAGGCACCGGAGCCGCCAAAGGCGTCCAGCACGCGGACCTCGTCCAGATCGAAGTCGAATGCCGACATGACCATAGATGCGCATGCCTCGCGCACGCGATCGGTCGTGGGGCGGGTGACATCGCGACCACGGGGCTCCTCGATCTTACGACCGCGCCATTCGCCGCCGATGATTCTCATCCTCCGCTGACCTCCTTAAAAATGTGTCGATATCGCATGGCGACCGCATCGCGCAGGGGGCGCGTCGCCACGGAGTCAAGGTTGCAAGCATACCGCAAGAGCTCGACCGCGTCCAAATGGGCCCACTCGATCAGCTCCTCGTCGGCATCCAGGTCGACAAAGCGCAGGGTCACTCCGCCATGCTGGCGGTACCCCAGGATTTCGCCCTCGTGGCGCAGACGCAGGTCCATCTGGGCGAGCGTAAAGCCATCCGAGGTTTTTTCGAGCGATTGCAGGCGATCTTGTGCTGCCGAAGCGCCGCCGTTGCCCTTGGAGTGCGTCATGACCAGGCACGTGCCCGACACACTGCCACGGCCCACGCGACCGCGCAGCTGGTGCAGAGCAGCCAAACCAAAGCGCTCCCCGTTCTCGATGACCATGACGGTGGCGTTAGGCACGTCGACGCCCACCTCGACCACCGTAGTCGAGACGAGCACGTCAATCTCGCCACGCTTAAAGGCATCGATAACCTGGTCCTTCTCCCCCGCTGGCATGCGGCCGTGAAGGCGCTCGATGGCAAGACCCGGCAACGCCAGACGCAGGCGATCGAGCTCGGTCGCCGTATCGTGCAGCGGCACGGGGACCGTCACGCGGCCCTCGTCGTCGCGGGCGACACCGGGCACGTCCTCCAGATCATCGGCCGAGTCACTCGGCTCCACGAGCGGGCAAATCACGTAGGCCTGCTGACCCTTTTCATGCGCCTCGCGGATGGCGCCATAGGCAAGGTCGCGACTCGACTCGGTAAGCACGCGCGTCGTAACGCCCGCCCCCGGAACAGGTCGATGACGGATGATGCTCGTATCCAAGTCGCCATAGACCGAGAGCGCCAACGTGCGGGGGATCGGCGTCGCCGTCATAACGAGCAGGTCGGCGCCCGGACCCTTGGCACGCAGGGCATTGCGCTGGCCCACACCAAAGCGGTGCTGCTCGTCGATGACGACAAGCGAAAGATGCTTAAACGCCACGTCATCCGAAAGGACCGCGTGGGTTCCAAAGAGGACGTCGAGCTCGCCCGATTCCAGCTGGGTATGGATCCGTTCACGCTCGGCCGCCGGCGTGGCGCCCGTCAGGAGCGCCCAGGACATGCCAGCCTGCGAGAGCAAGGGGCCGGTCTTTTCGGCATATTGGCGCGCCAGCACGCCCGTAGGCGCCATAACACAGGACTGAGTGCCCGAATCGGCCGCGACAGCCAGCGCGCAGGCGGCGACGGCCGTCTTGCCGGTACCGACGTCGCCCAGAAGCAGACGGTTCATCACGCGCCCGCCATCGCACATGTCGTGCAAGATGTCTTGGAACGCGGCCTCCTGCTCGTCGCTCAGCGAAAACGGCAGGGCTTCCTTGAGCGCCGCCAGGTGCTCGCCCGCGGCGTGGGCGTAGGGAGCGACTTCGACCAAGCCGCCGTCGTTGCGCAAGCGCAGCGCCAGCTGCAGGTAGAGGCACTCCTCATAGGCAAGCCGTGCGCGCGCGATATCGCGCTCGGCCATACTCGAGGGAAAGTGAATCGAGCGCAGCGCACGGGCATTGCTCATCAGGCGGCGCTTGGCGCGTAAGCGCGCGGGAATCGGGTCGAAGGGATTGCCGACGACCTCGAGCGCGCCGCTTACGATACGGCGCATCCACGCCTGGCTCACGCCATCGCTCACGTAATGGACCGGCAGAATGGTGCCCGCGGCACGCCCGTCCTCGAGCTTTTCGAAATGCGGAGAGGCCATCTGCTTAAAGCCGTAGGCAAACTCGACCTTACCCATCACGGCCAGGCGGTCGCCCTGCTTGAACTGCTGGGCAATCCACGGTTGACGGAAAAAAACAACTTGCAGCACGCCCGTCTCGTCCACCAGCGAGACCTCGGTCACCTGCATACGCGGACGGGGCTGCTTTTGAACGATACGATCGACCGTGGCGATGATAGTGCACACGGTACCGATGGGCGCCATCTCAATGGACCAGGAGCGCGTAAAGTCGAGATATCGGTGAGGGATATGGAGAAGGAGGTCCCCCACCGTCCGAATTCCCAGACGGCGAAGGGCCTCCTCACGTTTACCCGAAACATATTTGAGTCGCGCGATATCCTCGTCGAGCGCATTGCTCTGGGCAAAGCGCTCCGAGACGCGCGGCACGGAGCACAGCTCAGACATGGGCAGTTGCCTACTCGATCGAGAAGATAACGGGATAGAGCGGCTGCTCGCCACGATGGGCGTCAATCTCCAGATCCGGCTGAGCCTCCTCAATGGCGTCGACAATCTCCTGGAAGGCCTCATCGGACAGTTCCTCGCCTGCCAGAATCGTCAGCGCGTCACCCTCCTCTTCCTCCTGCATACGGTTGATGCAGTCGAGCGTGACCTGCTTCACGTCGGAGCCGACCACATCGATGGAGCCGGCGATGATGCCCATGACGTCACCGGAGTGAATCGGCGAGCCGTCGGAGGCACTGGAATCGCGCACGGCACGGGTGACCTCGCCATCACGAACCTCACTGATGGCGTCGACCATAGCGGCGACGGCATCCTCGAGCTCGGAATCGGGCAGGACCGCGAACAGCGCGGAGAAGGCCTGCGGAACGGTCTTGGTGGGAACGACGGCGACCTTCTTGTCGGTGCAGGCAGAGGCAGCGGCCTCGGCGGCCATGCGGATGTTGCCGTTGTTGGGCAGAATGATGACCGAGGTCGCGTTGACCTGGTCGACGGCGCCCAGCAGGTCTGCAGTCGAGGGATTCATGGTCTGGCCACCGGACACGATCACGTCAACGCCGAGGGACTTGAGGATGTCTGCCTCGCCGGAACCGGCGGCAACGGCGACAAAGCCCAGGGCCTTCGCGGGCTCGGCGGCCTTCTCCTGGTCCTCGTGGATCTTGGCGGTACGGTCGTGGGCCTCCATCTCCATGTTGTGGATAAAGACCTCGTAGATCTGGCCAAGCTGCAGCATGTGCTCGAGCACCAGGTTCGGGGTGTTGGAGTGCACGTGGATCTTGTAGTCGGGATATGCGCCCACGAGCAGCTCACAGTCGCCCATGGAACCCAGGAACTTAAGGCACTCGTCCTCGTCAAACGGGGCGTCGGCCTTAAACAGGAACTCATTGCAGTAACGGAATTCCGAGCCCTCCCAGTCGTCGTTAGCCTCGATCTCAACGCGGCCAAGAGCGGCATCACGGGCAGAGCCGGCGGAGTCAAACGTAGCGGAGAAATCCTCGACAACGGTGCTGCGGCCAAGAGCGGCAGCTACGAAGTTCTCGAGGAAGATGGCAAAGCCAAAGGCGCCGGAGTCGACCACGCCGTTCTCCTTCAGAACGGGCAGCAGGTCGGGCGTGCGAGCGACGGACTGGTAGGCCTCGACGACGATGGCATCGAGCGCGTCCTCGGCCGAGAACTTCTTCTTCTCGCACTCGTCGGCCTTGGTCGAGACATCGCGCAGCACCGTGAGAATCGTGCCCTCGATGGGCTTACGGACGGCCTGGAAGGCGACCTTGACGGCGCGGCGGAACGCATAGGCGATGTTGGCGGACGTGATGGGCTCATCAGCAGAGACGAGACCCTCGGCCACGCCGCGCAGGATCTGAGAGGTGATGACGCCGGAGTTGCCGCGGGCACCCATCAGGGAGCCGTGGGTGATGGCGCCGGCGATGGCCTCCATATCGGCATCGGCGGGAAGGGCGGAAAGCTCCTTGGTCACCGAGGCGAGCGTGAGCGACATGTTGGTACCGGTGTCGCCGTCGGGTACGGGGAAGACATTGAGCTTGTTGATCTCCTCGGCCTTGTCGGAAACAGCAGCCGCAGCGATCGGAAAACAGGTGCGAATGGTCTTTGCAATCATGGGTATTTGAATCTCCGTTTTCGGATGCTAGTTCAGACGGCTCTTGAGCGCGTCGATGTGAATGCCGATCTTAAGGCTGGCGGGATCGATCTGGGCGATCTCCTGCAGAGTGAAGGCAACGGAGCTCGAAAGATTGTGGCAGACGGACTTCATGTTGACGCCGTTCTCGAGCACGACGTGAAGATCGACCGTAAGGCCGTTCTCGTCGGCGGAGACAAGCACGCCCTTGCGGAGGCGCTGACCGGCAAGCAGGCGCACGCTCTCGGCACCCTGGAGCTGCTCAGCCATACCGACAACGCCATAGCACGTCATCGCGGCATAACCGGCAATATCGGCAATAACGTCGTTCGAGACGCTCAGGCTGCCGTTAATGGTCTCAGACACAAGAATCTCCTTATCTGGTGCTCGCGGCACCATCTCGTGGGAGCAATCATTGCAATATTCTACAACGAGCGCGCCATGTTGAGGTGGTGGGTCGCGGGATTACATCCTCGACACGAAATGTTGATATGGTAACGTTCGCGCCAGGCGATCGCGGTATGAAAAAACCCGCCACATAAGCGACGGGTTTTACAACCTGGCTCCCCGGGTAGGACTCGAACCTACAACAGCGCGGTTAACAGCCGCGTGCTCTACCATTGAGCTACCGAGGAATTTAAAAGCCCAACGGAAAGGGCTGGAAAATTCTGGCTCCCCGGGTAGGACTCGAACCTACAACAGCGCGGTTAACAGCCGCGTGCTCTACCATTGAGCTACCGAGGAATAGGTGCGTGCTCTCAAGCAACGAAGTTTATTATACGGACGAATCAGCTCAGGGCAAGAACTTTTTTAAGAAATTTTCCGCCCTAGTCATTGGGAACGTTCTTAAACGACTAGTCATTCAAGAACGTCCCCAATGACTACATGAAAGCGCCCCCAAGCGAATGTGCTTGAGGGCGCCTCTTGCTTGACTAGCTTTCGATATAGTCCTTTAGCTTGCTCGAACGGCTCGGGTGGCGGAGCTTGGCCAAGGTCTTGGACTCGATCTGGCGGATACGCTCGCGCGTGACGCCAAACTCGCGGCCGACTTCCTCGAGCGTGCGGGGATGCCCGTCGACAAGGCCAAAGCGCAGCTCGATAACCTTGCGCTCACGATCGGCAAGCGAGTCGAGCACCTGAGTGAGCTGCTCCTGCAGCATGGAGAAGCTGGCGGCATCGGGCGGAACGATAGCCTGGGAGTCCTCGATAAAATCGCCCAGCTGGGAATCCTCTTCCTCGCCGATGGGGGTCTCAAGCGACACGGGCTCCTGCGAGATCTTCTGGATCTCGCGGACGCGGTCGGCGCTCATGTCCATCTCGGCACCGATCTCCTCGGGGGTCGGGTCGCGACCCAGGTCCTGAAGGAGCTGGCGCTGCACGCGGACGAGCTTGTTGATAGTCTCGACCATATGCACGGGAATACGGATGGTACGGGCCTGGTCGGCGATAGCGCGCGTAATGGCCTGACGGATCCACCACGTGGCGTACGTGGAGAACTTGAAGCCCTTCTGGTAGTCGAACTTCTCGACGGCGCGAATCAGACCGAGGTTACCCTCCTGGATCAGGTCAAGGAACAGCATGCCGCGGCCGACATAGCGCTTGGCGATGGAGACGACCAGACGCAGGTTTGCGCTGATGAGTGCCTGCTTAGCTTCGAGGCCGACGTTCTCAATGCGCGTAAGACGACGCATCTCGGCACGCGTGAGCTCGAGCTCACCGGCATCGGCGGCCTCGAGCTTCTCGGTGGCCTCAAGACCGGCCTCGATCTTCATGGCCAGATCGACCTCTTCGGAGGCGGTCAGCAGGTCGACCTTGCCGATCTCCTTGAGGTACATACGAACAGGATCGCCGGTCAGCATCACCGTGGAGGCATCGATGCCACGCACGCGGGAGCGTGAACGGGACGTGCGCACGGTGCGCTTCTTCTTGCTCTTGGAAGAACCCATCTCGGCATCGGCCTGACGGGCCATCTTGAGCTCGTGATCGTCGAGCGAGCCGGAATCGTGCTCGTCGTCGTCATCGAAATCGTCGGTATCGGTATCGTTATCGTCAGCGTCGACGTCCATGGGGGCGTCGTCGTTACCGCTCGCGGAGATAATCTGGATGCCGCTGTTGCGCAGCGCGGAATACACCGCGGTGAGCTGCTCGTCAGAAACATCGATATCCTTCAGGGCGACCTGAATCTCGTCCTCGGTTACCGAAGTCCTGTTTGAGCCGTTGCCCATGAGCTTTGCAACGTAGGATTCCAGCCCAGTACCCGTGCTCTCAGTCTTTTTTGGCACAGATTCTCCCTTCATAGTCCACAGGACTCAATACTTTAGCACACACATCGACGTCTATACCCAAAAAGAGGACAGGATATAGGCGAGAATACGCTGGTTGACCACAACATCTAGGCTTGTTCGGTGCCCGCGGCCTCCAGGCCGATCAAACGGAACGGGTCCGCCACGCCGCCGATCGACTTTTGCAGCTCGCGTTGACGCTGTGAATCCTGCGCGGCCTGCACGGTCAGCGCGCGACGGGCCTCATCGTCGAGCGAACGGTCCTGGCGCAGCTTGGCCTGTGCGGCACGCATACGGCGCTTGATGGTGTAGAGCTCGAGCGTATCGAGCATAAACACGATGTTCGTCTCGGTGGGGTGCTTGCTCGTCGCCGAGATGCGCCCGGCACTCACAAGCGTTGCCGCCTCGGGACACACCGAGCGCGCCGCATCCATGCAGGCTGCAGGATCGGTTCCCGGCGGCGTTGCCAGAACGGCCCATGCGATGGACTCGTGACGCGGGTCAACCCACTCGATAGAGCAGATGCGGTCGGCATACGTGCGGAACAGGTCGGGGTAGCTCGTGAGCATGGTCAGCAGCTCACGCTCCCCTGCCAAGGACTTACGCTCAAGATCAGTAAGAACCATCGGCGCCGCCGCAGCCGGAGCACCCGAACCATCAGTCGCAGGTACAGCACCCATACCATCAGGCGCGTCGATCGGCGGCAGGTCGTCGACGACCTCCACGGGCGCGGCGCCGTAGGCATCGAGCGGGACGTAGTCATACGGCTCTTCTTCGACCGGCGCGGACACCGGCGGCGTCGCGCCCGATGCCCAAGCACCGCTAGATGCCCCCTGCGAACCAGACGTCCGACCGCCCGCGCTACCAGAGCGCTCAGCCTGTGCCCGCTGGCGCTCATAGTTCTGCTCACGACGTCGTTCCGCATCCTCGCGCTTGGCGACATCGCGAAACACACGGCCCGAGCTCGCACGCACTGTCTCCAGATCCAAACCCAACAGGTCGGCAATTTGAATAAAGTACGTGTCGATCATATAGCTGTCGCGCAGCGGATAGATAAGCGTCAGCGCATCCTCCAGCGCCTTGGCGCGACCGCCCGGCGTGGAGATGTCGCTCGACTCCTGCAGCGAACGGTACACGAAGTCCATGAGCGGCTCGGCGGCGTCAATGCGTTTCTGCAGCTCCCCTCCGCCGTGCGCCGTGATGAACTCCATGGGATCGTTACCGTCGGGCAGCACCACGCAGCGCAGGTCCATAGAATCCTGCTCGATAAACTGAATCGCACGGCGAGCGGCCTTTTGACCGGCGGCATCGCCGTCAAACATATACACGATGCGCTTGGCAAAGCGGGTGAGCGTCTTGACGTGATGCTCCGTGAGCGCGGTGCCCAGCGTGGCGACGACGTTTTTAATCCCCGCCTCCCAACAGGCGATGCAGTCGGTATAGCCCTCTACCACGATGGCGGTATCCTGCGCGACGATAAACTCCTTGGCCCAATTAAAGCCGTAGAGGTTTCGCTTTTTATGAAACACGCTCGTCTCGGCGGTGTTGAGGTACTTGGGTTGGCCGTCTCCCATGATGCGACCGCCAAAGGCGATGTTGTGACCCTGCTCATCAAAAATGGGGAACATCACGCGGTCGTAGAAGCGGTCGGCAAGCTGCCCGCGCCCGCGGCTCACGGCAACGTTGGCATCGATCATCTCCTGCGGGGTAAAACCCGCCTGGGACAGGTGCGACACCAGCGCGTTGCGGCCAGGCGCAAAGCCCAGGCAGTAGCGGCGGCAGACGTCGCCACCCATGCCGCGGCTGGCAAAGTACTCGCGCGGACGGCCGTCCTTACCGCGCATAAGCATGGTGTGATAGAACTGGGCGGTCTCGGCGCACAGATCGTAGATGCGGGCACGCTTGGTACCGCGCTCGCGGCGGTCTCCGGTGTCGTGCAGCTCAATACCCGCGCGATCGGCCAAATAACGGATTGACTCGGGAAAGCTCAGGTTCTCGCGCTTCATGATATAGGTGAAGACGTCGCCACCCTCGCCGCAGCCAAAGCAATGCCACACCTGCGTGGCGGGAATAATGTGGAAGGACGGAGTCTTTTCGCCATGAAAAGGGCAGCAACCCCAAAACTCATGACCGCGGGGCTTGAGCTCAACCGTTTCCTGCACGATGGCGACTAAGTCGGACGCAGCGCGTACCTGGTCTTTTTCCTCATCGCTAATCACGGACACTCACCCCCTGCTCGCCCAAGTTGTGACGAATATCTTCGATATTACCCTCGACGGTCGCGATCAACTCATCCAGCGAATCGAACACGCGCGACGGACGCAGCCAGCGCGTAAACGCCAGCGAAACGGAAGCGCCGTACAGGTCGCCCGTATAACCAATTAAATTAGCCTCGAGATGCGCAGATGCCGCATCGTCGGCATACGTCGGCGGCAGTCCGACGTTAACGGCAGCGGGCCACACGATGTCGTTTACCAGCAACAGGCCCTCATACACGCCATCGGCAGGCACCTGAATGCCGTCGGGAACCTGTAGGTTTGCCGTGGGAAAGCCCATGCCAGAGCCCTCGTGACGGCCGCGAATAACACCGCCGCGCACCATATACGGGCGTCCGAGTAACCCAGCAGCAAGCCCCACATGGCCCTGTCTCAGCTCGTGACGAATGCGGGTGGCGCAAATGGCCTCACCGCCCTCGCAAAGCAAGTCGTGCCCGTATACGTCAACGCCGCGCTCGGCACCCCAGGCGCGCATCTCGGCAACACCAGAAGCACCGCCGCGACCCAGCCTAAAGTCGCTGCCAACGCGAATCGAGCGAATGTCGACCACGCGTGACAACAGTGCGAGAAAACCGACATGGTCGAGCGCCGCGACCTCAGGCGTAAAGGGAACGGCCACCACTGCATCGACCCCGGTTTGAGCCAGGGCATGCAGACGGTCGGCCGTCGTCATCAATTTTTGAGCGGGCGAAGGGCTCACCACGACGTCCGGGTCGGGATCGAAAGTGACCACGACCGCCTTGCAGCCATGGGCACGGGCATCACGGACAAGCGCTTCGATGAGTTCCTGGTGTCCACGGTGCACACCATCGAACACGCCGATGGCAATCGATGCGGCACCCAAGTGCTCGCACTCATCAAACGCATCGGCAGTAACGATGCGAGCCTCGTCCGACTCGCCCTCGAAAAAGATACGCGCGAGCTCGCGAGCGGACAACATCATCGAACACCGCCGATTGCCTGCGGAAACACGTGCTCCATGACAAAGCGGCCACTCTCAATGCGGGCGAGCGCCTTGAGTCCCCCATCGAGCACCAACGCAAAAGGCGCCTTCGCGGTATCGAAATCGGCAAGCGCACGCTCAACGGGAATGCGTCGGCCACAGAGCAGGTCGTCGGCAAGATTGCCCGGCAAGTCAACACGCGTGGCGCCCAGGGCCGCAATGGGATCCAGGGCAAAGCCAGGCGCGGACTCGGGAGAAAGCTCCTCGACCGCATGACAAGCGCCAATGGAAACAACACCGGAGGCCGTGCGGCGCAGCGCGGAAATGTGCGCGGCGCTCTCGCAGGCGCGGCCCAAGTCGCGAGCGAGCGCACGGATATAGGTACCCTTGCTCACTGAGAACGCCACGGTCCACACACACGTATCACCTTCGCCTCCCACGGCGATCAGGTCGGCGGCATAGACCTCGACGGGGCGCGGAGGTAGGTCCACCGCATTGCCCTCGCGAGCAGACTTGTAGGCGCGAACGCCATTGACCGAGATAGCCGAAAACGCCGGCGGCACCTGCATCTGCGGACCCAGCATGGCGGCCAAGCGCTCACGGGCATAGGCAGGATCGCGGAGCTCGTTGGCAACAGCCACGGTGCGGACCGCCTCGCCCTCCGCATCATCGGTATTGGTCTCGGCGCCAAACGAGATGTCGGCGACATAGCTTTTGGTATCGAGGGTTAGCATGCCCAGCAGACGGGTGGCCTGGCCAACACCCACCACCATGACACCCGATGCCATGGGGTCGAGCGTGCCGGCATGGCCGACGCGACGCTCATGGAGGGCGCGCCGACATTGCGAGACCACATCGTGGGACGTGCAGCCCACCGGCTTATCGACGGCGAGCAGCATATTCAGTTGAGAAGGCGTACGACGAGCCATGTACCATCCAAAAAGTTAAAGCTCGACGGTCACCGAAGCGGGATCCTCCCCCACCAGCTCGGCCAGCATGGGAAGTGCCACGGTAAGCGTCTCGAGAATCGTTCCGTTGTTGGAGAAACCGGCGGCAGCGGGATGTCCGCCTCCGCCAAAGGCAGCAGCGATCTCGGACACGTTGAGGTCGCCCTTGGAGCGCAGGTTGCCGCGCACCTTGGTATCGCCCTCAATGCCCTTCAGGAACAGACAGACCTCGACGCCCATCACCGAGCGCACCACGTCAACCAGACCGTCGCACTCGTCCGAGGTGACACCGCAGGCCTCAAGGTCACTCTGGTACGCGTAGCTATACGCGACGCGCCCGTGGGCCACCGTCTTAATGCGGCCCATAACGATGGACTTGAGGTGCAAAAACTCAACGCGCATGCTCTGGTAAACCTCGAGTGCCACACGCGCCGGATCGGCACCGTGGGCAACCAGACGCGAGGCTGCATGGAACGCGGCTGCATCGGCGTTTTGGTACTGAAAACGGCCGGTATCGGTAACCAAGCCACACAGCAGGCAGGTCGCAACGCCATCACGTGCGACAATGCCGCAATTGTCCAAGAAGCGGTCGATGATCATGGCGCAGGCTGCAGCTTCGACGCGCCTCAGGCTGAGCTCGGCAAACTCCTCGCGCGCCGGATGGTGATCGAAGCACACCACATGCTTGGAGCGACGAAGCACCTCGGCGGAATTATTGAGACGCTCGACGACCGGCACGTCCACCGAGATGAACAGGTCCGGATTGCCGGTATACGCAGATGCCGGTACCAGGCGATCGGAGCCTTCCATAAAGCGGTAAATGCGCGGAACCGGATCATCGTCTGCCAGCAGCAGGGCAATGTCCTTGTTAGGGAAAAACTTCATAAGCGAGAGGCCCAGACCCAACACGGAGCCCAGGGCGTCGCCATCGGGAGAAGTGTGCCCCGAAATCGCAATGGGGGACGCACCCTCGATGAGCTCGAGGATGCGTCGCTGAATATCTGCAGACTCGCACGAGGCGAGGTCGGCGGAATTAGTCATCTAAAGCTGCCTCCTGGGCGGCATCCGCTATCGGATAGCCGTCCTCGTCCTTTTCGATCGCAAGCGTGGCGGGAACGTTTTCCAGCGCACGCGTGATGCGCTCGGCCTCATCGGTCGAGCGATCGATGCGAAAATCGAGCTCGGGCGTAACACGCCAATCGAGCGAGCGAGCCAACAGGCTGCGAATACGGCCCTTAGCGCTTGCGAGCGCCTCCATGACCTCGTCGTAGCGGCTCGCATCGCACGACACGAACACACGCGCGAACGAACGGTCCACCGCGACCTCGACCGCGGTCAAAGTAACCAGGTCGAGACGCGGATCGGAAACCTCAAAGAGCAGGATATAACCGAGCTTCTCGCGAAGCTGCTCGCCCAGACGGCGGGTTGCCTGCGTTTGCTTCATAGCGCTACCCCCTACTCGGTACGGGCAACCTGGTCGATGCGGTAACCCTCGATCTGGTCGCCGGGCTTGATGTCCTGGAAGTTCTCCAGGCCAATGCCGCCCTCGGAACCGCTCTTGAGGCTCTTGGCCTCGTCCTTGTAGTGGCGCATCGAGGCGATCTTGCCGTTGAAGACCACGATGCCGTCGCGCACCAGACGCACGGAATCGGTCGCGGCGATCTCGCCCTCTTCGACACGGACACCGGCGGCGATACCGACTTTGGGCACCTTGAAGGTGTCCAGGACGGTCGCGGTACCCGTGGAGACCTCGACCTCGGTGGGCTTAAGCATGCCGATACGGGCAGCGTCGAGTTCCTCGAGGCACTTGTAGATGACGTCGTAGCAACGGATCTCGACGCCCTCGCGCTCGGCAGCGGAGCGGGCCTTACCGTCGGGACGGACACCAAAGCCGATGATGATGGCGTTGGAGGCGTCGGCCAGAACGACGTCGGTCTCGTTGATGGCACCAACGGCGGAGTGGATCGTGTTGATGCGAACCTCGGACTGATCCATCTTGTCGAGCGAGTCCTGAAGGGCCTCGATGGAACCCTGGACGTCGGCCTTGATGATCAGGTTGAGCTCCTTGACCTCGGCGTCGGCAATGGTCTCGAAGAGGTTCTCGAGCGTGACGTGCTTGACGCGGCTCTGCTCCTCGATACGGGCCTTGAGCGAACGCTCGTCGGCAAGGGCGCGAGCCTCGCGCTCGTCCTCGAACACACGGAACTCGTCACCGGCGTTGGGCACGGACTGCAGGCCCAGGATCTCAACGGCGTCGGAGGGACCGGCCTCGGTGACGGCGCGGCCCTTGGGGTCGAGCATGGCGCGGACGCGGCCGTAGGTGAGGCCGGCGACCAGCGTATCGCCCACGTGCAGGGTACCGCGGGTCACGAGCACAGTAGCGACCGAGCCGCGGCCCTTGTCGAGCTTGGCCTCGAGGACGTTGCCGGAGGCAAAGGTGTCCGGGTTGGCCTTGAGCTCGAGCACGTCTGCCTGGAGCAGCACGGTCTCCAGAAGGTCGTCGATACCGATCTTCTGCTTGGCCGAGATGTTGACGAACATGTTCTGCCCGCCCCACTCCTCGGGGATGACGCCGTACTCGGTGAGCTCCTGACGCACACGGTCGGGGTTGGCGCCCGGCTTATCGATCTTGTTGACGGCAACGACGATGGGTACGCCGGCGGCCTTGGCGTGGTTGATCGACTCGACGGTCTGGGGCATGACGCCGTCGTCGGCAGCCACGATCAGAATGACGATGTCGGTCACCTTGGCACCACGGGCACGCATAGCCGTAAAGGTGGCGTGACCCGGGGTATCGATGAAGGTGATCTTGCGGTCGTTGATCATAACCTGCGAAGCGCCGATTGCCTGGGTAATGCCGCCCGCCTCGCCGGCAGCGACACCGGTGTGACGGATGGCGTCGAGGAGGCTCGTCTTGCCGTGGTCGACATGGCCCATGACGGTGACGACCGGGGCGCGCGGCTTAAGGTCGGCCGGATCGTCGTAGAACGAGAAGGTGTTCTCCTCCTCGGGGGTGATGATCTTGATCTGACGGCCCAGGTCGTCGGCAACGAGCTCGACGAGGTCGTCTGACATGGACTGCGTCATGGTGAGCGGCGTACCCAGCAGGAACAGGCGCTTGATGATGTCGTTGGCCGGAACGTCGAGCGCCTCAGCGAGCTCCTGGACCGTAACACCCTGGGAGACCTTGATGGCATCGAGTTCCTCGGGGTTCACGCCCTGGGCCAATGCCTCCTCTATCTTGCGCTCCTCCTGAGCCTTGGCAGCCTCGCGCTCACGCTTCTCCTTGCGCTTCTTGCGGCGACCGGTGGACTCACGAGAGGCCTCCTCGACGGCAGCACGAGCCTCCTCGAGCACCTTCTCGCGGCTGTACTCCTCGGCCTCACGAGCCATGCGGCTGTAGTGGTCCTCTTCATTGTTGTGACCGCCCTTGCGCTTCTTGCCCTTGCCCTGCTTATCGGGGTTGGGGAAGTCCATGCCGGCAGCGACGTTGTTGCTGGCGTTGGTGCGATGGCTGTGCGGACGGCTCTCGGAGGCGTTGCGCTCGGAGTTGTTGTCGGAAGCACTGCGATCGTTACGACGGCCACCATCGTTACGACGGCCACCGCGGCGGTCGTCGTTGCCGCCACGACGGTTACCACGCTCGGCGGCGCGCTCGGCCTTGGCCTTGTCCTCGGCGTCCTTCTTCTCCTTGAGCACGGTCTCCTGTGCGGCGATCTGGTCGAGCAGCGAACGGAAGCGCGAACCGGAATCGGAAGCGGGAACGGCGCGGCGCTGGGCCTCGCGGGCAGCCTCCTCCTTCTCGCGAGCAAGGCGCTCCTGCTCGGCCTTCTTCTTGGCCTCGGCCTCGGCGCGGGCGGCCTCCTCGGCAGCCTGGGCTGCGGCAAACTGGCGGCGCTCCTCCTCGCGTGCCTTCTCGGCGGCGATGCGCTCGCGCTCGGCCTCGGCGGCGCGAGCGGCCTCCTCGGCGGCAGCTGCCTGCTCCTCGGCCTGCTTGGCGGCCTCGACTTCCTGAGCACGGGCCTCGATCACCGAGGCGAGCTGCTTGCGGACCATGGCGACATAGGCATCCTCCAAGGTGGAGGAAGCGGACTTAGCGGGAATCTTCATTTCGGCGAGATGACCCATAAGTTCCTTGGAGGTCATGCCGAACTCTTTGGCCAGGGTGGACACACGGACTTTTGCCATATGACTTCACCTACCCTTTCTGGCACCTTGGGTGCCTAGAGACTGAACGAGCGTGGGAGATGCGCCGGGACCTGCCCGGCGCGACCGCGCGCTAGATCAGGTCCTCCGCATCATCGAAGGCGTCGGTGTCGTGGACACCGCAGAAACGGGAGCCGGGACGGGCCTGGTTGCGGCACTGGATGCCGTCCTCGGACACGTACTCGCAGCGGCGGACATCCTCGTCCTCCTCGTCACCGATCAGGTCGGCGGCGGGCTCCTCGTGAACGGGAACATTCTTGAGGATGTCGGCGGCAAGCGTCTCGGACTTGATGTCGATGTGCCAGCCGGTCAGGCGCGCGGCGAGGCGGGCGTTCTGGCCCTCCTTGCCGATGGCGAGGGACAGCTGGTCGTCGGGCACGATGACGCCGGCGTAGGCCTTCTCCTCGTCGATGAGGACGCGGGTGACCTTAGCGGGCGACAGGGCGTTGGCAACGTAGACGGCAGGATCGGCATCCCACAGGATGACGTCGACGCGCTCGCCACGGAGCTCGCCCACGACAGCGCGAACACGGCTGCCCTTGGGGCCGACGCAGGCACCCACGGGATCCAGACGGTCGTCGAGCGAGTGGACGGCGACCTTGGAGCGCTGGCCGGGCTCGCGGGCGATCGACTTGATCTGGACGGTGCCCTCATAGATCTCGGGCACCTCCTGCTCAAACAGACGACGCATGAGCTCGGGGTGGGTACGGGAGATGACAATCGGCGGACGGCTGTGCTCGCCACGAACCGGCTGCAGGTTGGAGTTGGGGTCGCGAACGTCGATGATCACGGCCTTGATGTGCTGGTTGTGCAGGTAGCGCTCGCCCATCGGACGCTCGTTGCGCTCGTTCTCGTAACGGCGCTGGTCGAAGTGCGGCAGCTCGGCCTCGACGCCTTCGCGAATCTTGACGATCGTGAAGTCGGGCGTGGACTGCAGCACGGTACCGCTGATGAGGTCACCGATGCGGCCGGAGAACTCCTCGTAGATCTGCTCACGGGCGGAGTTACGCACGATAGCGTTGATCTCGGCCTTGGCGTGCTGGGCAGCGATGCGGCTCGTGTTCTTGGGGGTAACGTCGATCTCCTCGAACTCGGTGAAGTTGCCCTCCTCGTCCATGGAATCGTCGATCGGCTCCAGGCGGTAGACGTAGATCTTGCCGGTGGTGCGGTCGATGGTCACCTTGGCACCCCACTCAAGATGCAGGATCTCGGCATAGCTCTTGGCGAGCGACTGCTCCAGGCGGTCGATCAGGTAGAGCTGGTCGATGTGCTTCTCCTGGCAAAGCTCCATCAGGGCGGACATCATGTCGGATGCTGCCATCTTACTTTCCTTCCTTCGCGGGCTTGAAGTCATAGGTGGGCTTCAACTTGCACTTTTTAACATCAGAGAAATCGAGGGTAACGGACTCGCCGTCCTCGAGCTCGAGGGTCACGTTCGTCTCGGTGGCGGCGGCGATCTTGCCGGCGTACTTGCGACGGCCCTCGGTAGCGGTGGAGGTGAGCTCACAGTTCTCGCCAACAAAGCGGGCAAAGTCGCACGGGCGGCGCAGCGGGCGCGCCATGCCCGGGCTCGACACCTCAAGCGTATAGCTCGAAGAGATAGGGTCGAGCTCCTCAATCACATCGCCGACCCACTTGGTGTTGGCCGTGACGTCGTTGAGCGACAGGCTCTGACCCTCGGCACCCTCGATACGCACGCGCACGCAGGGGGCCTTGGTGGCGCCCACGAGCTCGACGTCGACGATGTCGACATCGTGCTGGGGAGCGACGGCCTCGAGCGCGTCGATGATCGCCTGCTCGGTCTTGGTCTTGACCATTGTGGCACCTCCATCCATACAAAAAAGAAGCGGGGCCGAAACCCCACTTCTTTCAATTACAACTTCATTTGCAAGCAAACTATACCAATAGCTGCGGAAACGCGCAAGCACCGTACGAATCTGCAGGTCAGCGTGCGCACAGGTTCTCCACAAGAATAGGACAATTGACCGCAAGCACTTGGTCGGGTACACGCAAGACGAGGGGCGACCCAGCCGGATCGTCCCTCGTCTTTAATGTGTCAGCTAAGCGCGCAGCGCTTAGCTGACCACCAGGTTGACCAGCTTGCCGGGCACGCAGATGGCCTTGACGACCGTCTTGCCCTCAAGCCACTTGGCAACGGCGGCCTCGGCGGCAGCCTGCATCTCCTCGTTGGAGGCGTCACGGGCGACGTCGATGCGGCCACGGACCTTGCCGAGCACCTGTACGACAATCTGCACCGTGTCTTCGATGGACTCGGCCAGGTCGAACTCGGGCCAAGCGGCGGTGTAGGCGTTGCCCTCGCAGCCGAGAGCCTCGTGCCACAGCTCATCAGCCCAGAACGGGCAGATGGGGGCAAGGACGCTCACGATGTCCTTGGCCACGCCGTAGCACAGCGCCTTGTCGCGATCAGCGCCCTCAGTGGCGTTGAGGTAGGCGCTCGCCGCGTTGACGAGCTCCATAACGGCCGAGATCGCGGTATTGAACTGGCCGCGATCGAAGTCCTCGGTGCACTTGGCGATGGTGCGGTGACGCTCGCGATAGAGCTTCATCGCAACCTCGTCGAGCGCGGACTTGTCGAAGGCCACGTTGGCGTCGCCGGACTGGACGAGCTGCCAAACGATACGCCAGGCGCGCTTGATGAAGCGGTTGGCGCCCTCGACGGCCTTGGGATCCCAGTCGAAGTCCTTCTCGGGCGGGGCGATAAACAGGATCGCCAAACGCATGGTGTCGGCGCCGTAGGGCTCGATGACCGAGCTCGGAGGCACGACATTGCCCTTGGACTTGGACATGGTGTCGCCGTTCTCGTCCTTGACCATACCCTGGCACAGCAGGTTAGTGAAGGGCTCGTCCACACTCAGCAGGCCCAGGTCGCGCAGTGCCTTGGTAAAGAAGCGGCTATAGAGCAGGTGCAGAATAGCGTGCTCGATGCCGCCGATGTAGTTATCGACGGGCATCCAACGGTCGGCGGCCTCGCGGGAGAAGGGCAGCTCGGTGTTGTGCGGATCGGTATAGCGCAGGTAATACCAGCTGGAGCAGGTGAAAGTGTCCATGGTATCGGTCTCGCGCTTGGCCGGGCGGCCACAGACCGGGCAGGTGGTCTCGTAGAACTCCTTGCACTCGGCGAGGGTCTCGCCGGCGCCCAGGTCAAGATTCTCGGGCAGCGTCACCGGCAGCTGGTCCTCGGGCACGGGTACGATGCCGCAGTGCTCGCAGTGGATGGCCGGGATGGGGTTGCCCCAATAGCGCTGACGGGAAATGAGCCAGTCGCGCAGACGGAACTCGACCTTGCGACGACCGCAGCCCATGGCCTCGAGGTCGGCCACGATTGCAGCCTCGCCCTCGGAGTGCTTGCCACCGCGCATCCCGGTGTACTTGCCGGACTGGACGAGCGTGCCCTCGGCAGCGTGGGCGCAATCCCAGTCGACGGTCTCGGCATGGAAGGTATCGATGGTCTCACCGTTAGCCTCGACGGCTGCGCGGTCGTCATCGTCCAGGATGATCGGCACGATCGGCAGGTCGTACTTGCGGGCAAACTCAAAATCGCGCTGGTCGCCGCAGGGAACGGCCATGACGGCGCCGGTGCCGTAGTCGGCAACGACATAATCGGCAACCCACACGGGGACCTTCTCGCCGTTGACCGGGTTCACCACGTAGCGGCCGGTAAAGGCACCGTGCTTCTCGAGGGTGCCCTGGGCACGCTCGACGGCGGAGATATGCTTGGAGTCCTCGACGATCTTGGTCACGGCCTCCTCGTACTCCGTGCCCTCGACGAGCTCGTGCAGACGAGCGTACTCGGGGGCCAGGACAAAGAAGGAGACACCGAAGAGCGTATCGGCACGCGTGGTGAAGACGGTGATCTTGCCCTCGTCGCCCTCGATGGGCTCGCCATCCTTGTCGCACAGGGTAAAGTCGACCTCGGCGCCCTCGGAGCGACCGATCCAGTTGGCCTGCATCTGCTTGACGCGCTCGGGCCAGCCGGGGAGCTTCTCCAGATCGTCGAGTAGCTCTTGGGAGTACTCGGTGATCTTGAAGTACCACTGCTCCAGATCGCGCTTCTCGGGCTCGGTGCCGCAGCGCCAACACTTGCCCTCGGTGACCTGCTCGTTGGCCAGAACGGTCTTGCAGGTGGGGCACCAGTTGACCGGGTTCTTCTTACGGTAGACCAGGCCCTTTTCCCACAACTTCTCAAAGATCCACTGGCCCCAGCGGTAATAATCGGGGCTGCAGGTCTTGACCATGCGATCCAGATCGTAGGAAAAGCCCATACGCTTCATCGTGGCGAGCGCCTGGTCCATGTTCTTGTACGTCCAGGCAGCAGCCTGCGTGTTGTGCTTGATAGCGGCGTTCTCGGCAGGCAGGCCAAAGGCGTCAAAGCCGATGGGGTGCAGCACATCGTAGCCGCGCATGCGGGCCTGACGGGCCATGGCATCGCCGATGGTGTAGTTGCGCGCGTGGCCCATGTGCAGGTCGCCCGACGGATACGGGAACATCTCGAGCACATACTTCTTGGGCTTGGTGGCGTCGGTGTCGACGGCAAAGAGGTTCTCGTCGTCCCACGCCTTCATCCACCGGGACTCAATGGCCTGCGCGTCGTAGGCAGGGATCTCATCCTTATGATCTGTGCAATCGCACATATCAGCTCCTTTGTTAGCTGGGTTGGGGCGGGGCGTTCTTACCTTTACTCGCTGCTGCGGACAGTCCTGCTCGCACGAAGAGCACATTAAGTGCTCTTCGGCTCGTGCGGAACTTGCAGCGAGCAAAGATAAGAACGCCCCGCCACATCGTTAACTCGACTGATGATAGCAAATACAACAAGCGAGATGCCTGCGACTTGTAGGCATCTCGCTTTATCTAAATAACGTGGTTGGGGCTCAACCTTTATGTGCAGGTCTTATCTTATCGATACGTTACGCTCTGTTGGGAGTCCTTGACTACGACGTCGTGGGCTCCGCCTTCGACGATCGAGGTCGAGGAGACCAGGGTCAGACGTGCCTTTTCCTGGAGCTCGGGGATCGAGAGGGCGCCGCAGTTGCACATCGTGGACTTGACCTTGTAGAGTGTGCCGCCCACGCCGTCCTTGAGGGAGCCGGCGTAGGGAACGTAGGAGTCGACGCCCTCGACGAAGCTGAGCTTCGCGGCGCCGCCCAGGTCGTAGCGCTGCCAGTTGCGGGCACGCGCAGAACCCTCGCCCCAGTACTCCTTCATGTACTGGCCGTTGACGTTGACGCGCTCGGTCGGGCTCTCGTCAAAGCGGGCGAAGTAGCGGCCCAGCATCATAAAGTCGGCGCCCATGGCAAGGGCGAGCGTCATGTGGTAGTCGTAGACGATGCCGCCGTCGGAGCACACGGGCACGTAGACACCGGTCTCCTCGTAGTACTCGTCACGGGCGCGGCAGACGTCGATCAGCGCGGTGGCCTGGCCACGGCCGATGCCCTTGGTCTCGCGGGTGATGCAAATGGAACCGCCGCCGATACCGACCTTGATGAAGTCGGCCCCGCAGTCGGCCAAGAAGCGGAAGCCCTCGGCGTCGACGACGTTACCGGCACCGACCTTGACGTCCTCGCCGTAGTTGGCGCGAATCCACTCGATGGTGCGCTTCTGCCACTCACTGAAGCCCTCGGAGGAGTCGATGCACAGGACATCGGCACCAGCCTCGATGAGCAGCGGCACGCGCTCGGCATAGTCACGGGTATTGATACCGGCGCCGACCATGTAGCGCTTGTCGTTATCGAGCAGCTCGTTGGGGTTGGTCTTGTGGCTGTCGTAGTCCTTGCGGAAGACGATGCCCATAAGGTGATCGTTGTCGTCGACGATAGGCAGGGCATTGAGCTTGTTGTCCCAAATGACGTCGTTGGCAACCTTGAGGCTGATGTTCTTGTCGCCCACGATGAGCTGCTCACGCGGGGTCATGAACTCGGAGACCTTCTTCTGATGGTCATCGCGGCTGGGACGATAGTCACGGCTGGTGACGATACCCAGGAGCTTGCCCTTGGGGGTGCCGTCGTCGGTGACCGGCATGGTGGAGTGACCGGTCTTCTCCTTAAGCTCGATGACCTGCTCCATGGCCATGTCGGGGGTCAGCGTGGAATCGGACTGAACGAAGCCAGCCTTGTGATCCTTGACGGCCTTGACCATAGCGGCCTCGGACTCGGGGGTCTGGGAACCGTAAATGAAGGACAGGCCACCCTCGGTAGCGAGCGCGACACCCATGTCGACGCCCGAGACGGACTGCATGATGGCGGAAACCATGGGGATGTTCAGGGTGATTGCCGGCTTCTCACCGCGCTTGAAGCGGGTTAGCGGCGTCTTAAGAGAGACGTTGTTGGGGATGCACTGCGAGGACGAGTAGCCAGGGACCAGCAGATACTCCGAAAACGTGTGGGACTCACCGGGAAAGAACGTAGCCATGTTTCTCCTTTTTCCATGCGACCGGTCGGCTGCAGGCCTCGTAGGACCCAGCCCAACCTTGGGCGCCCAATACTGGGGAAGTATCTTAACGCACTTTGACTGCTACAATGCATGGTTTAGAAAGAGCACACGAGGGTTTGACGCAGGCTTTGCGTTTGCCCAGCAAACACTTTAGCGGGGAGACGTGGAGCGTATGAAGTACAAGACGACGGCAAAGTTGGTCATTCAAGCGTGCGACAAGGATTTGCCGGGCGTGTTCGGCCATGGCTGCGTCTTGCTGCTGCAGGGTATTGCCCGGGAGCACTCACTCAACCGCGCCGCCAAAAGCATGGGCATGGCGTATTCCAAAGCGTGGCGTATTGTAAACGAAGCGGAAGGCCAGCTAGGCTGTAAGCTCATCGAGCGCGACGGCGCCCGCGGATCCACGCTCACCCCCGCCGGCGAGCGAGCCATAGTGGTCTACGAGGAGCTGCAGGCCGACATCAACAACGTCATCGCTGCCAAGGCCGACGCCCTCATCGCCAACATCAACGCGGAGTAGTCCTTTTGGGCGGTTTTTAGCCCACAGCGCCCTCGGGTTGAGGCTCGCGCCACAAAACGGGCCCATCTACTACGTTTAGTTGGACACCCTCGACCACACCAGATTTCATGAAAACAAAACCGCTGGTAAACAGCTTGCTAATTTTCAAAATAGGCGGGTGTGGTCGACCCCTATTGCTTAAACGTAGTAAATAGGCCGTTTTCGTGACACAGACCCCGATTAGCTACTTGCGAAGGGCGTTATCGAGAGTGGCAGCCACCTGCAGAGGGTCGTCGGTGCCGGCGAAGAGGCGGATGGCGCTCCCCCGCTTACCGCGCGGGGCCGAAAGGCGCGTTGTTGAGCCGCCGGCGGGTGATGTGCGAAACTCCCCCGGCAATGTGTCGAACAGCTCACCCGCACTTCGCTCGATAAGGTCAAACTCTACTGCCGGGCCAAAACCGTGCTCCAGGATGCCGGTCGCGATGGCATGGTCGGGATGCGAGGTCAGCCCGGGATAGCGCACGTTGCGTACCATCTCGTTGGCGGCCAGATACTCGGCCAGCGCACGGGCGCGGTCGAAGTGGGCCTGCATGCGAGCGTCGAGCGAAGACAGCCCTCGCTCCAGCATGCAAGCCTCATTAACAGAAAGGTCGAGTGCAGACGCACCGCAATCCGCAAGAAGCGCATACGCAC
Organism: Coriobacteriaceae bacterium AM22-12AC-r; assembly: GCA_027671585.1. Lineage (GTDB taxonomy): Bacteria > Actinomycetota > Coriobacteriia > Coriobacteriales > Coriobacteriaceae > Collinsella. The sequence continues at coordinate 134,253 of JAQDZZ010000001.1, read as the reverse complement.
ACTCGGCGGCGGCATCCACGCGATGCCGCTTAAGCCGCGAGCGCGCCACCGAAGCGGCGACGAGCTTGCGCGGCGCCACGCCGGCACACACGCGATCGAGCGCCTCGAGCGACAGAACGGCGCCCAAGCGTAACGGATCACAGCCAAAGACGCCCGCCACGGTGTTATCCACCACGAGCAGCGCATGCGGCTCACGAGCGGCGCGGCCCAGAGCGCGAAGGTCGGGCACACGCAGACCAAACCCGCCGATGGAGTTGACGAACCACCACAGGTGCGGCCCCTCGGCATCAAACGAAGCATCAAAGCCTTCGGACGCAGCAGCAAACGCCGCAGCCGCGGGCTCCCCCACCAGCGCAACATCGCAGCCATCAAAGCCGCACGCAAACGCATCGGCAAAGTCGTCCGCAAAGGCCACCAAGCGGTCACCGGGACGCACAATCCCCAGCTGCGACAGCGCTGCCGGCACATGCGGGGCCGCAAGCAACCGCGCCTCACGCGCACCGGTCCTCAAAGCCCAGGCCTCTTCTAGCTGCTGTACGCCCATGCGGTACCGTCCCTTCAAAACAAAAACCCACGATGCGGGTGTTCCCCGCATCGTGGGCAACGGCTGCAGTATAGCGCCGATAGGCGACTGAACGCCTAAATGTTGAGCGCGCGGTAGATCACGTAAGCCTAGACATTCATCAGCTGATGGCCGAGCTTGAGCGTCTTTAAACCGCTCTCCCCCTCCACGCCATCGAGCGTATTGAGCAACATATTAGTCGCCTCGACGCCGCTGGTCAGGTAGCCGTAATGCACGGTGGGAATGCCGTCCGTCAGCGCGCGCAAAAATGCGTTGTCGCCAAAACCGCTCACGCGACGCACACCCTCGCCCATGCCGCGAACCTCGTCAAGAGCGCGCAGGGCGCCGGCCGCCATAGTATCGGTCGCGCACGCGATAAACGAAACATCGGGATCGACGGAGAGCAGTTCGCGTGCAGCGCGATAGCCCGAGTCGAGCGTAAAGGACCCCTGGCAAATCAGGCTCGGATCAAGTGCCACGCCCGCGGCGCGCAAGCCGAAGAATAATTTCCATTGCCACACGCAATATCCAAAATGTAATCCGCAGGATTAGGAGATAGAAGTTCCGTTACTTTGGGACGCACTACCTCTCTGTGAAATTCATTAGATTCGTCACCCATTGCATTATCCCAAAATTGTGCGTTCTCCTCCCAGATTTTTTTACTTTCCTCTGTTCCCATGTTCTCTCCCACTCCCCAAATTTGCTTTTTTGCTTCCATTAAATCTTCCTTACTATATTCCATTGTTACCCTCCATAACTTCTGATTGTTGCCGTCTTGACGATTATGTATCTTTACATTACCTTCTGAAACATATGGCGCACCTTGTCCAGGCGGCTGTTTGGACGGCGGGGCTGGATGACCGGCTGACCGACAGCGGCCTGATATCCTTTCAGCTCTGTAAGGCATACGCTCCGCCCGTTGGTGTAAAAGGCCAGATCAGTACGGTATGCCTGTATACAGCGGGCGGGAATCTCGCCAGTAAAGACAACTTCATCCTTTTTTACCTGGGCCGTTTCGATGGTGGCACAGTATTTCGGTGCATCATGATAAGCCCTGGAAAGATATTCCCGGGGCGCATAGAGGGTGAAGGAGAGATAAGGTTCCAGCAGTTGCGTCCCTGATTCCTTCAATGCCTGTTCCAATACAATCGGGGCCAATGAGCGGAAGTCCGCCGGCGTGCTGACCGGACTGTAATAAAGCCCGTATTCAAAGCAAATCTTACAGTCCGTTACGTTCCAGCCGAACAAGCCCTGCTCCAGCCCGTAACGGATACCATCCCTGACAGCGTTTTGAAAACTCTGGTTCAAGTATCCCAGCGAAACCCGGCTCTCGTATTGTACACCGGAGCCAAGCGGGAGTGGTGTAACAGACAGTCCGATGGATGCCCAAAACGGGTTGGGCGGCACCTCGATATGGATGGTGTGGCTGGCTGCTTTGAGCGGCCGCTCCATATAAATGACGGTGGGTTCCTTTACCACTGTTTCAAGCTTGTATTTTTCCGACAGCAAAGCGGAAACAACCTCCAACTGCACCCGGCCCAAAAAAGAAAGAATGATCTCATGGGTGATGGAATCCACCTCGCAGCGCAAAAGCGGGTCAGTATCCGCAAGTTGCGTAAGAGCGTCCAGCAGCCGTTCTCTTTGCGCTGCCGTTTTCGGCGCAATCGACGTCCGCAGCATGGGGAGGGGGTCCTCACGCCACCTTTTACGAGGGAGCCGGGTTGGGTCCCCTAATACATCGTTTAACCTCACGCTGTCGCTGGGAAGGATAACAATTTCACCCGGATAAGCGGTGTCTGTCCGAACAATTTCCCCTTTGGATGGAATACGCATCTCTGTGATTTTCAGCTTTTCTCTCCCGGCCAGGGCCACCGTATCCCGCAGGCGCAGCGTTCCGCTGTATAGCCGTAGATAGACACGCCGCTGGCCGCAATCTGTATACTCCACCTTGAAAACGCTGCCGCATAGGGCGGCGCTCCCCTGTTCCCCAATCGGTTGGAACAGCCCTGTCACCGCATCCATCAACGGTTGAATGCCAAGGCCCTTTTTGGCGCTGCCATAATAGACCGGGAACAGGGAGGCGTCTTGAACCCGCCGCTGTTCCTCCCGCACAAGTTTTTCCCGGCTGATTGGTTCTCCTGCGATATACTTTTCCAATAATTTATCGTTATTTTCGATGACCGCATCCCATGCTTCTATGTCGGTATTTTCCTCCAGGACTATTTCCGGGGATAGCGACACCGTCTGCTTGATGATAATATCGGCGGAGAGCTTATCCCGAACAGACTGAACCACGCTCTGCAAATCAACGCCAGCCTGGTCGATCTTGTTGATAAAGATAACGGTGGGAATGTTCATTTTCCGCAGGGCATGGAACAGAATACGGGTCTGGGCCTGCACGCCATCTTTAGCGGAGATCACCAAGATGGCCCCATCTAAAACAGCCAAAGAGCGGTACACCTCCGCCAAAAAATCCATGTGGCCGGGCGTATCCACAATGTTGACTTTACATCTGTGCCACTGGAAGGAAGTGACTGCCGCTTGAATGGTAATCCCACGCTGCCGCTCCAAAAACATGGTGTCCGTCCTCGTTGTCCCTTTTTCGACGCTCCCCGGTTCTGAAATGGCTCCGCTGGCATATAGCAGGCTCTCCGTCAAGGTCGTCTTTCCAGCGTCTACATGGGCAAGAATTCCAATATTGATTATTTTCATGTGATTGTCCTCCCTTTACTGCCCCGAAGGGCATAAAAATCCCCAGCAGTAAAATACTTTTACCACTGGGGATGATAATTTGCGGACATACACATATGCAGCATACACCTGTTTGTGAGTGCTGTTTTTGGGGATATGTCAAAATTGATAAGGCAAAAGTATTCTTAAATTGGGTACAAAAAACTAAGCCCCTACAAAAGGAACTATCATAATCCTTTGTTCCCACTATTTGATTATAGTTTTATTTAAGAATACCTTGCCGCATATTTTTTACTCCTTTTCTGGACTTGAATTATTATATCACATCAGTTTTAGGAAAACAAGTATCTAAAAGAAATTTTTCTTCCCCTTATATGTAACAATCATACCGGCTTCCTAACGTTCAGAATGGTTTCTACTGTCTGCTGCGGTGTTTGGTTGGAATTGTCCAGCCAAAAGCCGATCCGTGGTGTTGTCTGCATAAATGTATCGTATAAGGTTTCAACCGTAAAGCCGGAATAGCCTGTTTTCTCCCTGTATCGTTCCCTTCCTTTTATTGTTTCCACATCTGGACAAAGAACGACAACCTCAACAGGGTATTTATGCGGCACAAAAAATATGTACATGTATCTAATTCAACACATTTATAATTTGAATAGGGACATTATAGCATTTACTAAATACAAATTCAATGTATACGGAAATAAAGATATAAGGAGTGGGAAGGATTCCGCCGTAGTCGGCATTGTAGGAAAATCCAAAAGTTTAGATTTTCCCACAATGCTTATCTTTTGGTCTTTGGTTCGGAATAGTGTAGTGCTGGCGGTCTATCTCTTGTTTTCGGTTGCTTGCTTCCTTACCGTACATGAGCATTGTCCGCCGAGATATACCCACCATTGAGGTAGCGCGAGACGGCGGCGCTCGAAACGCCCGCCAGCTCGGCCACATCTTTCATCTTTACCACGAGCACCCCTGTCGTTGAAATCGCTTTCACCATGATACCCGTGCGGAGCTACATGCGTGTCGCAAGACGGGACGTCACGGTCAATTTAGCTGTCGCAGCACGGGCATCGCAGGGCTTCAACTAGAAACTTCGAAATATAAATGCCGAATCAGTCAGACTACCGATTCGGCACCCCGTTACATTTGCACACAGCGGCAGGCAAAATCCAACTCGAGAACAACTTACTCACTTTGGAAAGATGCATCGCTGTCCGCTGCCAATTCCGAAGGAAGAATTGCCGGCAGCGTCAAAGCCCCCATGGGCGAAAGTCCAGTAACGACCATCAGATAGCTCTTAGCGTGACCATACGCCATGGAAATCGCATTAGAGAGAAGATAACGGCGCGCTTCATCGTCTGAAATGTCGAACGGCATTTTTGTTGACACCGAAATAGCAACCGTCACATCAGCGCGCATTTTTTCCTTTGCATCGTCCCTATCAATCAGACTGCCACACACATACAGCTTTAAGTCTGCACGCTCGCCCGCCTTGTTCCTCAATAGATGGACGTCCTGATAGCTAACGTCAACTTTTAAATCCATATTCTGGGAGGGCTCATTCTCGATATGAAAAGTTGAGTCGACAACAAACAAATGAACAACCTGAATAGGCGCAATGAAATCCTTGCTCATGCAGCCAAACCTCCCGGAATCATCTCAAAGTTCAATCGTTTCGCCGAGCAGTCGCTGTTAAATGAAGACCATTGTTCTCGGACAGAATTATTAGACGAAGAAAACGGCGCCTCATTCGAATAACTGGAAATGACCTGAGGAATGATTTTGATACCCAACGCAAGCTCAAACTTTGCGATTGTTTTCAGCGTCATGTTGGGCTGAGAATTCAACAATTTCGAAAGCGACTGAAGACTCACGCCCATACGCTTTGCCAGCTCACTTTTACTCAAGCCCGAGCGCTGCATCTCGCGATGAACAATAAACTCAATATCTAGTGCGTGCTCATAGGCACGGGTTTCGCTCGTTTCCGTTTGCGCGTAAAAGTCTGATAAATCGACCTTAACCATTACAAGTCTCCGTTTCGTAAGCGGGCAAAAAAGCCGACGCTATGACTCCAAAAGCTGCTTTGCTATCGGGGCCAACTGTTTTGCGCGTTTAATTTCTTTGGAAATATTTCCCGAGCCTTGATGGCCCTTAAACCAAAAAAGCAAAACAATCTTGTCCACGCCTTGGCAAATCGCGTAGACCATTTCTCGATTAACCCCATCAAAACCCTTGAGTTCGTATAGTCCAATCTTAGGCTCGATACATCGAAGCTTTGACGTTCCACTGACATCCTTTAGCCCGTAGTCATAGACTTTTGAAATCTGATTGATCATTTTACGGGCGGTAAACTTCGTTTTAGGATCAGACATCATCTTCTGAAATTGAGAGTTCTCAGGGGAGGTGGTTAGTTCCCAAAAAGGTCGTCCCTCGGGATCAGCATATTCGACAAGTTCATAGTCACTAACCAAAGGCCACCCCCTCCGCCTCAGATAAAACCAAATGTGGTTAACTTATAGGTTAAGTTTAGCCAAATTCAAATACATGGCAAGCCCCAAGCCGAGTTCAAGCAATCTGCATTATTGACTCAGAGAAATGCGGGAAAGAGGCAGTAGAAACTACATTGGCACATAAGGCCCCCAGCGAAGAGCCCGAACTTTTATGGTGACCAATAACATACCTAGGAAGACGAAGGCAAGGCACGCAACCGCCCAGTCGCCGTGGCCGGTCTTAAGGAGCGCGGCGGCTTGCGTTGTTGTGGGCTTGGTCTTTTTGGTGGTCTTGGTCGCAGGCGTCTTGATGGACGCGGGCGCGGGCCTGGCGTCCGACTTGGGCGACGAATCAGGCGTGGGGGCGGAATCTTCGCTGGGCTTGTTCTCGTCGCTATGCTTTCCTTCGCTTCCGGGCTTTGTATCCCCCGCGGGATTGCCACCGGCAGGTTCATCGGTACCGGGCTGGGTCTTCCCCGCCGGCGGCAGGGCGCCCGCGGGTTCAATTACCACACGCAGCGCTACGGCCCCGCTGGCGTCCATCACGCAGGCGGTACCAAAGGCCCCGCCCGCCGGCGTCACAAACTGCGCGGACGTAAGTGAGCCACTCTCGCAGACAACATCGGCTATGGCGCCGGTCGCGTACACCCAGGAGGCGTCCATGGCAAACTGGCCATCGGAGGCGTACACACCAAAGAAGCGACAATCATCGACCGATCCGTCGCCAGCAGCAACAACGTGCGCGCCACCCAGCCGGGGCCCGAGACACCCGGCTCGTCGAAGGTCTGCCCCACAATGGTAAGGCTATCCACACCCGCGGCATAAGAAGGCCCGCCTAGCAAAACGCATAGGCAGGCCATAGCAACAAGCAGAATGTGGCGACGATGATGGGATCGCGTCGAAAATGTTGGTGTAAGGATGACACCCTAGCGCTCGTTTAACGAAGAACGGCCTTCGTCCTAGAATCTGAAATCACCACAACAACAGGTTCTAGGAAAGGACGAAGACCGCTATGGAAATCTTATCAGACCCGACGCCGGACATGCTCGCCATGCCCCGTTTCGATGACGGCGCCATCGACATGCAGGAGCTTCTTCGCAGACTCGCCGAGCAGGTCGTGAACGCCGTGATGGACGCCGAGGCCGACCAGCTCTGCGGTGGCGGGGCGAACAGCCGAAACGGCCACCGCGAGAGGTCGCTCGCCACCTGCTTCGGCACGCTGACGCTGCGCATCCCGAAGCTCCGTTCCGGCAGCTTCTTCCCGGACGACGTGATCGAGCGCTACCGTAAATTCATCACTCGCGGCGATTACGACCCCAATATTTCCTTAGGAAACACACTCGATAAATCGTTAACACCCATAGCGAAAAGCACCTTTGCGCTGGCATCGTTGCTGAGCTCGTCGCTCAACTTAAGTGCATCAAGCAGTATATTTCGTCGTAACATCTTATAGTCATCCTCAGTCAGCACTAGCTCAAGATCGCTTAAAACCCCTACTAGATTAACATCGCGAGACGGAGACACCCTGGCGCAGAATAGACGTTCGTCATGCGCACAGATATTTCGAAAATCTTTAATGTGATCGTATGCAAGTCTTAGCCTACGCGGGCTGATGCGCTTATCGACTTCATGCGTCTCGGAATAAAGATCAGAAAACGACTTGGCAATGGAATTTCTCATGCTTTCTGGCTGAAACTCATAGAACTTGAATGCCTGACCAAGCATCAAATAATTCATAAGAATCCATACCGGCGTATTGTCGTGATTATTCTCATAATGCCGAATGTAGTCCCTTTTATAATCGCTTTTCCATTTTTGAGACCTACACAGCACCTTCTCGAAATCACCAATAAGCATGTCGATCTTTTTTCGATAACCAGCATCGGCACGGTAGGATCTTCTATCCAGGTATGCCTCCGGGCTATCTTTATGGGCCATTGCGAAACGATAAGAACAGACGGTTTTAAGCACTGCTTCCGCCTTGTTAAAGTATTCAAACATGAGCAGACGCAATGAACGGTCAAATTCGAATAAACGATATATATCAGAAAACTTCGTACCTTTTACGAATAGCTCGTGGCAAGAATCTCCACGCTGGTCGAGAAACAAATCCTTGTAGCCGTTAATAACCGGATAGTATCCCTCGCGTTCCAAAACTAAACGAGTATTGTTATCGCATTCGAGTCCACGGCTTTCAAGAATAGCAATCTGCTCATCAATAGATTTAAATGGTTTATCCATTTGGGCCCCTTAAACGCGAAAACCGCCTTGCGGCGGTTCCCACGGACCAAGCCGGACGTACCGTCGCAAGGCCTCATCACGGCTAACACTTTAAGGGAGAACTAGGGGGTCGTCAATCCGATACCACGAATCTCCCAAATCAGCCCTTTGAAGAGACCGAACAACCAATTCATGTGAAATAGCCCCAAGCTCGTATTTCACCACAACGAAGAAATTATTTAGCGACAGCGGGCACGCTATTACGGACCCGCTGTCGCTATGGAACCGATTCCTTAGCCCCTCGGCGGGAAGGGATCATGTCCACGGGAATCCTTTGCGCGGATTCTGCCGTCACGACGATGGATGATCAACTCCGACTCCTGATTGGAGCAAATGCGTCGACCAAGCTTTATTGCCTCGCTCTGCGTCGTCGTAACGAAGGAAGCGTGACTTGCCCCTTCACCCTTAACCTGCCAATTGCCATCCGAGCGCTTCGTAATGTGCTGATTTCTGCCTTTCATAATCACCTCGCCTTCAACTCTGAACTTGCCGATGCGTCTACAGCATGAGATATGTGACAGACGCCCTCGTGCCGTTTTTTTCAAAAGTGTAAGCACTGGTGCGGACAAAAAACGAAGCGCACACAGCAGGACCGTTGATCTACCTGGCTTTCTGGTCGCCTGCACACCCAGGCGAAAGAGCTTTGAGGCGCTGAAGTACGCATCATTACACTCATGAAAAAGGGCAACGCTCTCTTGTCGAAAGCGTCACCCTTAAAGCTCCGCAGAGCTTTTGTATTACAGGACAATATCCTACACCATCTCAATGAGATTAAAGGACGCATCCAGGCCTGTCCGGTAAAAGCGTGGGCAGGCCACGAATGAACGAGACGACAACAGGACTAACGGTCACCGCAATCAAAAGAGCCCAAATAATGCAGCACACCCTTCAATCGCGGAGCATTAGGGTCTTCACCCAAGAAATTGACGCTGTAAGAAGGAGATCCAACGTAAACGTGAGTCTTACCGGCCTCGCAACAGAACATAATATCGCCAGCGCTGTTCTGTGTCAGAGTGTTGTAATTCGAGTAATAATCAAGCTCGTCTGACGGGGCTTCTCCTACAACAATCAACCGAGGCTCCAACTTATCCAGCCATGTCTTAGGGACGCGACCGGACTTCCGTCCATGATGCGGCGCAAAAAGAATGTCCACAGGCGAAAGCGCAATGTCATCTTCGACCGCCTCCATGTAGTCATTCTCCATGTCACCAAGCCAAAGCGCACGGACCCCTTCATCAAGAGAGTAGACAATCGCAGGACTAATATTATTGGGTTTATCAGAGCTTTCGGCATCCCGCAAAGCATCCCGGAAGGTCTCATTATTCACATCGGGCCAGAGGACGCTAATCCCAGCAGAACCGCGCTCACCATCAGAAACGTTCATCCATTTGCGCTTACACCCCTTGTATATTTTGTAAGCGCACGACGACTCCTTCAGATCTTTATACTTTTTGAAACTCTCAGTCTCCGTGGACTTGGAGACATTATTGTCAACGTAATAGAAATTCTTAATAAGCCCGAGCTCATCAAGATACTCAATACCCTGAATATGATCTTGGTCCGGATGCGTACTGATAAAACGAACGACGCCCTTTTTCCCTGCAAGGCTTTTGACCTCATCAAGGATTTCCGACTTACGCTCATCGGTAATATTACAGTCAATCATGCTGAAGTTATCAGTATTGTGATTAATATAAAACATGTCGCCGTTATCAACGGACAGAGACTTAATCTCGCTCATGGTTATCACACTCCTCAAGATTGAAGTTGATTCGTTTTTCTACATACCGTTCCTGCTTGATCCAGGAGGCAACAAATAAGGCGATAAAAGAGCACAGCGCCGCTGGAAGCCGATGAGATTCCGGCAACAATGATGCAAGCAGAATAATTACGAGCAGGACACCGGCCCCCGCCAGGCTGCGATACATATTTGAAATCATTAAGAGCTGCTCGACCTTTGGATCGCGTTTCTGAGCATATGCAAAGGCAAAATAGTCCCGCTTTCCGGTCGGTTGTAGTTTGCGGACCAACGGTTCAATGCAAAGAGAGCCAATCCGCGACGCAATAAGACCGAGAACATAACTCATCGCAAATAGTGCCAGCCAGTTAGAGCAGTCGATACAACTGCCCAACGGCATCTGACTGACGGAATATGTTACGAGTGCACCCGTTAAGAGCACATTGAACAGATCGTAAGCAGAGATTTTTCCAAGCAAATCATCTAGATAGTTATTGGCCAATAATTACGCACCTCCAAGAATCCAAAAGCCATCCTTCGCATTTTTTACAAACCAACCCACCCCGCCACGCAAGTGTCAGGTTCTTGAAGAAGAGCTATTTGGAAATGATTTGAACAAACGGGGGCGCATGCTGCTGTTGGCCAATAAGCGCACACGCCCCTAAAGAAATTTAATGGACCATCAATATGGCCTCGATTTTGACAACTATTCCATCCGACTCCTTCCGAACAATTAGGTTGTAATGGGGAAACGACGCTTCTCGTTGTTTCAATTGTAGCCCTTCGCCAGTTCCATATCCTGTTTTCTTTTTTGATGATGAGCACAAGATGTTGTGTTTTAACAGGTAAACGCAGCTAAAATAATGCGGAACTTATTCACGCGAAATTACGAGTCAGCTCATCCCCTTGTAGACAGCACCCTTGACCTGCATGAAAACATAATTAGACTCAATCGCTTTCGCCCGGTACAAAGTCATCCACATCGAATACCTGTTCGAAATTAACAAAAGATTTTGCTTGACCAACATGTTGAGACGCCCGCTTATTGCCCGGTCGTAAGCCGCAATAAACTAGGCAGCAGCCTCGCTGACTTTTCCTGGAAGGTCTCGGTGGCGAGTTTCGAAGAAGCGCGAGACGGCATCATGTTGAAGTTCCCGCATCGCGTATAGTCAACCCAGCACGGGTCAGAGCGCCGCCAAGGACTAAAGCGGGCCAACTCCCTCCCCTCCCCAACATTCCCCAGAAAGTTCGCTGATGTTGACTGGGGTTCCCGTAAAATAATTCCCAACAAAATATGTGCGGAGTGCTGGCCTGGAGCTGCCTTCGGACCCTATTGGCTGCTCACCGAGAGGCTCCGCTATGAAACGACCCCTTTACTACCTGCTCTGCGCGATCGCGTGCACGTCCATGGCCAGCGCGACGATGCCCATGGCAGCCATCGCGGAAGCCATCCAGCCTCGGGCAACAGCCGAGCAGCAGGCGCAAGCCGCCGACACGAACAACGACACAGGCAAGGCCGAAGACGGCACCAACACAAATGCGACAGCAGATACCGTAGAGGACAGCATCGCAACATCCACCGGTACCAGCGCAGCCAACACGGAAAGCGCCGACGGCACCCCCACCACGCCCGGCACCGCCGCCGCAACAAACACCCCCACCCCATCCCTCCGCGCCCAAGCCACCCCCACGCCCGCCGCAATCTCTGCCACGTCACAAACCACCTACGACCACTCCGCCACGGCAACCCAAAACGGTGTCACCTTCACCGTCTCGTGGAACGACGCCCCCGCGGGCACCGCGACGAACTTCCACGTAACCCAGACCAACGGTTCGTCCCAGGCCAAGGCGCGCATGGACGTGCCCACCTACTGGGACGGCGACAGCCAGGAAAGCGTCTGCGACCCGTCGCGCCCGGCATGGGCCAGCTACCACAGCCTGGGCACCGCGGGCCACGACTTTACCTTCGACTTCACGGCATCGGGCACGTACCGCATCTACTTCTACTTTATGGACAACGACAGAAACGACCCCCAAAACGACAAGGGGATCTACTACCTGCGCACCACGGCGGAGGTGACCGTAAACGACGCCGCCCGCCCGAGCGTCACGCAGATCGTCAACAGCGCCGTGGCCCAATGCAGGCAAGAGACAAACGGCTCGGAATACGACATGGCGCTGTGGCTCCACGACTGGACGCTCGACCAGCTGGAGTACGACCACAGCCTCAACTGGTGCAGCGCCGAGAGCGGCCTCACCCGCCACCAAGGCACCTGTGAGAGCTACCAGCGCATCTACTCCAAGCTCCTTAACGCAGCGGGCATCACCAACGGCCGCATCACCGGCAACGGCCACACCTGGAACGCCGTAAAGATCGACGGTAAATGGTGCCAGATGGACCTAACCTGGGACGACACCAGCGACAACTGGTACGGAGACCTGGACCAGCGCCATCTGTACTTTGGCCTGACCGACGAGCTCATGGCAATCGCCCACTCCGACCACGCGGCAAACTATCAGAAGGACTGCTACGCCTACCGCTCGACAGACCTATCCAACAATTACTTTGTGCGAAATGACAAGGCCGATGAATGGGCGGAGAAGTATGCCGACCGCATTCAGCAGCAACTGGATACCAGGGAAGAAAGATTTTCCATTGATGCCGATAATCAGTCTTTCCCGCCGAGCATCTCGGGAATTCAGAATGGGATTGTTGCGTATGCGATGAATCAAATAGACCGGAAGACCGCTGGAAACAAAGACTATCTATCTGCCGAGTCGAAGGTCGAGATGACGTCGAGCAGCAGCTGAACCGCGGCAGGGGCTCGACACCTGCTCGGTGGATGCCGTCCCCCATGCGGTGAAGGTGAGGGGGATCCAGCCCGAGGGGATGTAGGAATGCGATAGGAAAGTCATAGATGCGGGCGTGCTGGCTAAAATGGGTCGGCCGGGATTGGTCAATCTCGGCCGACTATATTTGGCTAAATTATTCCATCGCTAACACAGAAAGCTCGCTGATGTTTACTGGTGTTTCCGAAAACCCCAACAAAATATGCGCGGCATGCTAGCCCGGTGCTTCTTTTGGACCCTATCGCCTGCTCCCAGAGAGGCTCCGTTACGCCCCCATCGCCCACCATGTGCAATCGCGCGCATGTCCATGGCAAGCGCACCAATACCCATGGCGGTCATCGCAGAAGCCATGCGGCTCAAGCAACAGCCGCGCAACAGGCACAAACTAAGACAGCAATAAGCGATACTGACAAGGCCGAAGGGACCACAAGCTCAAACACCACCGACTCAAGTGATTCCGCAGTAGATGTCAAAAGAGACAACAACGCCGCCCCCGTCAGCGCGACCAGCGCAACCGACAGCACCATCCCCCATTAGCTTCCTCATCGAGCAGCGCGCTGGGCGCCTCCTCGATGGTCTTCCTCGGAGGAGTCTTCATTTCCTTGCACAGCAGTTCCTCGTCGACCGTTACGATGTTCGCAAATTCGGCACGTATCCCATTCGTCTGTGATTCGCTGCTTAGCCGCCAGAGACCACATGACAGAGCGCGGACCGTGATCCGTCATGTGGTTGTCAATTTCCAAAAAACTTGACGTTACCAGTGATGCGGTTTCAAACCGGTTAAAAAGGGGTATCGACCCAAGCCGATACCCCTAATGCAAGCACGCTTTAATCCAATTAAGCCATTATCAATACTGCTTTATCGGATCAGCGTACATCGTGAATTGAAAGCCAATCCAGCAACCTATCGAAGCTCTCTGTAAACTAGATCCCGTTTTTCGTGAAATAGCATATTCGCGGGTACATCTTTAGAAACAACACTATTCGCAGCGATGACCGCATTATCGCCAATGGCTACACCTTTAAGCACCACGACATTCGCGCCAAGCCAGACGTTGTCGCCAATATGCACGGGCGCTGTCGTAGTCGGCTGGTCCCGATACATGATCCCATCCTGCGACATACCGTGGTCGAAGTCATACACATGGACGTTTGGACCAAATAGGCAGCCTCTACCAATCTCAATTCGTTCATGAGCAATCAGGACGCAACCGTAATTGAAAGACGTTCGTTCACCGACGCTAATAACGCCTTTATCCGATACGCGACAATAAAACGGTCGCCTGAAAGCCTTCGTCATGGTTATCTGGCCAGGGAATCTCCCTGCAAGAAACGCCAACTTACCCCGGACATAAATCCAGGTCGCCACATGCTCAACAAAGTCCATTAAATTCAAGAGAAACGCCCCTAGTAACTATTTCCTTTTAATAAGCTGTTTCACAAGAGTCTTGAGAGATTTCACGAAGCCGTAGGCGCCAACAAACCGAGCAGTGCCCTCGAACCCCTTATGCTCATAAGCCTTCCAGAAACCATCAACGTTACCCTGCGGAGAGGACGACCTCTCCAGCATCGGATTACCGGGCAGCACCTCTTCAAGAGATATATCTGTTACGCCGGGCTCAAATACACCAGATGCGACAATACGCTCGGCTAGCTCACTATTAACCATAACAACAGAAAGTCCCTTATGATCATTAAAACCTTTGCGAACTCGATCGACGCCAAGAAAATCAGCAAGAGTAAAGTCGGAAACCCTGTTGACGTCGGTATAGGCGCAGTTATAACAGCTGGAATTTAAAGCGTTATTGCTATAGAACACATCTCGCCAAGTATTAGATTCAATCGTGTCATAGAGAGCAGTGCCGTCGTCCAAGAGAGCCTTCTCGACATGGACTCCCCAACCTCTGTCCTTGGGGCGATGAAAATATTTGATGACCTTCTTTCCGGACTTTTTTTCCAAAAAGGAAATGTATTCGCGGAACATACGATTACTAGGTGTGCCATGGCAGATTAAATCGCAGGTAACCAACTGTCCGGAATAGTTTTTCTTAGATAGAAAACTCCTAAGACCCGCAATTTGGCATGGGGTTCCGCTGTAGAGCACGTCAAGACCTTGTTTCAAGTCGTTATATGCTTCGACATATGAAGAGCCAACGAAGCCCTGTGAGTATTTTGAGCCTCGACAAGATTGCGCGTCGTCAACAGAGGCACAACGCCGCTGAACAACGCGGAAATCTTCATCGAAGCAAGCGCCGTAAACGACGCCGCCATTATTTAGGACGTAAGTAGCCAAGGTCCAAAACGCGGCACCCGAGGAACTTTTTGCGCGTTCGGCGTCGTCAGCCTGATAAGCCAATACCCGACGAGAGTTCATCTTCAGATCGTCGCTCGTCAAACCATTAGCCGGACATACCCTCTGGCACAAACCGCACTCAACACATTTTGATTCGTCAATCTTCGGACGGTAAAACCCATGAGAGTCTTCTACAATCTGAATCGCCGATCGAGGACACACAGACAGACACGCAGAGCACCCGGTACAGCGTTGACTATCTTTGCAGATATCCATGGAATCCCTCCCTATCGTTAAGAATCATCTTGTCTGAGCCGCAAATAGCAAACGCCGCCACACATGAAATGAAATACGGTATGTAGCACTGCGGATCGTATAAAGGGTTGCCTGAAAAGCAATAAATTAGAAAGAAAATCTGAACACCCAAACAGGCCCACAAGCAAAAGGAGTCCCCATAAGGACCTTCCTCTAAAAGAGATTCAGATCGATGCATGGCTGCAAGGATGGAGAGAAACGCGGGCACAACAAAAGCCGCAAGGCCAATCACACCCGTCTCGGCAAGCAACTGAAGGTATACGTTGTGAGCACTCATCGACGAAAAGCCAAGATTGCTGTACATTGCACCAAGGGAGGTAGTGGCAACATACTTGGAATAAGTCCCCCAACCACAACCAAGTAAGGGTTTTGCATAAAACATACTCCAAGCGCAATCGTACAAATAGCTTCTGCCATTGCCCGTTTCATCATCTGAAAGCTCAATAAACCTCTCAAGAGTCGCCTGAACAGCGGGAACAAACGTAGCAAGAACGCCGACAGCTATTACAGCGATTGCAGCAACAACCAAGGTCTTGAGCATCGTCCCGGTAAGCTTCTTTCTATTTACGAACAGATACGAGATGACGATAGCAGCAACGGATGCAACCAAAGGACCCCGCTTAGTAGTCAGAAAAAGTGCAAGCAAGAGCATCAGGCTCAGCATCAAATCTTTAATCCGAACCTTTTCCCTGCTACCAGCAAGACCACAGGCCCAAGAGACGAGACCCAAACTCAAATAAATCGAATTAGTGCTGTAGTGCGCCGTGAAGCCAGAGCGATAGTCCCTAGCCATATAGCTACCTGAAAAGAAGGCAGATTTAACTGGCAGATAAAGTGCGGGGACTAGCCAGAAGACGATGGTGCAGAACGCATGAAATGCTGCAAAGGCGACAAGAACCCTAAGGCATGAAGTGACCCAGGATCGCTCGCCTGCCGCAACATACATGCACAGAAATAGAAGCGTATAAACTACGAGCAGGGTTAAATTAGCCACACCGTATATCAAACTATGAATAAAGAACAGCACAAAGAAAGGTGCCCAAGCCAGCTCAAGGCCAAATCTTTTGCAAGCAAATCTTCTGTTAGTCACAAAATGCAGGAGAAACGCCGTAGCAGATAGCAGGAGGCAGACATCGAGTGCAAGCGCAGAAGCAGCGAGCGATTGGCAGAAAAAGGCGTAAAAGAGCAGTGGAATGAACACCATGGACCCATCATTTAGGGAAAAGCGTCGCTCTAACTCAGAGCAAGACTCAACACCGGCCCTAGACGCGCTGAAATAATTCATCCTATTTAATCCTCATAAAACGACCAATAATCGAACTATAGCTAGGCCTGTCGAAGAAATAGAGCGTCGCGCATGCGGCGACTGCGCCCCAAATGACAAGACCGATGGCGACCGCAATCCATCCTGTCCAACTTCCAGCGAAGCAAGACAGTAAATAGCCAGGCATGGCCACAAGAACGGTCTGTAATACATACACGCCAAACGACCAAAACGAACTCGAAAGAGAGTCCTTCGAGATTTTACGAGGCTCGTAGAGCAAAAGGTCAATCACGCGGTATAGATTGGATACGCAGGACGCAGCAATTGTGCCGACGACCCCAAAACGCATTGTGAGTGGGATACCCAAGACGATAATGATTGCAGCCTGCAAGCAGGTCTGCGCCCTAGTCTCACGGTACATGCCAGCAGCAATTACAAGTAGGCCCTGGGACGACTTGCCATGATAGAGAAAAACATTTAGGACGACGAGGAAACCGAGCAGGACATTGTGGTAATTTGCATCGTGAAACCCGCCTGCATACAAATCAACAAACGGCATAATCAATGAAAAAGCACATCCGCATGCCACAGCGGAGACTGCGTACACAAGCGCTCGATATGGCTTATAGGAAGACCGAAGACCCTCGTAGTCTCCCTCAGCAATCTGTCGACCAAAGAGCGCCTGAAGCCCTGTACCAAGGACATTCGGAATCATCTGTAGCCCCGTAGATACGAGCATGTAAACAGCAAGAACGCTAACTTCACTCATGCTCCCACAGAGGAAGGTCGCCAAAATAACGGGCGCGCCCGACTGAACGGCTCCCAAGATTTGGAGAAACAACGCATCCCATCTCTGGGGTAGCTGATAGTCACCGTAATCAACCTTGCAATTGAGCTTCGGATAATGGCGGCGTGTATACAGAGCGAGAATCAGGCTGCGCGCAAAAACCGCAGAGAGAGCCAACGCATAGACAGCGACAACAGGAGCATGGAGATAGGCAAACAAGAAAATGACGGCCGTGTTAACCAGCGTGAAGACCGTCGATGCGAGTTGAATGAGCCAGTTCTTTTGATCGGCGGTAAGGAAAACTTGGTACTTGGCGAGGGAAAAGAAATCCACGACGATCTTGGCACCCAACAGGAAGGTAAGCACCATGATCTCCCAAGGCGCAAGCGAACCTACCGAGACAAATATGGGATAAACGACCGAAAGGCCAACCAGCAAGACAAGAAACAACATGCCCGACTTCTGATAAAAGACCTTCGAGGCCGAAGCCACGACGTTAATCCCATCCCAGTCGCCCTTAGCAATAGGCTTATATAGAGCGAAGGTCGCCGCACCAGAAATACCAGCTTCGACAAGTGCGAAATAACCAATAAACTGAGTTAGAGAGGTCACCAGACCGTTAACCTCGGATCCATATACGCCAATAATCGCCCTTGGGACGAGGAAGCCGGCAACGATAGCGGTCAACTGGTAGACCAAGTTCCAAAAAGTATTCTTTGCAAACATAAGCCAGAAACGACACCTACAATCCAATGCAGCGAGCGATAAAGGCACGCGCTGTATCACGGTCATGTGAGAGGGTCTGGTTTGCATGACCATAGTCAACAGCCGAAGTAACGACCTCGTCTCGATACAGACAACCCTCAATTCCATAACGTGCGAGCAGGTCTGTAATCCTGACGTTACTCTGAACGGCGGAGTCCGACGTTTTAACGACAAACGACTTATTGAAATTCATGGAGAAGCAGGCGCCGTGGAAGGAGTCCGTGCAAACAAACGACGCCTCACTAACAAGCTTCAAGAAAGCAGCCGGACCGATACCCCTCACGTTAATCATGCCGGGGAATTTCTTCGTGTTGTAATGAATGCAGACGACAGGAACGCCGAGCTCGCTGGCGATCTTCCTAGCTCGATCCACGAGTTTTTGCTCAGAGTTAAGCGTATAAAGCAGAACATAGGATTGAGGTATCGTATCCAAGCCGTCATCTGAGGCTAACGCCGACCAGTCATCGCCCGTAAGAAGCAGGGTCGGATCAGGCATAAATACAGATTCGAGCCCCATCTCGCTAAGGACCTCCATAGAGCTCGGTTCCCTAACGGAAAGACCAGTGAACTTTGCCAGCCTGTCGGCCGCGCCTTCATCGCATGCCAAAATGGATTCCGCCGTCGCATCTCCCAGACTGGCAGCATAAGACGCGACCTTTGTAACTTCAGCGATGCCTTCACCCAAGAAGACTGGGTCATGCCCATTAACCCGAGGATTGAAAACCTGATCGCTGCCAATGAGGACGCAGTCGAGGCTCTTGGCTCTATCAATAAGAGCTTGCTTATCCAGCTTTCCCGTAGGGCTTAGATTGCGCTTAGCAAATCGACTGAACGAATTAAGCCTCTGGCGCTCAAAACCCCTGCGAAGGAAATAGCGAACGGCATCCGAAGGATTGAACGAGAAGCACGTACCCAACTCTCGATCATCGAGTTCCTTATTGCTGTAATTGAGCACTTCGCAGTCGCAGCCCAACGACATCACGGTCCTGCGCAGAGCACATGCTTGTAGCGAAGCACCATAATTTACGGTATTCGAAAATGTGAGGATGCCTATGCGTTTCAATATCTTACCGCCTAACTATTCGCAAGCTCGTTAAACCAAATTGATGATGTAACCTTCAGTAGCGTTATCGGTTTCGATAATCTTGCACGGGTTGCCAATGACTATCGAATGATCGGGAATATCCTGGTTAACAAAGGTATTGGAGGCAATAAAGACATCGTTTCCAATGGTCACATTACCTGCAACCGTCGAGTTAATACCGAGATATACGCGGTCACCAATCGTAGGGACGCCCTTTCTATGGCCACGGTTTTCTTGGCCGATGGTGCATCCCTTATGGATGTTCACGTTACGGCCGAACTTCGCGCCGGCGTTTACAGTAATGCCGTAAGGGTGACCAATGTAGAAGCCTTCACCAATTTGAGTTGATGGCGAAATCTCGAGTCCACACTTCCTGGAAAGATGTTTCCTCGGAAGCGTGAAGAGGAGTTTTCGCAAACCCCCTGCCTGACACATCCTTAGATAGAAAACATAGCGGTAGCCAAAATCACCTAATAACCGGCCGAGCTTTACGCCTTGCGTACCGAAATAGTGATAAGTATCTTTAGCGAATACGTCCACTCTAACTTCTCTCTCCTCTAGCAATCTTTTCGCGAACAACGCCAAAGATTCTCTTAGTTCCTACAA
This sequence comes from Coriobacteriaceae bacterium AM22-12AC-r, assembly GCA_027671585.1. Classification (GTDB taxonomy): domain Bacteria; phylum Actinomycetota; class Coriobacteriia; order Coriobacteriales; family Coriobacteriaceae; genus Collinsella. The sequence continues at coordinate 114,529 of JAQDZZ010000001.1, read as the reverse complement.
CCAAGCCACCGTCACTAAGCTCCATGAGAATTCGACCCAAAATCTGCGAAAGCCTTCGCCCAATGAAAGGGGAACACTTACGCACAACCTTCCGCTTGATGCGATATTTGGGCTCAACCCAGCTTCCCGAAGAGCGATGGATGCTGTAGGTTTCACGCTTGATGTGATAACCGCCGAAACCGTAAACGGGGTTGAACGCTTTGGAGTCCAAGGCAAGCCAGCCACCGAAATGCTGCTCTTTATTCACGCGTTCAAAGCCGATTTTTTGAAGCTCAGCAGTGAATACCTCATTCACCGTGATCTTGTCGAGAAAATCAGGATCACAGGAGAACTCCATCGACTCATATCGTTCCACGCATGCGCGAATTACAGGGTCATGAGGCTCAACAGCAACAATCAAGCCGGTGGTGGCAGTCAACGAGGATTCTTCGATTGCAGTGAAAGGAATGCTTTCCATGAGAGGCGATATGTCTCGTATGAGCTCGCTGCCGATATCCATATAGATGCCGCCGTACTCATACAAGACCTTAAAGCGAGCGTAGTCCGACACAAATGCCCAGAGGCCCGCCGCATACGCGCCCCTTGACCAAGAGCATGATGCGAAGTCGAAGTTATCCTCATTCCACTGCTTGACCTCAAACCCAGGCGCAAACTTCTCCCACGAAGCCAAGGACCTCACAGCAGTCTCAGAGAGCGGATTGCCTCCGAACCAGCAGTAATGAATAGTCTTATCCATCGTCACGCTCCTAAATGTGCAACTTGGAAATAAGAAACGGAGTCTGACGGGTCTCCAATATCGTCCAAGAAAGCGAGTCTCACCGGCAAATATCTTCGTAAACCATGCCAAGCCGGTTCATAAACGCCGTAAGGGAAAAGGCATCTTTTATGCGAGCTCGTCCCTGAATTCCAATCATTTCCTTGTAAGAGATATCGCTCATGAGATTCTCGAGCTTAGTGGCCAACGCATCAACATCATCAACTGGAAACATAATTCCGTCTACGCCGTCGGTAATGACTTGTGGAATACCCCCGACAGGAGTCGCAATGGTAGCAAGTCCGTACGACATTGCCTCAAGCACACTCATAGGCATGCCCTCATTCTTCGAAGGAAGGCAGAACATGCTACTGTTGCGAAAGGCTTCGTCTTTTTTTTCACCTTTAGCCCAGCCTATAAAGCTGCACCTGTCACCAATTCCAAGTTCATCCGCCAGTTGTTCATATGCTGGCACATCCCCGTCTCCGCCAAAGACAAAACGCGCATCGGGATGAGTCTTAAGAACGCGCTTAGCAGCGCGCAAAAGTAAATCCGGACTCTTGCGCGCATCAAGACGCCCCATGAACAAAACCGTATTGCACGAATAATCAATAGCGTTAACCTCAGGAACGTCAACGGCGTTATGCACCACCACGATACGATCCAAGGAACAGATGTGCCTTTTTAGAAGGAATTCCTTCCACTCCTCCGACAGAACGACCACCTTTGAGCAACATTCAAAGGAATGCGAGATATCGCGTCTCTCAGCCTCGCTACATTCTTCGTCAAACCAAACACCGAACTCGCTACCATGCAGATGGAGAAGAACGGGTTTGTTTCGAAAGAAGGCCGCCCTCATGAAGATCTTTTTTCGGCGATAGCTGCCACGAGACGCCATATGCACATGTACGAGATCGCACGCGTTGAGCCTACTGAGATATTTCATATAAGCCACAAGGGCAATGGAGAGCTTCTTGAACTTCCCGCCCTCAGCAGTTGTCGAAATGAATTCTATTGAACCTTCGTTACGATTCGACCACTTCATAATGTTGTTTTCAACCGTGGAGATGCCACCCATAGCATCAAGACTCGGGCCAATCATCAACACTTTAGGCATTATCAGCACCTAAAGATCTTTTAGAAGAAGGGCAAGACCAATCGCAGTACTTTTCTAAATGGGAAACAGTTGGCAAAACAAACAAATCGCCAAGCTCTCGGTCAAGTCTATCGGGTTGCTCCTCTAGAGCATAGAAGGGATCGTATCCGCCTCCGGTATAGAAAGTCATCTCGCCAAAGTAAGGTTTACCGCTAATGTTGTACCAGTCAACCCGCACGTGAGGGAAACCATCAGAGAGTTTCTCGGAAAGCTCAAGCATAAGTTCGTAGTTCTCGGGCTTTACAGTAGGCTCATGCTCAGATACCTCATGGTCGATATCGCCACGCTGCTCCCATTCAGTAGAAAAGTACTGCATTTCATGATTAGTGAAACGATCGGCGTCCGTCTGAACAAGAGCTGCCTTACCGTCAAAACAATAGAATTTGTAATCAGTCGGAGTCGCTCTTCCAGGTTCATCAAGAAATGCTTCCGCCACAATGCGAGGCGTGATACCGAGATAAGCCCACTCCCTGCCCTGCCAATACCAGTTTCTATGCAAGGCAACATTCAGACGTTTCTTGGCCTCAACAAAATCAAAATTCGACTTATCCGTGCAAACAAATGTGCTCTGCGAGTCGTGAGTACATTTAAGCACAAACTTCTCCGGCAATTTATCGAGATCGATCTCTTCAGCTGCATTGAAAACACCGAAAAGTGGCACAAGATACTCGGACCCAATACGTTGTTCGACGAAAGAGCGCACGCCATATTTATCTGCGAGCTGAGTCAAAACTGGATTATGGTAGTTAAGCTTGTACCACTGCAGCTTCTCATTGAATGTTTTAGGACACTCGAAATCAGGCTCGTAATGAAGTTTGGCTTTGAAGTAGAGACGCATATATGCCTCATCAGGAATGAAGCGCAGGTTGTTTTTAAGAGAAAGAGTAAACCTCTTTTTTAGCTTCACTATTTACCTCCAATAACGTCCGCAATTCGCTCACTCGCATGTCCGTCACCGTAAGGATTCGACGCATGACTCATGACCTCGTACTCGGCCTGATCGCTGAGCAGGCGGCTGAACTCGCGGTAGATCACGTCCTCCTCGGTGCCGACGAGCTTCAGCGTGCCGGCCGCCACGCCCTCGGGGCGCTCCGTGGTGTCGCGCATGACGAGCACCGGCTTGCCCAGACTCGGGGCCTCCTCCTGGATACCGCCGGAATCGGTGAGGATGAGGTGGCTCGCGGCCATGAAGTTGTGGAAATCGAGCACCTCGAGCGGGTCGATGATGTGCAGGCGGTCGAAGCCGTCGAGCTCCTCGTGTGCCGCCTTGCGGACGAGCGGGTTCATGTGGATGGGGTAGATCGCCTTTGTGTCCGGATGCTCCTCCATCACGCGGCGGATGGCGCGGAACATGCGGTGCATGGGCTCACCCAAGTTCTCGCGGCGATGCGCCGTGATGAGGATGAGGCGGGAGCCCTCAGCCCAATCGAGCTCGGGGTGGGAGTAGCCCTCGCGCACGGTAGTGCGCAGTGCGTCGATGCCGGTGTTGCCGGTGACCCAGATCCCGGACTCGAGCTTGCCCTCGCCGAGCAGGTTCTGCTTGCTCGCCTCCGTGGGTGCGAAGTAGTACTCGCTCACGATGTCGACCGCCTGGCGGTTGAACTCCTCCGGCCAGGGGCTGTAGATGTCGTGCGTGCGCAGGCCGGCCTCCACATGCCCCACGGGGATCTGCAGGTAGAAACACGCGAGCGCCGCGGCGAAGCTGGTCGTGGTGTCGCCGTGGACCAGGACCACGTCGGGCGTCTCGTCCTCGAGGACGGCCTTGAGCTTAAGCAGCACGTCGCACGTCACGTCGAACAGCGTCTGGCCCGGCTTCATGATCGCCAGGTCGTGGTCGGGAGTCACATCGAAGACGCGCAGAACCTGGTCCAGCATCTCGCGGTGCTGGCCGGTCACAGTCACGACGGTCTCGAACTCATCCGTACGCGCCTTGAGCTCGTTGGCGAGCGGGCACATCTTGATTGCCTCCGGGCGGGTGCCGAAGACGAGCATTACCTTCTTCAAAACGATTTCTCCTGAAGAGTCACATGGTCTTACAGCTTGTAGACGTTCTCTCCGTCGCCGCAGACGTTGCGCGGGTCGATGAGGACGCGCTCGCCGAAGATGCCGGGGTTGTCCGTGACCTGGGAGTGGCCGACCATCACGATCACCATCTCCAGTCCGTCCAGGAACTCATCCATAGAGTGGACCTGGCCGGGAACCTCGTCGCGCTCGACCCACGGGTCGTAGACCTTGACGGAGCCGGCGCAGAGGTGCTCGGACATGGACTCGAGCATCTGCAGCGTCGGGGACTCGCGGACGTCGTCGACGTTCTCCTTGTAGGTGAGGCCGTAGATGCCGACCTTCGAGGCGTCCGTGATGCCGCGCTCGACCATGACCTCGTGGGCCCGGTGCATGACGTACTCGGGCATGGAGGCGTTTGTCTGCAGGGCGAGGCGGATGAAGTTGGCCGTCTCGGGGTAGTCGCCGACCAGGAACCACGGGTCGACCGGGATGCAGTGGCCGCCGACGCCCGGGCCGGGGTTGAGGATGTTCACGCGCGGGTGCTTGTTGGCGATGCGGATGACCTCGGCGACGTCCATGCCGCCGATGCGGCAGATCTTGGCGAGCTCGTTGGAGAAGGCGATGTTCACCGCGCGGAAGGTGTTCTCGACGACCTTGGTCATCTCGGCGGTGCGGATGTCGGTGACGGAGATCTCGCCCTGGCAGAAGCTGGCGTAGACCTTCGCCACGGCCTCGCCCACCTCGGGGTCGTCGGCGCCGATGGTGCGGTTGTTGTGCAGCAGCTCGTAGACCATGTTGCCCGGGATGATGCGCTCGGGGGCGTGGACGAGCCTGACGTCCTCGCGGCCGGCCTCTATGAGTAGCGGGCGAACGAAGCGGTCGATGGTGTTGGGCGAGACGGTGGACTCGACTACGAGCACGGCGCCCTCGGGCGCGACCTCGAGGACGGTCTTGCAGGCCGCCACGACGTAGCAGGGGTCGATCTTCTTGTCTAGCTTGTCGTAGGGAGTGGGGACCGAGACGATGTAGGTGTCGCAGACCTGGTAGTCGGTGGAGAACTTGATTCCGGACTTCAGGGCGTCGGCGAACAGCTCGTCCAGGCCCTCCTCCTTGAAGGTAGTCTTGCCGGCGTTGAGCGTGGCGACGAGCTCCTCGTTGTAATCCGTGCCCACGACCTCCACGCCGTGGGATGCCATCATGAGGGCGGTGGGCAGGCCGATGTAGCCGAGACCGATAACGTTAACCATTGCTATTCACCTTTCTTAGCGAACTTGTATTTATACGTGAGGGCGACGAATTTTAGGTTGCCGATGATGTAGCGTTTCCACAGCCTTCCGGGCTCCTGGATGAAGCGGTAGAACCACTCCAGGCCGTGCTTCTGCATCCACGTCGGAGCTCGGTCGGTTACGCCGGCAACAACATCGAAGCTGCCGCCGACGCCCATGACGAAGGGGATTCCGATCTGGTCGATGTACTTGTGGACCCAGTACTCTTTCTTGGGAGAGGAGAAAGCGACGAACATCATGTCGGCTCCCGAGGCGGCCATATCGGATACGATCTGGGGCTCGTCCGCCTCGGTGAAGTAGCCGTTGCGATACCCTGCGATCTGGATGCCCGGGTACCTGTCCTCGAAAATCGCTTTGACCTTGGTGACCACCTCTTCCTTCGCCCCGAAGAGGTAGATGCGGTAGCCCTTCTCGGACGCCAGCCCGACAAGCCTCTGGAACAGGTCGATGCCCGTGACGCGTTCCCCGAGAGGAACCCCCAGCTTTTTCGCCGCCCAGACGATCGAGGCGCCGTCGGCGTTGATCAGGGGGCATTCGTTGACGATTGACGCGAGCTCGGGATCCGCCTCCATCAGGTTGACCTTGGAGGCGTTGATTACGACATGTTGGGTCGGTACGCCCCTCGCGATGATCTTCTCGATTTCATCCACCGTCTCGTCAAGCGAGATGGCGTTTACATACGTGTTCAGAATTGGATAACGATTGCCGGCTGACACTAGCACGCCCCGCTTCCCGTAATTACCTCGACGACAGTGAGTAGAACGATCTTGAGATCCGTGATGACGCCGCGCTTGGCTATGTACTCAAGGTCGCGCTGGACCATTCCGTCGAAACCCGTTGAATTGCGGTCCGTCACCTGCCACCAGCCGGTTATCCCGGGCTTCACGGCCAGGCGCTGCAGGTCGTACTCGGTGTACTCCGCAACCTCATTAGGCAGCGGCGGGCGCGGACCCACGACGGACATCTGGCCCAGGAATACGTTAATGAACTGCGGGAACTCGTCGATGGAGTGCTTGCGGATGAACTTCCCGATCTTGGTGACGCGGGGGTCCTCCCTCATCTTGAACATGGCGCCGGCGATCTCGTTTTGCTCCTTGAGCTCGGCGAGGCGCTCGTCGGCGTCCTTGTACATGGAGCGGAACTTCCACATGCGGAAGGTTGACAGGCTGCCGTCGGGGCGGGTCTGACCAACGCGGATCTGGCTGTAGAAGGGGCTGCCCTCGCTCTCCATGCGGATGGCCGCGGCAAGCACCAGACTCGGCACGGCAATGACGGCCAGCACGCAGCCGCTGAACACGATGTCGAACGCGCGCTTGACGGCACGGTAGGCCAGGCGCGAGTTGTCCCAGTCCATGATGGATTGCACAGCCTTATATCGACCGGTGCATTCACGCTGGTCCATAGCCTGACCAATCAGCGCTGCCCCCGCGGGCGCATTGCTCTCTGTCACTTCTTTATTAGCAGCCACAATAAAACTTACGTTCCTGTCCCCAGGACCCCCCCATCTATGAATCCAAAATCAAGTAATTTGCTAGTGCAACGTCTCCCTTACGTCTTGCTGGGAACGTCCAGCGCAAGCAGCTCCCTAAAAGTGGAGCCACCATCGCCCACGTCTACCAGGCACCAGCGCTTATGACGGTCTATCTTCTTTACGCGGGCCTCTTGCCCCACCAAGGGCCCGTGTTCTATGTGCAGCACGCCGTCTTCTATGCGCGCAACGCTGTTACGCACCACGCCGTCGTCATCGAGCACGCTGCGATACCAATCCTGTGCATCGTCCGGCATGGGCATGTACGCCCGCTCCCTACTGCCGGCGATGCGACAGCCAAAGCTCAACTGGGCCAGGGCCCTATCGAGCGCAGCGGCATCGTGCGTTGCGACGAAGAAATATTCCTTGTACATTGGCTTGGTTTGGAGCGACCAGGCGCCGTCCCGCTTAAACCAGAACTCCTTTTGCATCACAAAAGCGTCCTGCATAAGGTTGTGTGGGATAATGCGGCGGACCTTTTCGCAGGTCTCGCGCTCTTTTCCATTGGGGGTGTGAACCAGATACCAGCGGACGCGGCCGTGCTGGCTGTTGGTGGTGGCGCCGCTAAAAGCACCCGGCAGCTGCTCTTGGCGCCGTGCCGTCTGTTCCATGTTCTCGCCCCCCCTCTTTTGGCTTTGCGATGCACGCAAATGCAGGGGCGTTTAGAACAGGCTTCTCGCTCGCAGCTAGGCGCAGTCGCAAAAGTACAGGTTTTTGTATCTTTCGACAGACGACATTATACGAGCAATTAATCAGCGTTTGCCCAGATTACGCAAAATTTACTGCTAGTAGGTACATCTCCATACCCCTCTATAAAAACCTGTACCTTTTTGTGCAACAAAAAAAGCCGCTCAACCAGCGGCTTTTCTAATTTTGACATGAAAAAAAGGCGACCGCCCTTTGTGGACGGTCGCCTTTATTAATTGTTGTGAAGTTTGCCTTAGGCGCGAGTCTTGATCTCCTCGGTCACCTTCGCAACAAACTCATCAACGCTCATCTGAACGGTCTCGTTGGAGCGATCGCGGACGGAGATGTTGCCGGCCTCGACCTCCTTCTCGCCCAGAATGAGCATGTAGGGCACGCGGTCGATGCTGCGGGCCTCACGGATCTTGTAGCCGATCTTCTCGTCGCGGTCGTCGCAGACCACGCGAATGCCGGCCTCCTCCAGCTTGGCGCACACCTCGTGGGCGTAGTCGCGGCTCTTCTCGGAGACGGGAAGCGCCTTGACCTGCACGGGGGCCAGCCAGGTGGGGAACTTGCCCGCAAAGTGCTCAATCAGAATACCGATGAAGCGCTCGATGGAGCCAAAGCACACGCGGTGCAGCATGATGGGGCGCTTCTTGGTGCCGTCGGCGTCCACGTACTCCAGGTCAAAGTTGAGCGGCATCTGGAAGTCGAGCTGCACGGTACCGCACTGCCAGGTACGGCCGAGGGAGTCCTCCAGGTGGAAGTCGATCTTGGGGCCGTAGAAGGCGCCGTCGCCCTCGTTGACCTCGTAGTCCATGCCCAGCTTCTCCAGAGCGGTGCGCAGGCCCTCCTCGGCGCGAGCCCAGTCCTCGTCCGAACCCATGGAATCCTCGGGGCGGGTAGAAAGCTCAACGTGGTACTTAAAGCCAAACTTTTGGTACACGGAGTCGATGAGGTTGACCACGCCCACGATCTCATCGGTCAGCTGGTCGGGACGCACAAACAGGTGGGCGTCGTCCTGGTTAAAGCAGCGGACGCGGAACAGGCCGTGCAGGGCGCCGCGCAACTCGTGGCGGTGCACAAGACCAATCTCGCCGGCGCGGATGGGCAGCTCGCGATAGGAGTGCGGCTTGGAGGCGTACACCAGCACGCCGCCCGGGCAGTTCATCGGCTTAATGCAGTACTCTTCGTCGTCAATAACGGTGGAGTACATGTTGTCCTTGTAGTGGTCCCAGTGGCCCGAAGTCTTCCACAGCTGCTTGTTCATGATGAGCGGCGTGGAGATCTCAACGTAGCCGGCCTTGTGGTGGATCTCACGCCAGTAGTCCAGCAACGTGTTCTTAAGGATCATGCCGTTGGGCAGGAAGAACGGGAAGCCGGGGGCCTCGTCGCGCATCATAAAGAGGTCCATCTCGCGGCCGATCTTGCGGTGGTCGCGCTTCTTGGCCTCTTCCAGCATGTGCATGTGCTCGTCGAGCTCTTCCTTGGTGGCAAAGGCGACGCCGTTAATGCGGGTGAGCATCTTGTTGTCCTTGTCGCCCTTCCAGTAGGCGCCCGAGACGCCGGTGAGCTTAAAGGCCTTCAGCGCCTTGGTATAGCAGATGTGGGGGCCGACGCACATGTCGATGTAGTCGCCCTGCTGATAGAAGGTGATGCGGGCGTCGTCGTCCAGGTCGCCGATGTGCTCGACCTTGTACTTCTCGCCGCGCTCCTCCATAAGGGCGATGGCCTCGGCGCGGGGCTTCTCGTACACGGTGAACTTGAGGTTCTCCTTGACGATCTTCTTCATCTCGGCCTCGATCGCGGGGAAGTCGTCCTCGCTGATCTTGACGCCCTCGGGCAGGTCGACGTCGTAGTAGAAGCCGTTGTCGGTCGCGGGACCGTAGGCAAAGTCGGCCTGGGGGTACAGGCGCTTGATGGCCTGCGCCATGATGTGCGCGGCGGAGTGGCGGATGACGTGCGTGACCTCGTCCTGCGGGAGCTCGGCCACCGAACCGTCATTGTAGAGTGCCTTCATGGGTATGTTTTCTCCTCTCGGATGCCTGATGCAAGTGCGTGCGATGCGCTCGGCGTTTTAACTTGCATCATTATAGGCAGGTTGCCTTGGTATACAAGCGCCCGCCGCACCTTAATGGCACGGCGGGCGATTTTCTACGCATGCTTCATCGTGTGGGGGTCGGGGCTGCGGGGCGCGCGTGGCTTGCGGCGTGCCCGTGGCTTGCGCGGGACGCGCGGTGCCCGTGGCTTGCGGCCGGCCCGGCGATGGATGCGTTACTGGATGCGAGTTCGGCAGTAGGGGCAGACCTTCCAGTGCGCATCGAGCGGGCGATGGCAGCTGGGGCACACGTTGCGAACCTGGGTGTCGCACACGGGGCAGACCACAAAGTCCTTCTCGATGGGGGCGCCGCACTGCGGGCAGGTGCCGTACTGGGCAAGCTGGCGCTCGCGCAGGGCCATGTCCAGCTCCTGCTCCTCGCGATCGGCCGCGTAGGAGTGCGGGCGCAGGACCAGGTAGGCGATGAGGCCTACAAACGGAATGAGGGCGATGATGCCCCATGCCACGTAGGCGCTGGCGCCGCGGCGGCGAGCGTCGATGAACACATAGACGACCGACAGCACATACAGGGCGATGATAAAGCCAACGAAGGCATAGACGACGCCCATAAGCTGCGGCGACATGAGCTCGGAGATGTACTTGGACATTACGGGTACCTTTCGGGATATTTACAGTATGGTCAAGTTTACCACGGGGTTTGTTTATATGGGACCACGGCTAGGGGCGGGGCTGGCGCGGACACAAACATCTCAATCTGTAACAGTTAGGAGCGGAATCTGGGTCTAGATGTTACAGATTTAGACACAGGGGTCCCTCCCCGACTTCAATCTCGATCTGTAACATCTTGGGCCCCAAAGCCCCTCTTACTGTTACAGATCGAGACATTCAAAATCCGCCGGAAGGTTTGTCTTGATCTGTAACATCTAGAACCCAAATCATCAGCTAACTGTTACAGATCGAGACGAACGGTTGCCGTAGCTGTCGGCAGACGAGGTCGACATCCGAGCCGGGTCTCCCCTCGTCTGCCGTTGGCGGGTGTTGCAGGGCTGTTCGCCGCATTGCCGCTGCGCTGGGGGTGTGCAGACCGTAGGATGGTCTTATTGACATCCTGTCAACTTGTCTGGGAGGCACCGTGGCAGAAACGTTTGATATCGCGATTGTCGGCGCGGGCATCACCGGGTGCGCCATTGCGCGGCAGCTCGCACGGTTTGACCTGTCCATTTGCGTAGTCGAGGCGGCCAACGATATCGCACTGGGTGCATCGAAGGCCAACGGCGGTCTGGAGCACGCCGGCTACGATCCGGCCCCTGGCACCGTAAAGGCGCAGGTCAACGCCCGTGGCTGCGAGCTGTATGGCACTTGGGCCCAGGAGCTGGGCTTTTTATTCCGCCGCACCGGATCGATGGTGCTGGGGTTTAACGAAGAAGACCGCGCACACCTGGAGAAGCTGCGCCAGAATGGCCTTGCCAACGGCGTGCCCGAGCTGTCGATTATCGGCCCCGAGCGCATCCACGAGCTGGAGCCGCGCGCGAGTGCCGAGGCGACGTGCGCGCTGTGGTGCCCTTCGACCGGTTACGTTGACCCATTTGAAGTGGCCATCGCCGCGCTGGAGAACGCCGTCGCCAACGGCGTGACGTTTATGCGCTCCGCACTGGTGGAGGCGATTGAGGTTGCTGGCAGCGAGGCAACCGACGGGGCTGCACGTTTTACGCTGGCAACGCCCGCCGGCGACGTGCGTTGCCGTTACCTGATCAACGCTGCGGGCAACGGTGCCGCGGACATCTCGCATATGGCCGGCGCCGAGGAGTTTCAGATGGTCTGGCGCCAGGGAAACATCGTGGTATTGGACAAGGAGCCGCGCACGCTCATGCCGCTCTATCCCGTGCCCACGCCGGTGTCCAAGGGCGTTATTGTCACGAGCACCGTGCACGGCAACACCGTGATTACCGCCACGGCTGCCGTGCGCGAGCCGGGCGACACGCAGACCTATGCAAGCGATGTGGACGCGCTGCTGACCGGCGCGCGCAAGCTGGTGCCCGACCTGGACACGCGCCGCGTGGTGCGCGCGTTTGCCGGCGGGCGTCCGGTCATTCAGGGAACGAACGACTTCTTTATTGGGCAGTCGGCCGTAATGCCGGGGCTATTCCAGGCGGCGGGCATTCAGTCACCGGGTGTGGCAAGCGCGCCGGCTATTGCCGAGCGAATGGAACAGGTCCTGCGCGATGCCGGCGTGAAACTGCACGAGCGGGCAGACTGGAACCCAATTCGCCGCGCGCCGGAAGACTTTGACCGCGCACCGCTGGCGCGCAAGGAGGAGCTCATTGAGTCCGATCCCGCTTGGGGCCAGATTGTCTGCCGCTGCGAGACGGTGCCCGAAGCCGAGATCGTGGCCGCGATTCGACGCCAGCCGGGCGCGGTTTCGGTCGAGGGCGTCAAGCGCCGCTGCCGTGCCGGCATGGGTCGGTGCCAAAGCGGGTTTTGCCAGAGCCGTGTGGTGGCAATCCTGGCGCGCGAGCTGGGCTGCGACCCCAGCGAGGTGCTGTTGGAGGATGCCGGTTCCTGGCTGGTCGAGGGTCCTTTGAAGGGGGTGCGCTAGGATGGCGACGTTTGACATGCGCGACAAACGCGCGGAGGCCGGAACCGTAGCGTCGATAGCAACGCAGGCCTTCGACGTGGTCGTCATCGGTGGCGGCCCCGCCGGCATGGCGGCCGCGCTGGCCGCGCATAAGGCAGGCGCACGCGTGGCCATCGTGGAGCGCGAGCAGCACCTGGGCGGCATCCTCCGCCAGTGCATCCACCCCGGCTTTGGTCTGTCGCACTTTAAACAGGAGCTCACCGGTCCCGAGTATGCGCAGCGCTTTATCGACCAGGTGCACGCAACCGACATTGCGCTGTTCCTGAACAGCATGGTGCTTGGGATTGATTCGGGTGAGCTTACGGAAGACACCGCAGTCCACACCGTCACGCTCATGAGCCCTGCCGGCATGTTGCAGCTCACCGGGCGCGCGGTCGTCCTTGCCATGGGTTGCCGCGAGCGCACCCGTAGCGAGATCAAGATTCCCGGCAGCCGACCCGCCGGCGTGTTTACGGCCGGCTTGGCGCAGCGATACATCAATATCGAAAACCTCAAGCCCGGCTCGCGCGCCGTCATTTTGGGCTCGGGTGACATCGGGCTGATCATGGCGCGCCGTTGCACGCTCGAGGGGATTTCGGTCGAGGGCGTGTACGAACTCATGCCGTACGCCAACGGCCTGCGCCGTAACGTCAAGAACTGCCTGGACGACTTTGGCATTCCGCTGCATCTGTCGACCACGGTCACGCGCGTGATTGGACACGATCGCGTGGAGGCTGTCGAGGTGAGCCAAGTCGACGAGCATCTTGCACCCATTCCCGGGACCGAGCGCATCGTTCCGTGCGACACACTGCTGCTTTCGGTGGGGCTGATTCCCGAGAACGAGCTTTCGGTTGCCGCAGGCGTGGAGCTGGACCCACGTACGCGCGGCGCCGTGGTGGACCAGAGCTTGCAGACGGGCGTGCCGGGCATCTTTGCCTGCGGCAACGTGCTGCACGTGCACGACCTGGCCGACAACGTAACGTGTGAGTCCGAGAGAGCTGGCGCAGCTGCGGCGGCGTACGCGCTGGGAACCGGCGCGGGCGCCGTTCCGGACTGCGAGCTCACCGTCTCCCCTGCTGGCATTGCGGGATACGCACTGCCGGGACGCATTACGGCTGCGGCGCTCACCAAGCTGAACTTCCGCGTGCGCCGGCCAGTCGATGCCGCCTGCGTGAGGATCTTGGCCGACGGCGAGAAACTGTTCGCCGGCAAGGTCCGCGCGTTTAAGCCGAGCGTTATGGAAAGCTTCCCACTGCCGGCAAAGGTCATCAAACAAGCGCTCGACCTGGGTGCCAGCGAGATTGTCCTTTCCGTCGATCCCGTTGAGGAGGCGTAGAGTCATGAGCACGAATGTGACCGAGACATTGCAGTTCAACTGCACCACCTGCCCCTCCGAGTGTCTCCTGACCGTGGAGGTCGAGCGCAGCGCAGACGGCGCCGTGGTAGAGGTGCGCTCCGTAACCGGCAACAGCTGCCCGCGTGGCGATAAGTTTGCACATCAGGAGCTCACCTGCCCCATGCGCGTGCTTACCACGACCGTGGCCGTATCCGGCGGCGACGAGGCGCTGCTGCCCGTGCGCACGGCCGAAGCCATCCCGCTGGCACTCCACGCCCAAGCCATGGACCTCATCCGCGGCGTGGTCGTCGAGGCCCCCATCCGCATGGGCGACGTCGTGCTGGAAGATCTTCTCGGCACCAACATTGACCTAGTCGCCAGCATGAACATCGACCGAGCCCAAGTAGCTAATTAGGGACGGAGCTCTTTTAGCTACTCCACCATCCGCCCGGTCCTCCTCCGCAGTTGCGGTGAAATACGGACTGTTTTATGGCTTCAGGCCGCTAAACAGTCCGTATTTCACCGCAACTTATGAGGGTGCGCATGGGATGCAAAGGAATGTCCCGAGGTGCCGGCATAAAAGGAACGTCCCTATGTGCCGGGCTTGGGATACCATGGTGGCAGCCTAGCGAAAGGATGTTTCATGGCACATGTCGATGACCAGCGTGTGGCACGCGTGCTCGATGCGCTCGAGGCTCAGCACCCCGGCGCACAGCTGCTCGTAAACGACCCGTGGTCGATCTATTACCTGACCGGCTTTTATGCCGATATGTTCGAGCGTTTTTGCGGCGTGCTGCTCGCGCGCGATTGCGAGCCCGTGATCATGGTCAACGCCCTACATCAGCTGCCCGAGTACGACAATGCCCGCGTCGCCTACCACACCGATACCGATATCGTGACCGACGCCATCGCGAGTGAGATCGACCCAGCCAAGCCGCTTGGCATCGACACCGTCATGCGTTCCGGCTATTTGATGCCGCTCATGGAGCGCCACGCCGCAAGCGAGTTTTTCCTGGGTGACTTTGCCGTCACCGCCGCGCGCACCTACAAGGATGCCGCCGAGCAGGAGCTTATGCGCGTGTCCTCGGCCGCCAACGACGCCGTGATGGCCGATGCCATCAAACTCGTCCACGAGGGCGTGACGGAGCGCGAAATTGCCGACCAGATGCTCGGCCTGTACCGCAAGCACGGCTGCGAGGGCTTTAGCTTTCCGCCCATCGTGAGCTTTGGCGCCAACGCCGGCGACCCGCATCACGAACCCGACGATACCGTGCTCAAGCATGGCGACGTGGTGCTGTTCGACATTGGCGGACGCCGTCGCAACTACTGCTCGGACATGACACGCACGTTCTTTTGGGGCCAGCCGGACGAGGAGACCGCGCACGTCTACGACATCGTGCGCCGCGCCAACGAGGCCGCCGAGGCGCTCATCACGCCGGGCGTTCGTATGTGCGACTTGGACCGCGCCGCACGCGACGTGATTGAGGATGCGGGCTATGGGCAGTACTTTACGCACCGCCTGGGTCACTCAATCGGTCTGCAAGACCACGAGCCGGGCGATGTCTCGCTCGCCAACGAGCAGGTCGTAGAGCCGGGCATGACGTTCTCTATCGAACCGGGTATATACCTCCCCGGTCACACCGGCGTCCGCATCGAGGACCTAGCCCTGGTGACCGAGAACGGCGTCGAGATTCTCAACGCCTACCCCCACGATCCGGTCCGCTTAGACTAGGCAATGCGGCAAAGGGGCTGTCCCTTTGCCGCATCACATGAATGCCGCCACAAAAACGGCCTATCTACTACGTTTAGCCCGCGTGGGTCGACCATACCCGTGTTTTCGCAAAACTGGCAAGCCCTTTACCTGCGGTTTTGATTTCGCAATTCTCGGTATGGTCGAGGGTTACCGGTCAAACGTAGTAAATAGGCCCATTTCGTGGCGAGCAAGTCAACTCGAGGCGCAGGGCAGCCAAAAAAGCCCCGTCCCAAATTGACTGCTTTTGAGTTGCGGTGATATACGGACCGTTTGAGGCTTCTGGCTTGTAAAACAGTCCGTATTTCACCGCAACTGATGAGGGGATGGGTTAACGGAGCAGCCCCGCTACTTCGCCGGCTAGGGTGATGGTACCGGCTGCTACGAAAGGCTCGCCCGCGGCATCGAAAGCCGCGAGGGCCTCGGATACGCTGGGGTACACGCCCGCGAGCTTGTCGGCGTCCACCAGGGAGGCAAGCTCCTGTGCGGGCAAGGCGCGATCGGAATCGGTCTGGGTTACGACCACGCGGGGGAACGCCGGAACCAGAACGTCAACGATACCCGCCACGTCCTTATCGGCCAGCGCGGCGCACAGCAGCGTGGGGCGATTCTCCACGCACGAATCGATCTCGTCCAGTGCGCTCACAAAGTTCTCGCAGCTCTGGGGGTTATGACAGGCATCAATCAGCTTGAGCGGATCGGTCCCCAGCACGTCAAATCGGCCCGGCGTGGGGCAGCCCATAAGCGAAGCGTCGAGCGCCTCATGGTCGAGCTCGCGACCCAAATACCCCTCGCACAGCATAATCGCGCACGCAGCATTCTGCGGCTGATAGGCCGGCTTAACCATGCTCGACGTATAAATCGCACGCGGCGTGGTGCAGCTAAACTCCACCGTATCGCCCACGTGTGCCGGAAGTTTGGTCGTCGTATGGCTCACCACGAGCGGCACAGCGCCGCACTCTCGGCAACGGGCATCCATCACACGCTGAACGCTCGGCTCATGCGTGCCCTCGCCCAGCACAACCAGGCGCCCGGGTTTGATGACCGCGGCCTTCTCCCCCGCAATGGCCTCGAGCGTGTCGCCCAAAATACGCGTGTGATCGAGCCCAATGCCCGTAATGGCAACGGCGACGGGATCGGTCGCACTCGTGGCGTCCCAACGGCCGCCCATGCCAACCTCGAGCACGGCAACATCCACGCGAGCCTCGGCAAACACCACAAGAGCAGCAGCCGTCAGCAGATCAAACGGCGTGATGGTATAGGCGCGCTCCCCCGCCGTCACACGACGGGCATTCACGCGATGCCCCGCCTCGACGGCGGCAGAAACGCCACGGGCGAATGCCTCATCGCTCACGACACATCCATCGACTTCCATGCGCTCGGGATAGCGTACCAGCTGTGGCGACGTATACAGCGCGGTCTTGAGCCCCTCACCACGAAGAATGGCAGCCGAAAAACGCGTAGTCGAAGTCTTGCCATTGGTGCCGGCAACCTGAATGCAATCAAAGTACTCGTCCGGACGTCCCAGCTCATCAAGCATATCGACAACCGTCTCGAGCAGAGGCCCAGCATCCCCAGAAATCCGCCCCGTATCAGCAGCAAGCCCGACAGCTTCATCAAACGAAAGCAACTCAAACGAGAACGGCACAGAATACGACCCAGAACGCTTAGCCATAACCCAAAGTCCCCTCAACATAAAAAGAGGCCCGAATCAACAACGAGCCCCTCCCATTCAAAATATCAGCCAAACACCGCTTTGCAGCGAGATCAAGGCCACGACCAAGTGGCCCTAACCCACCAGTTGCAAACAACCACGTAACCGCACTAGGAGCGGCCCGACGCTTTGCTCGATACAAGTTCCGCACGCAAAGGACAGCACTTAATGTGCTGTCCGTCTTGCGCAGGACTGTCCGCAGTAGCGAGCAAAGCGTCGGGACGCGCCCCCGAGTAAACCTTACGAGAAGTCAGCAACCTGAGCAGTCAGCGCCGCCAGGATCTCCTTGAGCTCAGCTGCACGGTCCCTCTTCTTCTGGACCACCGCGGGTGCGGCCTTGGCCACAAAGCCCTCGTTGGCAAGGGTCTTCTCGCAGCCAGCAAGCTCCTTCTGGGCCGCGGCGATCTCCTTCTCCAGGCGTGCCTTCTCGGCCGAAAGGTCAACCTTGCCCTCGAGCACCACAAAGACCTCGACACCGCTATCGACCACGGCAATGCTCGCAGCCGGCTTCTCAACATCGGTGCCCATGACCAGCGAAGCGGTGTTCGCCAGCGGCTCAATCGTGGAGCGCAGGCTCTCGAGCTTCTCGATGTCCTCGGCACCGGCGCGCACGACCACGTCGAGCTCCGCCTTGGGGCTTAAGCGATAACGCGAACGGGTGGCACGGGCGGCGGAAACGACGGCACGGCACAGCTCAAACGCGCGCTCGGCGGGCTCGTCGACGTACTTGGCGTAGTCGGCGGGCTCGGGCCACTTGGCGATCATGAGCGCCTCGGCGCGGTTCACGTTGCCCTCGGCGTCCAGGTCGAGCACGCTCGCCGGCATGTTGTCCCAGATCTCCTCGGTGACAAACGGCATAAGCGGGTGCATCAGGCGAATGGAGGTGTCGAGCACAAAGATCAGGTTGCGCTGCGCCTGCAGACGACCCTCGCCCTTCAGGCGGGCCTTGGTGACCTCGACGTACCAGTCGCAGACCTCGTTCCAGAAGAACTGCTGCACGCCGCGGGCCATGTCGCCAAAGGTGTACTGCTCGATACCCTCGGTGACCATCTTCACGGCCTTGGCCAGGCGGCTGAACATCCAAGCGTCGGCCGGCGTCTCCACGACGGGCTCGCCGGGCGTGTAGCCCTCCATGTTCATGAGCAGGAAGCGGCTGGCGTTCCAGATCTTGGTCACAAACGACTTGGCCTGGTCGGTACGCGGGCTGTCGATAAGCTTCTTGGTCTTCTTATCGATGTTCGCGTCGAACTTGACGTCCTGGTTGTTGGTGCACAGCGTGAGCAGGTTATAGCGCATCGCGTCGGCGCCGTACATACCGATGAGGTCCATGGGGTCAACGCCGTTACCCTTGGACTTGGACATGCGGCTGCCGTCCTTGGCAAGGATCGTCGGGTAGATGACGACGTCCTTAAACGGTACCTCGTCCAGGAAGTACAGCGAGCTCATGACCATGCGGGCGACCCACAGCGCGATGATGTCGCGTGCGGTGACGAGCGCCGTCGTGGGATGATGGCCCTCGAGCAGCTCCGGCTTTTGCGGCCAGCCCTGCGTGGCGAAGGTCCACAGCTGCGAGCTGAACCAGGTGTCCAGCACGTTCTCGTCCTGATGGACGTGATGGCCGCCGCACTTGGGGCACACGTCGGTGTCCTCGGTAAGGGCGTCCTCCCAGCCGCAGTCCTCGCAGTAGAACACGGGGATGCGGTGGCCCCACCACAGCTGGCGGCTGATGCACCAGTCCTTGAGGTTCTCCATCCAGGTGGTGTAGGTCTGCGTCCAGCGCGCGGGGTGGAAGGTGACCTTGCCGGAGTTAACGGCGTCGAGTGCCGGCCCCTTGAGCTTGTCGACGGCCACAAACCACTGCTCGGACAGCCACGGCTCCAGCGCGGAGTCGCAACGGTAGCAGTGCATGACGGAGTGGTCGAGCTCTTCGACGTGGTCGAGCAGGTCGTGCTCCTCGAACCACTTGATGACCGCCTCGCGGCACTCGTCGCGGTTCATGCCGGTGAACTCGCCATAGCCCTCGACGACCACAGCGTGCTCGTCGAAGATGTTGATCTGCGGCAGATCGTGGGCCTGACCCATGGCGTAATCGTTGGGGTCGTGGGCCGGGGTAACCTTGACAAAGCCGGAGCCAAAGTTGGCGTCGACATGCCAATCCTCAAAGATGGGGATCTCGCGGTCGACGATGGGGAGCTTGACGGTCTTACCCACGAAGGCGGCCTTCTCGGGATCCTTCGGGGAGACAGCAACGCCCGTGTCGCCGAGCATGGTCTCGGGGCGCGTAGTGGCGACGACGATGTAGTCCTGGCCGTTAACAGGCTCGGTCAGCGGGTAGCGCAGATGCCACAGATGGCCCTTCTCGTCCTTATACTCAGCCTCGTCGTCCGAGATGGCGGTGGTGCAGTTGGGGCACCAGTTGACGATGCGCTTGCCACGGTAGATCAGGCCGTCGTGGTACCAGTCACAGAAGACCTTACGCACGGCCTGGGCGTAATCCTCGTCCATGGTGAAGCGCTCGTTGTCGAAGTCGACGGAGCAGCCCATACGCTTGATCTGCTCGACGATGATGCCGCCGTACTCGTGGGTCCAGTCCCAGCAGGCGTCGACGAACTTGTCGCGACCGATCTCCAGGCGGCTGATGCCCTCGCTCTTGAGCTTCTTGTCGACCTTGGTCTGCGTGGCGATACCGGCGTGATCGGTGCCCAGCACCCAGCGCGTGGACTTGCCGCGCATGCGGGCCATACGGACGATGGCGTCCTGGATGGAGTCGTCGGTGGCGTGACCCATGTGGAGCTTGCCGGTCACGTTGGGAGGCGGAATGGTGACGGTGCAGTCGCCCACGCCCTCACGGCGCTTATAGTAGCCGCCGTCGAGCCACTTCTGCAGGATCGCCGGCTCGTTGGTCGACGGATCGTAGTTCTTGGGCATTTCTTCCATATATCTCTCCCTGTCCCGCCGGCGTGTCCGCCTGCTTGGTTTTCGCTCGGTCAGGTCCTGGCTCGCACGAAGAGCACATTAAGTGCTCTTCGGCTCGTGCGGAATCTACGAAAACCAAGCAGGCGGACGCGCCTTAGGTATCGATTACTTCAGTCTGATATGACTTCGCTGAGGCTTAAACAAACACACAGAATAACACAGGTAGTTGGGTGTTTTGCGTATATATAAAATAGCCTCCGACCGCGGATGGTCGGAGGCTATTTGCAAGCACGTTTTTGGCAGGTTTACCCGTAGATGCGTTGGGGCTGTTCTTCGCCCTTAACCGCCGCTTCGGTCACGATGACCTTGGCGACACCCTCCTCGCTGGGGAGGTCGAACATCGTCTGCTGAAGCACGTCCTCGCAGATGGAACGCAGGCCGCGGGCGCCGGTCTTGCGGGCGAGCGCCATACGGGCGATCTCGTGAAGGGCCGCGGCCTCAAACTCAAGCTCAACGTCCTCGAGCTGGAACATCTTGCGGTACTGACGCACCACGGCGTTCTTGGGCTCGGTCAGAATCGACACCAGGTCGTCCTCGTCGAGCGCCTGCGTCTGGGTGACAACGGGCGTACGGCCCACGAACTCGGGGATCATGCCAAAGGCGTTGAGGTCCTGCGGGAGCACCTGACGCAGCAGGTCGTTCTCGTCGACCGAGGTGGGGCCGGCGATCTCGGAGTTAAAGCCCACGCCCTTGTTGCCCACGCGGTCGGCGATGATCTTGTCCAGACCCACAAAGGCACCGCCGCAGATAAACAGGATGTTAGTCGTGTCGATCTGCAGCAGCTCCTGCTGGGGATGCTTGCGGCCACCGGTAGGCGGAACGCTGGCCACCGTGCCCTCAAGAATCTTAAGCAGCGCCTGCTGCACACCCTCGCCCGAGACATCGCGGGTAATGGAGAGGTTCTCGGCCTTGCGGGCAATCTTGTCAATCTCGTCCACGTAGATAATGCCCACCTGAGCGCGCTCAATGTCGCCATCGGCAGCATTGATGAGCTTGAGCAGGATGTTCTCCACGTCCTCGCCAACGTAACCAGCCTCGGTGAGCGCGGTGGCATCGGCGATGGCAAACGGCACCTCGAGGATGCGCGCGAGCGTCTGGGCCAACAGGGTCTTGCCGGTACCGGTGGGACCGAGCAGCAGGATGTTGGACTTGGCGAGCTCCACCTCGTCCATGTCATCGTCAAGCTGCGAGTCCAAACCGTCGTCAAAGGCCGAAAGCGCAGCACCGCCCTCGATGACGCGGCGGTAATGGTTGTACACGGCAACCGACATGGCGCGCTTGGCGTCCTCTTGGCCCATGACATAAGCCGAAAGCTCGTCATAGATCTCGTGCGGCGTCGGCACGTGCGTGATGACCTGGCGGTCGTCCTCGAGCTCAAAGCCCTCGGCCTCGGGGTCCACGGCGGGCTGACCGGCAGCCTGGCCGTGATCGTTGAGGAAGCCCGGCAGCTTGCCGTTGCGGGCAGCGTCCATAAAGTCCGAAGCCAGCGACTCCTCCAAGATCTCAGAGCAAGCGGCGACGCACTCGTCACAGATAAAGATGTTGGTCGGACCCTTTACGAGGCGACGGACCTGGCCCTGCTCTTTTCCGCAGAAGGAGCAGCGGATGGGGTTGCCATTCTCGTCAAAGTTGTCCTGCATGTTTCCTGCCATCCTAGGCGTCCTTCGCGGCGAGATCGCGCGAGGTGACGATACGGTCGATCAGGCCGTAGTCGAGGGCCTCGGCAGCGGTCAGGTAGTTGTCGCGCTCGGTATCGGCCTGGACCTTCTCGATGGGCTGGCCCGAGGCATCGGACAGGATCTGATTGAGCTCGCGGCGGGTCTTCTTGATCTCCTCGGCAACGATCTCGATCTCGGTCTGCTGGCCCTGGGCACCGCCGCTGGGCTGGTGAATCATGACCTTGGAGTGCGGCAGGCAGAAGCGCTTGCCCTTGGCGCCAGCCGAAAGCAGCACGGCGGCCATGGACGCAGCCATACCGACGCAGATGGTGGAGACCTGCGGCTTGATAAAGTTCATGGTGTCAAGAATCGCCAGGCCGGAGTAAACCTCGCCGCCGGGCGAATTGATGTAGAGCGAGATATCCTTCTCGGCATCCTGGCTCTCAAGATGCAGCAGCTGGGCAACGACCAGGTTGGCGCTGACGGAGTTGATCTCCTCGCCCAAGAAGATGATGCGGTCGTTGAGCAGGCGCGAATAGATATCGTAGCTGCGCTCGCCGCGCGGCGTCTGCTCGATAACGTATGGCACGAGGGCGGAATCGAACTTAGCGATCATACGCATCTCCATTTCTCTCTTGCGGACCAAATTGGTTCTAGATAAACGTACGGTGCCCGCATGCTATGCATTGGCTGGCACCGTACGAAGCAACCGGATAACCGGTGTATAACTTTACCCCATCACAGGCGCACGCATGCGCTCGCGGGCAAGGTGGCGAGAATTACTCGGCGTCCTTGGCGGTCTCGTCGACCTCGGTCACCTTGGCGTTCTCGACCAGGTGGTCGACGGCCTTGGAGCGACGGATGGACTCGCGGACGGCAGGCATGCGGCCATCGGCGATGAACTCGGCCTTGGAAGCCTCGACGTCCTTGACGCCAGCCTTCTCGAACTCGGCGTTAATGTCGTCCTCGGTGACCTCGATCTTGAGCTCACGGGCGAGGGCGTCGAGCGCCAGGGACTCACGGGCAACGTCGTTGGCCTGCTTGTGCAGGTCGCCGATGAACTGCTCCATGGTCAGGCCGGAAGCCGGCAGCCAGGTGTCCAGCGTCATGCCGCGGGCAGCGAGGTTGGACAGGAAGTTCTGGCCAAGCTCCTCAAAGACGGACTGCTCGTAGTCGGCGTCCATCTCGTCGAGCTGCAGACGCTCGGCGAGAGCGGAGACGCAACGGTTCTCCTTCTCGGCCGGGAGGCGGGAAGCCTTGTCCTGCTCGATCTCGATCTTGATGGCGTCGCGCATGGCGTCGATGCTGTCGAAGCCAAAGTCGGACTTGACGAGCTCGTCGGTGAGCTCGGGGGTGTTGCGGACCTTGATGCCCTTGACGGTGACCTCGACGGTGTGGGTCTCGGCCTCCTCGCCCTCCTCGACCTCGTCGGTCCAGGTGACGGTCTTGACGTCGTCGACGTTAGCGCCGATCAGGACCTCGTTGAACTCGGCGGGGTTGCTGTCGCTACCGGCGATGAGCATGCGGCCCTCAGCAGCGAAGTTGTCGGCGTTCTCGACAGCCTTGAGGTCGACGGTGACGTAGTCCTCGGCCTCGACGGCGCGACCCTCAACGTCCTCGAAGGTGGCACGGTAGTTGAGGAGCATCTCGACCTGGTTGTTGATCTCGGACTCGGTGACCTCCGCAGGGGGCATCTCGATCTCGACAGCGTCGAAGGAGGAGAGCTCAGCGGCGGGACGCAGGGAGAACTCGACGGTGTAGGTGTAGTCCTCGTGATCCTTAGCGAGGTCGAGGTCCTTGTAGTCACCGTTCTTGGTGGGGACGATGTCCAGCTCGTTGAGGACGGCGGGCTCGTTGGCGGCGATCAGGTCGTTGGTGGCCTGAGCGAGGGTAGCCTCGGCACCAAGAGCAGAGTCGATAACCGGACGGGGAGCCTTACCGGCGCGGAAGCCCGGGAAGCGGTACTTCTTGGCGGTGTCCTTGTAAGCCTTCTTGATCGCGGCGTCGACGTCGGCGGCCGGGATGGTGACCGTAGCGGTGAGCTTGGCGTCCTTGACGTCAGAAGCGGTGATGTTCAACACGTTCCTCCTCATACTGCCCAGCTTATCTGAGGTGCTGGTACCTTTATGCAACAAAGTGTCGCGACGGCGAAAGCCGACGCAGGTGCGTTGGTGCGGGCGAAAGGACTCGAACCTTCACGGGAATCCCACCAGAACCTAAATCTGGCGCGTCTACCAATTCCGCCACGCCCGCATGAGCGCACAGACTAGGAATGATAGCAGATACGAACGGCAAGCGCACGCAGACGTTTTACAGGCTCACGACCTCACCACGAGTGCGAAAGGCGGAACGAGTTGCCCCGTCCCGCCAATTACGACTTGTTCGCTGACCTGCTACTCCCCCAGCAGCGCTTTCTCCGGCGTGATCGGCAGCGAGCGAACTTGGTGGCCGGTGGCGTGTGCGACGGCCGAGGCCACGGCGGCGAGCGGCGTGTTGATGACGACCTCGCCGATCGACTTGGCGCCAAACGGGCCCGTCGGCTCGTAGCTCGGCTCAAAGGCCACGCGGATGCTGCCGATATCTAGGCGGGTGGGTAGCTTGTAGCTCATAAAGTTGCCGGTGCGCAGGCGTCCACGGTCATCGTGCTCGACAATCTCGTAGAGCGCGTGACCGATACCCTGGGCAATGCCGCCCTCGGCCTGGACGCGCGCGAGCGCCTCGTTGATCACGGTGCCGCAATCGACGGCCGCCGCATAGTCCACCACGGTCACCTTGCCGGTGGCCTTGTCGACCTCGACCTCGGCAATGCCGGCCATAAACGGCGGGGGCGAAACGGGCAGGCTGGCAGAGGCATGCGAGGTCAGCGCGTCGCCGCCCTCGATGTTCTTAACGCACAGGTTGGCAAAGTCGCGCAGCGTGAGGTAGCGACCGCGCTCGCGGGCGGCGCGCTCGTCGGACAGGCGCACGTACTGGCCATCAAAGACCACATCGGCGGCATCCACGTCCCACATCTGGGCGGCCTTGGCGCAAATCTTCTTGCGCAGCTCGGTCGCGGCATTCTTGGCGGCCAGGCCCGTCACGTACGTACCCGAGCTCGCGTACGAGCCGGCGTCGAAGGGCGATACATCGGTATCCACGCCACGAACCACAATGAGAGAGCTCTCCACACCCAGCTCCTCGGCGGCAATCTGCGCCAGGATCGTGTCGACGCCCATGCCGTTGTCGGTGGCGCCGGTCGAAAGCGCAATAAAGCCGTCCTCTTCCAGGCGCATGTCGATGCCGGCGATGTCGACATTGGAGATGCCCGAGCCCTGCATAGTGAGAGCGCAGCCCAGGGCGCGTACGCGATCGCCCAGGTCGACGGCCAGCGGCTTGTCGCGCCAACCGATCATGTCCATCGCGCGCAGCAGGCAGCGGTCGAGCGCGCAGGCGTTGAGCTTTTCGCTGTAGTACTGCGGCATGACCTCGCCCTCGCGCACGATGTTCTTAAGGCGCAGGTCGGCGGGGTCCATGTGCAGCATGTCGGCGAGCTCGTTGACGGCGCTCTCCACGGCAAACTGGCCCTGGGTGGCACCGTAGCCGCGATACGCGCCGCCGCGGTTGGTGTTGGTGTAGACGGCGTCCCAGCTAAAGCGGCTCGCCTTCACATGGTTGTAGATGGGCAGGCTCTTATGGCCCGAAAGGCCGATCGTCGTGGTGGCGTGCTCGCCGTACGCGCCGGCGTTGGACAACGTGTGCAAGTCGATGGCCGTGATGGTGCCGTCGTTCATGGCGCCCAGCTTAACGGTCATCTGCATCTGGTGGCGCGAGTTGCCCGCAGTGATGGTCTCCTCGCGGGTGTAGCAGCAGTAGCTCGGACGGCCAGTCTGCTGGGTCACGAACGCAACGAAGATCTCGCAGCAGCCCGTCTGCTTGGAGCCAAAGCCGCCGCCGATGCGCGGTTTAATGACCTGCACCTGCGACTGCGGAATGTCGAGCGACTGCGCGACCATGCGGCGCACGTGGAAGGGCACCTGCGTGGAGGAGGTCACCGAGATGCGGCCGAACGCGTCGGTCGTCGCGAAGGCACGGAAGGTCTCCATAGGCGCGGTCTGCGTGGCCTGGCTGGTGTAGGTGCGCTCAAAGACGATGTCGCTCTGGGCGAACGCCTCGTCCAGATCGCCATAATCGCTGGTACCGTTGCACACCAGGTTGCGCGGAACATCGCCGCCCTGCGGGAACATAAAGGTCACGTCGCCCTCGGGGTGGACCACGATGTCGTTATCGAGCGCCTGGGTAAAGTCGAGCAGAGGCTCGAGCACCTCGTAGTCGACCTTGATGAGCTTGAGCGCCTTATCGGCGGCCTCCTCGGTCTCGGCGGCGACGATCGCCACCTCTTCGTTTTGATAACGGACGAGGTTCTCGAGAATCAGACGGTCGTAGGGACTCGGCTGCGGATAGCTCTGGCCGGCAATGGTAAAACGGCGCTTGGGAACGTCCTCGTAGGTGTAGACGCCCACCACGCCGGGCACCTTCAGGGCGCGCGACGTATCGATGGAGCGGATCTTGGCGCGGGCATACGGGCTGCGCTTGAGCTTAACGATGAGCGCACCGGCGGGCACCATGTCGCCCGTGTAGACGGGACGGCCCTCGAGCAGGGCCTTCGAGTCCTTCTTGGGCTGCTTGTGGGTAATCTGCTTGTAGGTGACGCCGTCAGAGCTGGTGTTATTGACCGGCAGCTCGGGCATCTCGAAGCCCACCTTCACGCCGGACTCGTTAAGGAAGCGGACGATGGCGCGCAGCTGGCTCTCGTAGCCGCTGCAACGGCAGAGGTTGCCAGCCAGCTGGCGCGAGAGTTCCTCGCGCGTGGCGACGAGGCTCGGGTCCTCCTTGGCGGCGCGGGCAAGCGCCAGCACGTTCATGATGAGGCCGGGAGCGCAAAAACCGCACTGCTCGGCACCTTCGGCAGCCATGGCGCGAGCGAGCGTCTCAGACTCGGCCTTGAGACCCTCGAGCGTGGTGACGGAGCGGCCCTCGACGCGCGCGGCGGGAACCGAGCAGCTCAGCACCGGATCGTCGTCGAGCCACACCGTGCACAGGCCGCAGTTGGTGGTCTCGCAGGCGCAGCGCACCGACGCGCAACCCTGCTCGCGCAGCAGCGCAAAGAGCATGGTATCGGGGGCAATCTGAACCTTGACCTTGCGACCGTTGAGCGTAAAGGAAAGATCGATGAGTTTGGCAGCCATTAGCGCACCTCGCTAGAATCGACGCCGGGCACGCGGCGGCAGGAATACTCGTCCGTGGCAAACTTGGGGACCTGAACGGTCTCGAGCTCGCGGGCAAGCGCGGCCGAAAGCTCAATGCCGGCGGCGCGGCGCACGGCCTGAATCGCCAGCGGGGCCGAGATGCGGCGGCGGTAGTCGGCCGAGCCCCACATGTTGGTGCCGTAGCTCAGGGCACGCACGGATGCGGCAAGGGCGCACAGCTCGTCCTCGGAAGGCTGCTCGCTGGTGAGGCCACACGCCTCGCCCTGCAGCAGGGTTGCGCGCAGCGGGCGGGCACCCACGGTGACGTGCCAGGAGCCGTCCCACCAGGCGGCGGTGACATTTAGGGATGGGAAGTCGGTCGCGGCCTTGCGTACGGCCTCGTAGCTTGCGCGGTAGTCATGCTTAACGACCACAACATGCTCGATCACGTCGCGCACGTAGCCCATGTTCACAAACTCGGCGAGCGGCACGCGGCCGGCACCCGTCAGCTCAACGTACGAGTCGAGCGCCAAAAAGGCCGAAAGCACGTCCGAGAAGCCAAAGCGGCCGTAGATGCTACCGCCCACCGTGGCGGTATTGCGCAGCTGCACGCCCACGATGTCGTGGACGGCGAACTCAAAAACATTGTTGACAAGCACGTTGAGCCCGGCATGACGCTCGAGCTGGCGCAGGGTGCACATGGCACCGATGCGAAACTCGGTCTCGGTCTCCTCAATCTGATCGAGTCCGCAGGCCGAAAGGTCAATCGCCGTCGCCACGCGACGCGATCCCAGGCGCATCCAGATGCCGCCGCCCACAATCTTGTTGTTGCGGTTCTTCTGTAAGAGCTCATAGGCTTCGGCCGCGTTTCCAACACGGACGTAGGTACCGAACTTGAGCACGTTCTCCCCCATCTCTTTACTTGTCCAGTACTCCTAAGTGTACCAAACGAGGGCGCACGACCCTCACCACCATAGAAAAAGGCTCCCAGCACAAATGCTGGGAGCCTCATCAGGTGCTATGTCGAGCTGGGCTTAGCAGACGCCCTGGGCGAGCATGGCGTCGGCGACCTTCAGGAAGCCGGCGATGTTGGCGCCCATGACAAAGTTGCCCTCCTGGCCATACTCCTTGGCGGTGTCGTCCACGTTGTGGAACATGCCGCGCATGAGCTGCTCGAGCTTGCCGTCGACCTCGTCGAAGGTCCAGGACAGGTGCTCGGCGTTCTGGCTCATCTCCAGGCCGGACACGAGCACGCCGCCGGCGTTGGCAGCCTTGCCGGGCATAAAGGCGACGCCGTTCTCCTGGAAGTAGGTCGTGGCCTCGATGGTCGTGGGCATGTTTGCGCCCTCGCCGACCACCTTGCAGCCATTGGCGACGAGCGCCTGGGCGTCCTCGAGCAGCAGCGTGTTCTCGCGAGCGCAGGGCAGCGCGATGTCGCAGGGCAGCTGCCACACGCCGCGGCCGTCGCCCTCGTGCCACACGGCACCGGGCTTCTCGTCAACGTACATGGCGAGCGTGACGCCCTTGTCATGGCCGGAGCGCTTCTTGTTGTAGACGTGCTCGAGCACGGTGTAGTCGATGCCGTCGGGATCCTCGACCCAGCCGTGCGTGTCGGAGCAGGCCAGCACCTTGCCGCCGAGCTGGGAGACCTTCTGGACGGCATAGATAGCAACGTTGCCGGAACCGTGAACGACGACGTTCTTGCCCCCGAAGGACTCGCCGCGGCTCTTGAGGTACTCGTCCACAAAGTAGACCAGGCCGTAGCCGGTGGCCTCGGTACGGGCGAGCGAGCCTCCAAAGGAGAGGCCCTTGCCGGTGAGGACGCCGGTCCACTCGTTGGTCAGGCGCTTGTACTGACCGAACATGTAGGCAACCTCGCGGCCGCCAACGCCCAGGTCGCCAGCGGGAACGTCGGTGTTGGGGCCAATGTGGCGATAGAGTTCGGTCATGAAGGACTGGCAAAAGTGCATGATCTCGTTGTTGGACTTGCCCTTGGGGTCAAAGTCGGAGCCGCCCTTGCCGCCGCCCATGGGAAGGGTGGTCAGGCTGTTCTTGAGGATCTGCTCCAGGCCCAGGAACTTGAGCATGCCCAGGGTGACCGTCGGGTTAAAGCGCAGGCCGCCCTTGTAGGGTCCAATGGCAGAGTTGAACTCGACACGATAGCCGCGGTTGACCTGAACCTTGCCCTGGTCATCGACCCAGGGGACACGGAACATAACGATGCGCTCGGGCTCGACGAGGCGCTCAAGCAGGGCGGCCTCCTCGTACTCGGGATGGGCGTCGAGCGCCGGCTGGATGGTGCCGAGGATCTCGGTCGCGGCCTGGATGAACTCAGGCTGCTCGGGATAGCGGGCCTTGAGCTCGTCGAGAACTTTCTGCGTGTAGCTCATGCTTCCTCCAATTGATGGAAAAGAAAGGTGTCGTTCGCGGCGCCCCATGCGCCGTGAGCTTTATCGAGTATGGATAATATCGCACTGTTGCTACAAAGTTACGAATAAGGCAACGAGCGGATGTTTCATTTTGATTACGATGCAGGTAGAAGCGTTTTTGAACAGCTGACGTACAAATTGCGTGTTTCGAAGCTGTTTCCCGCACGTTTCGAAACCACCACAAAGGGGACAGGCACCTTTGTGGTGGTTTTGGCGAGATGCGTTGGCGGGAACGGATGTGAATCGAACACATCCAAGACGTTTTGCACGCCTCACAACGGTTTTGAAGACCGCGGGGCCCACCGGAGCCCATCCGCTCCCAAACGTGGCGGTATTTTACCAAACCCAACAGACCACAACCGAAAAGAGCGATGCGGAAACCGCTAACGCAGCGATCTCAGACCGCCGGCCTCCTTGTCGAGTACTGTAAAGCGCACGGCATCCAGGTGCTCCAAGATGCTAATGGTTCGTTTGCGCGACACGCCCAGGGCTTCGCGCAGCACACTCGTGGTGGCGGCGCCGCCAGCAGCCTCGATAGCCGTCGCAACAACCTCACGCGCATGGGCCTCGGCAGCGGCGGACAAGGCAACGTCGCGCTCGACCTTAACGATCGAGTGGTTGAGCGAAAGCTCGCGCAGTGCACGCGTCATGGTGTCGCGATCGAGCTGCAACTGTTCGCTCACCTCGGGAAGCGTCGGCGCATTAAGACCGGCCTCATCCAGCAGGGCCACGATACGCTGGCCAGCCTCGCGCACCACACGTATCGCCGCGGCGGCGGAATGCGGGTCGAACACCTCGGCACCGTCGACGGCGCACACGCCACGTGCACAGCCCTCGGCAATAAGTGCCATCGCGACATCGTTACCGGCGCCCGGCCAAGCCGCGTGCGCGACCGCACCGGACGTAAAGCCGATCTCCTTGGGAGCCGCCGCGTGCATGGAGGACAAGGCCGCAGCCAGCACATCCATTGCAGCATCGAGAGCCGAGGCATCTGCGTAGAGCACCGCACCGCCCGCAGCAAGCTCGCACACGGCAGCCTGGTCCACAAGCCCACGCAAAACGATCTCGACCTCGCCGGTAACAAGATCGAGCGCTGCGGCAACACCGGCAGCAGCAACAGGCAGCGTTTGCAGCGCCAGCCACGCGTGTACGCCGTCCGCGACATCTCCGGACTCAAGCGCCGCATACAACGCGCGCTCCCCCGCCGACAGGACCCGCGCGCGGCGACAGCGCGATAGCAGGACGCGTCCGCCGCCAAGCAGCGAAATCGGCGAATACGACAGAATGACGGCATGATCGCCGGCGCGCAACGGCAGCGGCCGTTCCAGGCGCACCTGCACCACACGCGTCTCGCCGACCGCAATAGGCGGCTCGTCGTCTAAAAGCATAATGCGGCCGAGCACCTCAGCCGTGCCCGCCATAACGTGCACGCGTGTACCCGAAGCAAGAACGCCGGCTCGCACGCCATCGCGCCCCACATATGTCAGTTGCATCAAAAAGCGCAGCGTCTGGCCCACGCGACCCTCGACGCCGAGCATCTCGCCGCGCTTGAGGCCCGCCACGCCATCGCCCACCAGGTTCAGGGCGACGCGCTGGCCGGGAACCGCGCACTGGGTATCCCCGTGAACCTGCACCCCGCGCACGCGACAGCGCGTTTGCGACGGCAGCGCAACGAGCTCATCGCCAACCGAAACGGGACCGTCGTGCAGCGTACCCGTCACGACGGTTCCGGTGCCGCGGATGCTAAAGCAACGGTCGATGGGAAGACGGGGCGCGGCGCCCGAGCCAGCGGTCGCCTCCAGATGCTCCGACCAGCACGAACAAACCGTGTTATCGAGCGTCGTAAGCAGCTCGTCCAGGCCCTCGCCCGTCTTGGAGGACACCGGCACTATAGAGGCACCCGCAAACACGGTCCCGTCCAGAAACGCCTCGACATCGAGCTCCGCCAGCGCGGCAATCTCGTGGTCGGCCAAATCGCGCATCGTGAGTGCGACGACCATGCGCGTCACACCCAACAGCTCCAGAATCCGAACGTGCTCGCGGGTCTGCGGCATCACGCCCTCAACGGCCGAAACCGCCAGCAACGCAACGTCCACGCCGGTGGCGCCCTGCACCATGGCGCGCAGATAGTGCGCATGCCCGGGTACGTCGACCAAGCCGACAAGCTTGCCGCTGGGAAGCTCGAGCTCGCCAAAGCCGAGCTCAGTGGTCATGCCTCGGCGCCGTTCGACCTCCAGACGGTCGGGATTTTTGCCGGTCAGCGCCTCGATAAGGGCCGACTTTCCGTGGTCGACGTGTCCTGCCGTTCCGACGATAACGGGACATTCGACAAGCTCGCGCGCGGTCATCGACGCAAACCTGCCCGCACGGCATCCGCCAACGCAGACGCACACAGGTCAAGGTCGGTGTCGCGCAAAAGCGTGCGAACGTCAAAAAGCACCTGGTCGTGCCGCACGCGCGTCACAACCGGCGTATCGGGCTCCTGTACCATAGCGCGCTTTAGGCCATCGGCGGATAGGCGCCCATCGACGGGACAGACGGCAACGCAAAAAGTTGGGAGCTCGACGGTCGGCAGCGAACCGCCGCCCGGAGCAGACACGCCCTCGACAACCTGCAGCTCCACCGCCTCCTCACACTGAGACTCGCGAAGCTTGCGCAGCATGCGGTCATGCAGGCGCTTGGCCTGACGCTCGAGCGGAGCCGGCGCGCCGGATAGCATGTTGAGCACCGGGATCTCCCGATGCGCTGTATCGGATCCGGTCACATACAGGCGCAAAGTGGCCTCGAGCGCCGCGAGCGTGAGCTTGCCGGGGCGAAGCGCGCGCATAAGCGGATGCGAGGCACAGGCGGCGATTACCTGGGCGCTACCGAGAATAATGCCCGCTTGCGAGGCGCCGAGCAGCTTGTCGCCCGAGCACGAGACGACGTCAACGCCGGCGCAAAGCGAGGCGGACGTGGGCTTCTCCCCAGCATCGACGAGCACCTCATCTGTAAGCAAAGCGCCCGAGCCCTGGTCCTCGTACAGTAACAGCCCGTGCTCATGCGCCAGCGCGGAAAGCTCCGCCGCGGAAACCTCCTCGTGGAAACCCTCGATACGGTAGTTAGAAGGATGAACTTTCAAGATCATCGCCGTATTGGGCGTAATGGCGCTTCGGTAATCATCCAGATGCGTGCGGTTGGTGGAGCCCACCTCGACAAGCTTGGCACCCGAAGCCGCCATGATATCGGGAATGCGGAAGCTGCCGCCCACCTCGACCAGCTCGCCGCGACTCACGATGACCTCTTTGCCGCACGCATGCGCGGCAAGCACCAGCAGCACCGCCGCGGCGTTATTGTTGACGACCAGGGCGTCCTGCGCCCCCGTGAGCGTGCGCAGCAGACGCGCGGCATGCTCTTTGCGGCCCCCGCGAGCGCAGGTTGAGACGTCATACTCAAGCGTGCTGTAGCCGCGAGCGACATCGGTCACCGCCCGCACCGCCGCGGGCGCGAGCGGAGCGCGGCCCAGGTTGGTGTGAATCACAACGCCCGTCGCGTTAACGGCAGGGCGCAGGGTCGGCAGCGACAGGCGGTGGCACCGCCGCTCGATAGCCAAGGCGAGCTCGCGCTTATTCCTAGCGGGGGCGCCAGAGCGAATCGCCGCGCGCTCGGCATCGAGCTCGGCGTCAATCGCCTCGCGCACCAACGTGTCGCCCGCATCGCCGGCAGCCTTCATGACCGGCCACTCGGCCAGCAGCTCGTGCACGGCGGGAATGGAGCGCAGGCGGTCGCGCACCTCGGCAGGCATGGATTCGCAGTCGCTCATGGAAAGCCCTTCGACATAATCAATAAAAAGCAGGCCCCCCTTGGTCGTCATCGGCCAAAATGTGACGACGCGAATACAAAAGGGACAGGTCCATTATGGCAGCTCGCGACAAGACGGCGAAGCGCCTCGTCCAAAACCTGCCAAAATAAACCTGTCCCTTTTTGGTCGGTTATGGGTTGGGTCCTTTAGGACTCTTTGTTGGCGTAGATAAACCAGTAGCCCAGCGCCACGATCAGGGCGCCAGCTACGATATTGCCCAGCGTGGCGACCGAAAGGTTGAGCGCCAACCCGGCGGCGTTGAGGGCATCGGCGCCGGCGACATCGGCTCCATAGCCGCACGCGTGCATCACGGCACCCATGGGCAAAAAGTACATGTTGGCAACGCAGTGCTCAAAACCGCATGACACAAAGGCGGCGATAGGCAGCAGAATACCCACGACTTTATCGACCACGGTCTTGCCGGCGGTACCGATCCATACAGCCAGGCACACAAAGATGTTGCACAGAATGCCGCGGAAGAAGATGGTGACGGCGTCAATCGAAACCTTACCGGCGGCGACACTCACCATGGTGTTGGCAACGGCCTCGCCGTTGAGCTTATAAATAGCTGCCATGTAAACCAAAAAGACAACGAACAGCGCGCCGGCAAAGTTGCCGATCCACACAACGACCCAAGCCTTGAGCATCTGGACGAGCGTGATCTTTTTGCTCTTGAGCGCGCAGACCATAAGCGAGTTGCCGGTAAACAGTTCCGCGCCGCAAATGAGCACGAGCACCAGTCCCAGGCAAAAGCACAGGCCGCCCACAAAGCGCTGAGCGCCCCAGCCAAGGGACGCATCGCTCAGAAAGACCGTGAAGAACAGGCCGCCAAAGGCGATGAACGCACCGGCGAACATAGCGAGCAAAAAGGCCTTCGAGACCGGCAGGTTAGCCTTGGTAACGCCGGCGGCCTCAGTCTTGGCCTCGATCGCGGCGGGCGCCAGGCAATCGGGGGTGGGATATTCTGCCTTACTCTGTGCCATGGCAATCACTACTTTCTTGCGATTTGGGACAAACGCTCCTGGTTCATTTGCCCCGCGAGGTCGGACGGTATAAAAATAAACGCGAGCCAAATTAGCATATTGGCCTGCGATTATATAGCTTGGAGCGGACGACGGGAAGTCCAAGGATTTGCTTCGCAAATCCTTGTTTCGCTGCGGGCCTTCGACCCTTGCGTGCTGCGCTGGAAAATGCTCACGCATTTTCTCAGCTCCGCACCCTGACGGGTTCGATTCCCGTCGCCCGGCGCGTAAACGAAAACAGCTCTGATTCCCAAAGGAAACCAAAGCCGTTAAAACAATTCTTATGGAGCGGGCGACGGGAATCGAACCCGCGTCATCAGCTTGGAAGGCTGGGGTTCTACCATTGAACTACGCCCGCAAGATATGGTCGGGACGACAGGATTTGAACCTGCGACATCCTGCTCCCAAAGCAGGCGCGCTACCAAACTGCGCCACGTCCCGAAGGTGTTGAGCAGCTAAGGTCTAAACCTTGCGTGTCCCAAAGCGAAGGAAATTATAGGGGAGACTCCCCGCCTGTGCAAGCGACGATACCCTAGCTCCTCGAATGTGCGACAAACCGGCTATGGAGCAGACCGATCACAAAGGCAACCACGGCAACCGGTGCCCACGCAGCGCCGATATCTGCCAGCGGCAACGCATCGAACGGTAGCCACGCGCCCGCAAAGAACGCATCGCGGACCGAAGTGATCACGCTCTGCACCGCGACAACGCCGCCGACCCAGACCCACACCTGCGGATGAGCGTCGCAAAAGCCGTGCACCAGGCCCATCAGTACCAGCACGATGGCAACGGGATACAAGGCGTTGAGCATGGGCACCGAAAACATAAGGATCACGTCGAGGCCCACGTTGGAGAGCACGCACGAAAACGCCGCGAACACAAAGGCGAGAATTGCAAAGGGGCGGCGCATGGCCTCCTCGGAAGCCTCCGCTCCCCCTTTGACCACATACGTCTCGCAGAAATAGCGCGAGCAGCAGCTGATAAGGCCGATGCACACGTTCATGCAGGCGAGGAAGAAGATCGCAAAGACCACGACCGTGCCGGCAAGCCCAAAATGCATGGAGGCCGAACGGGCGAGGATGGCGGCGCCGTTGGTAGCGTCGGGCATCACGGTGCCGATCTGCATACCGGCAAGACCCAAGCCGCAGTAGATGATAGCCATGAGCACGCCGGCGATCACACCGGAACGCGAAATCTCAAAGGCCACGCGCTTGTCATCGGTAACACCCAGCTCGTGGATGGTCTCGGCGATGATGATGCCAAAGGCGAGCGACGCGAGCAGGTCCATGGTCTGATAGCCAGTCAGAAAGCCCTGCACGGCAGCACCGGCATTGTAGGGGGCCTGCGGCGCGGCAGCCGGTCCCAGCGGCGAGATCACGGCAGCACCCACGACCAGCACGATGAGCGCAATGAGCGCGGGGCCCGTAATGCGGCCGAGCACGCGCGTGATGACGCCTGGACGCAACGTGAGCGCAAACGCGACGATAAAGAAGCCAACGGCAAACACCAGACGTGCCGTGCCGAGCGAAACGCCCTCGGGTAGCAGCGGCACCAGCATTTCGAACGCCGTAGAGCTTGTGCGCGGAATGGCCAGGCACGGACCGATGGCCAGGTAGACCGCCGCAACGAAGAATTCGCCAAACTTAGGATGCACACGCCCGGCCAGCTCGCGGGCCGTGCCGGCGAACGCGACGGCGATAAAGCCCATAACGGGCAAACCGATAGCGGCAATCAAAAAGCCGATCATGGCAACTGGCGTGGCAGAACCTGCCTGCAGTGCCAGCAACGGCGGAATGATGAGGTTACCGGCACCAAAGAGCATCGAGAACAGCGCAATGCCGACGGTGACGACATGGTCGGAGCGCAGACCGCGCGAGGCGGATGAAGCCATGGGACCACCTTTCGGGTCGAAACTAAAACGGAACGGGCAAAAGACCCGTCCCGCAAGTATATACGCTTTAGCAGGCTAAATCGCGCAAAGCGTCAATCGCGGTATCGACTTCCTCGTTCGTGTTGAAATACCCAAACGAGAAGCGGACGACGCCCTGGCGCTCGGTCCCCAACGCACGGTGCATGAGCGGAGCGCAATGGGCGCCGGGGCGCGTCGCAATCCCCCACCCTTGCATGAGTGCATCCGAGATCTCAGCCGAATCGATATCGCCCACGTTGAGCGACACGATCGCAGAGCGCACGGGCTGGTCAAAGGCACCGTAGAGCTTGATCTCCGGGATTTCGCGCACGCCAGCGAGAAAGCGATCCGCCAGTGCTCGCTCATGCGCCGCAATCGCCTCGACCCCACCTTGGGCCTCGATAACGTCGAGGCCGGCGGAAAGGCCGGCGATACCGTGACCGTTGAGCGTGCCCGCCTCAAGACGCGTGGGCCACTCTTGCGGCTGCAGCGCATCGAAGCTGCGCACGCCCGTGCCACCCATGGCCCAAGGAGCCACGTCAATGCCTTCCGCCACGGCTAGGCCACCGGTCCCCTGCGGGCCCATGAGCCCCTTGTGGCCGGTAAAGCACACCACGTCGAGCCCCATGACCTGCATATCGATATGCGCCGTGCCGGCAGACTGCGAGGCATCGACGATCACAAGCGCGCCGGCCGCATGGGCCATGGCAGCCACGCGTGCAATGTCGACCGCGTTGCCGGTCACATTGGAGGCGTGTGTCACCACCACGGCACGCGTGCCCGGCGTGACCAGCTGCTCGAGCTCGTCGTAGTCGAGCACGCCGTTCGCGTCGCAGCCCGCATGCTCAACAGTCACGCCCTGCTCTGCCGCCAGGCGGTTGAGCGGACGCAGCACGGAGTTGTGTTCGAGCACCGTCGTGACCACACGATCGCCGGGGCGCACCACGCCGTTGATGGCGGTGTTGAGCGCCGCCGTGGAGTTGGGCGTAAAACAAATATGGTCCACCCGCGGGCAGCCCAGCAAGCGCGCAAGCTTGGTGCGGCAGCTGTGGATGGTGCGCGCCGCGTCGAGCGCACCCGACGTGGCGCCTCGCCCAGCATTGCCGAGCGAGCACATCGCCTGCACCACGGCATCGATGACCGCCTGAGGTCTGTGCATGGTCGTCGCCGCGTTATCCAGGTAGATCATCGCACGACCTCCCACATATCGATCACAGTAAAGCCCTCGGTGGGAACGTCCGCCGCGGCAAGCTCGCTTCGCAGCAGTGGTTCATTTTCAGGCAGGGCTTTCCATGCCAGGCCGCAGCCGGCAGCAACCTCTCCGGGTACGGGAATCGTTCGCCCGGGAAGGCCACGCTCACGGCACAGAGACTCGCAGCCCATGGCGGCCGCCGTGGTGGGAAACGTGATGACAAGCGCCGGGCGCTTTTCTCTCATGGCAATCCCACCCAGGCGCTACGGACGCACGACGCGGCCGGCCTGCTCCATCTTTTCGACGATCACGTACATGTTCGTGACATCGCCCACGGCAAGCTGGTCCTTAATGCCAAAGTGGTCGAGGCAGGTGCCGCAGGTAAGGATCTCGACACCCTGCTCGGCCAGGCCCTTGAGGTCGTCAAGCACCGGCGACCCCTCGACGGTGAGTTTGGCGCCGCCGTTGTAGAAGAGCATCGTGGCGGGCAGCTCCTCCTGCTGCGTCACGGCAAAGATAAAGGCCTTCATGAGCTTGTGGCCCAGCTCATCGTCGCCGCGACCCATGCAATCGGTGTAGACGGCCACGACCAGCTTGCCCTTGCCGGCGCTGGCGTCGCAGAAAGCGGCGCCGTCCTGCTCAGGATCGGCCACGGCAACGGCGCCGGCGGTCGCCACGATCACGTGCCACTCGGCATCGGCGACCTTCTCGACCGAGGCCGTGCAGCCCTTTTCCTGTGCCATCTTGGAGATGTTCTTGACGGCCGTCTCGTTGTCGACCGAGGTCACGACAACACCCTCGCCATCAAGCTGCTTCAGAGCTTTGAGCGTCTTGACGACGGGCAGCGGGCAGGCATCGCCCATGGCATTGACTTCAATTTTGGTAGACATAGCAAATCCTTTCAAAAGGGACCGCCCAGAACAGTAGACGGTCGCATAAACGGTTTTCCTTAATGCACAACGTGAACGGCAGGACCACCCGGCACCGCCTCGCACACGCGGCCGATTGTGGCGGCAACGCGACCTTCGGCATGCAGGCGGCGGGCGAGCTCATCCACATCGGCAGCAGGCGCTGCGATGAGCAGGCCGCCCGAGGTCTGCGGATCGTACAGCGCATCCAGCATTCCCGGCTCCAGGTCATCGTCGGCCGCCACGCGCGGGCCAAAGAAATCCTGGTTGCGGTAGGCGCCGGCAGGGATAATGCCCAGACGCGCCATATTGAGCACCTGGTCAAAGAGCGGCACCGCCCCCGACGCGAGCTCAATCTGCACGCCCGAGCCCTCGGCCATCTCGCACGCATGCCCGATCAGGCCAAAGCCCGTGACATCGGTGCAGCCGTGAAGCTCGAGTCCCTCGGCCAGGCGAATCGGGGCCTCGTTGAGGGTGCGCATCGAGTCAAACATGGCTGCGGCCTCGTCCTGCTCGATGAGCACGCCCTTAATGGCCGTGGTGATAATGCCCGAGCCGATCGCCTTGGTCAGCAGTAGGACATCGCCCACGCGCGCACCGCTGTTGGCGAGCATGCGGTCGAGCGCGACAAAGCCACTCACGGACAGGCCGTACTTGGGCTCGTCGTCGTTGATGGTGTGGCCGCCCGCGATGGTGCAGCCAGCCTCGACGCACTTGTCGGCGCCACCCGCCAGAATCTCACCTGCGACCTCGACGCCCAGGCAACTGGGAATGCACAGCAGGTTCATGGCATGGCTCGGTCGTCCACCCATGGCATAAATGTCCGACAGCGAGTTGGCCGCCGCGATCTGACCAAACAGGAACGG
Source organism: Coriobacteriaceae bacterium AM22-12AC-r (assembly GCA_027671585.1). Classification (GTDB taxonomy): domain Bacteria; phylum Actinomycetota; class Coriobacteriia; order Coriobacteriales; family Coriobacteriaceae; genus Collinsella. The sequence continues at coordinate 75,618 of JAQDZZ010000001.1, read as the reverse complement.
GTCGTCGACCATCGGCGGGAAGAAGTCGACGGACTGCACGAGGCCCAGGTTTTCGCCAACACGAAAAACACTCGCATCGTCGGAGGTATCGAACCCCACGAGCAGGTTGTCGTTATGCACATTGGGTAAGTCGCCCAGGACCTGGGCGAGGGCTCCAGGAGCCAACTTAGCGGCTCAACCGCTCGCGGCAGTCATAGACGTGAGCTTAATCTGATCGTCAGCCATCGATACCTCCTCTCATCGGTCAATCATTTCCTCCCAGTATACGCATGAATGCAGGCCCACGGCCGATGCATTAATCGAGCGCCTGTGCGCGAATCGCCGCGCCGATGGCACCGGCAAAGCGAGCCTGGGGCGAGGTGGTCACCGGCGACCCCAGCAGCTCGCCCAACCGCTCCACCACGAAGGCGTTCTCGCACAGGCCACCGGTCAGGTAGTACGGGGCGCCCGCGGCCTGCCCGGCCATGGTCGCCACGCGCGAGACCACGCTGTCGATCACGCCACGTGCGATGTTCTCGCGCGGCTCACCGCGACCGATCAGGCTAATGACCTCACTTTCGGCAAACACCGTGCACATGCTGGAAATCTTGGTAGGCTCGCCGGAACGCGCCAGGTCGGCCATCTGCTGTTGAGAAATACCTAGGCGGTCGGCCATGATCTCCAAAAAGCGCCCCGTGCCGGCAGCGCACTTGTCGTTCATGGCAAACTTGGCCACGCGGCCATTTTTAAGCTGAATGACCTTGGTGTCCTGGCCGCCCACGTCAATCACCGTGCCGCGATCGCCAAACAGACGCACGGCACCGGCGCCGTGGCAGGTAATCTCGGTCACAACCTTGTGGGCGTATGGCACAGCCACGCGCCCGTAACCCGTGGCCACCACACGCGCAGAATCGGATGCAACGTCAAAGCCCGCCGCCGCGAGCGCCTCGCGCAACCTATCGGCGGCATCGACCGAGGAGAACCCGGTTGGCTGCACGCACGTCCACGCCACCGAACCCTCACCATCGACCACAGCAGCCTTAGCCGCCGTAGACCCGATATCGACCCCGATCCCTATCATGGCTCTCTCCTAATCCAAACATCAAAGACAGCGGCGCGTTCAGGCGCCTTAGCTCTAGGTTTCTCAGGTGCCGGAGGTTGCCCCGAAAGAGGAGCGCGGCGTACTTTGGTACGCAAGCGACGGTTTGAGGGGCAAGATCCGGTGCCTGAGGAAGCTAGAGGGTTTCGATGAAGGCGGCGATGCGGGTCTCGATCTGGCCCATGTCGCCGTTGCTGTAGTCGGTCTCGATCTTCATATACGGAATACCCGCACCCTCGACGGCCTCCTGCATGCGCGCACTCTCCACGTTAAAGGTGTGGCACGCCTGCAGCACGCTCTCCACTACGCCATCGACATGATACTTCTCGCACATGGCCAGCGTGTTTTCCATACGACCGTCGTTGGGCGTCATGACCGAGCAGTTGATGTCCAGGTAGCGGTCGGCGATGGCGCGCAGGATGTCGGGAGCCTCCGGGTCGATCATCATGGCCGCCGTGCGCTCGCCCGAGCAGTCGTCCATGCACACGACCACGCCGCCGTTGGACTCGATGGTGCGACCGATCTTGTTGATCACGCGGCCCACCGGGCAGCCGGTGATCAGAATGCGCTTGGCATCCGCCGAAACCGGGCGCTCGCCCGCGTCGTAGGCCTCGCGCAGCTTGGCAACCTTTTGCTCCAGCTGCTGTGTATAGGCCTCGATATCAAAGCTGAACGTACCGGCAAACATGGTGCTCATCAGGTCGACGCCGCTCATGGCCGCCGGCTGGTTGGCCTGCAGCGCGAACATATCGAGCTGTGCCGCACGCAGACGGTTGCGGCGTCGGACGGCGGCGCGCAGGTCGTCATCAGTAATCGTAATGCCGTAGAAGTTCTCGAGCTCCTCCTTGAGCAGGCGGCATTCCTCGTACCAGCCTTCACGCTCGTAGGCGCGATCGCGACCCTGTGGAAGATGCAGAATGTGTGTGCGCTTGAGCTCGTTGAGTAGCTCGTACATCTTCTTCTTGCCGTCGCAGGTGGTCTCGCCGATGATCATGTCGCTAAAGTACGTAAACGGGCACTTTTGCGAGTAGGCAAAGCCGTACGTCGATTTGATGAGCGGACACAGATTTGCCGGCAGCACCTTCTCGGCCTCGGGAATCACCTCGTCAGACGTACCGCACAGGGCCACGCTCGAGGCGCCCGCGGCATCGATAATCTCGAGCGGCGTATAGCTGCACAAAAAGCCGACCAGGCGATTACCCGCCTGTTTGTAATCCTTGACGCGAATAAACGCCGCCTTGCGCTGCTCGTTGAACTCCTCAAACGTGCTGGGCAACGGCTGCTCAATATTTTCCGACATATAACTCCTTAACAAACCTTTTAACCGACCTGGGGGAACGGCTTTCCCGGGTGCCCGAGGTTGCCGTGAAAGAGAAGCGCCGCGTACTTTGGTACGCAAACGACGGTTTGAACGGCAAGATCGGGTGCCTGGGAAAGCCGCCGGGACGGATAGCCCTAAATGGTTTCCAAGAAGGCCTCGATCCTGGTTTGCAGTTGGCCTGCGTCCTCGCCGGCGTAGTCGGTCGTGATGTGCATAAACGGAATACCGGCCTCCTCGGCGGCCTTCTCCACGGCAAACGACTCCATCTCGTAGAGCGTGCAGAACTGCAGGGCCACGTCAACAATGCCGTCGGCATGCAGGTTCTTGGCCATCTGGACAATGTCCTTCATACGCTGGTCGTTGGGCGTAAAGACGGCACAGTTGATCTTAAAGTAGCGCTCGGCGATAGCATCGAGCATCTCGTCAACCGTCTCACCAGACTCATCGACCAAGTCCTTGTAATAGCGCGAACCCGTGCAGGACTCCTCGCCCACCACAACGCCGCCGGCCTTCTCGATGAGGTTGAACAGCTTCCAGTTGGGCACGGCCATGGGCGTGCCGGTGTACAGGATGCGCTTGGTTCCCTTGGGCGCCACGCCCTCTCCGGCCTCGACACGCTGCTCACACTCGGCCGCCATATCGTTGATGGCTCCGGTCAGACGCGGCGTGTCGTCCATAAAGGCGGCCTGAACGGTCAGCAGGCTGTCGAGACCGCTAATGGGCGCTGGGTCGGCAGCGCGCGTGGCAGCGAGGCGCTGCAGGGCGCGACGCTTCTCATTGACGGCGCGGATGGCGGCCTTCAGACGCTCAGGCGTAATCGTGACGCCGCACTCTTCCTCGATCTTGGCGGCGAGCTTTTTAACCTCGGCCTTCCAGGTCACGAGCGTCGACTCGTCGTGCACGTTGGGAATATCCATGACGTACATGTTCTTTTGCGTGGCAAAAAACTCGTAGGCCTTCTTCTTGCCATCGCAGGTGTTCTCGCCTACCACCAAGTCACTCGACTCGATGTAGGGGCAGACCTCACCCAGCTTAAAGCCGGCAAAGCTCTTGATAAGCGGACAAGTGTTGCGCGGCAAGTGCTCCTCGACCTTGTCCGTTGCCCAATCGGCACCCGAGCACAGACCAACGGGAATGCCGTCACAGGCAAGCACGATCTCCTCGGGCACGTACACGCAGAACGAGCCCACGATTTTGGTGGCCTCGCCAGCCTCCTTCTTGTCGAGCATCTCCTTAATACGGCCGCTGTGGATGTTGGTGGCCACAAAGTCCAGGTAGGACGTGGACTTGGGGCGATTATTCTGCGTCAAGAACATATCGCCGTACATCTGGCCCACGGCGCCTAGCAGCATGTCGTGGTCGGCAAGATTCATGCCGAGGCTCTCCCACATCGGGTGGAAATCAAATTCTTCAGCCATAACGGTTCCCCTCTCGAACCAAAAACGGATAACAGCGGTATCGATGCACGACGGACGGCGATTGCCCGACCGTGCTCAAACCCGGAATTTTAGGGAACCTGCTTTGCGGTCGATTATTTAGTTGTGCGTCGTCTCTCCCGGAGCCGTGAACATATCTGCTCATATGCGGCTCCGAGCCATATACAGGGCACGCGCGGCAACGCGGCGAATGTATGTCGTCTGCGGCATGTGCGCACCCTCCTTTACAAGTTGAGGTCAACTATATCAACGGTCATCGACCATGCGAACACCGTTGACATTCGTACGACAGCGTCGTGTGCCATCGTCTAATAAATAATTATCTTGATTGATAAGAGTTTGTCATTCCTCATTCGGCGAACGGCAAAAACAAAGCCGCGGAGGCTTATATTCCCCGACGGCATTACCCGGCGCTATCGACAAACCAAATGGATCCTGCTGGCATCAAAATGCATGCGCAGCGTCTCGCCTGCTTGCGGCAACTCGTCGACAGGTATGCCCACCTTGTTGACCTTCCACTGCAAACGCGTGGGCGCATCGGCACGCGGCACATCCAGCAGAACCAGGCGCTCAAAACGCGAATCGCTCACGCGGGCCACGTGCAGGTCATAGCTGTTACGACCCCGCTCGGCACGGTTGTCAACATGGAAGTAACTTGCGCGAATCCCCAGGTACGCCACATCATCAGGAACCTCGCGACCCACATTAAAGGTCATGCCCCAGTCGAGAGCCTCAACTTCTTCGTCGCCGATCTTGCACGCCCGGCTTGTGTTCTTGCAGCCCGTCAAGCGCAGCGCGGCCAAGGTTTGCGGCCGGCGGACCACATCTTCGACGGAGCCGATCTCCTCCACATGCCCGTTATGCATCACGCAAATGCGCTGGCACAGGCGACACGCTTCGTCGATATCGTGGCTCACGTAGAGCACGGTGCGGTTGCACACGTCGAACAGGTCGAGCATGTTCTGCTCGAGCGCGCTCTTAAGGTAGGCATCGAGCGCGCTCATGGGCTCGTCGAACATAAAAATGCCCGGGTGTGCCGCCACCATGCGCGCAAGCGCCACGCGCTGCTGCTGACCACCCGAGAGGCGTGCGGGATAGCGGTCGGCAAAATCGGACAGACCAAAAATGCCCAGATAGCGCTCGGCGAGCTTTTTGCGTGCAGCGACGTCACCCGCATCCTGTACGCCGGCGCACACGTTATCGGCCACCGTCATATTGGGAAACAGCTGATAGTTTTGGAACAGCAGGGCGCATTTACGCTCCTGGGGCGATAGGTTGATGCCCGCCGCCGAATCAAAAAAGGTCACGCCGTTGACGACGATCTTGCCCTCGTCGGGCGTCTCCACACCGGCAATGCAGCGTAGCGTACAGCTCTTGCCGCACCCCGAGGCGCCCAGCAGCGCCACGCGCTCCTCTCCAGCCTCAAGCTGCATATCGAGCGTAAACCCGGGATAGCGCTTTTTGATATCCAGAACGATCGACATGGCCTATCGACCTCCCTGCAGAGTGGCATCATCGCGCATGAGCTCGGCCAGCGCCTCGCGATCGATACGCAGGGCATCGCCGCCCACCGGGTCGAGCGAATCGTCCGTATCGGCGAGTTCTTTGGCCCGCTTGCGCTCCGCACGGGAAAGGCCCCGCTCGCGATACTTTTGCGAATGCGCGGTGTACATGTTGATAAACAGGATGACCAGGAAACTAAACGCAATCACGACGACAACCCAAAAGAGGGCAACTGGGATGTTGCCACCCATCCACTCAAAGTAGATAGCGATGGGGATGGTCTGCGTAATACCGGCATAGTTACCCGCAAAGAAGAGGGTGCAACCGAACTCACCCATCGCACGGGCAAAGGCGAGCACCGTACCGGCGGCGATCGAGGGCCAGCCGAGTGGCATCATAAGCTTGGCAAAGATACGGCGCTCGGACCACCCCAGGGTTCTCGCGGCGTCGAGCATCTGCGTGTCCAGGCTCTCAAAGGCGCCGAGCGCCGTGCGGTAGACCAGGGGAAACGACACCACCACGGCAGATATCACCGCCGCTGGCCAGGTAAAGACGATCGAGATGCCGTGCGCGATAAGCCACTGGCCAACCCCGGTCGAGCGGCCAAACAGCATGAGGAGCAGAAAGCCGCACACCGTGGGAGGCAGCACCATGGGGATGGTAAAGGCCGAGTCGAGCAGGCCCTTCACGCGGCTCGTCGTGCCCATAGTCTTCCATGCGGCAAACAGGCCCAGCGCAAAGGCAATCACCAGGGCAAGGCCACTCGTTTTGATAGACACCCAAAGCGGGCGATAGTCGATGCCGGTCAAAAAGGCGACAAGGGACGCCAAGGGCTCCTGTTCATCTTGCATCATAACAGATGATGCTACCACGATTTGAGCGCTATCAAGCCAACGCGCGCCGCCCTTGGCATCACCCGAGGCTGATGCGATGACCACATAGCGGTCCCCATTCGCACCGCGCTCATCAAAGGCATAGGTATACCCACCGACATTAAACGCCGCTTCCGTCGTGGCATACCAAGGAAGATCCATGTCTTCCAGCCGTGCGCCTCCCATGCAGTTTGCGCTGTCGAGCTCACAGACGAGAGCCTTGAGACCCGATGCGCACTCGTTGTCCTGCGGATCCAATCCGTACTTCTCGACCGCCTTGGGCGATACCCACACCACAACGCGATCGGCAGCAGGCGCCACTACAAGGTCCACGTCCTCGTCAACGGGAAACCGGTAGCCCTCAGGCTGGCCCTCCATGGCACGAGCGGTCCCCCTGGCCAACCGCTCAAAACCCTCGATCCCATAGGAAAGCCCATGAGCGGTCGCAGCAACCTGAGCCCCGTCCTCAGCTTCCCCAGCAAACGCAAATCCTGGCACCCAGCAAAGCGCGAAGGTCAAAGCACAGGCGACAAGCATGCGGAATCTATTAAGCACGAAAAGCTCCAAGAGAATACAAGGACGGAGTTAAACACAAAACGATGGAATTATCGCGCCAGGCCGCACTACGCGGAAAGCTCAAATCCGTACTTAGCCCAAATCTTCTGCGCCTTCTTGTTGGTCAGACAGAAGTCGATGAACGCCTTGGCCTCGTCGGCGTGCTCGGAGCTCTCGGCAACGGCACCCGGATACACGATGGGCTTGTGCGAATCCTCGGGGCACACGAAGGCCTCCTCGATGCCGTCGTAGCGGAAGATGTCGGAGCTGTAGACAAAGCCGGCCACGCAGTCGCCCGTAGAGACGTAAGCTGCGGCGGTGCCGACCTTGTCGGCCAAAGCCACCTTGTCGGCGAGCTCGGGTGCATACTCACCGTCGTCGCCCTCGGTACCGGTGTAGAGCCCAACAGAAGCCAGCGCCTGGTTGGCATACTTGCCGGCGGGAACGGTCTTGGCGTCGCCGATGGCGATTTTGCCGTCCAGGCTCGCGACGTCGGCGATAGCCTCGACCTTGGTGTCGGAGCCCTCGGCACGAATAATCACGAGGTCGTTGACGAACATGTCCTCGCGCGTGTCGGCATCGACGAGCTCGGCGGCCTCGGCATTATCCATAGTGCCCTTAGAGGCCGTGATGAGCACGTCCACCGCAGCGCCGGCGCGCATCTGCTCGACAAGGTCGCCGGACGCCTTAAACTGCGTGTCGGCAAAGGTGGTACCGGTCTGATCGGTGTAGAGCTTCTGAACCTCGGGCAGAGCTTTCTCGAGCGAGTTGGCGGCAAATACCTGCAGCTCGACAGCCTTCTTGAAAGAAGTCTTGGCAGAACCCGCATCGGAGCCGGCCGGCTCAGACGTCTTGTTGCCCGAGCAGCCAGCAAGGCCAAGGCCGGCAGCGGCGACAGCAGAAAGCGAGACGAATCCGCGGCGAGAAACCATATCGAACATGTTCAACCCTTTCGAGCGCTACGCCCGGGCACCCCGCCGCGGGCTTTATCCTGTAATTGAATTATACTTTAGCGCGAATAATGCTTGTGATAAGAAATTATCGTTTGATAATTTCTTATACCGATAGCCGCAAGACGCTCGCGTTGTCGCCGCTTAAAAAAGCGGAGCGACCCATAAGGTCACTCCGCTACAGGCAAGCAGTTTAGCGAGCGTGTCCACCGCCCGCCGCCATGTGGGCCGCGTGCTCCAGCTGGTCGCTCACGGCCTCCCAGCTTTCGCGAGCCGCCTTCGTGGATCCCGGAAAGTTGATGACAAGCGCAGCCCCACGCTGCATGCACACGGCGCGCGAAAGCATGGCACGGCGCGTCTTGGTCATAGAGTATGCACGGATCGCCTCGGCAATACCCGGCACATCGCGGTCGCAGACGGCACGCGTCGCCTCGGGCGTCACGTCTCGCATCGAAAGCCCCGTGCCGCCGCAGGTGATGACCACGTTGGCCTGGCAATCGTCGGCCGCAGCCACAATGGCAGCACCGATCTCGTCAACATCGTCATGCACCACCGTATGCGAGGCAACCGTCCAGCCCTGCGCCGCGATGAGCTCCTCGAGTGCAGCGCCTGCCTCGTCCTGGGCAAGATCGCGCGTATCCGAGCACGTCACGATTGAAATCTTCAACTCCATAGCACTCCTCCTACAGCACGGTGCCCTCGGGCAGATCGACTCGGACGACATCCACGACGTCGCCCGGCTCAAGATCGCACGGACCCTCGTTGATGCGCAACAGGCAGTTCGCACGCTGCATGGTTCCGAGCAGCGCCGAGTTCTGGCTGTGCGCCTCGGTGACCGTAAGCTCACCCGTCTGCGCATCGCGCGCAACCGTGGCGCGATCATAGAAGCGTCGGTCCTGTCGCTTCTTCACGCCGTGGGTAAGAACCGCCTGCTGCACGGGACGCGCACCCTCGGCAAAGCCGCGCATCTTGCGAATCGCCGGGCGGGCGAGCATCTCAAAGCCCACATACGCCGCCGCGGGATTGCCCGAAAGCCCCAGATACGGCTTGCCGCCGAGCAGCCCAAACGTGATGGCCTTGCCCGGACGCATCGAGATGCGGTCAAACAGCACCTCGCCCTCGCGCTGGACCAGCGCCGTCACGTAGTCGTAGTCGCCTGCCGAGGCGCCACCGCTCGTAATGACAAAATCGCACTCCTGCACGGCACGATGCACCAGCTCGGCAATCGCCCGCTCATCATCGGGCGCAATGCCGTAGAACACGGGCTCGGCGCCGGCATCGAGCGCCTCGGCCATCAACGCCGACGAGTTGGAGTCGCGAATCTGCCCGCGCGCCGGCAGCTCGTTCGGCGCGACCAGCTCCGTGCCCAGCGAGATGATGCCCACGCGCGGAGCGGCATGGACCTTCACGCTCGCGTAACCGGCGCTCGCCAGCAAGCCAGCGCCCGCCGGAGCCACGACCTCGCCGGCGTGCATCACAACATCGCCAGCATGGGCCTCCTCGGCGGCAGAGCGAACGTTCTCCCCCACCTTTGTCGGCGCCGAGAACCTCGCACGCGAGCCCTCGTTGCCATCGCCGTCGAGCACATCAACGATCTCGTATTTCACCACGGCATCGGCACCTTCGGGCACCGGCGCGCCCGTCATGATGCGGACCGTCTCGCCCGCGCCAATTGTGCCCTCAAACACATGGCCCGCGGCCTCGTGTCCGATAACGTCGAGCGTCACCGGCGCCTCACCAGATGCCTGCGCCAAATCCGCCGAGCGCACGGCATATCCGTCCATAGCGCTGTTGGCAAACGGCGAGATGTCGATATCGGCCACCGCGTCCTCTGCCAAGGGAAGACCGGCGGCCTGCCACACGGGAATCTCGACAACTCCGGTGCGATTCACGTGCGACAAGACGATCGCCTGTGCGTCCTCCAACGGAATGAGTTTCTCTGCCATATACACCTCTAGCATGCAACGGCGCACATCACGGGCGCCGATTCTTTATGTTTATCTCAGTATAATCCCGCGCCGCACGACGGCGACACGGCCCGTGCCCACGAATACACCTGTCGGTAACGGACGGCGAAACAGAACCAAAACCAACCAGCCGGTTTGTCACGTTTGGCACGTTCTATAATGCTCGTGTTGCAACCCAAAAGAGGAACGTATGGCTTTTACCGACAAACCCGAAAGCGCAAACGAGGCGCAGGATCATTCCCAGTCGCTCGACGACGGCGGCTTTTTCTCCCTTAATGACGTCATCATGGCAGGCAGGCAACAGCTCACCCGCTCCGAGCATCTCTTGGCTGCCGACACGCGCCGCAACGCCCGCAACCTACTCGCGAGCGCCAAGTTGCTCGCGCTCGTCGTCATCGTCTCGCTCGCCATGGGCGTTGCCGCTTGGGCGTTTTTGGCCTCGCTGAATATCGCGACCGACTATCGCGAGCACCACGCGTGGGTCTACGCATTGCTTCCCGTTGTGGGCATTGCCACCGCATGGGTGTACAAAAACCACGGCCTTGCTGCCAAACGAGGCAACAACCTGGTCATCGACTCCGCTCTGGGCACACGCCTCATCCATATGCGCATGGCCGTCCTCACCTTCGTCTGCTCCACGCTCACGCACCTAACGGGTGGATCGGCCGGTCGCGAGGGAGCCGCGGTGCAGATTGGCGGCACCATCGCCAGCAACATCTCGAGCCTCGCCCACCTCAAAAAGCATGACCACCACGACCTCATGCTCGCCGGCATCTCGTCGGCCTTTGGCGCCGTATTCGGTTCGCCCCTTGCTGGAGCTTTCTTTGGCATGGAGATGTGCTTTATCGGCAAGATTGACTACACCGCGGGCATCTACTGCCTGGTCGCCTCGTTTACCGGCTACTTTACGTCGCTTGCCTTGGGAACCGAGTACGAGGCGAATGTCATCGCCAGCGTTCCCAACATGACACCACGGACGGTTGTCATCGTTGTTATCAGCGCCATTATCTTCGGCCTGACGGCACGCCTCTTTGCCTGGTCGGTTCGAACCGTCAAAAGCCTGTACAGTCGCTTTATCACCAATTACCTCGTCCGCGCACTCATAGGCGCACTCGTGGTTTTGGCCGCCTATGCCCTCCTCGACGCCTGGAACTACGCCGGCCTTTCCACGTGGCTTTCCGGCGCCGGATTTGCAGGCAACACCACCCTGGCGGACGCAGCCATCAAGTTGGTCGTCACAGCGCTTACCCTGGGCGCGGGCTTCCAAGGCGGCGAGGTCACGCCCCTGTTTGGCATCGGTGCGGCACTCGGTGGCTGGATCGGTTGCCTTACCGGGCTTGACCCCAGTTTTCTGGCGGCCCTCGGCATGCTCGGCGTCTTCTGCGCCGGCCTCAACGTGCCCATCACCACCTGTATGATGGCCATCGATCTGTTCCACGGAACGGCCGCCGGGTTCTTTGTCATCGTGGCCTTTATCAGCTACCTAACCGGCGGACACCGCGGCGTGTACCCCGCCCAGCGCATCATCTCACCCAAGCGCCGTTCGCTTATTGTGGATGAGGGCGGTACGGTAGCGGACGCTATCGAGCGCCACAACGACCTGATAGAGTAGATGTAATAATCGCCGTGCAGCCACAATCGGGGCAACGTAACCCGAGCGCGACCGCACCGTCATGTCACACGCCGGGAGTCGCCCCATGCACGCAACTGATTTTGGTCGCACGCTCATCATCGCCAACCCAGCCGCCCAGTCGGGTGCGGCACGCGAAGTTGCCGAACGTCTGCAACGCTTTTTGGACATGACTGCACGCGCATCCCAGTTTGACCTGGTGTTGACCGAGCGTATGGGACACGCCAAGGAGCTGGCCGCACAGGCTCAGGGCTATCGCACCGTTATCGCACTCGGCGGCGACGGCGTGATTCACGAGGTCGTCAACGGGCTTATGACGCAAAAGGAGGACGCCCGCCCCGCTCTTGCCGTCCTGCCCGTGGGCTCCGGCAACGATTTTGCCCAGACGCTCGGCATCGACGATTTCTCCGGCAAGGATTTTGGCGCGCTGCTCACCTGCGAGCTGCAGCGTCAGGATATCGGGCGCATTCGCTCGTGGAGCCCTGCGAGCGGCAGCGGCGAGGCGATCGTCGAGTATTACGACCAGACGCTCTCCGTCGGTATTGATGCCGCCATCGGCCTTGGCACCACCGAGCTGCGCAAAAAGACCGGCTTGACGGGTGCTCCGCTCTACACCCTTTCGGGACTTGAGCAGTTTGGCCTGCGCTATCGCAACTACCCCATGACAGTCAGCTTTGACGGCGCGCCCGCCGAGCGCGTGAGGGCGATCATCATGGCGATTCAGCTTGGTCCTACCTATGGCTCGGGCTATCGCATCTGCCCCGATGCCGACCCCTGCGACGGCATGCTCGACGTCTGCTACGCCTGCGGCCCCGTCCCTCGCGCGGTAGCCCTGCCTATGTTCCTTTCGGCCAAGGACGGCCACCATACCAAGTTGCCACCGGTTCGCATGCGCCGCTGCCGCCATGCCGAGCTAACTTTTGAGGAGCCCGACTACCCCATCCAGGCCGACGGCGAGCCCATCGTCGCCTCGCGCATCGAAGTCGACATCCTACCCGGCGCCCTCCAAGTCTGGCACCCAACCCGCTAGCCACCCCTAAGTTGCGGTGAAATAGGGACTGTTTATGCAGTTAAAGCCGCGAAACAGTCCCCATTTCACCGCAACTTATTGAGAAGATCATTCCTCCCCGCCCGGCTTGCGTCGGTTGGCCTTTTTAATGGCATTGAAGTGCTTGTCATTGAGTCTGCGCTGACGAGAGCGCTGGGGCACCTTGGTCTTTACACGTCGACGCGGTGGACGTCCGCGTCGCTCGAGCTCGGCGTGCAGCTTGCGCAGGCAGCTCGCGCGATTTTGGAACTGGCTGCGGCTCTCGCGCGCCGTCACGGTAATCCCTGTGGGCACGTGCTTCATGCGCACCGCCGAGTCCGTCGTGTTCACGCCTTGTCCGCCCGGACCCGTCGCGCGAAACACCTGTACCTCGCAATCGCGCGCCAACTCTTCGGCCGCCATCGCGGCATAGCGCGCATACTCGCGCCACCCCATCTTGTTCTCATCCATATCAACACCTCCCCTCATACAAAAAATGTGACAAAGGGAAAGTCCCTTTGTCACATCGCATACCAATCGCTTGTGTTGCGCGCTTAGGCGAAGGTGATCTCGCCGTTCTCGCAGTCCATATCGGCAATGCGAGCCAGGCTCTCAACGCGGAAGCCGCGCTCGCGGAGCTTATCGCCACCGCCCTGGAAGCCCTTCTCCACCGCAATGCCAATGCCAGCAACCTCGGCACCCGCGGCCTCACAGATCTTGATAAGACCCTCAAGCGCGCAGCCGTTGGCCAGGAAGTCGTCGATAATCAGGACCTTATCGCCCTCGGACAGGAAACGCTTGCCCACGATAACCGGGTACTCCTTCTGTTTGGTAAAGGAGTAGATGGTCGTAGCATACTGCTCGCCGTCGAGGTTAATGGACTGGGCCTTCTTGGCAAAGACCACCGGCACGCCGCCAAAATGCTGAGCTGCGATGCAGGCCATGCCAATGCCCGAAGCCTCGATCGTCAGGATCTTGTTGATCTCGACGCCCTCGAACAGACGGGCCCACTCAGCGCCCATGTGATCGAACAGCTCAACGTCGCACTGGTGGTTGAGGAAGGCATCAACCTTAAGGACGTTACCGGCCTTTACGATGCCGTCATGGCGAATACGATCCTCAAGCTCCTGCATGGCGCAACCCCTTCTCACGGCAACGATACCGCGCGATTAATAAACGTTGTTCGATAGTCTACCACGGACCGACCCCCGCCCGCCCCACAAGCCGCATCGCACCACAAACCAGTCTTTTTGGGAGGGCGCGAATCGTGGCAGACAGCCTCCCAACACGCTAATGGCGGGCGCGCATCCTCACCAAACGCACCATGGCAAGCGCAAAGCCCACAGCGGCCACAGCCATAAGCACGTAGAACACCGAGCGAAAGCCGAATAGGAATACATCCGGACGGCCTGCAACAAAACTGGTCACGGCCTCGCCCATCGCCACGCTCATCTGCCCATAAAGGATATGCGAACCTGCCGTAATACCCAGCGCCATGCCCGCATAGCGCGCCAAGCTGCCCAAGCTACCTGCAAAGCCAAGTGCCTCGCGCGGAGCCGAGCCCATGTACAGCGAGTTGTTGGGGCTCTGGAAAATCGACGTACCGCACGACATAAATGCGACGCAGCACACGATCACAGGGATAGAAGAGTGCTCGTCGAGCGTGCTTACCGCAAAAAGACCGCATACGTACACGCCCAGGCCGACTGCCGTGGGACCCTCGCAGCCAACACGGTCCGAAACCGTTCCCGAAAGCGGGCCGATAAAGGCATTCACCATCGGCAGCGCCAAAAAGAGCAGTCCGGAAATGTCGGAACCAAAGCCGTGGGCGTCCTGAAAATAGAACGGCAGGATAAACTCGGATGCGCCAATGCCAACAAACACGATGAGCATGCAGGCAAGGTTGATGGTGAAGGCCGAATTTGCAAAGCAGCGACGAGCGGCCTCGATCAGGGACATGGGGCGCTCGCCGGCCTCCGGCTTAACATGCGGCAGCGTGTAGAGCCCCACGATAAACGAAATGACGCCAATGGGCAGGTTGATGAGGAAGATGCTCTCCCAAGGAAAGCTTGCCACCAGCATGCCGCCGAGCACGGGGCCACACATCATGCCGAGGGCCACAAAGGTCGCGAGAATACCCATGGCACGGCCTCGTTCGCGCGCCGGAAACGACTCGGTGATGATACCCATGTTGTTAGCCATGGCCGCCGCGCAACCGACGCCCTGAACAATGCGTGCCAGGATAAGAACCTCGAGCGAGGCCGAAAGGCCGCACAGCAGCGAACCGACCGAAAAGACGATGACGCCCAGCTGAAACACATTCACCTTGCCGCGCACGTCGCCCAGACGGCCAAACGGCAACATAGCCACGCAAGTCGCAAGCAGATACACCGAGCTTACCAGCTGAATGCGATCGAGGCCCACGCCCAGCTCCTTCTGCATCACGGGCAGCGCCACGGTCACGACGGTCGAATCCAGACACACCATAAACGTCATGATGAGCACCGTAAACAGAATCGCCCATTTGTTCTTGCCATGGGTGTCGCCCTCTAGGGCAATGTGCTCGCGGCGCAGCTGCTCTGCAGTTTTCTCCATATCCATCCTTTCGAGTAGCCCAACGCAAAAAACGGGGCCCCGATCGCCTGCAAACAGTCGCGATTGGGGTCCCGCCTACGGAATCGGAACGAAAGGTCGCCGAAGCTTTCTGCCAGCATCGGCGCCTTATGCGAACGCTAGCCTAGCACTGCTCGAGCGCCTGCTCAAGGTCGGCAATCAAATCGGCCGTGTCCTCGAGGCCGCACGACAGGCGCACCATGTCGGCGGAGATGCCACAGGCGATGAGCTCCTCATCGTTCATCTGGCGATGCGTGGCATTAGCAGGATGCAGACAGCAAGTGCGGGCGTCGGCCACATGCGTGGCGATCTGGGCGAGCTTGAGGCTCTTCATAAAAGTCTCGGCCGCCGCGCGACCACCGTTAAAGCCAAAGCTCACAACACCGCAGGTGCCGTTGGGCATGTACTTCTGAGCCAGGTCATAGTACTTATCGCCCTCCAGGCCCGGATAGCTCACGAAGCGTACCTTGGGATGGCTCTGCAGGAACTTGGCAACGGCCAGGCCGTTCTCACAATGACGCGGCATGCGTACATGCAGGCTCTCGAGCGAGCTGTTCAGGAAGAAGGCCGCCTGCGGGTTCTGCATGGGGCCGAGGTCGCGCATAAGCTGCGCGGTGGCCTTGGTAATGAAGGCGCCCTCGCGACCGAACTTCTCGGCATAGGTCACGCCGTGATAGCTCTCGTCGGGCGTGGTGAGACCCGGGAACTTGTCTGCATGGGCCATCCAGTCAAACTGGCCGTGGTCAACGATCACGCCGCCCAGGTAGGCCGCATGCCCATCCATGTACTTGGTGGTAGAGTGCGTGACGATGTCGGCGCCCCACTCAAAGGGACGGCACATCACGGGCGTCGGGAAGGTGTTGTCGACCATCAGCGGCACGCCGTGGTCATGCGCGGCCTTGGCAAAGCGCTCAATATCGAGCACGGCAAGGGCGGGGTTGGCAATCGTCTCGCCAAAGACGAGCTTGGTATTGGGCTCAAAGGCTGCCTCCAGCTCCTCATCGGTGCAGTCGGGGGCGACAAACGTGCAAGTCACGCCCATGCGGCCCATGGTGTGGGCGAGCAGGTTATACGTACCGCCGTAGATAGCAGAGCTCGCGACCACGTGATCACCGGCACCGGCCACGTTAAAGATCGCGAGGAAGTTCGCGGCCATGCCCGAACTCGTGAGCATCGCAGCGGTGCCGCCCTCCATCTCGCAGATCTTGGCGGCGACCAGATCGCACGTGGGATTCTGCAGACGGCTGTAGAAGTAGCCCGACTCCTCCAGGTCAAACAGCTTGCCCATGTGCTCGGACGTGTCGTATTTCCACGTGGTGGACTGGTAGATGGGCACCTGGCGCGGCTCCGCATCGCCCGGATGATAGCCGCCCTGAACGCACGTGGTACCGATAGTCTGCTCGCACATATCCAACTCCCTTACTTGGGTTTTGTTTTATTCGGTTCACAATACCGCTACCCCGCACCCCTCTCAACCCATCCCGCCGATAGGTTATGGGACAAATTAATCAGGTTTATTTGTCCCAAATCTTAAGAAAGTGTTCGATGGCGAAAAACAATGAGATATGCACTGCGGTCTCGATAAGCGAATGCGCCAGCAAGGGTACCATAGGCGGGTACACCGCAATCAAGGAGACACCGATGAAGCAGATTGATACCACTCAGCTCAACACTGCCACCTGCCAGGCTCAGGCTGCCGAATACCACGCCCGCGGCTTTAACTGCGCGCAGGCCGTCGCCTGCACGCTCGCGCCCGCCGTCGGGCTCGACCCCCAGGTCGCCTTTACCCTCACCGAGGGCTTTGGCGCCGGCATGGGCGGCATGACCGAAACTTGCGGCGCCATCTCGGGCGCCGTGGCCATCATGGGCTTTGTAATGAGCGATAGCATGGAAAACCCCAAGACCAAGGGCCAGACCTACAAACTGTCGCGCGAGATCGCCAAACGTTTTGGCGAGAAGAACACGACGACCGTCTGCGGCACGCTCAAGGGCGTCGGATCGGATAAGGGTCCGCTCCGCAGCTGCCCCGGTTGCATCGACGATGCCGTCGAAATCGCCTGCGATGTACTAAAGCAGCTCGCCGAGTAAACGGCAGCGACATAAAACGACAGCCGGCGCGCTTGGGATTCATCCAAATGCACGCCGGCCGTCGTCGTTAGAACTCAGCAAACTCGGGAGCGCTGACCTCAATCTCCTCGCGCCCCGCCATAAGCTCGCGCATCTTAGCGCAAAACGGCTCTTGCTCCCCCGCTTTAAACACCAAGTGAAGTGTCACAGCATCCGCGTAATCGGTATCCGAAACCTTGGCACCCGAATCCTGCGCCAAGCGAAGCACCTGCTCATACTGTGGATAGGCCACATGCACATCAACCGGCACGACGCTCGTCATCTCGACGATCTGCCCGGCCTCCTGAGCCGCGGCCACCGCCGCCTGCGTCGCCGCGGTATAGGCGCGCACCAAACCACCAGGCCCCAACAGCGTGCCACCAAAATAGCGTGTCACTACGCAGCAAACATTTTTGAGCCCCGCACCGCGCAGCACCTCGAGCGTCGGCATACCACTCGTGCGGCTCGGTTCACCATCATCGCTCTGGCGCTCGCGTCCATCGACCAAAATCCACGCGGGAACATTGTGTCGAGCGTCATAATGACGCTTGCGAACCATCTCGATAAAGGCATTCGCCTCGTCCTCGGACTCAATATGGACCAGCTGGGCAATAAACCGGCTCTTGCGGTCCACAAACTCGCCCGAAACCTCAATATTCGATTGCAGAGTAAAATAGCTGTCCAACAAAGCCCCTCAACAAAATAAAGCGCAGCAACAAACAGCCTCAATAATACGGCAAAGGCCGTACCGATTGTCAGGGTAACAAAAATGCCAAGTGGGCCTGTAAGCCGGGTTCTGTCGTGAACGGTCATTTATCTTGTCTGCACGTTACCGTGCAGCTCCACGCACGCTACCCGAACGCGGACCGGGCCGGCCCATAGCGTTCCTATTCGCGCTTGCTCCGGATGGGGCTTGCCAAGCCGCCGTGTTGCCACGACGCTGGTGGTCTCTTACACCACCGTTTCAGCTTTTCCCTTTACGCCTTGCGACGCAGGTGGGAGTCTTCTTTTCTGCGGCGCTTTCCGTCGGATCACTCCGCCCGGCCGTTAGCCGGCATCCCGCCCTCTGGAGCCCGGACTTTCCTCACGCGTACCGCAAGCAGTACATCGCGCGACCGTCTGGCCCACTCAGCAGTGCAAGAGTGTAGCACACCGCCGCCACAGGCAACGGCACAACACAAGCGCTCGACACGATAAACCAAGAAGCGCCCATGCGCTACAATAATCCCGTCGATGGGCAACGTTGTCAGTCGAGACGCGACCGCGCTCCGCACCCCTCCGTCTACTCGGTGCGTTCCCGCCTCCTCCCCGAGGCGGGATGTCGGCTTTTTTCATGCACCAACAATTCAATAGCCTGTGGACAGCCCGGCAGCATTGCGCATCTCGGTGCCAAATGCAAAAAGGGACCCGTCCATTACGGACGGATCCCTTAAAACAAGTGATCGTCAAACCGATTTACTCGGCGTCAGTCTCCTCGTCCTTCTTCTCGGAAGGCAGCGGGGTAACCTCGATCTCGACGCCCAGAGTCTCAGCAGCGGACTTCATGGACAGGGAGATACGACGACGGTCGAGGTCGATCTCCATGACCTTGACCTGAACCTTGTCGCCCACGTGGGTAACCTGAGAAGGCTGGTCGACGTGCTTGTTGGCCATCTCGGAGATGTGCACCAGGCCCTCGATGCCCTCGCCCAAGTCGACGAAAGCGCCAAACGGGACAAGCTTGGTCACAGTGCCCTCGACGATAGCGCCGACGGGGTACTTCTTGACCAGTGCGCGCCACGGATCCTCGGTGGTCTGCTTGAGACCCAGGGAGATGCGCTCGCGGTTGAGATCGACGTCGAGAACCTCGACCTCGACCTCCTGGCCGACCTTGACAACCTCGGAAGGATGGTTGACGTGGTTCCAGGAGAGCTCGGAGATGTGGATGAGGCCGTCGATACCGCCGAGGTCGACGAAGGCGCCGAAGTCGACGATGGAGGAAACGGTACCCTGGAGACGCATGCCAGACTTGAGCTTGGACAGGATCTCGGAGCGCTCGGCCTTACGGGACTCCTCGAGCACGACGCGACGGGAGAGGACGACGTTGTTGCGGTTGCGGTCCATCTCGATGACGCGGGCCTCGATGCGGGTGCCCATGTAAGAGGTGAGGTCCTTGACGCGACGGAGGTCGACGAGGGAAGCGGGCAGGAAGCCACGCAGGCCGATGTCGAGGATCAGGCCGCCCTTGACAACCTCGATAACCTCGCCCTCGACGTTCTCGCCGGAGTTGAACTTCTCCTCGATGCGGTTCCAAGCACGCTCGTACTCGGCACGCTTCTTGGACAGGACCAGACGACCGTCCTTGTCCTCCTTCTGGAGAACCAGAGCCTCGATGGGATCACCGAGTGCAACGATGTCTGCAGGGTTAGCGTCCTTGCGGATGGACAGCTCGCGGACCGGGATAACGCCCTCGGACTTGAATCCGATGTCAACGAGCACCTCGTCATGCTCGATCTTAACGACAGTGCCGTTAACGAGATCGCCCTCATCAAAGTCGGTAATCGTACCGTCGATGAGGTTGTTCATCTCCTCCTCGTTGACATCGTCAAGAGAGAAAATGGACGAGTTCTGAATCTCACTCAAAGGTGGACCCCTTTCGAACTACGGGGCCCCGATTGCTAGGACCTACAGAAGGGTGCGACAAGCACACAACGTTTAGGAACACTCGGGAGCCGACAGATACTGATGTGACGCTTATGCAATCACGTTCGTATAGATTACGGGGAAATCACTTCGATTTCAAGCGTGAACTGCGATTTTTTACTCGTATGGAGACTTTTTCGCAATCTTGTGAACGACTGTCTCCACAAGTTGACGATAAGCAGTGAAGCATACTGCTTTGGGGTAAAGTATCCCAGACATACGATTCTGGAACGATTTTTCGAGAAAGGTGCCCGCGTGCTCAAAGCAGTCGTTTTCGATATGGACGAAACGCTTCTTAGCATCAACCTCAACGCGTTCATCCTTCGCTATTTTAAGGATGTCTCGTCGATGCTCGCGGATATCGGGCGCCGCAGCCGCGGTGGCACGATGACACGCCTCGGCACCATCCTGGTCGACCTCAACGCCAATCGCCGCAGCGGCACGGACAATCGCACCAATCTTGAGTTCTACCAAGAAGAGGTTGAGCGCCGGTGCGGCATTTGCCTCTCGGACCCACTTATCTACGAGGCGTTTACCTACTACGACTGCGAAGTCCTGCCGCACAAGAACGATGACATGATAAATGCGAAAGCCATGCCGGGTGCGCACGCCGCGCTTCAGGCCGTACAGGACGCGGGCCTGCGCTGCGCGCTCTTCACCAACCCCAGCTTTCCGCAGGGGGCCATCGAGTGCCGCATGGGTTGGGGCGACCTGGCCGACGCCCCCTTTGAGCTCGTCACGCACATGGGAAACACCACCCGCTGCAAGCCCGATGCCACCTACTATCTAGAGCAGCTTCAGGTGATGGGGCTTGAGCCGCACGAGGTCCTTATGGTTGGCAACGACCCCAAGCGTGACTTCCCCAGCCCCGCCTGCGGCATTCAGACTGCCTATGTTGGTCAGGGAAAACCCGGCCGAGCCACCTGGCGCGGAACCATGGAAGACTTCGCCCGCGACTTTAACGCCGTAGTAGAAGCCTTCTACGAACACCAAGTAGCCGACGAACTGTCCTAGCACACTTGGGTTTTGCCGATCATGATGTTGAGAATCTCGACATCGGTATCCTTCATGCCCACACGGCCCACATAGCCCATGCTCGCGATCGTCTCCTCGACGGTATCCTGGATCAGACCCTCGCCGGCGCGGAAGCCGCGGCCCTGCATGGCCATATCGTGGCCCAGAATCGCCGCATCGACGGCAGCGGAAATCTTGGCGGCACAGCTCGCCTTGGCGCCGTCGCACACGATACCGCCCACGTTGCCGAGCGTGTTCGAGACCGTCGCACCAATCTGTTCGCGCGTGCCGCCACACAGCCAGGTAATCGCGGCACCGGCACCGCACGCGGCGCAAATAGCGCCGCAAAACGCCGAGAGCGCACCAATATAGCTCTTGATATGCACGGCGATAAGGTCGGACAGCATCACGGCGCGCACCAGGCGCTCGTTGTCGCAACGCAGGTAGTCGGCATACTCCATAACGGGCAGCGCACAGGTGATGCCCTGGTTGCCCGAGCCGCACACAATGGCGACCGGCAGCGCACAGCCGTTCATGCGGGCATCGGACCCGGCGGCCGCACGGGCACGGGCACGGCAGGCGACGTCGTCGGCACGAGCGCCCAGCAGCGTACGGCCTACCTCGGCGCCCCAAGCGTGCGCCAGGCCCTCGGCACTGATTGCGCCGTTCAGCTCAATCTGACGTTCAACGGCGGCGCGAGCACCCTCGATGTCGCCGTCCTCGATAAAGTCGATGATGGATTCGATCGACATGGGCGTGTCGGCCTTATCGGCGGCACGCTCGGCCACGACGCGCTCGGCGCAGGCGGCACACTCCCCCGCCGACTTGCCACACACCGGAATACCGTCGAGCGTATGGCACGTAACATTGGTGTGGTGGTCGGTGATCTCGACGACCGCGGTATGGCCCCCGGCAGTGGCAGTTACCTTGATATAGAGGTTAGGCACACCCTCGACAAGCGACACGTCGCAGTAGTCAGCGTCGGCGAGCAGCTCGGTCACGCGAGCGCGGTCTGCATCGTCAACACTCTCGAGCACCTCGAGCGCGCTCTTGGCGTCACCGCCCACGGCACCCAGCACGGCCGCAGCCTCGATACCGTGCATACCGCCCGAGTTGGGCACGGTCACGCTCTTAACGTTCTTAATGATGTTGCCCGAGCAGGCAACGTCCATATGATCGGGTTCGCAACCGAGCGTCTGGCTCGCCAACGCCGCTGCATAGGCAACGGCAATAGGCTCGGTGCAGCCGAGCGCACAGACAAGCTCGCGGTTCAAAACATCGCAAAACGCGGCATCACGGATGGAATCGGTAGGCATAGGTATCTCCTGCTTGCATAACGGGCTGGACTCTCAAAAAAGTTGGCTCCTTTATTTGATAACAATGCATCAAAAACCGCAACCATGGTTCCGGCGGACGGCGCTCAAGCACAAACTGGCGGCATTCATTCATGAAAAGCGGGTCTTGTTGCCTGCTAAAGCGTTTGATCAAAAAACGCCCGAGCGTTTACACAAAAGTCGCGCTATCATGCAGTCGAACGCGGTAAACACCTTTAGCATTTGCGCCGCACAGACCAGAGAGGAACCATCCATGAAGATCGGTATCGGTAACGACCACGCCGCCGTCGAGCTCAAGAACATCATTTCCGAGCACCTGAAGGAGCGCGGCTGCGAGGTCGTGAACTTTGGCACCGACACCTCCGAGAGCTTTGACTACCCCATCGCCGGCTACAAGGTGGGTAAGGCCGTTGCCAACGGCGACGTCGACCTGGGCATCCTGATCTGCGGTACCGGCGTCGGGATCAGCCTGGCTGCCAACAAGGTCGAGGGCGTACGCGCCGTCGTGTGCTCCGAGCCCTTCAGCGCCAAGCTCTCCCGCATGCACAACAACACCAACGTGCTCGCCTTTGGCGCCCGCGTCGTTGGCTCCGAGCTCGCCAAGATGATCGTCGACGAGTGGCTCGACGCCGAGTTTGAGGGCGGCCGTCACGAGCGTCGCGTTAACCTCCTCAACGAGATCGACCACACGCGCGGCCTTAAGATCGTCGACGAGGCCTAAAGATTCACAAAGCCATACGACGCTAACGCCAGCCCCCGCCCGGAAGAAACATCCGGACGGGGGCTCTTTAGTAGATTTGTGGGGGTTTACCAAGAGTCTACTGGAATAAAAAGGGCGCCGCGGATGAAGTTCCGCGGCGCCCAAGCCACACGCTAACAGCTTTAAGGAGTCAAAGCTGGTTTAGCCAAAAAAGCGCTTGATCTCGATCTCGGCGTTCTCCAGGCAGTCGGAGCCGTGGATCACGTTGGCGTTGACATCGACAGCAAAGTCGCCGCGAATGGTGCCGGGGGCAGCATCAAGCGGGTTGGTGGCGCCCATAAGGGTGCGCATCTTGGAGACAGCGGAGAGGCCGGAAACGACCATCTTGACGACCGGACCGCTCGTCATAAAGTCGCAGAGACCGCCAAAGAAGGGCTTGTCGGCCAGATGGGCGTAGTGCTCCTCGACGGTAGCGCGCTCGAGCGTGGTCATCTCCATGCGCTCGATAACAAGGCCGCTGCGCTCAATGCGAGCAACGATCTCGCCGATCTTGCGATCGCGCACGGCGTCGGGCTTAATCATGATGAAGGTCTTCTCGATAGCCATAAGGTAGCCTTTCAAGTAGGTTCGCGCGTGCCCAAGTCCCATTCCGGCACCCGCCTGGACTGCATCGTAACAGAGTTTTAGCTGCAGTTAAACAAAAAGCTGTTTATTGAAACGCTGCAATTTATTAAAGCGCTCCATATGTGTCACTTCTGTTTCGAAGCCCGATTAGAGTACCATCCGACCGCTCATCAACCACATCGAACAGAGCGGGCGGTCGGTTGCCACCCGCGAACGTGCCCCCTTCACAACCTGCCCAAAGGTCCTACAGAAGTTCTCGACAAGCTCCTTCCTTCTCTATAACAAAACGGGCGCCCACCGTAGCAGGCACCCGTAAAGGCAAGATATGATGAACGCACCAGACAGACGCATCCAATAAGCTAATTAGCTCCGTGGCCCATCTCGACGACCTTGGTCAACGAGCCAAACACGCCCTCATCGGCCGCAAGCTGCGTCTCGGCGCGCCCCAACTGCACGGCAACGGCGGCAGGAGCGGTGCCGCCCTCGGTCGTGCGCGCGGCAACGATCGACGGGATGTCGAGCGCCTCGGTAATATCGCGCTCAAAGAGCGGGCTTGCCTCCTGGAACACCTCAAACGGCAGGTCCTCAAGATTGCAGCCGTGCTTCTCACACATCAGGACCAGATGGCCCACCACGGCATGTGCCTCACGGAACGGCAGACCACGCTTAGCCAGGTAATCGGCAACATCGGTGGCGGCAAGATGCCCCACGCCGCACTCGCGCGCCATGGCATCCTCGTTGACGGTCCAGGTCGAAATCATTCCGGCCATAACGGACAGGCACTGCATGAGCGTGTGAGCGGTATCGAGCGCGCCCTCCTTGTCCTCCTGCAAGTCCTTGTTATAAGCGAGCGGCAGGCCCTTCATGGTTACCAGCAGCTGCACCAGGTTGCCGTACACGCGACCGCTCTTACCGCGGATAAGCTCGGCAAAGTCGGGATTCTTCTTCTGCGGCATGATGGACGAGCCAGTGGAGTAGGAGTCTGAAAGCGTGATAAAGCCAAATTCGGAGCTCGACCACAGCACGATCTCCTCGGAAAGACGCGACAGGTGCATCGCCATGACGGATCCGGCGTAATGCAAATCGAGCAGGAAATCACGGTCGGAAACCGCATCGAGCGAGTTGGGAATCACGCCCGCAAAGCCAAGTTCGGCAGCCGTCATCTGGCGATCGAGCGGATAGCTCGTACCGGCAAGCGCGGCAGCACCCAGCGGGCAGTTGTCAGCGGCATCAAAGGCGGCCTTCAGACGTGTAAAGTCGCGCGCGAACATCCAGGAATACGCCAGCAGATGATGTGACAGCAGCACGGGCTGAGCATGCTGCATGTGCGTGTAACCCGGCAGAATCACCTTGTCGTACTTCTTGGCCGCATCCACCAGCACGTGGCGCAACTGCAGGTTGGCCTCCATGAGCTCCTTGGCCAACGCCTTGACGCCCAGGCGCGTATCGGTCGCCACCTGGTCGTTGCGCGAACGTCCGGTATGCAAGCGCTTGCCGGCCTCGCCGATGCGACGCGTCAGCTCGCTCTCGATGGACATATGGATGTCCTCGTCGTTGATATCGAAGGTGAAGTTGCCGGCATCGATATCCTGTTCGATTCCGGTCAGGCCCTCGGCAATCGCCTGCTCATCCTCGGCGCTGATAATGCCCTGGGCCGCCAGCATCTTGGCATGTGCCTTAGATCCGGCGATATCCTGCTTATAGAGATGTTTGTCAACCGGCAACGACGCGCCAAACTCCTGCGTGACCTCGGCCACGCCTGCCTCAAAACGACCGCCCCAAAGAGCCATGGAACCGTCCCCTTTCATCAAATCCCAAAACAAGCGCCCAAAGCAATGCGCCCTGTCGCTAAAGCGATTTCTCAACCGCTAGTTTTGCATATTCCCCACCATGTGCGAGGCCATATAGCTAATTTGCAAAGAAGTGACGCGCCATGCACTTGGCGCCCAGCGTCTCCCTCCGAATGTTGCCCTGCGAACCATCGATCCAGGCCTTTAGGCTCATAGGAACGTCCTCGACCTTTGCAGCATCGAACTCGGGCGCGAGGGCAAGTAAAGCATGCGCGATAGCATTGAACATAATGGATACTCCCCATATATATAGGCGCAGGGCCGTCAAATTGATAGGAGGAGCCCCGCCGGACAACCCCGGCGGGGCTCGGACTCAGCCGCAGACGCGGCATCATATATGCGGGCGGAACGTAGGGGCCACCGATGTTAAGAAGTGTCAGCAAGCATAACGAAAGGTAGGGACCCCATGCGCCCGTTATGTATCACGCGGATGGGCCGCGCGGATACCAAAGGAAGGAGGCGCTAGGCCTGGGCGGCAGCAGAGCTGGGGCCCTGGACCTTAGCCCACGTCTTGAGCGACAGCGTATCGATCTCGATAAAGCCGGCGCTGGCCTTCTCGTCAAACGTAGTGTCGCGGTCGTAGGTAGCCAGACCGTAGTCATACAGGCTAAACGGGCTCTTGCGGCCGACGACATGGCAGTTGCCCTTAAAGAACTTCAGACGGACGGTGCCGGTCACGAACTTCTGGGTGTCGGCCATAAAGGCATCGAGCGCGTTTTTGAGCGGGCTGTACCACTGGCCGTTGTACACGGCGGTGGCCCAATCCTGCTCGAGCTTAATCTTGGTCTTGAGCAGGTCGCCCTCGACGCAGATGTCCTCGAGCGCCTTGTGGGCGGTGATGAGCGTCAGGGCGCCAGGAACCTCGTAGCACTCACGGCTCTTGAGGCCCACCAGACGATCCTCGACCAGGTCGAGACGGCCAAAGCCGTTGTCACCCGAAATCTTGTTGAGGGCGATGACGATCTCGGAGAGTTTCATCTTCTTGCCATCGACGGCGACGGGCTTGCCCGCCT
Source organism: Coriobacteriaceae bacterium AM22-12AC-r (assembly GCA_027671585.1). Lineage (GTDB taxonomy): Bacteria > Actinomycetota > Coriobacteriia > Coriobacteriales > Coriobacteriaceae > Collinsella. The sequence goes on along the minus strand of JAQDZZ010000001.1, from coordinate 49,343 downwards.
CAAACTCAATCTCGGTGTAGGTCGGGGTGTCCGGCGTGTCCTCGGGGTTCTTGGTCATAACCCAGGCGTCGTCGAGCGGCTCGTTCCAGGGATCCTCCAGGTGACCGCACTCGATGGCGCGACCCCACAGGTTGTCGTCGATGGAATAGGGGTTGTCGTTGGCGCCCTCGGGAACCGGCACGTTGTGGGCGTGAGCATAGGCAACCTCATCGGGACGGCACTTCAGATCCCACTCGCGAACCGGGGCGATAACCTTAAGCTCGGGGTCGAGGGCCTTGACGGCAGCCTCAAAACGAACCTGGTCGTTACCCTTGCCGGTGCAGCCGTGGGCGACGTAGGTCGCGCCAAACTCGTGAGCGACCTCGACAAGCTTCTTGGCGAGCAGCGGGCGAGACAGCGCGGAGAGCAGCGGGTACTTGTTCTCGTACATGGAGTTTGCGGCGATGGCCTTAGTCAGGAACTCATCGGAGAACTCGTCGCGCAGGTCGAGCACCTGGCAATCGAGAACGCCCAGGTCAAGCGCCTTCTGCTTCTTGGCATCCAAGCCGGTCTCCTCCTGGCCCACGTTGCCGCAGACGCAAACGACATCGAGATTCTTCTCGTCCTGGAGCCACTTGACACATACGGATGTATCAAGACCACCGGAATATGCGAGAACGACTTTTTCCTTGCTCATGGCTGTTTCCTTTCGCCCTTGGTAGCTAGTTAGAACATCGGTCAGTTGCAAGTCATTTCGAGGTCAAAAAACCGTGCAATATCAGGTTAAATAGCAAAAAGCAGCACAGCATGCCCTAGAAACATGCGTTTATATCGTGCTAAAACCCAACGACCCCAAAATGACTCTGTTGGGGCATTTCACCCCATACGAACAGAGACGATTGTTATCGTCGTCGGGAAATTGCGCGCTGGCGTCGGATGGCATTATCTGCAGTGGTGATGATCTTTACGAACTGCATCTGCCTCTCCTTTCACCTATCGCCGGGCGCAATTCTAATATCGTAAACGGTACCTTTTCTTCGGTAAGCGGTTGTATTTCCGTCTCCGTTTTCGATGGTCGCTATATTACGCTAAAGTGCCCGCAGCACAAGCGACAAATTCAAATTTCTGAAAAGTTTTTTCATTACTTTGTGAAGCGTGGTGCAAATACGCTCCGTTCCTGCGACAATACGCTCAGTTACTGGTTGATGGTTATAACGTCTGAAACAATTTCGAAACGAAAGGCGCGCTTTTATGCAAACTTACGAATCGGACACCAATATCGGAAGCATTAAGATTCTCGCCGTCGACATGGACAAGACGCTGCTCACCGACAAGCGCGTGTTGCCGCAGGGTCTTGATGAGCGCCTGGACAAGCTCGCCGACGCAGGCATTGTATTCTGCCCCGCCAGCGGACGCCCCGCCCCCAAACTCGAGGAAATGTTCGAAAACATTAAGAACCGCCTTGCTTTTTGTCCCGACAACGGAGCCTGCGTCATCTATCGCGGCAGCTATATCTATAAGAGCAACATCGATGTGGCGCTGTATCAGCAGGTGCTCGCCCGTGCCTCGGAGGACCCGCGTGCCGTTCCCGTCTTGTGCTGCTACGACGAGTTCTATGTGCTCGCCCGCGACCATCAGTACCACGACGAGATCAGCGTGTACTACAACACGATCAACTACGTCGATAGCTTTGAGGGCCTTGATATCGAGTCCAACAAGATTTCGATCTTTTTCCCCGCCTACGATGCCGAGCCAGCGTTTCGCGAGGACTACAGCCCCGAGTTCTCGGACAAGCTCTACGTCACCAACGCCGGGCGCGAGTGGATCGACTTCATGAACCTGGGCGTCGACAAGGGGTCGGGCGTCGCGCACCTGTGCGACCACCTGGGCATCGATATCGCCGACGCCGCCGCCGTGGGCGACACCTACAACGATATTCCCATGCTCGAGCGCGTCGGGCATAGCTTTATCGTGGACAATGCCGAGGAGCACATGAACGCGCATGCCAAGTGGCGCATTGCGAGCAACAACGACGGGGGCGTACTGACGCTCATCGACGCCATCCTGGCGGCTCGGTAACGTGGCTCGTCGGACCTGGCCGGGCGGCGCGGATTAGTTTTTCGTTCGGTCAGGTCCTGGGCTCGCTCGGAAAGCACATTAAGTGCTTTCCGGCTCGTGCGGAATCTACGAAAAACTAATCCGCGCCGCCCGGCCAGGTCCTAGGTTTACTTTCCTGCCGCCAAGATGGCGTCTTGAGTGTCTAGATACTTAGCTGAAATGATTTGAGCAGAGGGGAGCCCCTTGTTGGAAGGGGCTCCCCTCTGTTTTGGTTACTGTGGGACAAATTAATCAGTAGTGTTTGTCCCAAATCTTAAGTATGTGGGGGCTTGCGTCTTGGGCGAGCTTGCCTTACCGAGTGCTTTCCTATTTGGCGTCGGCCCAGGTTACTCCGGTTGAGGCTTCGGCGATTAGGGGTACTCGGAGGTCTACGACGTGTTCCATGACGTCGCGGACCATGGTGGTTAGGCGCTCGACTTCATCGACGGGGCACTCAAAGTCCAGTTCGTCGTGTACCTGCAAGATCATGTGGGCGGCAAAACCCTCTTCTTCCAGGCGGCGGCTTACGCGGGCCATGGCGATCTTGATGATGTCGGCGGCGGTGCCCTGCATGGGGTGGTTCATGGCCGTGCGCTCACCAAAGCCGCGGAGCTGTGGGTTTTTGGCCTTGAGCTCGGGAATATGGCGTCTGCGGCCATACATGGTCTCGGCATAGCCCGTCTGCTTGGCTCGCGCCACCACATTGTCGAGGAACGTGCGCACGCCCGGGTAGGCCTCGTAGTAGCGATCAATCATGTCGCGCGCCTCGGCCATCGAGATGTGCAGCGACTGCGACAGTCCATAGGCCTGCTGGCCGTACACGATGCCAAAGTTCACGGCCTTGGCGCGGCTACGCAGGTCGGGTGTCACCTCGGACACCGGCACGCCAAATACGCGCGCGGCCGTCTCGGCATGGAAGTCCTCGCCCTCGTTGAAGGCGCGCACCAGGTGCTCGTCACCCGAAAGATGCGCGAGCAGGCGCAGCTCGATCTGCGAGTAGTCCACCGCCAAAAAGACGCTGCCCTCGCCCGCCGAGAACGCCGTCTTGACGGTACGCCCCAGCTCCGAGCGCGTCGGAATGTTTTGCAGATTGGGGTCGCTCGAAGACAAACGCCCCGTCGCGGTGATGGTCTGGTTGTACGTGGTGTGCACACGCCCGTCACCACGGCGCAGCGGGCCCAGCGTGTCCAGATAGGTCGACTTAATCTTGGACTTCTCACGCCAGTCCAAAATCAGGCGCACGATCTCGTGGTCGCGGGCAAGGTCGCTCAGCACCTTGGCGTTGGTCGAATAGTAGCCGCGCTTGGTCTTTTTGAGGCCCTTGGTCGGAAGTCCCATAACATCAAACAGCACGTGCGAGAGTTGCATGGGGCTGCCGATGTTAAAGGTCTCGTCGCCGGCCAGGTCGCGAATGCTGCGCTCGACATCGGCAATCTGGGTCGCCAGGCCCTCGGACAGACTGTGCAGGCGGTCGGGGTCCACGAGCATGCCCGCGCGCTCCATCTTGGCAAGCACCGGCACGAGCGGCATCTCGATCCCATCGAACACGTTGGCGGCGTTCTCGCGGGCCATGCGGTCACGCAGCGGTGCAACCAGCGCCAGCGTCAAGGCCGCCGTGCGAGCGGCGGGCGCAGGAGCGTCCTCGCCAGCACCCTCTGCGCCGCGCGCCGCAGGCAGCGCCATCTGCAGATACGTATCGGCCAGATACACCTCGTCAAACTCGGAGCGGTCGGAATCCAACAGGTAGGCGGCAACAACGGTATCGAAGATGCGCGTGGAATCGACTGCCAGCGGATCCATGAGCTCGAGCTCAGAAGAATCGATGGGCGAAAGCTCATGCAGAAGCGCCTTCATATCCGGGCTCGCCACACGGCCTTCCATAAACAGACGCGCGAGCACGCCGGCAATCACGCCGTGGGCGAAGTTGAAGCCCTCAACCTCAGCCGCCGCACCGCTGTCGCCCTCCTCGAGCGCAAACAGGCCCTTGGACGTCGCCAACCACAGCGTGCGCGTCAGTCCAAAGAGCGCGCCCTCTTCCTTGTCGTCGTCCACCACGGCGGCGACCCACTCGCCCGCCTCGATCGCACGGGCAACCTCGGACGCCACGGCAGCAAGCGCCTCGGCATCGCCGGCAGCGGTGCGCTCAATCGTGGGCATCTCAAACGTGCTAGCAGCGGCAGCAACCCCGCCCTCGCCGCCGATCAACGCCAAGAAACGGTTCTGCATGGCGGTGATACCAAGCGTACCCAGCGCCGCGGAAACCTCATCGGCAGAAAACGCCGGGAAGGACGTCGCCTCAAAATCGAGCTCAACGGGCGCATCGGTGCGGATGGTCGCCACCTTACGGCTCAGCAGCGCGTCGTCGATGTGTGCGCGCAGGTTTTCGCCCATCTTGCCCTTGACCTCGTCGGCATGCGCGATGACCTCGTCCAGGCTGCCGTACTGCGCGATGAGCGCGCTCGCCTTTTTGGGGCCGATGCCCGGCACGCCGGGAATGTTGTCCGACGTATCGCCCTTCAGGCCGTAAAAATCGGGCACGAGCGCCGGCGTAATGCCGTGATACAGGTCGTCCACGCTCTCGGGCGTCATAATCGCCACGTCGGACAGGCCCTTGCGGGTCGAGACCACGTTGACGTTCTCGGTCACGAGCTGATACATGTCGCGGTCGCCGGTCACCAGCAGCATGTCGCAGCCGGCTTCCTCACCCAGGCGCGCCATGGTGCCCAGGATATCGTCGCCCTCCCAGCCCTCGGACTGCAAAATCGGCACGTTGAGTGCGGCGAGCAGCTCCTTAATCATGGGGAACTGCGCGTGCAGGTCGGGGTCCATGGGCGGGCGCTGCGCCTTATACTGCGGCAGCATCTCCATGCGCACGCGCGGCTTGCCCTTATCAAATGCCACGACCACACCATCGGGGTTAAAGGCGTCGATCATCTTGAGAAACATGTTCAGAAAGCCAAAAATCGCGTTGGTGGGGCGACCGTCCGGCGCATTCATGGTCGGCGGCACGGCGTGGAAGGCGCGATGCATGAGCGAGTTGCCGTCGATAACGGCAAAGGTGCGGCGCTTTTCAGACATATTGAATACCTCGCTTTAGGCTGGGCACGGTTTGCTCACTCCAGTTTACACGCTCCCCGCCCCGCGGCCACCTCACATCAAGCTCCCCCGCCACCGTGAGCCCGCGCGTGATACGATGGCTCACGGTACATCAACCAGCACGATCGATCCGAAAGGAGCCTGCGTCATGGAGCGTCCCTGCGCATGGAAAAAGTACACGCCACAGCAAATCGAGGAGCTCGAGGAGCTTTGCCGCGGCTATAAGCAGTTTTTGAGCGAGAACAAGACCGAGCGCCTGTGCGTCAAGACCGGCATCAAGATGGCCGAGGAGGCGGGATACGTCGACCTGGAGACCGTGATCGCCGAAGGCCGCGAGCTCAAGGCAGGCGACAAGGTGTACGCCGCCAACCACGGCAAGGACCTTATGCTCGTCAACCTGGGCACCGCCCCGCTCGAGCAGGGCTTTAACATCCTGGGCGCCCACGTGGACTCGCCGCGCCTGGACCTTAAGCAGAATCCCGCCTTCGAGGCCGGCGACATGGCCTACCTCGACACGCACTACTACGGCGGCGTCAAGAGCTACCACTGGGTAGCCTCCCCGCTCGCACTCGTGGGCGTCATCTGCAAAAAGGACGGTACCACCGTCGACATCAATATCGGCGACAAGGCGGACGACCCGGTCTTTACCATCTCCGATCTGCTGATCCACCTCTCGAGCGAGCAGATGTCCAAGCCCGCCAAGGACGCCGTCGATGCCGAGATCCTCGACGTGATCGTGGGCGGCCGCCCCGTCAAGTTTGACGAGGACGACAAGGACGCCCCTAAGGAGCCCGTCAAGCAAATGTTCCTGGACATCCTTAAGGAGCAGTACGACGTCGAGGAGGAGGACTTCCTCTCCGCCGAAATCGAGGTCGTGCCCGCCGGCCCCGCCCGCGACATGGGCCTCGACCGCTCTATGATTCTGGGTTATGGCCATGACGACCGCGTTTGCGCCTACCCCTCCATGCTCGCCCAGATCAACGTGGCCAATGTCGAGCGCACGAGCATCACGCTCATCGTCGACAAAGAGGAGATTGGTTCCGTAGGCGCCACCGGCATGACGAGCCGCTTCTTCGAGAACACCGTCGCCGAGATCATGACGCTCGCCGGCGAGAATAGCCCGCTGGCCCTGCGCCGCGCACTCGCCCGCAGCCGCATGCTTTCCTCTGACGTGTCTGCCGGCTTCGACCCGGGCTATGCCGGCAAGTTCGAGACCAAGAACGCCGCCTTTATGGGTCGCGGCCTGTGCTTTAACAAGTACACGGGCAGCCGTGGCAAGGGCGGCTCCAACGACGCCGACGCCGAGTACGTGGCCCTCATCCGCGACATCATGGACGAGGCCGGCGTGGACTTCCAGACCTGTGAGCTCGGTCGCGTCAACGCGGGCGGCGGCGGCACCATTGCCTACATCATGGCCAAGTATGGCATGAACGTCATCGACTCCGGCGTTGCCGTCCTGTCCATGCACGCCCTGTGGGAAGTCGCCAACAAGGCCGATATCTACGAGGCCTATCGCGGCTACAAAGCCTTCATCGAGCGAGCCTGACCAACCCTTCGTCAGTTGCGGTGAAATACGGACTAAACTGGCCCATAAACGGCCAAAACAGACCGCATTCCACCGCAACTTCCTTTTTGGCAGAGGAGAGTCCATGCTGCAGGTCATCATTTCGCCCGCCAAGCAGATGCGCGCGGCCCAAGATGCTTTTGAAGTCCTGGGCATCCCACCCTTTGTGCGCGAGACGGCTCGCCTCCACCGCGCACTGCTAGATATCGAGCGGAATGAAGGCAGCGGCGGCCTGCAGGCGCTGTGGAACGTGAGCGACAAACTGCTGGGACCTTGCCTCAACACCCTGCATGAGTTCGGGCCCATCCTGAAAAGCGGCGATCTCGACAATCCCGTACTCGCCCGTCACCTCTCCCCTGCCGTCATGTCCTATCAGGGAATTCAATACCAGAGCATGGCACCCGAGGTGATGGATTCCGCGCAGCTCGCCTGGCTGCAAGACCATCTGTGGATCCTCTCCGGCCTCTACGGGTGCGTTCGTCCCTTTCATGCCGTCGAACCGTATCGGCTGGAGATGGGCGCGAAGCTCGCCGTTGACGATGCCCGAGACCTCTACGCGTTTTGGAACGACAAGCTCGCGCGGGCCATCGCTCCGGCGGGCTCCAACGCTACGATCGTCAACCTCGCCAGCGTAGAGTATGCCAAAACCGTTCTGCCCCACCTCGCGGGCGACGCCACGGCCGTCACATGCCTCTTTGGCGAGGGTATCCGCAACGGGAAGCCCATCCAACGGTCGACCGCCAGCAAAAAGGCGCGCGGCTCCATGGTGCGGTGGATGGCAGAAAACAAGCTCGAGGATGCAAGCGAACTTACCGCATTCAACATCGGCTATCGGCACATCCCCGAGCTTTCAGACAAAAACACCCTGGTTTTCATGAACGCGCAGGCACAATAGGCCCGCCGTTTCCAAACACCCCGTTACTCCGCCAAGCCATCGGCCTTTGCAATCTCGCTCGTCGAGCCATCTTGGTAGGTAATCTTAACGTGCTCCACCTCGAATACCGCAGCGCCCGCCGGGGGCTCCAAGCGCCATTCCGTCAGCGCAATGTCCATGGTCGTGGGCACGTCTCCCTGATCTTTGAGCTCCACCGTCAGCGTTTTGAGCGTCGCATCAAACGTCACGCGTTCGATTTCTTCGCCCGGAATAGACCCGCCGCTCAGCTGCAGCTGCACAAACTCGTCGCGCGGATACCAATAGTCACCCGGTGCGGCAACCGTGTTGCCACCAGAAACTTTCATGGTCATAATCGGCAGGCCCTCGTCGGCTTCAAACCCCCAGGTGGCGCCGCCATGACCGCCGAACGTCCAAATACAAAAGGCAATCACCAACACGGCAAGCACCGCAAAACCAATCGCGACAAGGCCATGGTGCGCACGGCTTTCCTCGGCCGATACATCCCATTGTGTCTCTCGATATAGATGCTTGTCTTCCATGTACGCCTCCCCACAGGCACGCTCGTTAGGCCAATCGTACCCATTCGAGCTATACTTGAGCCCATTACATAAACGGGGAGCTTGCAGGACAAGACGGCAGGCTGAGACTGGGCGCGCCCGCCCTGACCCGCAAACCTGATATGGGTAATGCCAACGAAGGGAGCCGTGCCAATGAGCACACAGACCGAGCCCAAGCTCGTCACGCAAATCGACTTCGCCCGCGCCGGGCAGATCACACCGCAGATGAAGGAGGTCGCCGAGCGCGAGCATCGCGACCCCGAGTACATCCGCGAGCGCGTGGCCGACGGCCGCATCGCCATTCCCGCCAACATCGTGCACATCAAAAAGGGCATGCGCGCCTTTGGCGTCGGTGAGGGCCTGTCCACCAAGGTCAACGTGAACCTGGGCATCTCGGGCGACAAGGCAGATGCCGCCGAGGAATGGAAGAAGGTCAAGATCGCCGAGGACTTTGGCGCCGACGCCATCATGGACCTCTCCAACTCGGGCAAGACGCGCCAGTTCCGCCAGCAGCTCATCGACGAGACGCCGCTCATGGTAGGCACCGTCCCCATGTACGACGCCATCGGCTACATGGAAAAGCCGCTGGTCAAGCTGACCAAGGACGACCTGTTCGAGGTCGTGCGCGCGCACGCCGAGGACGGCGTGGACTTTATGACCATCCACTGCGGCATCAACAAGTCGGTCACCAAGACCTTTAAGGAAACCGGCCGCCTGATGAACATCGTCAGCCGCGGCGGTTCGTTGCTGTTTGGCTGGATGGAGGTCACCGGCAACGAAAACCCCTTCTACGAGTACTTTGACGAGCTGCTCGAGATTTGCCACGAGTACGACGTGACGATTTCGCTCGGCGACTCCTGCCGCCCGGGCTGCCTCTACGACTCCAACGACGCCACCGAGACCGCCGAGATGATCGAGCTGGGCAAGCTGTGCAAGCGCGCCTGGGCCGCCGGCGTCCAAGTCATGGTCGAGGGCCCGGGTCACATGGCGCTCGACGAGATCGCCGCCAACATGAAACTGCAAAAGCGCCTGTGCCACAACGCCCCGTTCTATGTGCTCGGGCCGCTGGTGACCGATATCGGCGTGGGCTACGACCACATCACCGCTGCCATCGGCGGCGCTATCTCCGCCAGCTCCGGTGCCGACTTCCTGTGCTACGTGACACCGGCCGAGCACCTATGCCTGCCTAACGCCCAGGATGTGCTCGACGGCCTCATGGCCACCAAGATCGCCGCACACGCCGCCGATATCGCCAAAAAGGTGCCGCACGCCCGCGACATGGACGACAAGATGGGCCAGGCACGCCGCAAGCTCGACTGGGATGCCATGTGGGAGTGTGCTCTCGACCCGGTCACCGGTAAGAAGCGCTACGAGGAGTCCCCCGCCGCCACCGAGGGCACCTGCACCATGTGTGGCAAGATGTGCGCCGTCCGCACCGTTAACAAGGTGTTCGAAGGCACGACGATCGACCTCGGCATGGAGGACTAACTCGTCACCGGAGCCACAATCGGTAACATGGTGTTCGTCAATTGTTGACGTGTGAACATTTGCTTACATTTGCGTAAAGATTGCATCGCCCGCCCGGGTTCGACATAGAGTCGGCCCGGGCATCTTTATAATGCTGGCTTAAGGACCCATTTGATTCCGACCGAACAAGGGAGCAAACATGGATCGCAGTAAGGTACCTGCCGTTCTATCCATCGCAGGATCCGATTCCAGCGGTGGCGCCGGCATTCAGGCCGACATCAAGACCATCACGGCGCACCGCCTGTATGCCGAGACGGCCATCACCGCCATCACCGCACAAAACACGCTCGGTGTCACCGCCGTGCAGAATATCTCCCCTGATATCGTCGCTGCGCAGATCGACGCCGTATTTGACGATATCCGCCCCAGCGCCGTCAAGATCGGCATGGTTTCCTCTGCCGAGATTATCGAGGTTATCGCCGACCGCCTGAGCGCCTGGAACGCGACAAACGTGGTCGTCGACCCCGTCATGGTAGCCACCTCGGGCGCACGGCTGATTGCCGAAGATGCCGCCGAGGCGCTCACCCGCCGCCTGTTCCCACTAGCAACCGTCATCACGCCCAATATTCCCGAGGCCATGGCCCTGCTCGACTACGAGGTCGACTCCGAGCGCACACAGCAAAATGCTGCCATGCTCCTCACCCGCCGCTTTGGTTGCGCATCCCTCGTTAAGGGTGGGCATCTTGTCAACGAGGCCAACGATGTATTGGCCGAACCCGCGCCACTCGATAACGAAGGCAACCATATGGGCGATCCGCTCACCACGTGGTTCCGCCACAAGCGCATCGAGACCGGCAACACGCATGGCACCGGCTGCACGCTTTCATCCGCCATCGCCTGCGCATTGGCGCAGGGCATGGATCTTGCCGACGCCGTCAACGCCGGCAAGGCCTACCTAACGGGCGCTCTCGCCGCCGGCTTTGACATGGGCAAAGGCTCCGGCCCTGTCAACCACATGTGGCAGTATTAAGATTCGCGGCCCAAAACCGCCGCAAAGGGGACAGGCACCTTTGCGGTGGCTCCCACAAACATCTCGATCTGTAACAGTAACTCGGCAAAATCGACCCTAGATGTTACAGATCAAGACAAACAATCGATATCGACCTAAATAATCTTAATCTGTAACATCTAGCCCGTTTTCGGCCTTGGAACTGTTACAGATCAAGACAAACAAACGAAACAAGCCCCCGCAAGGGGAACTCTGTGGTGGCTTGGGGTCGCGCTACTCACCGAGCATCTCTTGGAGCTTGGCTGCCACGGCATGTCCCAAGCTCTCGTGGCTTTCGGGCATCATATGCAGATAGTCGATATCGCCCGGCTCGGCAAACTCGGCGGCATTCAAAAAGTCGCAGCCAAACTGCTCGGCCACGTGCGCATAGTACTCGCCAAAATGTTCAGATGCCTCGACGGAACGCTCGTCAAAATCGGTCATATATACATCGGCGATCTGCGGCTTGATCTTGATAGGAGCCATCAGCAGGATGCGCGGGCAAGGCGCAGCGTCGGTCCACGGAAACGCGCGGACGGCGCGAATCAGCGCCATGGCGCCACGGGCGATATCGGAAGCTGTCACGTTAAAGACCGTCTTACAGTCGTTGGTGCCCAGCATGATCACAATGGCGTCCAGCGGCTTATGGGCCTCGAGCAGCATCGGAAGCGCGCGAATGCCGTTGAGGTTAGTGTCCAGATGGCACATGTCGTCGCGTACCGTCGTGCGGCCGTTGAGGCCTTCTTCAATTACATGCCAGCCCTCGCCTAAGTCACGTTGGACCACGCCACACCAGCGCACATCCTGCGCATAGCGCACCGCGGTACCGTCGCGCATGCCCGCCGGATCGTAACCATAGGTGTTGCTGTCACCAAAGCACAGAACGTTTTTCATCGTAAGCTCCCCACTCAATAAAAAGCCGACAGGAGCAGCCTCTCCCGTCGGCTCGGTATATCGCATCACGAGCACCGTTTACAGGTACTTGCGCCAGTCGTCGTCATCCTCGTCATCCTCGGCAGCGGCCTGAGCCTGCTCGGCGGCACGGGCGGCTGCGGCGCGGGCGGCAACCTGAGCATAGGACTCCTCGTTTCGCTCGGGGAAGTTTGCCAGCACGTGCTCGAATTTGGCGAAGTCCTCGTCCCAGCGCGTAGAGGGCACGGCAAAGAAGACCTGCTTGACCTTGAAGTCGCCCGATGCGAGCTCCTTGCGGAAGAGCTCGGCCACGGCCTCGGCATCAAAGCCGTTGTTGTCGCAGCCCCATGCGCCCAGCACGAGCTTCTCGCGACCCAACTCGTCGCAGATGGCGAGCACAAAGCGAATGCGGTCGCGCAGGGCATCCAGCAGAGCATCGTCGCTCACGCGATACTCCTGGCGGGCGCGCTTAACGTTGGGCGCGGCGGCCACGATCACGTCGGCGTATGCATGCACGTGGTTGCGGTCGAAGCGCACCGCAGGCACCACTAGGGCACGGTTACGATAGAGCTCGCAGTTGATGTTGCGGCGACGGTTCTCGCCGTACCACTTACGCTGCCTATCGAGAACGTTGTACAGATACGAATCGGCGCACAGCGTGGCCTCCTGGCCCAGATAACCCTGAATATATCCACCGCCCGGATTGGTAAACGAGGCAAAGGCGAGCACGGCCATGTCGCAGAACTGCGCATAGCCGCGACCGTTATCGAGGATTGCCTGCGTGGCGGAGGCATCAAGCACAGTGACCTCGGGCAGGACCGGAGCGGGCTCCTCAGCAGGCGCGGACTCAGCTTCGGCGATTTCCTCGGCAGGCTCCTCGACGGGCTCGGGCGCCGCCTCGGTCTCGGGCGCCGCCTCGACCTCGGCAGTCTCCGCGTTCTCGACGTCCTCGGCGACCCGCTCTTCAGGGGCCACAGCAGTCTGAACCTTGGCCTTCATCGCCGCGACAAAGCCGGCAGGCATGCCGTCAAACTCGCGAACACCAGCAAGCGAACGCTCGATATCCTTGGCGCAGGCCTCGGACACAGTCATCACATGGCGCTCGGCGGCCTTGGCACGGGCCTCGCGCTTGGGATTGGGCTGACCCGCTCGGTTGGACCTGCGGTTACGGTTCCTGTTGTCGACGTCTGCCATAAGTGGTCACCTTTCCTGTCGCTGCCGCTATCGGCTTTTCCCATCCATGATACCCCGCCGCGCACAAAAAAGACGGCCCCGAAGGACCGCCTTTCGCATCGTTTTACCGTGTCCGGCAGGAAGCATCGCAATGCCGCGCTTTAATCGCGACGGCCGAGGATGTTCAGAATGCGCAGGAACACGTTGATGATGTCCACGAACAGGTTGGATGCCATGAGCACGGCATTGGGCAGCGTGGGCGGCACCGTCGTTGCCACATAGGTGTCGTAGCCGATGAAGCCGGCGAACACCACGATCACGATCAGGTCGGTGATGGACTGCGAAACGCCCATGAACATCAGCACGATCTCGACCAGAATCGTGGCAAGCAGGATGCCAAAACCAATGCCATACACACGCTGGAAGAACTTGGGGAAGGTCACGCCCAGCGCACCAAAGACAAAGGTAATGGCGGCCGTGGCGATAAAGGCAGTGTTGATGGTAGGCAGGTCGTAGTTGGCAAGACCAAACGACGCCGTCAGGCCAAAGGTGCTCGCAAAGACCACGTAGCCCACGAGTGACAGGCCCACGGACTGTTTGCTGGCAGCAGCCGACATCATGACCATGCCGACGATGGTCAAAATAAATGAGCCAAAGACCAGCGGCAAAGCGGCGCCGCTCATCATCATGCGCGCAAACGACATGGTGCTCGTAAAGTAAGCACCGGCGCCCATGGCGCAAAAGCCCAAAAAGATCAGAGCAGACATGACAAGGTTGTACGCGCGCGGCGACATCTCCTTGGCACGGCTTGCGCCGGTCTCGATGGGGCCATTCTGATAGCCCTGGATATCGTTCATAATTTCGTCCTTTCAAAAAGCACCGCGATGGCGCCGTAGCTGACAAGTTTCCTGCCATTGTACCCGAACGCCACGCGTTCTTACCTGCGGCGCTCGCTCTCGAGTGTTCGGTCGAACGCCCACACCCACCAACGCATCACGTGTGCCTGCGAGCCGTCCGCCCGCTCGCGCGTCTGGTCCTCCAGATACAACTCGGTCGCGTGCCCGCCAAAACGCACCTTATAGGTTGCCGTACGAATGCCGTGAACCGTCAGGCCAAACCCAGTGGTCGAGACAATCTCGTCAATCGTAAAGCAACGACCGTCGACCCAGCAGACGGTGACCGGCACGACCTGTCCGCCCGCGAGGATGCGAGCCACGACGTCCACATACTGCTTGTGCACGCGCCGAGTTTTGCCATCTGTCTGTCGATATTCCATGCCTCCTATTATCGAACGCATGTTTGCATGCTGTAAAGCGAACAGGCTGTGGTTTTGGGGTGTCGGAGCGATCGCATGTGTCCGCATGGCGTGTTAGCAAAAAGAACACCCGCGGTCAACAGGGATAATATTCAATTTTAGTGCCAAAAAATTCACTGCTCCCATCAGAACTCGGTAAAGAAACCCGCAGGAGGTGATACGATTTATCATGTTTCTGTAACGTGCCTGCAAACTTCGAGAAAGCCCATATATGGACGTAACGTTCTCAACCTTCCTCGGCCAACTTGTGTCGAACCCAGTCCTTGCCGTCACCGTGATCCTCGCGCTCGGCGCCATCTTCGTCAATGGATGGACCGACGCACCCAACGCCATCGCGACCTGCGTCACTACGCGTTGCATGCCCGCCCGCGCCGCTATTCTCATGAGTGCCGCATTCAACTTCCTTGGCGTGCTCATCATGACGCACTTTAACGCGAGCGTCGCCAACACCATCTCCCATATTGTCGACTTTGGCGGAAACAGCACCATGGCGCTCGCCTGTCTATGCGCGGCGCTGTTCTCCATCGTCGTCTACGGCGCCACAGCGTCGCGTTTTGGCATCCCCACCTCGCAAAGCCACAGCCTTATCGCCGGCCTGACCGGTGCCGCCATCGCCCTCGGCGGTGCGAGCAGCGTCAACGTCCACGAGTGGATGAAGGTCATCTACGGCCTGGCGCTCTCCATCGGTCTGGGCTTTGTCATGGGCTGGGTCCTGTGCAAACTCGTCTCGATTCTTTTCGCCGCCGCCAACAGGCGACGTGCCAATGTCTTCTTTAAATACGCTCAGATCGCGAGCGCTGCGGCCATGAGCTTTATGCACGGCGCGCAGGATGGACAGAAGTTCATCGGCGTGCTCTTTTTAGGCGTGGCCTTTGCCAGCGGCCAGACGAGCGTCGGCGATGCCGGCATCCCCATCTGGATTATGCTGCTATGCTCGGCCACCATGGGCATCGGCACCAGCGTGGGCGGCGAGCGCATCATCAAGTCCGTTGGCCAGAGCATGGTCAAGCTCGAAAAGTACCAGGGCTTCTCCGCCGACCTGGCGGGCGCCGCGAACCTGCTGCTTGCCACCCTTACCGGCATCCCCGTGTCCTCCACGCACATCAAGACCTGCGCCATCATGGGCGTCGGTGCCGTCAAACGCCTCTCGGCCATCAACTTCGGCGTCGTCAAGGACATGATGTTCACCTGGTTCTTCACCTTCCCCGCCTGCGGACTCATCAGCTTTGTCATGGCCAAGCTGTTCATGATGTTCATCTAGTCAAACCGAACGTCCATCCGGACCGTAACACCTCGCCCACCCGTCTTCGCCTCGAAAGGACCCACTCATGGCAAAGAAACCCGATTCGTTCTACTTTGACAACTACGTCGCCTGCGCCGACCTCGCCGTCCAGGCCGCCGAGCTGCTTACCAAGATTTTCGAGAACTTCGATCCCGCAAAGATTCACGATATGCTCGACAAGATGCATGCGATCGAGCATGCGGCCGACAAGAAGCACCATGAGCTTGAGGACGCCCTGCTCACCGCCTTTATCACCCCGCTTGAGCGCGAGGATCTGGACCTGATGAGCTGCTCGCTCGACACCGTGCTCGACCGCATCGAGGGCGTCGTGCAGCGCGTCTACTTCACCAACATCCAGAGCATCCATCCCGATGCCATCGTGATCGCCCACAAGGTGACCGACGCCTGCCGTGCCATGAAAGACCTGATGGTCGAGCTGCCTAACTACCGCAAGTCCAAAACGCTGCGCGAGCTCGTCATCCAGATCAACACCATCGAGTCCGAGGCCGACGAGCTCTATATCAACGCCATGCGTAACCTGCACGTTAACGGCAAGGACCCGCTCGAGGTCATCGCTTGGCGTGACGTGTACGCCTTCCTGGAGTACTGCGCCGACTGCTGCGAGAATGTGGCCGATGTCGTGGATTCGATTGTCATGAAGAACAGTTAATTGGGGGTACGTGTCCCGGCGGCGAAGGGCCGGCCACGGTTTGCTTTCTCACTCCGGCTGCTTTGCAGAGTCGTTCGAAAGTAAACCGTGGCCGGCCCTTCGCCTTACGTACCACCATTGGGAACTTTGGCTGATAGATTTAGCGCGACGGGGGTTTGGCTGAAGGGACCTTTGGTATCCGTTCGGACACTTTGGCCCTTGATGAGCGTTTGGCTGATTGCTGCTTTGGGTACTCTTTGGGTTACTTTTGGCTTGTTTGATTTTTAATTTTAGGAGGGCTTGTATGTCTTATTTGGATCTGGCTCGTGGTCGGTATTCTTGTCGTTCTTTTGAGGACCGTCCTGTTGAGCAGTCGGTAGTGGATGCCATTGTTGAGGCGGGGCGGATTGCTCCTTCTGCTTGTAATAATCATCCAGCCCGTGTGATGGTGCTGGATACGCCTGAGCTGTTGGAGAAGGCTGCTGCTTGTCAGCCTCGGTTTGCTCGTGATGGGTCTATCTTTGGAGCTCCGCTTGTCTTCCTTATTTGCAGCGTTACCGATGATGCTTGGGTGCGCCCGTATGACCAGATGAATTCCAGTGAAATCGATACGTCCATCGTGTGCGACCAGATGATGATGGAGGCCACCGAGCAGGGCCTGGGAACGTGCTGGGTATGCCATTTTAAGCCTGAGGTGGCACAGGAGCAGTTCAATCTGCCCAAGGGCGTCTATCCCTATCACATGCTCGTCTGTGGCTATCCCGCCGACCACATCGCCGATCCCGAGCATCGCGAGGCCCGCACTATTCCCCTCTCCAACTTCCTCCTCAAGTAGTTTTTAGACATACCTTAAAATCTACCTTTTACCACGCGCCCTTCGCCGAGTTCTGTCCTATCGCATGCAGAGCTCGGCGTTTTGTTTCCCAACCCGTATACAGCCACAAAAAAGGAGCCCGCAGGTGCGAGCTCCTCTTAAGGACACTAGATTGTAGCTCTGATGCTAGTCCAGGTCGTCGGCGGCAAAGTTGTCGATCGGGGCGAAGGGATCGGCCACGGGGACAACCGGGTCAGCGACGGGCAGCGGCTCGGCGGGAACAGTCACCGCAGGAGAAGCGGCAGAACCGACCGGCGTGGAGGCCATGAGGTCGGCCGGGAAGGAGTTCTGGGCATCGTCCATGAAGTGCTGGATGAGCTTGAGGTACTCGGCCTTGAACTCCTCGCGGGAAGCCTTGAGACGATCGATTTCCTCGAGCTCGGCCTGCTTCTCGGTCAGAGCCTGGCGGATAACCTCGCGTGCCTTAGCGTCAGCCTCGTTGCGGATACGCTCAGCGTTCTCGTTGGCATCGTTGACGATGGTCTCAGCGGTCTGCTGGGCAGCGATCAGGGCAGCGGAAATCTGGCGCTCCTGAGCGGAGAAGTCAGGGGCGGGAGCAGCCACGGGGGCGGCAGGAACGGCTTGGGCGGTGGCATCCTGAGCCTGGGCAAGCTGAGCCTGCGCATCGGCAAGCTGCTGCTCGGTAGCAGTCAGGCGACCCTTAAGGTCGACGATCTTAGCGAGCATAGCGTCAACCTCGGAGGACAGCGTCTCCAAGAAGACGTCGACCTCGGCGGGATCGTAGCCACGCTTGGCCTCAGAGAAAGTCTGAGCCTGGATGTCTGCAGGGGTAATAGCCATAACAAGTCTCCTTTTTCATCGCCTCGGCGCTACACGCCCGACGTAAGTTACTAAGTCAGTTCTATACGAGTATACCTATAAGAAGCTGCAGAACCAGCCTCTGCACCAACTGCAACGCAATAATCGCAACGACCGGCGAAAAATCGATACCGCCCATCGGCGGGATGAAACGACGGAACAGGTTGAGCCACGGACCGCACACGCTATCGAGCACCGCAGCAATATCCTGAAGCAAACCACCCTGCTTCATGGGAATCCACGTCATAAAGCAGTAGACGACAATGAGCGTGGAATAGAAGTTGAACAGCGTGTTGACCAGCTGGACGATAGTGTAGATGTTGATGGGAATCTCCTCGTCTTGTCTTTACTTAAGGTAGCCGTCGGCACGAAGCTTCTTGAGATCGGAATCTTTGACCTCGCAACCGGCGGGCAGCACCATGAACACGCGGTCGCCTACCTCCTTGACCGTGGCGCCCAGACCGCAGGCAAAGCCGTAAGAGAAGTCCAAGACGCGCTTGGCAACTTCGGTGCGTACGCCCACAAAAATCAGTGCGACAGGCTGCTTGGTGCGAACGCGGCGCACCACGGTCTCCACGTCGTCATAGCTCTCGGGGCGCAGGACATAGGCCGGCAGCTGCGGCGTGGCGTTGATGATATTGCTCGCATAGGCCGAGGCATCGCTCGGTGCAGGCGCGGGTGCAGCGGCGGCACGGGCGCGGGTGTTCTCGGCGTAGCTCGACGGCGTGTCATAGGCACCAGGACGATAACCGCTCGCAACACTGTCCTGCGAGCGCGAAGGCGGGTTATACGTCGTGGCATGGCGGGAGTCATCGCCGACCAGCTGACCGGAGCGCGTATACACGGCAACCGACTCAGCTTCACCACGGCGCGTCTGACCAAGCAGGCCGTTGCTCGGCTCGTCTTGGGTGTAGAAGCCCTCGCCCGAAGCACCGCTGTAGCCGTTGCCCTGATAACCATCGTCATAGCCGTCATCGTAGCCGTAGTCGTCGTCCTGGCCATAACCCTGGTCGTAACCCTGCTGGCCGCCCAGGTGCATCTTATTTTTAATCTCGTCAAGGAAGCCCATGGTTGTGTCCTCTCGCGGTTTAGTGCAGGCGCCCCGATAATCAGTGCGCACTTCAGAGCCTTATTTTACTGCAAACTCCGGGCTAAATACTACCCTGCCCAGGCGAACGAGCGTAGAGCCCTCCTCAAGGGCAGGCTCAAAGTCCTCGCTCATGCCGCAGGAAAGCTCAGGCAGGTTCAAATCGGGATGCGCCGCCTCCAGCTCATCCCTCAGCTCACGAAGCCCCGCAAAGGTGCGGCGTGCCACATCCTTATTCCCCCGGGGCGCCATAGTCATAAGCCCCTGCACGCAAATTCCCTCGAGCTCCGCAAGCTCACCCGCGGCGGCGCGAATCTCATCGGGCGAAAAGCCTCCCTTCGACTCCTCACCACTCACATTGACCTCAATGAGCACGCGCTGGGGGCCGGCGAGCTCGCCTGCCTCAATCTTGCGGACAGCACGGCTCGAGATCGCCTGTGCCAGATGCAGCGAACCCACCGAGTGAATCAGCTCGGCTGAGCCCAGCACCGCATTGATCTTATTGGTCTGCAGGTTGCCGATCATATCGAAGCGCACCTCGGGCAGCTCCGGATGCTCCGCCAGACCCGTGAGCTTGCGAACCAGCTCCTGCGGGCGGTTCTCGGCAAAATGGCGATACCCCGCCTGGATGGCAGCAACAGTCTCATCGACACCAACGGTCTTGGACACGGCAATGAGGCGCGCGGCGTCGTGGGGGCGGCCCGCGCGATCGAGCGCCGCATAAAAACGTTCCAGAATCTGCTCGCGGCGAGCGCGCATCAAGTCCAAATAGTTATCCATTGCCAATCGCCTCCGCTGACAGCCAAACAAGTAGTCCCATGCTAACGCAAGAGCGCGGCCCCGCATGTGCAAGGCCGCGCTCACTTAGGTATTTACAATCTTTCGACGAACGGGGTTACTTACTCCTCGTCGTCCTCGCCATCGTCCTCATCCTCAAGATGATCGAGCAGGTAGCGAAGACCCTCGCTGACCTCGTTAACGGGCACCTTGGCAACGTAGCGTGCATCGACGGCGGGCCTCATGATAACACCCTCGCCCGAAGGCACGCGCATGCTCTCGAGCTCATCCTCATCAGTGCAGGCGATATCACCGGCAGTCATACGCTGTCCGGTCAACAGGAAGGTCAGACGGCAGGCGGCATCGATGGAAATCGAGGCGATGCGATCGAGATAGCGCGATACCATGATGGCGCGGCGCAGGTCGTCATAGTTGCTGTCGTCGTCCATAAAATCGCCCGTGTCCATGCGGTTAAAGGTGCGGAAGAACTTCTCGTAGGCGGCGTGCACTGGCTCGTCCTCGACGGCCAAGTTGCAGATGATGGACATGTCGTTGGTGACGAGCGCAGAAAGCGAAGAGCCCAGCACCTGGTAGACGGCCTCAGCCTCGGCCTCGACCGTGCCGACAAGCTCCTTGGGCAGCGAGATGTCGGCCTTGATCATATGACGCGTGGCGCGGCAAATCTGGCGAACCTTATCGGTCATGCGCTGCAGGTTAAAGTCGACGTAGATGATCGTCTGCAGCAAGCGGAAGTCGGAGGCGACCGGTGACTGCGTGGCAATCAGGTTGTAGCAGACGGCCTCCAGGTTGGCGCAGCGTGCGTCAATCGAAAGCGTGCGCTTCTTGATCTTGGTGGCGAGCTTGCGGTCGTCGGTCACATAGGCCTTCACGGCATCGTGGAGGGCCAGATCGACGGCCTCGTAGATGCTCAGCATCTCGTGACGGGCCTCGATGAGCTGACGGGAAAACAGTTTGCGCATGGTTCACTCCAATCAGTTGGGTGCGGTCATGCCGCCCGCACAGTGAATACGCACCGGACCAGATCCGATCGGCTTGGGACTAGTCGCACCGATCAGCCAAAGCGGCCGGTGATATAGTCTTCCGTCCGCGAGTCCACCGGGCTGGTGAAGATCGCGTCGGTTTGACCATACTCGATGAGCGTAGCGGGCTCGCCGGCAACTTCCTGCAAGAAGAATGCGGTGTAGTCGCTAATGCGAGCTGCCTGCTGCATTGAATGCGTGACGATGATGATCGTCATCTCGGGCGCCAGCTCGGCCATCAGATCCTCGACCTTAGAGACGGACGTGGGGTCGATGGCGGAGCAGGGCTCGTCCATCAGAAGGACATCGGGTTGCACCGCAAGCACGCGCGCGATGCACAGACGCTGCTGCTGACCGCCCGAGAGCGCCAAACCATCCTTGTTGAGCTGATTGGATACCTCTTTCCAGAGGTTGGCGCGCTTGAGCGATTCTTCCACGATGTCATCGAGGTCACTTTTGCTAGTCACGCCCTGCAGACGAGGGCCAAAGGCGACATTCTCGTAGATGGATTTGGGAAACGGGTTGGGCTGCTGAAAGATCATGCCCACGCGACGACGGAGATCGACCGGATCGACACCCTCGGCATAGATATCGTTGCCGTCGAGCGTCATGGTGCCCTCGACGCGCGTGCCCTCAATCAGGTCATTCATGCGGTTGATGCAGCGCAAAAACGTCGACTTGCCGCAGCCCGAAGGGCCAATGAAGGAGGTGATGGCGTTTTTGGCGATGTTGAGGTCAAGCCCCGTCAGCGCATGAAAGTCACCGTACCAAAAGTTGAAATCCTTGGCCGTAATGGCCGCTTGCTCCAACGCGGGAGCGGACTGATAAACGGACATGGGACTCCTTAACTAGCGACGCTTGCGCGACAGGAAGCGCGCAAACAGGTTGAAGGCCAAAATGATCACCATCAGCAAGAGCGCGGTGCCGTAGGCTGCGTTCATGTTGATGCCGTCGTTGGCAAGCAGGTACAGGTGAACGGTCATGGGACGGCCGGAATCGAGCGGCGAAATAGGTAGATTGATGGCCTGGCCCATGGTGTAGAGCACCACGGCGGTCTCGCCGATGGCACGGCCGATGGCAAGGACGATGCCCGTGGCAATGCGGCCAAAGGCCGAAGGAAGCACGATCTTGGAGACGACCTGCCACTTGGTAGCGCCCAGGCCGTACGCGCCCCAACGGATATAGCGCGGAACGGCGCGAATGGCTTCTTCGGTGGTGCGCATGACGATGGGAAGCATCAAGAGCGCGAGCGCCAGAGCGGCCGAGACCATCGAAAGGCCCAGGCCCATAGCCTCGACAAACAAGGCGTAGCCAAACAGGCCCATAACGATGGAGGGCACCGAGGCCAAAGCGTCAGCAGCGTAGCGAATGAGCTCGACGACCTTGCCCTGCTTGGCGTACTCGGCCAGATAGACGGCTGCCAGCACAGCGATCGGCGTGCAGATAAGCATGGCGAGCGCCGTCACGTAGACGGTCGAGACGATCGTGGGCCAAATTCCGCCCTCGGCGTTGACGCCCTGGGGCCAACCGAAGATAAAGTCGAGCGAGATGTGTGGCAGGCCGTTGATGACCACGTAGGCGATGATAGCGACCAGCACCAGCGTGGTGATGTAGGCAGCGGCACGAAACACGCCAAGCATGATCTTGTTGGACAGGTCCTTGTTGATGCGGCCCTTCTTGCCGTGGGAAAGGGCACGCTTGATGCGCTCGCGCGACGAGGTCGTATCGACCGTCGTGTCAACGGAATCGGACATAGCCTACCCCCTCTTCTTCTTGGAAATCAGACGAACGATACCCACCAGCGTGGCGGAGATGATAAACAGGACCACACCCATGCCGAACAGCGCCGAGCGGTGCAGACCCGAGGAATAGCTCATGTCGAGCGCAATCTGGCTCGTGAGCGTCGAGATGGGGCTCGCAATGCTGTCGGGAATAACCGGGGCGTTACCTACGACCATGAGCACGGCCATGGTCTCGCCGATGGCACGGCCCATACCCAGCACGATGGCATCAACGATACCCAGCTTCGCGGCAGGTAGCACGACCTTATAGATGGTCTGCCACTTTGTGGCGCCCATGGCATACGATGCCTCGCGAATGCCCATGGGAATGGAATTGAGAGCATCGATGGTGAGCGTGGTGATGGTAGGGACGATCATGATGGCGAGCACAAACCACGCCGTCAGCGCACCAAAACCAAGGCCGCCGGTCAGTTGTGCGATAAACGGGCGGATGATGATCATGCCAAAGAAGCCGTAGATGATGGAGGGTATGCCCGCCAGCAGGTCAACGGCGGGGCTGATGAGCTTGCGCACGCGCTTGCTGGCAATCTCGACCAGGTAAACGGCCGTACCCACGCCCAGCGGCACGCCCATGGCGAGCGCACCGACGGTCACCAGACCCGAGCCAGCAAGCAGCGACAAGATGCCGTAGTGGCCCTCGGAAGGCGCCCACGTAAAGCTAAAGAAGTCAGCCAGACCGATGTCAGTAAAGACGGGCAGCGCCGAGTACGTGGTAAAGACAAAAATCAGGATGACGGTAACGACCGCCAAGAACGCGCAGGCAAAGAAGATCCACTGCAGCGCCTTCTCCTTGATATAGGTACTGCGCGATACGAGCGCCAGCTCGCGCTTCTTGGGCGTCTGAACATTCTGCTCAGTCTGGGAGTTTTCCTGTGCTTCCATGCTACTCACTCCCCTTCTCGTCGTTGGTGACGGGAATAAAGCCCGCCTCGCGAATCTGCTTGTCCATCTTTTCGGACGTCACGTAGTCGATGTAATCCTGCGCTTGCTGCGAAGGCGTTCCCTTCACAAAGAAATAGAGGTCGCGGGAGATGGGATAACCGCCACTCGCGACTGTCTTCTCGGACGCCTCGACGTGATTAACCGAGACGGCCTTGACCGAAGTCTTGGCGTTGAGGCTCTCGACAAAACCCAGCGAGATGTAGCCAATAGCACCGCGAGAGCGAGACACGACATCGCGTACCTGGCCCGTGCCCGAAAGAACGGCCGAGCGGCGATCGAACGGCGTGCCGTCCATCACGATGGTACGGAAGGCCTCACGCGTGCCGGACGCCTCATCTCGGTTGATAACCTGAATCCTCAGGTCCTCGCCACCGACTTCTTTCCAGTTGGTGATCTTGCCGGCGTAAATATCGCGGAGCTGCTCGGTCGAGAGGTTATCGACCGGGTTATCGTCGTTCACGATGACCGCGATACCGTCGTGGGCAATGACGATGGGAGTCAGGCCCAGATCCTGTTCGTCGGCATTGAGTCCACGGGAGGAGCTGGCGATAGCGGCCGTGCCGGCGCTGACGGCCTCGATGCCAGCAGAAGAACCCAAACCGGAAACGAGCACGTCGATGCCGGTCTCCTCCTTAAAGCCCTCGGCCGCAATCTCGGCGATAGGAAGGCAGGTCGTGGAGCCAGCGACGGTAATGGAAGAGGTAGAAGATCCCGAAGAACAGGCGCACAGCGTAAGCGTAAGCACAGCGGCGCTCAGGACCGATACGATCTTTCTCATAGCATCACGCCGATCGCAGCATGGCGCCCACAGGTGCCGCCCTCGTTACGGTAGGAATAAAAGCGGTCGTTCTGACGCACGGTCGAAAGCTGGGTATCCACGATATTATCCGCGTCGACACCGACATCTACCAGCGCCTCGCGAATGGCAGCGGAAAGATCGAGCATGCGAGAGGTACTCGCATCGATGCAAGAGAACTCGGCGGCAAAGCGATCCATGAGTTCCTGGGATACCTCATATTCGTCACCCAAGATATGGGGGCCGATATAGGCGGAAACGCCGCTCGCATCGCAACCGGCAGCATCGCAAAGCGCCTGGCACGCCTTGGCGGAAATGCGTGCAATCGTGCCCTTCCAACCGGAGTGCACCACGGCAAATCCGCCAGGGGCCACCAGCACCACGGGAACGCAGTCGGCAAAGCAGAGCAGCACGGGTACGTTATGCGCCGTACAGACGATGGCATCGCAGCCCTCGGCAATCTGCTCGCGGACGTCCTCAAGGTCATCGGCGCCGTTCGAGGTCACCGCAACGATATGGTCACCATGGACCTGATTGGGAACGAGCAGGTTGTGCTCGCACTCGGCGGCACCCATAGCCTCGAGCGCGCGACGACGATTTTCTTGAACAGCAAAGGGATCATCGCCAACATGCGAGCCCAAGTTGAGTGAGGAGTACGCATCTTCGGAAACACCACCGGCGCGCTCGGTGAAGGCAAAGCGAACATCGGATGTCGCGCCTTCCACCAACGTAACTCCATCATGGTCGACACGCGAAACTTTGTCCGCACGTGCTGCCATACTAAAGCCTCCTAATAACACAAGTACCGCGGCATCGCCGCTACAGCCAGCGTTTATACGGCTGTCATACTTCTCTAAAAGGATACCTGCTGCGCTGGAGGCAATCGTAAAGGGAACGTAAAGAGATTGGAGGTTCTAGTTTACAAAGTCGAAATAAAAAGGGCGCGTCCATACGGACACGCCCCTGTGCACAACAATGCAAAGAACGACTTAGAAGCTGCCGCGCTTCAGGAAGTCGGGAAGCTCGAACTGGTCGTTGCCAAAGTTGGGCAGCTCGGTGCCACCGACGTTGCGGGTCGGAGCGGCCTGAGCCGGGCTGGTGGCCGGAGCGGTGCGCTGCGGCTCAGCGGAGGCAGCGGCCTTGCTCTGAGACTGCTGAGCAGCAAAGAGCTCGTCCTGACGGTTGACGTTGGAGTCGGAGAAGCCCGTAGCGATGACGGTGATACGCACCTGATCGCCCAGGGACTCGTCGACAACGGTACCGAAGATGATGTTGGCCTCGGGGTCGACGGCGTTGGCGACAACGTCGGCGGCGTCGCTGATCTCCTGGATGCCCAGGTCCTTGGAACCGGCGATGGAGAGCAGCACGCGTGTGGCACCATCGATGGAGCTCTCGAGCAGCGGGCTGGAGATGGCCTGCTGGGCTGCGTCGACGGCACGGGTATCCCCAGAAGAGGTACCGATACCCATCATGGCGGTACCGGCCTGCTTCATGATGGTCTTAACATCGGCGAAGTCCAGGTTGATGATACCGGGGACGGTGATGAGGTCGGTGATGCCCTGGGTGCCCTGGGAAAGGACGCCATCAGCAATCGCGAAGGCCTCGAGCATGGTGGTCTTCTTCTCGGCGATGTCGAGCAGCTTATCGTTAGGGATGACAATCATGGTGTCGACGCAATCGGAGAGGGTCTTAATGCCCTCCTCGGCGCTCTTCTTGCGCTTGCGGCCCTCGAAGGTGAAGGGCTTGGTCACGACGGCGACGGTCAGTGCACCGACCTCGTTCATCGCGATATCGGCAACGATGGGAGCAGCGCCGGTACCGGTGCCACCGCCCTCGCCGCAGGTGATGAACACCATGTCGGCACCAGCAAGCGCCTCGGCAATGTCGTCGCGGGACTCATCGGCAGCCTTGCGGCCAACCTCGGGGTTGGCGCCGGCGCCCAGGCCGCGGGTAAGGTCGGTGCCGATGTGCACCTTGATATCGGCATCAGAGATCGCGAGTGCCTGAGCATCGGTGTTGATGGCAACAAACTCGACGCCGCGGATGCCCTCTTCGATCATTCGATTGACCGCGTTGGTACCGCCGCCGCCGACGCCGACCACCTTAATGACGGCAAGGTAGTTGTTGATCTCTGTCTCGTGCATGTCGGTCCTCCGAACAAAGGTTATAGCCATAGCATGGGTCGACCCCTGCGCACATTAACCTTCAGGTTGAAAGTAAATGCAAAGGTAAACCGTATTATGTTTGCACATTATGAACGTATCAGTCAAATAATTGACCGTGAAAACCAAACAAACCAGATAAACGGCGTGGTATGGCCCCTCAACAAAGTAACAACCAGCGCTACGAGGTCGGAGCATTCCTAAATGTGTAGTTGCCCGGAGAGCGCACATTGATATACGTTACGCCCTCTACCTGCGAAAGCAACTTGGTGACTACGCGTTCTTTCTTGGCGATATCGTTCGAATCGCCCAGCGACACCTCAATGCCGTTATTGAGGTTTGCCGAGATGGCTTCGACCGAAGGCGTGGAAATATCCTTGACTTGTCCCAAGAACTCGCTCGAAAAACCACGCACATAATCCAGGCCGGCCTTAACGGCTTTGGAGTTCACCGCCTGGCCGGAAACCGGAGCGACATCCGCCGAGACATCAGTCAACAGCACCGCGCCATAATGCTTAGCGAGCGCCAGCGCGGCATCGATTCCGGTCAAGGTATTTGAGCCCTGCCCTGTCGTGATGACGTTGCCCTGGTCGTCCACTTCGACCGACGTCGACAGTGGGGCGATCCAGGTGTCATCATCCCCGATGGCCCAGGCAAGGTCATCGGAGCTGATATAGGCAATTGCGATGACCTTGCGCTCCATAGGCGTAATGATGAGCGTATGCGGGAACTGACGCTGGACATCCACGCCCGAGACCCACGGGTTCTGCTTGAGATCCTCGGTAATCTGGTCGGGATCGACGTTAAAAAGCGACGTTCCCTCGGGCAAATCGATCAGCTGGATAGCATCGTGCTTCGTCACATGCTCGCTGCCTTGAATCTGAATATCAGTGGCGGTAAACAATCCAGAGTTAATCACCACGATGGCAACGACGACGAGCACGGCCAAGACGGCCAGAACGCCGCCCACGATTTTGCCTTTGCCTGTAACGACAGAAGCGGCGTCTGATGTTTTATTTACCATCGCCCCAAGTGAAGACAACGGGTTGACGCTTTTTTTACCCGAAGGCTTCTTGACGGTAACCGGGACCGATGTCAGCGAGCGCGGTTTCGATGCGCCCAGCGTGCGACCTGGACGCGGCGCTTTAGTTCCCGTCGAGGGCTTAGGAGTTGCCATGGGACGGGCAGGTTTGGCGCCCATAACAGGCTTTGACGTCACCGAGGGACGCGAGGACTTTTTTGCGGCCGGACGATTACCGAGCTGCGAGCCGACGACCGGACGACTGGTCTGTCGAGCATGCCCGACAGACTTAGAATGCGCGACGGTATTGCGTTGAGGTTTGGCAGGCGCGCCGGAACGCCCTCCGGCGCGGCGGAAGGTGGGTTTCGATGCTCTAGAAGCCGAGGAATTTAACTTCCGGTCTGAGCTCGATGCCATACGCCTCCCTCACCTTTCCGTGCACATGTCTGATAACCGCGGCAACGTCATCGGCCGAGGCAGTTCCGTTATTAACGATAAAATTAGCGTGAACGGGCGAAACTTCCGCGCCGCCAATTGAAAAACCCTTTAATCCACAATCCTCGATAAGCTTGCCCACACTCGCATCGGGCGGATTGCGAAAGACCGACCCGCAGGATGCGCGACCCATGGGCTGCGTACGCTTGCGCCTCGTCAGGTACCGCTCCATGCGCTCGCGAATGTCGGCCTTGGGCGCCGGTTTAAGCTTGAGCACGCACTCGAGGATGATCTCATTGCGGGGAAGGCTACATTCGCGGTAGCCCCAAGTGATCTCGGACCCCGCATAATGCTTGATACCGGATGCCGGGTCAAACGTTACGACATCCTCAACCAGCGAGCCAATCCACTCGGTCCGTGTGCCGGCATTCATAGATATCGCACCGCCGACCGAACCAGGGATGCCAACGGCAAACTCAAGGCCCGAGAGGCTACGCGACAGGGCATCGTTGACCAGGCGCGCAAACATCACGCCCGCACCGACCGTCAGCGTACAACCGTCATCGGCAACAACCGTGCGCTGAAACTCACGTCCGAGCGAAATGACGGCACCGCGATAACCGCCATCGGCAACCAGCAGATTGGAGCCCTTGCCGATGATGACCCACGGCACCTGCTCGCGATCGAGCACCGCCACGGCGCGGCGGAGGGCATGATAGCTATGACACGTTACAAAGAGGTCGGCCTTGCCGCCGATACGATAGCTCGTATGACGCGCAAGGCGCTCGTCCTCGATCACATCCGTGTCGATCATGCCCGAAAGCGCCATGACGGCGTTAAACAGACCCATTAGACTTAAGCGTCTTTCTTGGCAGTCAGATACTCGATAAACTCGGGGCCGACGGTCGTAACGTCACCGGCACCCATAGTGAGCAGCAGGTCGCCCTCGCCCACCATCTGCTCGAGCTCCTGATTGAGCTCAAGACGGCTGGAGCAGTACACGACCTCCTTGCCAGGATGCTTGGCGCGCACGGTATCGGCGAGCATCTTAGAGGTGACACCCGGAATGGGCATCTCGCCAGCCGAGAACACATCAATCAGCAGCAGTTTATCGGCATTGGCAAATGCATCGGCAAAGTCGTCGCACAGGGCCTGCAGGCGCGAATAGCGGTGCGGCTGGAACACGACGTCGACGTGCTTGTAGCCCAGCGACGAAGCGGCGGCAAGCGTCGCCTTGATCTCGGTGGGGTGATGGCCGTAATCATCGACCACGGTGATGCCATCGATATCGCCCACGTGGGTAAAGCGACGGCGGACGCCCTCAAAGCTCGAGAGCGCCTTGGCGGCGGCGTCGATGTCAAGGCCCAGGACATGGGCGACGGTGAGCACCGCCGTGGCGTTGAGCATGTTGTGGCGACCGGGATTGCTCTTGATCTCCACAGCGTGCTCAGTGCCGTCCTCAAAGCGAACGATAAAGTCGCTCTGGATGCCCTTGACATCCGGGTGCATGCAGACGATGTCGTTGCTCTCGGCAAAGCCGTAGGAAAGCACGTGACGACCCGTCGACTTGGCGAGCTCGACCAGATGCGGGTCCTCACCGCAGACGATGACGGTGCCGTCCTCGCCCACCAGGCTCATGAATTTGGCGAAAGTTGCCTCGATCTCCTCGATACCCGAGTAGTGATCGAGGTGGTCGGCCTCGACGTTGGTCACGATGACCACGTTGGGGTTCAGGAACAGGAAGGAGCTGTCGGACTCGTCGGCCTCGGCGACAAAGTAGTCGCCCGAGCCGTTCTTGCCGTTCGTGTCATAGCCCTCGACGATGCCACCGATCAAGAAGCTCGGATCCAGACCCATGCGGTCGAGCATGGTGGCGCACATCGAAGACGTGGTGGTCTTGCCATGCGTGCCGGCAACAGCGACGGTGGTGTAGCCGTGGCCCAAAGCAGAGAGCATCTTGGCACGGGGCCACACGGGAATACCAAGCTCGCGAGCGCGCACGAGTTCAGGGTTGGACTCCGGAATAGCGGTGGAGACAACAACCACGTCGGGCTTGACCTCGTCGATCGTGGCGGCCTCATGGCCCACATGCACCTTCACACCAGCGCGGGTAAGCTGGCGGATATAACGTGACGTCTTAAGGTCGGAGCCGGTAACGGCATAACCGCGCTCGTGAAGAACGAGGGCGATGCCGCTCATGCCGGCGCCGCCGATACCGATAAAGTGGGCGCTCTTAAACTCGGGCGCGGAGGTTGCAGTCTGGGAATCAGCCATGTGCTCGTGTACTCCTTGCGTAAACACTGCCTGTAACCCGTTAACTGTACCGCACCTACCGCATCAGCGCGAGGGCGACCGACGATATCCCGTCTAACTAACGCAAACCCTCTACCGCATCGGCCAGAAGAGCGGCGGCCCTATCCTGAGCCAGACCACGCGCCGCCTGACGCATGGCGTCGCGCGCCGCCGCGTCATCGACCAGGTGCAGCAGTTCATCGGCAAAGGCAGAACCGTCGATATCGGCATCGGCGCAGAGCACACCGGCCCCGGCGTCGACCAGATAACGGGCATTGGTGGTTTGGTGGTCGGCCGTCGCATGCGGATACGGCACGAGCACCGAGGGCACGGCGAGCGCAGCAATCTCGGCCACGCTCGATGCACCCGAACGCGAGAGCACCAAATCGGCAGCAGCCAGCATATCGCCCATGTTGTCGATGTAAGGCTGGACGCGGTAACGCTTCGCCTCCTCGGGCGTCAGCGCCAAAGCGCGCTCGGTCTCCTCAAAGCCGTCGGCACCCGTCGAATGCAACACATAGAGGTTCTTGCGCGAAAGCAGCTCGTTTTTGAGCGAAGCCACGCGCTCGTTGAGGTGCTGGGCGCCAAGTGAACCGCCAAAGACGAGCAACAGCGTAGCGTCCTCGGGAACGCCAAGTGCCTTGCGGCCGCGAGCGCGATCGCCCTCGATTACCGAGCGACGTACGGGGTTGCCGGTCATGAGCACGTGGCCAGGGTCACCTTCGCGCTCAAAGACCGAACGCGCTGCCGGCACCGAGATGCACACGCGGGCGGCGTGGGAGTTCATCATCTTGTTGGCCAGGCCCGGAACAGAGTTCTGCTCATGCAGCAGATACGGAACGCCCGCGCCCTTGCACCACCCCAGCAGCGGAACCTCGACATAGGCACCAAAACCAATGGCGGCATCGGGCTTGCCGACCTTTGAGAAATGACTGGCGAGCGCACGTTTGGCCTTGTTGACACGCCACAGCGAGGTCAGCGCCGTCCAAGGACGGGAGCGGTCGAAGCCCGTGACCGTAATGGGCACAAAATCAAACCCAGCCTCGGGGACCAGACGACCCTCGAGCTTGCGCGACTGACCCACGAACACAACGTGGTGGCCACGGTCACGCAGTTCTTCGGCCAAGGCGAGCGCGGGGTTGATGTGTCCTGCCGTGCCGCCGGCTGCAATAGCAACGGTCATTTTATCGGTCATGGTAGTCCCTTCGTACACGCGGTCCCTGGTCGTCGGTACGCAGACGCGCCGACGGGTCCGAGTTCAAATCGATTCGATTATATCCGCCGCCCGCGTTGCGAGGGCTGGGGCGCTGCGGACGACCTTGCGGAGCCATTCGCGGGCGTGGACGAGCTGCCGGCTCGGATGCAGAACCATCCAGAACGGTAAAGCCGCTACGCGAAGGTCGTTCACCGCGCACATGGGCTACGCCGGCGGTACTCTCATCCATAACGGCAAAGCTCTCGCGGCGACGGTCGTACTCATCGCGACGGGCGCTCTCGTACGAAACGCGCAGGATCAGACCGGCGAGCATAAGCGACACAATAATCGACGAACCGCCGTAGCTAATAAACGGCAACGGTTTGCCCGTCATGGGAAACACGTTGAGGATGCCCAACGCGTTAATCAAAAACTGCACCGCGAGAATGACCGCGGAGCCAGACGCCATAAGCGCGCCCCGACGATCGGTCGCCTGCTCGGCAATGCGAAACGCCGAATAGATCAGCATCGCAAACACCAAGAAGAACAGCACGGTTCCGACAAAACCGACTTCCTCGCCAATGATGGCCAGGATGTAGTCATTGTGCGCCTCGGGCAGATACGAGTACTTCATGGTTGAGTTGCCGATGCCACGGCCGAACAGACCGCCCGAGGCAAAGGCCATGATGGCAAGCGTGGCCTGATAGCCGTCACCATACTCGTCGGCCCAAGGGTTCAAGGCAACCTGAATACGCACCATACGGTACGGCTCTGCAACAAGCGCAATCACGATCACGAGAATGCCGAAGATTAGCACGCCGATGATAAATCTGGGGTCGAGACCCGCAAACAACGCCATGCACATGAGGGTCAACAGGATGATCAGGACAGTACCGAAATCGGGCTGGATAAAGATCAGAAAGAGCGAAATGCCCAAGTAGATGCCCATCTTGCGAAGGAATTCGTTGATGTTGCCACCGGGCGAAAAGAAACGATCAAGCATGATGGCCGAATACGCAATGGCAAATGGCTTTAAAAACTCGGAAGGCTGGAACTGAATACCGGCGATGTTGAGCCAGCGCGTGGCGCCACGGCTGCCGCTGCCCACCAAGAACACCAGAAGCAGTAGCCCCATCATGCCGATGAGGAAGATCCTGAGCACGTCTTCCCCAAACCAACTGTCCGGCAAGATGCGCACGATGGCAACCATAGCCAGCACGCCAACTCCGGCAAACGCGGCTTGTCGAAACAGAAAAAACGTCGCCGAGCCATTCTCGTGCAGCGCCTCGACCGAAGACGCCGAGTACACCATCAGCAGGCCAAAGCACACCAAGGTAAACAGGCAGGCCATGAATATCAAACGGGGGCGCATGATACGGGCGGGAACGCCGGCAATATAGCGTTCGCTAAACGTCTGCCCGCCGCGACCGGAACGCGGTGTGCTGCGCCGCGAGGAAGCACGGTCCGAGTCGGGCCTCCTCATACCTTGTCGGGGGCTCTCCTCTCTCACCGGCAACCCCTATTCCATTTGCGATTTCGCCGCAGCGGCAAGCTGGGCCACATAGTCCTTAAACACGCGGCCGCGCTCCTCATAGCCCGAGAACTCATCGAACGAAGAGCAGGCAGGAGAAAGTAAGATCACATCGCCACGGCTCGACAGCGAACGGGCGACGTCCACGGCATCGCGCAGGTCATCCGCCTGGGCGATATCCACATCGCCATCGACATCGGCCTCGTCCATAGCGGCGGTGAAACGCTCGCGCGCATCGCCAAAGCAGACGACCGAGCGTACGTTATCCATAACAACGCGCGCGAAGTCCGTGAGCGGCGTGCCCTTATCGTGGCCGCCGAGCAGCAAGATCACGTCGTCATCGGGAAATGCCGTCAGTGCCTTCTCGACCGCATCGGTGTTGGTCGCCTTGGAATCGTTGACGTAGCGCACGCCGTCAATCTCGCCACACGGCTCCACGCGGTGCTCGAGCGGCTGGAACGAGGCCAGACCGCGGCAGACGCCATCGACATCGGCACCGACTGCCAGGGCAGCCGTGGCAGCGCACAGGGCATTGATAGCATTGTGATGGCCCGAAATCTTGAGCTCGGATGTAGCGATGAGCGGGGTCTCGACGCCCTTCAGGCGCACGATCATCTTGCCATCGCGTACAAAGGCGGCATCCTCACCCTCAGGCTCGTCAAAGGCAACCTTGCAGATGCGACGACCCGGCGTGTAGATGTACTCATCGAACTCGTGAATGCCGGCGTCTTCGACGTCGACAACCGCCAGATCGTCATCGACCATATTGTCAAACAGTTTGATCTTGGCAAGCGCATAGTTCTTATGGCTCTTATGCCAGCCCAAGTGGTCGGGAGTGATGTTGAGCAGCACCGCCACGCGAGGATGAAGCTCGGCGGTCGTAGCAATCTGGTAGCTCGAGAGCTCGGCCACAAACCACTCGTTGTGGGCTCGGCCGTCAATCTCGTTGACCGGCGGCTCGCCGATGTTGCCGACAGCTACGCTGACCTCGCCGGCAGCCTTGAGCAGATAATCAGTCAACGACGTGGTGGTCGTCTTGCCGTTGGTACCCGTGATGGCAATCCAGTTATCGGGCGACAGGCGATAGGCAAACTCGGGCTCACCCATAATCTGGGCGGCATGCTCGCGCCCGGCCTTAAAGAAGCCCGAGAACTCCGAGATGCCCGGGCACGTCACGCATACGTCATAGGCGCCCTCGACCTGTTCGGTCCCATAGACAAACGACGCACCAGCAGCCTCAAGCGCACGCGTGGCGTCATTGGGCTCAGAGGTGCCGCCGCCATACACGGTAACGGCGCTTACGCGCTCGGGATGTGCCAGCGCCCAGCGGGCGACATCGAGACCGGATTTGCCCTGACCCAAAACGAGCAGGCTAAAGACATCAGCAAGAGGCATGAAAGACCACTATCCCAACTGGAAGAACAAAGCAAGGCCAACGGCACCAAAGGCCGCAGCGATAATCCAAAAACGGATGACGACCTTGGTCTCGGCCCAGCCCTTCTTTTCGAAATGATGATGGATGGGCGCCATAAGGAAGACGCGCTTGTGCGTAAAGTGGAAGTAGACAACCTGAATCATTACCGACAGGGTCTCAACGATAAACAGGCCGCCGATGATGAGGGAGACGACCTCGGTGTTGGTCATGATGGACGTGCAGGCAAACGCGGCGCCCAGGGCAAGCGAGCCGGTATCGCCCATAAAGATGCTCGCCGGATAGCAGTTGAACCACAGAAAGCCCAAGCAGGCACCGGCACACGCGGTGCAGAAGATGGACAGGTTCACGTCTCCGTGCAAAAACGCCATGGCAGCCATGGCGAGCATGGCAATCATGGAGGTGCCACCAGCAAGACCGTCAAGGCCATCGGTCAGGTTCACGGCATTAGAAAGACCGGCGATCATCAGCCAGCAAAAGACAATGTAGAGCCACGGGAACGAAAGGCCGCAGATGGTGGTCGAAAGAACACCGAGGTCAATCGTCAGGCCGCCGGGAAAACGAATCTCGGGGGCGACGCCGCACCAGTTGACGGCAAGTACCGTAAAGGTGACACAGATAATGGTTAGGCCGATCATCTTGGCATGAGGCGTCAGACCGAGCGAGCGCCCATGCGTAACGGAGGTCAGGTCGTCGATCAGGCCCAGCACGCCGGTCGCCAGCGTGGCGAGCAGCACGAGCACGAGCTCGGTGGTGAGCTTGCCCATCAGCAGGCAGGTCAGCGAGATCGCGACGAGGATGACAACACCACCCATGGTGGGCGTTCCCTGCTTAACCAAATGACGCTTGGGGCCGTCGGCACGAACCTGCTGGCCGATACCCTCGACCTTGAGCAGCTTGATCCACCACGGCATGAGCAGCAGCGCAATGGCAGCGGCGATGCCAAGCCCCAAAAAAGCCTGATACGTTGGATACGAGGGATTGCCGAACATGGGCTAGCACACACCTTCCACAAAGCGGTCGAGCTCAACAAAGCGGGAACCCTTGACCAGTACAACATCATGTTTTTCAAGCGCGCCGCCCATGCGGTCGAGCACCTGCTGATAATCGGAGAACACCTGGATGCGGTCCTCGTCCATGCCCATCATGCGCGCGGCATCGGCCATAAGCTGGGCCAGCTCACCACCCACGCACGCCAGCATGTCGAGCTTCTTGGCGGCGGCATAGGCGCCCACGAGTTCATGCATGCGAGGGGCCTCATCGCCCATCTCGCCCATCTCGCCCAAGATCGCCATGCGAGACCCCGTGCACGAAAGCGAGCACAGTAGATCGAGGCCAGCAGCCATGGATTCGGCGCTGGCGTTATAGGAATCGTCGATGACGCGGGCACCGCTCTTGGCGCGCTTGATCTCCTGGCGATGACCGGTAATCGTGAGGCCCCTAAAGGCAGCATCGATCTGCTCGGGCGTCACGCCCAGGCGATAGGCAACCGCGGCGGCCTTAACGGCATTTGGGACGGACTGCACGCCGGGGATGGCAAGCATGGTATCGATTGTCTCGCCCTGACCAAAATCGAGCGTAAAGACCGGACGGCCCTCGTCATCAACGCGAATGTCGCGGGCACGGACCTCATCATCGTCCGAGACGCCGGCCAGCATCACGTCGATACCAGCAGGCTGGGCGAACGTATCGCGAATGAACGGCGTAAAGTCGTCCTCGCCGCCCAAAACCAGCAGCGGCAAGAAGTCGCCGGCGGCGCACATACCCTGGACAATCTCGGCCTTAGCGCGGGCGATGTTCTCGCGGCTACCCAAAATGCCGATATGAGAGGTACCAATCTTGCTCACGATGGCAAGGTTGGGATTGGCGGACTGGGACAGGCGCTCGATCTCGTGGAAATGGTTCATGCCCATCTCGAGCACCAGGACCTCGGTATCGGCCGGAGCGGAAAGCACCGTGAGCGGCATGCCGATCAGGTTATTGAAATTGCCCTTGGTGGCCCAGACACGATAGCGCTTGGCGAGCACGGCGGCGAGCACGTCCTTGGTCGTCGTCTTGCCGATAGAACCGGTAATGCCAACGACCAGGCAGCCAAGCTCCAGACGGTACGTGTGCGCCAAACGCAGCAGAAACTCCTCGGGATCATCGGTCAGCAAGATGGCACAGCCCTTGTCCTGCGCCAGCGAGACCAGCTCGGCCTCGGGCTCACGCGTCATCACGACGGCGCCGGCGCCCGACTGGACGGCACGGGAAGCAAAATCATTGCCGTCGACGTTTTCACCGGGAAAGGCGACGAAAATCGTCCCTTCCTCGACCTGGCGCGAGTCGATAACGCACCCGCGGCATACCCGATCGGCTTCTCCCGTCACGGTTCGGGCCCCTGTTGCGGCCGCGAGGTTGTTGACGGCGATCTCTATCATTGCAGCTCCCCTGTAAACCTAATAATGCTATCGGCGTATTGTATCCCAGCGCCGCGCATGCGTGGTGCAGGGCATGTGAACACCCCTCATATGGGACAACAAACCACGCCCCAAAGATTGTAACCCCCTACTTCGTGTGCGGGATACCCAGCACGTCGAGCGCGTTGGCCATAATGGACTGGAACGGCACCGCAGCGGCATCTGAGCCGCTCGGCGTTCCGTCGAGCGTGATATAGCACAGCACCTTGGGCGATTGTGCCGGCGCAAAGCCCATAAAGGACGACATGTAGTTCTCCTTGAGGTAGCCGCCGTTCTCGTCGGCTCGTTCGGCCGTACCGGTCTTACCCGCCACGTCACAGCCGTCAACCGCGCCGCCAACGCCCGTTCCCTCGGACACGACCGTCTGCATGCACGATGTCACCTGGGATGCGGCGTCCTCAGAAATCGCGCGCTCGCCTTCGCCCCAGTCCTTCTCGTCGCCTTTGCTGGACTTATAGAAGTGCGGGGTCATCATCACGCCGCCGTTGGCGATGCCGCCCACGGCACGTGCGATCTCAATCGGCGAGACGGACAGCGCCTGTCCAAAGCTCATCGATCCCAGCGTGGCGCCGTCATACTGGTCACGCTCCTTGACGATGCCCAGGCTCTCGCCCGGAAAATCGACACCGGAGCTGTGACCTATGCCCCACTTGTCCACATAGGCGGCAAAGTCGTCCGCACCGATCTTGCGCCCCACCAGGACAAAGCCCACGTTGGACGAACGGCGCATCATCTCGCGCACATCCATGGTCATGGCATAGTCGCGCTTGTCGGCATCGGTGACGGTATCGTCACCCACCTTGATGCTCGCCGGCACCTCAAACGACGTACTCGATCGCACGACGCCCAAGTCGAAGCCGGCGCCCGCCACGAGCGTCTTAAAGACCGAGCCGGGCTCGTAGGCGTCGGTGACCAGGCGCAAGTTCATATCCTCGGTCTTGGCGTTTTCCAGATCGGTCTGGTCGTAAGTCGGATACGAGCAGGCTGCCAAGATCTCGCCTGTCGTAGGATCGGTGACCAGCGCCGAGCCGTTCTTGGCCTTAGTCTTCTCAACTGCCTCTGCCAGGGCATCCTCGGCCGCACGCTGGATATTGACGTCGAGCGTCGTCACGATATCAACGCCGTCGACCGCAGCCACCTTTTTATAGGCACCGCCCGCGATATAGCTGCCGTCCCTCGCGCGCTCGCGCACAAGAGAACCGTTCGTACCGGTCAGAAGCTTGTTGTATTGCTTCTCGAGACCCGTCAAGCCGTCGTTGTCTACATTCACTACACCCAGCACCTGCGATGCCAGATTGCCGTATGGATATACGCGCTTCATGGCCTGCTCAAAAAGCACGCCGGGCAGGTTCTTCTTCTCCAGCGCCGCAGCATCGTCTTCGTCCACCTGGCGCTTGATATACACCCAGGTGCCATCGGACTCGACGAGCTTGCGGCAGGTCTTTTTATCGATCCCAGTTGCCTTGACCAGCGCCGACACCGTCTTGTCAACATCCTCGACAAGCTGCGGGTTCACGGCGATGTTGCGACATTCGACCGACGACGCTAGCACGTTACCGTTGCGGTCGTAGATGGTGCCGCGTTTGGCATAGAGGGTCTGCGCAAGCAGGCGGCGCGCATCGGCACGCTCGCGCAGTTTATCGGCTTCGACAATTTGATAGTCGGCAAGGCGAAAGACGCCCAAGCCCAAGCCAAACCCAATGAATCCCATGACGGCTTTGCGGCGAGGCAGAGGCGCGCCTGTGAGCCATTCGGTCGACGAGCTCTTGCGCGACCTGTTGTTATGCACTTGAGGGCCGCCCGAGCCGCGAAGTCGCGACGCCGGGTCGTTGCCACGGGACTGCCCGGCGTTGTAAGATTGCCGACCCGTTCCTTGATAACCAGAACGTCCCCGCGACGAGGGACGTCCAGAACCGCGGCCCCCATCGGAACCGCGGCGATAGTCATTTGTCATACTCAGCTACCGTCTTGCTACTGAGCGGTCGCGGTCGCGTTGGCGCCCGCGGCTGCATCCTGCGAAAAGTCAAGTGTAACGCTCTCGCTGGGCTCCACCATGCCATAAGCGCCCGCAAGGTCGCGAATGCGCGTGTCGGCGCCATAGACCGAATGCATGACCTCCAGGTCGGAGCTCTCATCGGTCGCCTTTTCGAGCGTGTTGGTAAGCTCGGCGTTGCTGTTGAGCACCTGGGCCGTAACGCCGGCGAGCGCCACGCGGGCGACGCCGATCGTCATGAAGATAGCCGCAATGATGCAAAACGTTTTAAGAACGCTCATGAAAACCGGGCTTACCGCCTGGTTTGCCTGACGGCCCGCGCCCGTGTAGACATCAAAGCGCGGCGTGCGCTGCTCACGGGGAGCAACGGGGGCCTGCGGCGTCTCACGATAGGCGGGCATGGCGTTCATATCATAGGCGAGTGCTGCGCTTGAAGTGTTGTAGCCCATGATATGCCGCCTCCCATCCCGAGTACGTTGGTAGTGTGTTTAAGCTTCGTTTATGGTGCGAGCGGGAGGTCCAATATCGCGCGGTCGCGCCTACAGACGCTGCGCCACGCGGATTTTGGCTGATCTCGCCCGAGGGTTGCGCTCAACCTCATCAGGCTGGGCAACCAAGGGTTTGCGGGTGATGACCTTGAGTATCGGCACGTTGCCGCACACGCACACCGGAATCTCCGGCGGACACGTGCACCCCTGGCTCATCTCCTTAAAGTGGTTCTTTACGATACGGTCCTCGAGCGAGTGATACGAGATGACGCAGATACGTCCGCCCGGGTTGAGCCACCTGGTGGCGGCATCAAGCCCTCGTTCGAGCACATCGAGCTCGTGATTGACCTCGATGCGAATGGCCTGGAAACTTTTCTTGGCCGGGTGTCCGCCATGCCGACGAGCGGCAGCCGGGATACCCGCCTTGATGATCTCGACAAATTGGCCGGTGGTTTCGATCGGTTCTTGCTCGCGGCGGCGCACGATCTCGCGCGCGATCTGCGAGGCGAACTTCTCTTCGCCGTAGACGCGTAGAATCCGGGCGAGGTCGTGTTCGTTATAGGTGTTGATGACCTCAGCTGCGTTTAAGGTGTTATTACCCGGATCCATCCGCATGTCCAATGGGGCGTCCTCGTTATACGAAAAGCCCCTGCCAGGGATATCGAGTTGCGGTGACGAAACGCCCAAATCGAACAGGAAGCCATCGACCCCGGGCACCTCGGCCGAGCAAAGCAGCTCGTCCAAGTCGCCGAAGTTGCCCTTCAGCAGCTGGTGCGGAACGCCGGGAACCTCGCGGTCCAGACGGGCGCCAGCGGCCTCGAGGGCCATGTCGTCCTGATCGACGCCGAGCAAAAGGCCCGTCTCCCCCACCTGCGCGGCCATCTTTACCGAATGGCCGGCACCGCCAAGGGTGCAATCGCAGACAACGGAGCCGCTCTTTAGCCGCAGCGACTCAAGCACTTCGCCGAGCATGACAGGTTCATGCCGATATTCTTGTGTCAAGATCCCACGCTCCATCCGTTACCCGTGCCTTGCCCTTACGAGAAGAAGAGGTCCAGCAGGGCCTCATCGTCATCGTCCTCATCGGCCGCGGCGCGATCCCAAACCTCAAGGTGGTCGTAGTTGCCCACAACCGTGACCTCGCGGTCGAGGTTCGCCTGCTTGCGGAGAGACTCGGAAAGACCGATACGACCGGCGCTGTCCACGTCCATCGACGTGGTGCGCTTGTTGATCGCCCTCATGAGCTTCTGGTCGTTAATGTCACGCGGGTTAAAACCCTCGTG
Source organism: Coriobacteriaceae bacterium AM22-12AC-r (assembly GCA_027671585.1). Lineage (GTDB taxonomy): Bacteria > Actinomycetota > Coriobacteriia > Coriobacteriales > Coriobacteriaceae > Collinsella. The sequence continues at coordinate 8,881 of JAQDZZ010000001.1, read as the reverse complement.
GCCCTCACGACCCGCGAAGAGTCCTTCGACCCACTTATCGAAGGCCTCGGCAGAGAACACGTACAGAGCATCGACATCCAGGGCTTTAAACACGCGAACGTGCTCTCCAAGCTCCTCGCGAAGGGGTGCAGGCAGGGACAGACGACCTTTTGCATCGAGATTGCGCTCGTATGCACCAGTCATTCCCATGTGCGCCCTCCCCTCGGTTACTCAGATGGCACGTACGCGGGGAACCACCCCGCCTGTCGACGTCATTAATAATATGGTGAACCGCCCCATTTTTCAACACCTTTCCCCACCCCTTCCCCCACCCCGCCCCACCACTCCACCCACCATATATTGCAAAACACCCCCAATCATATGTTCGAAAACACAATATGTTGTGTTTACAGCAACGGCGGGATGCCACCTGTGGCACCCCGCCTTTCAACCTCAACCTTCAAGTTGACCTTGAGGCGATTTTTGCGTCCCTTTACATGCCGTTCACATCGCCCCCAAACTCCCCCACCCAAGGCACATGCGGCCCGCCACCGCGACGACAAGTGGCAAAAATGGGACGGGCCCCAGATTGCCCATGCGCGCGCAAAAGCACGTCGCGGCAATCTGGGGCCCGTCCCCAAATACCTATAGATATGCAGGCCAGCGATGTGTTAACGATGTGCCAGCGGGTGCGCCGCCAGATAGACCTCGGTCAGTTGCGTACGATCGACATGCGTGTAGACCTGCGTGGTCGATATATCGGCATGTCCCAAGATCTCCTGTAGCACACGGAGGTCTGCACCGCCCGCAAGCATATGGGTGGCAAAGGAGTGACGCAGCGTATGGGGATGGAGTCCCACCAGCCCCACCTGGCGCCCGTAGCGCTCACAGATGGCATGGATGCCCTGGCGCGACAGACGGCGGCCGTTCTTATTTAAAAAGACCGCTGAGGTCTCGGTTCCGTGGGCATGGGCCGCCAAGCGAGAACGCCCCTTAGTTATATAGCGCGTCAGAGCTCGCGCCGCACTTCCCACCAACGGGGACAGGCGTTCCTTTGAGCCCTTACCGCGAACGAGCACAAAGCCATCGTCGATATGGATATCGCCAACATCGAGCCCCACCAACTCACTCACACGCAAGCCGCATCCGTAGAGCACTTCCAAGATGGCATGGTCGCGCAAGCCCATCTCGCCCTCGGGGAAGTCTTGATCGAGCAGCGCCGAGACATCCTCCACCGATAGATACTCCGGCAAACGCTCAGCCTTTTTAGGCAGGCGCAACGCCGCCGTTGGATTTTGGGCCACAATCCCATCGCGCACCAAAAAGGCATGCAGGCCCTTCACGGCCGCAAGCGCACGCTCCACCGAGGCATCGGAATAGCCCCCATCGCGACGGTCGGCGACAAAGCCCTCCACGACCTGACGAGTCACCTCATCAAAAGACATGATGCCCGCCCGCTCCAGATACGCGCAGTACGTCGTCAGGTCACGACGATAAGCCGCAATCGTGTTGCGCGCCAAACCCCGCTCGACCGCGAGGTAATCGAGATACTCCCCCGCCGCCACGGCGAGCGACGAGGGAGTAGCTTCGGTATGTTCTTTGTTCGCCGGCACCCTTAGTCCGTAGCGAGGTTCATGGGCGTCACCTGCAGGCGATCGACGCCCTCGTGCTGACCGATCGAGGCACGCACGAACTCTCGGAACAGCGGCTGCGGGTTGGTCGGACGGCTCTTGAACTCGGGGTGAGCCTGGGTTGCCACATACCAAGGATGCACGTCGCGCGGCAGCTCGACCATCTCGACCAGGCGCTCGTCGGGCGACAGACCCGAGATAACCAAACCGGCGTCCTCAAGCTGGTCGCGGAAGGCGTTGTTGAACTCAAAGCGGTGACGGTGACGCTCGTAGACGAGCTCCTCGCCATATGCCTCGCGAGCAAGGGTATCGGCGGCGAGCTTGCACGGATAGGCGCCCAGGCGCATGGTGCCGCCCTTCTCGGTCACGTCCTCCTGCGAGCTCATCAGATCGATGACGCTAAATGGGCCGTCCGGATCGAACTCGGAGGAGCTGGCGCCGGCAAGGCCGACGACGTTGCGGGCGAACTCGCACACGGCCACCTGCATACCCAGGCAAATGCCCAGATACGGAATCTTGTGCTCACGGGCAAACTCGGCCGCGAGGATCTTGCCCTCCAGGGCGCGCTTGCCAAAGCCGCCGGGGACCAGGATGCCCGAGGCGTCGCCCAGAACCTCGGAGACATTCTGCTCGTCGAGGCTCTCGCCGTCGACCAGTTGGACGTCCACATGGCGATCGTAGAAGACGCCCGCATGGTGCAGGGCCTCGATAACCGACAGGTACGCATCGGGCAGCTGCGTGTACTTGCCCACGACGGCGATCTTCACCTTGTCGGCGTGATGGTTGGCGTGATTCTGTTTGCGCAGGAACTCATTCCACTCGCTCATGTCGCGCTCACGCGGGTCCAGACCCAGGCGCTCGCAAATGCGCAGGTCAAAGTCCTGCTCGGCAAGCAGCTGCGGAACATCGTAAATGCTCGCGCAGTCCTCGTTGGTAAAGACGCAATCGGTGTCGACGTCGCAGAAGCTTGCGATCTTCCCGCGGATAGCGTCATCGATATGGTGGTCGGAGCGCAACACGATAATATCGGGCTGGATGCCAAAGCTGCGGAGCTCCTTGACGGAATGCTGCGTGGGCTTGGTCTTGACCTCGTGGGCGGCGGCGATATAGGGAACGAGCGACACGTGGATGTAGCAGACGTTCTCGGGGCCGGCCTCCTTGCGGTACTGACGAATGGCCTCGACAAACGGTTGGGACTCGATGTCGCCGATCGTGCCGCCCAGCTCGGTGATGACTACATCGGAGCCGGTCTGCTCCTCGATGCGGCGGAACTTATCCTTAATGGCATTGGTGACGTGAGGAATCACCTGCACGGTACCGCCCAAAAAGTCGCCGCGACGCTCGCGGGCGATGAGGCTTTTGTAGATGGCACCGGTCGTAAAGTTGGAATCGCGGGTCAGGTTCTCATCAATAAAGCGCTCGTAATGACCCAGGTCCAGGTCGGACTCGTAACCATCCTCGGTTACAAAGACCTCACCATGCTGGAACGGGCTCATGGTACCGGGGTCGACGTTCAGATACGGGTCGGCCTTCTGCATCGTTACTTTGTAGCCACGCGACTTGAGCAGACGGCCCAGCGAGGCCGCGGTGATACCCTTGCCCAGGGACGAAACCACGCCACCGGTTACGAACACATGCTTGGTCATATTGAGTTACCTGCGCTTCCCGTAGAAGTTGTTTATCCACATCTTACGGGTCTTCATTGTAATACTCGCGCCGCGGACCGTCCGCAATTTTTCTCGCGTGCGATTGCATTTCTCAATCTTGAAACAAAACGCCGCCCGGTTTCCCAGGCGGCGTCGCTATGGCAAGGGTTACATGCTGCTATCGATCAGCAACCTCGTCCTCAAGCATTTCTTGAACGAGCATGCCGGTACGGACGCCCTCAAGATACCACTCGCCACGTTCGGTGAGGCAAATGCCATTTGCAAGCTGACCGCCGTCGTCGCTATAACGCGAGACGACATCAATCATGCCTTCGGAATCCAAGCGATCGATTGCGGCGCGGGCACGATACGGCGAAACCCCCACGCGCTCGGCAAGCGTTTTGCGCGAGAAACCATACGGCCCGCCATTGTCTTCGGTTTGCTGGTCGATCTCCATCAACACCAGCACCTCGACACGCTTCATATCGTTGACACTCGCACGACCCTTGCCCGCCATAGCAGCCTCCTCAAACCGAGCACGAGCATCTAACGCGCCGTGCGCGACCGACACACCTCACGATGGCAGGTAATATCCATCATGCGGCATCCCGCTAAGGATGAAACAGTTACGGTTATTGTATACCGCTCAAATTGTTTCTAGGCAGGTAAACGGCTATTTTTCGCCGAAATAGGCACTTTATTGATCAAAAAGCCGTACCGGGCGCTAACCCGATACGGCCAAACTGCAATGCAATTACCGCGGTGCTTCAAACTTAGCGATGGAAGAAACCGCGGCGCTCAAACTTGGGCTCGCAGCACACGTTGATACCCAGTTTGCGCAGTACCGTCTCGTCCGTCGGCGAGATGATCACGCTAAAGAAGGCATCGCAACCGCGCAACTGCTCCAGGCCCGAAAGGACGCGAGCGGCCGTCTCACTCGTGGCCGAGGTGATCGACAGCGCCATAAGCGTCTCGTCGGTGTGGAGGCGCGGGTTTTTGCTACCCAGGAAATGCGTCTTGAGCTTGCTGATGGGCTCGATCGCCTCATCGCTAATGACCTCGAGCTCAAGGTCGACGCCCGAGACATGCTTGAGGGCGTTCATAATGAGCGAACTTGCGGCGCCCAGGCGCGTGGAGGTCTTACCGGTCACCACGGAGCCATCGGGCATGACCATGGCACCCACGGGACCACCCGTCAGCTGTTCCCTGGTGAGGGCCGCCGAGCGTGCCGGTGAGTAGTTCTTATCGATGCCGGCTTTCTTCATAATAATCTTGAGACGGTCGACTTGCTCATCGCCCACGCCGGTACGGCGCACATTTTCGACCGCGGTAAAGTAGCGGCGAACGATCTCCATCTTGGAAGCGTCGCGGCAGGCATCGTCATCGGTGATGGCAAAGCCGACCATATTGACGCCCATGTCCGTGGGGCTCTGGTAGGGGCTCTTGCCCAGGATCTTTTCCATCAGAGCACGGACCACCGGGAAGGCCTCGACGTCGCGGTTGTAGTTGACCGTGGTCTTGTTGTAGGCCTCCAAGTGGAAGGAGTCGATGATATTGGCATCGTCGAGGTCGGCCGTGGCGGCCTCATAGGCGATGTTGACCGGATGCGTGAGGGGCAGATTCCAGACCGGGAACGTCTCGAACTTGGCGTAGCCGGCAGCGGTGCCGTGTTTGTGCTCGTGATAGAGCTGAGACAGGCAGGTGGCGAGCTTGCCCGAGCCAGGGCCGGGTGCCGTCACGACAACGAGCGGACGGGAGGTCTCGACAAACTCGTTCTTGCCATAGCCGTCGTCAGACACGATCAGGTCGACGTCGTGCGGATAGCCCTCGATGGGATAGTGCAGCTTGGCGGGAATGCCGAGCGCGTTCAGGCGATTGCGGAACACATCGGCGGCGGGCTGGCCGGCGTACTGGGTGATAACCACGGCCGCGACAGCAAAACCGTTGCCGCGGAACAGGTCGACCAGGCGCAAAACGTCCTCGTCATAGGTAATGCCAAGGTCGCCACGGGCCTTATTCTTCTCGATGTGGTTCGCGTTGATCGCGATGATGACCTCAACGTCATCGGCAATGCTCTTGAGCATGCGAAACTTGCTGTCCGGCTCAAAACCCGGCAGCACGCGGCTGGCATGATAGTCATCGAACAACTTGCCGCCAAACTCCAAATACAGCTTGCCGCCAAACTGCGAGATGCGCTCCTTAATATGAGCGGCCTGCAGCTCGATATACTTCGCGTTGTCGAAACCCTGGCGCATATATGGCTCCCGTCCCGTTTCCATTTAATGTCTTAGGCGATTATAACGGAGCCTGCCCTCCCCGATGCCCAGGCCATCAACAGGCACCAACCAAACACGCCATCGATAAGTTGCGGTGAAATAGCTCCTGTTTAACCCCTCAAGACGGCCAAACGGGAACTATTCCACCGCAACTTCCCCTTTTGGCGCAAAGTAACCTGACCCCTTTGCACCAACAGCAGAAACGTCGCGGGCAGAGAACGGACAGCGAACAGGCACCAGAGCGAGCAAGCCGCCCCCTGCGCCAACAATGGCAGCGCCGCAGGTTGAGCATAAGTCAGCGAAAGCCCACCAGAGCGAGCAAGGTGACGTGAAAGAGGAGGGCATAGGCCTTTTGGCCATGCCCGACGATTGAACGTCAGATTGCCGCTCTGGCGGGCTTGCAGCGTCGAGTGGTTCCGGCGTTTGGTAAAACGCCGGAACACAAGAGCGCCCCCTCCCGCGCACGGAACGGGAGGAGGCTAAAGGTAGGAGTCTACCGGTGGGGTTACCCCACCGGACAGACGATGACCAGGTGATCCTTTACAGGATCGTCATGGTTTCCGTGGGGTACCCAAGGGGTACTTAGAGCATCACGCAGGCGACGGTCAGAATGATGGCGCAGACGACGGAGAGAGCGACGATGAGCTTGAGAGCAAACTTGAGCCAGGTCGTCCACTCGATCTTGGCCAGGGCAAGACCGCCCATGATGGCGCCGGAGGTCGGGGTGAACAGGTTCACGACACCGATGGCGGCGGAGAAGATCATGACCATGACCTCGGGCGAGAAGCCGAGCTTAACAGCCAGCGGTCCCATGATGGGCATGGAGACAGTAGCCATACCGGAGGTCGAGGGGATCAGGAAGGACAGGCCGAAGTAGACCAGGAAGCTCATGGGAGCGAAGATCACGCCGGACAGGCCAGCCAGAGCATTGGCGGCAGCGTCGAGGACGTAGACGTCGAGGCCGGTGCTAGCCATGAGGACGGAGATACCACGGGCAAGAGCGATGACGAGGACAACGGACATCATGTCGGCAGCGCCGGTGATGAAGGTGTTGACGATCTGCTTCTCGGAGAGGCCACCGATGATACCGATCAGGACAGCCATGAGGAAGAACCAGGTGGAAGCCTCGTCGAAGTACCACTGGCCAATGGGCAGGCCGGTGATCAGGGCAGACCAGCCCTGAACGATGGCGTTACCGTCGGCGTCATAGACAGCGCCAGCATCGAAGAAGTTGGCGACGCCCTCGTTGAGGTCGGCCAGCGGGATGAAGCCGACGATCATGACGACGAAGGTGAAGGCAAAGGCGATCAGAACACCCTTCTGACGACCGGTGAGCTTGACCTCCTTGTGAACCTCGGAAGCAGCCTTGCCGTGAGCCTCTTCGGCGTCCTTGAGCTCCTGCATCGAAAGGATGGTGGAACCCTTGTCAGCCTTGACCTTCTTGGCATAGCTCATGACGAAGAGGATGGACATAACAGTGGTAACAATCCACAGGACGGCACCGAGACCGATGATGATGGACTGGTTGACCTCAATGCCAACGCCGGTCAGAGCGTCGACGGCAGCACCGACGGCGAACGGGTTAACCGTGGAGCCGAGGCAGCCGCAGCCAGCGCCGAGCAGGACGGTGGCAGCGCCGACCATAGGGTCGAAGCCAGCAGCCATCATGGTGGCGGCGAGCAGGGCGTAGAAGGGAACGGTCTCCTCGCACATACCATAGGTGGTACCACCGAGGGAGAAGATGAACATTAGCACGGGAATGAGCATGATCTCATTGCCCTTAAGCTTCTGCACCAGAACGGCAATGCCGTTGTCCAGGGCGCCGGTCTCGGTCATCATGCCGAGGAAGCCACCGAGGATCATAACGAAGAGGCAGACGGGCAGAGCGTCAGCGAAGCCCTTGACCGGGGCGGTGCAGAAATCGCTCAGGCGGGCAGCGGTAACCGCGCCACCGGACGTACCGGAGACGATAACGGTAACAACCGCGACGATTGCCAGCAGAGCAAGAAGAATGGTGAACGATGAAGGCATACCGCGCTTTTTCTTAGCGGTCTCAGTCATAGTTCTCATCCCCCCTTCATAAATCATTTACTGATCTCGCCCGAAGCGGCTCTTCCGTGCCGTGCATGTCGCTCGGTGCGAGATTTTTACCAGACAAAAGCGCTCGGGGTGCGCAGGAATGCACCCCGAGCGAGATGCTAGATGCTCTTACTTGAGCGTGGCGTACATGACAGCCTTGATGGTGTGCATGCGGTTCTCGGCCTCGTCGAAGACCTTGGAAGCGGGGCTCTCGAAGACCTCGTCGGTGACCTCCTGCTCGGTGATGCCGAACTGCTCGCACTTCTCGGCGCCAATCGTGGTGTTGGTGTCGTGGAAGCTGGGCAGGCAGTGCAGGAAGATGGCACCCGGGTTGGCCATAGCCATGACCTCAGAAGTAACACGATACGGGGTGAGCTGAGCGATGCGCTCGGCCCAGACCTCGTCGGGCTCGCCCATGGAGACCCACACGTCGGTGTAGAGAACGTCGGCACCGGTGACGCCGTCCTTGACGTCGGTGGTCAGCTTGATGGTGCAGCCGTTGGCCTCGGCGATGGGCTTGCAGGCCTCGATGACGTCGTCAGCGGGCATGCACTCCTCGGGGCCGCAGGCCACAAAGTTCATGCCGAGCTTGGAGCAGACGACCATGAGGGAGCGAGCGACGTTGTTCTTGCAGTCGCCCATGAAGACGAGGGTCTTGCCCTTGATGTCGTAGTTGAAGTTCTCCTGGACGGTCAGGATGTCGGCGAGCATCTGGGTGGGGTGCCACTCGGTGGTCAGACCGTTCCACACGGGCACGCCGGACTTAGCGGCAAGCTCCTCGACGTCGTCCTGGGCAAAGCCACGGAACTCAATGCCGTCATACATGCGGCCGAGAACGCGGGCGGTGTCCTCGATGGACTCCTTCTTGCCCATCTGCGACGAACCCGGATCGAGGTAGGTGACGCCCATGCCCAGATCCATGCCGCCAACCTCGAAGGCGCAGCGGGTACGAGTGGAGGTCTTCTGGAAGAGCAGAACGATGTTCTTGCCCTCGAGATAACGGTGCGGAACGCCAGCGCGCTTCATGTCCTTGAAGTTCTTGGAGAGCTTGAGCAGGTACTCGATCTCCTCGGTGGTGAGGTCGAGGAGCTTGAGGAAGCTACGGCCGGAGAGGTTAACACCCATGGTTCGTTTCCTTTCGAAGAAATGAATTACGTAAGTATTAGTGTTGCCCGTTTGACGGGCGAAACCGGTGCGGTTGTAGGGGGACCGCACCGGAAACGGAAAACCTTAGAGGTCCTCGCGCCAGAAGGGCATGCTCATGCAGCGC